>NZ_CP042652.1:1200000-2400000 GCF_013177675.1 Arcobacter acticola
TCTGTAAATGCTTATAAATCTGAACTAGGTACTCCATCAATTACAAATTTAAATAATCGTACTTATATAGAACAAAGTTCTCCTTCAATAATTGATAGTAGTGTAACTATTTCTAATGGGATAAGTTATGATGGTAAATACATAGAATACTCGATTACAGGTTCAAAATCTACTGAAACTTTAGCTTTAACAAATGCAGCCAATGTTAATGCTTCTGGAGCAATTTCTTTTGTTGGATCTTCTGTTTACTTAGGTAATGGCTCTAGTACAGAAAATATTGGAAGTATTGATTCTACATACAATGGATTAAATGGTCAAAAATTAAGAATTAATTTTGTAAGTGCATTTACTAATCCAAGTTTTGAAACAGGGGCTATTACTGGTTGGACAGCTATGAATCAAATGATAAATTTAGGGGTTACCTCAATCGCAGGTTTTACGTCTAATGATACAAGTACATATACTGACAATCAAAATTCTGGTGGAAATGATAATGACGTACCATCGAGAGCTTCTTATAATACTCAAATTTCAACTGTTACTACAAGTAATGGTTCTTATTCACTGGAATTAAGTAGTTCAATGACTACCTTAAATGGTTATGATGTAGTTCATGGTCCTGCTGTTTATAGTAATAATTTTGAAGCTTCAGCAGGAGATGTTATTTATTTTGATTGGAGAGCATATGCAGGAGGAGATGATTTTGATGCTTTTGGTTATATTGTTAATGTAACTACTGGTGCACAAATCGAAGTATTAGATGCTACGGGAGGTTCTAACACCGAATGGACTACAAAAGCAACAACAATCTCAACAGCTGGAACATATAAATTTGTTTTTGTAAATGGAACTTATGATGCTTCTGGAGGAAAAGCTGCAGGGGGTAAACTTTATATAGATAATGTAAGAGTTTTTGGTAACAAAGTTACAGATGCTGTTGTAAGTAATATTTCAAATCAAATTGCATATTCAAATTCTTCAGATGCTCCTGATGCCACAAGAACTTATAATATTACAGCTGTTAATTCAAGTAATTTATCTTCAACTGCTTCTAGCACAATATATATTACAGCAGTTAATGATGCTCCAATAGGATCAAATAAAACAATAACAACAAATGAAGATATATCAAAATTATTGGTTTCTTCTGATTTTGGTTTTAGTGATGTTGATGGAGATTCTTTATCAGGTATTAAGATAACATCTTTAGCAACAAAAGGAACATTAGAATATTTTAATGGTTCAATTTGGCAAAATGTAACTTCAAATCAGTTAATTACAAAAGCTAATATAGATTCTGGTTATTTAAGATTTAATCCTACTTTAAATGAAAATGGTACAAATTATGCTTCTTTTGGTTTTAAAGTAAATGATGGAACAGTTGATTCTACAAATACATATACAATAACATATAATGTAACTTCTGTAAATGATGCCCCAACAATAGAATCAACAATATTGACAGACTATAATTCAACAACTGCAGTTGCTACAATTATATCTCCTTCATTAGTTTTAGATGATGTAGATAACGCAACTTTATCAAGTGCCACAATATCTATTTCAAATGGATTTATAGCAGGAGATATATTAAGTTTTACAAATAATAATGCAACAACATACGGAAATATTGTAGCAAATTATAATAGTTCAACAGGCGTATTAACATTGACTTCAAGTGGTAATACAGCTACAAAAGCACAATTTCAATTAGCTTTACGAAATGTAACTTATCATTCTAGCTCATCAAATCTTTCGGATGGTTCAAGAACAATTTCATGGATAGTAAATGATGGAGCAGCGAATAGTTTAACGGACACATCAACAATAAATATTTTTTCAGATTTTGATAATGATGGTGTAAAAGATAGTAATGATATTGATGATGATAATGATGGAATTTTAGATATAAATGAATCAACTGAAAATTTCCAATGGGCAGGAGGTTATAGTATTTCAGGTAATACTGCAACTGGAAATATTGATGGAATAGGATTTACTTATACTTTAACTAACTTAGATCAAACTGCTTTAAATATCGCTACAACTTCTTCAATGTTTAGTCATAGTACATTTCCTAGTGAGTACAATGTTCCAAATAGTAATCCTACAATTAGAAATGATTTAGCATCTATTAATACTTTAGATTTTAGTAGTACTATATTAAATCCTGTATTATCATTTTCATCAATTGGTAATCCTAGTACACCTGTACAAATTCAATTTTATAATGATATTGAAATTCTTTTTTCAACAGCAACAGGTGGTGGAAGTATAAGTTATGATCCAATTACAAGAATTCTAACAGGAGCTGAAGGATTTGCAGTTATAAAAATAGCTGGAGAATTTAATCAAATTAAATTTGATTATTTATCTAATGAAACATATGTTAATTTTGCATTTGGAGCTGATGTTAGACAAGATGTTGATACAGATGGTGATGGTCTAGTAGATAGACTTGATACTGATTCAGATAATGATGGAGTATTAGATAATGTAGAAGCTCAAGTAGCAGGTGGTTTTGGAGTTTCTAATCCAAAAACTTTATCTGGATATATCGCACCACTTGGTACAGATGTTGATATGGATGGTTTAGATGATGCATATGATGCTGATACTTCAAGTGCTTCTAAAACTTTAGCAAGCGTATCTAATGGATTAACTCCAATTGATTCAAATTCAAATGTAACAGCTGATTATTTAGTAGATGAAGCACCTGTTTTAACTGTTGGTAACTTAGCTTCTCATGATGGTACAACAACATCAAGTGAAATTATTGCACCTGCTTTAACTTTATTTGATGTTGAAAATCATAATATAAGTCAAGCAAAAATACAAATCAATAATTTTGTTTCAGGTGATACATTAAGTTTTACAAATGATAGTTCAACAATGGGCTCAATTACTAGCTCATATAATAGTTCAACTGGAATTTTAACTCTATCAGGCACAGCTACTGTTTCACAATATGAAGCAGCACTAAAAAGTGTAAAATTTAGTAAAGTAAATTCAGATACAACTGATAGAAGTTTTAGTTTTACAGTAGGATCTGCAATTCCATATAGTGGAAATGGGCATTATTATGAAGTTGCATATTTTACATCAGGTAAAACATGGGATCAGGCAAAAGCTTTTGCACAAACTCAGACATTATATGGAATGCAAGGTTATTTAGCAACAATAACAAGTGCTGATGAAAATGCATTTATTTTATCAAAACTTCCATCTGATGCTTGGATTGGAGGAAGTGATGCAGCGGTTGAAGGAACTTGGAAATGGGTAACAGGTCCAGAAGCTGGTCAAACAATGTCATATACAAACTGGAATAGTGGTGAGCCAAATAATTCAGGAAATGAAGATGCGGCAGAGTTTTATGCTACAGGTTCAAATCCTGGGAAATGGAATGATTTACCTTCAAGTTCAACAACTTTACAATATGCAATTATTGAATATGGTGGAATGCCTACAGATACAACAGTTCCAGTGATTTCAGCAACTGCAACGATGATTGTAAATGATGCACCGACAATTTCAGTTTCAAGTAATCCTTATGCAGTAGATTTAGATGGAACTAATGATTATTTAACAACAAATAGCAGTATATTAAATGATATTTCTAAATATACTGTTTCATTTTGGATAAATCCAGATAGTTTAACTTCAAATATTCCTATTAGAAGTTTAGTTGGACAAAATGATGCCTTTGAAATATTTATTAAAAATGGAAATACATTAACGTTTTGGAATTCTATAAGTGGTGGAGTTGATTATGGTTTAAGTGGAATTTTAAGTACAGGAAATTGGACTCATTTGGCAATTACAGGTGATTCAGTAAAAGGTGAAGTTAAAATATACGCTAATGGAGTTTTAAAAACTACTTTGACCCATGCAACTTCAGCAAATTATGGTAATTCAACTTATAACGTAACTGTTGGTGGATATGTACAAGATTCAACAAATGGCGGTTTTTTTGATGGGAAATTAGATGAAATTTCAATCTGGAATGAAGTAAAAACGGCACAAGAAATATCTACTTTACAAACTGCAAGATTAACTGGAGAAGAGACAGGTTTATTAGCTTATTGGTCAATGGATGAAGGTACTGGAAATAGTGTTGAAAATAAAGTAAGTGGAAGTGATGTAAATACAAATTTAACCCTAACAAATGGAACAACATGGGTAAATTCAACTTTAAACGTAATTACAACATACACAGAACATGATGCGCCTATTATTATTTCACCTTCAGTAACAATTGGGGATACAGATAGTAGTACTATTGAAAGTGCAACAATTTCTATTAGTTCAAATTTTGTTTTAGGGGATACTTTAAGTTTTATAAATGATGATTCTAGTAAATATGGAAATATAACTGCATCATATGACTCTTCAACAGGAGTTTTAACATTAAGCTCATCTGGCTCAACTGCAACAATGCAACAATGGAAAGATGCATTAGAAAATGCTAAATTCTCAATTTCTAGTTCGACTGATGTTGTAAATAGTGCAACAAAAACTATTTCTTGGAAAGTTAATGATGGTTCATTAGATAGTTTAATTGATACTTCAAGTATAAATGTACAAGGTTTTGGAAAAATGCCTTACATTTATGGTACAGATAAAGCAACTGTAAATGAAGATAGCAGTGTATCTTTATCTGGTTTTACTGTTGGAGATGATGATACAACTATTTTAACAGTTAGTGTCGTATCTCAACATGGAGATTTATCATTAGGAACAACTACTGGAATTACGGGATATTCAAGTGCAACTAAAACATTAGAAATCACAGGAACATCTGCTGATTTACAAAATGCTCTAAATAGTATGGTTTATACTCCTGATGCAAACTATAATGGACTTGATGAATTAGTTATAAAAGCTAGTGATGATAGTGGAAAATCTTGGAGTGATTATTATGTTAGTAGAACCGGATTATTTTATAACCCGACTAATCAACACTATTATGAATTTGTTTCAACTCCATTAACTTGGGATGCAGCAAAAACAGCAGCAGAAAGTAGAACTTATCTAGGATTAGGTGGATATTTAGCAACGGTAACAAGTTCTGCTGAAAATGCTTTAATTGCATCTAAACTTGGTGGTAATGGATGGATGGGTGCTAGTGATGCAACTCAAACTTGGACAAGAGCAGATGGAACAACATTTACTACAAGTGAAGGTAATTGGACTTGGATATCAGGTCCTGAAGCTGGAACTAAGTTTTGGCAAGATGAAACAAGAGAACTTGGTAGAACAGAGAGTGTTCAAGGGTATACAGTAAATGGAATGTATGCAAATTTTGCTTCGGGAGAACCAAATAATTATGGTGGAGATGAAGATGTAGCACATTTTTATTCAAATAATGGAACATGGAATGATTATCCAAATAGTATGAATTTAGGATATGTTGTTGAATATGGAGGATTATCTACGGATATATCTTCAAAACCAGCAGCTGCAAAATTAGAAATAACAGTTGTATCTGTAAATGATTTACCTGTAAATAATAATGTACCAAGTTCTGTAACTACAAATGAAGATACATCAATAGTATTTTCAAGTGCAAATAGTAATGCAATTACAATTACAGATATTGATGCAACAACTGTAACAACAACTTTATCTATAGGAAGCGGAAAAGGTACATTAAATGTAATAGAAGGAAATGCAACTACAATTACAAATAATGGTACAACAACAGTTCAAATTACAGGAACAGTTGAACAGGTAAATTCAGCTTTAGATGGATTAGTTTATAATCCAACTTCAAATGCAAATGGAAATGCTTATACTACTTTAACAATCTCTACAAATGATGGATTTGCAACAGATTTGGATTTTGTTACTATAAATGTAACTGCTGTTGATGATTTACCAGTTGCAAACTCTATGGCTGCAACGGTAGGAGTAGGTTCTGCACAATTATTTAGTTATTTCCAGTCAAACTTTTTTGATGTTGACAATGATGCACCAGTAGCTATAAAATTAACTTCAGCTCCTGATAAAGGTCAATTTGAACATTGGAATGGGACTTCTTGGGAAATAGTGAGCAATATAACACCAAGTACACCTTTAATTGTTGCTATGAGTGAAATGAATGATTATAGATTTAATGCTTTAAGTGAATCTAATACTTCAACAACTGTTCAATGGCAAGTAAAAACAGCTGGCAATACAAGTGATACAGGTTGGTCAAATACAGCAACTGGAACTATATCTATTTTAAGTTATTCTGATAATACAACACCTAGTGTTTCTATTACTTATCCAACTGGAACAACAACTGGAACACCAACTACTCAAATAGTTGAAGCGCCAGATTCATCTAATCCTACATCTTCTGTTGAAACAACAACAAGCAATAATGTTATTTCAATAAATGAAGATACTCAAACTGCAACTATAACTTTAACGTATAGTGATGGTGTAACTCCCGCACAATTTATGCAAGGAATAATGACATCAAGTAATACAAGATTAATTGATTTTAGTGATTCAAGTACATTTGAAATGACACAAAGTGTTGTTAATAATGTTGGAACTATTACTTTAATTTTAAAACCAAAAGCAGATATGTATGGTGATACATTGATTACTTTAGGTGCATTTGATGGACAAAAAACATCACAAGAAACATTTACTTTACGTGTTAATTCTGTAAATGAACAAGCCATTGTGGATAACTTTACAAGAACAATAGATGAAGATACATCATTTAGTTTTGCAACTATTAATCCTGCTGATATTTACCATGATGCAAATGATGTAAACAATAATACAAATGTTACAGCAGTTGATTATAATTCACAAATGGCGATAATTCAAGATGCTATGATGAATCCATCTGATACATCTAAACAACTTGCAAAAGCAACAGCTATTACAACTTTAGTAGATGCAAACTATTTCCCTCAGTCATTTATAATAGATACTTTACCAACAAATGGTGATTTATATTTAGATGGTACAAAAATTGTAGCAAATAATTATGTTGTGGCAATTGCCGATTTAGAAAAATTAGTTTATCAACCTGATTCAAACTATTTTGGAACAGATAATTTCACTTGGCATGCTTTAGATAAAGAAAGATTAGCTTCTGTTATTAAAACAGCTACATTTACAGTAAATCCAATAAATGATGCACCCGTTATCACATCTCCTTCAACAATACAAATCGTTGATACAACAGGTGCTTCAATAAATGGAACAATTACAAATACTTTAGTTGCTAATGATGTTGATAATACAAGTTTAACTTATAAAATCGATTCAGGAGCAGGTGCTTTTGTTGAAACAATGGTTGGAACTTATGGAACATTAGTAATAAATTCAACAACTGGTGATTATGAATTTATACCAAATCAATCAGCTATTACAGCTTTGGATTCAGATACTACAGAAACTTTTACTTTAAATGTAAGTGATGGTGTTTTATTTGATACCACAACATTAACAATAAATATAACAGCAGCACCTGAAGCAACTTCTATATATAGAGAACAAGCAGATGCAACACTTATTTTAACTGATACAAGTATAAATACACAGGAGTCTTATGGTGGAGGTTCTATTGAATTTGATTTAAATGATCCTCAATTAACAGAAACTTTAGATATTCAAAAAGTATTAAGTGCTGATATTACAGCGGATGCTGTAAGTATCGTTGGAAATTCTGTTTATCTAGGAAATGGAACAACAGCAAGTGTTATTGGTCAAATTGATAGTGTTTATAATGGTGAAAATGGACAAAAATTAAAAATTAATTTCTCCGTTGATTTTGCAAATGGGAATTTTAATTCATTAAATAATTCAGTTGGTCTTTTAAGTTCTACTGTAAATGAAGTTATAACTATTGATGGATGGAATATTGTAAATGGTAGAGTAAATTTAGGAGTTGATACAATTGCAGGACTTGCAACTCCAGAAGACACTACAAATCCAGGAAGAGTAATATCAGCAGCAGATAAAGATGGGGATATTTTACGAAGAGGAACATTCTATACTTATGTAAATGATGATGATGGCTCTTTGGGAGATGATAACTCTATAAAATTAAATTCAAGTTTAACATCAACAAATGGATATGCAATAGTTAGAGGACCATATATCTATTCTGATTCGGCTGTTTCTTTAAAAGTAGGAGATAGCGTTCAATTTGATTGGAAAGCAGAAGGTGGTGCTGATGC
The DNA here is from genome assembly GCF_013177675.1 of Arcobacter acticola. NCBI lineage: Bacteria > Pseudomonadati > Campylobacterota > Epsilonproteobacteria > Campylobacterales > Arcobacteraceae > Arcobacter > Arcobacter acticola. The sequence goes on from NZ_CP042652.1 coordinate 1,208,190, forward strand.
TTATGATGTATTTGGATATATTGTTGATGTAAATAATCCGTCTAATTATCAAATAATATTAAATCAAACAGGAGCAAATGCAAGGGCTACAACAGCTTGGGCAACTGTATCTACTACTATAGCTACTGATGGTGAATATAAATTTGTTTTTGTTTCAGGTTCTTGGGATGCAACAGGTGGAAAAGCTTTAGGCGCTCAACTTTATATAGATGATGTAAAAGTTACTCAATCTAATCCATCATCTGGATTGGGTTCTGATGTTTTAGAAAAAATAGCACAAAAAGTTACTTATCAAAATAGTTCAGATTTAAGTGCTTCAAATGGAATTATAAATAAAACAGTTACAGTTACAGCTTCTTCTGGAGATATTACACCTATTGTTCATAGTTCAACAAAAGCATTAAATATTCGAGAAGTAAATGATTCTGTAACTTTAATATCATCGGTTTCAAATATCTATTATACAGATACAGATGGAGTTGATAATTTCTCTAATACAACAGGAAAATTAAGTGCAACAGATGCAGATAGTGCAACAGTATTTACTTATGGAATAGATAGTTCTACTTCAAATGGTGATGGAACAGTTACTAAAGTAGGAAGTTATGGAACTTTAACTCTTGATAGTTCAACAGGAGAATATACATTTACTCCAGATTCTGATGTTATAAATGCTTTATCTTCAAATGTGAATGAAACATTTACATTTAGTGTAAATGATGGAAGTGGTTCTACTGATTCAAAAGTTTTAACTATAAATATTGAATCAGTTAATGATGCACCACTTTTAGGTGGAGTAACTTCAACTCCAACATTTACAGAAAATGGAACAGCTGTTTTAGTTGATCCTACAATTACTATAACAGATTTAGAAGGTACAAGTTACGATAGTGGATATGTTGCATTTAAAACTTCACAAAATGGACAAGTAGAAGATACTTTATCAATATTAAATATTGGTGGAATTAGTGTAAGTGGAAACAATGTAAATTATGGTGGAGTTACAATTGGAACTATTGATTCTATTTATGATGGACAAAATGGAAAAGAATTAAGAATAAATCTAAATTCAAATGCTTATTCATCACAAGTTCAAGCTTTAGCAAGAGCTATTGCCTTTTCAAATCCAACAGATGATTTAAGTTCAAGTGCTAGAACTATCGAAATAAAAATAAATGATGGTGGAAATGGTGGTGATACAACTGCTAGATATAGTATAAAAGAAGCTACTGTAAATATTCAAACAATAAATGATTTAGCACAAATCAATTTAGGAAATGAGAGTTTAGTTGTAGAAAAATCTATTTTTGCAAATCCAAATGGTGATTTAGACTTAGGTTCAATGATAAGTTTTGCTGATTTAGATGGAGATACTCTAACAGTAGTAATTGAAACAACTAATTATGGTTTAATAAATGTAAATGATTCAGTATCAAATGGTTTAAATTCTTCTCAAATAAGTGGGAATAATTCAAGAGTTGTTACATTAAAAGGAACAATTGAACAAATCAATAATACTTTAGCTGCAAGTAATGGTGCTTCATATACTGCTAGTGGAGGTAATGATTATATTACTCCTGGAGCTGATTATTTAAAAGTAACTGCAACAGATGAGTTAGGTGGAGTTTCAACTTCTCAAAAACTAGTTATGGTATTACCTGCTATTCCAAATGCTTACAGCGATAATATAATTGCAAAAGAAGATAATAATGCTATTGTAGATATATCAAGTTTAACTTCAGATATAAATGATAATGCTGGAACATATATCTTTGGAACAGGAAGTGCTGATATAACAGATGTAAATGGAAATATTACAAGTTCTGGAAATATTACAGCTTTTGAACCAGATAAAATTGTTTTCTCTTCTTATGATATAGATGGAGATAATAATCCATTTACTCAAAGTCCAATAGGGTATCAGTTAGCTAATGGTAAATTAATATTAGATAATGATCAAATTTTAGGTACAGATTTTGCTAAGTTTACATTTATTCCAAATGAAAATTGGTCTGGAGTTGAAACTTTTGTATATCAATATACATCAGGTGATGATAAAGTAAGTAATATTGCTCAAGTTTCTATTTATGTAATTGCTGTAAATGACGCTCCTATTGTAACTGTAAGTAATAGTGAAACAATTAATGAAGATTCATCAATTGTATTTAAAAATACAAATGCAATAACTTTAGCTGATGTTGATATTGTAAATCCTAATCAAATGCTAGATTTAACTTTAAGTGTAGAAAATGGAAAATTAGAACTTGCTCAAAATAGTGGATTAACTATACTTGAAGGAAGTGATAATTCATCAAAAATTAAAGTTCAAGGAAGTTTATCAGATTTACAAGATGCTATAGATGGACTAAAATATACATCAAATCAAGATTATAATGGTACAGATGCCTTAATCGTGAAATTAAATGATAATGGTAACATAGGTGAGGGTGGTATTTTAGAAAGTGAACAAACTATAAATATTACAATAAATGCTGTGAATGATGCTCCTGTATTTACAAGTCAAGTTGATGATGTAGTAGAGGGTGTAATAATTAATGGTGTATTACCAGCAAGTGATGTTGATAGTAGTTCTTTAGCATTTAGTATTGAAGGAAATCTTCCTACAGGATTTGTATTAAATAGGGATGGTTCATATACTTTTGATTCTTCAAGTTATAACCACCTTGGTGCTGGTGAAACTCAAACTATAATTGTTCCAGTTTCTGTAACAGATATTGAAGGTTTAAAAACTACTGCAAATTTCTCTATTACAATCACAGGATCAAATGATGCACCAATTATCCAAGTAGTAAATGTAACAGCAAGTATTATAGAAGGTTCAAAACTAACTGATAATGGAAGTATTACATTCACAGACTTAGATTTAACAGATAGAGCAAAAGCAGTAGAAGTTACAAAATCAGTAACAGCATTAGCTCAAAATGGAACCAATGCTTTAGTATTAAGCCAAACTCAACAACAAGATATTGAAGCAGCCTTTACAATTAATAATACGTCAACTAATACAAATAATGGTGAAGTAACTTGGGATTACACAATTTCAGAAAATAAATTAGACTTCTTGGGTCAAGGTGAAACTGTAACAGCAACATTTACAATAACAGTAACAGATGATGAAGGAGCTACTGATACACAAGATGTAACAGTAACAATCACAGGATCAAATGATGCACCAATTATCCAAGTAGTAGATGTAACAGCAAGTATTATAGAAGGTTCAAAACTAACTGATAATGGAAGTATTACATTCACAGACCTAGATTTAACAGACAGAGCACTAGCAACAGAAGTTACAAAATCAGTAACAGCTTTAGCTCAAAATGGAACTAATGCTTTAGTATTAACTCAAACACAACAACAAGATATTGAAGCAGCCTTTACAATTAATAATACGTCAACTAATACAAATAATGGTGAAGTAACTTGGGATTACACAATTTCAGAAAATAAATTAGACTTCTTGGGTCAAGGTGAAACTGTAACAGCAACATTTACAATAACAGTAACAGATGATGAAGGAGCTACTGATACACAAGATGTAACAGTAACAATCACAGGATCAAATGATGCACCAATTATCCAAGTAGTAGATGTAACAGCAAGTATTATAGAAGGTTCAAAACTAACTGATAATGGAAGTATTACATTCACAGACCTAGATTTAACAGACAGAGCACTAGCAACAGAAGTTACAAAATCAGTAACAGCTTTAGCTCAAAATGGAACTAATGCTTTAGTATTAACTCAAACACAACAACAAGATATAGAAGATGCCTTTACAATTAATAATACGTCAACTAATATAAATGATGGTAAAGTAACTTGGGATTATACAATTGCAGAAAGTAAACTTGATTTCTTAGGTCAAGGTGAAACTGTAACTGCAACCTTTACAATTACTGTAACAGATGATGAAGGAGCTACTGATACACAAGATGTAACAGTAACAATCACAGGATCAAATGATGCACCAACAGTTTCTTTTGAAAATGTAGATGATAGAACTTCATTTGGTGAAGATTTTACAAAAGATATTGCTTCTTTATTTAGTGATAAAGACTTAACAAATGTATTTACATATGAAGCTATAAATCTTCCAAGAGGTTTAGTAATAGATTCAAGTACAGGAGTTATTTCAGGTGCTGCAGTTGAATCTGGAATTTTTGAAATTACGTTAATAGGAAAAGATTCAGGAAATCCGAGTTTAAGTATTTCTAGAACATTTAGTTTATTGGTTATTGCACCTGCTCAACCTGAAAGTATAGTAGTTGTAAATACTCCTAATATAGGAGATTCTAATACTAATAACAATGATATTATATTAAATAATTTCAATGATAATGGACAAAATAATTTGGGTGTATTAAATTATAGTTCTTTTGAGGGAGTTTCGTCAGATACAGGAGTAGGATTTTTAAGTAATGTAACTAATACAAATGATGGTTTAGCACAAAATAATGGATTATCAAATAATCAAACTGAACAAGCTGCATCAAATAATGTAAATGGAACAAACTCAACAAATACAAATAATGATAACAAAGGTTTAATTCAAGCAGATGTTGATTTAAATGTTTTAACAAATGGACAAATTGTATTTAATCAAGGAAATCAAGATGCTTTTTCAATTGTTGGAATTACAATTGAAGATATAAAAATTGAAAACACTAATTTAAATATAAAAGTAGTAAATTTAAATCTTTCTCAAAATTTTATTGTTACTCAAATTGATGGTTCGGCATTACCTCAAGGATTGTCTTTTGATCCAAGAACAGGTAGTATTTCAGGAATAATCCCAGAAGATTTAGATAAATTAGAGATAAGTATAAAGGCTATAAATTCAGATGGAACTACAAGAATTTTAAATCTAAAACTTGATTTAAAAGAGTTGAAAAAATCTCAAGGAAATCAAGCTGATGCGGATGAAAAATATATTGGTTTAAAAGAGCAAATAGCCTTAGAAAATCAAAGACTTGATGGTTATGGATCTTATCTTACAAAATTGTTTGCCTAAAAGTAAAGGGAAAAGTTAATATTGGAATCAAATATCTCAAAACTTCTACAGTTAGAATATAACTGTAGAAATTGTGAAAGTATAAAAGAATTATATTTTCAAATAGTAAATGAAACAAGAAATATTGTTCCTTATTCTCAAGGAGTTTTATTAACAACTGATTTAAAAGGTAGGTATAAAGTTGCATCAATATCTGATATTTCAGTTGTTGATTCTACTTCTCCTTATGTTCAGTGGATTGAAAATATTGTTGAGGATTTAAATTTAAATGAAAAAGCAAAAGATATTTTTATAGTAGATACAAAAAGTGATTTAAAAGAGATAAATTTTAAATCACTTTACGATTTTTCTCCAGAAAATATTTTATTTATACCCTTAAAAACTACTAAGGAAAATAGTGAAGTAAATTATATTTTATTACTTTCTCGTGAAGATAAATGGATGGATAATGATATTTTAATTCTAAAACATCTCTCTTCTTCATTATCATATTTTTTATTTGCGATGCGAAGTTATGGATTTTTCCAAATATTAAAAAAATTCTCTTTTAAAAATAAGTACTTTAAAATATCTATTGTTTTACTTATTGCTTCTATGTTTTTACCAGTTAGATTATCTGTTCTTGCACCACTTGAAGTTGATGCAAAAAATCCTTATGTTGTAACTTCCCCTTTAAATGGTGTTATTGAAGAAGTGAAAGTTTTTCCAAATGATAAAATAAAAAAAGAACAATTAATAGTTCAATTCGATGATGTGGATTTTAATAATAACTATTTAGTTGCTAAAAGAACTTTGGATGTAACAAAAGCAGAACTTTTTAGTACAAAACAAAGCAGTTTTTTAGATCCAAAACAAAAAAGTCAAATTTCTCAGTTAGAAAATCAAGTTAAATTAAGAGAAGCCGAATTAGTTTTTGCAGAAGATCAATTAAATAAAACTAAAATTTATGCAAATGAAGATGGAATTGCAATAATAAATAATCCAAATGATTGGAAAGGAAAACCTGTATCAACAGGTGAAAGAATTTTCTTAATTGCAAATCAAAATAATATTGAATTAAAAATTATGCTTCCTGTTAGTGATGCAATATTTTTAGAAGAAAATGCAATTGTGAAAGCTTTTTTTGATAATGATCCAACAAACTCTTGGAATGGAAAAATCAAATATATTTCCTATAAACCTGAGCTTACAGAACAAAATATTTTATCTTATAAAATAATAGCAGATTTTAATGATATCAAAGAGAATGGTTATGTTCCATCTATTGGTTTAAGAGGTACTGCAAAGATTTATTCAAAAGAAGTTACCTTGTTTTTTTATTTATTTAGAAAACCAATTACATCTCTTAGACAATGGATAGGTTGGTAATGTTTCAAGAAGAACAAAAGATTATATTACCAAAAATTAGAGATGATTTAAAACTTATAAAAACTTCAATTGCAGAAGATGGTTCTAAAAGATGGCTTTTATTTGATCCAATTCAAAATAAATATTTTGATATAGGAATTGATGCTTTTGAATTGATTTCTAATTGGCAAAGTGATATTGAAATGGATGAGTTCATAAAAAATCTTGAAAATAAAAATTATGAAATAGATAAAGAAACTTTACAAACTTTTATGGATTTTTTAATCAATAATAATTTGATAATTTGTGAAGATTCAAAATATACAAGTAGAATGATAAATATACATAAGCAATCAAAACAAAATATTTTTAAGTGGATGATTCACAACTATTTATTTATAAGAGTTCCTCTATTGAAACCTGATAGATGGCTTGAAAAAAATAAAAATAGAGTTGATTTTTTATACTCTAATCTTTGGCAAAATATAGTTTTCTTTTTAGGTTTTTTAGGTGTAGTTTTTGTATTAAGAGATTGGGAAAACTTTATTTCTACTTTTATGTATTTATTTTCAAAAGAAGGATTCTTTTATTATTTTTTATCTTTGGTTTTTGTGAAAAGTTTTCATGAATTAGGTCATGCTTTTACTGCAAAAAGATTAGGTTGTAAAGTTCCCACAATGGGAGTTGCTTTTTTAGTTTTATTTCCTGTTTTATATACTGACACTACAAATGCATGGAAATTAGAATCTAAGTATCAAAGATTAAAAATTGTAGTTGCAGGAATAAAAGTAGAGTTATATCTTGCTTTAATTGCTACATTCTTATGGTCTTTTTCTCCAGATGGTATTTTAAAAAGTATTTTATTTATTATTGCTACTACTAGTTGGATTAGTTCATTACTTATAAATATTAGTCCATTCTTACGATTTGATGGATATTATGCTTTATCAGATATAACAAATAGTAAAAATCTACAACCACGGTCATTTGCAATGGCAAAATGGTTTATAAGAAAAAATATTTTGGGTTTAGAAGAATTAAAACCAGAAATTCTAAGCAAGAGAAAAGAGACTTTTTTTATTGTTTATGCAATCTTAACTTGGCTTTATAGATTTTTTTTATTTTTAGGAATAGCAGTATTAGTTTATTATTTTACTTTTAAAGTTTTAGGAATAATTCTTTTTTTAGTTGAAATACTTTGGTTTATTTTATTACCTGTTTATAAAGAATTAAAAATATGGTGGACTAAAAGAAAAAATGTTACTTTTAATAAAAAAAATATTACTTCTTTGAGTTTTTTATTTTTATTTTTATTAGTTATATTTATACCTTGGAATAGTACTATTAAAATGCCTGCAATAATAGAATCTAAAAATTATTTTGAATTTTATTCAGCAGAAGATGGTTATATTGAAGAAATATTTTTTTCAAGTGGAGATAATATCAAAAAAGGTCAATTATTACTAAAAATAAAGTCACCATTAATTGAGCATAAAATCTCTCAAGTTCAAAAAGAAATTGAGTTAATAAAAATAGAAATAAGTAGGCAAGCAGGATTTAGAGAAAATTTAAATAAAAGATTTATTTTAGAAGAAAGCTTGTTAAAAAAAGAAAATGAAGTAGAAGGGCTTGAAAAAGTTAGAAATAAATTTGAAGTAAAAGCAGATTTTGATGGTAAAATTTATTTCTATAATACTTTCAAAAAAAATCAATGGATAAATAAAAAAGAACCAATATTTGTTTTATATGATAATGAAAATTACAGAATAGTGAGTTTTTGTAATGAAAACGATTTTAAGTTACTTAGAGAAAATAGTGCTAGTAAATTTATTTTTAGCTCAGGAGATGTAAATGATATTCATACAAAAATATCTAATATCTCAAAAATTTCTGTTCCTTATTTGGAATTTCCTGAGTTGTCATCTGATTTTGGTGGAGAAATTGCAACAAGACAAGACAGAGACAAAGGAATTAAAACAGAGCAAGCTTATTACAAAATTTCTATTAATTTGGATAAAATTGAATTAAATTTAACAAATAGAAAAAATGGTGTTTTAGTAACGAATGGTAAAGCATTAAGTCTTTTTTCTAAAGGATTTAAAAAAGTAGTTTCTATTTTTATAAGAGAGAGTGAATTCTAAATTCTTTCAAAAACCAATTACAAAAGATTTAGTAAAAAATATTATTAATTAATAAATAATATTATTTTTTGATACTTTTGTAGTACCTTTTTCTAGTAGAATTAGAGAAAAATTAAAAGGCTTATAATGAAAAAAGGTAAATTTTATTTTTGTTTAAAAGATTTTTTGGAAGATAATAAAAATAATACTCAAAAAGCTTTTGTTTTAGTTGCAGAATATACTAATTTTGATTTAGAAGATTTAAAAAATTATAATGGAGAAATCTTTGGAGGAATCGTTCCTTTTGTAGTTTTTAATGAAAATTTTTACAATAAAGGAATTATTGTATGCTTTTTGGAAGAAAATTCTGATTTTTTATTTGTTGAAGATTTAAATCATTTAGATAGGAATCCTATCTTCTTTGATAGTAGAAAATCGTTTATGGTATTACTTGATGGATTAAGTCCTAATATAACTAATTTTTTAGAAAATCTATTTGAAGCAGTTTGTGAAAATGCACAAATCATAGGTGGTGGTGCAGGAAAAATGACTTTTGAAAATGATCCTGTAATTTTCACAAAAGATAAGATATATAATAATGCTGCAGTAGTAATTGCAACACCTAAGAAATTAAATAGTAAAATAGCTAGTGGTTGGGAATATTTAGAAGGACCATTTTTAACAACAAGTTCTGAAAAAAATATATTAAAAACATTAAATTTCAACAATGCCTTTGATGTTTATAAAAATGTAATAGAAAAACACACTGGAATGACTTTTAGTGATGATAATTTTTTTGATATCGCAAAATCATATCCTTTTGGTATTGTTAAGTTTAATAATGAAACAATTGTAAGAGATCCTATTTATATTGATGAAAATAATCATATAGTTTTAGTTGGTGATATTTTTCAAAATTCAACTATAAATATTTTGAAAGGTAACCCTGCCTCTTTAGTTGAATCTACAGGTCTTGCTGTTAAAGAACTCTTGAAAGAATCAGATTCTTGTAAAAATCAAGATGTTATGATATTTGATTGTATTTCTAGATCTATTTTTCTAGGGGACAATTTTCCAAGTGAGTTAGAAGAAATGAAAAGTTTTATGACAGCAGATTCAACTTTATTTGGTGCACTTACATTGGGTGAAATATGTAGCGACACAGATAAGTATATTAGCTTTTATAATAAATCATGTATTGTAGGTGTACTTTGCTAGTAGATTGTTGAGACGCATGAACTTGGCCACCCAAACGCATAAACACTTGGCCAGTTGAGGAGTTAAAAAGTATTCTTATAAAATTGTATCATATGTGGCCAAATGTTTTTATAATTTTGCTAAATATTCTCTCATTGAAGGACCTTTTAAATCTAATTTATGTGCTGTATGAATAAGTCTATCCATCATTGCATCTGCTATTGTTTCATTCCCTAAATATGCATGCCAATCTTTTATTGGAAGTTGTGCTGTTATAATTATTGAACCACTGAAAGTTCTATCTTCTATTATTTCAAATAAATCATTTATTTCATCTGGTTTTAGTGGTGTTACTCCAAAGTCATCTAATAGTAAAAGTTTAAATTTTGAAATCTTTGCTAATGTTTTTGTATATGTCCCATCCATTCTTGAAACTCTTATTTCTTCAAGTAAATTTGAAACTCTATAATACTTTGTTGGGTATCCCAAATCTATAGCTCTCTTCCCTAAACATTGCATTGTAAAACTTTTTCCAACACCACTTGCCCCAGTAATAAGGACATTTTGGTTATTATTTATAAAGTTTCCACTTGCTAATGACATAAGTACTGATTTATCTAAATTACGTTTTGGAAGATACTTTATTTGATCCAAGGATGCTGTTTTATCTTTTAATGTTGCAGCTTGTAGCAATCTTTTTATTCTTTTATCATCCCTTTGATTTATCTCTGATTCAAACAGATGAAATAGTCTTTCTTCAAAGCTCAATGAACTATAATTTGCATCATTACTTTGATGTAATAATGACTCTTTAAATCCTGAAAGATTAAGTGCTGTTGCTTGTTGTAAAATTGTATCAATTGATATCATGATTTTTTCCTTATATTCTTTTTTTTCTTTTATTTTTATAATTTGAATTTGATAAATTAAATATCACTTTTTGCATAATATGCTCCACCTCTAATATTATCATGACTATTTAAGCAAGGATTATTTACACTTGTTTGTTGAGTATAATAATAGAGATAACTTTTTGTTTTTAGCATTGATTCTATGGAACTCACTTTTAAAATATTTGATTCAAAGGCTACTTTTGAAACCATTTCTATTTCTTCTTTTCCATAAATTTTTGAGAAACTCAATATTGCAATACATGATTTAAACGATCTTACTTCATGACTTTTTGAATCCATTATTTTTTGCACTAATGAAGTTGTAAAAACTCCTAAACTATTTGCCCAATGTAAAATTCTTCTACTATTCCATTTTTCATATTGATATTGATGTTCAGCAGGCATATGTTCTTTCATAGTTGAATCAGTATATGCTTGAAATAGCCTTTTATGATGAGCTATTACATTTCCATCAAGTGAAATTACTACAGATGTTGATGAGTATGTTACCTCTACTTTTTTACCTAAATAAATATATGGTACAGAATAACCATTTCCTAAAAGTTCAACATGGTAATCTATTCCTACCGTTGCTTTTTTGAACTCTTTGTAAATATATCGATTTGCTCTTAATGGGTGTAAATAAGGTTTATCTAACAGTTCAAATAGTTCAGTTCGACTTTTATTAAATCTTCTTACTTTTCTTTCATTATAAAGATCAATCAATTTATTGATTTGTTCATTTAATTCATCTACATTAAAAAAAGTATGATGTCTTAATTTCATTAATATCCATCGTTGAATGGCTTTAACCCCAAGTTCTACTTTACTTTTATCTTGTGGTTTATATGGCCGTGCTGGTTGTATGGCTATTCCATAATGTCTTCCCATATCAGCATAAGCATCATTTAGTTTTACTATTCCTTTTTTATTACTTATAACTGCTGCTTTTAAATTATCAGGAACCAATATATTTGGAACACCACCATAGAAATAAAATGCATTTACATGTGAATTAATAAAATCTTTTGTACTTTGGCTCATTGAGGCGTGAACATAGGTATATCCACTAGCTCCTAATACTGTTACAAATATTTGTGCTTTATTTATTTCACCTGTTCTTTGATTTACAATAGGCATTGTAAGACCACTATAATCTATAAAAAGTTTATCACCACCATAATGTATTTGTCTCATTGATGGGTTTACAGTTTTTACAAATTTATTGTAATAGCGATTAAATTGGCTATAGCTGTAAATGTTGGGATTACTAATAACTATTTCTTCATAAAGTAGTTTTCTAGTCATTCCTTTTTTACAAAGCTCTTGGTGTATATTATTCCAATCTATTTCAACTACAGTTGTTGATATTTTTGAAACTAAAGGTTTTTTAGAATGAAATAGTTGTTCTACTTCTTCATCCTCTAATTTTAAGGTGTGATCTAAAGAGAGATTCATTTCATTAAATGAATTAGCATAGTTTGCAATACTATTTCTGGAAACTCCAGTAATAGTTTGAATTTGCCGATTTGATAGTAAATTAAGATATTTTAATCTTAAGACTTCTTTGATTTTACTCATACGTATTCTCCTCATTATTTACACCTTTTTTAGGTGCATTATATTGAAGAATACTCTAAAACTTAACTCAAACTTATAGACGCATCATAAAGATTTAGTGGCTCTCTTTGCGATGCGCACACTGGCCAAATCATTATGCGTCAGGTGGCCAAGTGTGAATGCGCGCGCTGGCCAAATTCTTTGCGTCCCAACAGTAGATCAAATATCAATTGCATATCGTTGTCATTGTGCAATAGGTAATAGTATTAATCTAAAAGAAATGATACATGAAGTTTTAAAAACTTTTATAAGTGAATCATATGCAGTTTACGGACATTTTTCTTTACTTACTGAAGATATGACATATGAAGATTTTGATAGTTTTGGAAAAATTAGTAATTTTGATTATAAAAAATATGATGATTATAAAGATCAATTATCAATTATTAATGATGAAGATTTGATTATTTTAAAAATCAATTTAGATAATGGTATTTTATTTTTAGTTTCAAAGAATGCTGGGACTGACTGTTCTTTTTTTCTTTCTATGTTTGAAAGTTTAATTCCAAAATTAAATTTAAGTATAAATGCTTGCATAAATTTTAATAAATTAGAAAAAGCTAATAATTTATTAAAAGAACAAAAGAAAGAGCTTATAAAAGCAAATAAAACAAAAGATGATTTTCTCGCAAATATGAGTCATGAATTAAAAACTCCATTAAATTCAATTAGTATAATTTCAAAAATCATGTCTAATAATAAAGAGAATAATTTGGATGATACATCTGTAAAAAATATGAAAGTAATTAATAAGTGTGCGCAAGATTTAACAGAATTAATAAATGATATATTAGATATTTCTAAAATTGAAGCAGGTGAATTAAATATTTATAAAAAAGATATTTCTTTAAAAAATTTAATCGAAGAGTTATATGATTTATTTATTCCTATAGCACAAGAAAAAAATATTCAATTTATAAATAATTTTGAAATTAAAAATTGTGATATTTTTACAGATGAACAAAGAACAAAACAGATTTTAAAAAACTTTTTAAGTAATGCAATAAAATTTACTAATAAAGGTAAAGTAGAAATCTTATCAAAAGAGTACGATGAATTTTTTGAGATAAGTATAATAGATTCAGGTATAGGAATCGCAAAAGAAAATTTAGAGTATGTTTTTGATAGATTTAAGCAAGTTGATGATTCTATGGGTAAAAAATATCAAGGAACAGGTCTTGGATTAGCTATTTCAAAACAGTTAGCACAAATGTTAAATGGATATATTTATGCTGCAAGTGAAATTGGAATAGGATCTACATTTAAATATATTATTTATAAAAGAAATCAAGAAAAAGCAGATTTAAATCATGGTGATAAAGAAATAGATGTGAAAGAATCAAAAGCTTTATTTAATGACAATTTTTTAAAAAAACAAATATTTCTTTACCATTCAAATAGTATAGAACAATTTAATTTAGTTATAAACCTAAAAAAACATTCTTTTAATGTTATACCTATTTTAAATGAGCAAAAACTAGAAGAAAAAATAAGTGAAATTGTAAATGACAATCATTTAATTATCTTAGATTCTAAATTAGAAAATTTGCAAAATATAATTAATGATAAAATGAATAAAGATTTAAATTTTATGATTTTAGAAGAAGGAGAAGTTATGGAAAATTTAATAGAGAAATTAAAAAGTATTCAACTTTTTAATGGGGAGTTTAATAATGGAAAAGTTTAATGTATTAATTGTTGATGATATTGATGAAAATATATATTCATTGAAATTATTAATTGAAGAAAATTTTGATTTAAATATTTTTACTGCAACAAGTGCAAATGATGCAATGGCAATTTTACTAAATAAATCAATTGATTTAATTTTAATGGATGTTCAAATGCCAGATGTTGATGGTTTTGAGTTTACTTCATATTTAAAAGAGTTAGAAATTATCAAAGATATTCCTGTGATATTTATTACAGGAATATATGATACTGAGCAATATAAGTCAAAAGCATATGAAATAGGAGGTATTGAATATATCACAAAGCCTATTGACAATAATTTATTAACTTCTAAATTAAAAGTTTATATAGATTTATATGAAAGTATAAATAAGTCAAAAAAAGACTTAGATAAAACAGAAAATTTATTAATTCATAATAGTAAGATGGCTAGTTTAGGAGAAATGATAGGAATTATATCTCATCAATTAAAGCAGCCTTTAAATGTAATATCTTTACATTCTGAATGTTTAAAATTCTCTTATGAAGATGGTGAACTTAATGATGAAGTTATGAAAGATTTTAATGATAATACAAAATCTCAAGTTAACTATATGACCGAAACAATTAATGGATTTTTAGATTTTTATAATCCTAATAAAACTGCAGAAGTTTTTAATATTAATGATTCAATACAAAAAGCATTAAAAATTTTAGAAAGCAAAATTTCTTTAAATAATGTAAAACTAGATTTACAAATAGATGAGACATTAAAAACAACTGGTATCAAAATGGAACTTGTACAGGTTCTAATCAACATAATTAGTAATTCTCTTGATGTTTTTATAGAAAGAGACATTAATAATAGAATAATCTTTTTAAAATTATTTGAAGAAGATTCAAAAACAGTTTTAACTTTAGAGGACAGTGCAGGTGGTGTAAAAGATGATATCTTAGAAAAACTTCTAGATCCATATTTTACTACGAAAACTACAGGTACAGGAATTGGTTTATATATGGTTAAGTTAATCATAAAAAATAATTTTAAAGGGGACTTAAAAATTATGAATAGTGAAAATGGTCTGAAATTTATGATCGCATTAAATAATTCTTGAGTGATTCAAGCATATGACAATAAAAACATATTTTAAAATAAGGAGCAATAATGTTTAAAAAAATTCTATTTCTAATTACTTTTACTTCAGTTCTATTTTCTCAAGAAATAACACTAGGTGTGGTTCCACAACAAAGTCCATTGGAACTATCAAAAAAATGGTTACCAATAACTAATTATATATCAGAAAAAACAGGTATAAAGGTTGTTTTTAAAACAGAAAAATCTATACAAATATTTGAAGAAAAATTTGTTGAAGGTCAATATGATATTGCTTTTATGAATCCTTATCATTTTAATATTGCAAATAAACAACAAAACTATAGTGCTTTTGCTAGATCAAAAGATGATATAGTTGGAATAATTTTAGGTAAAAAAGATAAAGAGTTTAATGTAAATAATTTAAAAGGTACAACATTTCTTTTTCCTTCACCAAATGCTTTTGCAGCAACTCTTCTAACGAAATATGAGTTAAAAGAGAAATATAATTTTGATATAGACAAAGAATCAAAAGTAATTTATGTAAATTCTCATGATTCAGTTTACAAAGGAATTGCTAGAGGAATTGGTGATTTTGGTGGTGGAATAATAAGAACATTTGATAATTTTAAAGATACGGAAGATAAAGATAAAATAGAAATAGTTTATAAGACTAAGCCTTATCCCTCTCATCCATTTGCAAGTCATCCAAGAGTTAGTGAAGAAATAGTTGAAAAAATATCAAAAGCAATTATAGAAATGCCAGTTGAGTTAAAAGATTTATTAAGTATAAAAGAATTTATACCAACAACTACAAGTGAATATGATGTAATTAAAAATATAGGTATTAAATAATCTAAGTATGTCATTTAAATATAGATTTATACTATCATTTGTAACACTAGAAATATTTTTTATACTATTAATTGTTATATTTAATTTTAATACAATTAGCAGTTCGACTAAACAATTAATCACTGAAAAAATTGATTCTACTATGTCATTTATGAAAAGTCTAATAGTTGTGCCATTGAGTATTTATGATTTAGGAACATTGGATAATATAACTGAAAATGTTGCTGAATTGAAAAATATTAACTCAATTATTATTTTAGATAAAGAAAATAGAATCATTTCTTCTAAATTTAGATTCAAATATCAAAGTATTGATGAAATCTTGAAAATTAAATCTAATCAAGATTTATCTTTGGCTGATAAGGTATATGAATTAAGATATGAAACTTTTAGTGAAGAAGGTATTTATATAGGTTCTATTTATATAATTTTTGATCACTCAGAAAATAGAGTTTTTTTAAATGATACTAAAAATAACAATATTATTTTTATAGTACTTGAAATATTATTTTCTACAATATTAGCTTTTCTTGTTGGGAGTAAATTAAATAATAAACTAATAAATCTATCTGAAGTAGCAAGAAATATTGGTAAAAATAAGAAAATAAAAATTCCTTACTTAAATTTAAAAGATGAAATAGGTATTCTGTCTAATTCATTAAATCAAATGCAAATTGATTTAGAAAATAGAAACAAAGATTTAAAGAATTTAACAAAAGATTTAACTAATCAAAAATTTGAATTAATAGAGACTCAAAAACATAAAGATTCTTTTTTTGCTAATATGAGCCACGAATTAAAAACTCCTTTAAATTCCATAAATATTTTATCATCAATTATGATGAATAATAAAAAAGAAAATTTAGATGCTGTTCAAATTAAAAATCTAACAATAATAAATGATTGTGGTAAAAAACTTGTTGCTTTGATAAATGACATAATGGATATTTCTAAAATTGAAGCAGGAGAACTTATTGTTAGCTCAAAGCCTTTTGATTTTAATAAATCAATGAATAAAATTTACGAAATGTTTTTAGTACAAATTCAAAAAAAAGGTTTAGAATTTGTTTTTCAAAAAGATCCTTCTTTTGAATTTATAAAAAATGATGAAAAACTAATTGGACAAATATTAATAAATATTTTAAGTAATGCAATTAAATTTACACAAAAAGGTAAAATAGAATTTATTATAAACAATAAAAATGAATTTATTGAATTTATAATAAAAGATGATGGAATTGGAATTCCTAGTGATAAGTTACAATACATTTTTGAAAGATTTAAACAAGTTGATGGAAGTTTAAATAGAAAATATGAAGGAACAGGTCTTGGATTATCAATTTCAAAAGAATTGACAAGTATGTTATGTGGGAATATTACTGTTGAAAGTGAATTAAATAAGGGTAGTAAATTTACTATTCTAATCAAAAAAAATATAGAAACACAAAATAGAAAAGCAGAAGATAGAATAAACAATCAGAAAAAAATTTCTCCTAAGAAAGCACATATATCTATAAAAAAAGATAATAAAAGTATTCTTTTTATGAACAAGGACCCTTTATATTATTTGGATATAGTTCTAAAATTAAAAAAGAAATCTTTTATTGTAAAACAGGTAAATTCATTGGATAATTTATTATTAGAACTTGAAAACAAAAAAGAATTTTATAAGAAAATTGTTTTGGATTTAGATTTTATTGAACAATCAGATTTAAATGAGTTCTTAAAAAATAACAACATTGATATATTATTTGCTACAAGTGAGCTTGATAAAATTGATGAAAATTTAAAAAATAGTAATACAATAATTTTAGACAAATCACAAAAAGAAAAGTTTGTAGAAAGTCTTAGTTTATAAAACTGTCCTTTTAATTGTATATATCTATCCTATAACCTTTTTTTGAGGAATTTTGAATAAAAGTCTCGTAAGTTTTTTCTCTAATATGCTTAACTGTATTTCTTAATGTAAATAATGAAAACTTCTTACCTTTCCAAACTTCCTTTGAGATATCTTCATAGTTTATTACATTATTTGCATTTTCCGTAAGTAAAATTATTAATTTTTTTTCTATGTTTGTAAGGTCAATAATTTTTTTACCTTCAAATAATATTTTTTTATTTATATCAAAATAAAATCTATTTTCAAATTGAATTTTTTTATTTTTGTGTAAAAAACTAAGACAAATTTCTATATTAGTAATTAAAATATTTTCGCTAATATTCTCTTCTAGAATAGCATAAGTATTAATCTCTTTATAGATTGATAAATCGTTTAGAGTTTTGTTTTGTAATATAATTATTGGTATATTAAAATCATAGTTTTCAAATTGTTCTAGAATTTCTTTGAATTTTATTAATGAGTAATTACTATTATCAAATATGATTAAATCAAAGGTATTAATACCTTTATTTAGTAAATAAAACTTATCGTAATTTAAAAAATGAAAAGCATAATTTTTATTTGACTGCTCTTTGAATTTCTCAATATAGTATAAATTTTCACTTAAAAATAAAATAGAATTATTCATGTTAAAATCCCTCAAAAAAATTATTTATATTAAGAATTTTACAATATAATGATATTGTAATGGTATCATTTTAATTATTTTTTATAATTTATTTAAATAAATTATAAATTAAACATACCTTTTTTACTTTTACCTTTATTTTCTTCTAACTCAGTAATAATATATTCTAAAGCTTCAATTTTATTATTGAATTTTGTTTCATTTTTTTTGAACATATCTATTAGATTATCTTTATGTTCAATAGTGTCTTTGAATTCGCTTATTTTTTCTATTAATAAATCTTTTTCAGTTTTTATTTTTTGTAAACTTTTTCTAAATAGTTCAATCTCATCATTCTTCTTTTTCATTAAATCTACCTTTCCTGTAGATTGATTTAAACTACTTATTTCATATGCTTCTAGTTGCTTTAGTAAACTTGATTTTGATGTATTTGCATCTATAAGTTGTCTATCTAAATTTTGTATATGATTTTTTAGTATTTCAAGTTCACTTTCTAATTTTTTATTCTCAATTAAACTACTATGAGATTCTTTTTTAAGATGAGCTATATTCTGAAACATCTTTTTATTTAATTCTTTTTTTTCATTTTCTTGATCAGTAACTGTATAAGCAATAAAAACATACTCTTGTATATTTTTATCTGAATCATTATATATTTTTATGATTTTTGCTTTTAGATAAATAGAACCATTTTCATCTTTTTCTATTTTAATAGTATCTTCCCAAATATTATTATTCAATAGGCTCTCTTTTAAATTATCAAAAGAATTAGAAGTAGATAATTTTGATTTTAAGAAGTCAAAATTTTGACCAATTATATTAGATGTTTCACAATCTATACTATTAGAAAAAATGTCATTTATATAAGTAATATTTAAATCCATATCCATTTTAATAATGAATGCCATTTGTTCAATAGTTTTAAGATAGAGTTCTAATTCTGTGTTTTTTCTAAGTAATGTATTTTTTAAAAATAATTTCTCAGATGCATTATTTACTACCTTTGTAATACCATCAAAATCTATGGGTTTAATTATAAAATCAGAAATTTGTAATTCAATTGCTTTTAACAATACATCAGCTTCATGTCTTGCTGTAATAAAAACTACAGGTACTAAAGAATCTATTTCTCTAATTTTTTCTAACATTTCCATTCCATCTAATTTAGGCATATTAATATCACTTATTATTAGATCATATTTTTCATTTTTAAGATGTTTTTCTTTAAATGCAATATACCCTTCTAATCCATTTTCTCTTGCATCAACTGTATTAAAAAATCGTTTTAATATTTTTGTGAAGATTTCCCTTGCACTTACTTCATCTTCAACATATAGTATGTTTAAAGTTTTTATAAAATCTTTCAAGTTATTCATTTATTTTCCTATTTTGTGATTTTTATCATATATCCTAAACCATAAACATTTTCTATGTTTATTTCAGGTATTTTGTTTCTAAGTCTAGAAATGATATTTTTTAGATTTGCAACGTAATCATTTTCTCCAGAATCCTCATCCCATAAATAACATGCTATCTCTGATATAGAGTAAACTTTATTATTATAATTTAATAATAGTTCTAATAACAATAATTCTTTTTTTGTTAATTTTATGGGAAGATTATTTTTTGATAGTGTTTTTGTTTTTTGATTCCAAAAAAATTCAGTATCTATTTCTATTATATATTTTTTTTCTATTTCAATATATTTTTTATAACTTTTTTTAACACTTTTATCAACAATAGAAAGAAAATTTTTTAAATCAATAGGTTTTAAAATATAATTACTAATATCAAATTGAATAGCATCAATAATAGTGTTTGCTTCTTGTCTTGCAGTTAAGAAAATAAAAGGAATATCATTATGCAATTCTCTTAGTTTTTTTAAAAAAGTTAATCCATCCATTTTTGGCATATTTATATCACTAATTATTAGATCAATTTTATTGATCTTAAAAAGTTCTAATGCTTCTTCACCATTTGAAGCTATAAGAACTGATTTAAAACTTTTTTCAAGAATATATTTTATCTTAGGTGTAAATAGTACGTCATCCTCAACATACAAAATATTAAATTGTTTTTTATAAGATTCTAATGTTATCATTTGTGATTATATTATTAAATAGTATTATAAAAGTATCATTATTATTTAATTTACTTATTCTAAATTTAATTGTATAGAAATTGTAAATTCAGCTAGATAATTAGCAAATAAATACAAAACACCTTAAAAAGCAACTTTCTAACAATAGTAAGGTAATTAAAAGTAGTTAAATCTGTATTTATTTGGAACATTTTTGGAACATTTTTAAATTCCTAATAATACTCTTAATATCATTTTCAGAATTTAGTACGAGTATTTAAAATAATATAAATAAAAATCTCCTTAGAAGTTTTAATTGATTTTCAAGAACTCTTTAAAATAGTGTTTAATCGCTGTTCTTAGTTCAATTTGTTTAATTTTTTGTTTTTTCACACTTCTTATTCTTGAAATAAAAATATATCTTTCTATAATATTTAATTTTTGTATTTTCTGATAAATATTTAAAATATACTCACTATTTTGCTTTAAATCATTTGATGTTTGCTCAATATAAATAGTGTGCAATTTTTCAACTTTATCCAAATATTCTTCTAATTTTAATTCTAAAATATATTCAATATCTTCAATTAAAAAATCACTTATTATTGTCTTTGAATATTTCTCCAAAATAATTGTAAGTTCTCTTATTTCACTATTTGTACCATCTGAATTTAATAAAAGATTATACAAATTTGGCTTAGTTGTTTTCCAGTTATGTAAGGTTGTTCTTGTAATTTCATATTTTTCAGTGATTTCTTTTTTACTAAACATCCAATTATTTCCTATAAAAGTTTAAATGTATTGTAAATGTTTAACAATTAGACAAAAAGAATGTAAAATTATTATTTTATGTTCCATAATTAAGCAATATAATAATAAAATGCCAACTTAAAAATAATATTAAATAATGAAACATTTTAATGAAAATATATTAATTGAGTGTTCCATAATTAAACATAAGGAAAAATATTTGCTCTTCAATTCCTACGAATTCATCTTTGCCTTTTTACCAATAACCTTTTTTATCTACTTTTATCTAAATCATAAAAGATTAACCGTAGCCTCAAAAGGTTTTTTAGTATTTTCTTCACTATTTTTCTATTCTTGGTGGAATATTGCTTATCTTCCTTTAATACTAATAAGTATGCTTTTTAACTATGTAATTGGTAATAGTTTAAATAAAGAAATTGAAGAAAATAAAAAAAGCTTTTCTAAAAAATCTATTTTAATTTTTGGAATTGTTTGTAATATTGCATTACTTGGATATTTTAAATACGCAGATTTTTTTATAGAAAATTTTAATTTTGCAATAGGTACAAATGTAAATCTTTTACATTTAATTTTACCATTAGCAATATCTTTTTTTACTTTTCAACAAGTAGCATATTTAGTTGATAGTTATAGACAAGAAACAAAAGAATATGATTTTTTAAACTATGCATTATTCGTAACTTTTTTCCCTCAATTAATAGCAGGTCCAATTGTTCATCATAAAGAAATGATGCCACAATTTGCAAACAATAGAAATATGGTAAAAAATTATAGAAATATAGCTTTGGGACTTTTTATATTCTCTATTGGATTGTTTAAAAAAGTAGTAATTGCAGATACCTTTGCTGTTTGGGCAACCGCTGGATTTGATACAGCAATAACTTTAAATCTATTTGAAGCTTGGGCAACATCTTTGTCTTATACCTTTCAACTTTATTTTGATTTCTCAGGTTATACAGATATGGCAATAGGTATTGCACTTTTATTTAATATAAAACTACCTATTAACTTCAATAGCCCATATAAGGCACTATCTATTCAAGACTTTTGGAGAAGATGGCATATTACTCTAAGTCGTTTCTTGCGAGATTATATTTATATTCCATTAGGTGGAAATAAAAAATCAAGTTTTAGAACATACTCTAATCTTTTAGCTACTTTTGTAATAGGTGGATTTTGGCATGGAGCAGGATGGACATTTTTGTTCTGGGGATTCCTTCATGGAATTGCATTGATTATTCATAGACTTTGGTCAAACCTTGGATTTAAAATGTGGACTTGGTTAGCTTGGTTTATAACCTTTAACTTTGTAAATATTGCTTGGGTATTTTTTAGAGCTAAAGAATGGGATGATGCGGTTAAGGTTTTAGGGGGAATGTTTAGCTTAGATAATATTATATTACCAGAGAAATTAGAATCTAAACTTTCTTTTTTAACTAATTACAATATTGAGTTTGGCTACTGGGCAGAAAATATAAAAGGTAATGATTTTACAGCAATTGCAGTAATATTAGGATTCATTTTAATTTTAGCTTTCAGAAACTCAATGGAAAAAGGGAAAGATTTTAAACTTAATTACAAAACAGCATTACTATCTGCAATTTGTTTCATTGGTGCTATTTTGTCATTAAATAAAGCATCAGAATTTTTATATTTTAATTTTTAAGGATAATTTATGAATAGTAAAAAATGGATTAAAATATTTATTGCATATTCTTTTTTGTGTATTATTTTCATTGCGGGAATAAATTTCATGATAGATCCTTTAAAGCTGTTTCACCAGCCATATTTTTTTAAGGACAAATTAAATTCAAATATGAGATTACAAGCAGCAGGTATAATCAATAATTATGAATTTGATTCTATTATTTTAGGTACAAGTATGCTAGAAAATTCATCTTCAATAGAAAGTTCTAATATCTTAGGTGGAAATTTTATAAATATTTCACTATCTGGTAGTGATTTTTATGAAAGAAGTTTTGTATTAAATTATGCATTGGAAAAGAATCAGATTAAAAAAGTAATTTATTCATTAGATTACAGTGGTTTGATTGAATCGAGAATGGGTACTTCAGATTTTATGGTGGATAATTTTAATTATTTATATGATGATAATTATTTAAATGATTTTAAACAATACTTAAAATTAGATTCTTTTAAAGACATCTTAAAAACTTATTTAAGTAAAAAGGCTAATTTTGATAGTCCAAATGAATGGTTTTCTAATAAATCACATTCGTCTAGGTTTGGAGGAATTGATAATTGGTTTAAAGCTGAGAATAATAATCAAATTAAAGATGCATTTAAAGAAATTTCTGAGAGTATAAATGCTATAAAGAACAATGAAACTATTGTTTATAGTGATATTGATGATAAGATAAGTATTTCAAAAAAGTATATAGATAATTATTTATTAACATCTGTTATAAATAATCCAAATACAGAATTTAACTTAATTATTCCTCCGTATTCTAGAATTAAAAATGCAATTGATGCTCAATATAAAAAATCTGATTTTATAAGATTAAAAGAAAGTATAAAATATTTAGTTGAAAAAAGTAAAGATTATCCAAACCTAAAAATATATGGATGGGGAGATAGAGATTTCCCTGATAATATAGCATATTATAAAGATTTAGGACATTATAGTCCAGAAATTAATTCTAAAATGATTTATTGGATTAAAGAGAATGATGGATTAATCACACTCCATAATGTAGATAATTATCTTAATATATTTGAAAAAAAGTCTCTTGATTATAATTTATTTGAAATTGGAGAAAAAATAGAAAACTACTTAAAGAAGTAAGATAAATCCTTACTTATTTCTAATTTTCAAGTTTAAATAAGTTACCTCTCTCAAGTATCAACAGTATTGACTTGTTGAATATGAGTAAATCTTAACTCTTCTGTAGCTGATTATTTTATAATACGAGTGTATCAAGATTAATTAATGAGAAAGCTAAAAGCCAATTCTAAGTATGGATGAGATTGTATTTGAAACTTTCATAGTAGAATCTTCCGTCTTATTTTAAGCAATAAATCCACGCCCACAAAGCCTTTTCCACGCACGGCACCCTCCCGGTCTCTATGAAAATAAGCTTGCGTTTTTTCATAGAGACCGGGAGACGTGTCTTGCGGAAATTTTTTTATAGAAAGCCCATCCTATAGGGTATGTGAGGTTACTATAAAAAATACGATATCAAAAAAGATGCTTAAAATCTTCGATAATATCAGGCTTTTAAAGCTTTACGCACGTAAAGCTTTAAATACGACTTTTTTATGCCTTTTTAAAGAAATTTCAAAATTCTTTTCTAAAACTCGTTTTTTTTCAATTACTCTCCTATAACAAAGTATAGAGATAAGAAATCTCTTAACTTTCAAAGGTATGAATATGAATATTAACAAATATAAAAAACTATTAAAAGCTTTACAGAATTGAAGCTTTTCCAACAATTAAAAAAGAAACATACCTTAAATACAATCAATTATTAAATTCTAATCAGATTATACGGTGCTGTTATTAACGCAGTCTTTTTACTATTAATGCTTACTTTCTAGTAAGTTTTATGTAGTCATTATTTTTTTTCGTAATTTCTTTTTCTAAAAAGTAAATTACATTGCTTAACATTTCTACTGCTTTAATTGTCTTACAAAAACATTTCACTTCTTTAATAATTATCTTATTAAAAAGACACTACTTCCTCTCTAGGATATCAAGAATATTTTATTTAAATAATTTAATTATTCAATAAAAAAGAATTAGTAAAAAGATTTTTCTTAAATTTTTTTATATGATTCTGAAAATCCAATAAAGGAGGTAAAAAAAATTAGTAAAAATTAAACAAAATTAAATAAGGGGGAACTAAAATGAGTTTCAACAACACAAAAGTTAAAAGACTAGCAAAGAATCTTGCTTTGTCTGAAGAACAAACAGTTTCATTGCTTTTAAAACAAGCAAAGTATTTAAAAGTAAGTGGAAATCTACTTTTAAAGAGTTATGTAATTTTAAATGAATTAAAAACAGAATCTAATGAAAAACAAGCCCAAGAGCTTAAAGAAAAGAGTAGATATAAAACAAAAAATCTAATCATCTCCAAATATATGGATGTGATTATTAAGTTATATCAAGAAGGAACAGGTGCTATAAATATTTCAAAATATTTAAAGTTAAATCACAAAGTAACTATTTCAAAAAGTGCAATAGATAACTTTTTAAAAACTAATGAGGTAAAAAGAAATGGCTAATTTAAAAGGAGCTAGCTTTGAAAAGCAAATAAAAGATATTCATCATAGGCTTTCAGCATTTGGTGAAAAAAGACATGGAAGAACAGATAAACAAACACATTCAAAAGCTTTATCAATAAAAAGAGCTGAAATGAGTAAAAGTTTTGCAGATTACTGTTCTAATAAAGGCTTAGAAGGTAAACTAAATGAACATATGACTAATGAGACTGTAAAAGAGTTTTTAGATTATAGAACGCAAGATTTAGCAAAAAACTCATGTGAAAACTATGTTAGAGCATTCTCTTCTATGTTAGAAGGCTTAGAAAAATCTAATGTTGATATGTTAGTTACAAAAGATGTATTTGAAGAAAAGATGATGGAGATTAGAGAAATGCCTGATATTAATCCTATGGAAGGAAGAGCAATAAATGAAGCTGATAAATTAATAGATGCTTTGTATGAAAAAAGCTATGAAACAGCAGTTGTTGCTCAAACACAGTTAGAACTAGGGTTTAGAGTCTCTGAAGCCTTTGAAGTAGTTGAGAATATTGATAAGTATTATAATGATGGAAAATTAATAGGAGTAATAGGAAAAGGAAATCATGAATATGATGCTAAAGATATTACTTCTTCATTACTTGAAAGAATTAAATTAGCTGATAATCTTCCAACACAAAGAACTTATGCTAATCATTTAAAAGCTTATGATGTAAGCTCTCATGACTTTAGATATACATTTGTAAAAAATGAAGTTGAAAAAAGACTTGAACTAGGTCAAGAGTATAAACAGATTTTAAGTGATATCTCAAAAGAGATAAACCATTCAAGAGAAGAGATGACTAATTACTATTTGAAAAGAGTTTAATGATAGTAATTAGCTTAAAAATCTTTGCATTTAATCATTAAAAAAGATTTTTTGCAAAGATTAGAATAATATAAAAAAACAGAAAGGAAAATTAATAGGAAAGGAGGAATTTCCCATGAATCTAAATATTGAAGCAGTAAATCAAATCCCACAAATTCTAGAAATAGTAAAAATTCTAAGTGAGAAAATAGAAAATAAAGTTGAAAAAAGATGGCTAAATGTTGCAGAAACTGCATATTATCTTGGCTATTCAAAAGACCATATACATAAACTAAAAACTGACCACCTTGTAGAAGGCAAACATTATCATAAAAAAGCAGGAAGAGTGTTATTTGATAAGCTTGAACTAGATAAATGGGTGATTTCTTCTAAAAATATGCTAAATCCAAAAGAAATAGCTAATTTGGTTCTAAAGGATTTAATATGAATTCTACTAAAATTAACTCTATTGTTAGTAGTTGTTATTTTAAGGTGTTATCACAGGAGATAACATGGTTAAGATGACAGAACCTAAACTTTACACAAGAGGAACAAAACTCTGGGTACGATTTAGTTTAAATGGTGAAGTGATTAAAAGGTCACTTAATATAGAAGATTCAAAAGCTAATAGAAAATTAGCAACAACACAAATAATTCCACAAATGCTCTTAAAAATGCATAGTGGAGAGTTCTTTGAAAACAAAATTGTTCCAACAGTAAAAGAGATGATTGATATTAGTTTGAAGATGAATAGAGCTAGTAGGAAAGCTAATACTCATTCTTCATATAATTATGTTTTAAATAAACATGTAATTCCAGTATTAGGAAATAGAAAAATTGATAGTATAAAAGCATCTGAACTTACTTTATGGCAAAATGACTTATTAAAAACTCTTTCTAATAAAGCAGTAATAAATGTTAGAATAGTATTCAATGGTATATTTCAAGATGCATTAAGAGATGAGATTATTCAAAAAAATCCATTCTCAATAATTAAAGCTCCACAAAATATAGCTAAAAATGAAAATATACCTTTTTCAAAAGATGAAATATTTAAAATATTAGATGCAAGTCCAGATAAGATTAAATTGTTCTACGGAATAGGTTTTTTTACAGGAATGAGAACAGGCGAGATAACAGCTTTAAAGTGGTCTGACATTGATTTAGAAAATAAAGTAATACAAGTTAGAAGAACTAGAAATAAAGGGGTAGAAACAACCCCAAAAACAAAATCTAGTATTAGAGATGTTGATATACTCGATGTTCTTATTCCATATATTGAAAATCATTTAAAATATAAAATAGATGAGTCTGAATATGTATTTAATTCTAATTTGAATAAACCTTATCACTCAGCAATTAAGATTTCTACAACTTATTGGAAAAAGGTTTTAAAAGAACTTGAAATTCCATATAGAAATTTATATCAGATGAGACATACCTTTGCAAGTATGATGATTGCAAGTGGAGAAGATATACTTTGGGTTTCATCAATGCTTGGTCACAAGAATGCAAATATTACTTTACAAGTATATGCAAAATATATAAAAAATGAGAAGAAATCAAGAGGAACTTTTTTACTAAACTAGAACATTCTTGGTTCAGTTTTGGAACAATTTTAAAAATAGGTGTTTTAGAAGCCCTTATATTAAGGCTTTTAAGACAAAGGAAGCATAATTGTAAATTCAGCACCCTTATATTTTTGATTTTCATATTCATATTCACTATTTTTAACTTTGATCTCACCATTCATTCCATTTATTATTTGTTTACACATATAAAGACCTATACCTGTTCCTTCATAATCTTCTTTAGTAGTAAAATAAGGTTCAAATATCTTTTCTATAATATCAAGAGATATTCCTCCTGCATTATCTTTTATTTTAATTATATAATTTGAATCTTCTTTATATGAATCAATAAAAATGAATTTTTTTTGATTTTTATCTAATTGAATAAATTCGTCTTTAGCATTTTTAAAAATATTTATTAAAACCTGTAAAAGTTCATTTCTATATCCATATATTTCAGTATTATCTATATTTTTAATAAATTGAATATTATTGTTTGTAAATTGAGGTAATATTAGCTTAATAGTATCTTCAAATATATCTAAAAATTTAAAGTTAATTTTTGTTTTGTCAGATTTAAAAAAGTTCCTAAAATCATCAATTGTATGAGATAAATATTGTGCTGAATTATTAATATTATTCATTCCTTCAACTATTTCTTCATCATTTAAGCAATTCAACTCTTTTTGAATTTTTATTCCTGTGGATACTGTTGAAATAACTGATAAAGGTTGTTTCCATTGGTGAGCAATATTTGCTATCATTTCTCCCATTATTGCCATTTTTGATTGTTGAACTAAAAGCCTTTCTTTTTTAATAGTATTATTTATTTCTTTTTTTATCTCTTTTTTGTAATTATTAAACTTTTTTTCTATTATTTTAGAAATAAGAAGAGAAATTACAAGTAAGATTAAAGTTAGTAAAATACTTAAAAGTATAATATTATTAATTATAATTTCGTGCTCTTTTTTTAATTTTGCTTCTTTTTTATTAATTTTATTGTTTAACTCATCTAAATAAAAACCAGTACCAATCATCCAATCCCATTTATCAAGATATCTAACATATGAAATTTTTTCTACATTTTTTAAGTTGCTACCAGGTTTTGATGATGCTAAGTATTGCACATAGCCTTGTTTGTTTTTTTCAGCATATTCAAACATATCTTTAAGAAAATATTTTCCATTTGCATCTTTTAGATTGAATCCACTTGTACCTATTTTATTTTCATAAAAATGAGATAAATAATCTCCTTGTTTATTGAAAATAAATATATAACTATTATCATCTAATCTTACTCCTTGGATTTTCTTAAGTAAATTATTTTGAATCTTTTTTTCAAAATCAACATAATATTCACCTGTTCCAATTGCAAAGTTTAGGGGTTCAAAATATTTATAAAAACTAATCTTCTTATATGTTGTTTTATCATCTTTTGATTTATACCAATAATACTCATCATAGGTTTCACTTTTGTTTTTGATGGTTTCAGTAACCTTTTTCATATATTGATAACCATTTATATCTTTATATTCTAAAAGACTTTGTCCTTCTATTTCTTTATTTAATGGTTGTAAAATTTTTACACCATTTATATCATCAATAAATATATATCCATTTCCTTCGTTATATAACATTCCTTCAAGGGCATATTTAATTGTTTTTAATGCATGATCGTTTCTGTTAATATTTTTATTGCTTAAGAATGTTGATTCCACATTATAAATATTACTTGCAATTTTATGTGCTTCATATACTCTTTCTTTTAAAAAAGCTTTTAAGTCTTCATCTGATTTCTTAATTTCATAGTTAATAGAATCAACAACTCTATCAATTTCATTTTTTATATGTAATTTTTCTTTATTTATAAATTCACTTTTAAATGTTTCTATTTCTTTATTTAAAGTTTCATCTTTTTGTTTTATTATTCTCAACTTTCGCACATAGAAAATCATAAATTCACTATATTCAAAAGCTTCATTAAACCCCATAAATAGACACTTTTAGCTATAATTGTTCACCACAAACATTAATATATAAGGGCTTTTTATGGGTATTGACAATTTTATCGAAACTGCTATGAAGAGTGTGTTAAAGAATCCTATAGTTTTAGTTTTAAGAGATATAAATTTTAGCAGTATTTTAAAACAAAGTAATTTTATCAAGCGTGATGTAGGTGTGCCGCCGTATATGGTGATCTTACAATTTTTATATATGTTCCTTATTAATAAAAAGATCTCATCCTTTATGAAATATAGTAATGACAGTTTTAAGAAAGATGTTTATTATAGATTACTAAAAAATAGTAAATACAACTGGAGAAAATTATTGTTGCTCACATCCGTGAACTTAATCAATAAACTTTCATCATTGCAAAAGCCAACTGATACAAAAGTATTTATCATTGATGACACAGTTGAAATTAAGCGTGGAAAATATATAGAAGGCAGTTGTAAGAATTTATGGAGCAATAAAGATAAAAGAGTAGTTAAGGGTTTAAATATTGTATCACTAAACTATAGTGATACTCATACCGATATGATGCTAGATTTTTCCATGAACTATAATAAAAATCAAATTATAGATTCTATTGATAATAAATATCACCATAGAAGCAATGCCTATAAACGAAGAATTGAAGGGAGAAACGGTAAAAATATCCAAGCAATAAATATGCTAAAACGAGCTTTAAGTTCAGGAATATATGCAGACTATCTACTTGTCGATAGCTGGTATGCAAAACCAAATTTTATCAAAGAGGTTAGAGATAATGGTTTGGATACGATTGCAAGGGTTGCAAAAAGCAATAGAATCTGGCAGTTTAGTGGGAAATATAAAACACTTGAAGCTCTATATAATCATGAAAAACAAAATAAAACTTCAAAACTTGGTAACTATAACTCCATCAAATACTCCTATGTTTCAACTATCACTACACATAAAACACTTGGAAGAGTAAAGATTGTATTTATAAGAACCAAAGAAAATCTAATACCAATATTTTCAACCAATATACATTTATCAGATTTAGAGATTATAAATACATACAAAAAACGGTGGAATATTGAGCAAGGATATAAAGACCTAAGGGAATACTTTCAATTCGGTAAAGAGGAAAACCGCATTTATGAAGCCCTAATAGCTAGAATCACTCTATCATTCCTTGCATACAATTTAACAAGCTATATCAATCGTATCAATAATGAACCACAAACTTTAGGAAACTTATTCAAAGACTTAGAGTGTCAGCTTGAAACCCTTGCTATTTCAATGGAACTATTCCTAAAAATATTAGAAAACTTGCTCCAAACTACAGAAATTGTCAAGAGAAATAAAGATTTAGAGCTTATTATCAATGTTTTACGCATTCATACCAAAAAGCAACTTGGTTTTATGTGCGAAAGTTGAGTTATTATTGTATAAGTAATTAGAAATGGAAATATTAGAGTAGGTATAACTGCACCAAATCTAATAATTGTTAGTATTGTTTTTTCTCTATCGAATGTTTTCATATTTTCTCCGCACTAAATTGAGCGATTATATTATAAAAGTGTATCAGAAAAGTATCATAATTTCAAATAAATAATTTAATAATAAAAGAAGTTCCATTTTTTTTGTTTTTAACGCTAATCTCTCCATTTAAATATTTCTCAACAATCATCTTACAAATGTATAAACCCAAACCAGTACCATTTTTTTTCTCTTTTGTTGAAAAATATGGATTAAATATCTTATCAATAATATTCAAGTTTATTCCACCTGCGTTGTCTTCTATTTCAATAATTTGAAAAGAAGATTCTTTTTGTGAAAAATTTATTGTGATTTGTGGATTTGAAATATTGTTTAAAACCAAAGCATCTTTTGCATTATTTAAGATATTTAAAATAACTTGTGTAAGGTCATTTTTATGTAAGTAGATTTTGTTTAGGGATTCTTTAGAGTTGATATTTACTTTTATTCCAAGAATATCAAAACTATTTTTGATTAAAGAGTAGCTATTATTTACAACTTCTTCTATTTTTACTAAATCTTTTTTTGAATCTTTTATTAAAAAATCTCTAAAATGATCAATTGTATTTGACATATATTGCACGTAGTTATTTATCTGAGTTAATTTTTCATCATAGGTATTTAAATCAATTCTTTTTAGATTATATTTTAGTTTTAATGTTGTTATAATAGAACCAACTGCAGATAATGGCTGTCTCCATTGGTGCGCTATTATTGAAACCATTTCACCCATAGCTGCAAGCTTTGATTGCTCTAAAACTATTTTTTCATTTTTTTTGATTTCTGTTAAATCTAATATTGAAACCATTTTATAAGAAACATTATTTATATTTATATCTTTAATTTTTATAATTGCAGGTATTACATCTGCATTTTTATTTAAAAGTGATATTTCTTGAAATATTTTGCTGTTATACTCTATGAATTTTTCTTTTGATGTTGGTATTAATATTCCAATTGCAAGATTGCCTATAAGCTCTTTTTCATCTTCATAACATAAAATATCTATTAATGATCTATTTACATGTTTAATAAAACCATCTTCTATAATCAAAATACCTTCAATTGTATTATCGGTTATTTCATGAATATCTGTAAAAAACTTATTATTATCACTCATATTAAACTATTTCCAATTAAATTTATGTTTTATACATTATAATAGATTATATTAATTTTTATGTTTAAATAAGGCTGTTAAATGCTAGATTATGCACTTTTAGAAAAATATTCAAAAGATATTTCCATACTTTTTGTTGAAGATGATTTAAGTATAAGAACTGAAATAAAAGAGTTACTTGAAGAAATTTTTTCTATTGTTTATGTGGCAGTTGATGGAAAAGATGGACTTGAGAAGTATTTAGATTTTTATAAAAAAAATAGTGTCTATTTTGATTTAGTTTTAAGTGATATACAAATGCCAAATATGGATGGTATTGAATTAATAAAGGCTATTTATAAAGAAAACTCTAATCAAAAAGTTCTAGTTTTATCAGCTCATAATGAAAGTGCATATTTAATGCAGTTGATTAATCTTGGTATTAGACAATTTATTTTAAAACCCTTGGATTATAATAACTTTTTAGATGTAATTTTTAAAATAAACAAAGATATCTATTTTGAAAAAAATGAAGAAAAGATAAGTGCTTTAATAAAACTATCTGATACTCTGTTTTGGAATAAAAAAACTCAAGAATTAATAGATAATAATCAAGCTGTTAAACTAACAAAAAAAGAGTTGATTTTAATCTCTTTACTTCTAAAATACCCAGAAAAAACAAATAATAATGAAGAAATAATATCATTGATGTGGGCTGATGATTTTGATAAAAATCCAGATATTACAAATCTTAAAAATATAATCTCACGACTTAGAAAAAAAGTACCTTCTTTAAATATTGAAAATATCTATAGTTTTGGATACAAAATACATACTACCTTGGATTAATACTGCTTAAATGATACTTTTGTAGTACTTTTCCTTGATATAGTTTATTTAACTTAAGAAAAAGGAGTATGTTATGAAAACTTTAGTTTTATCATCGCTTTTTATTTTACTTTTTACAGGATGTATTCAAGACTCAAGACAATTGACTAAAGAAGAGTGTGAAAGAGGCGGATACAAATATGCAACAGAAAAAAAACTGAATTATAGAACAGGTAAATATGAATTAAAATTTATTTGTTTAAATAAAATAAAATAGTTTATGAATTTAATACCAAAGTACTTTGTTTCTTTATATATTAATAACTATTAAGTATTAAGGTTTTTCTATTATGGAATTTATAGACCTGTATGTTTATATTCTAAGTTACACCTATCTCTTGATGTTTTATAACCTCTTACTTTTGGAGCAATTCTTACAAATAGAAAGCTTGTTCCAAAAAGAGTTGAATTGGTGAACATACTCCAAAAGGTACAGATTGTTGAACTTGTTATTTTAACTTAGATACTTTTAAATTCTAAGTATGAATTTAGATTACCATTCCACTAAATTGATTTAAGCTTTCATAAATAAAACTTCAAGTAGAATCGATAATCAACCTCTCGGGGCGCTTTATCTTTTTTAAAGATAGAAGCTGAGATAGCAGTTTTGCTTGTCCCGTTGAACTTGAACTGGGTAATTCCAGCGTAAGGAAGAGACTGTACTTATTTTATAGACTATAAAGTCTAATATATTTTTTTATTGCGAAAAGCTTTTAAAATGATATATCTACATATTTTAACTACACTTCTCTCTTTTCGTATTTTATTTATGAAAGAGATTAAAATGACAAACAAACAACAAGAAACAATAACAACATCAAATGAGTTACTAACAAGAGAACCTTTCCCCGCATCAACTAAGGTGTATATAGAGGGGAAAATACACACAGATATTAAAGTTCCCGTAAGAGAAATACTTTTGGCAAATGAAACTAAACTAAGAGTATATGATACATCTGGTCCTTATACAGATACAAGTATTGACATTGATGTAGGTAAAGGTATTCCAACTATCAGAAAAGAATGGATTGCTAAAAGAAATGACGTTGAGCAATATGATGGTCGAATTATGGAACCTAGTGATAATGGATACAAAACAGAGGAACAACTTGACTTTGTAACAGCAGGAACAAAAGGATTAGTAAGAACTCCTTTAAGAGCAAAAAAAGATGAAAATGGCAAAACAAAAAATGTTACGCAACTGTGGTATGCAAGACAAGGAATCATAACAGCTGAAATGGAATTTATTGCACTTCGTGAAAATCAAGATTTAGCTATGAGTAAAGAATATTTACAAGATGAAGAGCGAGAAAATAGATTAAGAGGTGAAAGTTTTGGTGCAAATCTACCAAAAGTAATAACAGCAGAATTTGTAAGAGAAGAAGTTGCAAGAGGAAGAGCTGTAATTCCATGTAATATAAATCATCCAGAAGTTGAACCTATGATTATAGGACGTAATTTTTTAGTAAAAGTAAATGCTAATATTGGTAACTCAGCAACTTCATCTTCAATTGCTGAAGAAGTAGAAAAAATGGTATGGTCAACAAGATGGGGAGCAGATACTGTTATGGATTTATCTACGGGTAAGAATATTCATACTACAAGAGATTGGATTTTAAGAAACTCTCCTGTTCCTATTGGAACAGTTCCTATTTATCAAGCCTTAGAAAAAGTAAAAGGCGTAGCTGAAGACTTAACATGGGAAGTATTTAGAGATACGTTAATAGAACAAGCTGAACAAGGTGTAGATTATTTCACTATTCATGCAGGACTTCTTTTACATCATGTACCAATGACTGCAAAAAGAGTTACAGGTATTGTAAGTCGTGGTGGAGCTATTATGGCTAAATGGATGATTCATCATCATAAAGAAAACTTTTTAAATACACATTTTGAAGATATTTGTGAAATTATGAAAACATATGATGTAACATTTTCATTAGGAGATGGTTTACGTCCAGGATCAGGTGCGGATGCTAATGATGAAGCTCAATTTGCAGAGCTAAAAGAATTAGGAAGATTAACAAAAATTGCATGGAAGCATGATGTTCAAACTCTTATCGAAGGTCCTGGTCATGTACCGATGCATCTTATAAAAGAAAATATGGAAAAGCAACTAGAATGGTGTGATGAAGCACCTTTTTACACACTAGGACCCCTAACTACTGATATAGCTCCTGGTTATGATCATTTTACATCAGGTATTGGTGCAGCTATGATTGCTTGGTATGGTTGTGCAATGTTATGTTATGTAACACCAAAAGAACATCTTGGATTACCAAATAGAGATGATGTTAAAGAAGGTTTAATTACATATAAAATTGCAGCACACGCAGCAGATATTGCAAAAGGTCATCCAGGAGCACGAGCAAGAGATGATGCAATGAGTTTAGCACGATTTGAATTTAGATGGGTTGATCAATTTAATATTGGTCTAGATCCATATAGAGCAAGAGAGTTCCATGATGTAGAACTACCTGCTGAATCTGCAAAAGTAGCACATTTTTGTTCTATGTGTGGACCTAAATTTTGTTCTATGAAAATTTCGGCGGAAGTAAGAACATATGCAGATGCATTAGGAACAGATGTTGAGACAGCAAGAAAAAAAGGCATGGATGAAATGTCTTTAAAATTTGAAGAAATGGGATCCGAAATTTATGTTGAAGCAAAAGAATAATCAAGTAAAAAATAAGAAAATGAATATAGCAATAGTTGGTACTGGTTTAGTAGGTAGAGTTTTGGCTCTTAACCTACTAAAAGATGGACATACTTTAACACTATTTGATAAAGATAGTAAAGATGGACTTACATCAGCTGGTTATACAGCAGCAGGTATGTTAGCACCCTTTGCTGAACTTGAAACAGCTGAATCAATAATATTTGATTTAGGTGTTCGCTCTGTATCTTTATGGCCCGATTTATTAAAAGAAGTTGGAGTTTATGATGGATTTCAATTAGCAGGAACAATTATAACTGCCCATCCTCAAGATTCAAAAGAACTTGAACATTTTATTACAACATTAAAGAACAAAGTAAAAGAAGCCAAAGAAATAGAATCTATAAATAAAGAGCAATTAGAAGAACTCGAACCTGAATTAACTCAATATAATAAATCATTTTATATTAAAAATGAAGGGCAAGTAGATTCACAACGTTTTATAACTGCTTGTTCTGATTATTTACAAAATCATCCAAATGTAACATGGAAAGATTTTACAAAAGTAGACAAGATAGAAGAGGGTAATATTTATATAAATAAAGAAATTCAAGAGTTTGACTGGGTTTTTGATTCACGTGGGTTAGGAGCAAAAGAGCATTTTTCTGATTTACGAGGTGTAAGAGGTGAAGTATTATGGTTAGAATCAGATGAAATTAATATTACAAGACCAACAAGATTACTTCATCCAAGATATAAAATATATATTGTTCCAAGACAAAACTCTAAACGTTATATCCTTGGTGCTACAGAAATAGAAAGTGAAGATACAAGTGATATTTCAGTTCGTTCTAGTATGGAACTTTTATCTGCTGTGTTTACTGTTCATCCTAGTTTTGGTGAAGCTCGTGTAGTTAATAGTAAAACAAACTGTCGACCTGCCTTTAAAGATAACTTGCCTCGAATTGAAAATACAAATAAATTAACTAGAATAAACGGTCTTTATAGACATGGCTATTTATTAGCACCTGCCATTGTAGAAAAAGCATTAAAGGAAGGAATATATAAATGAATGATGTAAATAAGAAAGAGACAAATGAATCATGGGAAATAGCAGGAAAAACACTATCAAGTAGATTGTTAATTGGCTCTGCTCTTTATCCAAGTCCTTCTTGTATGGAAGATGCCATTACTATATCAAAATCTCAAATTGTAACAGTGTCTTTGAGACGTGCAACAGCAGGAGAAAACAATGACAATAAACAATCATGGAATATTATAAAAGATTTAGGTCTTAATATATTACCAAATACAGCAGGTTCTCACAGTGCAAAAGAAGCAATTACAACTGCAAGAATTGCAAGAGAAGCATTTGGTACAAATTGGATAAAACTAGAAGTAATTGGAGATCAATATAATCTTCAACCAGATCCTTTTGAAACAGTAAAAGCAGCTGAAGTTTTAATCAAAGAAGGCTTTGAAGTATTTCCATACACTACAGATGATTTAGTAGTATCTAAACGATTAGTAGATGTTGGATGTAAAATTTTAATGCCTTGGGGTTCGATGATTGGTTCAGGAAAAGGATTAATGAATCCAGATAATTTAAAAGCAATACGAAATTATTTTCCAAAACTACAACTTATAATAGATGCAGGAATAGGAAAACCTTCTCATGCAAGCCAAGCAATGGAATTAGGTTATGATGGAATACTTTTAAATTCAGCAATAGCTTTATCTCAAGATCCTATAAAAATGGCAAATGCTTTTAGATTAGCAGTTGAAGCAGGAAGATTGGCTTATGAAGCAGGAATTATGCAAGAACGTGAATTTGCTAATCCATCTACTCCTATTGTTGGAACTCCTTTTTGGCATCAATTTGATTAATAAATTTTTTTTAAGCACTCTCAAATAAATTTGGAAAAGACTTACACCTAAAACGAGAGGTAAGAGCATTATATAGTAGTTCAATAATTTAGTTTGAAACTTAAAGAAAGTTGCAAAAGGTACAGGTTGTGGAACTTGTAGATAAATATTTTTATAATTCATTTTTAGAACATTTATCCATCATTTTTTGTGCACTATCTAAGGTTGACAGATTAGGTTTAGGTGTGTCTTTATCTATCTCTTTATGGGTGGATTCCTGCAATCTAAGTAGTTTTATTCTTTAAATTGAAATATTAAATTTTTCAAGTAATAAAATCATTATGTAGTATGAAATTGCTGTTAATGCAATTGAAAAGATTAATGCAAAATAAAAATTAACATACTTTAAAAAAATTGGTAAAGTTATAAATAATACTAAAGATGGAATAACTAACCAAAAAATAGAATATGAAAGTTTTGAGATAGTTTCTACATTTTTTGTATCAATATATATCCAAATAAAAGCCATAACTGAAACCAATGGAATAGAAGCTAAGATTGCTCCAAGAAGTGAACTTCTTTTTGAAAGTTCAGAGATAGCTACTATTAAAACAGCTGAAATTAACACTTTAATTACATAATACATTTTTTATTCCTAAAATTACATTTTCATTTTTATACTCATATTCTAAAGTATAACCGTTGAGATTTACAATATTTTTAATAATAAACAGACCAAAACCATAACCTGTTGAACTTTTATGTCTTTTGTTTTTATCAATTTTCCAATTTTTCAACTCAGATGATAAGTCAACAGGCAAAGGTTCACCTTTATTAATAAATAAAAATTTATCATCTTTTAATTCAATACTTATTTTTTTGTCATTTGCATATTTTAAAGCATTATCAAATAAGTTTTTAAAGCAGATTATCCAAAGCTCTTTATCTCCATATATTTTGGTTTCTGCATCAATATTTATATTAATCTTATTTTTATTCTCAACTCCTATTTTTTCAATAGCTAAATTAAGTAGTTCCAAAAAATTATGTTCTTTTTGTTCTATAGTATTTTTATTAACTATCAAACTCTCTAAAATAGAAAATTCATCTAGTTCATTATTGAGTCTTTGCATGAGTTTCAACATCTTTTCATTGACTTCAACTGATGGTTGCATCTTAAGGTAAAACATCCCTTTTGCTATTGGCATTTTAAGTTCATGCATAAAGATTTTATTAAACATCTCTCTTGTTTCTAAAATATACTCAAGTTGGGAAATAGAGTTATTATAAGAAGTTGCTATTTGATTTATCTCATCATAATTTGATTTATAATCAAGAATAGACATATCTCCCTTTTGAAGGTTTTTTAACTTATCATGGATTGTTTGTAAAGGTTTCAAAGATTTTTGAAGCATTAAATATAGAAGAAACTGTAATATCAATAGAATTGAAAAAATAGTATGAATAAATATATAATCACTTTTTTCTTGTAAATCCTCCAAGTAAAGCTCTCCAATTTGGTTATAAGTATGAATTATAGTTTTATTCTCAATTTTTAAGATTGAAAAACCCTTTGATTTATCACCTCTTTCAAATAATACTTTTTTATTTTTATCAAGATTTTGCTTGTAAACTTTCATATTAAAACTTTGTACATCACTATCTTGAAAAGCGTATGATTGCATAATTAGAGGTTGTAATGAACTTACTATGCTAAAATATCTAGCTATTTGATGTTCTTGATTTTGGTGCTTTTGTTGAAAATAAAAAAATACCCATAAAGATATAATGACTAAAAAAGATACTATAAAAAGAGTATTTATCTGTTTAAATAATGATTTCTTAATGTTACTCAACAATTCTATATCCTCTTCCTCTTAATGCAATAATATGATTAGCTTCTGAAAAAGGTTTTATCTTTTGTCTTATTTTACTAATAATCATCTCTAAACTTTTTCCATCACTAGAAGTAATTGAAGGGGAACTATAAAATAACTGCTCTTTTGAAACAATTCCGCCATAGTTTTTTATAAGCTCTTTAGCAACTTCAAACTCCGCTTCTGTTAATAAAAGATGATTCCCAAGATATTTCATATCTCTACTATTTTCATCTACTTCAAACGATTTTCTTGATTTTTCTTCATCATTAAAATTTTTAGTTCTTCTAATCAAGCTTACTATTCTGGCATAAAGTTCATCAGGGTCATAAGGTTTGGGAAGATAATCATCTGCTCCTATTTGTAGACCTGTAACTTTATCCATTGTTGAGTTTCTAGCACTTGATATTATTATTGGAATTTTACTTTTCTTTCTAAACTCTTTACAAATCTCTAAACCATCAATTCCAGGAAGCCCTAAATCTAAAAGAACTAAATCATAATCATTTAGATTTAATACAAGTGCTTTAAAGGGATCTTCACAAGTATCTGTTTTAATACTTCTTGTAAATAAAAAGTCTGTAATAAGCTGGGCAAATTCTAAATCATCCTCTATTAAAAGTATTTTCATTTACTCTCCAAATTATAATTATATCTATTATCGAAGTTTACAATATAAAACCAAACAAAGGTAAACAAACTATTTAAGATAGCTTTTAAGTAATGATGAAAGATTTTCTATCTCTTGTTCTCTTTGTTCTTCGCTTACATGATTTCCTAAGTGCTCTTTTATATGTCCATCTAAAACTTCACTCATTAGTGACTGAATTGCACCTCGACTAGCACTTATTTGCTGTAAAATTTTAAAACAATCAGTTTCATTTTCTAAAGCTTTTTCAATACTATTTAATTGACCTCTGATTTTTTTTACTCTTAAAATTAATTTCCCTTTATTTGCTATTGTGTGAGCCATAAAATTCCTTTCAAAATATCATAAGTTATACTGGGGTATAGTATCACAAATATTTTAAATTAGGTATAAAATGCAAACAAAAACTATATTAGAAAACTTGTCCCACTCTCACAGTTTTGATGATTCAAATCAAAGAGCAAAAAGAAATACTCTTTATGCAACTGTTTTAACATTTGTTATGATGATTGCTGAGATTACAGCAGGTATTATTTACAATTCTATGGCTTTACTTGCAGATGGTTGGCATATGAGTTCACATGCATTAGCTTTAGGGTTATCTTTTTTTGCTTATGCAATGGCTACAAAATATAAAAATGATATACGATTTAGTTTTGGAACTTTTAAAATAGAGATATTAGGAGCTTATACAAGTGCCATACTTCTTATAGTTGTTGCTTTTTTTATGGCTTTTCACTCAATTGAAAGATTTTTGAATCCAGTTGATATATCTTATAAAGAGGCAATTTTTGTAGCAGTTTTAGGTTTAATTATTAATTTGGTTTGTGCATGGCTGTTAAAAGATGACCATTCTCACCATCATCATGGACATGATGAACATCATCACCATGAGCATAGTCATTCTCATCATGATGATATGAATCTAAAAGCTGCCTATATACATGTACTTGCAGATGCATTAACTTCAATATTAGCTATTATTGCACTAATAGCTGGACTGATTTGGGGTGCAGCATGGCTTGACCCTATTATGGGAATAGTTGGATCAATATTAGTATTCGTATGGGCAATAGGACTTATAAAACAATCTGGAAAAGTTTTACTTGATGCAAATATGGATGACCCTGTTGTAAGTGAAATTATTGAAGTTATAGATAACTCAAAGGTAAATGCAAAAATTACAGACCTTCATGTATGGCATGTGGGAAAAGGAAAATATTCTTGTATTCTTTGTTTAGATGTTGATGAAGATATATCTAGTGATTATTTAAAAAAAGAGCTACAAATTCATGAAGAATTAGTTCATATAACAATAGAACTAAATAAAAATATCTAAGTATAAACACTATCTACTTGTTTGCTAATAGTTGACAATAAAGATTTAGAGGTTTTCTCTAAATCTTTATTTGTTTTAAATAGTATTATTTACCAGTATAATTACTTCCTGTTAACTTACCTGCATTATCTACAAAAATATAAAGAGTTTGTTTTGCAGCATCTTCAATTTTGTCATTATTGAAAATTACACGCCATTCTTGACCTTGATTATATTTTTCAATTTTATTAATATCTTTATTTAACCAGCTATTATCAATTTTTCCACTTTTTGCTAATCTATTAATTTCTTCTTTAGCTACTGTTTTAATAATTGTTGTACTAGCTTCAACTGGTGCATGACTATGTCCAGTTCCTGCATATAATGGATTAAATCCTATCATTAATGTTACAGCTAATAAGCCTTTTTTTATCATTGTTCTCATTGTTTTTCCTTTTATAATTTATCATATTGATAATTCTTTTTGTTTGTATACACAGTTGGAAGTGTATACACCTTATGCATATTTTACTTCAATGTGTCGTGTTTAACTGGTTTACTTTTATTTTCATCATGTTCATGTCCGTGATCAGAACATCCCGTAACTACTGCAAATAAAAAGGCAAGTAAAAATAGATTTCTTTTTTTCATTAATATCCTTCTTAATTAATTGTTTCACGTTTAGGAAGAGTTGGTTCTTCTGTGGTTTGTACTTGTGTATCTTTCTTTACATCCATAAGTTTATAATCACCTTTTACATTAAGAGTAATTGTAATTAAATCTGCACTGTAGTTTTTCCAATACCATCCATGAGTTCCTTCAAAAGTAGTTGTTAGAGAACCACTTGCTTCTTCAGCCATTGCTTTCTTAAATGTTTCAAAAGAACCTGTTGTATCACCTTTTGGTTCACCGTGAAAATCGTAAAATAAGACACCTTTATCAGTTTTCCAAGAATAAGAAAATGTTTCACCTTTTGCAACTTCTAATTTATACTCTTTTTCTCCTCTTGCAGGAAGTGTGATTGTGATTGTATCTTTCCAATTAGATTTCTCTGTAGAATCAAGTTCTGTTACATTTTTTGTAGTTTCAGATTTGTACCCAAGTTCTTCTGCGTTAGTTGTATGCTCATAACCATGCATTTGCATTATAAATAGATAAGCTCCTGCTATGATTAAAAAACCGTTTGCAGCTTTAGAAAATGAAGAGAAAGCCTCTTTCTTTCTGAAGAATGCTATTACAAATAGCATTACAGCTAATGCACTAATTTGTCCAATTTCAATACCTATATTAAATGAAATAATATTCATTAATAAATCATCAGGATTCAAAGGAAGTTGTTGTAATCTAGTAGATAATCCAAGACCATGAATCAAACCTAAAGAAAAAATCATTACTAACATATTTGGTGCTTTTACATTAAAATACTTTTTAAATCCATCAAGATTATGAAAAGCTATATAACAAACACTTAATGCAATAACCGCATCAACTAAAAAATAGTTAACTTGAATAGCATTAAAAGTTGCAATGATTAGGGTAATACTGTGTCCTACTGTAAATGCAGTTATATACTTTACGATGTCTTTAAATTTAGTTAGAAAAAAGATAATCCCAAATACAAATGCTAAGTGATCATAACCAGATAACATATGAGTAGCACCTATCCATATATAACGTAGATTGCCACCTTCTATGATAATTTGTTTTTCAGCTTCTGACATTCCATGCCCGAAAGCCTGACTTGCGAATAATGTAAGCAAGATAACCAAAAGCCATCTTGATTGTTTTATAATTGATAACATAATACCTCAAAAAATTTATTTATAATGACCATAAGTCATTGTGATTGTTTGTAAAAAACAACTTGAATATTATCATTGATTAAAAAATAATAGATGATAATAAATATGTTCTTGAATCTATTTCATTAGAAATTCAAGGTTTAAAGAATAAAAATTAAGAGTTTAAAGGTGGTGCACGAGGATTTGAACTGGAATAAAGAGAATATCCCTGTTTAGTATTTATAAAGATTGGTACTTGAGTCTTTACAAGTGGAATAGATTGATTTAAATTAAAAGTTAAAACTGCAATATCTAAAGATGAGTCTTTTTGTTTTTTTCTATTTTGTAGAGTATATTCGGTGTCAAGCGCTATTATATTTGAATGGTTTAATTGAGGAGCTGAATCATTAATTGAAATATATTCATGAGAATGGGTTTCTATCTGATGTTTATGTACTTTTCCATCATGATTATGATTTTCAGAAAAATGTATATGAGTTGTTGACCACTGTATTGTAAGAAATGCAGTAATTAGAAATAATAATTGTACATAATTTAATTTAGTTTTATTCATCTAATATTTATACTCTAACCTAGCTTATTTTTTAATGATATTTACAGAGCGAATGTTATCTGAAAATGTTTTCTATTTAACTTAAAAGACTATTTAACTACATCAAACAGGAAATGAAAAAGTAAAAAAACTACATAAAAATTTTACTAAAATTTTGAATACGCATGA
Organism: Arcobacter acticola; assembly: GCF_013177675.1. Classification (NCBI taxonomy): domain Bacteria; kingdom Pseudomonadati; phylum Campylobacterota; class Epsilonproteobacteria; order Campylobacterales; family Arcobacteraceae; genus Arcobacter; species Arcobacter acticola. The sequence continues at coordinate 1,252,428 of NZ_CP042652.1, forward strand.
GTTATTTATGCCAGTTTTTTAACTTATTGATTCTAATTATTCCATAATATATTTTACTTTATCTTTATAACTAATGTGACAAGAGATACAGCTATTACTTAACACTTGTGAAGCTTCTAAGGCTTTTAGCCACTCTTTATCATTTACAGCTTGTTCAATAGCTTCCACGTCTTCATCCATTTTTTTATCATAATATACTAGCATTGATTTAAAACCTTCTTGATCTTCTTTATCCATAATTATCCAAGGTTTAGCCTTTGGAGCAGGATGAGTTCTGATTAAATCAATACCTCTATCTACAAGAAACTTATTCATACCAATAATTCCCATATCAATATTGTTTTTAGCCATTCCCATACCTTGCATTAATTGAGCATAAGTAATATCCTCTTTTTTCATACTTTTCACCAAATCATCTGCTGTTTTTTCTTGTGCAAATAGTGAGATTGACAAAATTGTACTAACTACTAAAATAGTTAGTTTTCCTGCTCTTTCCATTTTTTATCCTTGTATAATTAATTTATAATGAAAGTATAAAGAATAAAGGTAATTATTTACCCAAGTGAAGGTAAACAAAGGTAAATGACAAAAAATTGAGAATTTATCTATTTATTTTTTAAGTATCTGTTTTTCATCCGACACTAAACTATAAATAGGTTTCCTAAATTAAGAAAAGTACAACAATTGTTCGAGTATATGGAAAGTCCATTCTTTTAAAGTAGATAATTTAGGGTGTTTTATTAAATTTAATTAAGTTTATCATAATGTCCTCATCAGTAGGTTACAGATAAGAGATAGTGTTTTTACATCAAATACGCACTGTTTACTTATATCCTTGTCAAAACCTCTTACTTTTGGAACACAAAACACACATATTAGTTTTTCATGTTCCACAAACTATTCAAAAAGTAAAAACTACAAAGTTCCTTAAACCTTATGGAGTTATTGAACAAGAAAAGAGAAACTTTTTTACTAGACGAGAAGATTTTTATTTTCAAGTATGAGCCTGATAACTCATAAATACTATAATCTTGATATTCAGTTATTTTATTAAAATTCCAAAGTCTTTTGGTACATTAACAGAAGAGTCTTCAAAAACTTTAGCAAAATACAAATAACCAAATTCTTGTTTTAAGTGAGAAGTATCAATATAATTATCATCATTTACAGTAATACTATTTTCTGTCATAAAATCATAATATGGATAGATTTTTACTAATTCATCTTTCCATTTATAAAATATATCCATTTTATTTACTTCTTTCAAAATATTAAGTTGTGATACATGAATAGCTGTTGTAAATACTTTTAGATTTATATTATTATCTTTACATAATTGAACCATTTTTCTATAATACTCAAATTGAGTATTTCCCCATTCTAAATACTTATTATATTTTCTATGATAACCTTCTAATGAGCTCTTTTTTCTATCTTCCCATGTATTATCTAGTAATACTATACTTTGATGATAGGCAGTGATTGCACCATCTTTATAGAAAGGCTCTGTGTATTTGTTTTCATAGGCATATTTTAAATATTTCATAAGTGGTAAGCTAAGATAGTGTTTGATTTGTTTTAAAAATGTAAAACCATCTTCAAATATTGTTTCATCAAAATCACTTTTATTATCTTCTAGTTTTTCACTAAATGGATATAAATTTAAAGCAATAACAACATTTTTTATATCAAAGTGATCTATTGAATATTTTAAAAAATGATACTGTTCTTCAAGAGTAGAGAAGGTAAGTCCTAGGTTATAAACTTTATCATGGGTATATTTTTCTAAATCTTTGGGATCTAAATAGTGAGCTCTACTTCCACCTAATATTATACTATTTGGTTTCACTTCATTTAATTCTACAAATTTTTGAATTCTATATGCAAGGGCCACATCTTTATAAAGTCCTAGATTTACTTTGTTATTGATTCCAACAGGGTCAATTATATATCTAAAAACAATTCCTAATCCAAAAAGAAAAAGAGTAAGAAGAACTGATAAAATAAAGTATTTTTTATATTGTTTTTTCATCTTTTATCCTTAGAATTGGAAATACAAGAACTCTTTTGCACTTGAAAAAGTGAACAAAGAAGCTACTAAAAGTATTATTGTATAAAACATATATTTTGTATTTGGTTTAAAATTTTCAGCAATTTCCATACTATTTTTTGCACCAACTGCAAGTCCTAAAGCTAAAACTATATAAAAACTTTGCATATATGGATCTATGTAGTATAAATCTGAAAATCTAAAATTTGAAATATCAAATAGTGTTGTACTTACATACCAAGCATCTGAAAAATTATTTGATACAAATAAAATTCTTGTAAGAATCAATCCCATAAACATCAAAGACCAAGCTACATAAAGATTCATTTTTAAGTGGGCTCTTTTCATCATATGTGCCATTACAACAAAAATTCCATTTAATAATCCCCAAACTATAAAGTTCCAACCAGCTCCATGCCAAAATCCTGATACAAAAAATGTAATCATAATATTCATATACATAACAATTGCTAGTTTTTGATTCCCACCTAAACTTTTATAAATATAATCACCTAAAAATCTAGAAAGAGTGATATGCCATCTTTTCCAATAATCAGCGAAATTTCGTGCTTTATAAGGACTATTAAAGTTTTTTGGAATATCAATATTAAACATTCTACCAACACCCACAGCCATGTCTGCATATCCTGAAAGGTCAAAATAGTATGATAGTACATAAGAAACAGATGCGTACCAAGCTTCTACAGGTGATAAATTTTGTGCAAAATCAAAGGCAAATTGAGCATAATCTGTAAGAGGATCACCAAGAAGTGTTTTTTTTGCAAGTCCAATTGAAAAAATAAATAACCCTAAAGAAATATTTTGCCAGTTTATAAAAGATTTCCATCTTGTTTGAAACTGTGGAATAATCTCTTTATGGTGCATAATTGGACCCATTAGAAGTTGAGGAAAGAACGTTAAAAATAGTGCATAATTTAAAAAGTTATACTCTTTTGTTTCACCTCTATATGAATCTACTAAAAAAGCAATTTGCTGAAAGGTAAAATAACTAATAGCTAAAGGAAGAGCTAAATGTAGAAGATTTACATCTTTATTAAAAGCCCAGTTGAAATTTGATATGAAAAAGTCTGTATATTTAAAATACCCAAGAAGCGTTATATTTCCCAAAATACCAAATGTAAGCATGGATTTTGTTTTGTTTTTACCTAAAGATTGACCAACAAAGAAGTTAAAAAGCATACTAGCTAAAAGTAAAGGAAGATAAACTATATTCCACCATGAATAAAATACTAAAGAGGCTGCTACTAAAAATATTTTTGAAGATGTTACCAGTTTTTTTTTATTTAAATAAAAGTATATTAAAAAGCTTATTGGTAAAAATAAGAAAACAAATTCATATGAGTTAAATAGCAATACTGTCCTTATTCATAAAGGGTGAAATTTTTTCGGAATGGTAGTATAAAATTGTGTAATTATTGCTTAGTAGTTTAAAATTCTTGTAAAGAAGAAAATTTGTAAATAACATCTAAAAACTCAAATTCTAGGTAATTTGCTTGAAGTAATAATCTATTTGCTTTTGTATATTTTAATCTTTCATCTTCACTAAGTTTATTTTTTAAAAAAAGATCAGTAATCTTTTCATCTATTCCATATATTGGATCACCAATTATTTTATGTCCTATTGAATTTAAATGTACTCTTATTTGATGTTGTCTTCCTGTTAATGGAATAGCTTCTACTAAAGTTTGATTTTTTTCTTTATTATAAGAAATTGGATTTATCAATGTTTTAGATTCTTTACCATTTAAATCAGTTTTCATTTTAAGTTTGATTAATCCAGTATCATTTGTAATTGGAGTATCTATTTCTAGATTTTTTTCTATGTTTCCTTCAACTATTGCATGATATTTTTTAATATATTGTTTTTCTTCAAACATATTTTTTAAAATCATATCACTAAAAGCATTTTTCGAAACAAGAACTAAACCTGATGTTTCAGCATCAATTCTATGAACTAAAGAGCCTTTTTGACCAAAGTAGAACTTGATTTCATCTAAAAGTGTATAAATATCTAATTGATGAGATGAAGGATGAACCATTAAACCACTTGGTTTATCAAAAATTGCAAAATGAAAAGAATCAAATATAGGTTTTAAGCCTTTTGTAATTGGCTCAAAAATTACTATATAAATAAAGTTCGATTTGATGATTTGATTTTTTTGAAGTCTTTTATTATTCTCATCAGTGATTTTGCCTTTTTCTAAAAGATTTAATGTAAGTTTTGAATCAATACTTATATCTTCAAGTAAAAAATCTTCAATTTTTTTACCTTTGATAGTTTTAAATTCTTTTTTTATATATGACAAAATAAATCCTTGATTTATTGTAATTCGTTATTACAATATAGTTTTAGAGTGCAATTATTATATAAGTATGATTAATTTAAATAATTTTTAAAGGAAAGAACTAAAGATAGATGCCCAACATCAAATACAAATCCCTATGAAATTTGTGCAATTATTATTGATACGGTAAAAAAAGCTTTATAAAAGGCATACTAATTGCATAGTAATTTATAAAAAGGAATTTTATGGCTAATTTTGCTTTTTATAATTTCATATTCTATGAAAAAACAGGTTGTAGTGGAAATGCTAAACAAAAAGAGTTATTAAAAAATCATAATATATCTTTTACAGTAAAAAGTTTACTTGATGAAAAATGGACCTTTGAAAGTTTGAATGAATTTTTCAAAGGTTTGGAAGTAAAAGATATGTTTAATCCCTTTGCTCCACAAATAAAAGATGAAAAAATTAATATTTTGAATATTAAAAAAGATGAAGCTATAAATTTAATGATAAAAGAGCCAATCTTAATAAAAAGACCACTATTAGATATAAATGGTATAAAACTTTGTGGATTTAATCTAGAGCAAATAAATAAACTTCTAAATGTAAATATAGATACAAACAAAAAATTAAATACCTGTTCAAGTAGTGACACATGCACAAATGTTTAGTAGAAATCTGTCAAGAGTTCGAAACCATTGAAAACTTTTTAACAAAACCCAATGAAAAAAACAATGAGCTAGTAAATAGCCTTTTTTCAGATTTTATGGAATGTTTTCCTTTAATAAAAGAAGAAAAACTAACTTACCCAAAAGAGTTTATTCATGATGTTTCTCTTTTTAATGAAGGTAATTTCATGCTAGTTAAAAAATTTCAAGATGTACAAATGAGATATTTGATGTTAAGTGATTTTTATGATTATGCTCGATTAACAAAAAAATATAAAAAAGCATAGGCTTGTAGTATGGTAACTCCTTATATTGGAACAATAGAATTATATAAACAATTGGAAATATTACTAAAAAGTGATGTACCGGTTTTTATTCATGGAAGTCCTGGTATTGGAAAATCTTATATTGTAAATGATATAGCTAAAAAAAACAACTTAGAGTTAAGAGATGTAAGACTTTCTCAAGTTGATGCAGTTGATTTAAGAGGAATACCGACCATTTTCAATAATGAAACAGTATGGATGAGTCCTGTTTTTTTACCAAAAGATAAAAACTCATCAGGAATACTTTTTTTAGATGAATTAAATTCTGCATCACTTTCTGTCCAAGCAGCTATTTATCAACTTGTTCTTGATAGAAGAATAGGGGAGTATGAACTTCCAAAAAATTGGAAAATAGTATGTGCTGGAAATAAAATAAATGATAAGGGAATTGTATTTAAACTTCCAAGTCCTTTGGTTAATAGAATGGTGCATTTACTTTTAGAAGCAAAATATGATGACTTTAAAAATTGGGCAATATTAAACGATATCCATTCTTATGTTTTAGGTTTTTTAGGATTTAGACCAGATTTATTAAGTAGTGAAGTGCCAAATTCAAGTGAAACAAATCCAGCATTTTGTACACCAAGAGCTTGGAGTATGTTATCAAGAGTTTTAAAAAACCAAAAAGATGTAAATATGATATCTCCTGACTTCATCATTCGAGGCACCCAATATGAATATCAATAATATTTTGAATTTTTAGTTGTATTTCATTAAGTTGCAACACTTCAAATTTTTTCTTATGTGTAAGTGGGTTTATATATTCTAATCCATAGATTGTTTTTATCTCTTCGAGGGCTATTTGCACTGACAAATTCTTATCATGAAGTTTAATAATTCTTTCAAGTTCTTTATAAACTGTATATGCAATAAATGATATTGAGATATGAGCTTCTATTCTATGTCTTAGATAATGATGAATTGGTCTTATTTTTAAATCTGTTTTAGAAATTCTAAAGGCTCTTTCTATATGCCACAGATTTGAGTAGTTTTCAATCACTTCAGATGGACTGAGTGTTGTATTTGTGATATAACCTTTAAGACCATCCCAAAGTGCATCTTCATTAAATTTATCATAATCAATTACTACTTCAATTTCATTTTTAAGATGTAAATATTTATTATATCCTCTACTATTGATTTGATCTTTTGTAAGTCTTCCTGATTTGATTTTCTTTTCTAATCTTTTTAAACCTTTTTCTCTATTATATTTATCTTTTTTTGCTCTTTTATCTGTATATGACAACACAAGTGTATCATCACCTTTTGCAACGGTTGCAATAGCATTATTTACATCAAGATTTAAAGATAATATTTTACTTTTTGTAATATGATTTTCATTTTTGATTCTTGCACCTAAGATATATTTATAGTTATGAGTTTTTAGTTGTTCTATATTATTTTTAGATAACAATCCTGAATCAGCTATTACAATTGGTTTTTCTAAATTAAATTTCTTTTCAAACTTTTGAAGTATTGGTATAAAAGTATTTCCTTCATAGCTATTCCCCTCATAAATATCATAGCCTATTGGATAACCTTTTTCTCCCACTAAAAGTCCAAGCATTATTTGTGGAGATTGAAATTTACCATCTTTACTAAATCCAATTCTTCTTAAATCATCCTCATCTTCACTCTCAAAGTAAAGTGTTGTAACATCATAAAATAAAACAGTAATTTCACCTAATATTTTTTTTGTATGTTCAAAGGCTACTTGTTCAATCTCCTCTTTATATACAACATTAAACTTATCCATAAAGCGATATATCTTCATAATATCAATATCTATATTTCTATATCGTTTAAGATACTCAATAACTTTTAATTTACTTCCTGGATTAATAAGTCTTGTTACAACTAAATGTTTTAAAAGTTCATCATCAATAATTTTACTAAATCCAATATAATCAAACAATCTTGCGATAATAAGTTCTGGGCCAATAAGTAATTAATCAAAATTAATGTCTTGTTTTATAAGCTAGTTTTAGCTATAATACTATATGAGATATATAAGTAATTTAAATAATAAAACAGTAAAAGAATTAGAAAAAATAGTAAAAAATGGTAGTTCATTGCAATTAAGACAAAGAGCTAAATCTATACTTTTAAGTAATGAAGGTATAACAGTAAAAGAGATATGCAAAATATTCAATAAGTCAACAAGAACAGTTTATAGATGGTTTGATAGATTCAAAGAAGAACAAATAGAAAATTTATCTGATGAAATTGGTCGTGGTAGAAAACCAGCACTAAATGAAAATGATATTGATAAAGTAAAAAAACTTATTGAAACAAATAGTATCAAAGAGACTTGTATAGCTCTTAATAAAGAGTCAAAAAGAGTTAAAAAAGTATCACCTCAAATCTTAAAAAGATATTTAAAAAAATATACAATATAGTTTTAAAAGAGCTAGAAACACTATATTTAAAGAGAAGAAGTGGATGAATTATTCTTCCAAAAAAGCTCAAATACTTAATGTTTTAAGCTGGTCTGCTAAAGATTGGATTGATACATATTATTTTGATGAGAGTGGTTTTTCACTTGATTCAAATATCCCTTATTATTGGTCACCAATAGGTAAGCCAGTAGAAATTCCATCAAATAGATTTGCAAAAAGAATAAATGTTTTAGGGTTTTTAAATACAAAGAATAATCATCTCTTTTCGAAAACTACAATAACAAAAGTAGATACACAAGTTGTTATAGATTTCTTTAATGATTTTGTAAATCAGATTACAAAAACTACTGTTGTCATACTTGATAATGCATCTATTCACACAAGTAAGCTTTTTAAAGCAGAGATAGAAAAGTGGGAGAAGCTTGGACTACAATTATTATTTTTACCACCATATTCACCTGAACTAAATAAAATAGAAATATTGTGGAAACATATGAAATATCACTATCATAAACTAGAAGCTTATTTATCATTTGATAATTTACATAAACATGTTAAAAATTTATTAGCTGGCTTTGGAACTAATTATGACATTAATTTTAAGTAGGTACTTACAAACAATACTATTTGTTGATAGATTTTTTACAAAGGTATCTATTATATTTTCACTATTATCATTTGGAAATAAATTTAATATAGGTTGTTTGGTGAGTTGTGGAATAAGTTTTAATCCCTCTTCATATAAAAGTTCTATTTCTATTTCATCTTTAGATGAACCAATAGTTTGCACTACTTTATTATTTCTTCCAATTTTTTCTATTATTTGAACACTTATACTACCACTTGCATTTCTTTTTTTACGAATAAACATACAATATTATATCGTGGGTCACCCAACTTAAAAATTAAAATACCTTAACCATGGGGTTTATTAGATATTGTTTTATGCTCTTTTTCAAAAGTGATGAAGTCAGGAAGAGCTTGGAGTATGTTATCAAGAGTTTTAAAAAACCAAAAAGATGTAAATATGATATCTCCTATTATTTATGGAACTGTTGGTTATGGGGCTGCTATTGAATTTATTTCATTTATTAAAATTTATAAAACCTTGCCAAATATTGATGATATTTTGAAAGGCTCTTGTGATGTGGTTCCAAAAGAACCAAGTGCTTTATATGCTTTATGTTCTGCATTATTAGAAAAATATCAAAACTGTAATCAAGCTGTAAATATTTTTGCTTATAGTAAAAAGCTTCCTATAGAGTTTGCAGTTATGTTAATAAAAGATTTAATTGTAAAAGATGAAGAGATCTCAACATTAAGTGAATTTGATGAATGGATTGAAAAGTATGAAGACTATCTCATATAAAGAAATATTTGAGAAAATAAGAATAAATTTTTTATTTAATCATCCTTTCTTGTCAGTATTAGCTTTAAGCATTGAAACAAATTATGAAGAAAATAAAAATTCTGCATTTTTAACAGATGGCTTTAAAATTACAATTGATACAAAAAAATTAAAAAAATACTCAAAATATGAGATAAATTATTTATATGCACACACTTTACTTCATATAGTGCTAAAACATTCATATAGACAAAAAACAAGAGATAGTTATATTTGGAATAAATCTTGTGATTTAGTGGTAAATAATATACTTTACAGTTTTGAAAATATAGGAACAAAACCAGATGATGAACTTTTAGATTTAACTTTAAAGGATAAATGTGTTGAAGAGGTTTACGAAATTTCATATAAAAAGAAAAAAGAAGAGTTAAGTAAAACAACTCCCAATGAAAAAGGAAGTGTTGATTCTTATGAATATGATAAAACAAAATTAGATTTAGATGAGGTTTTAATAAAAAATGAAAAAGCAAATCAAGAAAAATTGGATGGAATTATCGTGCAAGCATTAAGTATAGCTCAAAAATCAAAAAGTTTTTATGAGGGAATGAGTATAGAAATAGATAGTTTAATTAAAGCAGAAATAAATTTAAGTGATGAGTTAAAAGAGTATTTAATAAGCTCTTTTTTTGAAAAACAACTCTCTTATGAAAGACCAAATAAAAGATTTATAAGTAATGGTATTTATATGCCAGGAACAAAAAAATTAAATGATAGTTTAAATATTTTTATAGCTTTAGATAGCTCTTCTAGTGTAACTTTGGATGAGTATAAAAAGTTTTTAGCAATAATTGGTGAAATAGCAGATAGTTTTTATGAATATACAATAGAAATTTTGCCATTTGATTTAAGTGTAAGAAGAGAATATATTATTAAATTTGATAGTTTTAATCCTCTTAGTAGTGATGAATTGTTAATCCCAAAATCAAATGGTGGAACAAATTTTGATGAGTGTGTAAGATATTTAAGAAAATCGAGTGAGCTAAGAAATGATAGTTTATTGATTGTATTAAGTGATGGAGAATTTGAATTAAATGAAACACTTTTATGTAATACTCTTTTTATAATTAGTGATAAAAAAATATAAGAAAGTTTGAAAAAGATGGAAGAGTTATTCAATTTAACCTATAAACAAGAAGTAGAGGAATTAAAAGAAGAGGATGACTTTGAAGCAATTGGTGATGAAAAGTATCTAAATCACCCAGATATGGAAGCTAGACTTTACTGGGCTTTTTGTAGGCCAAATGGCTCTTGTGAAATTCAAATTCAAGATATTGATCCCTTGGTGTCAATTATGGCATTTAATCATTCAAAATTAAATGCTTTAAAAAGATTTTCTTTATTACATAAAGATGTAATAGAAAAAGAAAATCTAAGAGTTAAAATAAAAAATAGAACAAGAATGTTATTTAGAGCTTTGATAGATGATGATTTTTCAGAGTTAAATAAAGTTTTAGATATTGTTCCCGTATTTTTAGATGTGGCGGTTGACCAACTTAAAAATGGAAGAAAATGGAATGATATTTTTGCTGATGAAATAGAAGCAAGTAAGTTTATAAAAAAAGCAGAGATTTTTATGGATGAATCATTTAAAAATGCACTTTATTTTAAATTAAAAAATTATAGTGAATTTTCTTTAGAAAAACTAAAAGAACATTTAGAAGAAATGATAGAAAAAAAAGAGATGATTGATAATATAATATTAGATTATTATAAAAATGAGGGAATTAAATACTTAGAAAAAAACAATCTTCATATACTTCAAAAAATGCTTATTAAAAAATTAACTGAAAAACTAAAGTAAAACTCAATATAATTCTTTTATGAAAAAAGATTTAATTACAAAAAATGGTTTCGAAAAAGTTGTTGAAGAGTTTAAAAGATTACTAAAAGAAAAGACTTATTGGGTAAAAGAGAAAGAAATAGCAGCACAACTTGGTGATAGAAGTGAAAATGCTGAGTATATAGCTGCAAAAGAGCAAATACGAAATACAGATAAAAGACTTCGTTTTCTTGATAAAATTATAAATACAAGTGAAGTAATCGATATCTCACAAATCCCACACAATAGGGTGAATTTTGGCTCAGAGATACAAGTTATGAATTTAGATAACGATGAGGTAAAAACTTTTATAATATTAGGAACACACGAAACAAATCCAAATGAAAATAAAATATCAAATAAATCTCCCCTTGGAAGAGCTTTTTTAGGTAAAAAAATAGATGAAGAGTTTGAATTTAAAATAAATGATAATTTTTATGAATATCAAATAATTTCAATAAAAGAGTATAACTTTGAATGAAGAAATGAATATAAATATAGAAAAATTAAAGCAGATTATTTTAGATAATCTTGAAAATAAAAATGAAGAGTTTAAAAGAGTTTTCCATGGACGAGGAAATTCTTACAGTGATTTTAACTATTTAGTAATTGATAGTATAAATGATATTTTATTAGCTACTTTTTTTGCACAAATTGAAGAGAATATTGAAAAAGATTTGATAAAACTCCTTGATGAAATTTATGCAACAAAAGGTTTTAAAAGCTTAATCATTCAAAGAAGATATTTAAAAGAAAATATGAATGAAGCTTTTAGGGGAAAACTACCTCAAAGTGCAATTGCCATCGAAAATGCCTTAAAATATAATATTAACTTTTTTAATCAAAATATTGGAATATTTCCTGATATGAAAAAAGGAAGAGAGTTTATCCAAGATATATGTAAAGATAAAAATGTACTAAATCTTTTTTCATATACTTGTGCTTTTAGTGTTGCTGCTATTAAAGCAGGGGCTTTTAAAGTTGTAAATGTAGATATGTCAAAATCTGCTTTAACTATAGGCAGAGAAAACCATCGTATAAATAATCTTGATACAAAAAAAGTAAAATTTATGCCCTATGATATTTTAAAATCATGGTCAAGAATCAAAAAAGAAGGTCCATATGATATTATCATTATAGATCCACCATCTTTTCAAAAGGGAAGTTTTGCTGCAACAAAAGATTATGAAAAAATCATAAAAAGATTAGATGAACTAGCGGCCAATAAATGTATAGTTTTATCATGTCTAAATGCTCCTGAACTTGACAGTGATTTTATAAAAAATATTTTTAGTGAGTTTGCAAGTGATTTTGAGTTTGAAAAGAGATTAGAAAATCTTGATACTTTTCCAGCAATTGAAAGTGAAAAAGCCCTTAAAAATCTAATTTTTAAAAGAGATAAATAGTTCTAAATCAATATTTTATTACTTTATCTTAGATATAATCCCAAGCTTAAAAAAATTAATTAGTAGGATTCTTTAATGGAAAGTAAAAATGGGATTATCGAAAGATATGTAAATGGTAATTTGGTAATACAAATATTAGTAGGTATAGTACTAGGTATTATCGTAGCAATGATTTCAAAAGATTTAGCTATGTCTTTTTCTATATTAGGAACCCTTTTTATAAAAGCATTAAAAGCAATCGCTCCTATTTTAGTTTTTATATTAGTTGCAGCTGCAATTGTAAAAAAAGAAGTTGGCGTTAAATCTAATATGAGACCAATTATAACTTTATATTTTGTTGGTACATTTTTAGCAGCATTAGTAGCAGTAATTGCAAGTTTTCTTTTTCCAACAAAACTTGTTTTATTAGATATTCCAACAGAACAATTAACTCATCCTGGAAATATTCTTGATGTTTTAAAAACAATATTATTTAATATTGTAGATAATCCAATAAATGCTATTTTAACAGGTAACTTCATCGGTATTTTAGCATGGGCTATTGCCTTAGGTTTTGCCATGCATTATAGTTCAAGTGAAACAAAAAAACTATTTGAAGATGCATCAATTGGAATTACAAAAATTGTTAAATTTATTATAAAACTAGCTCCTTTTGGTATTTTTGGACTTGTTGCTGAAACATTTGCTCAAACAGGTTTTGCATCATTGATAGCTTATTCTCAACTTCTTTTAGTTTTAGTGGGTTCTATGTTATTTGTAGCATTTATTATAAATCCACTTATTGTTTATATTAAAATCAAATCAAATCCATATCCTTTAGTTTTCACATGTATAAAAGAGAGTGGTATAACTGCATTTTTCACAAGAAGTAGCGCTGCTAATATTCCTATAAATTTAAGTTTATGCAAAAAACTTAATTTAAATGAAGATACATATTCTATTTCTATTCCTTTGGGAGCTACTATTAATATGGCAGGAGCTGCTGTTACAATTACAGTGTTAACTCTTGCAACTGTTCACACTCTTGGTATTCAAATTGATATTGGAACTGCACTTTTATTAAGTGTTATTGCTTCTATCTCTGCTTGTGGAGCATCTGGAGTTGCAGGTGGTTCTTTACTTTTAATTCCTCTAGCTTGTTCTTTATTTGGAATTTCAAATGATGTTGCTCTCCAAGTTGTTGCTATTGGATTTGTAATTAGTGTTGTTCAAGATTCTATGGAAACAGCACTTAACTCTTCAACTGATGTTATTTTTACAGCTGCTTGTCATAAAAAAGATTCAGAAGTTTAAGAATCAACTTATAAGAATAGATAAAATGTATAGTATTAATCTAATACTTTTATCTATTTATTAGGAAAAATTGTTAAAATCGCGCACACAATATAATCAAGGGATTACTTAATGGTAGAAAAAAATAGATGGCTTATGGCTTTAAGTGCTGTTGGCGTTCATATTTGTATAGGCTCTGTATATGCATGGAGTGTATATGTAAAACCAATTCAAGAACAAATGGCTTGGAATTTAACAGACGTTACAATTGCATTTAGTATTGCAATTTTCTTTTTAGGACTAAGTGCAGCTTTAATGGGAAAATTTGTAGAAAAAAATGGTCCTAGAGTTTCAGCAATTATTGCAGCGGTATTATTTGGTTTAGGAACTATGGGTTCAGGCCTTGCAATAATGATAGAATCAAAAGTTTTATTATACTTCTTTTATGGAGTGCTAGGTGGATGTGGTCTTGGAATTGGATATATTTCTCCTGTATCTACACTTGTAAAATGGTTTCCTGATAAAAGAGGAATGGCTACAGGACTTGCAATCATGGGATTTGGTTTTGCTTCTGCTATTTGGGGACCAACTATTAAAATCTTAATAGGAAGTGTTGGAATTTCTGGAACGTTCTTCATCTTAGGTGCAGTTTATTTTGTAGTAATGTTTGCATCTGCACTTTATTTAGAAAAACCACACGATGAGTATTTACCAAAGAAATTTGAGCAAAAAATCAAAGAGGGTAAAAAAGTTATCAAAGAAGATTTAGCACAATTAGGTCTAAATGAAGCTGTTAAAACTCCAAGATTTTATGGTCTTTGGATTATGTTATTTATAAATGTAACATGTGGTATTGCAATTATTGGAGTTGCTTCTCCATTACTTCAAGAAGTTCTTGGAATCTCAGCAATCGCAGCAGCAGCAGCCGTTGGTTTGATGGGAATCTTTAATGGAGCAGGAAGACTTATGTGGGCTTCTTTAAGTGATTATTTAACAAGACCTATTGTTTATGTAATCTTTTTTGCAACACAAATAGTAGCTTTTTACATGTTACCATCAATAAAAGAAATAGTTGTATTTCAAGTAGTTTTATACTTTATTATGACTTGTTATGGAGGAGGATTTGCTTCAATTCCTGCATATATAGGAGATATATTTGGAACAAAAGAACTAGGTGCAATTCATGGTTATATCTTAACAGCATGGGCAGCAGCAGGACTTGTAGGACCACTAATTATCTCAATGGTAAAAGATGCAACAGGTTCATACTCTCAAACACTTTATGTATTTGCAGGATTCTTTGTAATTGCGTTTGTTGTTTCAATAGCAATGATTATAAATATAAAATCAGTTCAAAAGAAAAAAGTAAAACACTAATAGATTTAAGAGTAGGAAAAAATTTCTACTCTTTAATTTATTTCTTTTAAGCTTCTTCTTTTATCTATTTTCATAAAAACCATCCAAATAAACCAAAAAAGAATAGTAATTCCAAGTGCTGCGTAAATAGCAGGCATTGGATTGTCCAAGTTACTAATAGATCCTGCATATGTTATGACACATACATATGGAATAGTTCCTAAAAACCATGCAAATAAAAATCGTTTTAAAGACATATCACAAGCGCCTGCAAGGCAAGATGAAATTTCTGGAAGCATAGGAACAGCTCTTGATAAAACAAGGACTAAAACACCATGTTTATTGAACAAATCTGTCATTTCTTGTTTTTGTTCTTCATTTGATGATAATTTATCTAATACTTTCATACCATATTTTCTTGATAGAAAATATCCAGTTAAAGAAGCACTTAATAGCCCAATAGTTGTATAAAATAAAGCTAATTCAAAGCCTATAAAATATCCAGCAAGTATGATAATAGTCATAGTAGGAACGGCAATAAATAAATCAATAAATAAAAACAGTACAATCAACGCACCTAATATATATGAAGGTTGCGATTTCAAATTTGTAAAAATCTCTTTGATATCCTCAACTGTAAGAATTCCTGTAAATTTTATAAGTAGTAAAGTAATAGTAAATATACTTACTAAAATTAAAATAGTTTTTATCAAAAGTTTCATTATATAATCTCTTGTTTTTAAAGATTATAAACACAAAAAGTTAATGAAGTGTATACCTTTATTTATTTGCTAGTTTGATTATTGTAGCATTGCTTGTTTAATTGTAATAATTGATAAATCCAAAAAAAGAAAAACATAATAATGCAAAGTAATGAAATCACAAAAGAAAACATAAATAAACTTGTAGTAACTTTTTATACAAAAGTCTTAAAAGATGAAAAAATATCTCCTTTTTTTATTGAAAAATTGGGAGCAGATATGAAATCAGAGATTTGGCAAAAGCATATAACATTGCTTACAAATTTTTGGTTTACAATATCTTTCGGAAGAGGGGAATACAATGGCTCACCATTTGCTCCTCATATGCAAATATCAGGATTAGATAGAGAATCATTTGAAAGATGGTTAAAACTATTCTTTGAAGCTCTTGATAAGATTTATGTGGAAGATATTGCACTTAAATTTAAAGAAAGAGCTTCTATAATTGCTAGTAATTTTATGAGAAACTTATCTATTTAGAAATATAGATATAAACAGATTTCTTGTTTATATCTTTCTTACATCCACATAAATACCTGATTGGAATTCATCAATTCTATTAATCAAAGTATCTATTTTAATAACTGTTTCTTCAGGGCTTTGAACTATCCCTTCATTTAATTTTTTAGCTGATGTAAAAATCTCTTCATCTATTTCAAATCTTATATAATCTGTCATTGGTGTTTTAATAACTCCAGGAGCAACAGCAAGTATTTTTGTGTTTGTCATTTCATTTGAATACAGATTTACAAGCATATTTACGCCTGCTTTTGATAAACTATATGAACCCCAACCTTTATATCCAGTTAATGAAGCTCCTGAAGAGATGAACAAAATATTTTTTACTTCTATTTTCATAAAAATATCAAGGAGTTCTTTGTTTGCATAAACATTTAAGTCATAAACTTCTTTCATTTCATCTATTGATAGTTCTTCTAGTATTTTGATTTTTCCTAGCATTCCTGCATTTAAAAATACTATTTCAATATTGTTTATCTCTTTTATGAAGTTTGTAAGCTCTTGTTTTATTTTTGTAACTTGTGATAAATCAAAACTTTTATGAATAAAATTTTCATCAAAAATATCTGGTTTTTTTCTACTGATTCCATAAACTTTATATTTTTTTTCTAAATAGTATTTTGTAAGAGATAGTCCAAGACCTGAACTACAACCTGTTATTAAAATTTTTTTTTGCAAAATAAGCCTTTGTGGTTTTTTTTATTTTAGTAAAGCTTTGCTTATAATAGATTATATTTTAAACAGTTTACATAATATTTTTTTACATAATGATGTATAATTTTTTTAATTAATGCTTTGAGGAAAATATGAAAAAATTATATATTATAAAATGTGGTTCTACTTTTGAAAACCCAAATGGTGATTTTGAAGATTGGATTATTGAAAAACTTGAAAAAAAAGATTTAAATATCTCTACAATTGATCTTCAAAAAAATCATCCTTTACCTATGCCTAGAAAAAACGATGCTATCATCATAACAGGTTCACACAGTATGGTAACAGATGAAGAGTCTTGGAGTTTAGAGCTTGAAAAATGGCTTCCCAAAATTATAGATGAGCAAATACCTCTTCTAGCTATTTGTTATGGACATCAATTATTAGCAAAATGTTTAGGTGGAGTTTCAGGTTATCATGAAAATGGAATCGAAATAGGAACAGTTGATATATTTTTAGAAGATTTTGCAAAAGAAGATGAGCTTTTCTCAAAACTTCCAAATAGTTTTAAAGCTCACACCGTTCACTCTCAAACAGTAGTGGAACTGCCAAAAAATGCCATAAGACTGGCTTTTAATAATCATGATATAAATCATGCTTATAGGGTAGGGTCAAAAGCTTGGGGAGTGCAGTTTCATCCTGAATTTGATGCGAATGCAATGAATTTATATATAAATGAAGTCTCTAAAAAGAAAAATCTAGAAGTAAATAAACTTATAAAACAAAGTGAGGAAACCATAGCTGCCACTTCTATTATAAAAGAGTTTGAAAGATTGTTTTGTATTTAAACAATCTTTCGAAATAATACATAAAGAATGTATAAAAAAACAATAGGTAAAAATATTGTTTGAAAAATAAAAACAATAATCAAATCTATTAAATACTGACTTGAATTATCAACAGCATTTTTATACTCATCAATCTTTTTCTCATAAAAACTCATATCAAATTTTTCTGCAATTTTATTAAAAAATGAGCTCTCTTCTTTTTGTATTACAGTATCTTTATTTATTTTACTTACCTCTTCTTTTACTTGCATAATATTTTCATTTAGTGTTTCTATATTGTATTGAGGTTTTACAAAATAGTTATAAGAAACATCGTTTATATAGACTATAAAAGGAATAGAAAATCTTAGAAAAAGCAGTATAAAAGTAGCTTTGAAAAAGATATTTCTGATTATTTCATCCTTTGAAAAACGAACAAATAGCCAAATATTAAAAACTAAAATAAAAGCAAAAAGCACATAGTTGTAAATATCATTTGTTAAAAAACCTAATAAAATCTTTTGAATTCCAAGAGAAACTAAACTTGCAAGCATTATTAGTGAAAATTGCTCAACAAGATCATTTATGGGATCAAGTATTTCTCCAACAGCAACAACTACAAAGGGCAGATTTATTTCTGTTCCTTGCGCTAGTGATATTACACCATTTAAAGCTTTTGCACTTCCAAAAACTATTACAGCTTGTTTAAATGAGTCATCAACCAATTTTTTAGAGTTTTCATCAAGTGTAAAAGAAAAAGCGAAAAATAAAGCTATGCAAGTAAATACAAGTAATAAAAGTTTATTCCAATTGTTTATAATAAATGTTTTCATGGAAGCAATTATAGCAGATTAATAAACAAGAAAATTAATTAAATATTGGATAAAATCTATCTTATTTAAAACAAGGAATATAAAATAGAAAATTTTATTAATAATATTCAAGAAGCTATAGGCTATATGACTTCTTGGGAAATGCTGGCTGTATTTTTGTCAGTTTCTTATATACTTTTAGCCATAAAACAAAATCTATGGTCTTGGGTTGCTGCATTTTTTAGTACTTTGATTTATAGCATACTTTTTTTTGATGCTTCACTTTTAATGGATAGTGCTTTAAACATCTTTTATTTAGTAATGGCTGTTTATGGTTGGTATTCTTGGAAATATGGAAATATAAAAGCTCAAAATGAACAATTAAAAATCACTACTTATGGAATAACAAACAATTTCAAAATCATTGGTATTTTGATTCTTATATCTATTGTATTGGGCTATATAATGGCAAACTATACAAGTGCTGATTTTGCATATTTAGATACTTTTACTACAGTATTTGCTGTATTTGCTACTTATATGCTTGCAAAAAAAGTTTTGGAAAATTGGATTTATTGGGTTGTTATAGATACTGTTTCTATTTATATTTATATACAAAAAGGCTTTTATTTAACAGCTGTATTATTTGCTATCTACACAGTTCTAGCTTGTGTTGCATATATCCAATGGAAAAAAGAGTATAAAAATCTTGAACTTAAATCTGCTTAAAACATATAATATTTTTAAAGAAGAATTATTAAGCCTTGAGATATTAAAAAATCAAGGCTTTAATAATGTAAGTTATCTTTTAAAAACTACAGGAAAATCATATATAATAAGAGTTTTTAAATCAAATGAAAGCGTAAATATAAGCAGAGAATTTGAATTTAAAACTCAAAAAAAAGCACATAAACAAAAGATTGCTCCTAAAGCTATTTTCTTAAATAGTGAATTTATGATTTATGAGTATAAAAAAGGTATTCATAAAACAAAACTTAAAAATTCTGATATTAAAAATCTTGCAAAACAGATAAAAAAACTTCATAAAATAAAAACAAAAGCAAAAACCTATGATTTTAAAAGTGATTTATTAAACTATAAAAAGATGTTAAAAGATGAAAAAAGTAAAAAAATCATAAGTGAATCACTTAAAAGTTTAAAAAAACTAAAAAAGTTCAAAAAAGAATTAGTTCTTACACACCATGATTTAAATCCTAAGAATATCATTTTTTATAAAAATAAAATAAAAATTATAGATTGGGAATATGCAGGAATAAATGATAGATTTTTTGATTTGGCTGCTATTTGTATTGAGTTTAAATTAAATAAAAAAGAAGAAGAATTATTCTTATCT
Source organism: Arcobacter acticola (assembly GCF_013177675.1). Taxonomy (NCBI): domain Bacteria; kingdom Pseudomonadati; phylum Campylobacterota; class Epsilonproteobacteria; order Campylobacterales; family Arcobacteraceae; genus Arcobacter; species Arcobacter acticola. Next base: position 1,272,365 of record NZ_CP042652.1, read on the forward strand.
TATTATTTAAAAAAAATAGATAAGAACAAATATTCAAAACTAAAAAACTTTAAAACAATATATAAAAACCTTTGTGATTTATGGTTTGAAAAATTAAACTATTTATAAAAAAGATATAATTGCTTTATGAATACAAAAAGAATATTAAAAAAAGAGTTTTTCATAACTTTATTTATCAAACAAAATAAATGGCATAGATTTGGTATTTTAGTACATACCTTAGCTGTAGCTTTTCATGTTTTTAAAGCCAAAAAATACTCTATGCTAAGTGCTGCTTTTTTACATGATATTGGAAAACCCTATGTTGCTTATCAAACAAAAGAAGATAAAATCACAGGTGAATACTCTTTTCATAATCATGAAGAAGCTAGCTACCATATTATAAAAAACTGGAAAATTTCAGAATATACAAAAAAACTTGTTCGATATCATTATCTAATAAGAGGAATGCAAAAAGCAAAAGAAAAAAATCACTTAGGCAGATACAATCGTATGAAAAGAGCTTTTGAAAACCTTGATGAGAATTTTAAAAAAGAGTTAGAGCTTTTTATGCATTTTGATGATTTGGGAAAATCTTGCTTTTTTGAATCTAATAATCACTTGAATTAAATTTTTTTTGATAAAGAAAATCTATATTAAAAAGGATTTTTTATGGAGATAGCTATTATTCTAATTTTTTTAGTAAATTCTTATATAAATACCTTGTTCTGTGAAAACTTTTGGATTTGTTCTTACTTTAGCAAAATTTGCGGTCAAATTTTTTGACCGCAAATTCTCAAACTCAATATCTGATAATTCAAAATAAAAATCTTCCAATTTGTTAAGTTTTTGTTTGTTCAAGCCAGTATCTAATAATCATTTGAATTAAATATCGCTTGAAATATTTAAGATATTAAATTTTTTTTGATAGAATAATCACAACAATATATTTTAGAAGTTTTACTTGTAATTTAAATTTGAAAAATAGGAAAAAATATGAGTTTTGAAGAACAAGGCTTTTTTGATAAGGTTTACCATAGAAATGGGAAACTATATAAAAAAGTAAATAAAGAAAGTATAGAAGAAATGATAAACGCTGTTAATAGTAAATCATTTTTAAATAAAGATTTATTGATTGTAGATATTACAGATGAAAAAATTAGAAGCTATAGTAAGATGTTAGAAATATTAGAAGCCCAAAATATCGAAGAATTATCAGTTAAATTAGATAAATTAAAATATAAAGTATATTTACGAATAAGAATTAAAGATTAGTGAATTATATGTCCTACTTTTGGAATTCTTTCCTTGTTTCCAACGTACACGTTGGGAATGCATATAAAAACCAAATAAAATAAGAGAAACAAAAATGAATAGAAGTAGATATAAAATATATGAACCAACATATCTGCATTTTATGACCTGACCCCCTTTTTTCAATTTTTCAATTTAAACGAACGTTATAGCACATCACTAACTAATTAATTATACTTACCTTTTTTATATACGATATATGTACAAAAAAATTAAATATATACATTTTTCTAACTTTTGGCTAAGAAAGTATTATATAAGCTAAAAAGTTATATTCTAAACAAATAATAAATTTACTTGAATGAATATATAATATAAGGACTAATATGGAAATCTTACTATTTCTACTTGTAGGAATTATTTTAATACTTGTTCTAAAAAATATTTTTAGAACATTTGCAGTAACAAAAGAGCTTAAGTTTGTTGTAAACACGTTAACGGATATAAAGGATAATAAGTTAACGTTAACAAAGGTAAAAGAACAACTAGATGCTCAAAATATTGAATATTCCTTAAGTGATGATGGAACCTTGTATTGGCAAAATCCAAATAATAATAATTGGATTTTTATTTTTGACAGATTGAGTTTCTCTGTTTCAGTGCAATCTCATGAAGAGTCATTATATAACGGTATTGAATTAAAACTTTGTTTATATGGTTCTTCTTATGATGAGGCTTGGACTGAAGGCAAATTTGTAAACTATATAGCTAAGCCCACAGTTGAGACAATAATGATGATTAGAAAATTTCCATACTATAATGTGAAATTAGTTGATTTCTTTACAACATAGGGAGTTTTGATGAGTTTATTTTCATTTTTCCCAAATTTACTTGCAAAAGCTAAAGCATCTATCATTGTTGAAAACTTATTAATAATTCAAAATGAAAGATTTAATTTTGACGATAACATAAGTAAAACTTCCCAAGAACTTATTAACCAAGTTTTTGAGTCTATGCCAGATGTTTATGAGGGTAAATTTGGAGTTAGACCACATAAGATAACAGTAGCTATTACAGCATTAGCTGAAGGATTAAACAAAACAAATATAAACGATAAATATTTTACGCCTTTTGTATTATCATTAGCAACTGCTTTAAATGAAGTAGAAGTAAATTCAGGTTTTTATCATTTTACAAATATTGATTATACACTACTTAATTCAAGTATAAAAATATTAGAAGAAAAAGAAAGAGAATTTGAACTGAAGAATAAAGATATCTTAGATAACTTTGATTTTTTATCAAAAGATTTAAATAGTAAGAAAGAATCTAAAGAAAATAAACTTCAACAAATGAGGAAAGCATCAAACCTTAACTTAAAATAGTATCATGATTTGTAATTATATTACATGAGGCACAAGTAATATAACACACTTAACCAAAAAGATTAAAAAGTATAATTCCCCGTACTACAACATCAAATACTTTTAAGAACTTTCAAAAAATCAAACTTCTTTAAAACTAATTATTATTACTATTGAAAAGTAAGCCAGAGAATAAAGGTTTCTAACTCAAGCAGTAACAATATGAGCTCTTCAAATGTATTTACGACTAGAAAGATTAAAACGAGAAAAATATAAAAGTGATTGATTATTAACTATAAAATATTTTGTGATGAGAGCTGTCATTTACAAAATGATGCTTGGGATAGTAAGACACTAGGGGCTTTAAAATGTCCAAGGAAAATACAAGGAAAATAGGGGTCAGGTCATGAATTTCCACTTTTAATAAAATAAAAAATAAAATTATTATATACTAATCCTAATATTGTATTGTAAAAGGATAAAATATGCCAAGAAGAGTAAGAATAGAATTAGCAGGCTTTCACCATGTATATAATAGGTCAGTAGAAAGAAAGTATATTTTGCAATATCCAATTGATAAAGATAAGTTTTTAGAGATATTAAATGAAGTTTGTGAGAAATATAAACTAAAAATACACTCATATTGTATTATGGATAATCATTACCATTTATTACTAGAAAATTCACTGGAAAATTTATCTTTGGCAATGAGACAATTAAACTCTAAATATGCAACATATTATAATAAGAAGTACAATAGAGTAGGTCATTTATGGCAAGATAGGTTTAAGTCATGGTATGTGTTAAATGAAAACTATTTGTATATTTTATATAAATATATAGAATCAAACCCAGTGAAAGCAAATATGACAAAGAATATAGGAATTTATAAATACTCATCTTCTTATACAATCCTAAATAACTGTATAGAAAAGTGTTTAGATAAATCTTTTATAATAAGAGATTTTTCAGTAAAAGAATTAGCTATGTTTTTATCAATACCTTTAAATAATGAAGAAGTTAAAAATATAAATAGTATTCATAAAGAAAAACTTAAAACTGAAGATGAGAAAATAGTAAGAGAAAAAGAAAAAAGTTTAAATGATATATTTATGAATATAAATACCAAAGAAGAAAGAAATAGAAAAATCAAGTATGCTTTTTATCATGGATATAAACAAAGTGAGATTTCAAGATATTTAGAAATATCTTCGTCTAGTGTATCAAAAATTATTAAGAAGGCTTAAAAGTGGCGATTCATGACCTGACCCCTTTTAAATTAAATTTAATTACAGAATATTTAAGGTATTTAAAATTTTTTTAGCTATAATCAAAATCACTTAAGAATAGAAGGGAAGGGTATTTATTTACCTTAATACAATTTGCAGCAATTTACAATTACAGATAAAATAAAAAGTCTTGATATACAAGACATAACAGAAAACCTTTTTCATTACTCATATGATAGCAAGAGCTTAAAAGCATTAGTTAAAAGTAACACATCAAAAGAAGATATTTCATATATATCGGCATATAGCAGCTTCAAAGGTGAAGTTTATGAAAATATAGTTTATGAACTTTTAATGCAATATGCATTAACTCAAGATGAAATCACAAGATTTGTATTAAAAGGTCCATACCAAGATAAAGAAAATCTATATATTAAAAGTGGACTTTTAATAGATAGAAGTTCTCAAATAGTTTATAAATCAGCATATAAAGATATTAGTGAGTTTGATGCTTTATTTTTTACAAAAGACTCATTATATTTTGTAGAGATGAGTACATCTAAAAAAACTTCGAGTTTAAATAAAAGATTGGCAAAAAAATATGCTCTTTTAAAGATGATATTTCCAACATTAAATATAAATGCTTTAATAGTAGTTACAAAAGGTTCAGTTGGATTAAAAAACTTTCCACCATATGCTACTATTTGGTTAACAAATGATTTAGAAGATGAAGAATTAATAGAAAAGATTATTTTTGCTAAAAAAGTTAAAAATGATATTCAAACTTTAAAATCTCCTAGAAATAGCAAGTTTGTAGAAGCATGTAAAGTAAAATATAAAAAATTCCAATATTTTCCTACTTTAGAATGGATTTTAAATAAATCAAGGGAACATCAAAAATTTACAGTTGATTTAAAGTTTTTTTCATCACCAAAACTTGGTCTTTATTTTGATATTTTTACAAAACTTTATATAGGATATACAACTACAGCAGAATTTTTAGAGTTATATAAAGAGTTTGATTTAAAAGTTAAGTCAGATAGAATAATTGTAACAATAGAAAAAGTAAACCAAACACAACTTGATATTGTATATTATGCTAAAGAAACTAATGGAAAACTAAAAAGAGTTCGTTTAGAAGAGGATAAAATTTCTATAAAAGACAAAGAACTTGATGGCTTCACAAACGCCGAAGTAAGGTTCTTTATGAAGGTTTTAGAAGAGAAACACCATCTTAGTGTTGAAAATATAAAACATATTTTAAATAATATATCTTTAATAAAATAAAATATGGTATAATCCTCGTTAAAATTTTTCAAAGGATTATATCAATGAATTTAACTGACTCCTATCGTAGGCGTAATTTAATTTATTCTAAAAACAACTCAGGGTTTGCAATATGACTCTTCTAATTACTTATCTTCTAATCGCGTTACTTGTCTCTTTCTTGTGTTCTATTTTAGAGGCTGTTTTACTTTCAAGCACACCTTCTTATATTGAATCATTAGGTAAAAAAGACAATTCAGATACTGCTGAAATGCTAAGAAATTTAAAATCAAATATTGATAAACCAATATCATCTATTTTAATATTAAATACTTTTGCACATACAATGGGAGCAGCAGGTGTTGGTGCACAAGCGCAAATGTTGTATGGAAACAAATATGAGACTATTATTGCTGTTGCATTAACTCTTTGTATTCTTTATTTTTCTGAAATAATACCAAAAACAATAGGTGCTGTATACTGGAAAAAACTTTTACTTCCATCTGCATATTTAATTAATTTTTTAATAAAAATTACTTATCCTTTAGTTTGGATATCTTTATTTATTACAAATTCTATTTCAAAAGGTAAATCAAAAGATTCAGCTTTTTCAAGAGATGAAATTATGGCAGCAGTTACTATGGGGGAAAAAGAGGGTTCTATTCTTTCTACTGAAAGTACTTTGATAGAAAATCTTTTTAAACTAAAAAATATCAAAACAAAAGATATTATGACTCCAAGAAGTGTAGTTTTTGCATTTAAATCAAGTACTAGTGTTGAAGATGCTATTGAAGATGATAAAATGTATATCCACTCAAGAATTCCTGTTTATTCAGAGAATATTGATGATATCATAGGAATAGTATTTAATCAAACTATTCTGGAAGAGAGTGTTGAAGAAAGAGATAGTACTCTTTTATTAGATATTACAGTTCCTGTTCATAAAATCTCTGAAAATGTACCTGTTTCTTCTTTAATTGACCAATTCATAAAAAGAAAAACACACTTATTTGTGGTTCAAGATAACTATGGACAAACAAGTGGTGTGGTAACTTTAGAAGATGCTATTGAAACTCTTTTAGGTGTTGAGATAGTTGATGAAATGGATGAAGTTGAAGATATGCAAGTTTTTGCAAAAAATAAAAACAAACAGTTCCAAGATAAAATGTTAGTTGAAAAGAAAAGGCTAGCAAAAATTAGACTGGCGTAAAGCTCAGTCTAATTATATTTTTTTAATCTATTAGTAAAGTAAATCTTTTTGGATATTATCATAATTGTAAATATCTTCTCTAAATTGTAAAACACCATCTTCATCTACCCACGAAGTTAAATAAACTAAATGTATAGGAATTTTTTTGGTTAAGCCTATTGATTTTTCATTTGAATCTTTTAATATAGCGTTTACTTTTTCCATATTTAGATTATTGTCTTCAGATGCTATTTTAGCCATTAATTCTTCTGGTTTAGATAATCTTATGCATCCATGAGAATACGCTCTTCTAGCATTACTAAATAAGCTTTTTGCAGGTGTATCATGTAAATAAACTGCATGTTTATTTGGAAACATAAATTTCATTCTTCCTAATGGATTATCAGAACTTGGGCTTTGAGTTAATCTGAAATTTGGAATAGAGTCTACATCTTCTAAAATAAATGCATCAATAATTTCTTTAGCATCCATTTTCTCAGATTCAGGATGCCAAGAATCATAAATATCTATACCTTTTGAAGCTAGATAATTTGGATCTTTTATTAATTTAGGAATAATCTCTTTTTTTGTAATGCTTTGAGGAATATTCCATTTTGGATTTATAACAACATATGACATTTTGTCTGAGAATATAGGAGTAGGGTGTTTTCTTTCTCCTACAACAACTGCCATATTTAATTTAACATCATTATTCTCAATCATTCTTAATTTGAATTCAGGGATGTTTACAATTAAGTATTTTTCTCCTAAATCTATTGGCAACCATCTCATTCTTTCAAGGTTTAATCTGATTTTTTCTATTTTTTCATCAGCACTCATATTTAAGAATCTTTGTGTTTGCGCACCTACGATTCCATCTGCATATAATCCATGCTTTTTTTGAAATGAGATAACGGCTGTTTTTAAATCTTCATCAAAATTATCTTCACAAGAAATAGCTATAGGTTTTTCTATTGTTTCTTTATTAATATTTTCATTTGTAACATTTGTTTGATTTTGCACATTAATATTATTTGTAATAACATTTTCAGCATTTATATTGCTTTGAATATTGTTTTCACATGTTTTTAGTAAATCGTTACTTTGAAGTAATCTTTTTCTTAGAAATTTTACAAGCTCAGAATTGTCTCCAAGTCTTAAGCTTTTTATTTCTGGTATTTTTGTATAACCACCATTTTCTGAGATAGTTTGTAAATCATTTATAGCAAGAATTAATTTATCAGCATTAGGAAAATTAAAATCAATTTCTTTAAAAGCAAAAGATAAATCATTATTTTTAATAGCTTTACTCAACAATATTTTTGAGTCTTTTGAAAAATAAACTCTATCCCAATATGCTTTTATCTCTGTTTCTTTGTCTATCATTTTAAGCTTTTCTTCAAAAGCTTTCCAGTTTATTGAACCTTTTAAAAGATAAGTAAAATATTTATCATATAATTCTGTAATCATAAAATCTATAGTTAATAAATCATTGTGATTTTCTACTTTTGTTATATCAAAACCTTTTAGTTTTTCAAGAACTTCATTTAATTTAAATGTTTGTAGAGATTTTGGTCCAAGAACAGGATCATTTTTTATTTTATCAAGAAGAGAAATAGAGATATCTTTTATACCATTTTTATCTATCCAATATGTTTGATAATTATTGTGTTTATAGTAATCTTTTAATGTTTTTTTATCTATAATGAATGGTAGATAATTTTTTTCTAAAAAAGATTTATTAGCACTACTCAAATCTTTTTCAATAAAACTCTTTTCTTTATTTTCTAATTCATTATTTATAATATTTGCAAATAAATAACTGTTAAATAAAGCAAAACTAACAACTACCGACTTTAGTTTACTCATAAAAATAATCCCCACATAGATTTCGTATTTTAATTTTATATAAAATACCCAAAATATGATTAAATCTTAATAATAAGAAATATTTTTTTATATTAAATTATTAAAAATATCTCTTTTAAAACAAGTTAGCTTTTTTATATGCTGGTTTATACCTAATATTATTTTCATCATTAGCATATTTTAATTGGTATTTAACCATATTCTCAAAAGGTAGTAAAAAATTTAATAATTTTTTTTCAGGAATCTTTTCTATGTTATGATTATTCAATTGTTCTAATACACATAAGGTTGATTCAATTGTAGATAGGCAATATTGATTTGGTTGTGTTTTTATTTTAAATTGTGATGATTTATTATGTTCAAAGCTAATTTTTCTTAGATTTTGAAGATTTTTGCTTAGCCTTAGCATTTTCTTAGAGCAAGGCCAAGTTGAGTCTATTATGAAAATTAAAGATTTTTTTAGAGTTGGAATTTTCTCACTATTTAGTTTTATACTATTTGTATCAGGATATAAAACATAAGGTTCATAATTTTTGTCATTTAAAAGTTCATTTACTCTTTTATGATTTGTAAAATCAATTCCCACATGTAGCTCACAGTTTTCTAAAGAGTTATTTGTCATATGGCCTGTTCCATTTTTTGTTTTTTTAAACTCTTTTGGATGCATTAAAATTACAAATTTGGTTCGGGTTTTTATGGGATCTACTATAAATTCACAAATACAAGAGGATTTTGGTCTATAACATTTGTAGCATATTTCTCTATTTTCAAGCTCTATCAATTAATCTACTTTTTTAATTTTTGCAAATTATAGTCAAATACTTATTACATTTATAGAAAACTTGGATTAAATGAATATAATTGCGTAAATTTAAAATAAAAAAAATTATATATAAGAAAAAAATAGAGGATTAATTATGGAAAAAAATAGTAGTTTTGAAAATATAACAACATTATCAAAAACTAATTTTGCAGGGGCTTTTTATTTTTTTGCATTTGTATTTTTGGTAGTTTTTGCATTAAATAGTTTAAGTAATATTTTAACACCAATAGCAATTGCCATATTAATTTGGTTTTTAATAAATGCCTTTGCAAATCAAATTAAAAAATTACCTTTTTTAAATGAAAAAGTAGGGGACTTAATAGCTATTCCATTATCTTTGATTTTCATCGTTTATTCTATGATTGAAATAGGAAGTTTTATAGCTTCTAGTATGTTAGAGTTAAGTTCAACAATTTCTCAGCTTGATAGTAAAGTAAATGCATTAATAGATAAATTATCTTTAATGACTTCATTTGATTTAGCAACACCTTTACAAAAGTTTTTTCAAGAGTTTAGCTTATCAAGTGTGATAAACAAAATCATAAGTGCTTTTAGTGCTATTTTTAGTAATATTGTTCAAATATTTTTATATGTATTATTTCTATTAATTGACCAAAGATTTTTTAACACAAAACTAAATGCTCTCTTTCCTAAAAAAAATAATAGAGATAAAGCTCAAAATGTATTAACATCTGTTTCTAAAGGAATCAGAACTTATATTTCAATCACTACAATTATTAGTTTAAGTACTGGCTTTCTAACATATATAATATGTGAAATGTTTTCTCTTCAAGGTGCAATTTTATGGGGATTTATAGCTTTTGTATTAAACTTTATTCCTACAATTGGAAGTATTATTGCTGTTTTAATTCCTGCGATTTTTGCTCTTATTCAGTTTCCTGAGTTAACTCAAGTGCTATTTTTATGCTTAGCTTTAGTTTGTGTACAGTTTGTAATAGGAAATATAATTTATCCAAAACTTATGGGAAATAAATTAAATATTTCTCAGTTTGTTGTAATTTTATCTTTAGTTGTTTGGGGCGCTATGTGGGGAACTATTGGAATGTTTTTATCTGTTCCTTTAATGATGATTTTATTAATCATCTTATCTCAATTTGAAAGCACAAGAACTCTAGCTATTTTAATTTCAGGAGATGGTACTATTATGGAGAATAAAGCTCATGATAAAAAGACAGCAGAGCAAAATACTAAAATATAAAGAAAACAAAACAGTTTTCTTTATATTGAAATTTTGACTTATTTATTTGTAAATTTATTTATTATATCAATAAGTTTATTGATATTAAAAGGTTTAGATAAATAGTCATTCATTCCATTTTTTAGGAATTCTTCTTTATCACCTTCAAGTGAATTAGCTGTTAATGCAATAATTGGAGTTTGAAGCTTAAACTCATTTTTTAGTATATTTGTAGCTTCAATTCCATTCATAATAGGCATATTAATATCCATTAAAATAATATCAAATTTTTCTTCTTTACATTTATCAATGGCAATTTGCCCATTTTGAGCAAGAACAAATTTTATATTTAATCTTTTTAAAACTTCTGAAATTAGAAGTAAATTAATTTGATTATCATCAACAATCAAAATATTTAGATTTTGATTATAGTTTTTAATTTCCTCTTTTAAATCTAAATCTAATTGTGTTTTTTCATCTTTTTTTACATCTTGAGCTTTTTCAAATTCAAGTTCAAAGAAAAAACTACTTCCAATATTTTCTTCACTATTTAATTGTAATTTTGCTCCTAATAACTCTACAATAGCAGCAGAGATATTTAATCCAAGACCAGTTCCACCAAATTTTCTAGTGGTTGAATTATCAGCTTGTGTAAATGCTTCAAAGATTTTACTTTGTTTATCAATGGCAATTCCAAGACCTTCATCTTTTACTTCAAAGAGTATTGTTTGCTTATTATTTGAATCATTTTTTAAATTTATATTTATATTGATTCTTTTGTCTTTATCTGTAAATTTAATTGCATTATTAATCAAGTTTGATAGAACTTGTTTTAATTTATGAATATCTACATATAAATTATCAGCTATTTTTTCATCAATATTAAAACTATAATTTATACCTTTTTTTGTGCATCCTTTGAGAATAATAAAATATTATTAGCCATCTCTTTTTTAAGATCAACTTGGCTTAAATCAATTTCAGTTTTTCCACTTTCTATTTTTGAGAAATCTAAAATATCATTTATAATTGATATTAATGTTTTAGTTGATGATTCAATAATATCTATATACTCTTTTTGTTGCTCATTAAGGTTTGTTTGTAAAAGTAATTGGGTAAAACCAATTATCCCATTCATTGGAGTTCTTATTTCATGAGACATATTTGCTAGAAAATTTGATTTTGCTTCTTTTGCAATATTTGCAACTTTTAGGGCGTCTTCAAGTTCTAAAGTTCTTTCGTAAATTAGTTTTTCAAGATTTTTATTAATATCATATACTTCACTACTTTTTTTTTCTAAAAGTTCTTCAGCTTCTTTTCTAGCATTACGTTCTCTTTCAAAACGTTTTTTCCATGGGCTTTCTTCTATCATTTATTACTTTTCTATTTCTAAAGTAAATCTTGTAATATCATCTATCTTTTCTTGGCTAATGATGATTTTCTCATTGAAATATTTCGCAGAACCTTTCATCAATCCTATTGCAAATGGTTCTAGGTGTTTACTTGAAATATAATCAATAACTATTTTGTTTTCACTTCTTTGTATTAAATTGAATTTTGGTAAATCAGCACCAGGATATAGTTTTTGAACTTCAGGGTGAATAATATCATCTACTCTTGAGATTAAATCTAATGAAGATTCAAAATTATCTTTTAACTGAGGATTCAAAGATATTAATCTTGAAAACATATGTTCACCAAATATTTCTAAAAGCTTAGGAACTTCAATATTTGACTCTTTGCTAAGTGCTACAACTAATCTAACAAGCTCTTCAAATGGATAATTTCCTGCTTGTGTAAAAGAACCATTATTTGGTAATTTTGCTTCTTCAATAATCTTATCTGCCATATCAAAGCCAAAATTATTTTCAACATACTCAAGTAATTCTGTAAAAACTAAACCCTTCATTTTCTATCCTTTATTATTTTGTATTTCCATGTCCATTTGAAGAAGTACTTGATCTTTGAATAAACTCTTCAAAGTTTTCTCCACCTAAGTTATAAGCTTGTCCAAATCCAAATACAGCTTCTCCATAAAATGGTGTAAATTCAAATAGATAAAAATCACCCATTTTTTTAAGCATATCTACCATATTCTTTCCAAATCTATTTCTGAATTCATTTAGAATCACTTGCTCTTTTTGTGTATCTTGGTCAAGTTTTAATGTATTACATTGAATTGATACTCTTTTTTTAGCAAAGATATTTTCACAGCTTTGCTCATCTTCACAGAAGAAAATAGAAGCTATTTTATTTTGTGTAAGATTTGATGAATGTTTTGCCATAAGTGACAAATATACATAGTATTTATGATTATATTTTACAAAAGGTGCATAAGATGAAAAAGGGTATCTTTTGTCATCTAGTGAGCTTATTGTAAGACTTTTTATTGGTTCTAAAAATTCGTTTAGGTTTTTTGCCATTGTTATTGTTCTTTCCAAAGTAATTCTAATTTTATATTATAAATATCACTTCTTTTTGGTTTTATAAATATTTCTTCAATTTCATAGTTTGAACTTAGGTTAGAACTATTTATTTTTTCTATTTCATTTTCAAGGGTATGCTGAAGAGTTTTTTGCTCTTCTTGAAGTTGTAAAATATTAGCTTCAACATATTTTATATCATTTCTTTCTTTTAGTATTCTACTAGCTCCCTTTGCGCTTGAAGCCACTTTACCCATATTTGTTTTAGTAAGTACTGATTTTCCAAAAAAAGCACCTAATAGAGATGTTCCTATTGATATAAGCGTATCTGTTGTTGTGGCTGTTGCTTGTTGCTCTTCACGTTCTAGTTTTTCATAAAGAGTTGACAGTTTATTTTCTATTGAATCATTATCTTTTTGAAATTTTATTTGAAGTTTTTCAACTTCATCATCAATTTTTTCATTTAGTCTATCTTGCAATCTAATTTTAAAATCACTCAAAGTCTCATCTTGTTTAGAAACAATTTTTAAAGCATCATTTTTATATAGAGTTAGTTTTGTGTTTCTATAGATATAATCACTAAAATCTTTTTCAATTGCTTTTAACTCTTTTTCATTTTGTATAAAAACAGGAAGAGTATAATAAGAAGAATTAGTTCTTTCCTTTTCTTCAAAAGAAGCATTTTCAAGATTTTCTCTCTCTTCAAAATCAATAGCTTTCATCTCTTCATCTAAGTAAATTTTAAAAGCTTGTGTAGTTTCCAAATCAATAGCCTTAGAACTATTTACAAAATGAACATTACAAGAAAATGTCAAATAAGCTTGTAAATAGTAGCTATTATTTTGTGAAGTATAAAGGTACTTTTGAGCTATATTACTTGTAAGTATTGGTTTTGAACTTTGCTCTGCTTTTGGGATATGAGCTTTTATTGTCTCTTTTTCTGTTTTTTCTTCATTTGGCTTTTGATTTAATTGATTAATTTTGTGAGCCATTAATTTTTTTATATCATCTTTTGGAATAGGGCCTTTTAAATAAGATAATGCCCATCTAGTTTTAAACAGTTTTATTCCATCTTCATTTATATTTTTTAAAATAAATGTTCTTTTTTCAAGATTTGATATTAAATTCATTACTTCATTTTTATCAAGATTTCCCTCGCTTGCACTACTTAATCCATCTATTACTTTTTCTTTATCTTGTTTTGTTTGTAATCTTCCTATAAACCAAGTCCCAATGTTTGCTAAACCTTTGTAGTCAATATCAACAGGATTTTGAGTTGAAAGTATAATTCCTACACCAAAAGATCTTGCTTGTTTCAAAAGTGTAAGCATTGGTTGTTTTGATGGAGGGTTTGATGATGGGGGAAAGTATCCAAAAATCTCATCCATATAAAGTAGGGCTTTAAGTGATGATGTACCTTCTTGTCTTCTCATCCATGAAACCATTTGATTTAGTAGTAATGAAACAAAAAACATTCTTTGAGAATCATTTAAGTGGGCAATAGAAAAAATAGAAACCTTTGCTTTTCCATTTTCATCATAAAGTAAGTTTGAAATATCTAAAGTTTCACCCTCTATCCAAGATTTAAAAGATGGATTTGCAATAATAGTATTTAATTTAAGAGCCAGTTTTAATCTATCATCTTGTGCAAAAAATGTTTCTAAATCAAAGATACCAACTTTTTCAAAAGGTGGCGTTACAATCAAAGAGATTAGTTGTTCTAAATTTAAATCTTTTCCTGCTGAGTAATAATTCATAAATATAGAAGAAATTAAAATACTCTCTTTTGAAATAGAATCATTTTTCTCTTCTATTAGTGATAAAATTGATGAAACAGTAGAGTTGATTAGTGAAACTAATAAATCATTATCTTCTAAAACTTCACGTGATGGAGCTTTAAAAGATGATAAAATAGATATTTGAACACCAGCAGAGCTTCCAGGAGTATAAATAGTAAAATCAGCTGCATTTTTTAGTTTTTCAATTCTTTGTGCACTTTGAAAATCCCCTTCAATTCCTTTTTTCCACATATTAGCAGTGTTTTTTGCATGCTCTTTTACTGTTACGCCATTATTAATAGCATCTTGTTCTTCAATCCAAGGTTCAAAATCACTTCCTTCTAAGTTTGGAAAAGTAAGAAGTAGATTTCCCATATCACCTTTTGGGTCGATTATTATTGAAGGGATGTTATCAATAGCAGCTTCTTCAAGTAGTGAAATTCCAAGTCCTGTTTTTCCACTTCCTGTCATTCCAATAATTGCAGCATGTGTTAATAAATCTTTGTTTTTATAAACTAATGGAGTATAAACATCTTTTGATGATTCTTCTTTTCCAATATAAAAGAGTTTTAGTTTTTCATAATCAATAGTACTATTCATAATAGACCTTTATTTTAAATATATCATTCATATTTTGACTAAATATTATAGCAAAAAAAAAGTGAATGCCTCTTTGACATTCACTTTTTCTTCTATAAGATTTATTGTTTATTCTTCAATAATATCAGCAGTTTCACTATTTGCTTTTAATTCAGCAATAGCAGCATTTCTTTCAATAACATCTGAAAATAAAGCACTTGTTCCAACGATTTGTCCATTTGTTGATTTGATATTAAAAAATTGCTTACCATTTGATGATTCTTTTAATTCATATCTAGAATCTTCTTGACAATTTTTTTTAACAGATTCTATTCCATTTTTTGCACTAGCTTTTTGTGCGTAGTTTTCACTTTTGATAATAGTTTTACCTTCTGCATTTACAAAAATAAATGAAAATGGCTCATTTGCTTCACTTTTTCTAGGTTTGATAGTCATTGTTTTTCCTTTTTTATAGATTCACATTGATTCTATAGAAAATAGATTTAAAAAGTACTTATTAAAAAGAATATTATTTGTTATTTTTGATATTTATATAGGGGCTTAAGCCCTATATATATTTTATTTTAGAATAGTTCTAGTATTTAGTTTTGTAGTATTTGCTTAAAGAATAAAAATTTGAAAGTTTAATTTATTAGATTAAACTTCTTTCTCTTTTTCCTTTTCTTTCTCTTTTCTTTTTGCTTTCATTTTATTTAAAGCTAATTTCCTCATATCTGCTGTTGTATCTAGTTCATCCATTATTTCAAGACCAAGTAATGTTTCAATACAATCTTCTAAACTTACGATTCCTTCAGTTTGATTATATGAATCATGTACTATAAACATATGTTCTTTCTTTTGTATAAACATATTTAAAGCTTTTGCAACATGAATATTTTCATGTAATGAAAATACAGGTTTCATAATATCTTCAAGGTTTTTTTCACCTTCTGTAAGTGCTTGTTTAAATATTTTTTTTGTTAAAACAATTCCTACGATATTGTCAATATTTCCTTCATAAACAGGAACTCTTGAAAATTTAAAAGTTCTTTTATCTTCAACGATATCTTTTATTAAAGTATTTTTTTCTATTGCGTAAACAACAGAACGAGGTGTTAATATATCTTTTATTTTTATATTATTTAGTGTTAAAGTATTTTCAATTATTTGAGACTCTAAATCACCAATAATTCCTTCTTCTTCACTTAAAAGTGTTGAATGAATTAACTCTTCTCTAGAAATAGCATCACTACTTTCTTTTCCTATTTTTCTTGTAACAAATTGAGTTATAATAATAATAGGATATGTAATAAATATAAAAAAATTAATAATTCTAGGTGCATGGGGTGCTAATTGTTTCCAATAAACAGCTCCAATAGTTTTTGGAATAATTTCAGCAAAAAACAGAATCATAAATGTAAGTATAATTGAAACAACCATAACAAGAGTACTATTCCCAGCAAAAACATTTTGTGCTTGAACTCCAATTGCTGTTGCACCAAGTGTGTTAGCAATTGTATTTAAAATAAGAATTGAAGCAATAGACTTATCAATATCTGTTTTTAATTTTTTTAATAGCTTTCCAGCAACAGGATTGTTTTTTTCTAAAACAGAAATGTAAGATGCGTTTGTAGATAGTAGAACTGATTCTAAAATAGAACATAAAAATGATGTACCAATAACTGCAATAAATAGTAAGATTAAAATTTCCATTTTTTCTCACTTCTTAATAAACTACGCCTCGGGGAACTATCTTCCAAGGAAACTCCTTTTTTTATATGAATTTTATAAACAATAATATCAAAATAAACTTTAATATATAAAAATATTTTGACAAATATTTATTTTTTCTAGTATAATACAGTATATTATTTTATAAGGAGGGTTATTATGGAATATGGTGCAATACCTAAACTTGATCAATTTACTGATAATAGAGCTCTAAATATACAAAAAGTTCAATCATCAAAAGAATCATCAGGTATAACAAATAAAGAAGATTTAAATCAAGTATCAAAAGAAACATCAACAGAAGTAAAACAAACATCTGCTGCAAGTGAAGTTTCTACACAATCTTCAAGCCAGGCTAAATATGAAGTAGTTTTGACTAATACAAATTTTGGTTATAATGATTCTTCAAAAGATTTTTATGTGAAAGCGATACGAGGAAATAGTGAAAATCAATATCCTACAGAAAGTATGATGAGAATTAAATCATATATGATAAGTCAAGCTAATACAGCTTCTTAGAAATCAAGTTTTATTTTAATATTACTTGATTTTTATTTGGGAGTTTATTTTTATTAATATGTTTTTAGCTTCGTAAAATTTTTCTTTATTTTCTAATTCAATATGATCTAATAAAGGTATGTATTTTAAAAATGCAGGCCAAACTTTTTTATAACCCTCAGGTTTTTTCTTTATAAAAAAAAGTGCAAGGGCTGTTGCCCCATTTATAAGACCTTTTAAAACAAGAGCTTTTTCTTTTTGCCCTTGTTTTTTATATAAATTCCAATCATCTTCAAGTAACTCATGAGCTTCTACAAAATAGTCATTTTCAATTGCAAATAAAAATCTATCAATTGCAGTTTCTTGATTAAAAATAGTGTAATCTATTTTCATTAGCTGTTTATCTCTTTATCTAAATAATATCCAGTATGAGAACCTGAGATTTTATGATTTGCTGCAAGATATTCAGGTGTTCCCTCATCAACTAACATTCCACCTTTATTTCCACCCTCAGGTCCCATATCAATAACCCAATCAGAGTTTTTGATAACATCAAGGTTATGCTCAATTACTAAAACAGAGTTTCCTAAATCAACAAGATGATGTAATACTTTTGTTAATCTATCAACATCTGCAAAGTGTAAACCTGTGGTTGGTTCATCAAGTACATATAAAGTATTTCCTGTATCTTTTTTACTTAACTCTTTACTTAGTTTTATTCTTTGAGCTTCTCCACCACTTAGTGTAACTGCATTTTGTCCAAGAGTAATATATCCCAAACCAACATCACTTAGTGTTTGAAGTTTTGCATTTAGTTTAGGAACTTTTGCAAAAAATTCTAAGGCTTCATCAACACTCATATTTAATATATCAGAAATATTTTTGCCCTTGTATAAAATCTCTAAAGTTTGAGCGTTGTATCTTCTACCATGACAATCATCACATTTCACCATGATATCTGGTAAGAAGTGCATTTCAATTTTGATTTCACCTTCACCTTGACATTTTTCACAACGACCACCTTTTACATTAAAAGAGAATCTTCCTATTTTATAACCTCTTAAACTTGCTTCCTTCGTTTTTGCAAATAATTCTCTTATTTCATCCATTAATCCCGTATATGTAGCTGGATTTGATCTTGGTGTTCTTCCAATAGGACTTTGATCAAGGTAGATAACTTTATCAAGTTTTTCTAATCCTTCTATTTCAACACCATCTACCTTTTTCACTTTTCTAGCACGATTTAAAAGCTCTTTTGCAACTGGAAGTAGAGTTTGTAAAATAAGAGATGATTTTCCGCTTCCTGAAACCCCTGTTATTGCACATAGGTTTTTAAGGGGAATTTTTACATCTAAATTTTTTATATTGTTTATAGTTACATTTTTTATCTCTATAAACTCTTCTTGAGGACGATTATGAACATAATCTATTTTTTTAGCCCCCGTTACATATTTAGCAGTTAGTGTTTTTGCTTTATTCATCTCTTTTAGGGTTCCAGCAAATACGATTTCTCCACCATATTTTCCAGCATTTGGTCCAATATCTACTATAAAGTCAGCTGCTTGAATAGTTTCTTTATCATGCTCAACTACAATTACAGTATTTCCTTTTTCTTGTAAGGCTCGAAGAGTCTTGATAAGTTTATTTGTATCTCTTTCATGAAGTCCAATAGAAGGTTCATCAAGTACATACATAACTCCTGTTAATCCAGAACCAATTTGAGAAGCAACTCTAATTCTTTGAGCCTCACCTCCACTTATACTTCTAGCATCTCTACCTAAAGTTATATATCCAAGTCCTACGTCATATAAGAAATAGATTCTCTCTTTTATCTCTTTTAAAATAGGTTTTGAAATCATTTTATTTTGATCAGATAGATATTCAAAATTCTTTTCATCTTGAAAAAATGCATGGGCTTCTTCTATGGGAACATTTAATAAATCACTAATAGTTTTTTTAGCTACAAACACACTTTGAGAAGAGGGTTTTAATCTATTTCCATTACAAGAGTCACATTTCTTTTCAGTCATATAGTCAGCCATCTCTTTTTCATCTTTGATCATGTCGTAGGCTAATTTTATAATTCCTTCCCATTTTCTTGTAAGTTTATGCTTTTTCCAAAAGAATACAGCATCTTCAACACTTCCATGTAAAATAGCTTTTCTATGATGATCTTCTAATTCTTTAAAAGGAATTTTAGTATCAACTCCTATTTTTTCACAAAAAGCTAAAAGCATTTTGAAATAGAATCCTTTATTAAATCCATATATAACTTTTATAGCTCCATCTTCAATAGTAAGTTCTTCATCAATAACTTTTTTCATATCAAGGGCATATCTAATACCTAAACCATCACATGATGAACAAGCACCTTTGGGTGAATTAAAAGAGAACGATAAAGGCTCAAGTGGTTCAAAAGAAATTTTACAAGAAAAACAAGCCATATGCTCAGAATAATGTATATGTTTTTCAACACCCATTTCTTCATGGTTTAAAACTTCAATTTCTAGTTCTCCAAAACTCTCTTTAAGACCTTTTTCAACATCTTGAGCGATTCTATCTCTATTTTCTTCTTTTATTACAACCCTATCTATTACTATTTTAATAGTGTGCATTTTATTTTTTTCAAGCTCTATTTCTTCATCAAGTCTTGCCATTACTCCATCAATCATGGCTCTTACATAACCTTTACTTCTTAAGTTTTCAAGTAAATCAGCAAAGCTTCCTTTTTTTCTATTTATAATAGGAGCTAATATTACGATTTTTGATTCATTTGGTAGTGTAAGAACTTGAGTGATTACATCACTTGCACTCATTTGAGAAATTGGCTCTCCACATTGGTGACAATGTTGTTTTCCAATTCGGGCATATAAAAGTCTAAAGTAGTCATATACTTCTGTAATAGTTCCAACAGTAGATCTTGGATTTTTAGAAGTTGTTTTTTGATCAATAGCAATAGCAGGAGTTAGTCCTTCAATTCTTTCGACATCAGGTTTCCCAACTTTATCTAAAAACTGTCTAGCATATGCAGAAAGCGATTCGATGTATCTTCTTTGACCTTCTGCGTAAAGTGTATCAAAAGCAAGTGTAGATTTACCAGAACCTGATAGTCCTGTAAATACAATTAGCTTATTTTTTGGTATTTCTAAATTTATATTTTTTAAGTTATTTTCTTTAGCGTTAAATATTTTTATAGTATCTGTCATTTTTTGCCTTTAAAATTTTCAAGCCCATATTATAGGATAGATTTCTTAATAGCTTATTGAAATTTATAGTATGGTTTTTATATTTGAGTTTATAACACTTTAGTGAATAAATCATCTAAAGTGTTATAATTTCTTAATAGGGAGTTAGTCTTCTATTTCTTCTTGTAGATCTGCATGTGTTTTAGCTTTGTAGCTTTCAATATCTTCTAAATCTTTTAACCAAAATTCTGAACTTATAATTTCATATACAGTTTCATTTTTAGATTTAGAAACTTCTTTTACTTGCCATAAAATATTTTCAGCTTCTACAAAAGTTTCGCTATTTATTTGATCTTCATATAAACGATTAAGAACAGATGTTTCATTCATTCCTTTTGATAAAAGTCTAACCAGTGAAGGTTTAAGTGAAATATTAAATACTTCAAAATTATCTGGATTATCACTTGATATTTTTATTGTTAATTTAACACCTGTTGGCTGAAAAAAAGTTCCATTAAAAGATTCTCTTAAAAGTCCTTGTGCATTAAATAATCTTTCATGATATGAAAGATCTGCGAATTGTTCCCATTTCAATTTTATTAATTTTTTTAAATTCAACTATTTCAACATTAAAAGTATTAGACATTGTAAGCCTTTGATAAATGAACTATAACATAGTGTTTAAAACACTAATTAAGTAAGCAATTTATATATGAACTTAGCTTATATGATACTTTAAAAAATCAATGATGGGATATAAATTAATTATCTAGAAAATTATATAAAATATAAAGAAATTAATAGCGTATTTAAAAGCAATTCAAAGTTATAATAAGAAAGTCTTTACAATGATATAGTCAAAAGGAATAATATTGAATAAATATACAAATAATTTTATTTTTAATAAAAATGTTTACTACTATTGTGATTTAAAAAAGATTTTTGAAAAATATCCATTATTAAGAAAACTTCCAAACTCTGCAAAGATTTTACTAGAGTCAAATATAAGAAATGCAAAAGAGGAAGATATCTCTTCTATAATATCTACTTTTATACATAGAAACTATTTAAATAAAATTGAATTTAATCCAAATAGAGTAATACTAGAAGATTCTATTGCTATATCTATTCTTATGGAACTAGCTTTAATGAAAGAGTTTGTATATTCACAAGGGAAAAACCCAAAAGATTTAAATCCTAAGATTATGTTAGATGTAGTTATAAATGGCTCTTTAGATGATAACAGTATTAATATAAATGAACAAAAATATAGTTTTATCAAATGGGCTAGTAATGAATTTAAAAACCTTAGTGTAATACCTTGTAATTTAGGAGTTTGTAAAAAAGTAAATTTAGAATATCTATCTACTATGATTAGCTCAGAAATTCAAGGTGATAAAATATACATATATCCAGAAACATTAGTAGGTAGTGATTCTCAAACTACTATGATAAATGCCCTTGGAGTTCTTTCTTATAATATAAATGAAATAGAGATTCAATCATTGCTTTTAGGTTTAAGTACTAATTTATCATTTCCAAAAGTAATAGGTATAGAAGTAATTGGTACACCAATACAAACAATAGGAATAAATGATATTTTATTAAAGCTTATTCATATACTAAGAGAGCATAAAGTATCAGATACCATTGTAGAGTTTTATGGAGATGGTTTAAAACATATAAGTATAGAGAATAGAGCTATGATAGCTAGTATTACTCCAAAATATGGAGCTATTTGTTCTTATTTTGGTATTGATAATACTACTATTTCATATATAGAGAAAACTAGAGGAGTAAATGCAAGTCTAATAGAAGAGTATTTTAAAAATCAAGGTATATATAATTGTAATGATTCAATATATGATGAGTATATAACGCTTGATTTATCATCTATAGAAATTACAGTAGCAGGTCCTAGAAAAATAGAAGATAATTTTAGTATAGAAGAGTTGAGAAGTAAATTTACAACTTTTAAAAAAGGGCATTATGTAAATGATAATGATATTGTGTTGGCAATTATTTCTTCTACTACAACTCAATCTTTAATACAAGCAGGTTTATTAGCAAAAAAAGCATGTGAACTAGAACTTAGTATTAACAATAATATCAAAAGAGTACTTTTTCTTGATTCTTTAATAATAAAAGAGTATTTGATAAAACTAGATTTATATAAATATTTTGAAGAATTAGGCTTTGAAATTGTTAGTAAAGATTTAGCTTTTTACTCTACAAAAAAACTTGAAATGCTTAAAATTTCTATGGATATAGATAAATTTGATTTAAATGTTGTATCTCTTGTATCTTCAATGGAAAACTTTAAAGAAAAAGTACATCCAAAAATAAATTCAAATTGGTTGATGTCTCCTGCATTATTAATAGCTTATTGTTTAAAAGGGAATATGGACTTTAATATTTTAGAAAATGCTATATATGAAGATATTACATTAAATGACATATGGCCAGATACTAATGAAGTAGATGAATTTCTGAAAAAAATCGATTACAGTATATATAAAAATGCATATAAAGATATCTTTTATGGGAATGAACAATATAAAAAACTAAAGTATCAAAACTTACCTATATACAAGTGGGACAATACAGATATTTATATACAAGCAGAAAAAAATCAAAAACTATTTGAAAATAAGAGTATAGATAAAATTGAAATTACAGATGCAAGTATAATGGCAATTTTTGGTAATGCTATTACTACAGAGCAAATAACACCAATGGGAAAAATATTACCATATTCTAAAGCTGGAATGTATCTTGAATCAAAAGGTGTTAAGGTAAATGAATATGGAAAGTTTGAAAATAGAAAATCAAATGTTGAGGTAATGCTAAGAGGAACTTTTTCAAATATAAAATTAAGAAATAAGATTATAAGTTCAAAAGAGGGGGGATTTATAAAAGACTTTTCAAGTGGTGAGATTATATCTATATATGATTTTTCAAGTGAAATGCAAAAACAAAATACTCCTCTTGTAATATTTGCTGGAAGTTACTATGGAATTGGTGAGTCAATAGACTGGGCTGCAAAAGGAACTAAGCTTTTAGGAGTAAAAGCGATAATTGCAAAATCATTTGCCCACAATCATAGATTAAATCTAATTTCAATGGGAATATTACCTTTAGAGTTTATTGATGATGATATTGAGAGTTTACATTTAGTGGGAGATGAACAAATCTCAATAAAATCAAATGAGATAAAAATAAACGCAAAAGTTAATATAGAAATAAAAAGAAGTGATGAGGTAAAAGTAATAAGCGTTAAAAGCAAATTAGAAACAAAAGATGAGCTAATTTATTATAAAAATGGTGGAGTACTGTCTTATTTATTAAAAAGCATTTAAAAATATTTAAAAAAACATAAGGGATTTGATGGAACAAGTTATTTTAGTAATATTAGCTGTTGGTGTTGTAGCAGTCATTTTAGGAATTTTATTAAAGCGTTTAGATGTTCCTCCTTTAGTTGGGTATATTTTTTCAGGAATTATTCTTGTAAATATTGTTGGTTCAAATGAAGAAAATTCACATATATTAGAACAAATTGCTGAGTTTGGTATTGTGTTTTTAATGTTTACTATTGGTCTTGAAATGAAACTTGATAATTTAATCCAAATGCGTAAATAAGTTTTTGTATATGGGGGCCTTCAAGTTGTTTTATCAATAGCTGTATTTACTCTTTTAGCTCATTATTTATTTGCTTTAGAGCTTAAAACTTCTTTAGTTATTGGAGGGGCTTTATCTTTATCTTCAACAGCAATTGTTTTAAAAATGTTAAATGATTCAAATAATATTACAAACTATTATGGGCAAAATTCTTTAGGGATACTTATTTTTCAGGACTTAGCTGTTATTCCTATTTTATTAGTATTAACTATTTTATCAAATAGCCAAAGTTCTGTTAGTAATTTATTATTTGATATATTTCTTTCTGCAATCGTATTATTTGCAGTTATGATTATTTTTGGTAAATATTTTTTAAATCATATTTTAAAATTAGTAAATAAAGCAGAAACACACGAACTTTTTATAATGATAATTCTAATCATAGCTATTGGTTCAAGTTTTTTAGCCCATTATTTAGGATTTACTTATTCAATGGGAGCTTTCATTGGTGGTATGTTAATTGCAGAAACTCACTATAAACACCAAGTTGAAGCTGATTTAATACCTTTTCGAGATCTATTTCTAGCACTGTTTTTCGTTACAGTTGGAATGCATATTGATATACAATTTTTTCTAAGTCATATATTTCAAGTTTTTACTTTGAGTGTTATTATTATGATTATAAAGGCTTTGATTATATTTACAATTATGTATTTTTATGTTGGAAAAAGAGTTGCCCTTGAAACTTCATTAGCTATTTGTCAAGTAGGGGAGTTTTCATTTGTTGTTTTTACTCAAGCTACACAAACTACACTTTTAGATTCAAATACAGGACAGTTATTAACTCTTTCTGTGATTATTTCTATGATTGCTACTCCATTTATATTAAAAAATATAAAATCTATTACATATAAATTTTTACAAAAAACAGATGCTTCTAATGATGAAGTAATACTTACAAAAAAAGAGTCATTTAAAAATCATGTAATTGTATGTGGATATGGTAGTTTTGGAAAACAAATACTTTTAAATCTGAAAAAAAACAATATACAACATCTAGGAATAATAGATAATTATGAGTTTTTTGAAAATGCTTTAGAGCAAAAAGAAAAAATAATATTTGGAAATCCAACACAAAAACATATTTTACAAGAAGCTGGAATATCAAAAGCAAAGGCAGTAATTATAGCTTTACATGATATAGAAAGTATCACTCTTTTAACTCATACTATAAAAGATATAAATAAAGATGTGAAGATATTGGCTAAGGTTACTAAAAAATCTGTTTTACCAGATACTATAGATAGTGAAGATTTTGTTGATATTTATGATTGTACAGCTGAATTATTAGTTGAAAAAGCTACTAATTAAATAAGCTAGTGAATAAAATGTTTTAAAGATTATTTACTAGTATTTAATTTATATTCATTGATTCTAATACGTCTTTCAATTTCTCGTTTAACTGCATTAAAAGCATAATTTTTATTTCCACCATGAATAGATGTAATTAATTTTGATTCGCAAGATTCACAAATAAAATCTGTTTTAGAAACATCCGTATATTTTGTATGAGAAGAAGTGTCATCATATACTAATATTGATGCGCAATTAGGACAATAGCATTGTAAATTTGTTATTTGATTTTTATGCCATTTCCATTTCCAAGTTGCACCATAAATTGAATCTTCTGTATAGCTTGTGTAGTCTAATTTTGAATTTTTCTTAATTAACATAAATATTGTTAATAAAGAAATTAATCCAAAAATAGATGCTAATAAAAATATCCATGCAGGATAATTATAAGCAGTTAACTGAGTGTTTTCTAGCCAAAGCATAGCTTGTGAAAACCATGAAGATGATATTATAAAATATTCTTGAGTTTTTTCAATAACTTGCAAAAAATTGTCCTAGTTTAAGTGATTTTACTAATGTAATAATAGTTTTATTTGAATTTTTTATTTGAAAACCTTTTTATAGGTTATTTTTTTGGAATTATATAGTATGTACACTAAATTTAAAATTTTTAAGTGTAGTTTTTTAATATGTTTTTGAAAATAAATATTGAAATATGGCATTAGTATTTAGAATATTGACATTTGTATATGTCAATATCTTATTAAATATTAAAATTCTGCTACTTGGGGAACAACTATACCTGCATCAGCGATTCTTAAAATCATTTGTTCATAATCCATATCATTTAGTAAAAATGAACGTGAATAATATCCATTTTCAAGTTCTGGCATAAGGTTTGCTTCTATAAAATGTAAGACTCCCTTGTAACTTGTTTTTATATCAATTCTTCCTATTGTTTTACCGTTTAATGCTCTAAAAGAATTTAATGCAATAGTACAAAGCTCTTTATGAATTTTTTTATCGCTTACCTCTATTACTTCTTCTAAATTATTTTTTACTTCATTATCTAAAATACGATGTCCATTTTTATTTTTAACTGCAATTATTTCAACAGGTAAAATCATTAAAATATTTTTTGATTTATTTTCTAAAATACTAACGCTATATTCTTTTCCTGATAAATAGTTTTCTACTAAAGTACGAGATTTATCTGTGTTATAAATATCTAAAACTTTTGCTTGATATTTTCTAAAATCAAAAACAACAGATTCAGGAGTTATTCCTTTGCTATTTTCGCCAGATATTGGTTTTAAAAATAATGGAAAAGTTACAGGAAGTGAAGCTTCTGTTTCATGTTCATCTGGTTGGGTAGTAAAAAAGTTTGCTGTATTTATATTTGCTTCTTTTATTGTAAGTTTGGCATGATTTTTATCATATTCATTATCTAAGGCTTCTTTATTTGAAGTTATAAAATTAATATTATGTTTTTTTAAATAATCACTAAGCCAAATTTCTTGGTTTTGGAAATCAAAATATTTTATTCCTGAAAATACTAAATCAGGTTTTCTTTTTATTAAAGATTTTAAATCATTTTCATTTTCAATAATAGTAATAACAACTTTCTCATAGGCTTTTGATAAAATTTCTAAGATTAGATTTTCGTCTAATTTAAAGCCTATATCTTTTCTATATGAAGTTGAATCTTTTGGTGTATCGATTGTGACAATTTCTATTGATTTATTGATTAAAGAGATGGGATGTCCTTTTTTGTAGTTTTAGTAAGATTAAATAGTTCATTTTTACTTGAAAAAACTACCCAAAGTTATTTTAGGGTAGCGTAAATAGTATTAATTACATATTTTTATAATTTTTTTATGTTTATTGGTTTTAATAAAGGCAAATAATCATAAAATACCCCAATCAAACAAGCAATTAAAGGATTTTTATGTCATTTTCACACTTAGGTCTAAGCCTAGAAATAAATAAAGCACTAAATGAGAATGCTTATAAAATACCAAGTAAAATTCAAGAAAAAGTAATTCCTTTAATTTTAGAAAAAAAAGATGTGATGGCAAGAGCCCAGACAGGTAGCGGAAAAACTGCGAGTTTTGTTTTACCTATTTTACAACTTTGGAATGAAAAAAAGTATGAAGGAAAAGCAAAAATTAAAGTTTTGATTCTAACACCAACTCGAGAATTAGCTCTTCAAGTATCTCAATCTTTTGAATTGTTTTCTAAATACTTAGAAAAGAAACCAAAACTAGTTACTATTATTGGTGGTAAAAGTATTGGTGATCAGCTTTTGGATATACAAAAAGGTTGTGATATTGTTGTGGCAACCACTGGTAGGCTAAATGATATCTTAGATAAAAAACAGATGAATTTATCAGCACTTGAATTTTTTGTTTTAGATGAAGCAGATAAGATGCTTGATTTTGGTTTTGAAGAAGAATTAGAACTACTTTTAAAACAAATTCCAAAGGAAAGACAAAATTTACTTTTTTCAGCAACTTATCCTTTAAAAGTTCAAAATATTATTGCAAAAATCACAAGAGAAGCAATAGAAGTTTTCATAGAAGATGAAGCACCAACAGTGCAAACTATAAATCAAAGGCTAATAGAAGTTAATAAAGAGAACAGAAGCCCACTTTTAAGAAATCTAATAGAAAACCATTCTTGGGAGCAAATACTTGTTTTCATGGCTAATAAACGTTCTTGTGACAATATAGCTGCAAAATTTAGAAAATATGGTTTAAATGCAGAATCATTTCATGGTGATTTACTTCAAGATGAAAGAAATGAAACACTACAAGATTTTAAAGATAAGAAAATAAAAATCTTATTTGCTACAGATATTGCAGCACGTGGTTTGCATATAGATGATATTTCATGTGTAGTAAATTTTGATTTACCAAGGGCACCTGCTGATTATATTCATAGAATTGGAAGAACTGGACGAGCTGGGAAAAGTGGAAATGCAATCTCTTTTATAGGATTAGAAGATTTTGAACATTTTGCTTTAATTGAAAAAAAATGTGATTTAAAACTCCAAAGAGAACAGATAGAAAAATTTGAATTAATAGGAAAACCATTAGAAAAAGAAAAAGGGAAAGAACCTATAAAAGGTAAAAGATTAAGTAAAAAAGATAAACTAAGACAGCAAAAGCTTTAAAAAGAGTAAATAGTCTTATAAAGCATTGCTACTAATATAATAATATTCAAAATTAAAATATATTGTTTATATGAAGTGGCTTTTACTAAATGTTTTGCTTTTATTCCAAAATATACCCCAATAAGTGAACCAATCCCTACAACTGCCCCTTCAAGATATAACATATGACCATGAAGTGAAATAGATGTAAATCCAGCAATTGATGAGAAGATAACAAAAAATAATCCCAAAGCTGTAGCTGATTTTAAATCATACTTCATAAATCCAACAAGAATAGGTGTTAATAAAATAGAACCACCAACTCCTATACTCATAGCAATAAGACCTATGAAAGCTCCAATAACAAATAAAGTTAATTTACTATGTGATTTTCTTTCCCCATCATAAGAAGCAGGAGAATAAAAAATTCGAATAATAGCAAAGATTAAAATCGCAATAAATAAATATTGTAAAGATTCATTTGATACATTTGTAACAATATATCCACTTTGTAAACCACCAACAAATCCGCCTAGTCCAATTATAAGACCATCTTTTACAACATTTTGAGCGTGTTTAGCATTTAATATAGATCCATAAATTGAAGAGAAAACCATTTGCATGATAGATATTGCAACTGCTTCTTTCATTACATATCCTACTAATAAGAGTATAGGAACAAGAATCATTCCTCCGCCAACTCCAAAAAAACCAGATATAAAACCTGTGATTATTCCAAAGCCAGCAAGTTCTAGTATCACGAATCAGTCTTTTTAATAGAGTTCATTGCTTCAATAAAGTTATTGTATTCCTCTTCAAGCTTTTTATCTTTTACACTTACATCAATTCCATCTTCTTCTTTTAAAGCAACTTCAACAACATGAATTCTTTCAAGAAGATATTTAAACATTTCTTTATTAATATCAGGTAAATCCCCATGTGCCATTTTACAATTTTTATTATCACGTCTAATAATTTTTGCAGGAACTCCAACAGCAGTTGAGTTATCAGGAACATCACAAACAACAACAGAGTTAGCACCAACTTTAGAATTTCTACCAATTGTAATATTTCCTAAAACTTTTGCTCCACTTCCTATTACTGTGTTTGATTTAACAGTAGGATGTCGTTTCCCTTTATCAAGACTAACTCCTCCAAGAGTTACACCTTGATAAATTAAAACATCATCTTCAACAATAGCAGTTGCACCAATAACCACTCCAATAGCATGATCTATAAATACTCTTCTTCCTATTGTACAAGCAGGGTGAATATCTGTTTTTGTAAGAAAAGAAGATATTCCATTAATAACTCTAGAAAGTTTTTTCCAACCTTTATAATAAAGCTTATTTGCAATTCTATGATTAATAATTGCCCAAACACCCGGGTAATTAAAAAATAGTTCTAAGTTGTTATCTAAAGCAGGGTCGTTGTTTCTTGGAACACAAAAATCTTCTTTTATTTGTGCCCAAAATGAAATTTTTTCTTGTTCTTTTTCAAGCTCTTGCTCTTCTATTTTTCCATCATTCATGATAGCTCCAAATAGTTTTTAAGTAGCTATTTTCATTTAAATATTTTTCCATATCATTATAATTATGATCATTTAAACTTTTTCTCAGTATTGCTCTTATCTCATTAGTGTCATAATCAATATCTTCTAAGATATCAATAATCTTTTGAGACTCTAAGATCTTTTCTAAAACAACTTCACCATCTTTAAATACAACATTAACTTCTGTTGGGTGAGAAAATAAATTATGTTTCATTCCTAATGTATCTTGATAAGCTCCCACGTTAAAGAATCCTATGAAATAATCTTCTTTATTTAAATTTACATCATGTAAATATAAAGGTTTTTTTATATCAAATGGTAATTCTCCATCACTATCACAAGTAATATCCCATAATGATGCACTTCTTGTTGGTTTTTTATCAAGATGAGTAATAGGCATTATAGGAAATTCTTGGTCAATTCCCCAATAATCAGGAAGTGATTGGAATAATGAAAAGTTTAATAAATATTTTTCTTGAATATTTTCATCAAGCTTTTTTAACTCTTCATAGTGGTCAATTTCAAGTAAAGATATAGCTTTTTTAATAACTTGGTGAGTTAAAATTTCAGCATTTGATCTGTCTTGTAAATCAATATAACCTAAATCAAATAGTGTTAATAAAGATTCCATATGGTCAATACTATCATGCATATACTCATAAGCAGTTCTTTTTGACATATCTCTTAATAAGTCATGTAATTCTTGAATTAATGGAGGATTTTTTTCTTTTAAATTTAAATGGTCAAGATCATATTCAGAAGAGAATAATTCAAGAACAGGAGTTATTAAAACAGTTGAAGCCGCAGATATAAATCTTCCTGATTCTGTGAAAATATTTGGTTCATCAACACCTTTTTGCTTTGCAATATCTTTTAATGTAAAAATAACATCATTTGAAAATTCAGATAATGAATAAAATCTTGTTCTTTCATA
The DNA here is from genome assembly GCF_013177675.1 of Arcobacter acticola. Lineage (NCBI taxonomy): Bacteria > Pseudomonadati > Campylobacterota > Epsilonproteobacteria > Campylobacterales > Arcobacteraceae > Arcobacter > Arcobacter acticola. The sequence continues at coordinate 1,303,341 of NZ_CP042652.1, forward strand.
AGCATTATATTCAACAGCTAATCCACCACCAATATTAATAGCGTTAAGATTTGTAGCACCTAGATTTTTGAGTTCGGCATAAATATGTCCAGCTTCTCTTAATGCTTTTTTTAATGGTTTGATTGAGTTCATTGCTGAACCAATATGGAAGTGAATCATTGTTAAATACTTAACTATATTATTATCTTCCATTAATTCATAAGCTTCTAAAATTTCAGTAGATGTAAGACCAAATTTAGAGTTAATACCTCCACTTTTAGCCCATAATCCACTTCCTCCACTGTGAAGCCTAACTCTTAGTCCAATACTTGGAGCTTCCATTTTTGTTTCGTTTAAAACCTCTATAATCATTTCTAGTTCGTTTAAACCTTCTATAATAAGTGTAATATCATGACCCATACTTTTAGCAATAAACCCTAAATGAATCATCTCTTTATCTTTAAATCCATTAACCGTAATTGGAGAATTTATATTATTGTAAGTCATTGCAATTACAAGTTCAGCTTTACTTCCAGCTTCTAATCCATAATTAAACTTTTTACCTTCATTTATTAAAGGATGAATAAAGTTTGGTAATTGATTTACTTTTAAAGGGAAAACAGCATTAAAATTACCTTTATAATCATATTCTTTAATACTTGCATTAAATGTGTTGTATAAAGTATTTATTTGCTTCTCTGTAATATGAGGAAACCTTAAAAGCAAAGGACCTTTAAAGTCTTGTTTTCTTATATCCTTAACAATAGAGATTAAAGAAGGTTTACAATCATGATTTATCTTCGCTAATCCATCTTCTATTACAAAATTGTCATCACTCCATATATTTATACCATAGTTATTCACTTTTAAAAATCCTCTAATTTTAAATTTGTTTCTTCTCTTGTTTTTATATTTTTTATATAAATTGTGCCATTTTTTAGTTCATTTTCACCAATTAGTGCAACAATATTAGCCCCTAGTTTTTCAGCAATACTAAAATGTTTTCCAAAACTTCTTGGCGTGTATTCTACTAAAGTTTTTGTTGTTTTTCTCTTTTGATTTGCAACTTTTATCATAGTATTTAATGAACTATCATCCAGGGTACCCATGTATATCACATCTTGATTACATTGTGGCATCTTAATTAGCTCTAATAGTCTTTCAATTCCAATTGCAAAACCAATTCCAGGTGTTGATTTTCCACCTAAGAATTCAACAAGTTTATCATATCTTCCACCACCTGCAATAGCACTTTGTGCACCAATTTCATTACTTACAAACTCAAATGCTGTTTTATTATAATAATCTAAACCTCTTACAAGATTTGAATCTACTTCATAATTTATGTTATTGAAATTTAAAATCTCTTTTAGTTTTTCAAAATCACTATCACAAGAATTACATAAACTAGTAGTTATTTTTGGAGCACCTGTTAATAATAATTGACATTTATCATTTTTACAATCTAAAACTCTAATTGGGTTGGTTAGAATTCTTCTATTACAGTCTTCACAAAGATTCTCTTTAAAATTTGTTAAATGTTTAACTAGGTTTTCTTTATACGGAGGCATGCACTCATTACAACCAAGAGAATTTAATTTTAAAGTAAATCCAATTCCAAAAAATTCAAGAATTTCTTTAAGCATGATGATTATATTTGCATCTTCAAAAACAGAATCTATTCCAAAGACTTCACAACCAAATTGGTGAAATTCTCTTAATCTTCCTTTTTGAGGTCTTTCATATCTAAACATAGGTCCGTAATAATACCATTTGTAGTTCCCACCAGCACGATCAAGTTTTTTCTCAACAAAATGTCTCACAACTCCTGCTGTTCCTTCTGGCCTTAAACAAACGTCATTTTCACCTTTATCAATAAATTGATACATCTCTTTATTTACAATATCACTACTTTCTCCAACAGATCTTTTAAATAATGCTGTTTCTTCTAAAAGGGGTGTTTCAATATATGAAAAACCGTAGTTTTTTGCAATTTTTGATGCATTATCTACAAAATAAGTAAATAAAGCACTCTCTTCATTTACAATATCTTTCATACCTCTTAAGCTTTGTATTGTCTTATTTGCCATTCATAAATTCCTCTATCTTCATCTCTATTTCTTCTATTTTCAAGCTTGCATCTATAAAAATATAATTTATATTTAATTTTTTTATTGTTTCTTTCATTCTATTTTGGATATTCAATAAGTAATCAATTCCTCTTAATTCTATAGAATCATTTTCTTTTTGTGATAATCTATATTTCAATTCTTCAGGTGTTAATTCAAGTAAAATTACATGGCTTGGAAGGGTATTATCTGTTGCAATTAAATTAAGTTCAATTAGTTGATCTATTTTTAATTGAGTAGAATAGGCAATCCCTGATATTATCGATCTATCTGAAATTATTGTATTATTTTTATTGGGCTTTATCACTTGTTCAATATGCTCAGCTCTATCAGCCATAAAAAGAAACATTTCAGCAACTTTTGATTTTGCTTCTCCATTTAAAGCCATAACTCTAAGTTTAGTTCCAAGTTCTGTTCCTCCTGGCTCTTTTGTAAAAATTGCCTTTGGATATTTACTTTTTAATAAATTTAATTGAGTAGATTTACCAGCTGTATCAATACCTTCTATAACTGCATACATTTTACTACTTTCTCTGGAACTAAATGTTCAAATTTACCATTGAATCTTATAATTTCTCTAACAATTGTAGAAGAAACAAAAGCATTTTGTAATGTTGGCATTAAATATAAAGTTTCAATTTTTTTATTTATTGAAGAGTTTGCATATCCCATTTGAAGTTCAAATTCAAAATCTGAAACAGCTCTTAATCCTCTAATAATTGTATTTACTTTAAGCTCAGTTGCTAAATCAACAAGTAATGTGTCAAATCCTAAAACACTTACTCCTTCTATTCCTTCAACCGCTGCTTGTGCAAATGCAACTCTTTGATCGTGATCAAACATAGGTTTTTTTAGTTCACTTTTTGCAACAGCTATAATTACTTCATCAAATATATTTGCGGCTCTTTTTATGATATCTAAATGGCCATTTGTAATTGGATCAAAAGTACCACTATATATAGCTTTTCTATATGAATTTATATCACAGTTCTTTGGCATATTTATTCCCATCTTTTATATAAGTTATTATCTATTTTTAGTAAATCAAACCATTTACCAATTAGAAATTTTTCCATATCTTCTAAACTTTGCTGAGCACTATAATAACCCAGAATTGGAGGTGCTATTATTACTCCTAAGTTTGACAATTTAAGCATATTTTCTAAAACAATACTATTTAAAGGCATTTCTCTAGGTGCAAGAACTATATCTCTTTTTTCTTTTAACATAACTGTAAAAGCCCTTGTTATAAGTGAATCTGAAATTCCAACAGCACATTTTGCTAAGGTATTCATAGAGCATGGCAAAATTATCATTTTGTCCACTTTAAAAGAGCCAGATGCAATACTTGCACCAATATTTGAATCTTTAAAAACTGTTATGTTTTCACAATCTTCAAATAGTTTATTTGCAGATATGCCATTTTCAAGCTTTAATGCAGTTTTTGCACTTTTAGAAAAGATAACAAACACTTCAATATCTTTTGGTATTTGTTTCACAAAATTAACACCAAGATTAGAGCCACTAGCTCCTGAAATTGCAACAGTTATTCTCAAGAAAAACCTTTAATTTTAATATATTAAAAATGATAATAGCAAAAAAAAACTTTTAATTCAATCCACCTAGTTACATATAGGAAAAAGCCCTAATTATAAGCTTAATTTAATTGAGTAAATGATAACATATTGTATAAATAATATATATTATATTTTAACATTTTGTAGAATAAAATATTATTTAATATACTTTATGTAAAAGGATTTTATATGTCAAAAATTTTTACGTATATTAGAAAAAATGAAAATAATTTAAAATATACCCAAGAGCAAAAAGATTCTGTTGAAAAATATATCAATAAGAAAAATATCGAAGTTTATAAAAATATAGAGATTGTTATAAATACCCCTCGGGAAGAAAAAAATATATTAGAATTATTGAAAAACTGTGAAATGAATTCAACTATTATTGTTTCAAATCTAAATGTTTTTGGAAGAACAATTGAAACTATTTTAGAAATAGTTAAATTTTTGTTATCAAATAAAATTAGAATAATCATTGTTGAACAAAATTTAGATTTAATAGACGATAAAGATATGCTAAGCCAAATGATTTTAGGTGTTATTTCAATGACTATTGGTTTAGAAAAAGAGTTAATGAGCTTAAGAACAAAAGAAGCATTAACAGCTAAAAAATTAAATGGTATAGCCTTAGGAAAACCAAAAGGTACAATACAAAAATCAAAATTTGATTTACAAAGAGATAAAATAGAAGAACTTTTAACTGTTGGTTTATCAGTTAGAAAGATATCAAAACTTCTTGGATATAACAATCATATAGGATTGAATAACTATGTTAAAAAAAGAAAAATAAAAGCAAATCTAAAAAATGAACAAAAAACATTATAGTGTTTATATTTATAATGGTTTAAATAAAATATAGTAAAATAAAATAATTAAAATTAATGGAGTTATTGTGAAAGTATTATTAACAAAAGATGTAAAAAGTTTAGGAAAAGCTGGTGAGATTAAAGAAGTAGCAGATGGTTATGGTAAAAACTTCTTAATAGGTAAAGGCTTAGCATTACACGCAACAACTGAAGTATTAAATAGATGGAAGTCTGAACAAAAAAGAGCAGCTGAAAATGAAGCAAAAGAAATAGCAACAGCAAAAGAGTTAGCAGAAAAGTTAAATGCAACAAAATTAACAATCAAACATAAAGTTGGAGCAAATGGTCATTTAATTGGGTCAGTTACTAATAAAGAGATTGCAGAATCATTAGAAGATCAATTTTCAATTATGCTTGATAAAAAAAATATTTCATTAGATAAAAAAATCAAATCTGTTGGAATTTATGAAGTTGATTGTAAATTAGGTCATGCAATTCATGCAAGTTTAAAAGTTGATATAATTGGAGAATAATTAGATGTTTGATGCTACAACGATACTTGCTTATAAAGGTGCAAATAAAGCAGTAATTGGAGGTGACGGTCAAGTTACTTTTGGAAATACTGTTTTAAAAGGAAATGCAACAAAAATAAGAACTCTTTATAAAGATCAGATATTAGCTGGATTTGCAGGAAGTACAGCAGATGCATTTAATCTTTTTGATATGTTCGAAGGTCATTTAGAAGCTTGTAAAGGAGATTTATTAAAATCTGTAATTGCTTTTTCCAAAGAATGGAGAAAAGACAAACTTTTAAGAAGACTCGAAGCTATGATGATAGTTTTAAATAAAGAAAAAATTTTTATATTAAGTGGAAATGGTGATGTTGTAGAACCTGAAGATGGAGCAATCGCTTCTATTGGAAGTGGTGGAAATTTTGCTATTTCAGCTGCACGTGCGCTTGCAAAACATTCTACTTTAGATGAAGAGGCTGTTGTTAGAGAGTCTTTAATGATTGCAGGAGAACTTTGTATATATACAAATCAAAATATTAAAATATTAAAATTAGAGGACTAAAAGTATGGATATGACACCAAAACAAATCGTTGCATACTTAGATGATTATATTATTGGTCAAGCAAATGCAAAAAAGACTATTGCATTAGCACTTAGAAATAGATATAGAAGAATGAAAGTAGAGCCAAAACTTCAAGAAGAGATAATGCCTAAAAATATTTTAATGATAGGTAGTACAGGAGTTGGTAAAACAGAAATTGCAAGACGATTAGCTAAAATGATGGGTTTACCTTTTATAAAAGTTGAAGCTAGTAAATATACTGAAGTTGGATTTGTAGGTCGTGATGTTGAATCTATGGTTAGAGATTTAGTATATGAAAGTATAAATTTGGTAACTCGTGAATTTGAAGAAAAAATAAAAGATAAAATTGATGATGAAGTAAATAAAAAAATTATTGAAATTTTAGTTCCACCATTACCAAATACTGCTAGTGATAGTGCAAAGGAATCATTTATTAAAACATATAATGTAATGGAAAAGAAACTTTTAGACGGAACTTTAGATGATAAAAGAATAGAAATTGAAGTTCCTAAAAAAGCCCACGTTGAAATTTTAGATTCTTCAATGCCTTTTGATATGAGTTCTATGCAAGAAAGCTTAAATAAAATGTTAGGTGGACTTAATAAAGAAAAAATCAAAAAAGAAGTATCTATTAAGGACGCTAAAATTTTATTAAGAGGTTTTGCAAGTGAAAGTTTACTAGATCTTGAAGCTATAAAAATTGAAGCAATTAAAAGAGCTGAAAATGGTGGAATTATATTTTTAGATGAAATTGATAAAATTGCATCAGGAAAGAAAAATAATGGTCAAGATCCATCTAAAGAAGGAGTACAAAGAGATTTACTTCCAATAGTTGAAGGATCTAATGTTCAAACAAAATTTGGTCAAATTAAAACTGATCATATATTGTTTATCGCTGCTGGTGCATTTCATGTATCAAAACCAAGTGATTTAATTCCAGAACTGCAAGGAAGATTTCCTCTAAGAGTAGAATTAGAAGCTTTAGATGAAGAATCATTATATAAAATTTTAACTAGTACTAAAAACTCTTTATTAAGACAATACAAAGCTCTTTTAGAAGTAGAAGAAGTGGAATTAGAATTTGATGATGAAGCTATTAGAGCATTTGCAAAATATTCAGTTACTGCAAATGAAATAACAGAAGATATAGGTGCTAGAAGACTTCATACTGTTATTGAAAAAGTGATTGAAGATATCTCATTTGAAGCAGATGAGAAAAGAGGTCAAAAAGTTATTGTAACAAAAGAGCTAGTATCTGAAAAACTTGACGATATTGTTGATAATGTTGATACAGCAAGATATATCTTGTAAGTTATAAATTAATAATTTTTTAGATAGAATATTTTAATAAAAACAAGGAGATAGTATTATGAATATAATAACATTTTGTGAAGTAGATGAATCTTTATTTAATCCTGAATTTAATGTTGAACATTTTCATTCAGGTACAAGTTTAGAAGCAGATGTAGTTATTATTAATATTGATTCAATATTTGAATTTGAAGAAAATAAGACTGCAATCACTAAAGATAAATTTGTCTCAATAGCTATTATTGAAGATGAAAGTGATTATGATGCTTTTAAAAATTTTGGGATTGATGCTTGGATTAGAATGTCTGAAATTTCACAAATTAATAATATTATTAACTTAGTAAATAAAAGGCTTTTATCATAATTATAGATACTCACTGTCACTTAGACAATAAGAAATATTACGAAGATATTGATGCTGTTATTCAAAATGCATTAAATCATGGGATTAAAGGTTTTTTAATCCCTGGCGCTGATTTTAATGATTTACCACAAGCCATTAAACTTGCAGAAAAATATGAAGAAGTATATTTTGCTGTAGGAATTCATCCTTACGATATAGATATGTACAATGAAGAGATGATGGAAAAATATGTAAATCATCCAAAATGTATTGCAATAGGTGAATGTGGTTTAGATTATTTTAGACTTCCTGAAGATGAAGATGAAAAAATAGCAAATGTGGAAAAACAAAAAGAAGTTTTTATATCTCAAATTGAATTTGCAAAAAAAGTAAAAAAACCTTTAATAATTCATATTAGAGAAGCTTCAAATGATTCAAGACAAATTTTGATAGATTATAATGCTAAAGAAGTTGGTGGAGTATTGCATTGTTATAATGCAAGTGAACATTTACTCCCTTTATCTGAGCATAATTTTTATTTTGGAATAGGTGGGGTTTTAACTTTTAAAAATGCAAAAAAACTAGTTGAAGTTTTACCAAAAATACCAAAAGATAAGTTATTAATTGAAACGGATGCTCCATATCTTACTCCCCATCCCCATCGAGGTGAAAGAAATGAACCTTATTACACTACTTTTGTAGCCCAGAAAATGGCTGAATTACTTGAATTATCCCAAGAAGATATAGAGGATCTAACAACAAATAATGCTAAAAAATTATTTAAAGAGTTTTCTAGTCTTTCTTAGATATAATCTGACTTATATCAAATAAGTGAGGATTTTTTGAATAAAATCATAATATTAATATTTTTTTTAATAAATACTCTTTGGGCAAGCATTGGTACAAATGAGGACTTAAAAGTTTTAAAAAACTTAGGACTTGAATCTTCATTTATCTCAGATAGTGAGCTAGTTGATATATTCAACGAGTATTCTTCTAAAAGTAAAATTAGTTATTATCGGAATATTTTAAAAAAATCTTCATTAAATGCACAAGTTGTAAGAACTGAAATTGATAATGAAAATCTTCCAGAAGCTATATTCTTTATTCCCATGATTGAAACTAGTTTTGTAAATCATGTTAGAGGGAAGAACTCTCCAGCAGGCCTTTGGCAAATCATGCCAGCTACTGGGAAACATTTAAAATTAAGAAATGATGAATTTATTGATGAAAGATTGGATTTAATTAAATCAACTGATGCAGCTAGTTCTTATTTGAAAAGATATTATAATAAATTTGATAAATGGTATTTATCTATTTTAGCTTATAACTGCGGTGAGGGTAGAGTTATTGAAGGACTTACAAGAGCTTCTTTAGATATGTATATTGAAAATAATCCAAATAGAAGTACTCAGATTTTGAAAAGTTATCAAAGGGTACTTGATGATTATAGAAGAACTAAAAATGGAGTTTCAAAAGTTTATGGCGTTTATGGTGAGTTACAAAGTTTAGAAGTTCCTTTTAGTTTAGAATATTTAATTAAACATAATAAAGAAAGAGATTATCTACCTGAGTCAAGTTTATCTTATCTAAAAAAAGTTGCTGTTTTTTCAATGCTTTCAAGTAGAGATTTATTTGAAAATATAAATAGAGCACCTTATAGATTAGAAAAAGTAAAAGCACCAAAAAATATACAGCTAAAATCAATTGCAAGTGCTATAAATATGAATTCAAGTGAGTTTTTAAATATAAATAAACATATACGAAAACAAGTTTTACCAAAAGATTCTAGGAATTATAATATTTATATTCCAAAGAGTAAATTAGAAATCTATAATAAAAATATTGCTAATATAAAGCCAGTTATTGATAAAAAAGTTAAAGAAGTTAAAAAAGATAAGAATGTTAATACTAAAAAAAATAAAGATGAAAAAAAGATTGTAAAAGATACAAAAAAGAAAGCCTTGGTTTACATAGTAAAAAAAGGAGATTCTTTTGAATCAATTGCAAAAGCTTATAAAATAAGTGTAAAAAAACTTAAATCTGATAATAACAAGAAATCAAATTTAGTAAATATAGGAGATAAAATTGAGATTTATAAATAGAAATTTTAAAAATAGTATATTATTAAGTTTATTATTGAGTCTATTATTCTTTACAGGATGTTCTCAAAAAAGTGGTGATGTAGATTATAGTTTTTATAAAGATACTAAAAACTCAAAAATTAATAATTCAAAAGAAATGCATAAATACACTATGAGACCTTATAGTGTATTTGGTATTACTTATTATCCTTTTGTTGCAAAAATTGGTGATGATTTTGATGGTATTGCTTCTTGGTATGGTCCAGATTTCCACTCTAAGAAGACTTCAAATGGAGAAATTTATGACATGTATGATATGACAGCTGCTCATAAAACATTACCTATGAATACAGTTGTAAAAGTAGAGAATTTAGAAAATGGTAAAACAATAATTGTTCGAATCAATGATAGAGGACCTTTTGTAAAAGGCAGAATAATTGATTTATCAAATAAAGCAGCTCATGAAATTGATATGGTAAGACGAGGAACGGCGAAAGTAAAAGTTTCAGTTTTAGGGTATAATGGGGAAATTGATAATAGAAATGCACCTACTATAGAAATTCCAAGTACTCAAGTGGCAAGTAATAATATTGGAAAAGAAATAGAACCAGGTATTGATACATTAGAACCTTTAGAAATAAAAGAAGATAATATTAAAACTACTTCTGTTCCTGTTAGTGCTTCACGAAGTGATATAAGTACAACTTCAAGCGCTAAAATTACAAGACCAAGTAATACATCTTCTAGTGCATCTTTTTCATCAGGAAACTATAATCTTCAAGTTGGAGCATTTAGTCTTGAATCAGGTGCAATAAAAGTTAAAAGCGATTATCAAAAGAAATTTAGAAAAAATAAAGTAGAAGTACAAAAAGTATTTGTAAATGGAAAAACTTTAAACAAAGTATTTGTAAGAGGTTTTAGTTCTTATGAAAATGCACAAGAGTTTAAAAATGCAAATGGTTTAGATAATGCAGTTATAAGTAATGATTAGGATAAAAATATGATTGAAGTTAATAGAAAAACAAAAGAAACAGATATTAAGTGTAAAATTGATATTAATGGTTGTGGAAAATCAGTTATTAATACAGGTGTAGGATTTTTTGATCATATGCTTGAAGCTTTGTCTAAACACAGTGGTATTGATATAGAATTATCTTGTGCTGGTGATTTACACATCGATGCTCATCATACTGTAGAAGATTGTGGAATTGTTTTAGGACAATCTTTAAAAAAAGCTATATTCCCAATTCAAGCAGTTGAAAGATATGGAAATGCAACTGTTGTTATGGACGAAGCAGCAACTACTTGTGCCTTAGATTTATCAAATAGACCATATTTAGTTTATGAAGTAAATGTAAGTGGAAAAGTAGGTGACTTTGATGTTGAATTAGCTGAAGAGTTTTTTCATGCACTTGCTGGAAATGCTGGATTAACTGTACATATTATACAAGATAGAGGAAGAAATAAACATCATATTTTAGAAGCTAGTTTTAAAGCATTTGCTGTTGCTCTTAGAAGAGCATTAGTTAAAAATGAAAGATTAGGAATTCCAAGTACTAAAGGTATTTTATGATTGAATTAATTGTTTTAGATGTAGATGGTACTTTAACTGATGGAAAAATCACATACTCTTCTAGTGGAGAAGAAACTAAGTCTTTTGATGTAGCTGATGGTTTAGCAATTGCTGTTTGGACTAAAGCATTTAGTAAAAAAGCAGCTATAATTACAGGAAGAAATTCTTCAATTGTTGAAAAAAGAGCAAAAGAATTAAATATAACTCATTTACACCAAGGAATAAAAAATAAACAAGAAGTTTTAGAAGAAATTCTGAAAAAAGAGGGTTTATCTTGGAGTCAAGTTGCTGCAATTGGTGATGATTTAAATGATTACAATATGTTAAAAAAAGTTGGTCTTTCATTTACTCCTGCAAATGGAAGCCATTATTTAAAAGACTTTGTAAATGTCGTTTGTCAAAACAAAGGTGGAGAAGGTGCTGTTCGAGAAATGCTTGAATACATTTTCAAAGAAGAAAATTTAGAAGAGGACTTTTTAAACGCATGGATATGAGAATTTTCACCTCAATTCTTTTATTACTAGCATTGGGTGCTTACTTTTTTCCTGTTGAAAATTTAAAAAAGAATGCTTTAGAAAAAGATTTACCATTAGTTATATTTGAAAATCCAACTATGTATACATTAAATGAAAAAAATGTAAATAGGGTAGTTGTTGCAACACATGCTGTAAAGTATCAAGATAGAGATGAAATGTTTAATGCAGATATCATTCTAAAAAATAATGATTTAAGTAAAAATTTTGATAGTGAAAAACTAAAAGCAGATTTAATTGTAAAAAAAGCAGATATTTATACATTGACAAACAATGTAGATTATAGAAGAGATGATTTCATAAAATTAAATACAGATGAATTAATTTATGATGATATTAAAAAAATAGCACAAAATTCAAAACCTTTTAAAAGCGTTTATCAAAAACATATTTTAAATGGTAATTCAGTGTTTTTAGATATTAATAATAATTTTATAACAGCTAAGAATACACATTTTGAAATAGATATGACTAAAACGCAAAAAGGAAAAAAATGAAATATTTAATTGGAACTTTACTTTGTTCTACATTGTTGCTAGCTCAAACTGAAACATTGATAATTGATTCACAAGACTTTCAAGCAGATGATAAAAAAGGAGTCTCTATTTTTACAGGAAATGTAAAAATTAAAATGGGACAAGATAAGTTAAATGCAGATCGCGTTGATGTATTTTTTACAACAGATAAAAACAATGCAAAAGTTCCTTTAAAATATGAAGCAACAGGAAAAGCTGACTTTGAAATAGTGACAAAAGACAAACACTATATTGGTAATGGTGATAAGATTATATATTCACCACAAAAAGAAGAATATACTATTATTGGTAATGGATTTTTACAAGAAAAAAATGATGATAGAAAAGTTTACGGAGATACAATTTTTGTAAATCAATTAAGTGGTGAGGCAAGAGTCAAAGGTAGTGAAAACAAACCTGTTAGATTTATGATTAATGTTGAACGTGGTGAAGATAAAGGAACTAAGAAATGAAAATAACTGAAGCAAATTTTTTACAATCAGCACAAGGAATAGCAGATTCTCCAAGTCCTGATAGAGCCGAAGTTGCTTTTTTAGGAAGATCAAATGTTGGAAAGTCTTCACTTTTAAATACCTTAACAAATAGAAAAGGTTTAGCAAAATCATCTTCAACTCCTGGAAAAACTCAACTTATAAACTATTTTGAAATTAAATTCAAAACAGGTAATGAAGAGTTACCTTATTTATTTGCAAGATTTGTGGATTTACCAGGTTTTGGATATGCTAAAGTAGCAAAAAGTCTAAAAGCGGAATGGAATAGAAATTTAACTGCTTATTTAGAACAAAGACCAAATTTACAAATTTTTGTTCATTTAATTGATTCACGACATCCGTTACTTGATATTGATAAAAATGTTGACGAGTTTTTAAAAACAATAAAAAGAGGCGATCAGATTATTGTTCAAGCTTTTACAAAAATTGATAAATTAAAAATGAACGATTTAGCAAAATTAAAAAGAGAATACCCTGAAGGAATTTTTATATCAAATTTGAAAAAAAAGGGTATGATAGATTTACAAAATAAAATTACAGGATATTTATTTGGACATTAGATTTTATAAGCCAACAGTGGCAGATATTACAAAAATGCAAGATATTGTAAGAGAAGAAGTTGATAAAGGAAAAATCCTTTTAAGAACTGCTGATGAAATGGCCACAACTATTCGATCTTATACAGTTGTTGAAGTTGATGGAAAAATGGCTGGGTTTACAGCAACTCATATTCATTCTCCAAGACTTGCAGAAGTACGAAGCTTAGTTGTTGGAAAAGATTTTAGAGGTTTAAAGCTTGGAAAACAATTAGTTGAATCATGTATTAAAGAAGCAAAAGAATATGGAATTGAACAACTTTTATCTTTAACTTATGAGCAAGGCTTTTTTGAGTCTTGTGGATTTAGAGTTATATCAAAAGAAGAAATCCCTGAGCATAAAATCTGGGCTGATTGCATAAGATGTAAGCATTTTCCTATTTGTGATGAAATTGCAATGGTAATTGACTTATAATTCATCATTTTTTATATAGCTTTTATATTTTAAAACTACTTTTTTTAGTGTACAATGTACTTAAATATTATCTAAAAGGATTGATTTATGTGGTTGTCCACTAGCTGTACTTTCAAATTTGACATTTCTGAACCTACACCTTTTTTATTTATGTTAAGACCTCGAGGTGACTTAATTCAGCATATTACTTTTGAAGAATTTATTATTAAACCAAATATTAAAGTAACTCAATTTCAAGATATTTATGGTAATTTTTATCAAAGATTTATTGCTCCTCCTGGAAAATTAAAAATTAAAAGTAATAGTAAAATTAAAACAAATGAAAATTTCAACAATGCATATGGAAAAGAATTTATAGAAGTTCAATCTTTGCCTGAAAATGTACTTTTATATTTGCTTCCTAGTAGATATTGCGAGTCTGATTGTTTTAATCAAATGGCTACAGAAATTACACAAGGTTTACCTTTAGGATATGAGCAAGTAAATGCAATTACTAATTGGATACGAAATAATATTAGTTTTGAGAATAATAACAGTGATACACAAGTAAGTGCTATTGAAGTTAATAATAGAAAATATGGTGTATGTAGAGATTTGGCTCATTTGGGAATTGCTTTATGTAGGAGTATAAGTATTCCTTCTCGTATTGTTGTGGGATATTTGTATAATTTAGAACCTATGGATTTACATGCTTGGTTTGAAGTTTATATTGGTGATGGCTGGTATCGATTTGATGCAACACAAGAAGCAAATAAAGAAGGCTATGTAGTAATTGCATACGGTAGAGATGCAGCAGATGTTGCTGTTTATAATCAATATGGAGCTACACTTTTCCCTAGTTCTCAAAAAGTTAAAGTAAAAAAGATAAAAGAGTAAACAAATTAAAAATTAGGATAAATTATGCAACGCTTTAAAATTATACATAGAACGTATTATAACTATTCAAATAGTGTTGATTTAGGAGCTCATAATTTACTTTTAAGACCAAGAGAAAATCATGAACTTAGAATCGAGAATTTTGTTTTAAATATTACTCCTAAAGCAAAAGTTTTATGGCATAGAGATGTTGAAGATAATTCTGTAGGAATTGCCAGTTTTACTGAATCAACGCAACAATTATTAATAGAAAGTGAATTAATAATTCAACAATATAATGAATCACCTTTGGATTTTTTAGTTTCTTCATATGCAATTAATTATCCATTTACCTATGAAGCGGATGATAACTTAATTTTATCTGCATATAGAATACTTCCAGATGAACAAACAAGGAAACTATTAAATAACTGGATTTTCAATATATATAAAATAAATGAAGAAATTCAAACCTATACCTTACTTCAAAGATTAACTACTTATATTTATAAAAATTTTGTATATAAAATTAGAGAAGAAGTAGGCGTTCAAAGTGCAAGTGAAACTTTATCATTAGGTACAGGTTCTTGTCGTGATTTTGCTTATTTATTTATGGAAGCAGTGAAATGTCTAGGGCTTGCAACTAGATTTGTAAGTGGTTATTTATATGCTCCTTTAATGAGTGAACAAGTAGGTTCGACTCATGCTTGGGCTGAAGTTTATGTTCCAGGGGCTGGATGGATTGGTTTTGATCCTACTATTGGTAATATTGTAGGAAAAGATCATATCGCAGTTGCAGTGTCTAGACTTCCTAATAACATCTCACCAATTGCAGGTTCTTTTTCAGGAACTGCAACTTCAAGTTTAGATGTTGGAGTTTGGGTAACTTTATGTTAGTTTTTGAAATGTTATTTAATTAAAAAAGATTATAAAATCTTTTTTAACTGATTTTTTATAATAACTGGTACAAAAAACATAGAAACAACATAAGAGATTAAAGTTCCACCAATAAGTGCCACACCAAGCCCTCCAAATACAGCATCGTTTGCTATTAAAGCACTTGCAAATACCATTGTAAGAACTGTTAGAATTATTGGCTTAGAACGTGTTGCTGTGGCTTTTGCAATGGCTTCGTTTATACTCAAACCTTTTTCAATTACAAGTTGTTTTGAGAAATCTATAATTAAAGTCGAATTTCTTGAGTTTATTCCAATAAGTCCTATAAATCCTATAAGTGAAGTAGCTGTTAAATAGAAAATATCAACAGTTATCAAATCCATAATTATATGAGCAAAAATAACTCCAATTATTGATATAAAACTTGATAATACAATTCCCCCTGAAATTGCAAAACTTTTATAATACATAACCATTAAAAAGAAAATTAAAACAAGAGCAATTATAAACGCTCCTCCTAAATCTATAAATGTATCAATTGTAACTTTTAATTCCCCATCAAAAACCAAATCAAATCTTTCATTTGTTTTTTTATCTATAAATGATAGGTTTAGCATATTTGTTTTTATAAGATCATAATCAGAACTTAAACTATCTATCATTTCATTTCTAGCATCTAAAAGAGGATATATTTGACTATCTTTAGAAGTTTCAGCTATTACGTTTATCATTAGATTTAAATTCTTTGAAGTAATTGTTGGCTCTTTAATAACTTCTTTGATTTTTACAAATTCAGAAATACCAACTGTGTTCCCTTGGGCATTTATAATTTTTAGAGTTTGAAGTTTTGCTTTTAAATCATCTACTTTTGAAGTATTTAACAATCTTGAATCATCAAGTCTTAAAAAAATTGGGATTTGATTTTGTGCATTTGCTTTATTTATAACAGATACTTTCATTCCTTCAAAAGCTAAATAAAGAATATTTTTAATTTGCTCTAAATCAACATTACTTATAATTGCTTTTGAATTATCAAGTTCAAGCTCGTACATCATAAAATCTTTATCAGCTAAAATATCAATATCAACTAAAGTTGCTTGATTTTTTAGAATTTGTGCAATTTTAATTGCAAAATTTCTTCTACTTTCAAAACTATTTCCACCATATATTTCACTAACTATTGAAGCCAAAACAGGAGGGCCAGCGGGTAGCTCTATAAATTTTATATTTGCTTCATATAAAGAACAATTTTTTTGTACATCAGCTCTTAATTGGCTTACTAAATTATAACTTGTGATTTCTCTATCTTCTAGTTTTTTTATATTTACCATTATTTCAGCTTGTGATTCTTTATCTTTTAGAGCACTTTGTTTTACTAAGGCTGCAAAATCAAGGGGTTGACCTTCTCCTAAAAATGCTGAAATATTTGTAATATTTTCATCTTTTTGAAGATTTTTAGTAATACATTGGACAACTTCTTTTGTTTGATTTATGCTAGAACCATCTTTTAAATCAATATAAATAGAAAAAGTATCTGAATCCTTGCTTGGAAGCATTTTTGCTTTTGTTATTTGTGTTGGAAATGTTGCAATACTTAAAATAAATAAAATTAAAGTGATTAAATAAACCAAAAAAGATTTAAAAGGACTTTGTAAAATGTTGTAAATAAATTTTTCTAATCTCATATAAAATCCTATAAAACTTTTTTAACTAAATATGGCGTAAAAGCATATGCAACAAATAATGACATAGCTAAGGAAATAGGTACAAAAACAGGAAGAGGGTGCATAAACTGTCCCATCATTCCACCTACGAAAAACATAGGAATAAAAGTCATTATAATTGCAATTGTTGCAATATTGGTGGCATTTCCTATTTCATTCGTTGCATTTATTGAAATATTTGTAATATCAATATTTGGTGATTCACTTTTGTGTCTATGAATATTTTCAATTACAATAATAGCTGCATCTACTAACATTCCTAAAGATACTATTAGTGCAAATAGCGTAATTCTATTTATTGTTTCTCCAAAAATAAAACCTATAAAAAGAGTAAGTGATAAAATCATAGGAACCATCACAGATACAATCATCGCTTCTTTAAATCCAAGTGTAAAAATAAGTAAAATAGCAATAATAACAATAGAAATCAAAAGATTTGCAACTAAATCATTTACAGCATTATTTGCAGTATAACCATCATCTCTTGTGATAATATATTTGATATTTTTTGCTAATAATTCATCTTTTATAGAGTCCATATATGCAAAGATATTTTCATTTATACTTACAGAGTTAGTCCCTTTTAGTTTTGATGCTGTTAGGGTGATTTGTTCTGATTGCTCAAAATCTCCTTTTTCATCTTTGATATAAATTAGAGCCTCTTTTTTATTTTGAATATCAAAAGATTTTTCTACCTTTGCTATATCTTTTAGATAAATAGGTATTTGGAAATTATAAGAGATTATTAGATTTTCTAGGTCATTTATATTTTCTATTGCTTGTTTTATTCCAAAAACTACTACTGATGAACTTTGTGTATTTGTTGTAATATTTGGTGTTTTGTACGAAAGAGATTGTATTTGCTTCATAACTTGAGCTAATGAAAGATTGTAAGCTGCTAGTTTATTTGCATCAACTTGTACATTAAACTGCTCTTTTTTTTCACCTTTTAAATCAACTAAAGCTACATCTTTTATTTTATTTATCTCTTTTGATATTTTGCTTACTTCATTATATAAATCGGTTTGTAAAATAGCATCTTTGCCATCTATTTTATTGGCATAAAAAGCAATAGTAGCAATTGGAATATCTGTATCTATATCCATTGTTTTAATAATTGGTTGCATTGCACCTTGTGGCATTAAATCCATATTTCTCATAACTTGGTCATAAAGTTTTAGATTTGATTCTTCTTTGTTTTCACCTATAAAATATTGAACTTGCACGATTCCAACTGAATCTTTTGCAAATGAATAGATGTTTTCAACACCTTTTATTTCTCTGATTTTTTTCTCTAAAGGCTCAATTATAACTTTTTGTATTTCACTTGGATTTGCACCAGGAAGTGCTACAATTACTACACCACCACTTACTTTTATTTGAGGGTTCTCTTCTCTTGGCATTACAATTAGTGAAATATAACCTAAGGCTAGAATAAAAAATCCAAAGATAAAAGTCAAAGGATGATTTATAAAAGCTAAGGATAGTTTTCCTGCAATATTTAGATTTTTATCTATTTTATTATTCATCTAAAATTCCTAATTAGCATTTGCTAAATCAATTAAAATTTTTGAATACATTCCAGGATAGATATTAAAGTTTTCTTTATTAAAAGAGATTTTTAATATAAATGAGTGAGTCATTGCATTTGTATTTGGAATAATAGCTTCAATTACCCCTTTTGTTTTAAAGTTTTGAGAAGCTATTTCTATATCAACACTTTGACCTATTTTTATACTATTTAGATTTGTTTCTGAAATATCTGTTTTTATTAAAAGATTTGATAAATCAGTTAATATAAATGCAGGTATAGAAGGCATCGCCATTTCACCTGCTTTTATTGATTTTTTGATAATTAAACCATCATTAGGGGCTTTTATTTTTAGATAATCATATTGAGTATCAACTTCTTTTAATTTTGCATTTGTGATTAAAATCATATTTTTTGTATTTAATAGATTTAATTCTAGTTGCTCTAAATCATATTTAGATACTAAATCCTGCTCTTGTAATCTTTTATATCTGTTGTAGTTTAATTGAATATTTTTTTCTTGATTTTTTAAAATCTCTAGATTTAAAAGAACTTCTTTTTTATTTGAATCAATACTAGAAGAATCTATTTCATATAAAATATCACCTTTTTTTACCTGAGAGCCTTCATTTACATAAACATCTTTGATATATCCCATATTTCTACTTGTAATAATCTTTTCATTATCAGAAATCACTGTTCCTGATAGTTCTAGTTGATTTGCAAATAAATTTACACAAAAAATAGTTGTTAGTAATATTTTTATCATTAGTTTTTTTCCTCTTTAATATTTTTTCCTAAAACAAGATTTAGTGAAGCTAAAGCAAGAGATTTTTCATATCTAGCTTCTATTAATAAAGCTTCATTTTTTCTAAAGTTTGCTTCTTGTTGAAGTAGGGTTGTCATTGAAATTAGTTGGTTTTTATATTGTAATTTTGCTTGCTCTAAAATATCATTTGCTAGATTTTTAGCTTGCATTTTTTCAAGTAAAATTTTCTCTTTTGTTTCTAGGTTTAAAACTGCTTTTTTAAGCTCTAGTTTTATTGCATCTTTTAATTTTTCTTGATTTAATGTGGCTTTTGCATACTCTATTTTACTTTTTTGTTTTTCAATATTTCTTGTATTATCAAATAGAGTTATTGTTATACCAACCATAGCCATATAATAGTCTTTATCTTGTGATAGAGTTAAAGTATCATCATTAAATCCATACTCTAATCTTGAAAAAACAGTAGGATAATAAGCTGCTTTTGCAATATCAATATTTTTTTTACTAGCATCTACTTGAATGTTTTGCATTTTTATTTCATCTCTATTTTTTAAAGCTTGCTCATAAAGCTCTTTTTCATTTGGAAATTTAAAATAGATATTTTCAAGATTTTCAACATCAGTGATTGAATCATAAGAACTTAAAAAACCTAGATATGCAAGAGCTAGTTGAAAGTTATTTTTAGCTTCAAGTAGTTGAGAATTTATATTTGATTCATAAACTTTTGCTTCATTTACATCTATTTTTGTTACAAGTCCCTCTTTATGAAAAGCAATTGCTCCATTTTTCATAAATAAAACAGACTCTTTTGCTTTTTCTAAGGCTTTGACAAAATCTTTTGCAACAACAGCACTATTGTAAGCTTTTAAAACCTCAAACTCTAGCTCTTTTTTATCAAGATTATATTTTATGCTATTTGCTTGTTCTTGAAGTTTTAAAATATCCTTTTGATTTGATAATTTAAATCCTGTAAAAAGTGGAATATCGTATGTTAATTTTGTGTTGAAGTTGTTTCTTGCACTTGGATAGTTTAAATTATCAGGAATAACATTTTGTCCAGCCATAGCTTGTGCCATAGCTGATGGAGTAAATCCAAAATCATTGAAAGTGGCTTCCCTTGAAGATAGTTTTGAATTAAAAACATAACCTGAATGATTTGTTCTGCTTATCTCTTCACTAAGAGAGAATTTTCCATAAGAAACAGCATCAATATTTTCTATATCCAGTTTTGAAGACTCTATATTTAGTTTTTGTTTTTGTAAATCTTTACTATTTTTTATAGTTGTTTCTAATATTTTATCAAAACTAACACTTTGTGCATATGCAAAAGAGACTAGTAATAATGATAAATAAATTTTATGCATTTTTCATCCTATGTTCACTATATAGGCGATATTATACATTAAAAAATAAGAAATGCATATGGAAAAGTGTTTATATAATTATAAATATAAGTTATATATAAATCTGTTATATATATTATAATATAGGCTTATTTAAAGCTTTGGGCCAGATTACCAATTATTAATTGCCAGCCATCAATTACTATAAAAAAGATAATTTTTATGGGTAGGGATATCATAACAGGTGGAAGCATCATCATCCCTAGACTCATTAAAATTGAAGCCACAATTATATCTATAACTAAAAATGGTAAAAAGATTAAAAATCCTATTTCAAAAGCAGTTCTTAGTTCACTTACTATAAATGCTGGCATTAAAAGAGTTAATGGAACAGCGTCTATATTTTTAGGATTAGGTTCTTTTTTTATTCTATAAAAAAGTGCTAAATCATCTTCTCTTGTATTTTTTATCATAAATTCTTTAAAAGGTTTTATACCTCTTTCAAAGGCAACTTCATAACCAATTTTTTCATCCATATATGGTTTAATACCATCTTCCCATGATTTCTTTCCATAAGGTTCCATGATAAAGATTGTTAAGATTAATGATAAAGATATTACTATTTGAGTAGGAGGAGTTTGTTGTAATCCCATTGCTTGTCTTAGAAGTGAGAATACTATTATAATTCTTGTAAATGAAGTAACCATTAGTATTAGCGTAGGTGCTAATGCCATTAATGTTAAAATTATAGCTATATTTATAGTTTTTACAAATTGTGCAGGTTCGTTAATTCCAGAAACAGACAAGTTTACTATTGGTGCTGTATCTTCTGCAAATGCAAAAATAGATAAAAGTAATAAGGTAACTATAATTTTCAAAAAAAATCCTATCTAAAAAATGAGTTCAATGTTATCCAAAAAATGTTTAAAACGATATAATCAAGAACTAGGCTTACTCTTCACTTGTAATATAACCTAATTCATATAATCTGTCATAGATTTTACTAGCAATATCTCCTGCTGCTTCTCCACCATGTCCACCATGTTCTTCTATAACTGTTACAACATATTGTGGATTTTTAAAAGGAGCATAAGTTGTTATCCATGCATGAGATCTTTGATAATATTGTAACTCACTCTCTTTCATTCTTACTTTTTCAGATTGAGGAATAGATACAACTTGCGCTGTTCCTGTTTTTGAAGCAATTGTAATTTTAGAATTGATATGTTTACTAGCTGTTCCTTTTGCTGCATATGAAACATCATACATTCCTTTTCTTAGCACATCTAAATACTCAAGTGGTATATCTAATTCTTTGGGCTCTTCATATGTTGCTTTATAAAAGTGTGGTTTAGGAAGTTTCCCTGTTGCTATATAACTTGTATATCTAGCAATTTGTAAAGGTGTTACTAATACATTTCCTTGCCCGATTGATGAAATTACTGTTTCACCTACATACCAAGGTTGATTATATTTCTTTTCTTTCCATTCTTTATTTGGATTTACTCCAAAAAATTCATTAATTTGATCAACACCAGTTTGTTGACCAAATCCTAACTTATCAAGGGTGCTAGATATTTTATTGATACCAATTTTTAAACTCCCCTTATAAAAGAAATCATCACAACTTTCAGCAATTGCTTTTCTAAATCCAACATTTCCATGTCCTGTTGATTTCCAACATCTAAAATTTCTATTTCCAATTGTAATAGATCCTGAGCAGTTTACATTAAAGTTGTCTTTTATATTGTTTTCTAAAAATGATAAAGCAACACCCATTTTTATAACAGATCCAGGAGGATAAAGTCCATTTATTATTTTATTTGTAAATGGATGATTAAAATCGTTTCTCATATCATTCCATTCTTTTACTGAAATTCCACGTGCAAAAATATTATTATCAAACTCAGGAAATGATGCAGCAGATAATATTTCACCATTTTTTGCATCCATCACAATAACAGCTCCACTTTTTCCAGTAAAAATTTCTTGAATATATTTTTGAAGATTTATGTCTAAAGTGATTTTGATGTTATTATCTATTGATGGTTCTTTTTCATCTAAAATTTCAATCTCTTTATTTAAAGCATTTACTTTTACATCTTTATAACCCATTTCCCCTTGAAGCTTGGTGTTATAGTACTTTTCTAAACCATTTTTACCAATTATTCCATTAAATGAAGATAACTCATTATTCAAAATATCAATTTTAGAAGCTTTTCCTACATATCCAATTATATGAGAAGCTACTTCTTTTTGTGGATAATATCTTTTTGTTGAAGATTCAATTTTGATATCTTCCTTAGATGCTAAGATTGTATATTTTGAGAAAAATTCATCATAAGGAATATAATCAATTATTTCAATGAAATCATGATTATAAGAAGAATCAGCTTTTTTATACTCTTTCAATAGTTTTTCTTTTTCATATTTTGGAAAATGTTTTACTATTAAATCAATAATATTTTCTAATTGCTCTTTATATTTGTATGAGCTTAAATGAGGTTTTATTAAAATAGTAAAACCCATTTCATTAATTGCTAGTTTTTCACCATTTCTATCTTCTATGATTCCACGAATTGGTATTTTATTAACTCTGTTTATATAATTATTTTTTGATAATTCTTCATAATATGTGTTTGATTTTATACTTAAAAAATATACTCTTGAAAGTAAAGTAATAACAATTGTAAAAATTACAAGAAAAATTATAATTAATCTTATTTTCAAAGAAAGGCTCCTAAAAATAGTAGATCTATTATTGTATTTATAACTAAAGCGATAAATATATCCTCAGTTAATCCAAATGATATAGCCCACATAATAATAAGTCCTATGTAAAAAAATATTATATAAATATAACTATTTCCTGCACTATAAGACATTGAATTTTCTTCTTTTGGAAGAATAAAAATATAGATAAATAAGGATAAAAGAGTTAAAGAAAATGGCTTTAATCCTGTATTTATTTCGATAAATAAAAATGATATGATTACAAATGCTAGTGAATATAAATATCTTTTTCTAAGACATCTATAAAATGCTGTAAATAAAATTCCAGCAAGCATCACTAATAAAAAATGTATAGATGCAATAGTGTTTATTGTTATTGCAATTAATAATACTATAAATAAAAAAAATGGATTATCTAGGTTGTTTCTTGTCATATGTATCTAATATTTTATTTTGAATAAGTTTGGATTATAGTATAAAAAGTCTTATATGAATATCAAAACTTATTTATAAGGGAATTTGTTGTTTTCTCTTTGAGTTTACTATCAATATCTTTTTTATTATTTGATAAATCATAGATAAAAGAAAATATTTCAGCCACAGCTTTATACATAGATCCTGGAATCTCTTTATCTATATCAATTTGTGATAGAAGTTCTATTAAATCTGCATCTTCTTTTATTGGTATATCATGCTCTTTTGCAATTTTTATAATATTTGAAGCTGTTTCACCTTTACCTTTTGCAGTGATTTTTGGTGCATTGTCTTTTTCAATATCATATTTTAAGGCAATTGCTTTTTGTGTTATATTCTTTTCCATTTTATGCCCTTATATCAATACTTGAACTTATTGTTTGTGAATAGCTGTTTTCCATATAAGTTTGAGCTGGATCTTTTTTCTCTACTTGTTCTTCTTTTAAATCTAAAAGCTTAATATTCACAGGAATTAGGTCTACACTATTTAAAGCAACTTTTAATGATTGCATATTATCTCTAATAGCTGTTTTAAAATGTTCTCTTTGAGCATAGATTGTTAAATCAATTTTATTTTTATCATACATTGCAAGCATTAAATCAACTTTTCCAAAATCTTTTAGGGTTAAATTTATTTGACAATAAAACTTATCTTCATCAGTTTTTTTCATGGAGATATTACCCTCATCAAGCATTTCCCAAAAAAATGGTAAATATACATTATTTGAGTTAGAAGTTATTGAGGCTAATTGATGATAATCTATTTGAGTTAATAATTTATCCACTTGTCTTGCTAAATCTTGTGATTTTGGATCAGTTTTAGAACTAACTTCATCTTGTATTTGTAGTAAAATAGACTTCATATCATCTGAAATATTACTTGATTGAGCTTTTGGATATGCTAAATCTTTTATTAGATTTTCTACATTTTCAACTAGTTTTGAAATATGAGTTTGTACTGTAGTGCTATTTGGGTTTAAGGTTTCAAGACTTTCTTTTAGATTGGTTAATAAAGGGCTTAGATTTGATGAGAAATTATTTGAAAAAGTACTTATATTATTTTGATTTAATATATTTTGTATATTTTCACCTTTAACAAATAAATTATCCATTTTTAATAAGTTATCAATCAATGTAAGCGTATTCTTACTTGCAATACTTGGATTTTGAACTAGTTCATTTTTTATTTGAGTTAATAAATCTTTTGTTTGTGCATTTATTGCTTCTTTATTTTGAGTTTGAGATGTACTTAAAGAATTAGTTAAATTTTCTAAAGATGAAGTAAGAGTTCTTAAATTACTTGAAGTATCGCTACTACTTGGATTTTGAATAATTTTTGCTATAACTTCATTTATCTGTTTTGCTTCTGGCATATCCATGTTTTTTACTAGATTTTGTACTTGACTTAGTGTATCTTTATTTATTGAACTTGGATTTTGTATTAAATCATTTTTTATTTGAGTTAGTAAATCTTTTGTTTGAGCAGTTATTGTTTCTTTATTTTGTGGATTTAAATTTGCTGTATTATTTTCTACTTTTGATTCAAGTAAAGCACCATTACTTATAAACTCTTTTAATTGATTTGTAAGTGTTGATAAATTTTGTGTTTGGGATGTATTTAAAGTATTACTTAAATTTTGTAAAGAAGAGGTAAGTGTTTTTAAATTACTTGACAATTCAGTGGTATTTGAGCTTTGGAAAGTTTTTGTAAGTAATTCATTTACTTGCTTTGCTTGTGTGGTATCAACATTTTTTACTAAATTTTGTATTTGATTTAAAATATTTTCAATTTTTGCATTAGGAGTTTGAGTCATTTTTGATTCTAAAAAAACACCTGATTTACTTATTTGTTCTTTTAAAGTACTTGCATCCATATCTTTAATATTTTTTAAGAAGCTTTCTATTTGAGGTTTAAATTTTTGTAAATTTTCATCCTGTGAAATATCATCCATTAAAGTACTAAGATTACTTGATACATTTCCCATTTCTTTAAAAACAGTAGAGTTCTTTAGGACATTCTCTATTGTTGCATTTGATTTCGTTCCACTTTTTAAGCCATCAAACAATTCTTTTATAACATCTTTTACAGAAGTAGAATTATTTTTTAGCATTTGATCTAAGCTTTTTGAATCGGCTTCTTTTAAAACCTCTTTTAAAGCTTTGTTATCATTTGGCAATAGTATATTTAATGATGTATTATTTGAAACTAACATACAAAAGTATATCATATCTAAATACTTTATAAACACTTTTTTAGTTATAATTTTTTTATGAAAAGAAGAAAATTTATAAAATTCACCACTATTACTGCTTTATTGTTCTACTCAAATATTGTTATTGCGAGGGAATTCTCAAAAGATTCATTATTGATTTTAGATGAAGTTTTAAATATTATATTTCCAAAAACAAATACAATGCCTAGTGCAAAAGAGTTTGAAGCTTTAAATTATTTAGTTAAAAATATTTCCCATAAAAGTTTTGATAATGATGATAAGGTTTTAATAATTGATGGAACAAAAGATTTTCAAAGTAGTTTTCCAGAATTTTTGAGTTTAGATAAAGAAGAAAAAAAAGAACTTATTTTTTCAATAATAAAAAAGAGTCAATATGCTAAATCATGGATTTCAAAACTTTCATATTATGGAATAGAAGCTATGTTTAGTGATCCTTTATATGGTGGAAACTCTAATCAAAGAGGATGGCTTAGTGTTAATCATAATATTGGATATCCAAGGCCAATAAAGCTTTATGGAGAAAAAATATGATTTATGATGTCTGTGTTATTGGAAGTGGAGCAGGGGCTGGCCCTATTATTTATGAACTCAGTCGAAATGGTTTGAGTATTTGCGTTCTAGAAAAAGGTGATATTTACAATGAAAAAGATTTTTCAAAAGATGAAATAGCTGTTGTCAGGCGTCCAATTTACACTCCAAGTTTAAAAGATGAATATCACACTATTGAAGAGTTTGTCGAGGGTTCATGGCAAAAGTTTCCAACATATGAAACAGCTTGGAGTTTTTGGAATGGGAATCTTCTTGGAGGTTCTTCAAACTTTATGAGTGGATATTTTCACAGACTTAAACCAAATGATTTTAAACTTGCATCTACCTATGGAATTGCTCAAAATTCTAATATTGTTGATTGGCCTATAAGTTATGATGATATGGAAAAATACTATGAAAAAGTTGAAAGAATTGTAGGCGTTTCAGGTGAAGTTCAAGAATATGAATTTGTGGAGCCACGAAGTACAAAAGATTTTCCATATGCACCATTACAAGAGAATAAAATAGTAGAATTAATAGATAAAGCTTGTCGTGAGTTAAATTATAAAACAATAAAAACACCAAGGGCAATACTCTCAAGGCAAAAAGAGCATAGAAATCCTTGTTATTATTCCAATTATTGTGGTTCATATGCATGTTCAAGTGCTGCAAAAGGAAGCTCAAGAGCTTCATTAATAAAAGATGCACTAGTAACAAATAACGTAAAAATAATTCCAAATGCCTTTGTAATAAAATTAAATACTTCAAAAGATAAAAAAATTGAATCGGCTATTTATTTAACAAAAGATGGAAGTAAAAAAGAGATAAAAGCAAAGCTTTTTGTAATTGCTGCTCAAGCAGTTGAAACATCAAGACTTTTATTAAATTCAAAAGATGAAAACTTTCCCAAAGGCCTTGCAAATAATAGTGGAAATGTAGGAAAAAACTTTCTATCAAGTAGTGGTGGAATAGTAAGTGCTACCTTTGATGA
This sequence comes from Arcobacter acticola, assembly GCF_013177675.1. Lineage (NCBI taxonomy): Bacteria > Pseudomonadati > Campylobacterota > Epsilonproteobacteria > Campylobacterales > Arcobacteraceae > Arcobacter > Arcobacter acticola. The sequence continues at coordinate 1,330,892 of NZ_CP042652.1, forward strand.
GTCAAATTTACCTTTAAAAGATTTATTAGCTTCAGGACTTTTTGTAAATAGATCAATTATGGATTGGTATTACAGCGAAAAATTTAAAGGTGGAACTATTGATATACTTTTTGAACACGCAAATCCCATAAGAAGAGCATCCTTTTTAAGATATGATGAAAATGATGAATTAGTTATTGGTGAGAAATTACAAAATAGTATATTTGAAAGACTTACTAAAACTAGAACTTTAAATATGGAGTTGTTTTTAGATTGGACACCAAATGACAACTCCTTTATAAGTGTAGATGAAAAATATAAAGATAAGTATGGAATCCCTGTAGCAAATATAAGAATTGGAAGCCATGAACAAGATCTTAAAGCTGCAAACTTTTTAAAAGAGAAAGCTCTAAAAGTATTTGAAAAGATGGGTGGTAAAGATATAGTTTCTATTATTTCAGCACTTCCATCTTCAAACCTACAAGCAGGTGGTTGTAGATTTGGAGATAATCCTAAAACTTCAGTTTTAAATAAGTATTGCCAATCACATGAAGTTTCAAATCTTTTTGTAACAGATGGAAGTTTTATGCCAACGGGTGGAAGTGTACCTTTTACTTGGACTATATATGCAAATTCTTTTAGAGTGGCTGATTACATAAAAGAAAATTTTGAAAATATAATTATTTAAATAATTTCTTATAAAGTATTTATTAAAGCTTAGATAAAATAATAACTTAATTATAACCGGAGATGTTTTATGAAAAAAATAGTAGTTCTTCCTTTTTTAACTTTATCACTGTTTGCAAGTGGTGATTATATACCTGTAAGTGAGTTATCACATAGTAAAAAAGAAGAGTATAACTTCGTAAATAAAACTAATATAAACAAGCAAAACAGTCAAGTTGAAACAAATAATTACAAAAGTGTATCTCAAGAAAGTGATGAAGTAATAGAACCACTTGAAGAAGTTGAAATAAAAGAAACAAAACCAAATATTATTGAAAATATAAAAGAGAAAAAAGAAATAATACCAAATACTAAAACAGTAAATAAAACATTAATAAAAGAGTATAAAAATGAGAATATTTTAAAAGATGAAGTGAAATATAGTGATAATTCTTTTTCTAAAGATTTTTCTGTAACTCCTAAAATTTCTTATATGAATGTAACTACAAGTGTTGATAAATTAAATATTAATAATAAAAGTCATGAAATTATTCCTGAATTTTCTTTAACATATAAGAATGAGCATACAATAAAAGCTGATTATTTTAATGTAAATAGTGAAGAATTTGATACTAATTGGTATAGAGTAGCATATTTATATAAATTTTTAAATGCAAATATTGGATTGGCATTCAACAGCACAACACTAAAAGGTATTGCTATTGAAGATGGAAAAGATAATGAAAAATTTGCCACACTAGAACTTCATTTAAAAAATTCACAAAACCAACTTCAAGTTGAATATGGTGGCTTTTATGGGAAAAATAGTGGAAATATAAAAAGTGCATATGAATATTATTTAAGTCTAGGTTATAAAATATTTAATAATGATAATTTAATAATCAATGCAGGATATAAAAATAGAACAATAGAAGATGATGATGGGTATATAATTGAATACAAAGGTCCAACTCTAGGAATTAGTAGTACTTTCTAAGATAAAATATTACAAAATGTGATATTTATCTTCTGTAAAATAAGTTTTGGATATAATAAACACTAATATAATATTAGGTATAAAATATGCAAAACATTCAAATCTGGCATAATCCAAGATGCTCAAAATCAAGAAACGCAATGACCCTTTTAGAAGAAAAAGGTATCAATGCTGATGTTGTGAAATATCTTGAAAACACTCCCTCAAAAGAGCAATTAAAAGAAGTTTTAAAAAAATTAAATATGAAAGCCTCTGAACTTTTAAGAACAGGTGAAGATATTTATAAAGAACTAAAACTAAATACCATAAGTGATGAAGAAAAACTTATTGATATAATGATTGCAAATCCAATATTAATTGAAAGACCAATTATAATAAAAGGAAACACTGCTGTGATTGCAAGACCTATTGAAAATTTAGAAGAGCTAATAAAATGATATATGAAATAAATGAAAAACAACAAAGAATAAAATATATAAGGGTTTTAGAAAAGTTTTTTACAAGAACTGTTTCTTTATTAAAATTAGATAATTTCGATAAAGATTTATTTATTCAACGAACTATAAAAAATTATGAAGAATTTACTAAAACAAAAGAGATAGATTTATATTCAGATTATTATACAGATTTAAAAGATTATATAAATAGAACAATGTTTTATGTAAATGAACATAGTAAAACTTTTGAAGAAGAAAGAGCAAATCTATTAAAAGATGCGAATCTTTTACAAAAAGAAAAAAATAGAAGTTCATATAAAAAAGATAAACATAAAAACCAAAGTTTTAATGACGGATATTAATGGGTCAAGAAGAGTATAAAAGTTTCAAATTATCAGGAGTTATAAAAAAAGTTTTATACAAAAATGAAGAAACAAAATACATAATAGCAGTTTTAGAAAATAATCAAAAAATATGTGGAGCATATTTTGATACAGATATTGAAAAAATAGTTGGTGAAGAAGTTATTTTAAAAGGAAATTGGACAACCCATAAAAAATATGGTGTTCAATTTGAATTTGATACTTTAGAACTAAAAGAAGCAGAGATATTCTTTTTTCTTACAAAAATTGTAAAAGGAGTTGGTAAAAAATTTGCCCATGAACTTCTTGAAAAATATACAGAAGAAGAACTTGTTGAAATACTAAATGAAAAACCTCAAGAGTTATTGGATTTCAAAGGGATAAAAGAAAAAAAGCTTCAAACCATAGTTTCTTCTTGGCAAAAATTTAAGCACCTAAGAGAGTTGGGTTCATTTCTTGCAAAATTTGGTGTTACTTCAAATCTTATTACTAAAATATATGCCTCTTTAGGTGAAATTGATAATTTAATCGAAAAAATAAAAGCTAATCCTTATATTTTAATAAACATAAAAGGAATAGGATTTAAAAGAGCTGATGAAATAGCTAAATCACTAGGAATCGATCCTCGAAGTGAATTTAGAATAATGGCCTGTTTAAACTATACTCTAAGAGAATTTTGTGATAACAATGGAAACTCTTCTATTGATAAATTTCACTTATATAAACTTCTAGATGATTCTTTGAGATTTCATAATGAAGAGCTTTTGTATGAGCAAGCAATTTCAAAAATGCTTGTGGATGAAGATTTATTTGTAACAAGTGAAAACAGATACTCTTTATCAATGCTTTATTATGCAGAAAAAAGAATACTTGAATTTTTCCAAAGAAGAAAAGATGAAAAAAATAGAAAAATCATTGCTACATTTGATGAATATCTTATAAAAAAACAAGAAACCTTAGGTTTTGAGTTAAGTCCTGAGCAAAAAAAAGCAGTTGAACTTATAAATAATGGAGATAAAACATTATTTTTAATAGGTTACGCAGGAACTGGTAAATCAACTTCAAGTAGAGCTATATTAGAACTTCTTGAAGAAACAATGTCTTATGATGATATTATGACAATAGCACTTTCAGGAATAGCTTCTCAAAGGATTGCTGATACTACAGGATACAATTCATCAACTATTCAATCTCTTTTAATGAAGCATAAAGAGAAAGATTTTTTCCCTTACAAAGCTATTTTATTAGATGAAGCATCAATGGTAAATTCTGTTACTTTTTATCAAATAATCTCAAAAATTGATGATGATACAATATTTATAATCGTAGGAGATGATGGACAGTTACCTGCAATTGGTGCTGGAAATGTACTCGCTGATTCTATAAAATTTGAACTAGCTCCTATTTGTAAATTAACTAAAATTTATAGACAAAGTGAAAATCAAGCAATTGCAGTAATTGCAAATGATATTAGAAAAGGTGAAGTTCCTGCTTTTAAAGAAGATTATGAAGATTTCAAATTTATAGATGTTTCAATATCAAACTATTATTCACAAAAAAACTCTGTTTCTTCAAATGATTTTGCAGATTTAAGAGGAGAAAATTCTGAATATATTTTGAATAATATTTTAAATATTTCTTCAGGCTATATTGAAAAATATTATGAATATATAAAAAAGAAAAAGATATCAAAAGCATTAATACTTTTTCAAGTAATAACTCCGATGAAAGCAGGCTTATTAGGTGTTGATAATTTAAATATTCAACTTCAAAAACTTTTTAATCATACAAAAGGAAAAGCTTTTACATCTAAAGTTTATGAATATAAATTAACTGATAAAGTAATTCATATAAAAAATGAAAATATGAAAGCTCAAACTATGAGTATGTATAAAAGCGCATCAACAGATTTTTTAGAAAGAAGAGTTTATAATGGTCAATTAGGACTTATTATTAAACTAGATTTCGATGAAGAAAAATGTATTGTTTTATATCCAAATGATGATATGGTAGTTTTTTATGATTTTGATAATGTTCATTCATTACTATCTTTAGCATACTGCTTAACAATTCATAAAACCCAAGGAATGGAGTATGAAAATGCATTGATTCCTATGAGTTTTTCCCATTATATAATGCACAATACAAAACTTTTATACACAGCAATAACAAGAGCTAAAAAAATGTGTTTTATTGTGGGAGAAGAAGAAGCTTTTAAAAGTGCATGTAAAAAACTAGAAATAACAATTAGAGAATCTGTTATAAATGACTTACTATCGAAGAAAGAACAAAAAAATATTTCAGAAAATATAGAAAAAATTATTGTTTAACAAACATAAAAGCAAGTATTTTGTATCATATCTAAAATTTTTAAGAGGATAATATTTTATGATAACGTGGATGCAAAGACATAAAAGATGGCTAGTTATTACTATTTGGATTAGCACAATTGCGTTTGTCGGAGCTGGCTTTGTTGGTTGGGGTTCTTATGAATATGGAAAACAAGGTGGAGTTGTAGCAGTTGTAGGTGAGAGAGAAGTATCAGTTGAAGAATATCAAGAAGAGTATTCTAATCTTTATGAACAATATTCAAAAATGTTTGGTTCAATGTTCAATAAAGAACTAGCTGAGCAATTAAAATTAAAAGATGTAGCTTACAAACAAGTTTTACAAAGAAATTTAATTTTATCATACGCAGACTCATTAGGTCTTGACGTTACAAATGAAGATATTGCAAAAGAGTTAGTAAAATACGATGCTTTCATTAAAGATGGAAAATTTGACAAAGATACTTATATAAAAGTTTTAGCTCAAAATAGAATGACTCCAATAGCTTTTGAAGAGTCATTAAAAAGAGGTTTATTATTACAAAAAGTTCAATCATTATTTGATTTAAATCCAAATGGTGCTGAAATTGAAAACTTAAGTAAATTAATCTTTTTAGAAGATGATATTTCAATCAAAATTTTAAGTCTTAATGATATTTCCGTAGAATTAAAAGATGATGAAATTAAAAAATATTGGGAAGAGAACAAAAACTCATATATGTCTGAAGTTTCTTATGATTTAGTATATAAAGATATTCCAGTAATATCATCTAATTCTTCACAAGAAGATATCAATGCTCATTATGAAAAGTTTAAAATTGATTATAAGCACGCTGATGGAAAAATCAAATCATTAGAAGAAGCTAAAGATCAAATTATAAAAGATTTAGATGAGAAGTTTACAAAAACTGAAGCTTTAAAAATTTATTTAAAAATTAAAAAAGATGAAGAAAAACTTGAATCAACTGTTAACTTCAAAGAATCACAATTACCATATTTAGCTGAAGACAATGCTAAAATATTGGAATCTAAAGAGGGTGAAATTATTAAGCCTTTTGTTTACGATAATAAATATGTAATTGTTAAATTAAATAAAAAGAATGTATCAGCTCCATTATCATATGAAGATGCACTAGTTAGTGTTAGCTCTGATTATGAAAAAACATTAAAAACTAAAAAATTAGATGAATTAGCTGCTAGTGAATTAAAAACTTTTAAAGGTGAAGATATTTTAGGAGTTACTAGAGAATCTATTACTAAAATCACAGGATTAGAGCAACAAGAAGCTTCTAAGTTCTTAAATCAATTATTCTCTTCTACTACAAAAGAAGGAATAGCTAAATTAGATAATAAAATTGTTTTATATAGAATTAATAATTCAAAAATTTCAGACTATGATAAAACAAAAGATGATGTTGTTAAAAGCACACTAAAACAACTTCAAGAGGAAGAACTAATGACAAATTTATTAAAAAGATTAGAAAATACTTTTCCAATCCAATCTTCAATTCAAGAAAAGGAGTAATAGTTGAATAATACTTTCTTAGCAATTGATATAGGTTCATCTACCATAACAGCAGTTATTGCAAAGCATGACCTAGAGAATAATATAAATATTTTAGGTACAGGTATTCAAAAAAGTAACGGAATTAACAAAGGGTTAATAATAAATATTGAAGAAGCATCTAAGTCTATTAAAGATGCAGTTTCTGTTGCAAAAAGAACAACAACTGAAATGATTGATACTACAGTAGTTTCTATTTCAGGAAGTTATTCAAAAAGTATTAGAAGTAGTGGTTCTGTTAATGTACCAAATGGATTAATTACAGAAACAGAAATTAATCAAGTAATGCAAATGGCTTTATATAATGCAACGATTGTTCCAGAATATGAAGTTGTTCATGTTGTTCCAATTTTCTTTAAAGTTGATGATTCAATTGAAGTTGATAATCCTTTAAATATGAACGGATCAAGACTTGAAGTTTCAGTTTATATAGTAACAGCTAAAAGAACTGCTTTAACAAATATAAAATCAGCTCTTAAAATATCTGGTATAGAAGTTGTTAAATTTGTTTTAGATTCATATGCTTCAGCACTTGCTGTTTTAGATGATCAACAAAAGAAATTTGGAGCAATCGTTATAAATTTAGGTGCAACAACAACTGAATTTGTATATTTTAAAGGTAATTCAATTATTTTTAATGGATTTATTCCTGTTGGTTCAAATCATGTAACAAATGATTTATCAGTTATGTTGCATACTCCTCCAACAGCAGCAGAAAAAATAAAATTAGAATATGGTTCACTTGTAAGAAACTATTCTCCTAACAATGAATTAGGTGTTACAAAAGTTAAAATTCCTAGAATTGGTGATGAAGATAGTATTTCTGAAGTTGCCCTTGATTATATTCAAACTATTATTCATGCGCGTGTTGAAGAGGTTTTAGTTTTAGTTAAAAATAAACTAAAGAAAAGCGGTCTCATGGACAATACAGGTTCTGGAATTGTAATTACAGGTGGTATGAGTTATCTTGATGGAATAAAAAAATTAACTGAACGAATTTTTGAAGGTATTCCAATTAGCGTAGCTAATCCAAAAAATATTAAAAATGGTTTTATGAGTTTTGATGAAGCAAACATGGCAACTATCGTTGGATTACTTTTTTATTCGTTAGGTACAAATAGAAGTTACCAATTAGATTCAAGCAAAAAGTTAATTAAACCTTTCAAGAATGATAGAATTGTAGAGCAACAAAAGATTTCAGTATCTAATAGTAACAATCATCATATATCTGACAAACCTCAGGTTGAACATTTGAAAGAACAAATACAAATAAAAGATAACGCAACTGTTTTAACGCCTTTGACAAGAGATAAGAAAAAGGGTGTTTCAAAATTCTGGGGTAAAGTATCGGAGTGGTTTTAATGGAAAATTTATTTAGAGTAGATGATATAAAAGTGGATATGCCAAGCAAAGTTTTATCTGATAATGTAGCTAAAATAGCTGTAATTGGTGTTGGTGGTGGTGGTTGTAATATGATTAACCACATGATAAATGAAGGTTCTCATAAAATTGATTTAATAGCTGCTAACACAGATTTACAAGTATTGCATATCTCAAAAGCTCCAAAGAAAATTCAATTGGGACTTAAACTTACAAAAGGTTTAGGTGCTGGAATGAAACCAGAAGTTGGTCGAGATTCAGCTGTCGAAAGCTATGAAGAAATAAAAGCTGCGCTTAAAGGTGCTGATATTATTTTTATTGCTGCTGGACTTGGTGGTGGAACTGGAACTGGAGCTGCTGCTATTATTGCAAAAGCTGCAAAAGAAATTGGGGCATTAACTGTTTCTGTTGTTACTAAGCCATTTACTTGGGAAGGTAAAAAAAGAGCAGGATTAGCTAATCTTGGACTTGAAGAGCTTAAGAAAGTAAGTGATTCGATTATCATTGTTCCAAATGATAGATTATTAGAAATAATTGATGAAAACGTTGGAATGAAAGACGCTTTTAAAATAATTGATAATATTTTATACCAAGCCGTTAATGGTATGAGTGAAGTTATTTTAAATCCAGGTAATTCAGATATTAATACTGACTTTGCAGACGTTAAAACTATTATGCAACACAAAGGTATGGCATTAATGGGAATAGGACGAGCAAAGGGTGAAAATGCAGCTCACAGAGCCTTAGAAGATGCTATTGATTCTCCTTTACTTGATAAAGTTTCTCTAAATGGTGCTAAAGGTATTTTAATTCACTTTAATATACATCCTCAAGTTTCATTATTTGCTATAAATGATGTAATGGGTTCTATAAATGATAGAATGGATTCTAATGCTGAGATTATTTTTGGAACAACATCTGATTCTACTTTAGAAAAAGATGAAGTTAAAATTACTATTGTTGCAACTGGATTCGAATCTAGAAATGATGAACCAGAAGAACCAGCTGAAGGTACAGAAGAAAATGCTCAAAATGCAGTTCCTTTGGATATCGAAACTTATTTAGATACTCCTCCATTAATGAGAGATTATATAGTTCAATACCAATTAAACTAATAAATTATTTTACAAATAAAAAAAGGCTTTAAACGTAAGTTTAAAGCCTTTTTTTTAATATAAATCTATATCTGAAAATCAATAGGTTTATTTCCTGACTTCCGCGATAACTCAATAAATCAATAATTTAAAAATATGAATCCCTAAATAAAGGGCTTTATAGGTAATAAGAAAACACTATTTGTGTGTCTCAAGGGTATATTTGTTAAAATTTCTTTATGAATTTAAGAGTTAGAAAAAAGAAAAATGCTAGTGGTAGTATAAGTGTTCAAATATTAGATAGAACAAATAGAGGATACAAAGTAGTTGAAACTATTGGTTGTAGTTTTGAAGATCTAGAGATTGAAAAATTTTATGAAAAAGCTCTTGTAAAAATCAATGATTTATCTCAAAATCTTTTTGCAAATAAAATATCAGAATCAAATAAAAAGATACTACTTAAAGAACTACTTTCAAGTTTAAATACACAAGACTTTATTCCAATAGGTGATGAGCTTATATTTGGAAAATTGTTTAATAATATTGGATGTAATGATTTATTTAAAGATATAAATACAAAAAATATTAGGAATAAAGAGGATAAAAACTTTTTGTTTAAAAGTTTGGTGATTTCAAGATTATTATATCCAGGGAGTAAACTTGAACTTATAAACTATCTAAGTTACTTTAAAAATATTGATATAACAAGTGATAAAATATATAGATTTTTAGATACTTTGTACCAAGATGAAATAAAATCAAAAATAGAGACCTGTGTATTTGAATATACAAAAAATATAATGAAAGGTGAAATAGTATTAACCTTTTATGATGTAACAACATTATACTTTGAGAGTGAGAGTGAAGATGATCTTAGACGTATTGGATTTAGTAAAGAGGGTAAATTAGCACGTCCTCAGATACAACTAGGATTGTTTACAACACTGCAAGGATATCCATTAAGCTTTGAAGTTTATGAGGGTAATAAATATGAAGGCCATACACTAGTAGATATACTCAAAAAATTCCAAGAGAAATTTGTTCTTCCAAATAAACCTATAGTTGTAGCTGATCGTGGAATGTTAAATAATGCAAATATAGCTTATTTAGAAGAGAATAATTATAAATATATTTTAGCTGCTAAAACAAGAAGTATCGCAAGTGATTTAAAAGAAAAAATCACAAATCTAACATTTATTGATGATGGTACTATTCATACACTAAAATTTAATAAAGATATATCCTATAAAGAAAAAATAGATGAAGATACTAGCGTTTCAAAATCAATAAATGTAAATCAAAGATTAGTGCTTTCATATTCATTCAAAAGAGCAAAAAAAGATAAGTACAATAGAGATAAAGCATTGCAAAGATTAGAAGAGAAAATAAAGACTACAAAAAATATCACAAAAAAAGATTTAAAACTATCATACTATGCTAAATATCTTAATATTGATGATCATAAATGTGATATCACTTTTAATATCAATAATCAAAAAATAATTGAAGATCAAAAATTAGATGGTATCAAAGGATTTATAACAAATGATTTTAATCTTACAGCAAATGAAATAATTGAACACTATAATAATCAATATGATGTAGAACGAGCTTTTAGAATCTCAAAGACTGATCTAAAAATAAGACCTATTTATCATAGACTAGAAACAAGAATAAAAGCTCATATCTTAATTTCGTTTGTATCTTATGCAATCTATAAAGAGTTTGAAAGAAAATTAAAACTAAATGATGTTAAATTTGATTTCTCACAAAAATTTTTACGCAAAATTATTGAGCATATAATTGCTGTAAAAATAGATGATGAAATAATACCTATTAATCCATCTGAAATACAAAAACAGATTTTAGATATTATTTGAAATTTCAAGATATTGATTTGTGTGTCTTATCGCGGAAGTCAGGAGGGTGAAAATGCAGCTCACAGAGCCTTAGAAGATGCTATTGATTCTCCTTTACTTGATAAAGTTTCTCTAAATGGTGCTAAAGGTATTTTAATTCACTTTAATATACATCCTCAAGTTTCATTATTTGCTATAAATGATGTAATGGGTTCTATAAATGATAGAATGGATTCTAATGCTGAGATTATTTTTGGAACAACATCTGATTCTACTTTAGAAAAAGATGAAGTTAAAATTACTATTGTTGCAACTGGATTCGAATCTAGAAATGATGAACCAGAAGAACCAGCTGAAGGTACAGAAGAAAATGCTCAAAATGCAGTTCCTTTGGATATCGAAACTTATTTAGATACTCCTCCATTAATGAGAGATTATATAGTTCAATACCAATTAAACTAATAAATTATTTTACAAATAAAAAAAGGCTTTAAACGTAAGTTTAAAGCCTTTTTTTTAATATAAATCTATATCTGAAAATCAATAGGTTTATTTGTTTTATCATCATTCCATTCAAAAATAAAACACATTGGTAATTTATCTTTTTTACCTAATATTACAGCTGTTATATATCCTGAAACAAAAATAGACAAAATAGCAAGTAATGAAGCAAATGCAAGAGTTGAGAATCCTGTTAAACCTTGCCCAACTGTACAACCTATTGCTAATACTCCTCCTACACCCATTAATGATCCACCAATCATATTATATTTTACTTTATTTATATTTTGATTTGCAGTACATCCAAAGCTGTATTTTCTATTTGCAAATGACATAGAAAAAGTACCTATTAAAACACCTACAATAATTGCAATAGCAAAACTTACTTCATTTACTTGATAGTATGTAAATAGTTCTAGAGTTTTAGCTATTGGATAAACAAATGTGATACTTGATAATTCAATAGTTCTTTCCATACTCTCTTCACCCATAACGCCAGTTACATACCAAGCAAAACTAACTAATAGCCCAATTAACATACCATCAATTAAAGTGAATATTCTTTTTACTTTTTTTACTAAATAAAGCAAAATAAGAGCTAGAATTCCAACAATTACATAAATATTCATTTGAGTATTTTCAATTATGCTTGACCATTGAATAAGTGTTTCATTATTTATAAATGGATTTAAAACACCAGCTAATAAACCCTTTGTAGTTGCATATGCAAAAATTCCTATAAAAATTAAAGTCACAAGAGCATTTGTATCACCTTGTGCAAATTTAACTAAGCTTCTGCTACTACAACCATCTGCTATCATCATTCCAGCACCAAATAACAAGCCACCCAAAATAATAGAAAAGTAGTTAATATTAGATTTGAAATAGTTTGTTTGTGTTAAATCAAGTTCAAAATGATTTGCTATTATTGTAGTTGAAACAATTGCAACAATCATTGCCATTACTACAGATGCCGCTCTTTTTGTAGATTTTGTAAGAATATAATCCTTAATAGAACCACTAAAACAAAATTGATTTTTTTGTGCAATTGCCCCAAAAGCAATTCCTATAAACAATCCTAATATGTTTATTGTTTCATATATTTCTAAATCAAACATCTAAATATCATCCTCATCATCACTCATATCTTCTAAATCTTGAAGAATCTTAACTGCATCTTCTTCAGATAGGATATTTTTTTCAATATGTATTAATACTTCATCATAATATTTTTTTACATCCAACATATATTCTAAATGTGTTTTTAAATCTTCACTATCTTTTTGTTTAGATATAAATTTTTCTATTGTTTTTATTTCTTCATTTACTTGAATTAATACTTCTGTTTTTAATATTTTTTCTAATTCTTTTATAGCACTCATAGTTTTTCCTTTTAATTTTTATGATTATTTACTGTATTTGGTATTGTATTGCCACTTGCTTGATATTTTAAAGCTTGTGGATGATTTTTATAATGTTCTCGAACTCTTGAAGCTAGTTTTTCTTTTATTGATGCATTTATCATTCCATCATCTTTTATTGCCTCAACAAGTGCATTTACAAGTTCATCTTGTGGTTTTTCTACTTTTTGTATCCATGATTTTAATAAACTTTTATTTACAAAAGAAGGAAGAGAACCCATTATTCCTATATCATTTTGATTATGAACCAAAAGTCCTGATGTTGTTCCTCTATCTAATGTTAACACTTGAAATAGATATAAAGTATGATAATCAAGTTGTTTTTTAATATCTTGAACACTAAACTTAGTTCTAGTTTTAAAAGCATTTTCAATTATATTTATATATGTATCAATAATACCTTCACCAAAATTCTGAGCAAATAAAAAGTCATCTGATTCATTTTGTGTTTTATAATTTTCTAAATAAAAGTGACAAACACCTCTGTGTTTATTTAATGCTGGAATAAAAAAGTATTTATCTCCTTGTTTTATTCCCTCTTCATAAGTTTCATTTGACAATTCTTTTAAACTATTATTGAAAACTTCTTTATCTTCATCATTTTGTAAACTTGGATTCAAGTCAGCCATAACTCTCCAATAAGAGCTGCCATCTCTTAGACAAGTCAAAGATATATGAATATGAATTGATGGAACATTTGGATTTTTTGGATGAATGATTGTGGAAATTGCTGTTGCACTTTGAAGACTTTTTGTCTCATCTTCATCATAATGAACTTGTGATACATTTACACTAGCTGTATTAAAAAGTACATTATCCCTTGCTTCAAATCTATTTCCACCACCATGAATTCCATTGTCTCTAAACCAAACTACTTTTTCAAAGTTTTTATTTTCACCTAGAGTTGAACTTAAAAAATTTAATTTATCTACAAATCTTTTTTGTAAAATACTTACTAATTGGTAAGCTTTTATTGCATTTGCTGATTTAGCCATAATCATATTCATTTTACTAGTTCCTTTAAACAATCTTCAAAAGTTCCAAAAACTATATTTTCAACACTACAAGCTATCATTAAATTGATTGGATAATCAAAATCTTCAATAAATCTATTATCTAAATCAACTACAACATTATTCAAAAGTTTTGTTTCATCCTTTGAAAATGTATCAATATAATTTTGCTCTTTTTTCATATATCCAAAAACTTTTTTACCCAAAGCACTTGCATATCCACATTCCCAAATAGTTCCACTATCGGCTTCTTTACCTCTAAAAGCATTTATATTTGCAATTACAATATCACATTGATTTATCAAATTTACATTTGCTTTATAAATATCTTGAGCAATCTTATTTTTTTCTTGATTAAAGTCTATTACATTATCTAATGGATAAAGTCCAATAAAACCATACTCTTCACAGAGCTTTACAAATCTTTTTCCAATTTCAATTGAGTCGGGTTCAAATACATCGAATCCTGCTATATATATCTTTTTCATGGCAGAATTATATATAAATTAACTTAATTGAGTACTATTATTTGCCTTTGTACATCTTTTTCACATACTAAGATTGTATAATCGTCACATTATTTTAAAACAATTGGAATTATATTATGAAAGAATTTATACAAAAACTACCAAAAGCAGAACTTCATCTTCATATTGAAGGTTCTCTTGAACCTGAATTGATGTTTGAACTTGCAAAAAGAAACAATATAAAAATACCTTACAAAACTATTCAAGATATTAAAAATGCATACAATTTTACAAATTTACAAAGTTTTTTAGATATTTATTACGCAGGAGCAAATGTACTTATTACAAAACAAGATTTTTATGACTTAACTTGGAATTATATTTTAAAATGTGTTGAAAACAATATTATTCATACAGAAATATTTTTTGATCCACAATCACACACTCAAAGAGGAATTGAGTTTAAAACTGTGATTTTAGGAATAGTTGAAGCATTAAATGATGCAAAAGAAAAGTATGGAATCACTTCAGCTATTGTCATGTGTTTTTTAAGACATCTTTCACAAGAAGAAGCTTTGAAAACTTTTGATGAAGCCTTAGCTTTCAAAGATTATATTATAGGTGTGGGACTTGATTCTTCAGAGATTGGAAATCCTCCTTCAAAGTTTGAACAAGTTTTTAAAAAAGCAAAAGAACAGGGTTTTAAATTAGTAGCTCACGCAGGAGAAGAAGCTGATGTTTCTTATATATTTGAGGCCTTAGATTTATTAAATATTCAAAGAATCGATCATGGTGTTCAATCTATAAAATCGTCTTTTTTAATGGAAAGATTAAAAAAAGAGCAAATACCTCTTACTGTTTGTCCAAATTCAAATATTGAGCTAAAAGTATTTGAAAACTATTCACAACACAATATTAAAGAGCTTTTGGATTATGGTTTAAATGTAAGTGTAAATTCTGATGATCCTGCATATTTCAAAGGATATTTAAATCAAAATTTTATAAATTTATGGGAGAATCTAGACTTGGGCAAAGAGGATATTATTAAGTTAGTAAAAAACTCTCTTAATTCATCTTTTATTAGTGATGATTTAAAAAAAGAATATATAAAAAAAGTAGAACAGATAATAAATAATGAAAAAACTAAAGGTCAAATATGAGTGAAATTTTAAACTATATAAAAATAAATGAATTAATATCAACTTCAGGACAACCAAGTATTGAGCAGTTTAAAGAGATTGCAAATAACGAATATGAAGTTGTTATAAATCTAGCTTTACACAATGCTTCTAATGCAATTGAAAATGAAGATAAAATTGTAACAGATTTGAATATGGCTTATTTTCATATTCCTGTGAATTTTGAGAATCCAAAAATATCAGATTTAAAACTTTTTTTGAATCTTTTACAAGCTTTAGGAGCAAATAAAGTTTGGGTTCATTGTGCATTAAATTATAGAGTTAGTGCTTTTATGTATGTTTATCATAAATATATTTTGAAATCACCTTTTGAAAATATCGATTTATCTATATTTGAAGAATGGAGTCCACCAAAGATATGGCAAGATTTGATGAAAGTTGATTATGAAGATTTATATAAAGCTTAATTAATTATTTTACTATATGGGTAAATCATAGTCTTATGATATTTTTGATAATATATATACATTAATTTTACAAAAAAGACGGGTATCCATTTGAAAATAGAGACAAAAATAGAGAAGTTTAATGATCATTTATATCTTGAAAGTGGAAGACTTTTAGAGTCATTTCAAATCATTTATGAAACTTATGGCGAATTAAACGAAGATAAATCAAATGTAATTGTTATTTGTCATGCTTTATCAGGAAGTCATCATGCAGCTGGACGATATGCAGATGAAGCAAAGCCAGGTTGGTGGGATAAATTCATAGGTGATGGAAAAGTAATTGATACTAAAAAATATTTTGTAATATGTTCAAATAACATAGGAAGCTCTTATGGCTCTACAAATCCTATGAGTATAGACCCCTCAACAAAAAAAGAGTATAGATTAAAATTCCCAGTTTTAGCAATTTCTGATATTGTAAAAGCACAAATGAAACTATATAAAAGACTTGGTATTTCAAATGCAGTGGCTGTAATAGGTGGTAGTATGGGTGGAATGCAAGCACTTTGTTATGCAATAGAACACCCAACTTTTGCAAAAGAGATTATTGCTATGGCAACAACTGCATATACAAGACCTTGGGCAATAGCTTTTAATAAAATAGGAATGGAAGCTATAAGACACGACCCACTATTTAAAAATGGTGCATATAAAAAAGATGATCCACAAGTTTTAGGACTTCCAGGACTTGCTGTTGGAAGAATGGCTGGATTGATTTGTTATTTAAGTCCAAAACTATTTAATAAAAAATTTGGAAGAGATTACTCTTCAACAGATGGATTGTATGAGTTATTTGGAAGATTTGAAGTTGAAAAATACTTAGAATATAACGCTTATAGTTTTCCAAAAATATTTGACCCACTTTCATACCTTTATGTATGTAAAACAATGAATATTTTTGATGCAGGAAGAAATAAAGATAAATTAGCAGACTCTTTTGACAAGGTTCAAGCAAATCTGCATCTAATAGCATTTAGCGATGATATGCTATTTTTCCCAGAAGAAATGGAAGAAATAAGAGATGTTATGATAAAAGTTGGAAAAGAAAGTCAAGTAAGCTACTTGCTAGTAGATAGTCAATCAGGACATGACTCATTTTTAGTAGAAGTAGAAAAATTTGAACAACACGTAAGAGAAATATTAAAGGATAAATAAATGGCAGAAATAAAAGATATAGAACAATCAAACTTTGAAGATAAAATCATAAAAGCAAAAGAGCTTTTAGAAAAACTTTCAAATCCACAAATCACACTTAGTGATTCAATAAACGTATATAAAACAGGTGTAAAAGAGCTAGAAGATGCTCAAAAACTTCTAGATGAAGCAAAATTAATATTTTCTACACAAACTAAGTTTTAATTATAACTTTTTAAATTATTTTGTAGTAAAGATTTGATAAACTAATTACTACTAATAGTAGGAGAAGTTTATGAAATCTATCACACAGTTAGAAAACATCGATAAACCCAGAGAAAAACTTATAAAAAAAGGTGTAAAAGCACTAAAAAATTACGAACTTTTAGCAGTTCTTCTTGGAAGTGGTGTTAAGGGAAAAGATGTAATAAGTCTATCAACTGAAATAATAAAGCTTTTTGAAGAAGATTTTGAAAATACAAATCTAGAAAAACTTTTAAATATCCATGGTTTAGGAATATCTAAAGCCTCACAAATTTTAAGCTCAATTGAACTCTCACGAAGATACTTAATAAAACAAAGTAAAAAAATAACATCAGCAAAAGATGTTTACGATGAACTAAAAGAATATCAGAACAAACAACAAGAGTATTTTCTCTGTTTATACTTAGATGGGGCAAATCATCTAATACAAACCAAAATAATCACAATAGGAATACTAAATCAAAGTCTAGTTCACCCAAGAGAAGTATTTTCATACGCAATAGAAAAAAGATGTGCAAGTATAATAGTAGCCCACAATCACCCAAGTGGAATATTAGAAGCTAGTTCTGAAGATATAAATGTAACAAAAAGATTAAAAGAATCTGGAAAAATCCTAGGAATCGAACTGCTTGACCACTTGATAATCACAAATGATGGCTTTGTTAGTTTGAAAGAAGAGGGTGTTTTGTGAATAATTAGCCTCACTTAAAATAAGTGGGTGTGCCCGAAGGCGAATTCTAAGAGTATTATATCATTAAGTCAAATAGTTGAATGGTTGTTGTAAAATTGGTACTTTAATAAAAAGTACGAGATACAAATTAAAAAATTGTGGAGGTACAATATGGACAATAAAAATAGTATAAAAATATTTGAAGATAAAAAAGTAAGAACTCTTTGGGATGAAGAAAAAGAGCAATGGTTTGTTTCAATTATTGATGTGATTGAAGTATTGACTGAAAGTGTCAATCCTACAGCTTATTGGAGAAAATTAAAACAAAGATTGAAAGAAGAGGGAAATGAAACCGTGACAAATTGTCACGGTTTGAAAATGAAAGCTCCCGATGGAAAAATGAGGCTTACAGATGTAGCCACAACTGAACAACTTTTTAGACTCATTCAATCAATCCCCTCACCAAATGCTGAGCCATTTAAACTTTGGTTGGCAAAGTTAGGACAAGAGCGACTTGATGAGATGAGTGATCCTGAACTAAGTATCGATAGAGCTTTGAAACAATATTTAGAGTTAGGTTATAGTGAGAATTGGATAAATCAAAGACTAAAAAGTATCGAAATACGAAAAGAGCTTACCGATGAGTGGAAAAGTATAGGCTTAAAAGAGGGATTTGAATTTGCTACCTTGACGGACATCATCACAAAAACTTGGTCAGAAAAAACCACCAAAGAGTACAAAATACTCAAAGGGCTTAAAAAAGAGAATTTAAGAGACAATATGACAAACACGGAGCTTATTAAATATGTTGGCAGAAGCTTCTACTAAAGATATATCACAATCAACCAATCCAAAAGATTTAGAAGAAAGTAAAATAGTAGCTTCACAAGGTGGAAATGTGGCAAAAGTAGCAAGAGAAGCACTTGAATCAAAAACTGGTAAAAAAGTTGTCACAAGTAAAAATGCGAAAAATATCTTAGAGAATCAAAAGAAGATAGAGTGATATAAAAATATACAAGTAAAATTGTAAAAAAGTTATCTCCAAGAATTTATTTTTTGTCCATTTGTAAAACTCTTTTAAACCTACTTATTAGATAGTTTAAGTAAAATAATTTTTTAAAAATAAATAACTATTGGATAGAAAAACTTAAATGATAAATAAAGACAAACTAAATAATCTCACAAATGAAATATGGAAGTCAGCAGAGCGACTTCGTGGTAAATTTAAAGCATACGAATACCAAAATGTAATTATGCCTATGATTGTAATACGGCGTTTAGAGTGTGTACTTATAGATGGACGAAAAAGAATAGCAGATGATAAACTTCAAAAAACTCCTAATATTTCAAAAGAAGATTTAGAGATCTTTGTAAAAACAAAAGAGAACTCAAATTCTTCACCTTTACCTTTTTCAAATAGTACAAATTGGACTTTAGAAAAGATTGATAAAGAAGACCATACTCAAATGGAAAATAACTTTAGAGACTATATCAAAGGTTTTTCAGATAATGTACAAGAGATTATCAATAAATTTGATTTTAGAGCTGTTATTGGTCAGTTGGTTGAAAAAGACAGATTAGCAGCAATTATTAGTCAATACTCAAAAGAGCCATTAGGTCCTGAACATATTTCAAATCTTGAAATGGGTTATGTTTATGAAGAATTACTTAGAAAGTTTTCAGAGCAAAGTGGTGAAGAAGCAGGGGAACATTTTACTCCAAGAGAAGTAATAAGACTAATGGTTGAACTTCTTGATATAAAAATAACTACTAAAAGAATTTCTATTTATGACCCAGCTTGTGGAACTGGTGGAATGCTTTCTATTACAAAAGAGCATTTACTTGAACACGCTTCAAATGAAGAAGAAAAAGAAAATATAGATAAACTTATCACTCTTTACGGTCAAGAATTACAAGACCAAAATTATGCAATATGTAAATCAGATATGCTTATAAAAGGTGATAAAAACTCTCTTATCACTTGTGGAAATTCACTTATTCCAGATGATATAACAGCTAAAGAAAGAGGTGATCAACACGAACTTGATAACAATAGTAAAAAAAGAACTTTTGATTATATGCTTAGTAATCCTCCTTTTGGTGTAACTTGGGGTGGAAAAGATGGTTATGAAAAAAAAGTTAGTTTATTAAAATCTACAAGATACTCAGCAGGACTTCCTCGTTCAAACGATGGTGCACTTTTATTTTTACAAACTATCATAGATAAAATGAAACCAAAAAAAGATGGTGGTTCTAAAGTAGCTATCGTTTTTAATGGCTCACCTTTGAGTAATGGTGATTGTGGAAGTGGTGAAAGTGAAATACGAAGAGATATTTTAGAGCGTGATTTACTTGAAGCCATCGTGATGCTTCCTGACCAACTTTTTTATAATACGGGAATATTTACTTATATTTGGATTTTATCAAACAACAAAGATGAAAAAAGAAAAAACAAAGTTCAACTAATAGATGCAAGGCAAGAGTGGGAAAAAGAGCCTAAATCTTTTGGAAACAAAAGAAAAAGAATGGAGCAAGTTCATAGGGACAATATCTATGCTATGTATCAAGAGTTTGATTCAAGTGAAAACTGCAAAGTTTTTGATACTAAAGATTTTGCTTATCATAAAGTAGCAGTGACTTTTTGGCAAACTGATGAAGATGATAATAAAGCATACCAAACAAGTGAATTTACAAAAGCTTTGACTCCTGCTAGTTTTAAAGTTATTCAAGAGTATTATCGTGAGCCTTTAGTATTTAAAATAAAAGGTGAGTGGTTAAATGTAAAAGAGTTTGAATTTGAACTTACATTAAAAGCAAATCAGCCTTTTATAACTGAATACAACAAAGAGCTAAAAAAGATATTTAAAAATGAATTTAAAAAATTTGATGCAAAAGAAATAACTGCACTAATAAAAAACTTTGATGTAGAGATTTTTTATACTCATCCTCACTTTATAGATGATAACGAATATATTCCTTATGGAGAAGATATAGAGCAGTTTTTAAATGATGAGATAGGAAAAGAGATAATCAAATACCAAGATGCACCGCAACTAGGATATGAAATCCTTCCAAATAAATATTTTTATAAATACGAAGCACCTGAACCTACAGAAAAATTACTAAAAGAGTTTTGGGATTTAGAAAAAGAAGCAGAAGAGATACTTATATCTATGGGAAAAGAGCTTAGATGAGTATTTTGATGAAAGATTCTGGTGTTCAATGGATAGGAGATATTCCTGAAAACTGGAAAGTAAAAGTTTTAAAAAGAGTTTTAGCAGAACCATTAAAATATGGAGCAAACGAAGCAGCTGAATTTGAAAATACTGATCATCCTCGATATATTAGAATTACAGATTTTGGAAATGATGGATTGTTAAAAGATGATACTTTTAAGTCATTAGAACCACAAATTGCAGAACCATATCTTTTAAATGAAGGAGATGTTTTATTTGCTCGTAGTGGTGCAACTGTAGGAAAAACATTTCAATTCAAAAACTATAAAGGAAAAGCTTGTTTTGCAGGATATTTAATAAAAGCGAATCCTCAAAATTATTTAATATCTTCAGACTTTTTATATTACTTTACTAAATCACCTGCTTATGATACATGGAAAGAATCTATATTTACACAAGCAACAATTCAAAATATCGGTGCAGATAAATATGCATATTTACCGGTAGTAGTTCCATCTATAAAAATTCAAAAGAGAATTACAGATTTTTTAGATAAAGCAACACTACAAATTGATGATGCAATCAAAACAAAAGAGAAACAACTCAAAACTCTGGAAGCCCTTAAAAAATCTATTATCCATAAAGCTGTAACAAAAGGTTTGGATGATAGTGTAGAGATGATTGATAGTAAGATTGAATGGATTGGAGATATTCCAAAGTCTTGGAGAGTAGAAAAATTAAAATATATAGGAAAGTCTATTATTGGCTTAACTTATAGTCCTAATGATGTGACAGACAAAGAAAATGGAATTCATGTTTTACGTTCGTCAAATATTCAAAATGGGAAAATGGATTTTGGAAATAATGTTTATGTTGATAAAAAAATACCAGAAAATTTAATAACCCAAAAAGGTGATATTTTAATTTGTTCAAGAAATGGTAGTCGAAAACTGATAGGTAAGAATATATTAATTGATGAAAGTAATTGCAATTGTACTTTTGGTGCATTTATGACTATTTTTAGAAGCAATATGAATAAATATCTTTATTTTATATTTAATTCAACTTTATTTAGTCATCAAGCAGGAAGTTTTATGACATCAACAATTAATCAATTAACAATTAATGCAATTAATAATATGAAAGTTCCTATTCCTCCAAAAGATGAACAAAAAAATATTATAGATTACTTGACAATAGAAGTAGAAAAAATAAACACTCTAAAAGAAAATGTAAAAAAACAAATAGACAAACTCAAAGAGTACAAAAAATCACTCATCTATGAATATGTAACAGGAAAAAAACAAATAAAGGGGTAGTTTGATGGCAAGGCATGAAAAAGAGAAAGCATTTCAAAAGCATATTTGCGATTATCTAATAAACAATCACAAATATAAAAAACTAAATCAAGCAAATGATATAGCAAATGATGAATACTACATTGCCAAAGAGTTACTTCTTGAATTTATAAGCTCTACCCAAGAGACAAAACTAAAAGCTTTGCAAAAAGATTATGGAAAAGATAGTGGCGATGAGATTATTTCAGCATTAAAAGATGAATTAAATATTAAACCTCTTTGGAAAATCATGAGAGATGGTTTTAGTGTACGAAAACATGAATTTAAACTTTTTTTTCCAAAACCTCGTTCGAACACTACAGACAAATCACAAAAACTTTATGAACAAAATAGTATAAAAATAAAAGATGAACTTGTGATAAAAGGTGATAAACGAATAGATATAGTTTTATATCTAAATGGTTTGCCAATCATCACTATGGAGCTTAAACATGAAGATGCAGGGCAATATTTAGAAGATGCAGTTTTACAATACACAAAACGAAATCACAAAGATAAGATTTATCAACTTCCATTTTTACATATAGCTTTGGATACAAGTGAAGTAAAAGTAGCAACCAATCCAAGCAGTGAAAGTAACTTTTTATGGTTTAATCAAGATTTAGAAAATAAGCCAATAACTGATGGTGAATATCCAGTTGAGTATATGTATAAAGAGGTATTGAGTTTTGATTCTATTTTAAGTTATCTCTCTTTTTATTTGGTGTATGTTCCTAAAAGTGAAAAAAATGAAGCCTTTTCAATCTTTCCAAGATACCATCAAATACGCTCAACAAATAGATTATATGATGATATTTTAAATAATTTTAAAACTACAAATAGTATAGCAGGTAAGTATCTTATAAATCATTCAGCAGGTTCTGGAAAAACTTTGACCATGAGTTGGACAGCAGATAAACTTCATAGTTTGTATAAAGACTCAGAAAACAAAGCTTTTGATATGATATTTTTACTTACAGATAGAAAAAGTTTAGATAAAAATATTAGTGATGAACTAGGAAATTTTACCCACTTAAAAGATGTAGTTAAATATGCAAAAAATGGTGAAAATCTAAAAAAATTGATTCAAGAAAAAAGCTCTATTATAGTATCTACTGCTCAAAAGTTTAATATCATAACTGAAGAGCTAAAAGAAAATAGCAATTTGAGTAAGTTAAGAATTGCATTTATTATTGATGAAGCACATCGTTCGCAAGATGGAAAAACAAGCACAAATGTAAAATCCCCTTTTTCTGAGTATGAAACAGAAAAATATGATGATCCCAATGATGAAATAGTAGATAAAATAGAAACTTTAGAAAATAAAAATATTACTTTTATAGCTTATACTGCAACACCATCACAAAGAACAGTAACACTGTTTGAAAAGCCTTTTGATGTTTACAGTGAAGCTCAAGCAATACATGAAGAGTATATTTTAGATGTGGCTTCAAATATTATCTCTTATGAAACTTTATTTAATATGGACTCGAAAATTGCTTTAAAAAATGAAAAACTATATCCAAAAGGTGTGATAAAAAAAGCACTGCAACAAAGAGCTTATGAAGATGAAGGATTGATACAATATAAAGCAGAAGTGATGCTAAGAATCTTTGAAGAGAAAATCAAAGATTTAATTAATGGCAAAGCCAAAGTAATGGTTGTGGCTTCTTCAAGGGTTGCAGGGCTTACATATTTTAAAATATTAAAAGAGAAAATATTTCAAAGAAAATATAACTTTCCTTGTAAAATTTTATATGCTTTTTCGAACTTCACTCATCCTCAAACAAACGATACTATTAGTGAATACGATATAAATGATTTAAATGCAGGTGAACTTATAGAAGATAGATTTGAACAAGATGATTATAGAATACTTGTAGTTGCAAATAAGTTTCAAACAGGATTTAATCAACCCTTACTAGCTGGTATGTTTTTAGATAAATCTGTAAATGATATAAATGCAGTTCAAACACTTTCAAGACTTAATAGATGTGCAAAAGGCAAAAATGAAACAGTTGTTGTTGATTTTACAAATAGTGTTGAAAAAATATTTAAAGCATTTAATAAATACAGAGAAGGTACACCTTATGAGCCTCAACAACCAAACTATGAAAAAATACTAGAGTTAATAACTCAAATAAAATCATATAAACTTTTTAGTGATGATATTATTAAAGAAGTATTAAAATATCATGATGAAAATAGTGATGCTTTAAAAATGTCGCTTATAAATAAAATAAGAACAAATTTTAATATAGTAATTACAGATATAGAAGAAAGAGTTTCATTTGTTTATTTACTTTTAAAATTAAATACTCAATATCAATTCTTAAAATCTTTTTTTACTTTTAATAAAGAGCTTGAAAATTTCATTAGATTTTGTGAGATTATAGATACTCAACTTATAAAAAAAGGAAATGAATCTGAACTTTTAAAAGCTTTAAAAAACGTAGGTCTTACAAAAGCGAATGTAATATTTCATGGTGAGAAAAAATTTGAAAATAAAAAACCAAAAACTAGAAATGGAGGTGGTGGAAATAATACTCCACCACCTAAAGGAACAATTTCAAGTATGCTTGAAGATTTAAAAGAAGAGTATAAGATAAGCGATGAAGAAGCTATTATCATAAGAGAGATTTGTGAAGAAAAGTTACATGATGAAAGTATACTAACAACAATACATAATAACCAAGATGATGAAGATTATCTAAGAGTTTATTATAGTTCAGAGTTAAGAGCTAGTATTGTAAGGTCTTATGAAGATAGAGAATTAGATGATAAAATAATTGAACCAATTTATGATGATAAAGGTGCAATACTTGATACTATGACTGGAACTATTATATCTCAAGAACTTTTTAATATTGGAAAATTGAGATATTAATAAAATGATATTTAAGAAGGAATGGTAAGGCAAGATTCAGTTGTCCGGAATTACCGGACAACTTAAAGTGATAGTGAAAAGGGATATTAGATGAAAAATCAAAAAGCACCAAATGATATTGAAACTATTCTAAAAGAGCTCAAATCTTTAGCAAAAGAGAGTTTACCTATATTCTCAAGTATGGTTGATGATATTATCATATCAAACTGTAAAGATGAAAATCATATAGAACTAACACTAGATAGATTACTTGATTTTTGTTTTGATGATGAAAATTTACTATTATATAAAAAGTTGTGTAGGTATTATTTGACAATCAATCCAATAGCTACGGAAGATTATGTGAAGTTTTATTTTGAAATATATGGAGAAGAAAAATGAGTATAAATAGAAAGACCCCAAGCTTTAACTCAAAGGCTAAAGACTTATTAGGGGGATTCTGTTGTAATTTTATAACTAATATCTGATTATTTTAATTTATAATCAGATAATTTAGCAAATTTATAACCATTTGCTTTAAGCTTTTCAATGGCTCTTATCATACCTTCTCTTGTTTGAGATTCTGGATGATTAAAATGTGCGATAAAAATATCTCCACTTTTAGCTGTTAAAAATGCATTTTCAACTTGTTTTGCAGTATAAGTTGCTCCTGCATCTCCTAAAATAGAAAAACCAATAACTTGATGTTTTAATTTATTTGCAATTTTTACAGCAACTTCATCATAATAAGCAGTTCCTGATCTAAAATAAACTGGTCTTTTATTTGTAATTGATTGGATTTTTCTAGCACTTTGCTCTATTTCATCAACTAATTCTTCAACATTTGCAGTACCTTTTAATCCATAAGCTGATTCACCACTTACAGATGCTGGTTTATGAGCCATTCCATGATTTCCTATTTCAAAAAGAGGATTAGCTGCTAATTTTTTGAATGTTTCAAGATTAGTATCAATCCATCTTGCGTTTATAAATAAAGTTGCAGGAATTTCATTTTTTTCTAAATAAGCAATAAGTTTACTATCATAAGCCATTCCATGAGGACTTCCACATGCATCTAATGTAATTGCAATTGTTTTTTGTTTTGTTACTAATTGTGTTTTTACACCTTTTACATTTTCTCCCCATTCTTTTGGAGTTTGCTTTTCAAATTGTTTAACTATAGATTTTTTTAATGTATCATAGTCATCTTTTGGTTCTGCACAGTATGCATTTAAAGATAGCAGACAAGATAGGGCAAAAATAATTGGTTTTTTCATGGTTTTCCTTGGAGAAATTTATAAGGCTAATAATACTATATAGATTATTAAGAATTGATAGCAGACATTGGATTTTAATTTTAATTTGCTATTATTACAAAAAGATATAAAAATAATAATCTAAAGTAATATACTAAGGAATAACTTATGAATGAAGAATTTAACGAATATTTCAACAGACAAATTAAGCTTTGGGGACAAGAAACACAAGACTCTTTGCAAGGTAAAAAAGTAGCTATTATCGGAAGTGGTGGATTAGGTTGTACTTTAGCTATTGCTCTTGGAGCTTCTGGAATAGGGGAGTTTGCCTTTATAGACTTTGATACAGTTGGTGTTCATAACATCCATAGACAAATAGGTTTCAAAGTTGGAGATGATGGAAAATATAAAGCAAATGTTTTAAAAGAATTAGTAGAATCAAGATGTCCTTTTACTAAAGTTACAGCTTATACAGAAGGTTTTGATGAATTTGCTGCAAGAGGTTTAGAGTTTGATTTAATCATAGATGCAACGGACAATCTTCCAACACGAGCATCAATAAATGAATATTGCATGAAAAACAATCAAGCATGGATTTATGGTAGTGTTGAAGAGTTTCATGGTCAAGTTTGTTTCTTTGAAAAAGCATCTTATGAAGCTGTTTTCCAAATAAATGATAGAAAACCAAACGGAATAGCTTGTCCAATAGTTATGCATATAGGTTCACTTCAAGCGAATTTAGCACTTAGATATTTAGCAGGTCTTAGTGTAAAAAAAGATATTTTATATTATCTTTCTTTTGATAGTGAAGGTGTTTTAAATACAAAAAAATTCAATCTTCCAGTTGCATAAGATAGATTAATAAAAATAATATAGGATTTAGATGTTACCAATAGAAACTTTACTTGCTTTTTTTTCAGCGGCTCTTTTATTAGCTTTAGTTCCAGGGCCTGATAATATTTTTGTTTTAACACAATCGATTTTTCAAGGAAAAAAATCAGGTATTATGGTGATGTTTGGCTTATGTACAGGTCTTATCTTTCATACATTAGCTGTAACTTTAGGAGTTGCAGTTATATTTCAAACATCAGCAATAGCATTTACAATCCTAAAAATTATAGGTGCAGGATATTTATTATATCTTGCATGGCAAATTTTCAAAGCTCCAAGTGAAAAAATAGATACAAAAAACAATAAAATCATTGATTATAAAAAACTATACTATCGTGGAATTATTATGAATATAACAAATCCAAAAGTTTCTATTTTCTTTTTGGCTTTTTTACCACAATTTACAAATCCAAATTTAGGAAGTGTTTCTTTTCAAATGATATTATTAGGTGGATTATTTATACTTGCAACTATAATAATTTTTGGAATGATAGCTTTACTTTCAGGAAGTATATCTCAAGTTTTTAATAAATCTGAAAAATCTCAAATGATATTAAATAAACTAGCATCTTTTGTATTTGTAGCACTTGCTGTGAAATTAATAACGACTAAACAATAATCATATAACCCAATTTTAAGCCCCTTTTAGATACACTATCCAAATTTTATAAAAATATATGTGGGGAATTTTTATGCCAAAAAGAGAAGATATAAAGTCTATTTTACTTATTGGTTCTGGACCAATTGTTATTGGTCAAGCGTGTGAGTTTGATTACTCAGGTACACAAGCTACTAAAACGCTAAAAGAACTAGGATACAGAGTTGTTTTAATAAATTCTAATCCAGCAACGATCATGACTGATCCTGAATTTGCTGATAAAACATACATTGAGCCAATTACAGAAGCTGTAGTTGCTAAAATCATTGAAAAAGAAAAAATTGATGCTATTTTACCTACTATGGGTGGACAAACAGCACTTAATGTTGCAACTTCGATGTATGACAAAGGTATGCTTGAAGGTGTTGCTTTCCTTGGAGCTCATCCTGATGCTATTAAAAAAGGTGAAGATAGACATCTTTTCAACGAAGCAATGATTAAAATTGGTATGGATTTACCAAGAAGTGCAAATGCATACAGTGTTGAAGAAGCTATGAAAGTAGCAAAAGAAATTGGTTTCCCAGTAATCTCTAGAGCTTCATTTACCCTAGCAGGTGGTGGAAGCGGTGTTGCTTATAATATGGAAGAGTTTAAAAAACTAGCTGAAGCTGGAATTGATGCCTCTCCAATTAATGAAATTGAAATTATGGAATCTATGCTTGGTTGGAAAGAATACGAGATGGAAGTTATCAGAGATAATAAAGATAACTGTATCATCGTATGTTCTATTGAAAACCTAGACCCAATGGGTGTTCATACAGGAGACTCTGTTACTATTGCTCCAGCTCTTACACTTACAGATAAAGAGTATCAAGATATGAGAAATGCATCTTTTGCAATTCTTAGAGAAATTGGTGTTGATACAGGTGGTTCAAATGTACAATTCTCAATCTGTCCAAACACTGGAAGAATGATTGTAATTGAAATGAATCCAAGGGTTTCACGATCATCAGCACTTGCTTCAAAAGCAACAGGATACCCAATTGCAAAAGTAGCAACTTTACTAGCTGTTGGATTCACTCTTGATGAAATTCAAAATGATATTACAGGAACAACAGCATCATTTGAACCAGTAATTGATTATATTGTTACAAAAATTCCGAGATTTACTTTTGAAAAATTCCCTAAAGCTGAATCTACATTAACAACTTCTATGAAATCAGTTGGTGAAGTAATGGCAATTGGAAGAACTTTTAATGAATCAATCCAAAAAGCTCTTTGTTCACTAGAAACTGGACTTGTAGGATTTGATAGAATTGCTGGTGATTTAGATTTAATTAAAAAAGAAATTAGAAGACCAAATGATAAAAGACTTTTATATCTAATGGAAGGTATGAGACAAGGTCTTACAAATGAAGATATTTTCGAATTATCAAAAATTGACCCATGGTTCTTAACTAAATTTAGAGAAATCCATGATTTAGAAGTTTCAATAAATGAATCAATCTTAACAGATGCAGCATTTATGAGAAAAATTAAAACAAATGGTTTCAGTGATAAAATGATTGCTACTTTGATTGGTAAAACAGAAGAAAATATTTATACTGCTAGAAAAGCTTTAGATGTAGATTTTGAATACAATGAAGTTGATACTTGTTCTGCTGAGTTTAAAGCTTTAACTCCATATTTATACTCAACTACAAATATTTCAAAACTACCAAAAGTTGCAAAAGTTGAATCAAACGAGAAAAAAGTAATGATTATTGGTGGTGGACCAAATAGAATCGGTCAAGGAATTGAGTTTGACTATTGTTGTGTACATGCATCATTTGCTTTAAATGAAATGGGTGTAAAAACAATTATGTATAACTGTAATCCTGAAACTGTATCAACAGATTATGATACTTCAGATGTTTTATATTTTGAACCAATTGATTTTGAACACGTAAGAAGCGTAGTTGAAAAAGAAAATCCAGATGGTGTAATCGTACATTTTGGTGGACAAACTCCTTTAAAACTTGCAAATGCTTTAACAAAAGCAGGAGCAAAAATCATAGGAACAACAGCTGAAGTTATTGATTTAGCAGAAGATAGAAAAAAATTCTCAGCATTTGTTGAAAATATTGGATTATTACAACCTGAAAATGGAACAGCTGTAGAAGTAACAGAAGCTATAGAAATCGCAGAAAAAATTGGTTATCCAGTTCTAGTACGTCCTTCATTTGTTCTTGGTGGAAGAGGAATGAAAATTGTTTATTCAACAGAAGAATTAAAACAATATATGGATGAAGCGGTTTCAGTTTCAAATGATGCACCTGTATTAATCGATAAATTTTTAGATAGAGCAATTGAACTTGATGTTGATTGTATTTGTGATGGAAAAGAAGTTTACATTGGTGGAATTATGCAACATATTGAAGAAGCAGGTATTCACTCAGGAGATTCAGCTTGTTCTTTACCTCCAATTTCAATCAGCGATGAACTAATAAAAGAGCTTGAGACAAAAACAAAAGAGATGGCTTTAGGTTTGGGTGTTGTTGGATTAATGAATACTCAATATGCAATTCATAAAGGTCAAATTTATTTAATTGAAGTAAATCCAAGAGCTTCAAGAACGGTTCCATTTGTAAGTAAAGCAACTGGAATGCCACTTGCAAAAGTTGCAACTAGAGTTATGTGGGGTGAAACTTTAAGAGACGCATTAGCTGTTTATGATAAAGATATTGTAACAGAAGGTAATGGTGTTTTAAAACCAAAATTAAAAGGTCATGTAGCTGTTAAAGAAGCTGTTTTCCCATTTAATAAATTAACTGGTGCAGATTTACTTTTAAGTCCTGAAATGAAATCAACAGGTGAAGTAATGGGTATTTCTGATAACTTTGGTATGGCATTTGCTAAATCTCAAAGTGCAGCAAAAAATAGTTTACCAAAAGATGGAAAAGTATTTATTTCATTATGTGATTTAGATAAAGAGTTTGCACCTTCAATTGCAAAAGGTTTAAGTGAAAATGGCTTTACACTAGTTGCAACAGGTGGAACTCATAAAGCTATTGCAGATGCTGGAATTGAGTGTGAAAAAGTATTAAAAGTTAGTGAAGGAAGACCAAATATCACTGATTTACTTGCAAATGGTGATATTGCAATGGCAATTAATACAAGCGAAGCAAAAGAGTCATCAAAAGATGATGGAAAAGAGATTAGAAGATCAGTTCTTAAAATGAATGTTCCATATTTCACAACAGTAGCAGCTGGACTTGCATCTGTTGAAGCGATAAAAGTTTTAAAAACAAATGACGTTTCAACTCCAAAATCAATCCAAGAATTCTTAAACGATTAAGAGTTTATGGATTCTTCTTTAATCTATCTAGTTCAAACAGATACAACAGTAGGGTTCTCATCATCAAGTGATGAGAAACTCTCAACTGTGAAACAAAGACCACTTACAAAAAAAATACTAAATACAGTTGACTCTTTTGATACATTAAGTAAAAATACAAGAATTCCTAAAAATTTTAGAAAAAAAGTAAGAAATAGTAAAAAAACAACATTTATCTATCCAAATGGAATGTCATTTAGAGTAGTACCTAAAGATTCAGATTTCTATGACTTTATCCATAAATTCAGAATTTTATATTCAACTTCTGCAAATAAAACAGCAGAAACGTTTGAAAAAGATTTTGCAACAATCGGAGCTGATATTCTAGTAGAAGATAAAAAAGGTTTTTACGAAACTACAGCATCTACAATAATCAAGTTATCAAAAAGAACTTTAAAGAAAATAAGATAGAAAAACTCCTAAAACACTGTTTTTAAGCAAAAACAAACACAAAGTAAAATATAATCTTAATCTCAATTTTGACCCTGTCGTCTAGAGGCCAAGGACGTCTGGATTTCCTCCAGAAGACGAATGTTCGAATCATTCTGGGGTCGCCATCAATTTAAAGGGCTTTATTAAGCTTTTTAAGTTTTCTTTTTAAATATCTTTTCTACCCTATTTATACCCTTATATAGAAAATACATACTATTAATATTACATGAATT
This sequence comes from Arcobacter acticola, assembly GCF_013177675.1. NCBI lineage: Bacteria > Pseudomonadati > Campylobacterota > Epsilonproteobacteria > Campylobacterales > Arcobacteraceae > Arcobacter > Arcobacter acticola. The sequence goes on from NZ_CP042652.1 coordinate 1,362,840, forward strand.
TAAAAGATTAATTTATTTTTTTAAGTTATTACTTTTTAATACTACTGCATATCGAATTATTTAAGGTAATTTAATTAAATTAAATTCATATCGAAAAGAATTTTACTATAAAATTCTTTTATTTACATTCCCCACAAAACCCTATATACTAGCTCTATAAATATTTAGAGCTTGGCAAGCTACATATCTGCTTTGTAGATTTATCGCTCGATAGATTTGCTAAGCTCTAAGTATTTATTAGATGTGTAACTTGCCAAATTTACAATCTAATTTTAAATACTAATCAAAAAATCTATTTTAATTTTAAATATAAAAATATGAAAGCCACTTAAATGTTGGAGAATATTTTTATGTTTGAAAAAAGGAGTACTTCAGCAATTCTTCCCTGTTAGTTTGGCGACTAAAAGAATTGCTAAAAAAGTAATAACATCTTAACAAATATCTAAATAAATTCAATCTTTTAATTCAAAATTTTTTTAAAAAATTAACTTAAGTGTCGAGGATAAAGTAATGTCAAAAATAACCATATTAAGCCGTAGAGTATAGGGACTGCACAGTAAGCAAAATCTTATACCAAAACAAATACTTATAGGTCAGGTAGTATTTCATGAATTTAGAAAAAAGAGTCATTTGCGAGTCATTTACTTGCTATAATAATATTAATATAAATTACAGAAGAAATTATTATAATGAATATGCTAAGGAGCATCTTATCAAGTCTATTCAATTACTACAAAAAGCAACATCTTTACTTGAATCATTGTCTCAATTTATAAAACTTTTTGTAGTTGATAGGAATTACAAAATAAATGGTGAAGTATGGAGTCTTTATAATGTTTGAAGCAGGATTATACGAACAACTATTAAACAAAATTATTTCTGAAAAAATAGATAATACATGTATTGATAAATTTTATATAAAAACATCACAAATTCAAAAAGCAGAAGCTTCCCAAATACTTACAAACTATTGTGCAAAGATAATCAAATTTGCATTAGATTTAATAAGTGGTGAAGATAGTATTCAAAAACAAATAGAGCTTATTAATAAAATTATATTGATTTTAGAAAATGAAATACAAAAACAAGACTTTACTCAAAATATAGTTGATTTAAATGGAAATCTATTAAAAGCAGTTTTACCAAAAATTGATTCAGATATTGTACATTTTGACAATTATATAAAAGAAATTACCCCATATACTGGATTAACTCAAAGTGAACTTTTTACAGGTAGTAATGCAGGTGTATCACTTGAAAGTGAAATAAAAAAAGAGATTTTATCATCAGATAAAATATATCTACTTGTTTCTTTTATAAAATGGTCTGGAATAAGAATATTTGAAAAAGAACTTCGTGAATTTACAAGTAAAGGTAATAAACTTAAAATCATTACTACTTCGTATATGGGAGCAACGGATTTAAAAGCAGTTGAATTTTTAGCAAGCTTACCAAATACGCAGATTAAAGTTTCTTATAATACAGCAAATGAAAGGCTTCATGCAAAATCGTATCTATTCTTTAGAAATACTGGTTTTCACACTGGCTATATTGGCTCTTCAAATATTTCAAAAAGTGCATTAACAAGTGGCTTAGAATGGAATCTAAAAGTTACAACAGCTGAAATATCTCATATCATTAAAAAATTTGAAAAAACTTTTGAAACATATTGGGAAGATAAAGAGTTTGAACTTTTTACAGGTGAACAAAAAGAAAAGCTACAAATAGCATTAAAAAATGACTCTATAGAAAATCAAAATAGATTTTCTACTTTTTTTGATATTAGACCATTCCATTATCAAGAAGAGATTTTGGAAGAGTTACAAACCCAAAGAAATATACACAAACGTTTTAAAAACTTAGTTGTCGCTGCAACAGGTACAGGTAAAACTGTAATTAGTGCATTTGATTATAAAAGATTTAAAAATCAAAATAAAAAAGCAAAGCTTCTTTTTGTTGCACATCGTAAAGAGATTTTACTTCAAGCAAGAGATACTTTTCAATCAATTTTTAGAGATAATAATTTTGGTGAATTATGGGTAGATGGAATTGAACCAAATAGTTATGAATATCTTTTTGCATCAGTTCAAACTTTACAAAATAATATTGAATCACTTCAGTTATCACAAAACTATTTTGATTTTATAATTATTGATGAAGTTCATCATATTGCAGCAAAAAGTTATCGCCCAATATTAGAAAAATTTAATCCAAAAATACTTTTAGGGCTTACAGCAACACCTGAGAGAATGGATAACGAAAATATATTAAATGATTTTTGTGATGTAATTGCAGCTGAAATTAGACTTCCTGAAGCATTAAATAGAAAACTACTTTGTCCTTTTCAATATTTTGGTATTAGTGATAATATTAATTTACAAAATATTAAATGGCAAAATGGTAAATATCAAGTAAGCCAATTGAGTGATGCATTATCTACAAGACAAAGAGTTGGAGATATTTTATTAAAATGTAAAGAGTATTTAACAGATATAAATGATGTTATTGCTTTAGGATTTTGTGTTTCACAAGAACATGCAATGTTTATGAGTGAGAATTTTTGTAAAGCTGGATTGAGGGCAGATTATCTAATCAGTGGAAATAAAAATCGTAATGATATTAAATATAAATTATTAAGCAAAGAAATAAATTATCTTTTTGTTGTTGATATTTTTAATGAAGGAGTTGATATTCCCCAAATTGATACCGTTTTATTTTTACGTCCGATAGAGAGTTTAACTGTATTTTTACAACAACTAGGACGTGGGCTTAGATTTGCTGATAATAAAGAGTGCTTAACTGTTTTAGATTTTGTAGGAAATGCAAGAGATGAATATGATTTTGAAGGAAAATTTAGAGGTCTAATAGGTAAAACATCAACTTCAATAAAAGATGAAATAGAAAATGAATTTCCACATCTTCCTTTAGGATGCTCAATAGTTCTAGAAAAAAAAGCAAAAGAACATATTTTAAATAATATTAAAAAAGCAACAATACTTGGGAAAAGAAAAATTATTAATAAAATTCAAAACTTTCAAAGTTACACAAATTTACCGCTCACTATTAAAAATTTTACAAAAGTAAATCATATTACACTCGAAAAACTTTATAAAAATGATAGTTTTACTAAGTTATGTTATGAGGCAAATGTTGTAAAAGATTTTAGTGAGATAAACGAAAAAGAGCTTGTACGAGCTATCACAAAGAAATTATTACTCACTAAATCTTATAAATATTTTCAATTTATTTTAGAACTTATTAAAAATGATTTTAAATTTAATTTAGATTGTGAAGAAGAAAAATTAATGGCACTTATGGTGTATTATGATTTTTTCCAAGAAGCAAGTTTATTTGACAATTTAGAGGAAGGAATAAAATATATCGGCGAAAATAAATTATTATCAAATTAACTAAAAGAAATTTTAGAGCTCTTGAGTGAAAAAATAAACTATATTGAATATAATTTAAATCTTCCTTTTCAAACACCAATAAAAGTGCACTCAAGATATACAAGAGAGCAGATTTTAGCTGGCTTTGGCGTTCATAGTTTTGATAAGAAATTTAGTAGCCGGGAAGGTGTATTAGATATAAAAGATAAAAATACAGAACTTCTTTTTGTAACTTTAGAAAAAACCGAAGAAAAATATTCTCCAACTACAATGTATGATGATTATGCAATTAATGAAAAATTGTTTCATTGGCAATCTCAAAATAGTACCAAACCAGAATCGCTAAAAGGTCAGAGTTATATCACTCATAAACAAGATGAAAAAAATATAATTCTATTTGTTAGAGAATCAAATCATGATGAAAATAAAAATGTTATGACATATGTATGTCTAGGTAAGGTTTTTTATAAATCTCATTATGGAAGTCAACCTATGAGTATTACCTGGGAATTAGAACAGGAAATCCCACCATTTTTATGGAAATATATTGCAAAAATGTCAGTGGGTTGATAATTAGTATTTTTAAAAAGTTAACACTACTTCATTTAATATATATACTAAAATTTAAGTATTTCTTAAAATCTTTATAATTTTTAGATTTTTATTTAGTATATAAGTTAAATTTAAAGTAAATATTAATTTTATAACATATATAATTAGCCATATTTAACTTATATACTAAATGAAAGTAAATACTTAAGGTATAAAATGGAACTAACAACTATAAAAATAGGTAAAACTATAAAGAAGAGAAGAAAAGAATTAAATCTTGAACTAAAAGATTTACAAGATTATTCTGGTGTTAATTATGTTTCAATCTCAGATATTGAAAATGGAAAAGCAAATCCTACAGTTAAAACACTCGAAAAGCTTTTAGATGTACTAGGAATGGAATTAGACATTAAAGTAAAGATTAAATAATGCAAAAAGGAAAAGTTTTTAGAAATAATATATTTGCTGGTTTACTTAAAAAGCTTGATGAAAATAGCTATAGTTTTGTTTATGATGAAGAGTATTTAAATAAAGAAAATGCAAAACCTATTAGTTTGACTTTGCCCTTACAAAAAAAAGAGTTTACATCAAAATATTTATTTCCTTTTTTTTATAATTTATTAGCAGAAGGTAAACTAAAAGATATTCAATGCAAAGAGCTTAGAATTGATATGAACGATGATTTTTCAAGATTACTATTAACAACAAAAGAGAACACTATAGGTTCTATTACAATAGAAAAAGATGAGATATAAAATGGAAAACAAGATATGTTTAGGCTGTTTAGCAATAGATAAAAAATTAAGAAATAACTATTGTCCAAAATGTATTAAAGAACTTTTTAATGGAACTGTGCCAAATCCTTTAACTTTTGATAAAGTTGAATTTACTAAAAAAAGAGCTGAACTATCTGCAAGAATGTCAATCTCAGGAGTACAAGACAAAATCTCTTTAACTTTTGAAAAGAAAGATTTAATTCCAACTGCAACAAATGGAAGATATATTTTAAAACCTATTCCAAGTGGAGATGGACATATTCAAAATGAAAAAGATATTGCTGCAAATGAACATTTATCTATGCTTATTTCAAAGAATATCTTTAAAATTCCTACAGCATCATGTGGATTGATAAAATTTAGTGATGGGGAACTAGCTTATATAACAAAAAGATTTGATTACGATGAATTTTCAAATTTAAAATATGATCAAGAAGATTTTGCAGGAGTTATGGGTATTACTCCTATAACTCATGGAGAAAACTATAAGTATGATGCTTGTAGTTACTTGGATTGTGCAAAGATAATAAAAAAATATGTAGCATCAAGTATAATATCCCAAGAAGATTTTTTTAAAAGAATTATTTTAAATTATCTAATATGCAATGGTGATGCTCATATTAAGAACTTCTCTTTATATAGTAAAGCAGATTCTATAGAATATTTTTTAACACCAAATTATGATTTATTAAATACTAGATTTCATATAAATGAAAAGTATGGAGATATGGCAATAGATTTATTAGATGATTATACATCTACTTATGAAGCTTATGGTTATTATACTTATGATGATTTTAAAACTTTTGCTAAGTATATAGATTTACTTGAAATTAGATTTAATAAAATTATGAAATTTATTGAAGATTCATATCAAGAGGTAGAGATACTAATTGATAAATCTTTTCTAAGCCCTAAAGCAAAAGAGTTTTATAAAGAATCATATAAAGATAGAATGAAAAGATTGAGGCTTAAATAACACTATTTAATAGGAAAATTCTTTTAATAGGAACTTACTTTGACATATTGTAAAGTCATTTTTATATCTTTATGTTTCATAAGTTTTTGAATTGTAAAAATTGTTGTCAGTTAGTATTTCTGTCTAAATAAATGTTCGAATCATTCTAGGGTCGCTAATTATTTAAAGGGCTTTGTTAAGCTTTTTAAGTTTTCTTTTTTTAAATATTAAATTACATTTCACTTGGAATATTATAACTATTATGGATAAATCATATTGATATGCTTTATTTTAATTAAACCCTCTTTAGATTAAATATTTTAAGACATAGAAAACATATGCCAAATAAAAAAGAGTATGTAAAATACTTTTTTGATGACAAAGAATTTTTAGAAAGTTATCATTCTTTACAATATATTCTAAATATTGTATACTTTATCTCTTTAGAATTATTATTTTTACATTAACATATAAAAAAGGAAACTTTTATGAATTCAAATGAACTTAAACTTTCAGTTGATTCTTTTTTATTATCAGAAACTGATGAAAAAGGAATTATTCGTTATGCTAACGAAGAATTTTGTCAATTTGCAGAGTATAAACTTGAAGAACTAATAGGAAAACCACACAATATTGTAAGACATGCTGATATGCCAAAGGCTGCATTTAAAGATTTGTGGGAAACAGTGCAAAAAGGGAAACCATGGAAAGGTTTTGTGAAAAATAGTACAAAGTCTGGAAAGTTTTATTGGGTTTTCGCAACTGTATTTCCATTTATTGCCTGTGATGGTTCCAAAGCTTACATTTCATGCCGAAGAATGGCTTCTCAAGATGAGATTGATAAATATACAGCCATATACAAAAAAATGAAATAGGAATTTGCTATGATAACAACTTTAAAAAGATTATCTATTGTAAATAAAATGAAATTAATCTCTGGATTTCCTCTAATATTTATTATTATTTTATCATTAAGCGTTTTATTTGATTCTTATGAAAAAAAGAACAAATTAGAATCAATCAAAGAAATAGTGGTATTAAATACGAAAATATCACTTTTATTACATGAAACACAAAAAGAAAGAGGAACAAGTGCTGGTTATTTAGGAAGTAAGGGAGTTAAATTTAAAGAAGATCTATTAAAACAAAGAACCCTTACAGATGCTAGAATTAGTGAGTTTAATACTTTTTTAGCTACTTTCCCCTTTCAAAAATATTCTTCAAATAATAAAAAAATTATGGATAAAGCAGTAAATGATTTATTGAATATTAAAGATATTAGATCTAAAGTTGATAGCTTAGGAATTGAAACAAAAAAAGCAATTGAATATTATACAAATATGAATGCAGATTTTTTAATTTTTGTAGCTAATACTTCATTAATTGCAGATAACTCTGAACTTGTAAATAATATTAAGGGCACCTCTAAAAATTAGTCAATATTCATAAAAATTGAAAATATTCATAAAATCACTGATGATGTATACTTTGCAATAAAGCGACAAAACCCTTTATGTAAGGCTTTTTGTAGGACTTTTTAGCTAAAATATCTATATAAATATAGGTACAAAGGTTAAAAAATGGCAGGACTATTTGACTACGAATTTCAATTGGAAAAAATCAATAAACATCAACCACCGCTACAAAAACTAAACAAGATTATTGATTGGGAGATGTTTAGAGAAACAATTGAATCAGCTTTAGAAAAAGAGGATAGAAAGTCAAATGCAGGAAGAAAGCCATACGATAAATTGCTAATGTTTAAAATTTTAATACTTCAACGATATTATAATCTTTCAGATGAACAAACAGAATTTCAGATCAAAGATAGATTATCATTTTTAGATTTTTTAGGATTGCAAATCGGTGATGATGTACCAGATGAAAAGACTATATGGTTGTTTAAAGAGCAACTAAAAGAGAAAGGTTTATCCAAAAAATTATTTGAACTATTTACCTCTAAACTTATCTCAAATGGAATAGTTGCCAAAGAGGGGACAATCGTTGATGCTTCATTTGTAAATGTACCCAAACAAAGAAATACAAGAGATGAAAATAAACAAATCAAAGAGGATAAAATGCCACAAAGCTTTGAAGACAATCCAAATAAAAAAGCTCAAAAAGATTGTGATGCAAGATGGACAACAAAAGGAGGTCAAAGAGAATATGGATATAAAGATCATGTAGCCTCAGATCAGAAAACTAAAATTATCACTAAATATGAAGTGACGCCAGCTTCAACCCATGATTCACAAGTGGTTAAAGATTTGATAGATGGAGATGATAATACCCTCTATGCTGATAGTGCTTATAAATCTGAAGAGACTGAGCAATATCTCGAAAGTAAAAATGTGAAATCAAAAGTTATCAAAAGAGCCTACAGAAACAAACCCTTAACCAATGCCCAGCATAAAGAAAATTATAAACACTCTAAAACAAGAGTAAGAGTTGAACATATATTTGGAACACTTACAACTCAAATGCATAATGCACTTAATCTTCTCTCAATTGGAATAGATAGGATAAAGTCCACAATAGGACTTACGAACCTTACCTACAACTTAGTCAGATACGAACAGATGGTTAGATTACAAAAGGTAAAATTGATATGAAAAGAGTTGGGAAATGGATGAAATATCCAAAATATTAGGGTGATTTCCACAAAATTCTTAGTAAAGTTCAGTTAGAATTGGGCTGAGATTTTTTAAAAATCAAAAAAAGTAAAAGTTGGGAGCTTTAAAAGGTATTTTTAGAGGTTCCCTTAATGCTTATTATAATTTCTTAATGGCTAAAGAAAGATCAGGTATTGAGCGTGCCGTTGGTGCAGGAACTTTCGCAAATAAAACCTTTGCTCCTGGAATGTATACTAAATTTTTGAGTTTAGTAAATGAACAAGATTTATTTCTTAAAACATTTCTTATTTATGGAAATCAATATGAAAATTTTATAAAAGAAAAAATGAATAATCCTATTTTTGCAGAAGTTCAAAAAATGAGAGATATCTTACTTTCATACTCTGAAAATAGAGATATAGTATTTGATATAGAATCTAAATATTGGTTTGATTCAATTACTCAAAAAATCAATATTTTAAAAGAAATAGATGATTATGTAATTCAAGATATTAATACTAGGATTGATACATTTATAAATGAAGAAACGAATAGAATGTATATTATCGCATTGGGATTGATATTTATAGTTTTATTTACAGTTTTATTTGTTCGATTTTTTATTGGAAGTATTCATAGAGCTCTTTCAAAAATTAACGATGGTATAGAACAATTTATGAAATACTTAAATAAAGAGATAAATGAAATTGAATATATTAAAGTAGGTACTAAAGGTTATTTAGGTCAATTAGCAGATATGGTAAATAAGAATATAGATACAATTAATGGTAATCTAGAAAAAGATTTACTTTGTGTTGGTGAAGCTACAATTACTCTTGATAAGGTTCAAAAAGGCTATTACGGATGTCGAGTTAAATCAGTAGCAGCAAATCCTCAAGTTAGAATATTAGCAAAAAATATTAATAGCATGTTAGATATTCAACAAAAAATTATAAATGAAATTTTAAGAGTATTAAATGAATATACAAATTATAATTATTTAAGTGTTATTGATATTAAAGAAATAGAGGGTGAATCAAAACAAATGGTTGAAGGTATTAATGCTTTAGGCCAAGCCATCACAAATATGTTAATTGAAAATAAAACAAATGGGCAAACTTTAGATGAAGGTTCTACTCAATTATTAAAAAATGTTGACCAATTAAATAAAGCTTCAAATGACGCAGCAGCAAGACTTGAAGAAACAGCAGCGGCAGTTGAAGAGATTACAAGTAATATTGCTTTAAGTAGTCAAAATATTGCACAAATGGCAAAAAATGCAAATGAATTAACGGTTTCAGCAAATGAGGGCGAAAAACTTGCAACTCAAACAGTTTCTTCAATGGATGATATTAATACTCAAGTAACAGCTATAAATGAGGCTATTAGTGTTATTGATCAAATTGCTTTCCAAACTAATATTCTTTCATTAAATGCAGCTGTTGAAGCGGCAACTGCTGGAGAAGCAGGGCGTGGATTTGCTGTTGTTGCAGCTGAAGTGCGAAATTTAGCATCAAGAAGTGCAGAGGCTGCAAATGAAATTAAAGCATTAGTTGAAAATGCTACTTTAAAATCAAGACAAGGGAAAGATATAGCAGCTTCAATGATAAATGGTTATCATAATTTAAATGATAATATTAATAATACTTTATCATTAATATCAGAAGTTGAAAATGCATCAAAAGAACAAAAATATGGAATAGAGCAAATTAGTGATGCTATTAATAGTTTAGATAAACAAACACAAATAAATGCAAATGTTGCAAATCATACAAATACAATTGCTGTAGAAACATCAGAATTAGCTAAAAATGTTGTTGAATCTACAAATACAAAAGAGTTTAGAGGAAAATAAAAACAGAAAATTCTAAATATTGAAAACAATTATTATAAAAATATTAATTTTTAATAAATAACTATATTATTTTATTAAATATAGAACTTTAATTTGATATTATGACGCAAATAAGAAAAAGGAAATAAATGTTTAAAATTTATTGTGTAAGTTTACTATTTACTCTTTTGTTCACATCTTGCGTCCAAAATGAGAGATTAGAGATTCGATTAACTCCTATAATGAAAAATGATACTATTAGTAATATCCCTTTACATGATGCTGTAAGAGCAAAAGATATAAATAAAGTAAAAGAAATACTTTCAGATGGGTTTTTATTAAATACTCAAGATAAAGCGGGTTTTACAGCTTTGCATTTAGCAGTGAGATTTGATCAGTATGATATTGCTGAATATCTTATCAATAAAAAAGTATCTGTAAATACATTTGATATATATGGCGATACACCATTATTAGAATCTATGAGAAATAAAACAGATAATATTTCTAAACTTCTACTTTGTAATGGTGCAAAACAAGATGTTAAAGATAGAAATTTATTATCTCCTTTAGACTACGCTAAAATTGATGATAATGAAGCAATGATTAAAATATTAGAATCTTCAGATATAAAATCTTTTTGTGAAGAAAAAGAGATTATTACAGTTCAAAGAGTAGAAGAAAAATCCTCAACTAATAATATAGATAATGAAACTAGCATTATTGAGTTAACATTATACGATGCTTTGAAAAATGAATTTCATTCTGACTTAGTTAAATGGAATGCAGAAATAAAAGAGGGTAGTTTAATATTTAGATTTAAAAATACTGATATGTTATTTGCCCATGGAAGTAGTGAATTATCATCTGATTATAAGATAATATTGGATGATTTTTTTCCAAGATATTTAAATGTTTTATATAACTATAAAAATGAAATAGAACAAGTTAGAATAGAAGGTCATACTTCATCTGTTTATTCTTCAGCAAAAAATGAAAATGAAAAGTATGCTAAAAATAAAGAACTTTCAACAAAAAGAGCAAACAAAGTTGTTGATTATGTATCATCAATACCGAATAATTTTATTATTGAACATAAAGATTGGTTAAATGATTATGTAAAACCTTATGGAATGGCTTCTGATAAGCTTATTTATAAGCAAGGTGTTGAAGATGAATCTTTATCTAGAAGGGTTGAGTTTGTAATTATCAAAAAGAAATAAAATATAACTTTCCCATTTTATTAAGATGGGAAGGTTTTATTTGCTTGTTTTTTTTTCTACAATAAGAATGTCAAATGAAGTTTTTTGAACTACTAAAGCTTTTGAATCAGGAACAATAGATAGATTGTTGATATTTTTTATTTTTGTTTTATATAAATGTATATTTTGTTCTAGTTCTTCAATTTTCTTATTTAATTGTAAAATAATATCAACTCCAGCTAAGTTAACTCCTAATTCTCTTGTTAGTGTTAATACATATTTTATATGATCAATATCTTTTTGAGAATATAGTCTTATCTTACCATTTGTTCTAGAAGGCTTTATTAAGCCTTCTCTTTCATACTGTCTTAATGTTTGAGGATGAATATTTAATATCTCAGCAACTGCTGAAATCAAATATACAGGCTCTATATAGCTATTTGTTTCCATAATCTTAATTTTCTGGTAATTTATCTTGTAATACTTTTACCAATTCTTCGTCTAAGTCTTCAATTTTTGGTAAAACAATATTTGCTTTTAGATATAAATCACCTTTAACTCCTGCTTTTCTATTTAGAACACCTAGTTCTTTAACTCTAAATTTTTGATTTTGTTTTGTATTTTGTGGAACTTTTAAAGTAATACTTTTATGAATAGTTTGTATTTCAATTTTTCCACCAAATAAAGCAACTTTTAAAGGCACATCAAAATACTTACTTAAAGTATCTCCATCTCTTGTATATTCAGTACTTGAAGCAACATTAATTTTTAAAATCAAATCACCTCTTTGTCCTTGATAAGATTTTCCTTTACCTTTTGCTCTTATTTTTTGACCATCTTCTATTCCTTCTGGAATTTTTACATCAAAAGAATCATTATTTAAAGTAATATGTTGTTTCCCACCAAGAACTGCAACATCAAAAGCAATTGTAACTTGTGCGTTTGTATCTAAGTCAGGTTCACTAAACCCTCCAAATCCTCCAAATCCTCCTTGATTGAAGCCAGATCTATTAAATCCACCTCCACCTCCAAACATTTGTCTTAAAATTTCATCAAGGTCTACATTTTGTCCTTGACCACGTGCAAAGTCATGGAAATTTTGTCCACCAAACATTGCATCACCATGTTGATCATATTGTTGTTTCTTTTCTGGATTACTTAAAACTTCGTATGCAGCGTTGATTTCTTTGAATTTCTCTTCTGCACTTGGGTCTTTATTAACATCTGGATGATATTTTCTTGCTAATTTTCTATAAGCTTTTTTTATTTCATCTGCTGCTGCATTTTCATTAATTTCTAATGTTTCATATAAACTTTTTGCCATTTTCTATCCTAAATTTTTTTATCATATATTTAATTTTATTTTTGAAATTATAGCACAAGGTTGAGTCAATGTCAATCAAGTTTATAAAATAAGAAATAGTAATACTATTAATATAAAAAAGGGTATAATATAATCCAAATAATTATAAAGAATTATTTAAATCTTTAATGGAGGGTTTATGCCTATTACGATTACTAATGTTCCTGAATCAAATATGATTGTTATTGCTGTATTAATAGCAGTTTTATTTTTGACTTTTAGAAAGTCAAAACATACAGAAATTTTCCCTATTTCTGTAACTCAGGAATTAAAAGGCTTAGGTATTTTGACTGTTGTATTTGCTCACTTTGCATATATGCTTGTGACAAATGCTGAATTTTTGTTTCCCCTATCAATAATTGCTGGAGTTGGGGTTGACTTATTTCTTTTTATGTCTGGATATGGATTAAGTGTTGGAATGTTGAAAAGACCAATGCCTGTATTAGACTTCTATAAAAGAAGATTAATAAAAATATTTATTCCTTTCTGGATTGCTTTAATTTTTATTTTTGCAGCAGATGCTATATTTTTACAAATCAATTATCCAGTACCTTACATGATTCAATCATTCTTAGGATGGTTCCCAACTGCAATTGGGTTTGGTGATGTTAATTCACCTTTTTGGTATATTACTTGGATGATAATGTTTTATGCTTTATATCCTATTGTATTTTCTACAAAAAGACCATGGTTAAGTGCTTTAATACTAGCAGTTATTGCAACACTATTAGGCGTTTATAATCCATTAGATATGGGTGATAATTGGCTTCATAGATTGCATACTTTAGCTTTCCCATTAGGAATAGTTGCTGCGTGGCTACTAATGGAAACAAAAGATAAGGAAAACAAGTTAGTTACAACTTTAAAAAACTTTAGAAATAATGCATCAAATTCAATGATTCATTATGTGATTATTGTCGTGATGTTAGCTATTGTAGTTTATATGTCTTTACATACAACTGCGAATCATTGGCCTAAATTAACGGCTTTATTAGGAAAAGGTTATTTTGTTGATCAATTTACTTCTTTAGTAATTATGTTTGCATTTATCGTGATTTTTTCACTTAAAAAGTTTGATAATAAGTTTTTATCGATTTATGGGCTTTATTCATTTGAAGTTTATTTGATTCACTGGCCATTAATTGGAAGATATGATATTTTCTTTAGTTATATGCCAGCTTGGGCTGCTGTTCTTGCATGGTTAGTCGCATTTATTTTAATAAGTATTGTATTACAAAAAATGGTAACACCTGTTAGTGCTTGGATTGATAGATTAGTTCAAAAATAGTAATTAAGCTCCTATTTTAGGAGCTTGATTTATAGTAATAAGAATTAGTTTATATTTAAAGTGATTTTAAAAAGAGCACCTTTATATTTTTTCTCCTCATGATCAAAAGTCTTATTTGTTGCTTTAATTGAGCCCTTCATACTAATTTTCAAAATTTTTCGAGTCATATATAAACCTAATCCAGTTCCTTGATATTTATGTTTTGTAGTAAAATAAGGTTCAAATATTTTCTTTATAATATCTTTTTCTATACCACCTGCATTATCAACTATTTCAATAATAGCTTTGTTTTTTTCTTGTCTAGCAGTAATTTTTATTATTCTTAATTCATCATTTGATAATCTAGCTTTAATTGCATCACATGCATTATGTAATATATTTACAATTATTTGACTAAATTCATTTGAAAAATTATAAATATAAATGTCTTTGTCTAAGTCTAAATGCAACTCTATATTATTTCCAGCAATTACAGTTTCAATCAAAGATAAATTATTATGTATGTTTTGGCTTAAATTAAATAGAGATTTTTCTTTATCTTCTTTATAAAAATCTTTAAATACATCAATAGTTTCAGATAGATGCTCTGTTGTATCAAGTATTTGTTTTAATGAGTCGTTTAATGATTCATCACTTAATATTCCTAAATCTTTTTTTACTTTTGCACCTGATGCTGAAACTGAGATCACATTTAAAGGTTGTCTCCATTGATGGGCTATATTACCTATCATTTCACCCATTGCTGCTAATTTTGTTTGTTCTGTTAAAAGATTTTCTTTTCTTCTTATTTCACTAACATCAACAATTGTTAATATTTTAAAAATTTGTGAACGAATACTTGTATCTTTGATATTTAATAAAGCTTTAAATGTGCTATTATCTTCTCTTAATATATTCACTTCAATAGGCTCACTATCGGCTTTATATAAGATTTTATTATTAAGGATTAGTTCTTTTAGGTTTTTAGTAATTATTTCATATTTTGAAGAGTAATGAAATAACTTAACAGCAATTTCATTACAATCAATAACAACATCGTCTTTTAGTAAAATTATTGCTTCCATGGTAGCATCTAGTAATAGCTTTAGCTTTTCATGTTTTTCTTCAACTTCAACTTTTACTTCATTTAATTGATAATTCATTTCACAAAGCATTGTAATATCATAAATATAAATTATTACTAACTCTTCTTCTAAATCAAAAGGAGTTATTGTAATACTTTGTTGCATATTATCAAAAACTCTATCAGTGATTTTTCCTAATTCAATATTTAATAAATAATTGCTAATTTGAGGAGTATAAAAAGTAGATGATTTTAATTTCAAAGCAGTGCTTATTTTTCTAACTAGCTTTTTTTCATCAATATCTGGATAAAAGTCTGTTAATTTTTTTTCTATAATAGTACTTGTACTGATTCCTGTTCTTATTTCTAACCATTTATTCCAGAATTTTACTTCTAAATTTTTATTAATTAAAATAATACCATTATCAAGAGTATTACAAATTATATCAAATTTGCTAGCTGTTAAAATCACAGTTCATCCAGTATTTTGTTAATTTTTTCTTTTATAAATAAAATAGAATTATCCGTTGTTAGAATAAATAATTCAGCTCTAATATTTAACTCTTCAAAGTTTAATTCAGTTGAAATAATAATTACTTTTTCATATTTAGAAATAAATATATTATTTAATTGATCTATTGAAGTTAGTTTTTTGATTGTTGGCGCTGAAAAAGAAACATTTGTATCAATATCTTCTGCAAGTTTACTAATAGTTGATGAAGATAAAATATTTGTAATTTCTAAAACAATATCTGAAATTTCATTATCATCTATTTCATCATCTTCTAAACCAAATTTATAAGCGATATTTATAGCTGATTGTTTATCAATTACAAACATATTTTCACCACTTATTGTTCCATTTAATTGTTGTAATGAAACTAAATGTTCCATTTCTAGATTTAGTTTATTTGATAAATATGGTTTTAATTCACTTGAATCTATTATTTGAATTTTAGGAATAGATAAATTTGCAAATGCATTAAGAATCTCTGTAATCGCAGCAGTTGCACTACCATATGCTACATTCATTAATTCTTGTAGGCAATCTTTTTCATCTTCTGTTAAATTTATATTTGAATTCATTTATGCTTTACCATTTAATTTTTCAAATATTTGTTTCATTTTACTTGAATCAATAGGTTTTTTAACAAAATTAAATGCACCTAATTGAAGTACTCTATCCATTGAAAGTTTTTGAATATCAGCTGAAATAACCACAACTTTTGCATTTTTATCAAACTCTTTTATTTTTTCTAAAGCTGTAAATCCATCCATAATTGGCATTGTTAAATCAAGAAAAACAATTTTTGGAGATAGTTCTTTATATAAATCAAGTGCTTCTTGACCATTTTGTGCTTCAAATATTTCTAGGTCACCTTCAATGTTCTCTGTAAGAGTTTTGATAACCATTTTTCTAGCCATCTTTGAATCATCTGTAACCAAAATTTTCATTAGTTTTTCCTATAAAATTAAATTGAGTGTGCATTTTACCTAAAATTTAATAATAATTACTTTTTTTTAATAGGGAATATACTAATATAAGCCTTTAATAAAAGGAAATACTTATTTATGTTTTCAAAAGATGAATGGACTCAAAAAGAGTTTTTACAAAATAAAAGAGAATTAGAGAAAAAAGGTATCAAAGTAATTTTAATTGATACTATTTTAAAGCCTATTGATCATATTGAAACTATGGTTTATAATCCTTATGAAATGGAATTATTCCCACCTGATACGGTATTTGTATTTTATTGTGATACAGGAAAAAGCACTAGTGAGAGACTTTCATACTATAAAAAGAAATTTCCAAAACATAAATGTATTAGTTTAAAAGGTGGGCGAGGTTATTTTAGACCTAATTTACAATTACTGGATGAAGATAAATGAATAAAGAATATGATTATGTGATAATTGGAGCTGGAATTGCTGGATGTTCTTTAGCTTATTTTTTAAAAAAATATTCAAAATCTATACTTTTAATAGATAGAAATTCTAATGTTGCTTTTGGAGCAAGTGGAGCTGCGGGTGCTTTTTTATCACCACTTTTGGGTAAACCAAATGATTTTAAAGATTTGATTGCAAAATCTTTAATTTTTTCTACAAATTTTTATAAAAATTTATCAGAAGATTTAATAAGTAATTGTGGAGTATGTAGAATCCCTAAAAATGGAGAAGATAGAGATAAATTTGAATCATATAAACCATATATGGATTTTAAATATACACAAATGGATGATGGATATTTCTTTGAAATAGGCTCTCAAGTAACTCCTTCTTTGATTTGTGAAAAACTAACAAAAGATATTGAAAAAAAACTCTCTTATAATGTAGAAAAATTAGAACAAAACCAAGACTCTACTTGGATAATAAATGATGAGCTTTGTGCAAAAAATATTATCTTAACAACAGGTGCTGATATTAAACATATAAAAGAAGAGTATTTTGATATTCGTGGAGTTTGGGGACAAAAAATTGATGTTAGTACTACAACTCAAACCCATATAAATTATCACAAAGAGTGCTCTGTTTCAAAGGCTTCTAAAATAGAAGGAAGTGATTTATATAAAGTATCAATTGGTGCAACTCACCATAAATTTAATTGTGATAAAAATATATGTAACTATTGTATAGAAACGGCAAACATAAATGATTGCAGTAAATGTTATAATAACTCTATTGTAAATAGTGATTCTGTGAAGCTAATAGCTTTGGCAAATGATATTATAAAACTTGAAAATGTAGAAGTAATAGATGTGAAAATCGGAGCTAGGGCTTCTAGCAATGATTATTTTCCTATGATTGGAAAGCTAGTTGATTCTAAAAAAAGTATTGAAAAGTTTCCTCATTTATTAAATGGAACACATATAAAAAACTCTATGTTAGAAACAGTAAATAATTTATATGTAATAAATGGAGTAGGTGGAAGAGGTTTTGTTTTATCACCTTATTTGGCTAATGAATTAGTTGAACATATAATTAATGATAAACAGATAGAAGATAATCTAAGTAATCATAGATTATTTAAAAGATGGGCAAAAAAACAAAAAAATAAAGACATAGGAAAAAAATGAAAAATGTATTAAAAATAGTATTTTTAGGAATTATAGGATTTTCACTTCTTGTATATTTAACAGCACCAAAAAATGTAGAAAAAAGTACTATATCAAATGATGAAAATAGTGTTTTAACCATAGATTCAATTCCTAGATATTTTGAATTAATAGGAAAAAATCCTTATACAAAATTTGAAACTTTATTTCAAGAGGGTGTAGAAAAATATATTGTGGTTTTAAATCACGATGCCTTAGCTGTATTTAAAGATTTATATAAAAAAACAGATAAAAATATTGTTCTAATTGCAAATATATCAAATACACCTTGGATAATTAAACAAATAGCTGTAAATGGTGAATTGGAAAAGATGTATAAAGATTCAAAAATTCCTTTAATAAATGATGACAATGGTTTTTTTGTAAAAACACTAAAAATAGATAATAATAAACAAAATCAATATTTTGTATTTAAATTAAATACCGATGGTACAATAGAAAAAGTAACTGAAGGTTTAGTAAAACAAGGAGCTTTAGAAAAAGGTTTAACAAATGATGAATTAGAAAAAAGTCTAAATGAAATAGTAAAAATATTTTAATTTATTATTAAAAAAATTGTAGTTTGTAAACTAATTTTAATAAAATTTTCGCTTAGTATTTTCTTTAAATAAAGCAAGAATTTTTAAATTTATATCAAATGTTACTTTTTGATATGCTTACCCTAAATATAAATATAATATACTGTCTAAATATTGACAGTATATCCCTTCCTATGGCAGTATTCACAACCTCATTTAATTAAAAAATCTATTGTTAATTAAGAATAAAATATTGAATAAATAAAGGAAAAAAAACAGTGAATTTCATAGAAAGAATAAAACCTTTAGTAGAAGAAATTGCATTTAAAAAAGTTGATATTGATGAACCATTATATACTTCGAATTTAATAGATAGTATGGGAACAGTTGACCTTGCAATGATGTTAGAAGAAGAATTCAATATAAAAATTGATACAAGAGATATTATAGAAAGTAATTTTGATAGTTTAACTAAGTTAGCTAATTATATCAAAAGCAGGGTAAGTGAATAAACTTTTTATAAATATTTTATCATTTACTATTGCCTTATTATTAGTTTTAGGATTATTATATTTTAATAAAAATAAGATATTAAATTATTATGCAAAACCTTTACAAGATTCTTTACAAAGAACTATTAGCTTGCAAAATGATTTAGAAAGTGGAAAAATCGTTTTATTTGGTTCTTCTGAGTTAGTATTTTATCCTAATCAAAAATTTCTACCACAAAACTATTTTAACAATGATTTAAAACTACCTTTGCGAGTACAAGGGAACGAAGGGCAACAATCTTTTGCTATTATGTCTCAATTGGCAGCTTGTGATAATGAACTTGTACGAGATAATGCAAAAGTTGTAGTACTTTTATCACCTAGTTGGTTTACAGGTTCTTATGATAATGGATTAAAAATGCCTAAATTCTTAGAATATATGTATCCAGGAATGATGAATAAACTTTATTTCCAAAGTGAATCAGATGATAAATATAAGTTATTAATTAGTGATTATATCAAAAAAAATATTGCTCAAATTAAAGAACCAAACTTTATATATAAAGACTCTTTTTATGATTTAAAAAGTGATTATTTAGATAATAAATTTAAACAAATTATAATTGAAAATTTTGATAGTAAAGATAATAATCCTAAAAATATTGATTATAAAAATCCAAATCTTGATTATGAGAGTTTAAAACTTGAAGCCAAAAGTATTACTATTCCTCCAAAAAATAATAATTATGGAATAAATGATGAGTATTATGATAGATATATTGTGAAACAAATAAAAAAAGACAATTTTCCTTTTGGTGTTATAGTATCTCCTGATATAAATCAAAATCAAGAATATAATGATTTTTTAGTTTTACTAGAGTATTTAGAAACTTATAAAATCAAAGCACTTTTTGTAATGCAAGATTTAAATCCTTATGCTTTTGCTAATAATAGGGAAGAAGCAAATAAGCTTATGCAGATAATTAAATCAAAAGTTTTAGAACATAATTTTGAATATTTAGATATGTGGTCAAATAAAAAAGAAGATTACGAAATTGGAACATTAACAGATATTGTTCATATGGGTGAATTAGGTTGGGTACGAATCAATCAGGCTATTATCAATCATTTTATGAAAAATAAGGAAAATTAATGAAATATTTCTTTAGAAGTTTTTTTATATATTTGTTATTGATTATTGGATTCTTATTTATTCTTATTGATAAAAATGTTGAAGATTTAAGTGGACAAGATGTTGAATCAACAGTAACATTCGTTTATGAGGCATTTTAATGGATAAAATTTTACCTTTTTCTGGAATTAGCTTTTTTCTTTTATTTTTTTCTTTTATATTATTTTTATATTTATTTAAAAATATTTTAAAGAAATTTATTCCTTTTAGTACAGTTTTATTTATTGCTGTAATCTTGTATATATATTTTTGTATTCCTCATGCAGATAAAATATTACTTTTTCTTGTGTATGTTTATGCTATATATTGGATATTTGTAGCAAATAAATATCAAGAAACGATTTTCCCTATGATGCTTATTGCAATACCTATGATAATACACAAGATGGATATATCTCCAATATTTAAAATTCTGGGAATATCATATATTACATTTAGAACAATTCAAGCAATGGTTGATAGTCATAATTATGGAAAATTATCTTTTATTGAATTTACTTCATTTTTATTATTCCCAACAACATTACTTGCAGGGCCTATTGATAGATCATACAGATTTCAAGAAGACTTAAAAAAAGGGTATGAAAATTTAACTTTTTCTAATATTGGAAAAGGCTGGGATATTTTGATTGTTGGAGTATTGTTTAAATTTGTTTTTGCAGAATTAGTAAACAAATTTTGGCTTTCTACTATTGATGAAAATAGTGCTTTTTTTCTTGATATGATAAATAGTGCATACTCATATACTATTTATCTTTTCTTTGATTTCGCTGGTTATAGTGCTATGGCTGTTGGTTTGAGTATTATGATTGGAATAAATGTTCCTATGAATTTTAATCATCCTTATTTAGCCCCAAATCCACAAGATTTTTGGAGAAGATTTCATATTACTTTAGGTTCATGGTTAACAGATTATTTCTTTAAACCTCTATATAAATATTTACATAATTTTAATATTTTAAAAGGTAGAAGATTATTGATACAAAATCTTGCAATCATAGCTACTTTTTTACTTATGGGAATGTGGAATGGTTTTACTTGGTATTTTATATTTAGTGGTTTTTTATTTGGTATTTACTCAGCTATTCACAATATATATGTAGTTTATGTAAAAAAAGGTGGATATGATTATTTTACATTTTTCCCAGATATTATAGCTTTGAACTTAAAACGATTTTTGATGTTAAATGGTGCTGTTTTAGCACTTTATTTTTTTAGTGGGAGAGTTCCTGTATGAGATTTGATTTAGAGTTATTGGATTTTGTTGATTGTGACAAAGATTTAAATAAATTAGCTTTAAGTGCAAGTGATAGAGATTTAACTTGGGATGAATTTAAAAATGAAGTTGATGCTTTCAAAAGTGAGATTTTAAAATACAATTTACCAAAAGGTCATCCCGTTGTTATTTATGGGCACAAAGAAGCTAAGTTTTTAGTTAGTATTGTGGCTTGTATGAGTTTAGGTTTACCATATATCCCTGTTGATACAATCTATCCAAAAGAAAGACTTCAGAAGATTATAAATATTGTAAATTCAGCTTTATTAATTGATACAATTGATGATACTTTAGGTTTCAATAAAAAAAATATAAATACGACATATTATTTAGATGATCCAATAATATATATAATATTTACATCAGGAAGTACAGGTGAACCTAAAGGTGTTCAAATAACACAAAACTCAATTTTAGATTTTAATAAGTGGTTAGACACTGATTTTAAATTTTCAAATGATAGTGTATTTATGAATCAAGCACCTTTTAGTTTTGATTTATCTGTATATGAACTTATTGGATTTTTATCATTTGGAGGAACGATTGTTTTAAATAGTCGAGAATTATTAGAAAATCATATAGAATTTTTTGAACGACTTAAAAAATACAGTTGTAATACATGGGTTTCAACACCTTCATTTATAAGTAAGTATTTACTATCATCTGAATTTACAAGTAATGATATAAAAAGCTTACAAACTTTTCTTTTCTGTGGAGAAGTATTACCAGCAACAACTGCAAAAAGAATTTTAAATAGTTTTCCAAGCTCAAAAGTTCTAAATACATACGGTCCAACGGAAGCAACAGTAGCTATTACCTTAATAGATATTACACCTGCTGTTATTGAAAAATATTCAAAAAGCTTACCAGTTGGATATGTAAAAGAAAATACAGTAATAAACTTATTAGATAAAGATAGTGAAAATGTTGGAGAAATAGAAATCGTTGGAGACAATGTTTCAATAGGATATTTTAAAAATGAAGAGCTAAATGCTCAAAAATTCCAAGCTAAATATGAAAAAAAAAGTTTTAGAACTGGAGATTTTGGATATTTTGAAGATGATATGCTTTTCTTCGCAAATAGAAAAGATGAGTTAATAAAACTACATGGATTTAGAATAGAACTAGGTGAAATAGATAAAGAATTCACAAACAATAAAAATATTAATGAATCTATTACAATACCTTTAAAAAGAGGAACAGAAGTAGTAAAACTAATTACTTTTATTATCACAAATACGCATATAGATATAGAAGAATTAAAAAAAGAGATATCCCAAATACTTCCATATTATATGATTCCATCTGATATTATAGTTCTTGATAAATTTCCATATAATACAAATCATAAAATTGATAAAAATCAATTAATTGAAATTTATAGAGGCTTATAAGTAATATATTTTCTATGATAAAATTAAAACCATAAGTAAAATTGATTATAATAAAAAATCAGGTACTAATTTAGAAAATATAAATAATTAAGCTTTTTGTTCCTGAATTTTAAGGAAAATATATGAAAACAATAAAAGAAAACAATCAAACTATAGAAACGCTTGATGATCTATCAAAACTAGTAGATTATTCACTTGTAAATACACTTAACTGTGATCCACAATGTAAAGCTAATGGAATAGATCATTCCCCAAGACAAGTCTTTTCAGGCCATTATGTTTTGGTTAATCCAACACCAATTGAAGAACCCCAATATATAGCCCATAGTAAAACTTTTTTTAAAGAACTAGGTTTTGCAGATACTTTAGCACAATTGCCTGATTTTATTAGCATGTTTTCAGGTGATACTTCAAATGTTCCTGAATCTATGAAAAAAAAGACTTGGGCATGTGGCTATGCTCTTTCTATATATGGGACTGAGTATTATCAACAATGTCCTTTCCAAACTGGAAATGGATATGGAGACGGTCGAGCAATATCAGTGCTCGAAGCTCTTATAAATGGTAAACGTTGGGAGATGCAGCTAAAAGGTGGAGGTAGAACCCCATATTGTCGCGGAGCTGATGGTAGGGCAGTATTAAGATCAAGTATTCGTGAGTTTCTTGCTCAAGAGCATATGCATGCACTTAACATACCTACATCAAGATCTTTAAGCTTATATACTTCAAGAACAGAAAAAGTAAAAAGACCTTGGTATTCAGATGGCTCTTACTCAAAAGATCCAGATATGATGGTATCTGAAGCAGTTGCTATTTCTACACGTGTTGCACCATCGTTTCTTAGAGTTGGGCAAATTGAACTTTTTGCTCGTCGTGCTAGAAAAAAAGAACATCCAAAAGCAATGGAAGAACTTGAAAAAATTGTATTACACTTAATTGATCGTGAGTATAGTGACGTTATTGATAAAACTTTACCTATTGCAGAAAAAATAGTTTTACTAGCTACTGAGTTTTGTAATCGTCTTACATCTCTTGTTTCAAATTGGATTCGAGTTGGATATTGTCAAGGTAATTTCAATAGTGATAACTGTGCAGCAGGAGGGTTCACCCTTGATTATGGTCCATTTGGATTCTTAGATGTATTTGATCCATCTTATCAATCGTGGACAGGAGGAGGGCGTCACTTTTCATTTTTAAATCAGCCAGCAGCAGCTGAACGTAATTTTAATTCATTTTATACAGCATTACAAGTGTTATTAGCATCAGATGAGAGTTATTTATCTAAACTTGAAGAAATCAGAAATAGTTTTTCAAAAGTAATGCAAATCCAAATGGAAAAAATGTGGGCTTCTAAACTTGGGCTTAGTGTTTTTGATGCTCAATTATGGAATGAGCTTGAAGCTCTTATGATAGAAACTTCTGTTGATTATACAATCTTTTTTAGAGAGCTTTCAAATATACCTGAAAATATTGATGCCCTTAAAAAAAGTTTTTATAAAGACATAAATAGTGATGAGAACTTGGAAAAACATTGGGCACAATGGTTAAATAAATGGAAATCTCTTATAAATACAAGAAATCAATCATCTGAAAAACTTTCTCAACAAATGAAACTTGTAAACCCAAAATATACTTTAAGAGAGTGGTTTTTAGTACCTGCTTATCAGTTGGCAAAAAATGCAGATTATTCTTTAATTCATGAACTTCAAGAAATCATGACAAATCCATACTCTGAACAATCACAAGAAATAGAAGAAAAATATTATAGATTAAAACCATCTCAATTTTTTGCAGTTGGTGGCATATCACATGTTAGTTGTTCATCGTAATTTTGAAAATTAATTGATTAAAGATAAATTTATGATTTTTGTTAAGGTATTACATTAATAAGTGGTACCAGTGACCGGACTCGAACCGGTATGCCTTTCGGCAGTCGATTTTGAGTCGACCAAGTCTACCATTCCATCACACTGGCACTTTTAAGTTTGGAAGTATATATGAAACAATATTAGAGAATGATTAACCCAAATAAATCCATAGTACAATTTCTGCTCTTTACTTGTAAAAAAATATCAATTTTTTCAGAATAAAAATACTAAATTAGGCTATAAAATTATACTTCACATTTTTTGACTCCAATTTTAATGAGATATTGGTACTTTTTGCGAGATTTACAGTTTTTCAGGCGATAGTATCCTGTTGTTATTTTATTGAAAAATAGGATTTCTAAGTTTTTAGCTGTCATTGTAAGCTCTCTTCATAAGCTCTGTATCTGATGTTTTGTAACAATTCTTTAAACTGTTCATTAACTTTTAGAGTTATCTCTCTGGCATGTGAAACTACTTTACCTGCGATATTATAAAGCTTGTATCTGATTGTTTTTACTGTATGTTTTTGCATATTAGAGTCTAAAATCTGTTTGAATAGTAAAAACAGATTATATGCTAAAGTACCAATGGCAAAGTAAAAGGCATTTGCTTGTGTGTTGGATGTTGGAAGATAACTCATATTAAAGCCATTCTTTAACTCTTTAATCTTGTTCTCACTTGTTTCACCACGTTGACGATGAAGTTTAATAATCTCTTCAGAGCTTAAATCATTATCATTTGTAGCAATACAGTAATAAATCTCATCTTGATATTGCATCATCACTTCATCCGATATATACTCCTCCATTGTCGGAAGAATCGGTGTTATATCTTTTTTAATTACTATCATCCGAAAAGCATTATCTGTATCTTGCATTGTATGTGTAAACTCTGAAACTTTCTCTCTTTTGGAAAAAAATTGCCATGTATCATCTTTAATATCTTTGATTGAATCAAATACATTCTTGTTCTTTTTAGCTGTTACAGTAAAAAGAATATTTTCTTTATCGCAGTGGTTAAAAATAGCAGCTTGATACGAAGCACTATCAGCACGAAACCTATCAAACTTTACTCCGATTGGAAGTTGTCCTTGGCACTGCTTGATAAACTCTAAGTTTTTGCTTGCAGGTGCCTCATTACCCTCTTTGAAATCAACATCAATTACATATCCGCCATTAATATGTCCAACCATAGGCATATAACCAGGTGCATTTTTATAAGACCACTTTGCAGTATTTTTATGTGCTTCAATAAATGTAGCATCTATGTCTAAGATAAGCTCTTCACTTTTGATACTTTTTAGAAATCTTTTTAAGAACTGTTTGTTGATCTTTCTTATTCCATCTTCCCCGATAGTCTTATGCTTATGAAGATATTTTGTGAACGCTGATGCTGTTGGAATATTATCCATTTTTAGAAGTGTTGAGAGTGCTGTATCTAATCGTATCTCTTTAATATCATCAAGAACTCTACCCCCACTGTGAAGCATTAGAATCAATGGATAAATAAATTCAAACGGAGTATATCCGTTTGGATGTTTAGCTAAAGGAAGGTTTGTATTGCAAAGACTCTCAAGGTTTATACCTTTGAGATACTCCCCAAATATTGCTACACCTGTTCTAGGAGTTAATTTTTCGTTTGTGGATTGTAGTTTGAAATTTAAGATAGTCTGTGCCATAATCTAATCCTGAGTTAGAAAAAGTTACACCCAGTAGGTGAAAGTTTTAGGTGTAACTTTTTCGCTTTAAAGTACCTAATTATAGAGCAAGTCGGCTTGTTGTCTAATTTAGTATGGAATTATTAGGGATTAATAATAGTGTTTCTAAATTACTTTTCTAAGCTTTTTTAATCTAATTTATTTCGAGAATAAATTGTAAAAATATCTATAATAAATCAATCATAAAAAATAATGCAAAAAAAAAGGATAGAAACAAAAGATTCTATCCTTTTTTATAAAATATAATAACTTATATTTTAAGAAGTAAAACTATACTTATTTAGCTGCAACAGCTTCTTTAAGAGCTTTTCCAACTTTGAATTTTGCAACAGTTGTAGCTGGTACGTTAACAGTTTTGTCAGTACCTGGAACTTTTGCAGTTCTTGCTGCTCTATCAGCTGTAGTAAATGTACCAAAACCAATAAAGCTTACAGCTTCTTTTTTCACTAAAGTTTCTGTAATTGTATCTAATACTGCATCAACAGCACCTTTTGCGTCTTTTTTCGATAAACCAGCTTTAGCTGCAACTGCGTCAATAAATTCTGCTTTGTTCATGGATGAACTCCTTATTTAAAATTAAATTGAGAAAACTTTATAGTATTTAAGCTTTAGAATAGCTAAAACTAGGGGCTTTAATGGAAAATATGCAATAAAAATAATAAAAAAGGACTTTTTTTTAATTAAAAGAGCTTTTTATACTTAAAAGTCGGCATGAATTTTCTAAAATGGCTATTTTTTTTACTAGTTCATGAATGTCTCTATCATAGACATAAGTACCAATTCCTTTGATAATCATTATGTTGTTTTCTGATTCTTTTAAGTATTTTGTAATTTCAAGAGCATTTCTTTTATACCAAGTTGAAAAATCACCTGGATTATATATTGTAATTTCTCCAAAAGTTGTTTTTCCAAAGAAATCTTCCAAAACTATTTTATTATGATTTAAAGTATATGCTGTAGTGTAAATAGGCATTCCAAATGCAATATATTTTGCTTCATGAATATTTGCATAAATTGTTGCATGAATATCTGATTCCATACTTGCTATATTCCATCTATAATCTTGTTTATTGATATTTAAAGAACAAAAAGATTTTTCATCCATTCTATCAAATATTGCATCTCTTGTATTAATCATAAAGCTATGCTCATCTTGTTTTGTAGAAATTGCACCATGATAAATACCAAAGAAATTCTTACTAAACATTGTTAATGATAGGTCTGCTAATATTTTTACAGTATCTTGATCAAGCATTTTAAAAGCCTTAAATATATTTTTGGATATTATATACTAATTTAAATAAGGACCGTTTTAATGAATATTCCCCACATACCTGTTTTATATAAAGAGACACTAGAAGCCTTCATAAGTATAAATGATGGTTATATAATAGATTGTACCACAGGATTTGCAGGTCATAGTAGTGGATTGCTAAGTTCAAATGAAAATGTAAAACTAATTTGCAATGATCAAGACGATGAAGCTTTGGCTTTTTCTAAGAAAAGATTAGAAGATTTCTCTTCAAGAGTTATTTTTAATAAAGGTAATTTTGAACATGTTATTGATACTTTTAAAGATTATGAAATAAGAGGAGTATTAGCTGATATTGGAGTTTCATCTTTACAACTTGACAAACTTGAACGAGGTTTTGGTTTTGAAAGTGATACTTTGGATATGAGAATGAATCAAAATCAAGCTTTGGATGCTGCAACTGTTGTAAATACATACTCACAAGATGAGCTTGAAAGAGTTTTTAAAGAGTGTGGAGAAGTTAGAGAGTATAAAAAAGTTGCATCACTAATAGTAAATAATAGACCATTTACAAGTGCAAAAGAGATTTCAGAACTGCTTGCTAAAAAAATGTCAAAGGGTAAAATTCATCCAGCAACGCTTCCTTTTCAAGGAATTAGAATAGAAGTTAATGATGAACTAGGTGTTCTTGAAAGATTGTTTGATTCTTTAGAAAATGCTAAATTTAAAAACTGTATTGTTGCAATCATCTCTTTTCACTCTTTAGAAGATAGAATTGTGAAAAATTATTTTAAAAAATGGACCAAATCATGTATTTGTCCAAGTGGAATTTTTAGATGTGAATGTGGAAATAATCACGCTTTAGGAAAGATTATTACAAAAAAACCTATAATTCCAACAAACGAAGAAATTAAACAAAACCCAAGAAGTAGAAGTTCAAAATTAAGGATATTTAAATTTGATTAATTTAACTGCAAAAAACTCTCTTATAATAGTATTTGTATTATTATTTATTGCATTATTTTTATATTTTCCGAAAATATATTTGAGAAGTAATATTTATTATATTAGTAAAGATATAAATAAATTATATGCCCATTATATTTCTTTACAAGAAGAAAATACCTTCTTAGCACAACAGCTAGAAGATATGAAGTTCAAGAATCAAATTATAGATTCTTTATTGTTTAATCCTTTAGATTCTAAAAAATGATAAAAAGTTTAATAGAGTTTTCTTTACGAAAACCTCTTCTAAATCATTTCATACTTTTATTTGTATTTTTATTAGCTACTTTTTCTTATTTTAAAATACCAAAAGAAATTTTTCCACCATCTGCTATGGATGCTATTACCATAAGTGGATTTTACACAGGAGCTAGTTCTGAACTTCTTGACAAAATTGCTGTTAGTGAACTTGAAGATGAGCTATTAGGTCTTAGTAGTGCTGATACAATTTCTTCAACTATCAAAAATGGAAGTTTTTCCATAAAAATAGATTTAAAAGATGGTTATAAAGCAAAAGAAGAACTTGATGATGTGAAAGATATTGTTACAAAAATAAAAACAAATCTTCCCTCTGATATGGATGAACCAATTGTAAAAGCTGTAGAATTTTCTTTTCCTTTAATTACTGTTGCTGTTTATACTAAAAATAAAGATTCTAAAGAATATTTAATTGAAGTTGCAAAAGATGTAAAATCAAGGGTAATGCAACTTAAAGATTTATCACAAGTTACAGTTCTAGGTGAAAGTGATAAAGAGCTATTAATGACTCTTAATAATGAAAAAATAAATGCTTATGGCTTAGAAAAAACAGCTGTTATAAATGCTCTTTCATCTTTGAGTTCAATTTTTCCAATTGGAATGATAAAAGATGTATCAACTCATTATTATCTTTCTACTTTTAATGGTGAAAAAGATATTGAAAAACTAAAAAATACTTTAATAAAAATAAATGGAAAATCAATATATCTAAAAGATGTTGCTGATATAAAATTTACTTTAGGAGATATTGCAGATATCTCACATTTTAATGGAAACACAAATATTGCTGTTGGTATAAATAAAGGTACACAAGGTGATGCCATTGAGCTTGTAAAGCAAATAAAACAAATCACAAAAGAGTTTGAGAGTAAATATGAGAACTTAGAGTTTGATACTTATATTGATACTTCTATTTGGATTAAAAATAGGCTTAATACTGTTGTTTCAAATATTGTTTTTGGTTTAGTTTTACTTTTTATAGCTCTGTTTATTTTCATAAATTTAAGAATTGCTATTGTTATTGCAATTGGGATTCCTACTTCATTTATGATAGGTTTGATTAGTGCTGAGTATTTAGGATATAGTTTAAATATGCTCTCCCTTTTAGGAGCTTTAATTGCCTTGGGAATGCTTGTTGATGAAGCCATTGTTGTAGGTGAAAATATTTATAGACACATGGAAATGGGAAAAGATAAATTTACAGCAGCAAGGGATGGTGCACTTGAAATGTATCCCGCTGTATTAACAGCAACTGCTACAACAATCTTTGCTTTTTTACCAATACTTCTAATGACAGGAGAAGTAGGGAAGTTTATGCAAATACTTCCTATTATGATTAGTATTTTGCTTTTAAGCTCTCTTCTGGAAGCTTTTTTCTTTTTACCTTTACATGCAAAAGATATTTTAAAAGTAACTCCAAGTGAAAAAAAATCACATAAAATTTGGGAATTTAACTATAAACTTTATGGAAATATTTTAGGGTTTTTACTAAGGGGAAAATATATTGCTATTTTAGTGATGGTTTCACTTATTTTTGTAGGTTCTTATCTTATATTTAAAACTCAGAAATTTAGATTTATGCCTTCTTTTGATTCAACTCAAGTATATATCACAGGTTCAGTGGGAGTTGGTAAAAAAATTGAACAAACGGAAGAATTAGTATTTGAACTTGAAAAAAAGATGTTAAATTCACTTGATTTTAAAAATAGTATAAATTCTATTAGTTCAGTTATTGGAATGAAACTAGATGGTAAAAATATGCCCCATTATGAAGAATTTTATTTTCATGTTTTTGTAAATTTACATGAACGAGCGGCTGAAAATTTCTTTGAAAAATATATAAATCCATATTTATCTCCAAAATATGATGATTCAAATATGATAAGAGAAGTTAGTGCTCAAGATGTGGAAGAACAGTTAAAACAGATTTTAGCTTTAGATATAAAATCAAATAAATTTGATGAATTAAAAGTTTTTGTTCCACAAACAGGAATTGTAAAAAACGATGTTGAAATTGCGATTTCTGGTAAAAAAGAAAATACTGCAATTGCAGTTAAAAAATTAAAAGAAAGCTTAGCAAAAGTTGAAGGCGTTTCCAATATTGCAGATGATTTAATAGTTGGAAATTATGAATTGAAATTTAAAGTAAATTCTTATGGATATGATTTAGGAATCACAGAAGAAACTATTTTAAATCAATTAAGACCTTTTTATTTTAAAGGAACTTATTCGAAGATGTTTGATAATAAAGGAATTATTGATATAGTTTTTGAAAGTAAACATAAGGATATTTTAGAAAGTTTAAATACTTTTACTATAAACACTAATACAAATCAAAAAGTCTTACTAAAAGATGTAGTGGATTTTATAAGAGTTCCTTCTTATTCTCAAATTTTTAAAGAAAATAGTGAACAAATAATAAGCATAACAGCATCACTAAGTAAAATCACATCAACTGAACTCTTTGAAAAAATAGATAATGATATACAAGAGTTAAGACGTGATGTTAAGCTAGTTATAAAAGGTGAACAAGAGGAAAATGAGAAAGTACAAAGAGAAATGTCACAAGCTGCTTTAATAGCTATTATTTTAATTTTTATGGCCCTTATTTGGATGTTTGATTCTATTGTTAAACCATTAATTATATTAAGTACTATTCCTTTATCTATTTTGGGAGTTTTAATAGGGCATGTTGTTATGGATATAAATATTTCTATGCCAAGTTTAATTGGAATGGTTGGGCTTTCTGGAGTTATCGTAAATGATGGAATAATTATGATGGATTTTATTAAAAAAGCTAAAAGTTTAGGAGAGTTAGTTCACTATTCAAAAATGAGATTAAGACCTATTTTATTAACTTCAATTACTACGGTATTAGGTCTTGGAACACTAATATTCTTCTCTTCAGGACAGGCTTTGATTTTACAACCAATGGCTGTTTCTTTAGGTTTTGGTATTATTTGGGCTACAGTATTAAATCTTTATTATGTGCCAATGCTTTATAGAATAATTTATTTAAGAAAAAGTGTTGATTAGAAAGCGATTAAAAGTTTATTTATAAAGATAAAAAGCTTTAGAATTTTAAAATTCTAAAGCTTATAATATAACAATTCCTGTAACTCTACCTAAGATATTATTGTCTTCATCAAAATCTTTCATACCTTTCCCCGGCTCTAATGTTGTAACTGAAGCTTTTCCAATAATATGTCTATATTTGTTTCCCTCGCTATCTTTTAGTCTTACACTCCATACGTTATGAGCGACAAGTGGTTCGTCGTTTTTAGTGCCAATATAAAGCATTATATGACCTTTTAAATATACTAATGTAGAAAAAGGTACACCATTTTCTTTTATAAACTTTTTCTTTTCATCAATACTTAATTTTGATACATCAAGAAGTTTACCATTTGTAGTTTGTGCTTTTGAATTTCTATGTAAAAATTTTCCAAAAGGTGCAAAATAATCTTGTGTGAAACTTGAGCAATCTCTATTGTTTAATAATCCACCCCAACCATAAGCTTCATCTAAAAGTTGAGTCATGATTTTTATTCTATTTTCACTATTAAACGCTAAGGGCATAGCTTCTACTTCATCTTCTTGTAAATCTATATATGAAATTAAAGCATTTTGATTTCCATCATTTTTTGCTATAATAAATTTATTTCCATTTCTTGGAAATATTGTTGCAACTTTTACATATTCTCTAAAAATAGGGTCATAAATTGGAAATTTTTCTTTTATTGAAATATAATAGTTAGATGTTTTAAATTGACTTATAAAATCTTCACTAACAAATGCTAAATTCCCTATTTCAATCCAACCTCCAACTGTGCTTGATTCAATATATGCCCAAGCTCTATCTTTTGAAAGATGTGAAACCATAATAGGTGTATTTAATTTAATCAAAGAGTTTTGATTATAATCAAAAGGGAATCCCTCTCCTGGTTTTGTTGGGTCATAAAACATAACTGAATTTGTAGGTAGTACTCTAACATTTGTATTTTTAAGTGTAATCGCTTTTTTTACAAGTGTATTATATTCATCGAAATTTGAGTTATCAATTTGCTTATCAAACCACTCAGAAGTAGCTAATTTATGATTTTCTAAGTAAACTTTTCTATTTTTATAAGATTGACCCCACATGGCTTCTATTTTAGGATAAGAAACTTTTTTTGCATTCCAAGGAATAAAAAACTTTTCAAAGAAATCTTTTGAAGCTTCATTTTGGTTTATAAAATTATCATTTGCAGTTTGTGAAAGTTCCACAATATCACTTGCTTTTGGTTGTTCTATTCTTGTTGGTTCTTTTACAGAACAAGCAGTAAATAAAATAGTTGATAAACAAATAAGAGATAGTTGTTTAAATATTTTTTTCATTTTTCCCCTTTTATTAAATTAATAAATTTTTTGTGATTGTATCATCTTTTTATTTTGTCTAAAATTATTATATTCTTAATTTAGTAATTTATAGATATAGTAAATAAAAATTTAGGAAAAAACGTGTATAAACTTTCTATTAATAAAGAGTTGTTTTCTGATATTTTATTAAAAAAAATCAATATTTTAGAAAAAAAGAACAATAATTATTGGAAAAAAGAGTTACTAGAACCTACTATTATTGATGATAAATTAACTTATACTATAAAACAATTTGATAAATTACAAATAACAAATGGCTTGGGAAAAAATCAACCACAATTGATTATTGAATGTAAAAAAGTTGATTATGATATAGAAAATGGATGTTTTCAGTTTTATTTGGGAAAAATATTCGAGCAAAAAAATATAAATATTGTTGAAGATGAAAAAGATATTATAATAAAACAGTTATTAGAAGAACGAGAAAAGTTACTTGAAATGTTAAACCTAAAGAAATAGCTAGAGTATAAACTCTAACTATTTAAATTAAGAATTATCAGAAATTATTTTCCGATTTGATCAGCAATTGCTTGGATAGATGCATCATCTAAACCTTTAACTTGTCCAACCATTAAACCTTTCATAGCTCCACCATAAGTTCCATCTTGGTAACCTTTTAAAGAAGCAACGATTTCAGCCTTAGTCATATCTTTAATTATTTTTGATTTTCCTAATGCAACTTTTTCACCAGTAGCACCGTGACATGCAACACATTTAGCATAAGGGTTTGCAAAAGCAACACAAGCAGTTAATAAAGATGCAGCGATAATAATTTTTTTCATGATAGATCCTTTTTTTTATATTAAGATAATTGTATTAGATTTTTCTTTAAAAGTTATTGACTTTGGTCAATAAAATGAGGTGTTTTTTAGAAAATAACCAATGAGGTTATTTTCTATTTAGTTTTAAGTTCTTTTTTTAATTCTTCTTTATTGATTTTATTTTTATCAGAAGGAATTAATGGTAAAGATTTCTTATAAATAATTTTAGAAGGAAGCATATAAGAAGCTAAATGATTTTTTAACTCAAATAAAATTTCACTTGAATTTAATTCGCTATTTCCACTATAAACTAATACAATTTCTTCTTCAATTTCTTCATTTTCTATTGAAAAAACAGCACATTGGTCTATAGAAGGAAAAATATTATCTATTACTGATTCTATTTCATAAGGATTTACTCTAAATCCTCTGGTCTTAATCATATCATCTTGTCTTGATACAAAATAAAAATATCCTTCTTCATCTTTATAAACAAAGTCACCTGTTTTTACAACAATTTCATCTCTTAATTGACCTTCAAGATTAATTGCATTTTTTAATATATCAATTGATTTAAATCTTTGCTCTGTTTCTTTTGGTGCATTCCAGAAACCTTTATAGATATATCCACCTCTATGAATTAACTCTCCAACAACTCTTGGAGCACATTCTTTCCCGTTTTCATCAATTACATATAATTCAACATCAGGAATTGCTTTTCCAATAGAATTAGGTCTTATTTTTAATTGAGAAGGATCTAAATAGGTTGATCTAAATGCTTCTGTCAATCCATGCATAGAATAAAATTTCGCATTTGTAAAATGTTTTTCAAGATCTTTTATCATCTTAGCTGTAACATTTCCACCTGAAGAAGTAATAATTCTTACACCTTTTAATAACTCAGCACTTGGAAGTCTATGTTCATCTTCATCAAACATATCTGATATATTAATTGGCATTAATGGTAATACTGTAATCTTATCATTTATAATATGGTTGAAAAAATCACTTGGCAATACAAATCTATGTAAAGCTAATGTTGCTCTTTTATATAAAGAACAGAAAAGTTGATTTAAACCATAATCAAGATTAAATATTAAAAGTCCTGAAATAACATCATTTTGCTCTAAATGTAAATATTGAGATACAACACGAGCTGAATCAATTAGATTTCTATGAGAAATTACTATTCCATTTGGTTTTCCACTTAAACCAAAAGAGTAAGTAATAACAGCATTATTATGCCCACTCACATCACAAATATAAGGCTTATTATAATATTTGTAAATCTCTTCAAATGATGGTAAATCTTTATGACTTGTTTCATATGAAATTATATGACCTTCAAATTTAATCTCTTCAATAGATTCAAGTTTGATTTTATCAGTGATAATACATTTAATATCACAATCACCAATAATATATTCAACTTGTTCAGCTTTAAGTAGTTTTGTTAATGGAACTAATACATAATTTGTTGATAAAATCGCTAAAATTGCAATTACTTGGTCTATTCCTTTATTTGAATAAATACCAATTCTACTTCCTTTTGGTAAATCAAGCTCAGCTAAATAGTAAGCAATTTGATTTACTTTAGTAAAAAGTTCCCTATAAGTTAATTTTTCATTTCCAAAAACTAAAGCAATTTTATCTGGGTTTGATACATTTGCATCTTCTATTAATGTTCTAATACAGTTTATTGACATTTTTATCCCTTTTTATTGTTGTGTGATACCAAGTGTCCAAATATCATAATTTGAATCCATGATGATTGCAGGATGAATATCTGAAGTTAAAATCTTTTTATAGAAAAATGAAATAATATCTTCAGCCTCTTCAAAACTTAATACCTTTGTTATACCACCTGTTAATACAATTGATTTTAGTAGATTTAACTTTAATTTTATATATAAAGGATGAGCTTCACTAACTTTATATAAAACTAAGAAAATTGCTAATTGCATTAAAATTCTCAAACTTTTAGGTGAATCTTCATTAAAAATATTTTCTGTAACTTTTAGGTGAGCTAACAGTTCATAAACAAACTCATTATTTTTAGCAGCAAATATTAAAGACTCTTTTGATTTAAAGACTCCAAGTTTTTTAAATACTAATCTATCATACTCATTTTCAGTAACCATATTATCAAATGATAAATCTTTTGAGTAGTGAATATCAGTAGTAGCTCCTCCAATATCTATTAGAATAAATGGATTAACAGCTGCAAATTTACTATCTATAAAAGGTAGTGTTTTATTTACAATATATGGAGTTGAAAATATTTGATTTGAAGTTAAATCATATAGATGTTTGATATCTTCTTTTCCTTCAATATCAGCTTGATAAAGGTTTGTTAAATAGTTTTTTAAAGGCTCTTCAACAACATGTAGTTTATTATTAATAATATTTTCTACAATTACAAGATTTTTAATTTTTGATGTTAAATAATCTCTATCTTTAACAGTTCCTGCAAAAACTACATTCGAGTAGTTTAAATTTGCTAAATAGTTAAATAATTTTTCATCAAATACCTTATCAACGCTATTTATTCCACCCACAATTATAACAACATCAATTAAATCACTAGGAATTGAAGTTGTATCAATATCTTGATATAAAACAGTATTAATAATATTAATTCCTGAATTATAAGCAATATTTGTTGCAAATTTTAGTGAAAAAGAGTTTGTAACTCCAATAATTAGTGTTGTTAATCCACCATTTGCTGATGAACAAATAAATACTTCATCTTTTTTAAATTTAGAGATAGTATCAGAACATTTTGATAATAAATCATCATAAATATCTTTATTAAAATCTCTAAAATGTTGCTCAACTTGGTTATTTGCACAAACTTTAAAATATGTACTTCCAACGTCTATTAATAATTTATTTTGGCTCATTGCATAATTCCTATATCATGAATAATATCATTTACTATTGATGAAGCATCTTTATTTAAATCACATTGTGCTTTTTCATATTCAAAACATCTATCACTTATTGGAAGATTTCCTTTTTTGATGATTCTTATGTTTTTATTTTTATCTCTCACAGTCACAACTTCATTATGATTGATAATATGTGGAGAGTATGGAACATCTATGATTCCAGATTTTATAGAGTTAAATACTTTTCTCCATAATGTGTCTGCTTTATCATTAAATACAGCTTCCATAATAGCCATTACTTCTTGTGTTACAATCTCTTCTTCTTGTTCATCAGTAATTACAGGAATTCCTTGTAACATTCTTAGAGTATATTGAGTATTTGCAACTGTTTTTGCATTTGATTCTCGAGTTGGAATACCAAAGGCTTCATCTCTTGTTTTTGTAATGATTTTATCAGCTCGAACCATTGCAGCAATTACAGTTGAAGTATTGATTAATGACTCACTATAATCTTTATTTGATGGAAATGCTCCCATCCATTGGTGATAAACAAGATTTACCATAGCATCACCACATCCGATTTGTTCTGCATAGTGTTTTGCCATTTTTCTTAAAACATTAGCTGTTACTATATCTTGAATCATAGAACCAGTTTGAGAAAATGAAACAGAGAAAGATTTTACACCTTCTTCAAGAGATAAAAGCATTTCGCAAATTTGAATAACAATAGTAATACAAGGAGGCACTAAAGTAGCAGTTAGTGGTCCAAATGATTCTCTATTTATTGGTTCATTTAGTTTTGAATAGTTTGCACAAACTCTTTCTACATATTTCCAATACATAAATGCTTTATCAAGTGGAAAGTTTTTAGAGTAGGGTAAAAGGTAAGTAATTGGTCCACCTTCAATTTCAAAAATACCAGAAGCTAAAGCAGTTTCTATTAAAAGTCTAGCATCAGGAGTTCCATGTCGCAAGCTAATTGGTTTATCAAAGTGAGTCATCATTTTTCTAGATGTTCTATAACCATGATTTACAAGTGGATAACCATTTAGCATATCAACTTCATTTTCTTCTGAAAGTTTTAACATCTTAGCACTTGTTGCATAGTCATTTAATCTTGTATTTGAATCAATAGTACAAGGCAATACATCAACATTTGCTTCATTGAAAAACTCATACAATGAAAACATTTTTTTATAAGTAGGAAATCCACCACGTGGTTGAACTAACATTTTTTGTTTGTTCTTAAAGTGATGAGAAATAAATAGATTTTTAGAAGCGCCTTTTATAAACTCTTCAATTTCTGCAAAATCAAAATTATCTGCATACTTATTTTGAACGATTATATTTCGTTCTTCTTGAAGTAAACTCAATTTCTCTCCTTTAAATATTTTTCTAATTCATCTAATCCTGTATTTAAATCTGTTTGGTGAAATACTAAATCAAATCCATAGTTTTTGAATTTTGGTACAAGAACACTTGCATCTCCTTCTCCAACTGCTAAATTCCCACCAATCATAAATACAACATCTTTTAGGTTTTTGTATTTAGATTTTAAAATACCTAATTCTCTACACCAACCTTCAGCTTCACCATTTAGTGAAGAGATTAGTAATACATCAGCATTTGTTTCAATAACTGCATCTATAAACTCTTCAAGATATGTATTAACACCTAAATTAAATACTTCAAATCCTCTTGCTTGTAACGATATATCAATAAGTCTGTTTGCAACTACGTGAATATCATTACCAACTACGCCTGTAACTACTTTCATATTTTCTACCTAAATTTACTAGATTTTATTTGTTTTCATAAAGTTGGTGATTTTATCTAAAATAGGGTTATAAATTGTTTATAAGGTGTGGAAGTGGAGGGTTTTTTGATTTTATTATTAAATAAAGAGAGAAAGAGCCTCTTTATTTACTTGTTGCTACATCAAATTTACCAATTGCACAAGAAACGAAGCTTTTTGCTGTTGTTGCTGCTTTTTCAAATCCACTTAACTCATCAGTAGTTAATGGATAACCTAAAGATCTAAGTTTTACTTTTAAAGCATCAAGTTTTTCATCTTCAATATCGAGTGTAATTTTTCTAGGATGAACTTCTAAATCTACGCTTACTTCTCCAAACTCATCTTTTAGTGATTTTGTAAGGGTGCTGGCACATCCACCACATTTTACATTTAAAACTTCAAATGTTTGTTTCATATTTTACTCCTTATTTTCCTTTTTGTTTAAAACTTTAAAGGTAAAATTTTATATATTGAAAGTATAACTGTTTTGCTCTTAGTTTTAATTTTATATGGAAGAAGATTTGATATTTTGTGATTAACTAGATTGATATAAATAGAAAAAAAGAGAAGAAAAATCTTCTCTTTTTATTTCTTAGGATTAGAAATTATCCAATAATAGCGTTTAATGTAGCAGATGGTCTCATAGCAGCTGATGTTTTAGCATCATCTGGTAAGTAGTATCCACCCATATCAACACTGTTTCCGTGAACTGCAACTAATTCTGAAACGATTTTATCTTCATTTTCAGTCATTGCTTTTGCAATTGGTGCAAATTCTGCTGCAAGTTCAGCATCAGCAGTTTGTGCTGCTAATTCTTGTGCCCAGTACATAGCTAAGTAGAAATGAGAACCTCTATTATCAATTCCACCTAATTTTCTTGATGGTGATTTATCATTGATTAAGAATGTTCCAGTTGCTTTATCTAAAGTATCAGCTAAAACTTTTGCTTTTGGATTATTTTGAGTATTTGCTAAGTGATCAAAAGAAGCAGCTAATGCCATAAATTCACCTAATGAATCCCATCTTAAATAATCTTCTTCAGCAAATTGTTGAACGTGTTTAGGAGCAGATCCACCAGCACCTGTTTCAAATAATCCTCCACCTTGCATTAATGGAACGATTGATAACATTTTTGCAGATGTTCCAAGCTCTAAAATTGGGAATAAGTCAGTGTTATAATCTCTTAATACATTTCCAGTAACAGAAATAGTATCAAGACCAGCTCTCATTCTTTCTAAAGATTTTTTAGTTGCATCAACAGGAGTCATAATAGAAATATCTAATCCCGTTGTATCATGAGTTGGTAAATATTTTTCAACTTTTTTAATCATCTCAGCATCATGAGCTCTTGCAGGGTCTAACCAGAAAATTGCAGGAGTATTTGATAATCTTGATCTTGTAACTGCTAATTTAATCCAATCTTGAATTGGAGCATCTTTTGCTTGACACATTCTGAAAATATCTCCAGCTTCAACATCAAAACTAAATACAGTGTTTCCATCTTTATCAGTAACAACAATTTTTCCATCAGCTTTTGCTTGGAAAGTTTTGTCGTGTGAACCATATTCTTCAGCTTTTTGAGCCATTAAACCAACATTTGGAACTGTTCCAATTGTTTTTACATCTAATGTACCATTTTCTTTACAATCATCAATAACAGCTTTAAAAGATTGTGCATAACATCTATCAGGAATCATTGCTATTGTGTCTTCTTCTTTATCTTCAGCATTCCACATTTTCCCACCACCTTTAATCATAGCAGGCATAGAAGCATCAACGATAACATCTGATGGTACATGTAAATTTGTAATTCCTTTAGCAGAATTTACCATTGCAAGTCTTGGTTGTGTAGCATAAACTGCAGCAATATCAGCTTCAATTTCAGATTTTTTAGCTGCATCAACTTTGTCTAATTTAGAGTATAAGTCACCTAAACCATTATTAAAGTTAACACCTAATTCTTTGAATAAATCAGCATGTTTAGCAATTAAATCTTTAAAATATACTTCAACAGCAAATCCAAACATAATAGGATCAGATACTTTCATCATTGTAGCTTTTAAGTGTAATGATAATAATACATCTTCTTTTTTAGCTCTTTCAATAGCACTTGCATAGAATTCTTTTAAAGCTTTTGCACTCATAGTTGTTGCATCAATGATTTCACCAGGAATAACTTTTGTAGAAGCTTTTAATACAGTTTCAGTCCCTTTTGCATCAATAAAAGAGATTTTTAAATCATCTGCATCATCAAAAGTTTTTGATAATTCAGAACCATAAAAGTCACCTGAATTCATAAATGCAACGTCAGTTTTAGATTCAGCAGTCCATTTACCCATTCTATGAGGATTAGCTTTTGCGTAGTTTTTAACAGCACCTGGAGCTCTTCTATCTGAATTTCCTTCTCTTAATACAGGATTAACTGCAGATCCAGAGATTTTTGAATATCTAGCAGTGATTTCTTCGCTAGCATCATAATTTGGTACATCATAACCTTTTGCTTGTAATTCAGCGATTGCAGCTTTTAATTGAGGAACAGAAGCTGAAACATTTGGTAATTTGATAATATTAACTGTTGGATCTTGCGTTAATGCACCAAGTTCTGCTAAATCATCACCAATTTTTTGGTCTTCTTTTAAGTTTTCAGGGAAGTTTGCTAAAATTCTTCCAGCTAATGAAATATCTTTTGTAACCATTTCAATACCAGAGCTTTTTGTGAAAGCTTTAATAATTGGTAAAAAAGAGTATGTTGCTAAAGCAGGAGCTTCATCAACTTTTGTGTAAATGATTTTTGACATATTGTTTCCTAAATTTTGAATTTTAATGTTGAATGCATAATACCTACATTATCATTTTAGGAAATTGAAAGCGCTTATATTTAAGCTTGTGAGAAATTGATTGTTTCAATTTTTCACAATTAATTTATACTATTAAATAAATCTTTAATAGATGCTGGTTTTTGATACTCAACATCAGTTTTCATAATATCTTTAGCTTCTTTATCTATCTCAGTTTCATTTTCTTTTACTTTTGTATAATTTTTTTCTACACCCACATTTGCATTTATATTATTAACATGTGCCATATAGTTTTTTGAAAATTTATGTAATCCATTGTTATTATCTCTAACAAAGTATAAGTAGTCACTTTTCACAGGGAAAATTGCAGCCTTAATTGCATCAAGACTCACAGCACAAACAGGATCTTTTGGTAAGCCATTTACCTTATATGTGTTGTAAGAACTATTATCGTCTTTGATTCTTTGTGCAGTTACAACAGTGTTTGAATATTCACCATAGTTTAAAGTTCCATCCATTTGAAGTTTCATTCCACTTTTTAATCTATTATGAATAACACTTGAAACAATTGGCATTTCATTTATACTAGCTGCTTCTTTTTGTATCACTGAGGCTAAACTTAAATAATAATACCATTTTCTTTTATCATAAATACCAAATATTTTTTTTGAAAATTCTTCATATTTTTTATTTGTTTGAGAAAAAAGATAAAAGATCATATGATCTTCTTTCATGCCTATTGGTAAAGAATAAGTCTCTGCTAAAATATTTCCATCAGCCTTATAAGCGTACTGATTGTATAAGTCAGTTAGTTTTTCTTCTGAAAGATTAAATTCACTTGCAAGTCTTTTTAAGAAAACATAAGATGTTTCTCCTGGTATCAAAGTAATTGATTTTAAAGCTGCTTTTGAGTTAGTAAGCTTATAAATGAAATCCATTTTAGTAAGTCTATGTTCACTTATATCTATCCAACCACTTTGAATATATCCACTTGCTTTTATAATAATTGTATCAAGAGTATTCATCTCAAAGCCACTTTTATTTAAGTATGCTATAATACCAACCGTACTGCCTTTAGGAATAAATAAAACTTTAGTAGAAGTTATTGGCATCGTCACATAAAATAAAACAACAATTAAACTAACAAGGATAAAATCTATAATGTTGAAGATGATTAAACTTCTTTTTCTTTCTCTTTTCTTAATAATAATATTACTCTTTTCGTTTCTGTATTCCGGCATAAAAATAGACTCTTTCTCTTTTTCAAATATTTTAATTTCGCAATTCTATATTAAAATGGATAAAAAACTTATTTTAAACATTGAAAATATCGAATTAAAATCAAAAGAAACAAAAAGTACAAGCTCATTTGATGAGTTAAAAAGAGATTTAGAGTCTTTACCTATGATCTTGAAATTGTTCCAGAAAATCGATATTGAAAGATTAAAAGTAGGAGATAATGAATTTAAAATAATTTTAGATGAAGATACTTTATATTTAGATAATAAATTTGTAAATATTTCTTCAAAAATGGACATTTCTTCGAAACAAGTAAGCTTTGATTTGTACTCTTTATACTTAAAAGACGTAGAATTGCTATTTGATGGGAAAATAAAAGTTGATTATTTTAATGAAAAAATGAATTATTTTGGAAATTTTTATTATCAAGATATTCAAAGTAATATTAATGTTGAAATGACAAAAGAATTAGCTAAATTTTATTTAGCTAGTGAGTCTTTTAAAAGCTTGAAATTTTTAAAAAAATTTATAACTCTTCCCCCTGCTGCTGAAGAATGGATGTATGATAATGTTGAAGGAAATATTAAATTACAGAATTTTTATGGAGAGTTTGATTTAGAAAAAAATGAACTTGTATATGATTCTTTAAGAGGAAATGCCCAAATAGAAGCTGCAAAAATAAGATTTCATAAAGATGTTGATGTTATAAATACAAAAAATCTAGATATTACTTTTGAAAATGATAGCTTAGGATTTAAATTAATAGAACCAACATTTAAAGATAAAAGTTTAGATGGAAGTTTTGTTATGATTCATAATTTAACAAGTTCACAGTTAGGTGAAGTAGAAGTAAATATAAAAGCTAATACAAAACTTGATAAAGATATTTTAGGTATTTTAAAAGCTTATGATATCAATCTTCCATTAGTTCAAAATAGTGGAAATACTGATGCTTCTTTACAAATGATTTTTCCTTATGAAGAGGATAAACCTATGATAACAAAAGGTGTTTTCTTACTAACAGATGCAGATATTCTTATAAATAAATTTGCATTTTCTTCAAAAAGTGCAGAAGTTCTTTTAAATGATTCTATGATTGAAATAAAAA
This sequence comes from Arcobacter acticola, assembly GCF_013177675.1. NCBI lineage: Bacteria > Pseudomonadati > Campylobacterota > Epsilonproteobacteria > Campylobacterales > Arcobacteraceae > Arcobacter > Arcobacter acticola. Next base: position 1,406,972 of record NZ_CP042652.1, read on the forward strand.
ATGCAGACTTTAAATATAAAGATATGATTGACGCAATTGTAAATATTAATCTTGATACAAAAACTTTAAAATCTGAAGGTTTAGTTGATATTAAATCTTTTTTAATTGCAAAAGAAAATAAAGAAGAAATTGTAAATATCAAAAATAAAACATCAGCTATTTCAATGGATTTTAATAATGAAGTAAATATAGAATTAAAAGATTTAGAAACAAGTGTAAAAGTATCAGATTTGATATATGTTGATGTTAAAAACTTATCAAAAATTTATCCTTATTCTAAACTTTTAAAAGATATTTCAATTAAAGATGGAAATATCTCTTTAAGTGTAAAAGATGATAAAAATATTAATTTCATAGCAAATATAAAAGGTCTTGAATTTCCAATACAAAAAGATGATAAATTAATAGAAAGTCTTAATATAAAAGGTTCAATTGAAGATAAAAAGATTTTAATTTCATCAGAAGATGAAAAATTAAAAGTTGAAGTTAATGAGCAAGTTAATATTTATTTAAAAGATTTAGATGTTTTAATTGATACAAAAAAAGTAAATACTTCTTCAAAAACTAGTATGAATATCTTTTTAGATAACAGCAAACTAAAAATTGATGAGTCCGTTTATGAGCTAAAAAATGCAAAAGTAAATATTAAAAAAGATGAAATAGCTTTTAATGCCTATGTTGTAAATTTAGATATTCCATTAAAGAAAAATGATAAAAAAGTAGACGAATTATCACTTGAAGGTACTTATAGCAATAATTTAACTACCTTATATACAAAAAACAAAGATTTGATTATAGAATTAAACAAAGATTTTACTAAATTAAAAATTGATGGCTACGATGTATTATATTCAACTGGAAATAAGGAAGATGAAGATAAAGATAAAAAAGAAGATGATAGAAACATAGATATTCTAGGTAAAAATTCTAATATTTTTATAAATGAAAAATATAAATTTTTAGCAGATAATTATGAGATAAGTGTAAGGGCTGATAAAAGTAAATACATTCATTTACAATACAAAAAAATAGATATTACAATGAATCAATCAAAAGATGAAAAAATAGATATCTTTTCAAATGAAATTAATGATGAATTTGTAAATGCAATTTTTGATAAAAAAATATTTGAGGGTGGAAATATATTATTATTAGCAAATGGAGATATCAATAATTTAGAAGGGAAAATGATTATTAAAGATAGTAATATTGATGATTTAGCAATTTTAAATAATCTTTTAATTTTTATTCATACCTCTCCTGCACTTATAAATCCATTTCTTGCAATTCCTTCTGTTGTTGGAATGGCTACAAATTCAGGATTTAATCTTACTGCATACAAAATCATAAATGGTTCTATTGAGTTTAATTATAGTAAAGAAAAAGAGCTTTTAGATATCAAAAAACTAGTTACTGTTGGAAATGGAATTGATTTTGATGGAAAAGGAAAAGTGAATTTGAATGACATGACAATAACTTCAGATATTAAACTTATATTCTTAAAAGATTATTCAAAAATAGTAGGTGCTATTCCTGTTGTTAATTTTGTTTTATTAGGGGACAATAACAGAGTTGAAACTCAAGTAAATGTATTTGGAGATTTAGATAATCCAAAGATATCTACAAACTTAACAAAAGATGCATTTAGTGTACCTATGAATATAGTAAAAAGAATTCTAACATCACCATCAGCACTATTAGATTTTGTAACTGGAAAAGAGACTGAAGAAGAAAAAGAAGATAAAGAGAATATGATAAATAAGCCTTTAGAATAAAAGGCTTATTTGTTTTTTTAATTTAGTTTTTACTCATTTCTTAAAACGTCAATAACGTCAATATTTGTAGCTTTTGAAGCTGGATAATAAGATGAAACAAGTACTATAATAACAGCACCAATAATAATAGATACAAAGTCACTCATAGCTAAATCAAGTGGAAGTTTAGCGCTACCATAAACATCAGCAGGTAAAGTAACAATATCAAAGTTATCTAAAAGCCAATAACCTATAAAACCTAAAGCAATTCCAGTTAAAATTCCTGCAAAACCAATAATAGTTCCAACTCTTAAGAAAATAGTTTTAATCTCTTTTGCAGTTGCTCCCATTGATAAAAGTAGGGCAATTTCTTTTCTTCTACTCATAACTGTCATTAAAAGTGATGAAATAATATTTAAAGAAGCAACTAGAATAATTAACATTAAAACTATAAATAGAGCTGTTTTTTCCATTTTCATAGCTGCGAAGAAGTTTCCATTTTGTTGCCACCAACCTACGATTCCACTATTTGTACCTCTTAGAGATTTTTTTAGTTTTTCCATATCTGCAAATGCATCATCTGAATGAATATGAATACCATCATAATAACCAGGCTCTTTTTTTAGTAGTATTTGTAAAGCTTCTAAAGAAGTATACATATATGACTTATCATAGGCATTAAGACCTGAATTAAAAGAGTTTACATAAGTAAATCTTTTCATTTTAGGCATCATAGAAAAACCTGTTGGATTAAGCTCTGTAAAATATAAAGTTGCTTTTGATCCACCATTTAAAAGTAGCTTATCAGAGATTCCAGAACCTGTAATAATGTCATATTTATCCATTTGAAGATTCCCTAAAGCATCTTTATAAATAGGATTAATTAAAGCTTCTTTTTCAGGAACTACTCCAAAAATCATACCTCCACTCATTGCTTCACCACTTTGAATAATAGCTTGTGATGAGATAAAAGGAGAAAATTTTAAATTAGGATACTCTTTTTGTAGCTTATTTAATAATTCTTCATTTAAAGAATTATCCATTTTAGGATAAATTGTTAAAGGATAATTCATTGTGAAAAGTTTTCTTTCAAACTCTTTGGCTGTTCCATTCATAATAGCCATAGATAAGATTAAAACCATAACCCCAATAGAAACACCTACAAATGCCAAAATAGCACTTATAGATATAAAAGGATTTTTTTTGTCAAATCTTAAATATTTTTTTACAATAAAATTTACTAACTTCTTATTCAATTTAGTTTCCTGCTGCTAAACCAATTTTAGGACCACTTTTACCACAACAGTGTTTGTATTTTAAACCACTTCCGCATGGACAATCTTCATTTCTAGCAATTTTTCTATCACTATTTTTTACAGCTTCTTGCGCAACATTAGTTGTAATATGTTCTGTTGATTCTTCCATTTGCTCTTTCATTTTAGCAATTGCAGCTTGTTCTTTTTCTCTATCTTCATTTGATTGAAGTTGAATTGTAAATAAAATTTTAATAATTTCATGTTTAATATTTGAAATTAATTCAATAAACATATTATAAGACTCTTTTTTATACTCAACCAATGGATCTTTTTGGTTATAACCTCTAAGACCAATTCCAGCTTTTAGTGTATCCATAGAGTATAAATGCTCTCTCCATGCTTTATCTAAAATTTGTAAGTATAATATTCTTTCAATTTCACTTTTTTGCTCAGGTGCAGCCATTGACATTTTTGAGTTATAAACTTCTCTTATCATAGTTGCTAATTTCTCTTCTAAATCTTCAAATGAATCAGTTTTTAAATCTTCAAGAGTTACAATAAATCTTAATTCTTCTTCTAATTTTACTTTTACATAGTCTAAATCAAAATCTTCAGATGGCATACCTTTTATTATATGAGCATTTGATAATAAATTATTGATATATTCAAGTCTATTTTCTTCTAATTTTGAATCAATGTTATAGTCAGGTTTTAATAAATCATTTCTAAAGCTGTAGATTACTTTTCTTTGTTGATTTGCAACATCATCATATTCAAGTAAATGTTTTCTTGACTCAAAATGCATTGCTTCTACTTTTTTCTGAGCATTTTCAACAGCACGTGTAACCATTCTAGATTCGATATGTTCACCTTCTTCAATACCTAATCTTTCCATGATTCCTTTTATTTTATCACTTCCGAAAATTCTTAAAAGATTATCTTCAAGTGATAAGTAAAATTGAGACTCACCAACATCACCTTGACGACCAGCTCTTCCTCTTAACTGATTATCAATTCTTCTAGACTCATGTCTTTCTGTTCCTATAATTGCTAATCCACCAAGATCTAAAATCTCTTTTGTAAGTTTAATATCAACTCCACGTCCAGCCATGTTCGTAGCAATTGTAACGGCACCTTTTTGACCAGCATCAGCAATAATTTTTCCCTCTTTTTCATGTTGTTTTGCATTTAAAACTGTATGAGGAATTTTTTTACTTACTAAAATTGCGTGTAATTTTTCTGATTTTTCAATTGAAGCAGTTCCCACAAGAACTGGTTGACCTTTTTCGTGTAATTGTTTGATTTTATTACAAACAGCTTCAAATTTTTCTCTTTCACTTTTATAAATAAGGTCATTTTTGTCAATTCTTTTTATTTCTACATTTGTAGGAATAGAAACAACATCTAGTTTATAAATCTCTGCAAACTCAGTAGCTTCTGTTTGAGCAGTTCCTGTCATACCAGCTAGTTTGTTATACATTCTAAAGTAATTTTGGAAAGTAATATCAGCTAAAGTTTGAGATTCATCTTGAATAGAAACACCTTCTTTAGCTTCTAAAGCTTGGTGTAAACCTTCAGAGAATCTTCTTCCTTCACTTAATCTTCCAGTAAATTCATCTACAATAATTACAGTGTTATCTTTTACAACATAATCAACATCATTTTCAAAAATATAATTCGCTTTTAATGCTTGATCCAGTGAGTGTGAAAGCATTGCATTTTCTATTGAATATAAGTTATCAACTGCAAAAAGTTTCTCTGCATTTTCATGCCCTTGTTCTGTTAGCATAACTGATTTATTTTTTTCATCAACAATAAAATCGCCAGTAGTAGTAGGTTTTTCAGAAGAGTTTTTAGGCTCTATTAACTGTCCTTTTTCTAATTGTAGTGCAATTTGATTTGCTCTTAAATAATCAGAACTTTTATGATTTGTTGGACCTGAAATAATTAAAGGAGTTCTTGCTTCATCGATTAAAATTGAGTCAACTTCATCTACGATTACGAAATTATGTTCTCTTTGAACTTTTTCATTAATATCATAATTCATATTATCTCTTAGATAATCAAATCCAAACTCATTGTTTGTTCCATATGTAATATCACAAGCATAATGAGCTCTTCTTTCTTGATCATCTCTTATTCCACCAACAACAGCACCAACACTAAATCCTAAAAAGTTATATAAAGGAGTAAGCTCAGCTGCATCTCTACTTGCTAGATAGTCATTTACAGTTACAACATGTACACCTTTTCCTGCAAGTGCATTTAATGCAACAGCTAAAGATCCAACTAAAGTTTTACCTTCACCCGTTTTCATCTCAGCAATTCTTCCATCATGTAAAACCATTGCCCCAACTAACTGAACATCATAAGGTCTCATATTCAAAGCTCTTTTAGAAGCTTCCCTTGTAATTGCAAAAGATTCATTTAAAACATCATTCAATGATTTTTCTTCTTTTTGTACAAGCTCTTTTAGTTTATTAAATTCGCTTTGTAGCTCTTCGTCGCTTAAATTTTCATACTTACTTTCAAGAGCTGTTATCTCTTGCGCTCGTTTTCTATATTGTTTTACTTCCCTATCGTTTCTTGTACCAAAAATCTTTGAAAAAACATTTAACATAAAATTAGTTCCTTTTCGTTATAATCCCAATGATTATATAAAAAAAAAGGTTAAAATATGTTTTATAAATTAATAATCTCTTCTATGCTTCTTTTAAGTGTTTGTTTTGCATCTAATGATATAAAAAATTTAGATACTTTTAAAGCTAGTTTTACACAAAAAATAGTTTCAACTTCTGATAATATTATTGAATATAAAGGTGATGTATTTATTAAAAAAAGTGGTAAAATTTTATGGCAATACAAAACTCCTGTTGTAAAAAATGTTTATATTAATGATAGCTTTGCGGTTGTTGATGAACCTGAGTTAGAACAAGCAATTTTTACAGAACTTGATAGTGAAATAAATATTATTAAACTTTTAAATACTTCAAAAAAAATTGATGATAATACTTACAATACAAATATTGATGATGTTGATTATTTAATTAAAACGTCAAAATCAAATGATAAAATCGAGTTTATAAACTATAAAGATAAATTAGAAAATAAAGTTGAAATTAAATTTTCAAATGTAATTCAAAACGGTGAAATCTCAGATGATATTTTCAAATTCACTATTCCTGAACACTACGATATTATAAGAAAATAGATTTTAAGAATTAATGGCTATAATTCCATCTAGGTAAACCAGACAATAGCTTGAGTAAAATCAAGAGGAAAGTCCGGGCTGCTGTGAAGTATGGTTCCATTTAAATGATGGCTAGGGTAACCTAAGGGATAGTGCAACAGAGAATAGACAGCCGATTTATCGGTGATGGTGAAACGGTGGGGTAAGAGCCTACCAGACTTTTGAGTAATCTTAAGTGCTTTGTAAACCCAACCTGCAGCAAGAAGACTAGGTAATTACTTCACAACATATTGGTCTTCGCAAGACTACTAAAGTAATTTAGTAGCTAGATAAATTATTGTCTTAAAAACAGAACGCGGCTTATTGGGCTACCTATAAAAAAAGGAAGTATTTATACTTCCTTTTTTTTATTCTATATTGATAATTTTATTGACTAAAATCACTTATCTCTCTTATAAAATGTTCATGCTCCTACCTACCGTAAAGTTTTTTAGAATTTATCAAAAAAAATGTATATTAAATAACACATAAGGTATATAAAAATCTACAATATTTAACCCTGATTATGCAATAGAAAAAGTGCATAGTTGATTATTTTAACATTTGAATTATAATTTTATAGTCTTGTTTTTGTTAATTTTTATTTAAAATTATCAGGTATATTTGAACGGCATTTGAGATTGTTTTACATTTTCAAACAAACCATCCATCCAAGCTCTTCTTTTTTGTGGTAATGATATTTTTAGAGTCTTTTTATTGGAATGTTCTGTTATCCAAGATCCTAATGCGAAGCAATAGGAACGTAGAGTTGAAAGCATCATATTTGAATTAACAACTTGATGTTTAAATAGTGCCATAATATTGTATGCCATCATAATAAATCTAAAAGAAGCCTCTGTTGCATAAAAGTCTTTTAAACAGAAGTTATCTGCTCCGAAATCATACTTTAACTCTTTGATTCTATTTTCACAATCTGCTCTTGTATTATAAATATTATATATTTGATCTACTGGTAGCTCTATATTTGTTACAAAGGCACTATATCTATATATTGGTTCATCAAATAGAAGTTTACCTCCTGATTTTGGATATTGTGATGTAAGTTTACGAACTATTATATATCTTCTTTCAATTCCATTTTCTGGTTTGAATTTTAATGATGCTACTTCAAGTCCATTTGTAATTTTAATCCATTGGGTAATATTTCCAATTGTATACTTTATATTCTCATAGAATTTAACAGCAACAATATAATTTAAATTTCTATTTTCAAAGTATTCTAAAAATTTCTGAGAATAAAATCCACTATCTGCTCTTACTAGGCCTACTTTATGATCTTTTAAACAAATATCGAATGTTTCATCTAAAAAGTTTGAGTAGTTATTTAGGTCACTTGTATTGCCTGAACGCATCCATGCATTTGCAACCATTTTTGTTTGTGATATAAAAGCTATAAGTGGATGATGAGAGTTTCTACCCATCTTTTTAGGATTGTAACCTTTTTTTGCTCCCTCTTGCTCTCCATATCTTGTTATTACTGTACTATCTAAATCTATAGTTAATGCACCCACATTAATTTGATTAAAAAATTTTTGTTGTAACATTGGAAATACTTCATTATTTTTCCCCATATCAAATTTGTGAAAAAATCTACTATAAGTTGATTGACTAGGAAGCTTTTTTATATTAAATATATTTTGTAAGGTTGTATCATATCTAATCCAATCAGCATGAATATATCTACTCGCTCCTGTAAATATTGCTAACCAAAAACCTTGAATAATATCTATTGGATTATACCCAGCATTTGATCCAGGTTGTGGAAGATTTACTTCATATAAACTTTTAATTACATCAGTTTTATCTATAAAATCTTTAAGTAACTTCATACCACCAAATGGAGTTATTTTTTTATCTGAATACTCTATTTTTAGTTCACCCATTTGGTGTTCCTTTGAAATGTTTTATAAAGTTATATTCTATGGTACTTTTGGTTAGGTCTTTATTTTGCTATTGCATAATTCGGGTTTAAATTTCAATACTTCTAATACTTACAAATTTACCATTTCCACTCTCATTAAAATACCCTAAAGGATTACAAATACAATGAACATCATGTTCTATGTATTCTAGTTCTTCATGGGTATGTCCAAATATCCAATATTTCATATTTCCATTTTTTAAATACTTTTCACCTTCAAAGCAGAAAAATACATTTGTTGGATTATTTTGGTAATTTATATTTATATGTTCATTTTTAGCTGAGGGATTAATATGAGTAATCATTACATCACACTCTTTATAAATACCTTCAATTTTTGGTCTTTCAATTTCGTAAATATCATCAAAGTTATTAACACCATAAATAAACTCAGCATCATTCATAATATTTTTCCACATTACATTAGTTGATTTTCTAGTAAAGCTTTGTGATGGATATTGTCTTGCAAAATATCCATCATTATACCAACCATCACATCCGCCAAATTTAACACCATCTATTTCAACTATAAATCCATCTAAGCAATACATTCCAGATTCACTATTGATTAGTTCTCTCATATTATTAACCCTTTCAAAAGAGTCTTTAAATAAAGATTTATTCTCTTTACCTAAAAGATAATAATCATGGTTTCCTAAAACACAAATGATATTTTTATAGTATTGTTTTAAAATCTTTAATATTTTTATATTTTGAGTATTGTTATGACCAATGTCTCCTGCAATTACTAAAACATCACCACAGTTTTTAAAATCAATAATTTGACTATAAAATTTAATTACATCGTCGTTCTTATATTTTCCATAAAAGTAATTATCAAAGTGAACATCGCTTAATATATCTATTTTCATTTTTTTATTCCTTTTTTAATCTATAACTTTTGAATATTTATTTTATTTATTTTTTTAAATTTTCTGTATTTAAATTATGAATAAAGTTTATCTAGTAATACTTTATGGATATATTTCTCAATTTATAATCTATACCATTCGTAAGATTTTGGATTTTTTACTAAAGTATTTATGCCTTCATCATTTGATCTTTTATAAAACTGTGTAATTGATTGTATTTTTTTGTATAGATCATCAACTTTGTATGTGATATTATTTTCTAAATAGTTATTTATGAAGTCATTTTCACTAATATGATTATTTGATAACACAAAATAAATATCAAATAAATCTCTATATTTTTTTCTATTCCAAAAAGCCATAGTTTTCATATAAATTATAGTATCAAGTGCTGCAATCTTTAATTTTGAGTTTTTATAGTTGGTATATTTATCTTTTTCCCAAACTGAAATCTCAAACAGATTAAAAGGAGGTGTAAAAAACTCAACTTTTACTCCATCAAGCATAAACTGCATATAACTAATTTCTATATCTTCTCCATCATTAGTCACATAATCTTCCATTGTTACATCATGTTCTAATTTTTTGGCACCATAACTCTTCATAAAAGCTTCGATTTCTTCACAAGGTAATTCAAGTGATGCAAAATCTAAATCTTCTGATAATCTATGGTTTATAATATGACTTAATGCCGTTCCACCTACAAATCTAAAATCATATTTTAGAAAGAAATCATCATTCATTATTAATTCTAGAGTATTTTTTGTTTTTTTAAGCACTATTGTTTCCTTATAAGATATTTAACATGTTGATTAAAAGATTTTAATAGATTTATATCTTTTTGTTTAACTATATATGGTTTTATTCTTTCTATACCAAAATATTTAATAAGTAACATTAATCTTTTTTTATCCCAAGCAGAAAGAATAATATTTATAAAATTAGGAATTTCATATATATGACCATTTTCAACACTATAAAATAATTCTTCACCAAACAGTTCTTTATCTAAGATTATTTGTTTTTGTTCTATTTTAATTATGGGGTTTAAATATGAACTTTTAATTGTATTTTCATTGTTAGCATTTTTATTACTTGAACTTCTCTCTTTTTGCTCATTAAACTCAAATCCATCTAAAAACTCTAAAAACAGTTCTTCTTTTTTTAGTTTTATTAAAATTTGAATAAAATTTTCAAATGAAATTTTTCCTTTTTGCTCAAAGTTTTTATATGTGGCATATTTAATCTCAATAAAGTTTGAAAACTCTTCTTGTGTCAAATGTAGGGCAATACGCTCTGCACGTATCTTTTTACTTGCAAGCTTGGAAATTTTGAGTATACTATTTGAAATCATAAAGTAAAACCTTAAATATTTATTTTAATTGATGTTATTATAACAATTAAATACTAAATAATCTCTTGTATACTAATTAAATGATATTATTTAATCAATTACAATTATTTATTAAGTTTTATTATTCTTTGAAACTCTAAATAGTTATTGAATTATAGAAGAATTCTTTAAGTTATAAAGCTATTAAAACTTTTACTCTAAAGTTCTAATATCATAAGTTCGTTCTTTAGTTCATAAAAATAAATATTTTCTAAATCAAAATATTATATAGATACTATCTTATAGTGTTTGTAAAGAAATATTTTAGTTCATTTCTTAGTTCGTAAGATTGTTTATTTTAGAAAAATAAGCTATACTTTTATTAAATAAAAAAGGATTAGAAATGGACTTTACTCCAATTATCCCTACAGAGCTTTCATCTGGAAATATAATACAAGAACTTTTGGTTTTATCAGAAGAAGTTGTTGTAAAAAGTGCAATGCTTGAAGCAAATTACAATCCTATTGTAATAAGTGCCATTAGAGATATGTTAAGAAATGTTAATAGCTATTATTCTAATCAAATTGAAGCTGAAGGTACTCATCCTATTGATACTGAAAAAGCAATGAGAAAAGAGTATTCACTTGATGATAAAGAAAGAAAATTGCAAATGCTTTCAGTGGCTCATGTAAAAACACAAGAATCATTAGAAAAATCAATTACACAAGGAACTAATCCACTATCAAAAAATTTTATAAAAGATATTCATAAAATATTTTATTCTCAAGAATCAATGGATAATTTTTTAACTGTATCAAATGAAACAAGAACTGTAAATATGATTCCAGGTGAATTAAGAAATGATAATGTAAAAGTTGCAAATCATATTGCACCTTCATATGATGAAGTTGAACATTTGATGAATCAATTTGAATCACTATATAAACTATATCCATATATGACAATTAGTCAAAAACTTATTTATGTATTATCCTCACACCATAGACTTGTGTGGATACATCCTTTTTTAGATGGAAATGGTAGAGTTTCAAGACTTTTTCTAGATGCTTTTTTACATTCTATTGGAATTAGAGGTTATGGTTTGTGGAATATATCAAGGGGATTATCAAGAGATGTAAAAAATTATAAAGCTAATTTAAATTATGCAGATATGATAAGACAAGGAAACCAAGATGGAAGAGGGTACCTATCAAATAGAGGATTAGAACAATTTGTAAGATTTATGCTCAAAACTGCACTTGATCAAATAGAATATATGAGTACTTGCCTAAAACTTCATAGCTTATCTGAAAGAATAGAAAAATATTGCTACCGTGCAAATGCTTCTTTTTTAAGAATTAATCCTTTGCCTCAAGGAAGTGATAAACTATTTAAAGCTTTGCTTCTTAAAGGTGAAGTTCAAAGAGGTGAAGAAGTTCAAGAGATAATAGGTATGAAAAAAACATATAGCTCAAAACTTGTATCAGAATTACTTGATAGATATTATTTAGTATCAGATGGACCTAGAAAAGCATTAAGAATCAATTTTAATGCACATTTTGCATCACAACTGTTTCCTGAGTTGATGCCTCCTGAAAAGAGTTAGAATTTAATTAATAGGTTGAAAATTTTATTTTCTATTTGTATGTTATAGATTAGATAACTAAGATAACTGGATAAGTCCAGTTTTAGGGCTTTTAATAATACAAAATCTTAAATCATTACTTGGATAACTAGACTAAATATTTTATAATACCCTCATTTTTACCGTGTTAAAAACCGTGTTATATTTTTATTTTATATTCTTAAAGTACTATATTATAGGACTTTAAAATACTAGTATGCAAGGCTTATTGGTTTATCTACTAATAAAATTCTAAATTTTTAAAAAATCTCAATAACAAAAATCATCCACCCACTCAAAAATAGGATTACTTAAATCAATTGCATTTAGATTTGTTTCTTCATTTTTAAAATAAACCAAGGCTTTTACTATTTGTTTATTTTCAAGTTCTACTTTTATAAACTCTTTTAGATATAAATCAGGATAAGCTTCTAAATCATCTAATCTATTTAGTATTATTTTTGAATTTGTTTTAAAAACTTCTCCTTTTATTTGATGATTTTTTTCACTTTTTATTAAAAAAGGATATCCATTTCCAATACATGGATACATTTGATATTTCTCACATGTAATTGCTGATGATACAAATATTGCATCATCTAAAAAGTATGAGTTTGAAAATCCTCTTTTTAATGTTCCATAAGTAAAGATATATGTCTCTTTCATTTTAAACTCCTTCCATATTTTCTTGAGTAAATATTTTCATACTAGGAAACTCTAAAGCACATAGTCTTGGACTTGGTAATTTACTTTCATCTTTTTCATGATAACATCCCAAATCAATTGCAGCGCTATATTCATTTAGTACAGGTGTTGAAAAAATTGTATGCCCAAAAACATTGAATATCTCTTTATTATTTGAGTTTTTATATCTACTATAAAGTAAATGATTTTCAAACTCTTCAATATCATCTTTATCTTTACTATCTCTTTTATCCCATACTTTTCCAACAGCTGAGTGAGAAACAACCAAATATCTATTATCAGCTGTTTTATAGTCTTTATATTCAAGATATAAAGGAAGAGTTTTCATAAAATCATATTGTTTATAATACTCATCTTTACAAGTGTATGATTTTAAAGTTTGCTCACCTCCACAATTAAAAAGCCAATGTTTTGAATTTGATAAATCTTCATTCTCTTTTGAAGGAGCAAATTCTAGAAACATCTCTTCGTGATTACCTAATACGCAATCATAATTGTTATCCATAATGAATTTAACAACTTCACAAGAACTAGGTCCTCTATCAATTAAATCTCCCACAAAAACTATTTTAGAGTTCTCTTTATTTGGAAATTGATTTATTAAAGCTTTTAGACTTTTGAAGCAACCATGGACATCACTTATTATATATATTTGATTTTGCACTGTAAAACCTTTGTAAATTTTTTGATTGTTTTTATAATTTTAATTTACTTAATAAAACAGAAAAATAATAGCAAAAATTTTGTTGAAAATATAGAGTAGGACTTTCTATGAATTTAAGTCAATAAAATATCTCTTATTTAAAAGTATTTATTATACTTAAAGTCCCTTTTTATAGTATTTAAGACTAAAAAATTTTGTATTAATAAGATATTTATATCAATGAAAAAATCTCTTTAATTAGTTAAAAAGAACTTAAAATTTCAAACAAATTAATTTTGAGCTGCCCCTAATTTTATCAAAATAAGAGTCATTTATAAATCTAAACTTAAAATGAGATGATTAAATAACTTATTCACATCATTTATAATATGATTATAATAAACTATTGTTCAAAAATAAAAATTTATTTTAAACTAGGAAAAAATATGGCAAAAGTAATAATATTCAGCGGTGCAGGTATTAGTGCCGAATCAGGAATCTCAACTTTTAGAGATAGTGATGGTCTTTGGGAAAATCATAAAATAGAAGATGTTTGCATGAAAGGTTGTTTAGATACAAATAGAGATATGACTATTAAGTTTTATGACATGTTAAGAACTAAGCTAAAAGATAAAGAACCAAACCATGCTCATAAGATAGTAGCAAAATTAAAAAATAAATATCCAAATGAAATAGCTGTTGTTACTCAAAATGTTGATGATATGTTTGAAAAAGCTGGATGCAAAGATTTACTTCATGTTCATGGATTTCTAAAAGAATTAAGATGTGAAAATTGTAATCATGTTTTATATATCAATTATGAAGAACAATTTGCTAAATATGAAGATTGTCATAAGTGTAATAATAAATTAAGACCAAATATTGTTTTCTTTGGAGATGCTGCTCCTAAATATCAAGAATTTTATAAAGAGTTTGATGATTGTGAAATGTTTATAGTTATTGGAACAAGTGGAGCTGTTGTAAATACTGATATGTTTTTGAACCCTGATATAAAAATATCAATTTTAAATAATCTGGAGCCTAGTTTTTATATAAAGGAAGAAGTTTATACAAAAGCTATATTTAAACCAGCATCAAAAGCTATTGATGAAATAGCCTTTGATATTGAAGAGTTTTTAAAATAAAAGAATTAAATCATAGAGTTCATTTCATCTTCTGTTAAAACAGTAACTTTTAATTCTATGGCTTTATCATATTTGCTTCCAGCATCTTCACCATAGATTACATAATCTGTTTTTTTAGATACTGAAGAGCTGATTTTTGCTCCAAGAAGTTCTAGTTGTTTTTTGATATCTCCACGACTTACGCTCATTGTTCCTGTTAGAACTATGGTTTTACCTTTGAAGTTATTTTCTTCTACTTCTACTTTTACTTCAACTGTTGGAGCTATAATTGCAATTAATTTTTCAACTAATTCTTTATTTACTCTCATAAATTCGCAAAATGATTTTGCCATTTGCTCACCAATTCCATCAAGGGCTATTAGTGAATCATAACCTATATTTACAACATCAAGTCCAAATTCTAAGCAGATTTGTTTTGATGCAACTTCTCCTATGTGTTCTATTCCAAGTGCATTTATGATTCTATGTAAAGACGAGCCTTTTGTATTTTCAATTGCATTTATAAGATTATTTATTTTTTTTTCTTTAAAACCCTCTAGGTTTTCTAGGTCTTCATATTTTAAAGAATATAAATCTAAAATATCATAAATCTTTTTCTCAACTACTAGCGTTTCTACGATTTTATTTCCAAGACCATCTATATTCATACAGTTTTTACTTGCAAAATAAATAATAGAGTTTACTACTCTTGCTGGGCAATCTAGGTTTTGGCATTTTATCATTGTGCCTTCATCTAAAACTTCACTTTGGCATTCAGGACATGAAGTAGGTCGAGAAATAATTGTTTCATCTCCTTTCCTTCGTTCTGTAAATACCTTAGTGATTTTTGGAATAATATCTCCACTTTTTATAATAATAACTTCATCATTTAGTCTTAAATCTAATCTTTCAATTTCATCAAAGTTATGAAGTGTTGCTCGACTTACTGTACTTCCATCTATTAAAGTGGGCTCAACTAAAGCAACAGGAGTTAAAACTCCTGTTCTTCCTACTTGTATAATAATATCTTTTACAATAGTTGTTTTCTCAACTGCTGGGAATTTATAAGCACAAGACCATCTTGGAAATTTTACTGTATATCCTAACTCATCTTGTGTTTCAATGTCATTTACTTTTATAACCATTCCATCAAGCATCATTTCAATATCGTTTCTTGAAGCAATTATTTCATGGTAAAGTTTTTCGATTCCCGCAACATCTTTTGTAACTGTTATTAAAGGAGGTCGAGCGAATCCTAATGAATATATATAATTCATTTTCTCGCTCAGAGTTTTAAAATCAAGTGAATTTTGACCAATTCCCCAAATATTAAAAAATAGTTTTCGCTTAGCTGTAATACTTGGATCTAGTTGTCTTAAACTTCCTGCTGCTGCGTTTCTAGGGTTTGCGAAAAGTTGTTCGTTATTTGCTAATCTATCTTGATTTATTTTTTCAAAATCTTTTTTCTTAATAACAATTTCACCTCGAAGTTCAATTAAAGACTTCTCTTTTATTTGAAGTGGAATAGAGTGAATTGTTTTAACATTGTTTGTAACATCTTCACCAATACTTCCATCACCCCTTGTTATTGCTTGTTTTAATAAACCATTTTCATAAATAAGATTTAAAGAAGCTCCATCAAATTTTGGCTCACAGTAAAACTCTAAATCAGTATTTACTTTTTGTGCTCTTTTTATCCAGTCTTCTAATTCTTGCGTATTAAAAACATCTTCTTGAGACCACATTCTACTTAAGTGAGATGCTTTTTCAAAACCATCAAGTATAAATCCACCAACTCTTTTATTTGGCGAGTTTGGATGGGATAAAGTAGGGTTTTCTTGTTCAAAAGCGAGGCATTCTCTAGCAAGTAAATCATACTCTTCATCACTTGCAAGGGGATTGTCAAATACATAGTATTCTTGGGCCCAAGAGATTAGTTTTTCTATTTTTAAATCATATTCATTTTTAGTCATTATTTCTCATTATTCATTTTTTTCTTTTGAATTATACTTAATAGATTTAGTATAAAAGATAAATAAGTTATAATTCTAATTTAAATTTAAGACAAGAAGAGATTATATGAGTTATTTAGATATTTGTATTATGGGTTGGAATTTAAACGCTTTAATGTTTGTTATTAACTTTTTAATAGCAATAAGAGTTATTTCAACACAAGATAGAAGTAAGCTTCAAGAAGAAAGTTTAGTTTTAAAAGAGTTAAAAGATGAATTGGAAAAATACTATCCTAATAGAACACTAACAACAATGATTACATATGTAGTGCCATTTACAGCATTTTTTAGAATGAATTATAAACTAGTAGAAATGTATTTCTTTTTCCAAAAAAATACAGAAGCTAAGATGTTTGATTATATGGTATATAAATATACTTATGATATTCAAAAGGCTAAGAATAGCCAAGAATAAGACTATAAAAGAAAATTAAATTTTATGAAATGATATTTCTGAATTTGCACAGTTATTTTTACACTACCATATTTATCACACTTTTTATAATCAAATTGAAATAAACATCCAGCCAGTTTTATTTAATTTATTAAAGTTAAGTTCTTTATATATTTTTTCTAAATCTTTATTATCAGGTAAAAGAACTATATATTTTAAACCTATATTTTCTTGAATATTTTTTGCGATTGAAATAACTAATTCTATTAAATATTCTGATGTTTTTACATTGTCCAAATCTTCTAAAACTAAGCCTCTATATTTTTTACTTACAAATAAAAAATCAATTTGTAAAGCTGGAAAATCTTCTATTGAAGTTGAAGAGATAGAAATAAGACCTAAATTTTCATTATCTTTTTTTAATACATAAAGAACTGTTTTTGATTTTTTTACTCTTTTACAAATATCTTCGATAAAAAGTGTTTCTCTATGTTTTTGTTCAAATAAGTCTGAAAGTTCTAAAGATGCTATAATTTTTTTTGAAAGTTGATACTCAGTTGTGATACTATTGTATTTTTTAATTTCTATCAAGTTGATACTATACTATATTATACTTTCTAGAGGTTGCTTTTTTGATTAGTTTATCATTTATTGGAGTATTTACTAATTTATCTCTTTCAGTACTTGAAAGCTTTTTAGGCGGAACAATAGTAATAACTTTATCGTTTTTAATTGATAATGCCATTATAAACCTTTTCTTTTAAATTTTTAATATTATATCACAATGAGGGGTTTTTATCAATATATATTTTTTTTAATTCCTATAAGTAATAGATTACAAGTGTTTCTTTCTTTTCCATTTTTTTAAAGTTCTTTTTTCTATCATGGGACTTAGTGATTTTATAACTTTACCTTTATTAGTAATTCTAAATGACACTTGATACTTCTTAATATAGCCATTTAGGGACGAAATAGGGGACAATTAAGTTATGAATTAGTAGATTTTTTATATTAAAAAATATAAATTAGTTGATTTAATTACTTATTTTACTGTACGTTCTATGAATTAAGATTATATGGTTTACAAATATACTAGTGAAAAAAATAAGGTTAAAAATTAATAATTTCATATTCTTTTTTGTGAATATTCGATAGAGTGTACTATATAAAAACAATTAATGAAAGTCTAATAAAAAGGTCAATGATGGTAAAAAAATTAATATTAATAGGATTACTAAGTACATTAACTTATGCAGATACACCTGAAAATATAATTAGTGTCAGCGGAATTATAACAGATATTAGCCAAGGAAGTAAATATAAAACAATTCGTATTTTATTAGATGATGGTAGTCAAATTAGAGCTAAAGTTTATCGAACATCAAGACTAAATGAAAAAGAACGAGTACTTGGAAGTTGTAGTAACTATAAATATGGAGAATATCAAAGTTGTACATTATCAAAAATCATACATTGAATAATCAGCTTAAAGGTTTTTATAACACACCAGCTTTATTTGAAAATGATTATTATGGTTTCACTCAATTTGAACTAGAAGATATTGATGTTGAGAATTTTGATATAAGTAATATTCAAATACTACAACAACTTCCCCTAGGAAAGAGAGTAGAGTACTTTTTTGATGCTCTTATTACTTACTCTTTAAATTATGAAAGAGTTTTAAAAAATATACAAATTATTCATGATAAACACACTCTTGGTGAATTGGATTTTATTATTTATGATAAAAAAAGAGATAAATATATTCATATAGAAATGCAGTATAAGTTTTATCTTTATGATGAGAGTTTTGAAAATGAAATTGATAGATATATTGGTCCCAATAGAAATGATACTTTAGTTTTAAAACTGCAAAGACTAAAAGAGAAACAGTTTCCTTTACTTTTTAAAGAAGAAACAAAATCTTATATACCAAACATTGATTTAAATAACATAGAGCAAAAGATTCTTTTCAAATGCAATATTTTTCTTCCAAGACATCTAAAAAACAAAAAATTATCTCTTATAAACAATGATTGTGTTAGTGGTTATTATTTAAGTTTTAAAGAATTTATTGCTGATGATTCTTTTAAAAATATCACTTTGTTCGTTCCCCATAGATTTGATTGGTTAAGTGCTCCTTCTTCAAATGAAAACTGGAAAAGTTATAATGAAGTAAAAGATGATATTGAATACTTTATTAATCTAAAGGCTTCGCCTCTTATTTGGTCAAAATATACAAATAATGGTGAAATAGTTATTGAAAGATTTTTTGTTACTTTTTGGTAAAAGAGATTAATTTATCTCTTTTAAAATTTCTTTTATTACCACATATACATTTTCAACAGATTTTATAGAAACTTGCTCTTTTTTTGAGTGAGGAAAGTTAATTGTAGGGCCTATTGATGCTACTTTTATATGTGGATAAATATCTTTAAATATTGCACATTCAAGTCCTGCATGAATAGCTTCTAATGATGCACTTGGATTGATTTTTTTATAAACTTCTAGTACTTTTGATGTAAATTCATTTATATCTGGTTTCCATGCTGGATACTTTCCATTTGTGCTTACTGTGAAATTATGATTTTCTAATATTTCTATTGTTTCATCTTTTAGATTTTTCAAATCATCATTATCCATAGAACGAGCACTTAATTCTATTTTTACACTATCTAAGTCGGTTTTTATTATGGCAATATTAATTGAGCTTTGAACTACATTTAACTCACTATTCATATCTCTTACACCATTTTCAAAATCATAAATAAAATCAATAATATTATCATCAAAGATATTTAAATGCTCACTTTTAGCTTCAATCTTTTCAATAATCATATTTTCATGACTTGCTATTGGAGTTTTAGAACTTGCTATTATTGCTTTTACATTTACAGGAATTGAGTTTATTCTCTCTCCTCCATTTATGTCAAGAAGTTTACCTTCACACTCTTTTATTGTTTGAGCTATTAGTTTTATTCCATTTGGTATATTTTTATCTATATCAACACCACTGTGTCCACCTTGAAGTTTAGAGATTGAAATTTCATATAAATCAAGATTATCTGTATTTGGAATGATTTTTTTATTTGTATTAGATGCAAAAATATCAACACCACCTGCACAACCTATACAAATCTCACCTTCTTCTTCACTATCAAGATTTAGCATATAAGTAGCATTTAGTGGTAGATTAAGATTATTAGCTCCTATAAGTCCTATCTCTTCATCTGAAGTAAATAGAAACTCTCCATCGTAGTTCTCTTGCATTAAAGCAATCATATAAGAACAACCAATTCCATTGTCACTTCCAAGTGTAGAATCAGCAGCACTCAAAATATCACCATTTTCTACAATTTGTGGAACGCAATTATCTTTTAAACAAACTATGTCATAGTGGGATTGGAAAACTACTTTCGCTTTTGAATTCTCTTTTTTACATAAAATATTATTATGTTCATCACTTAGACATATATAATCAAACTGCTTTGATAGCTTTTTCATATGATTTATAAATGGCTCATGAGTTCCTGAACATCTAGGTATTGCTGTTATCTCTTTGAAAATATTTATTATATTATTTTGCATAAAAATCCTTAAAATTAATTATTATATGTTAAGTGGTAATTTTATCTTAAAATTTGCACCATCTTGACTATTTGTTACTGTTATTTCACCTTTGCAATGATCTTTAATAATAATTTTACTCATATAAAGGCCAATTCCAGTACCTTCTTTTGCTTTTTTTGTAGAGAAATATGGATCAAAGATTTTATATATAATATCAGCTGATATTCCTTTTGCATTATCTTCTATATCTATTATTACAAAATCATTTTCTTTATAGGTTTTGATTTCTATTTTTTTATTTATTATCTCATTTTCAACTAATGCATCTTCTGCATTTTTTAATAAAATTAAAATTACTTGTTGGATTTCTGTTGTATAAGTAGTTATATTTTCATTAAATTCATAATTTTTAATTAATTGTATTTCTTTTGAGTCAAAAGATGTTTTTATTATATTTATGGCTTTTTCAATAATATCTTCAAGTTTTGATTCTACTTTTTCTTTATCTGATTTAAAGAAATTTCTAAAATCATCAATTGTAAATGATAAATGTTGAGTATACTCTGTGATTAATTTTAGTTCTTCTTCTAAAATATCTTTTGATATTTCTTTATTTAATATATTCTTCAATAATAAATTATTAGTAGTAGCTGTAATTGCAGTTAATGGTTGTCTCCATTGATGTGCAATCATTGATATCATTTCTCCCATTTGAACAAATCTTGATTGTTGAATTAATTGAGCAGTTTTTTCTTCATTTATTTCAATTTCTTTTTTTATTCTTTCTTCTAAATTACAAGTTAATACTTCTAATTTTTTTTCCATTTCTTTTCTTTTATTTATATCTCTAATTACAGTATGAATTACAAGATTACTATTGATTTCTATTGAGGTTAAAACGACTTCTATCCATAGTTTCTTATGGTCTTTACTTGTATGCATCCACTCAAAACTACAAATTCCATTTTTTAATGCTTCATTTACTTTAATTATCGCTTTTAAGTTTGAACTTAGACCATCAGGCTGAAATCTTGGAGATATTTCGTAAAGATACTTATCAATCAATTCATCTTTTGAATAGTGTAGTATTTTTGTTGCAGCTTCATTACAATCGCTGATTTTCTTATTTTTTAATAATAATACACCATCTGCAGATTTATTATATAATTTTTCAAAAAGCTCTTTTTGTTTAGCAATTTGTCTATTCTTTTTCTCAATTTCATTATTTATAAGTCGTAAGGTTTTATTATGTTTTTTTAAAATAGATTGTCTGTAGGCAAGTATTAGAAGAATAATAAAAACTACCAATGATATTTTCCAAACTATAGAATAATCAAAGGGCATATTTATAGAAAAATTTGTCCACTTATTGAAAATTTCATTGTGTTCATTTTCACTTATTTGCTCAATTGCTCTATTGAAAATATTATAAAGAATGATATTGTCTTTAGAAATAGCAATTTGACTTGTTAATAAGATATCTGTATATCTTGAAATAAAAATATTATTAAAAGCAAATTTTGACATATAATAAGCAACTACAGGCAATGGTTCCATTGCATAATAAACTTTATTGCTATTAACAGCTTCAAAAGTTTCATAATCACTATTTGTTTCAATTATATTAATATTTGGATAATTGTTTTTTAAAGTATCTAGATTTTCAGAATTTGATTTTTTTGCCATAGTTTCATTTAAAACTTCATCTATATCTTGAACAACAGGTTTACCTTTTTGTGTAATAATTGCTAATTTATAACTAAGAAGTGGATTAGTGAAAACTATCTTTTCTGAATTTTTGTTTTCTGAAGTAGTAGGTAAAATATCACATATTTTTTCTTCTAGATATTTTTTTGCAGTTTGATAATCTTGAACTATAATATTTTCAAATTTAACATTGATTTTTTTCCCAAGCAAGTTTAATAAATCTATATTTATACCTTGGGTCTTTTTATTTTCATAAAATTCAATTGGTTTTAGATTTATGATATTACACATTTTTATTATATTATTATTGCTTAGATATTGTTTTTCCTCTTTTGATAGAAAACTTTTATTAGATACTAATTCATTATTTCCAAACCATTTTCTTTTTAAATCTAATAACTCTTTATCTGTGATTGAATCTTGAGCTTTATTTAAAATAGATTTTAAAATAGTTTTATCTTTTGAAACAGCAATACTTATGTAAGAAACCAATCTATCATCATTTACATAGTTTGTTGCAACAACTTCTGATATGTTTTTTGTTGAGATTATATAGTCTAATACATTTTTTTTATCAATAGTTGCATCTGCTTTTCCCAAAGATAATAATTTTAATGCTTCTACAGAATCATTTACAAGAATTTGTTTTATTTGTGGATAATATTTTTCAAGTAATTGTTGGGCAAAAAAACCTTTTGGCATAACGATAGTTTTGCCTTCTAACTTTTCCAAAGAATCAATATCTTCATTACCTTTTTTTACATATATGGCATTTGCAGCAATATGATAAACATTTGTAAACTCAAAAAATTCTTCTCTTTGTTTATTCTTGGAAATATTTATAATGGCATCAATTTTATTGGTTTTTAGCATTTCCATAAAATCATTCCAGCTAGGTCCTGAAATATATTGAACTTTTATTCCTAATTTACTTGCAATTAAATTCATATAATCAATTACAAATCCTTTTGGAGTATCATTTTCATTGAAATTATATGGAGGCCAATAAGCCTCATTGTGTAAACGCAAAGGTTGATTGTTTTGTAAAAAGAGTTCTTCTTCGTTTGTTAAATTTATATTATTGTTTTTTGCATTTAAAAATGATATAAGAAAAATAAAAATAAAAATAAATTTCATTAAATCTGTCTATATTTAAGTGAGTATCCATGAGAATAAATTGTTTCAAACAAATCACATTCAAGTTTTATTTTTAGTCTAGTGATTATATTTCTTATTCTTTTTGTATTTTCTTCATAATCTTCAAATAGATAATATTCTATTTCAGTATAACTTTTTATAATGCTATTTGATTTTATAAATAATTCGAATAGTTTAGTTTCATATTTTGATAATCTAATATGGCAACTATTTTTATATAATTGATTTGTTGTTTTATTCCAAAAGTAGTTAAATTCTAATTTAATTAAATTATCAAATATCTCTTCTAAATCATATTTTTCAATTATATATTCTAAAGTTTGGGATATTTGTTCAAGTGTATAGGGTTTTAAAATATAACCATCTATTCCTGCATTTATAGTTTTTAAAAAATAATCTTTATTATCATGGGCAGATAGAACTATAATAGAAACTTTTTTATTATATTCTCTTATAATCTCAATTAATGATACACCATCAACAAATGGCATTTCAATATCAGTAATAATTAAATTATAAAGATTCTCTGTATTAAAAAGATCTAAAGCTTCTTTTCCATTGGATGCTATATATATGTTATTGAAAAAAGATTCAAGCATTTTTATAGTTTGTTGTTGTACATAAATATTGTCTTCAACATACAAAACATTTAGATTTTTCGTATATTTTATAATATTTTCTAACTTGCCAGACGTCATAATATTCCTAAAACTGAGTTTTCATAAGGGATATGATAGTGATAAAAGATTTAAATATAATTTAAAGTAGAGATTAAATGGAGTAAAATAATGTTTTGAAGAACTAAATAATTAGTTCCTCAAAATTTTTATAAATTTTTATAAGTTTTTATAATGTTTCTTTTAGGTTTCTATTTCTATAAGCTAATAAAATTGTAACGAAAACAATAGTTACAGTATAGTATGCCCACATAGGAATTGGAACAGGGTCTCCTGTTGCATATGAATGCATTCCTGATAAATAGAAGTTTACTCCTAAGTAAGTCATTAAGATTGAAGCAAACCCTAATAATGCAGCACTTGCAAATACATATGGAGTATTAAGAGCTTTAACAAATCTTAGGTGTATAATAATTGCATAAACTACAATTGACACATAAGCCCATGTCTCTTTTGGATCCCATCCCCAGTATCTTCCCCACGACTCATTTGCCCAAACTCCACCAAGAAAGTTTCCAATAGTAATAGCAGTTAATCCTATAATTAATGCAATTTCAGTAATAGCAGTTACATGCTTAATAATTTCATCAACATGTGGTCTATCTTTTCTAAATATAAACATAACTAATGTTAAGAACCCTAATATAGCTCCAAGCCCAAAGAACCCATAAGATGCTGTTAAAATCGAAACGTGAATAGTTAGCCAGTATGATTTAAGAACAGGTACTAAGTTTGTAATTTGTGGATCAACATCTGTTAAGTGAGCTGTAAACATAAAAATACCAGCAATTATAACAGCAGCACTTAATGCAAGTAAAGATTTTCTAAAGAAAATTACCCCTGCAAATACAGCAGACCATGAAATATAAACTAATGTTTCATAAATATTTGACCAAGGTGCATGCCCTGATAAAACCCATCTATAACCCATACCAAATGTATGTAATGAGAATAGAGTTGCAAGAGCTATGAAAAATATAGTTGTGATTTTTTTAGCTTTGAAATCTGGTTTAAAGATTACTATAAATGCAACAATTAACATAATTAAACCAAGTAAAATATATGCAAGTGTTAATTTAAAGAAAATATCTAAATTATTGAAAAATATTTCACCTTCAATTTTTGAATCAGATAACATAACATCTGCTCCAACTTTTTTCTGATACATTGAAATCATAGAGATAAAATTATCTGCATCTTCCCATTTACTTTCTACAATAGAGTTTATTAATCCTCTTGTGATTGTTTCAATTGCAGTTTTATTTTGTCCTGTAAATTCTTGTATAGCATCAAGTGGATTGTACCATTTGCTATTATCTTCTTTAGTTGCTACTTGTGGATAAATATTAAATAATGATCCATTAAATACAGAATACATAATATTTAATCTTTCATCAATTTTAATAATATCTCTTTCGTAAGTACCTCTTTCTATTGGTTTAGTTTGTAAAGCTTTTTCAGCTTCATCAGCTAATAAATAATTACCATCTTTAAAAACTTCTGAAAAAGCTATATATTTTTCATTTACATCAACACCTAAAAACTTTTTTAATTTAGGAGTTTGGATTTTAATCATTTTAACATCTTTCCAAATATCAGGAGTAGATAACATTCCTAAAATTAATTGATCAGATGTCATTCCTAATAATGAAGCTTTACCACTTAATTTTTGAATAATTTCTCTATTTAAAGTAGAAAGTGGTTTCATTCTTCCACCATTACTTTGAACAACAAGTTTTCCAAAATTTTCAGAAGTTTTTAGAGATTCATCTTTTAGTTTATTTAAGTATTCAACGGGTGATTTTACAGTGTTATTAACATTTACATCTTCAGCTTTTAGTGAAGTTGATGCAAAAGCTAATGTTAAAGCAATAGCAATCGAAGCTATGTTTTTTTCTGCAACAAATTTAGTTAATTTTCTAAATCTAGATTTTTTATCAAAGAAATTCATAACAAGTCCTAGAGTTAATAAGAAATATCCTAAATAAGTAGGCCATTTTCCCGGGTCATTATTTACTGATAAAACAGTTCCTGTTTCATCAGGGAAATATGAACTTTGGAAAAATAAGAAATTTCCTTCGCTTAATGTTCTATTCATAAAAATTCTATAATCATAAGAATTACCATTTTCTTCAATAACTGTAACTTCTGATGCATATGAAGAAGGAGACATACTTCCTGGATATCTATCAAGTTGGAAATCATTTAACTTAATAGAGAAAGGTAATTCAACAATTTTTGAACCATAGCTGATTGTTACATCTATATTTCCAAATTTTAATTCTCTTGGAATTGGAGCTTGACCTCTCATCCCTGGTAGTCTTACTTCTTGTTTTTCACCATTTAGACTAACTACTACAGTTGTTAATCCCATTTTTCCACCATTTTGTTGCACATACACATAGTCTTTATAATCAAGTCCTAAAGATTTACCATCAAAATCTATTTTATGTGAAAAATTGTTTACTTGAGGATATAAAGATGTAAATTCTTTTTGATAATCTTGATAATAAACTTTGTCACCATCTTTGATTGTTACTTGTAAATATGGGTCTAAAGAAAGCATTTTATTTTCTGTTGTTCCTTCAGCAATTTGCATAATACCTTCGTATCCAACATATCTTGTAATTGCAGCACCAATTAAAATAACTACAAATGCTGAATGAAATATAAATTTAGGCTTACTTTTCCACATTTTAAATTTAATCATCATTCCAATTAAATTTACTATGGTTAAAGTAAGAATTGTTTCATACCAAATATTATTATAAACTAAAACTCTAGCTGATGATGTACCAAAATCATTTTCTATAAATGTGGCATATCCTGCTCCTATTGCTAATATAGCAAGTAAAATAATTGTTGTCTTAAAATTGAATAAGACATTCGTAATCTTCAAAAAATATCCTTTTATTTTTTTATTTTTCCTAATTATATTAATAAGAAGTTAATCTTACGTTAACAACGTATGAATTTTTCGTCATTATTGTTAATTTAAGATGATATTTTAACTTAAATATCTATAATTACACCATGAATTTAGAAACATTACAAAATAAA
The DNA here is from genome assembly GCF_013177675.1 of Arcobacter acticola. Classification (NCBI taxonomy): domain Bacteria; kingdom Pseudomonadati; phylum Campylobacterota; class Epsilonproteobacteria; order Campylobacterales; family Arcobacteraceae; genus Arcobacter; species Arcobacter acticola. The sequence goes on from NZ_CP042652.1 coordinate 1,434,032, forward strand.
AAAAATGATTGTCGAACATGGAAAAATGTTGAGCCTTGGTATACTCAATTGAAAGAGGCTTGTAAAATTGAAAAAAGCAATTTAGATATTGATTATGGTGACTGGTTTAGTGTAGGGAAAAAAGAGGATTTAACACAAGAAGAATATGAGCTCATTATTCAAACTGCAAAAAAACTAATACCTTGGAGAAAAGGACCTTTTAAAGTATTTGACTTAGAAATAGATAGTGAATGGCAAAGTAATATTAAATATAATTTAATAAGACCATTTTTCAATTTAAAAGATAAAGTTGTAGCTGATATTGGATGTAATAATGGTTATTATATGTTTAGAATGCTTGAAGATAAACCAAAAAGATTAGTTGGTTTTGATCCATCACCTTTAACATTACATCAATTTGAGTTTATTAATCATTTTGTAAAATCAGATATTGTTTATGAAATGTTAGGTGTTGAGCACTTAGAGTATTATAATCATAAGTTTGATTTTATCTTTATGTTAGGTGTTTTATATCATAGACCAGATCCTGTTGGAACTTTGAAATCATTAGCTCGTGGATTAAATAGTAAGGGTGAAATTTTAATTGATACTTTTATGATAGATGGAGAAGAAGAGTTATGTTTAACTCCTAATAAAAGATATTCAAAAATCCCAAATATCTATTTTATACCAACAATTCCAGCTTTAAAGAATTGGCTTGAAAGAGCAGGGTTTGAAGATATTGAAGTTTTAGCAACTACAGTTACTACTTCAGAAGAACAAAGAAAAACACTATGGTCTTTTGATCAAAGTTTAGAAGACTTTTTAGCTCCTAATGATAAAACAAAAACAGTAGAAGGTTATCCAGCACCCAAAAGAGTTTATGTAAAAGCTAGAAAAATTTTATAAAAATTTAAATGAATACAATAGAATTAAAATAAATCTATTGTATCCTCATCACTTAAATCACTAAATTTAAAAAATTGACTTCGTCCTTTGTTTTTTGCTTCATAAAGCGCAATATCAGCATTTTTAATACAATCTGTAATTGTAGATTGAGAATTTAAATCATAAACTTCAAATCCTATACAAATAGTTTTTTTAAGTCTTTGCTTAGTTTTTTCATTTACTAAAATACTAATTTCTGCAAAATCTGAAATAATTTTTTTTGCAATTTGCTCTGCTTGCTGATCATTTACATTATTTAAAATAGAGACTAAAAATTCATCTCCATTTAATCTTCCAACCATATCAAACTCATTTATATTTGAGTGAATTATTTTGGCAAGTTCAATTAAAACTTTATCTGCAATATCATAATCAAACTCATCAATAACTGCTTTAAAATGGTCAATACCAACCATTAAAAAATAAATCTCATTTTGTTTATTATTTGAAAGTCTAAGATGAGTTGTAAGATTTTCTATTAAGTAGTTTCTATTGTAAACATTTGTTACAGAGTCTAAAGAAGAAGATTCTATATAGTTTTTCTTTAAAATACACGATTGAATTATTGGTGATATTTGTAAAAATGCAGCTTCAATTGTATTATATTTAGCTTCAATTATTTTAAAATGAACTTTTGAAGTAACACTAAAAGAAACTGTTGCATTTAAGCTTGTATGAGTATTGATTATAAAAAAGTGTGATAAATTATCATCTAAAAAGAACTCTTCACCTTTAACTAAAATTTCTTCTTTATAATTTTTATTTATATCAAATAAAGAAAAATTTAGATTATCAACTTTAAATTCTTTATTTAACCATTCATAAATATCTTCAGCAGCTTGTTTTATATTTGTGGCATACTGTAATTGTTCATGAAGATTAAAAATAGTAACTAAGGATTTAAAGTCATCTTCATTTGTTGCAGATGATTTTATAAGTTCTAAAATTTTGTTTTTCATATTTACATCCTAAAAGAAATCTATTTTGTTTGTATCATCTTCATTAAATAAATATACCTGACTTCTACCTCTATTTTTTGCTTCATATAATGCTATATCAGATTTTTTAATAATTTCTTCAATACTTGTTGCATTATCTGGATATATAGAAATCCCACTACATATAGTTTTCATTAAGGCCTGTTTAGTCTCGTTGTTTACTATAATTTTTTCTTTACTAAAATTGTCAATTAATTTTTCTGAAATTATTATAGCATTACTTTCATTAATGATATTCAATAAAATAACTAAAAACTCATCATTTGATATTTTGACCACAAGATCAGAATCTCTTATGGTTGCTTTTAATGTATTTGCAAGTGATTTTAAAACCTTATCACCAACTTCATAATCAAATTCATCAATAACTGCTTTAAATTGATCTATTCCTACTTTTACAAAAGCGATTTTCTTTTGTTCTCTATTTGAAATACTCAATAAATTGTGAGCATAATTATCCAAATAGCTTCTATTATAAGAACCTGTTAAATGATCAACTAAAGATGTTTCTTTTAATATTTTTTCCATATATTTATTAAATAATGACTGAGAAAAAATTTGTAGTGCCATGTTTATTGTTTTTAGATCATTTTTTATGATTTCAAAATTTTCTATTGTTTCTGATAAAAAGTTAAAAATAATATCAGTAAAAGTATTTTCTTTAAAAGACAAGGTATTTGTAAAATATTTAATATCTCCATTATTATGTGCAAAAATATTTTCAATTAAATCATTTTTTCTAATATCAATAGATAAAAAATTAACATGGTGATGTAATTTTAGATATTCATATATATTTAAACAACTTTTTTCTAAATCTGTTAATTTTAATTTTTCATTTTCGCTTATAATTTTCTCACAAGATAAATTCATTTACAAAACCTTTATTAAATATGTCTTTCCCATTGTTTTAGTGTTTGGATTTCACTTTTTAATGTAGTTTTATCCCCATGTCCTGGGTAAATATGAAAATCTTTTGTCCATTTTAATATTTTATTTATGCTTTGTTTCATTAATTTTGCATCTGAATTTGGAAAATCAAATCTTCCAATAGTTCCTTTAAAAATGAAGTCACCTGTAAAAAGATGTTCATTTATTTGAATTGCTGAACATCCAGGTGTATGACCCGGGAAATGATGGAATTTGATTTTTATTCCTTCAAGTTCAATTTCTTCATCAGGCTTTATTAAAAAATCTGCAGTTGATGGAGGCATTCCAAGTCCATAAGGATCTTTTTCTAACATGAAATTATCATCTTTTGGAGTGTATATTTTTATATTATATTTATCTTTTACTTCTTGATTTGACCATACATGATCAAAATGTCCATGAGTATTTAATATTGCAATTGGATTTGTTACTTTTGATGAAATCCATCTAAGAGCATTTACTCCTGGATCAATGATAATATCTTTATTATCAATTGTTACAATATAACAATTTGTTTGGTAGTCACCCATTGCTTGTACTTTTATATCCATTTTAAACCTTAATACGCTAAAATTAAATGATTATATCAAAAAAGAGGTTATTTATGGATTATTTTAAAACACTTGAAGAAATTTTATTAACAAGTGAACCAAAAGATAAAATTGAAAAATTTAGAAAGTTTTATAATAATTTTTTAAATAATAATTTTATATTTAATGATTCTTATGAACCTTATACTTTAGAAAAACCTTCATATTATTCATTTTTGGAAATTGTGAAACCAACAAATTTACCTCCTATAAAGAATTTTAAGTCAATAGAAGGTAAAAAATACTTAGTTCATACTATTTTACATATCGAGTATTCAGCTATTGATTTAGCTTTAGATGCAGCTGTAAGATATAAAAATATGCCTATTGGATTTTATAAAGATTGGTTAGAAGTTGCAGATGATGAAATAAGACATTTTTTAATGCTTGAAAAGTTGTTACATGAAGTTGGAGGAGTTTACGGTGATTTCCCTGTTCATAAAAATCTTTTTGAAGCAATGGAAGCAACACCTGAATTTTTAAGAAGAATGGCAGCAGTTCCAAGATATCTTGAAGCAAATGGTCTTGATCAAAATCCTAAAATTATGGAAAAATTAAATTCAAATAGAGATCCTTTTAATAATAAATTAATAGAGGTTTTAAAAATCATATTAGAAGAAGAAGTTGACCATGTAAAAAAAGGCGATACTTGGTTTAAATATGAATGCGATAGATTAAACTTAGAACCTGAATCTAATTATTTAAAAATTATTGAAGAAGTTTTTCCAGGATCAACCACTAGAAAAATGGATTTAAATTTTGCAGCTAGAAAAGAAGCTGGTTTTTCTTGTAATGAGTTAAAAAAATTATCTAAAAAAGAGGATTGCAACTAATGATTACTTCAAATGTAGATTCAATAATTTCATCTTTACAAAACAGTTCAAATGCCACTAAAACAGAAAATTCAATTGAGTCATTTATAAGTAATCTAACAACAAATAAACAAGGTGATAACACTTCTAAAACAGATGCTTTGACTTTTGATAATATAAAAGGCATTACTTTAGAAGAAATAGATACTTTGTTTAAAGATGAAGATAAAGCAATGGCAAAAAATCTTAGAATTGCAACTTTATTTTCAAATGATGATTATTTATCAAAGGCTTTATTTGATACGGTTTTAGGACAACCTTTTAATTTGGGATTTTCATATTTAAGTGATAGATATGAAGATAAAAATGTATTTTTAAACTCAAGTAGCAATGATTTTTCAGATTTATTTCATAGCTCTGTAGTATCAAGAAATACAGATACAAAATTAAATTCAACAGATGTAATTTCTCAAGATAGATTAGATGAAATATTAACTAAGGTAAATTCTTTTAATTTTCTTAGTGTTTTAACAAGTACTTCAAAAGACAAATACGATAAATACAAAGATGAAGATAATGAGTACTCCTTTTTATATAATGACTTTAGTCTTAAATATGAAGAGCTAAAATACAAATACGAAGAGCTTGACAATATAAATAAAAATATCATCAAGCAGTTTTAGTTAGAGAAAGTTTTAAAAGTTTATTTAGTTTTATTTAACTCTTTATAATAAGTACTATGTAGTATTTCTACTTCCTCTTCTTCTTTATATCCATTTATAATACTATGAATTGCACCTTTAATAGCAAACATAGACATATAAACATGAGTGAAAAATAAAGCTGTCATTGCCATACCAACAACATTGTGTACGATAATACATAATCTTAGCATTTCAATTTTTGTTAAACCAAACATTGTTAAAACTGCTATATTTAAGTCATTTACATAAATAGTAACGCCTGTATAAATCATTGCAACTCCACCTATTGTACATACCCAAAACCACATTTTTTGACCAGCATTAAATTTACCTGCAGGAATTGGTTTTTTCTCTTTTGATAAGTATCCACCTAGTATCATAAACCATTTGATATCATCTCCTGTAAAAAGCATATTTTTAAACCACATTATAAACATAGGAATAACACTTATTACAAATAAAATTGTAGTAACAGCATGAATATCTTTACAAGCTCTCACAAACTCTCCACCACCAAAAACAGATCCAAACATCATAATTAAACCTGTAGGAATTAATAGCATAAATGAAACAGCTGCAATACCATGAATGATTCTATTAAATAAAGTAAAAACATAATATTTTTTACCATCATGTTTGAACTTTTTTGGTCCAATTATTAAGTAATGTACTAAAAATACTAAAGGAACAATTACAATAATTCCTAAATATGCATTTTTAAAGATTTTTGTTTGAAGGGCTACAAAAACTTCATCTAAATAAACACTTCCTTCTTTTCCATAAGCTAACATGGTAGTAATTAAATCCTGATTAGCTTCACTAACAGTTGTATATCCAAACACTAAAGATGATATACTCAGTAAGATAATTAAATATTTCAACATTATTGACTCCTCTTTTTATCTTTTAAATCATAACATTCTAATAGGACTTAATTGGGACTTTTTTGCTAAATGGTAAAATTTATTTTACTAAAATGAAGATATTGGAATATTTTATTGAGAGTATAAAAAAAGAGAAAAATCTCTTTTTTTAGAATTTAGCGTTAGGAATAGGGTAGTTTTCTATTACAAAATCAATATCCTTATCCCCACGACCACTTAGGTTAACTAAGATTGTTTTATCTTTTGGAAGGGTTCTTGCTAATTTTATAGCAAAAGCAACTGCATGGGCTGATTCTAAAGCAGGAATTATACCTTCTAATTGTGATAGCTTATAAAAAGCATCAACAGCTTCATTATCATTACAAAGTCCAACTTTTGTTCTACCACTCTCTTTTAAAAATGCATGTTCAGGTCCAACGCTTGGATAATCAATTCCACTTCCAATTGAATGCACGGGTGCTGGTTCACCTTTATCATCTTTTAACATAATAGAATTAAAGCCATGCATAATTCCTTCTTCTCCATATGTTAAAGATGCAGAATGTTCACCAATTTTATCACCTTTCCCCATAGGTTCAACTCCATAAAGCTCAACTTGCTTATCATCAATAAAACCTGCAAATATTCCCATAGCGTTACTTCCACCTCCCACACATGCAGTTACTACATCAGGAAGCTTATTTTCATGTTCTAAAAACTGCTCCCTTGCTTCAAGTCCAATTATACTTTGAAAATCTCTTACCATCATAGGAAATGGATGAGGACCAACAACAGAACCAATACAATAAATAGAATTTTTAGTGTCAGCTAAATAAGCTTCAAAAGCTGAATCAACAGCTTCTTTTAGTGTTTTAAGACCATGAGTTGCAGGAACTACTTTTGCTCCTAGAATTTTCATTCTTACAACATTTGGATGCTCTTTTTTTATATCAACTTCACCCATGTGAATTTCACACTCTAATCCAAAGTAAGCAGCAGCAGTTGCAAGTGCAACTCCATGTTGTCCAGCTCCAGTTTCAGCTATAACTTTTTTCTTTCCTAGATATTTAGCAAGAATAACTTCAGCCATACAGTGATTTAATTTATGAGCGCCTGTATGATTTAAATCTTCTCTTTTTAGATAAATTTTTGCACCACCACAAAACTCTGTAAGATTCTTAGCATATGAAATAGGAGTAGGTCGTCCTTGATAATGTTTTCTAACATATTTTAACTCTTCAATAAATTTAGGAGAGTTTTTTAATTCAAGATAGGCTTTTGTAATATCAACAAAAGGTTTTTCTAAAATAGGAGGAATAAAAGAACCTCCAAATTTTCCAAAATATCCATTAATATCTGGATGAGATTCTAAATAAGAGTTTGTCATAAATTGCTTCCTTGTTTAAAATAATATATTGTAGTTCAAAATTATTAAGCATTATAATCAATAGATTTTTAATATGTTATGAAAGTGGAAAAGTTATTTTAACAAGTGCGCATTTATCAAAAGTTTTATCATTAAAAGTATGTTTTGTATTTGTGATTTTAATATCACCATTCATACTTGAAGTTATAATTTTGTGAGTCATATATAAACCAAGTCCTGTACCTTGGCTTTTATGTTTTGTGGTAAAGTAGGGTTCAAATATCTTATCTATGATTTCTTCTTTTACTCCACCTGCATTATCAATTATTTCAATAATAATTTCTTTATTAGTTTTATAAGATTTGATATGAATAAATCTATTCTCTTTGTTTGTCTCTACTAAGGCATCTTTTGCATTATTTAAGATATTAAGTAATGCTTGATTTAATTCATTCTCATAATTATTTATAAATAAATCTTTTTCTAAATCTAATATTACATTTATAGAATGATTTATAAATGAACTTTTTATAATAGTTAGTATTTTATTTATACTACTATTTACATCAAACTCTTTTTTATCTTTATCTTCTTTTAGATAATTTTGGAAATCATCAATAGTTTGAGAAAGAAACATTGTAGTATTTGTAATACTATTAAGTGTACTGTTAAATGTTTCATCATCAAGTTGATTAAACTCTTTTTGTATTTTCATTCCAGAGGCTGCAGTTGATATTAAACTTAAGGGTTGCCTCCATTGGTGAGCGATATTGCCTATCATTTCTCCAAGACTTGCCATTTTTGATTGTTGAATTAATAAATTTTCTTTATTCTTTATTTCACTCATATCTATTATAGATAAAATTATTGATAATTTATTTTCAAATATTACTTTTTTTGATTTTATAAGAATTGGAAATTTTACTTTAAAATCTTTCAATCCAATTATTTCATAGGTTTGAGAATCTTTGTTTTTGATTATATCCCTAATAGAGATAATATTATTTATATCGAATAAGTCATAAAAAGAGTTATTTAAAAGTTTCTTTTCATTTATATCAAATATTTTTAAAAACTCATTATTATGATAGATGATTTTATCATCACTTACTATTATGATTCCTTCAATGGTTAGATTTACTAGACTTCTAAATGTTTTAAGTGTATTTTCCAGCTCATCTTTGGTACTTTTTAATTTTCTTTGATAATTTAAAAGTTGTCTATTTTTATAAAGTATTATAAAAATAATCAAAATCAATGGCAAAAAATATTTCCATAATATAGAAAAATCAAAAGTTTGAGAATACTCAAGTTTAAGCCATTTATTATAGATTAGATTTTTATCATTTGGATCCATAGTTTCAAGAACTTTATTTATTATAGATTGTAAAACTTTGTAATCATCTCGTATCATTACTTGTAAATCAAGATCAATTCCAGTAGTTCCAGAAATCTTAATATTACTATATGCATATTTTTGAATATTGTATGTTAAAACAGGTAAGTTATCTACAAGTGCATAAATCTTGTTATTTGATAAAAGTGATAAACCTTCTTCTATATTATTCACAAAAACAAAATCTATATTAGGGAATGCTTTTTCTAATAGTTTATACGCAGTGTAATTTTTACCAACACCTACTTTTTTACCCACAAGATAAGAAGCATCAGGAATGTAATTTTTATCTTGAAGGGTCGCTATTCCAATCGGAGCTTTATAGTATGTATCTGAAAATATTGCATATTTTTCTCTGTCTTTTGTTTTTGATGTAGCTACAATAATATCACTTGTTTTATTTTCAATACTATTTAAGCCGTCAGCAAAGTTTTCTTTAACAATTATTTTTGTTTTTAAATCTGCTTTATCTACAATATATTTCCAAAAATCGTAACCTAGTCCATAACTTTTATCTTTTTCAGTAAAACTTATAGGAGACCAATTACTAGTAAAGGCTATATTTACAGTTTTATTATTTATGAAATCTTGTTCTTCTTTAGAAAAAACAACGCTTTTTTCAGAATTGAACCATTTTTTATCTAGTGTTTCAAGTTCTATTAGTGAAACCTTATTTATTGCTTTATTTAAAATCTCAGGAAGCACTTCTAAATCTTTACTAACACCCATATATAATTTAGTATCAAAATTTTTAATATTTACTTTAGTTAATATTTTTAATGAGTTAAAATATGATTTATTTATATAGTAATTTGCAATCAATGTATTTTGTATTGTTGCATCACTTGTATTCTTCTCAACACTTTCAAAAACTTCATCTAATGTTTCAAATTCAATAATATCTATTTTTGGATAGTTTTCTTTTAATCTTTTAGTTGAGTTCCAGTTTTTTACCATGGCAAGTTTTTTCCCTGCCAAATCATCAATATTTATTAAATCAAATTTACTTTTTTTTGTAATTATTGATAACTCTTGATTTATATATGATTGGGTGTAGTTAAATTTTTTTTCTCTTTCTTCATTAAATCCAATAGCAGGAAATATATCGATCTCATTATTAGAAAATTTTTCTAATAAGTTACTCCAATTATCACTAACAAATATTGGATCCATACCAGTTTTTGAAAGAATAAGTTTTACATAATCTACTACATAACCTTTAGCTGTTTCATTTTCAAAATAATCATAAGGAACCCAGCCTATTTCATTTGCAACAATTAATGTTTTGTGATTTTCTATAAACTCTTTTTCTTTTGGAGTAAATTCATTTACTGTTCTATAGCTATCAATCCATTTCGAAGATATTTCATTTTTTTCTAATTGATCAATGTTATCTAAAGCTTTGTCTACGATACTTTTTAAAATAGGATAATCATTTCTAAATGCCATATACAAATTGTTTTCTGTATTTACTACAAAAGTTGGTGATAGTGTACTTATGTTATTTTTTTTTGTTATATATTCAATTAAAGGAACATTAGAAATTAATCCTTCGGCTTTTCTAGTAATTACTAAATCAATAGCTTCTAAAGAGTTATTAACTATAATAATTTTAACTTTTGGATAGTTATTTTTTATAAAATCTTCGTATATATAACCTTTTTCTATAACAATGGATTTGTCATTTAAATCATTTAATGTTTTGTAAGTTTTATTTATACTGTAAAAATAATCTCTAATAGTTGTATAGCTATTTGATGTAAAAATTAGATTTTTTTCTCTATTGGGTGTTTTTGATAAAATAGGTAGTAAATCTATTTTTTTGTTAAATGCCATTTGTAATAAATCATTCCATTTATATCCATAAATATAATTGAATTTCAATCCAGTTTTTTTCTCAATGATTTCTAAATAATCTTTTGCTATTCCTTTATATTTACCATTTTCAACATAATCAAAAGGAGGCCAGTTTGTTTCTGCGCCTACATTTATAACAGGATTGTTTTTTATGAATTCTTTTTCTTCATTTGTTAGGTTTATTAAGATATTTGCAAAAAGTGTATTACATAATAATAAAAGTAATAAAAGATATTTATACACTTCAAAGCCTTTTTCACATATTTTTATTCTATAAGTCATTATAGTCTAAAAAAGATTATACTTTCTTAAGCTTATCTTAACAATTGATTATAAGAGTAGCTTTTAAGCCTTCAACTTTTAAATTTGAACTAACTTTATGTAGAGAAAGTTTTCCTTCAATAGTTTGTAAAATATGCCAAAATTTTTCATTAAAAGGAGTGTCTAACTCTTTGATTTTATGGTGTATTATACTTTGTGCAATTGTGTCTATACAATGTTCATAAAATATTTTATTTTTAGCACGTTGAATTAAATAATCTCTCATGATTTTTAAATTTGCTATATAAGTTTGTTTTTCTATTTCACTTAAATGGGTTTGATTATTTATATCTTCTTCTTTTTTATCTAGATGAATGATATAAGCACCTATTTCTTCATCCATTGTGTTTTCTAAGTTTGGATGAGATTTTAGAAGTATTTCTAAAATCTCATTAGAAGCTAATCTTTGTTGATTTACAGTATGAGAGTATTTTATATTGTGTACATAGTTATGATCTAAAGCAATTAAAATATCAATGGCAAAAGATAAATAAACATATTTATCTTCTTTCCCGTCCTTAAAAGATATACCATGCTCACTAATAACAGGTTTTAATCCCACATACTTTAATTCCATTTTAGTTCCTATTTTTTTGTATTATGAAAACCATTTTTTAACTTTGTCAAACATATTTTCAAAGTTCTTTTCATGTGGTTTACTCTCTATTCCAAAACTTTCTTGAAGTTTTTCTAATAATTGAGTTTGTTCGTCATTTAATGTTTTTGGATATTCTATCTTAATTTGTACAATTAAACTTCCTTTTCCATATCCTTGAACAGATTTAACACCTTCACCTTTAAAAGTAAATTGTTGTTTGTCTTTTGCTCCTTGTGGAATCACAAGTTCTAATTTACCTCTAAGTCCTGGAATTGTAATTTTTCCTCCAAGTGCAACTTGAGTGAAGAATATAGGAGCTTCATAATAGATATCATCATCATGTCTTACAAAGTGAGCATCTTCTTTTACTGATACTTGTAAATATAAATCACCACGACTTCCATCAGGTGCAATATTTCCTTTGTTTGAAACTCTAATCCTCATTCCATCATTAACACCTTCTGGAATATCAACTTTAAAGCTATCACTAACTTCATCATATCCAGTTCCCTTACATGTTTTACAAGAATCAGCAGCACTTTGACCAGATCCACCACACTTAGGACATGTTTGAGCAAAAGTCATAAATCCTTGTCTTGCATGAACTTGACCTTGTCCATTACAAGTTGTACAAGTAGCTAGTTTCCCATCCTTTGCACCTGTTCCCTTACAAGACTTACAAGCAGTTTTGTATTTGTATTTAATCTCTTTATTACATCCAAATACAGCTTCATTGAAAGCTAGTTTAACTTCAATAGTAACATCAAGGTTATAGTTATATGATTTTCTTTGTCTTCTTCCACGTGAACCACCACCAAAAGCACTTCCAAACATCTCTTCAAAAACAGAACCTAAGTCGTCAAATCCACCTGAAAATCCACCACCTCTTTGCCCATGTCCTTCAAGACCAGCTTTCCCATATCTATCATAAATAGATTTTTTTTCATCATCACTTAGTACTTGATAAGCTTCATTTATAGCTTTAAATCTTTCTTCAGCTTCTTTATCACCTGGGTTTTTATCAGGATGATACTTCATAGCCATTTGTCTATAAGCTTTTTTGATTGTACTTTTATCTGAACCTTTACTAACTTCTAGTAATTCATAATAATCTATCTCAGTCAATTTTATATCCCCTTAAAAAATAATTGAATTTATGTAAGACGCGATTTTATCTAAAAATTGATAAATCTTAGATATAATCCACGAATGAATAAAGGATTAGAAAAATTTTACGAACTTGTTGAAGCGTTTGAATCATTGCCTACTATTGGAAAAAAATCAGCTCTTAGACTTGCTTATCATATTGTTATGAACGATAACTATTGCGGAATCAAAATAGCTCATAGTATAGAGAATGCCTTAAAAAACATCACTAAATGCTCAAGATGTGGTTCTATGAGTGAACATGAGATTTGCGAATTTTGTTTGGATGAATCAAGGGATAATACAAAATTATGTATTGTTCAAAGTGCAAAAGATATTTTTGTTATTGAAGATTCAAAACAATTTGATGGAAAGTACTTTGTAATAGAAGAACTTGACCAAGATCTTATAGATTCTTTGCATAAATTTATAGATAATAATGAAGTTGAAAATATCTTATTTGCAATTACACCTTCAATTGCAAATGATGCATTTATTTTATATATTGAAGATAAATTAAAAGACTTTAATATTAAGTTTACAAAAATTGCCCAAGGTGTTCCAACAGGGGTGAGTTTGGAAAATGTAGATATCTTATCACTATCAAAAGCTATACAAAGTAAAGTTGAAATATAAATATAAGTAAGAAGATGGAAGAAAAAAGAATAGTTTGTCAAAAGTGTGTTTATTATTTTGTTACTTGGGAGAGGGGGAAACCTCATGGTTGTAAAGCTTATGGTTTTAAATCACAGTTGATTCCTTCAATTACTGTAAAAAGATCAAGTGGTGCTGATTGTCATTTTTTCACTTTAAAACATAATAAAGAGTAGGATATATGCAGCTAAAAGAATTTATTGAAATAATAGAAAAAAATAAAATAACTATTATTAGAACTTGGATTAATTCTTCAAAAATTAAAGAATTAATTGACAACTATTCAATAAATGAAGAATTATTTATCAAAAGATACTCTTTTGGCTTTTTAGAACACTACATTAAAACAATTAAAAATGATGAAAAAACTCAAAATAGCGCAGTTGTTATTGATTTTTTAAAATATTTAAAAAAACAAAACCTAGGCGTAAATGAGTTATTTGTCCTTTTTATAGCTTTTAAAGATGCTTTAGTTGATTTTGCTTTTAAAAACCAAAATCAATCTTTGGAGTTATTTCAAGAGATAAATTTTTATTTCCAAAAAGTTTTTTTAACAATTTTAGATATATATTCAAAATCAGTTGAACAAGTTGAAAATGCATTAACTAAGTCCATTGATATTGTTGATAGATATGTGATTATGTCAAGAACAAACCTTCAAGGCATAATTACAAGTGTATCAAGTGCTTTTTGTAAAATATCAGGATATGAAGCTTATGAATTAATAGGTAAATCCCATAATGTTATAAGACATCAAGATATGCCAAAAGAGTTATTTGAAGATTTATGGAAAACTATAAAATCAGGAAATATGTGGCAAGGTGAAATAAAAAATCTTAAAAAAGATGGGACTTTTTATTGGGTAAAAACCACTATTCATCCAAACTTTGATAATAATGGAGTTATTATTAGCTATGATGCTATACGAGAAGATATTTCATCACAAAAAGAGTTAATAAATCAACAAAATTTATTAATAGAACAATCAAAATCAGCAGCTTTAGGTGAAATGATTTCTATGATTGCTCATCAATGGAGACAGCCTTTACAAGCCGTATCTATATTAATTCAAAAGTTGCCTTTACTCAAAATGATAAAAGGTGAACTTTCAGATGATATGCTTGATGATGTTGTAAAACAAGTCTCTTTGCAGTTGGATTATATGTCAAAAACTATTGATGATTTTAGAGATTATTTCAAACCTAATAAGAAAAAAGAAGAAGTTTATATTGAAAATGTTATAAACAAATCATTGGATTTTTTATCATATTTATTCAAAATAAATTCAGTGCAAATAAATTATAAAAATGAATCCACTTCAGAAATACAAATTCATCTAAATGAAATGGTTCAAGTATTTATAAATTTAGCGAAAAATTCTTGTGATGCAATGATAGAAAAAAATATTGAAAATAGAGTTATAGATATTCATACTTATGAAAAAGAGGATTATTTGTATATAGAGTTTGAAGATAATGCAGGAGGAATAAAAGAAAATGTTCTTAGTAAGATTTTTGAAGCGTATTTCTCAACAAAAAGTAATAAAAATGGAACAGGATTAGGATTGTATATGTGTAAAGCGATTGTGGAACAACACAGTTTAGGAAAAATAAATGCATACAATACACCAAAAGGTGCTAAGTTTGTTGTTCAATTACCATTAAAATAGGAGTTTAAGTTGTTATATAAAGATTTTAAAGAGAGTATAAAGTCATTAGGCTTTTTAAGTATAGAAGATTTTATGCATTATGCAGGAGTTACATCTAATGATGTTTTAAATTGGGAAGAAAGAAATGAAGTTCCTTATATGGTTTCATTGATTTTACATCTTTTAAAAGGTGAAAAAGAGTCTTTGCCTATGAACTCGACTTTGGATAATGTGATTGAAGAGTGTTTACCTTTGGCTTCTCTTTTAGAAGAAGTTTCGTCATTTCCTCATAAATTAGAAGAGATGTTTTTATTACAAAAGAAATTAAATGACTCTACAAATGGAAAGAACTGGGAACTAGGTTTAAATAAATTTGGTAAAGAGATAAACTGGCTTAGATGTATACATATGGAAGTTGCAGAGTTAATAGAATCAACTCCATGGAAACACTGGAAAAATATAAATTCAGCTCCTGATATGAATAATATTCATGTGGAATTAGTAGATATTTGGCACTTCTTAATGTCTTATATTTTACAAGAAACAAATGTACCAAAAGCAGTATCTTTAGTAAATACACACTGTATTTATGAAATATTCCAAGAAGTAGATGTAAAACTTATGGTAAAAGAAGCTGAAAAATTATCATATATTTCACTTGCTATTGATACTGGAAATATGCCTTCATTTAGTGGAATCGAAAGATTTATCGACCAATTTTTTAGATGTTGTAAAATCTCTGGTTTATCTTTTATGTGGTTACAAAAATTATATATCGGTAAAAACTGTTTAAATCAATTTAGACAAGATAATGGTTATAAAGAAGGATCTTACATAAAAGTTTGGAATGGAAATGAAGACAATGTTATAATGGTTAGTTTATTAGAAAATATGGATGATGTAGGTTTTGATGATTTATATTCAAAATTAAAAGAAGAATATTCTAAATGTAAATAATAGGTTTTAAACCTATTATTTCTTAGTCAAAGATTTTATCTATAATCGTTTTTATACTCAACATAATGAGCAGCATGAGCAATTAGTTTATCTACTTCTTCTTGGCTTAACTCTTTTACTACTTTTGCAGGACTTCCCATAATTAAAGATCTTGGCGGAAATACTTTTCCTGATGTAACTAATGAGTTGGCTCCAACGATACTTCCTTCACCAATAACTGCATTATCTAAAATGGTAGCACTCATTCCTATTAGGCAATTATCTTCTATTTTACATCCATGAAGCATAACTTTATGACCTATTGTTACATTATCACCAATTATTGTTTGTGTGTTGTGGTCTGTATGAATCATTGATAAATCTTGTATATTTGAGTTTTTACCAATTATAACTTTATTTACATCGGCTCTTATAACGCATTGGAACCAAACCGATGAGTCTTCGCCTATTTGTATATTTCCAATTAAATCAGCACTTGGTGCAATCCAAGCACTTGTGTGAATATTCGGGTAAAACTCTTTAAATTTTAAAATCACAGCCTCTCTCCTTAGCTTTTTATTTATTATAGCAAAGGATTTTTTATTTTGGAATATATTCTAAAATTATAGGTTCTGAATAATTTGGTACATTATCATAGGTAAATATTGCATAATACTTATTTATATCTGTTGCACCAAAATCATCTAAAGTGTACTCATCAGCTCCTGCATAAAGTTTTTGTCCATCTTGAGCAGATAGGGGTTTTCTAAATGGATTTTTTATAACTTTCGCTCCTACAAAATCTGAATTTTTAGGATTTGTCCAAGAGATTTTTATTTTTCCATTTTCAAGAGATAATTTTGCATTTGTGACTTTTTCAACTGGAAATCTTCTTTTTGGAATATGTTCAAGGATAAGTTTTGGACATAAAGAGTTATTTGAAACTTCCCATGACACAGTTTTATTTTTTATTGCTTTTAATGCAGAGGTTGCTTTTAATACAAATGAAATATCAGATTTACTTTTTAGTTTTTCATTTAAAATTATTTTAGAAAAAGAATCAAACATAAAATATTGGGTTTGATTGTTTTTTAACTCTGTTGCACTAACATCATAACCAATATTTTGAATTATTTCTCTATTAGTAATATCTTCAAAATTCTTATTAATTTTTTCATCTACAAATTCTAAATGAAACCTAATATCATCTTTTATATAAATTTTTGTAGAGTTTAACTCAAAATAGGCTTTTGTAATCATCGTTTCATTGTAAGGAGGAAGACTAGATAGATTAAACTGAAAAGTTGAATATATTTTATTTCCATTTTCATCAAAGCCAGCTGTAATTACATCATTTAAAACTTCATTTTTACTTACTGTATTAATTGATTTTGCATAAAGTGTTGTTACTGTTGGTTCTATTGTATAGGTTAATTCTAATCTTGGTCGATAAGCTAATCCAAAACCAAATAAGCCATAACCAATATCCCATTGCATCATTTGTTTTGTTCTTCCAATTGTTAACTCTTTCGGACCTTCAACTCTTAAAACAATAGTATCATTTTTGATTGATTTCTTTAAATCTATACATTCCAAACCAGATAAACTCCATGCTCTCCAAATTCCTTGAGTTAATTGGTGAGATTCAGTAGGGTGTCCTACATATCTTATAATTTCCATACTATTTACATCATCAAAGTTTGTTATATCTCCCATTGTCTCTTGGTTCACAAGTCCTATATTCCATTCACCATATTTTTCAATAGTTGTTGAAACTCTGTTTATTGGATATAAATTAATTGAAGCTAATTTTATTAAAGCATTTGTTGGAAGTGATTTTACATTAATAGAAATAACCGCATATGAAATTCCTTTATTTTCATCAACTCCTACAAATAAAGAATTTACTCCAAAGTGACTAGGATTGTTATTTAGATTTTCAGCCACATATCCAGTTCCTTTTGCATTTGCATAGTATGTTCTGCTATATTCATCGTATTCTACTAAAGTACGGATTTTCATTTGTGGATAAAAGGGTGATTTTTGGTTTGTTTTTTTATTTACTGCTCTTATGTTATAGTAATAATATCTATTTGAGCTTAGATTAATATCATTAAATTCTAAACTATGAGTTTTTGAGATTAGATTTGAACTATTACAAAACTGCTTATCTTTTGTACTTCTGAAAATTTCAAAATATATATTTTCATTTACTTCATAATCCCATTTTAGATTTACGTGGCTTGAGCCGATTTCCGTTGCATTAAAAGAATTAACCCTTTTCATAATATTGTCTTTAGCGTAATTATCAACCTCTTTTAGAGCATAAATAAGTGCTGGAATATGTTCTCTTATATTCTCGTTCATATCTTCCATATAATCACTTATATTTCTAGTTCCAACTTCAACAACAGATGAGATAATTCCACTTGAGTAATAAAATTCTCTTCCACTTCCTGAAATTAGTTTAGCAGGTGGTTTCCCTTGATGTATTCCATACTCTCTACCTGATATTTTCCTAATTTCTTCTGCCATATTTGCACATAAGGTATTCATATCAGTTGTATCAATAGTGTCTTCATGTCTAAAATCATGAGCCGGAAAAAATACATTTCCTTGACTATGGTAATCTAAAGCTATTGTAATATTAGAATGACTTAAAATAAAATCCCTAAGAGCTTGGGTTTCAGGTTCGGAAAATGGTTCAGGTCCTCCATAAACATTTGAACTTGTGGCAGTTGATTTTACAAAACCTATGGGAAAATTTCTATTTAAATCAACTCCATAAGTTCCATCAGCATTTTGTCTTCTATTTTTTCTCCAAAAAGAAAAATGTTTTCTTGAGTATTCATAACCATCAGGATTAGCACAAGGAACCATATAAACTGTACTTTCATTTAAGTAAGTTTGTAAAGTAGGGTCTGTTTCAAGATTTTTTAATACATATGTTGCAAATTCAATAGCTAATTCATGTCCAATCCACTCTCTTGCATGAATAGTTCCTGTATAAAATAGTGCTGGTTTTGAATCGGCTGTTTTAATATCTTTTGAAATTGTAATTAAATTTATCTCTCTATTTTCCCAAGTATTACCAATTGATTCAATTTTGAAATAATTAGGATATTTAGCTTCCAATTCTTTGAAAATATTTGTTGATTCACTATATGACCTATATAATCTTTTCAAGAACTTATTCTCCTATTTTTAATCTAGATTTTAATTGAGCAAATTTATTTTTACCAATTCCATCAATATTTTTTAAATCCTCTATATTTTTAAAATAACCATTCTCTTCTCTATAATCAGAAATTGTTTTTGCTAATTTCTTACCAATTCCTTTTATTTTTCTCAAGTTTTCTTTATCAATTCTATTTATATCTACTCTCATATCATCAATATTTCTATCCCAAGATTTAAGCATTTGTTCATCTATAGCTTCTAGTTCTAATAAATCAGAACTATCAGTGATAATATTATCTTGTAGGTACTCTTGTATTTGTAAAGCTAAATCCTCTTCCATTCCATAAAGAGTCATTAAATCAGTTAATGTTGATGTGTTAAAATTTATCTTATTAATTTCAAAGATTTTTTCTTTTATTAGAGTTTTATTTGTCTCATCTTCAAAACATTCATCAATCTTTTGTGGAACATCAGATTCCTTTGATAAAAGTGCTAATTCCATTTCATATAAATCTTTTTTATCTTTAATAAAATATTCTCCATCATAACTAGCAGTATATTTACCAAACCCAATATGTCTTAAAGTTCTTAATAAATTTGAATCAATTTTTCCTAACTCTTCCCAAGAGAATAGGGGAATATGAGGTTTAGGAAATTTTCCATTTGAAAAATCCCACATTAAATATTGACAAATCCAATCTCTAATATATGGAAATGCTGCAAAGGCAGTTGCACACTCTAAAATATAAGCTTTTCCAGTTTTTGCACAAATTGCAATATCACAAGCCCAATATTCAGCTTTTGCAGCTTTTGAAGCTTTAACAGCAAGTTCAAGTGCATTCATAGGAACATTTTCATAAGACATTGAACCACCTTGTGAAGTGTTTGTAATCCATTGATTTTTACCTGAATATCTCCAAAAGGCACAAATTGGTTTATGACCAATAAGCATTACTCTAATATCTCCTGAGTCTTTTAAATCAATTGCGTTTTGAGTATAAATTGGATTATATTTTTTCTCATCAAGAAGTTTTTTTGCTTCTTTAAAATTATCAGCTTTATGTACAAAATACCCACCATAATTTGATGGTCCATAAGATCTTTTGATAATTTGAGGATAAGAAGCTTTTTCTTTTAAGTATTTATAACCTTTTTCTTTGTTATAAAAAATTTTTGTTTTAGGAATTGATAAATCATATTTTTTACAAAATAGGGTTACATTTTCCTTTGATTTATTTGAAAATTGTGTTTCAATAGATGGAACAAATCGAACATTTGGTAACTCTTTTGCAATTTCTACAAAAGTTTCATAGGCAGTTGCTGGGATATTTCCAATTAAAACTTCAATTTTCTTTCTTTTTACCTCTTCTACAAATCTTTTTTTATCATTTTTCCAATGATATGTAACAGATTCTATTTTATTAGGCCAGCCTTTGAAATTTGATTTATTGAAAAATTGTAATACATAATCTAAATATAAAAACCCTATCTTTGGTAACTTTTTCATTTACTTCCCCCTTCTTTTGTAGTTTTTCTATCTATTAAATCAACTATTAAATCAATTTTTTTATCGTTAAAATTTAATCCCATTTTTTCTTGTTCAGGTGTTGCAAAAGCTGGAATTCCATTTACTTCTAAAACTATATATTTCTCTTTCTTTCTATCAAAAATAATATCAACACCGGCAATATCTAATCCTAAAGTTTTAGTAGCTTTTATTGCTAAATCAACAATTTCATCATTTGCTTCTCTTAAAAATACACTTCCACCACTAGTAACATTTGTTTTCCAATGACCAGTTGCTGCTTTTCTTCCATAACAAGCAACAAATTGTCCATCTACAATATCTACTCTATAATCTGTATTATCATAATCAACATATTTTTCCACATAAAAATATTTAAGATTTATTTGACTTAAAAAAGGAATTAACATATTTAAAGCTTCAACACTGTCTATTTTTGTAACTCCCATTCCTCCCCAACCATCAGTTGGTTTGTAAACCATTTTCTCCCATTTTTTCATGATAGTATTTAATCTATGGGCATCATCACTATGACAAAGTTTATAATCAGCTGTTCTTATTCCATGTTTTCGTAAATAAAATGAGGTATGAAATTTGTCTTCACTTAACTCAAATGCTTCATAAGAGTTTATCATTGGAATTATTCTATTTAAGGCTTTGTATAAATAGACTTGATAAGGAGTTTGTTCTCCTGCATTATAAGAAAAAAATAGATCTAATTTATCAAGTTTTACTTTTTTGTCTTTCATCTCATAAATAATATGGCCATTTTTCGCAATAGCATTTTTTAAATTTACATTTGCAAGAACATCAATTTCTCTATCTTTTAACAATTTAATCATTTTCTTTTGGATTTGTTCTCCACCACTATTTTGATATAACCACATACCAATATTTCTTTTTGCCACTTTGTCCCCTTTTATAAATTTGTTTGAAAATGATTTAAGATTTTTGTCATTAGCTCTATTCTTGATTTAAAACTACTTTTTAAGGCTCTCTCTTTTACTGTATGATCTCCATCACCAAAAGGCCCAAAACCATCAAGTGTTATTACTCCACAACTAGCAATTATGTTTGCATCACTAACGCCACCTCTTTTTTCTGTTAAAATTTTTGTATTTGTAATATTTTCAAGTAAACTAATAAACTCTAATTGATTTTTATTTTCTTCCATTACATCTCTTTGAATACCACCACTTAAAGTTGATTTTGTACCATTTACGTAAGATTTATTTACAATTTGTTCTATAGAGTTTAAAACACGATTTTTTTCATTATTTGAGGTATATCTAAGCTCTAATAAAAGTTCACATTTTGGAGAGATAGTATTAGCACCAATTCCACCTGTTATTTTTCCAACATTTACAGTGGTTTGTAGTTCTAAATTTGTGAGTTTTACTAATTCTTGTAGTTTATAAGAAGCTTCTAAATTGGCATCAATACCTTTTGAGTAGTACTCCAATCCACTAAAAACAAATTTTTAATAATAATCCTAAAGTAGTATCTAAATCCCATCTGTTTTCTAATAACTGATTTTTGATAGATTTAACTTTATTTAGGTGTAGAATATTTATAACAAAGCTTCTTAATATTGTCATAGTCATTGGATTTATATTTGCAGTATGTAAATCTTCATAAAGTGATTTATCTTTATAAAAGTGCATTGTCTCCACTTTCCAATGATTGAGTTGAAGATTATGGAAAAATTCTGCACTATTTTTAAAGTTTGCAATTGCAAATGATGTTGTTACTATTTCTTTTATCTCACCTGTTTTTTTATTATTTGAGTATATTGTTTTATCAATTTTAATTATAGTTTTTATATGTGTCATTCCATTATGGTAAAAGCAACTATCATTTGTAAAAGTAGACACTTTTCTTTGAACAAGATATTTACTTTCTTGTTTTAACGAAGATATATAGATATCTGTAGGTATTTGTGTATCGGATATTTTAATAGCTTTTTGCAAAAGCTTTTTTTGATTTCCTTTTAATTTAGAATAATACTTATTATCATTTGTCTTTTCAATTTTATCAAGTGTTTTTTTTACTATTCATAGCATCAAAGGTATATATAAAGCTATCATCTAATTCATCAATAAGTTCTCTTAATGCGGGTACTTCATTTGATTTTTCTACAATTTTTTTATGAGCTAATATTATTCCACTATTTGCTAATACTGCATTTAGTACTTGTGTTGATTGTTTTGCATTTACACTACTACCATTCATAACTTTACCATCAACAGCTAATTGTGGTAAATTAGAAGTATCAACCAATTCATTTATCCATATTCTAAAAACTTTTTCTAACTCTAGATAATTAACTTCAGCTAAAATCTCTGCAATAGCACTTCTTCCTGGTGTTTTTATAAACTCTACACCTAAAAGTTTTTTAATTTTATCATCTTGAATATGCTTTGTAATCCATACCCATATCTCTTTATAATTAACTGCTCCCATTAATTGTGCAATAACTGACAAAAACAAAATATGTTCCAATTTATGAAGTTTACCTTGACCTTTTCTATGATCTGGTATCTCACCTAATAGTTGCAATAATCTATTTTTAGAAGCTATTTCCTTATAACCTTTTTTAGATCTTTTCTCTGCTAATTTCTCTCTAAATCTATTTGCCATAATATCTCTTTTTTATGCTTATTATAGCTGATTTTATCTATTTACTTAATTAAGAGTTTTTGGTGGATGAGGATATTTGAGTAGTGATTACCAGCATGGCTTGCTAATCCTTCAATTGATATATTAAAAGTTCCAACACCTTTTCTTTGTGTTACAACTTCATATTTTTCACCTGCTGCTTCAAAAACAAAACAATAATCATAGTTATTTGCAATTGATTTTGTGATTTCTTTTGAGTCATCACTTCCAGTTTCTTCATCTGATACAAGTAAAAAATCAATATTAAAGATTTCGCCATTTTGTTCAAAAATATTTCTAAGAGCTTGTAAAGCTACAATATTTCCACCTTTCATATCACAAGCACCAGGTCCATAAACCCAAGTCTCATCTTGGCTAAAGCCTTCAAAACTATTAGGTGGGAAAACAGTATCATTGTGGCCTAAAAATAGTATTTTTTTTCCAGTTTTTGTAGGTGTAGAAAAAAGTAGATGATTACCTATATTCTCTCTTTTGTATGTTAATAGAGAAAAACCTAATTCTCTCAACCAATTTGTCATTATAATACCCACTTCATCTACACCATTTTTATTTTTAGTATAAGAGTTGATATTTATGATTTTTTCTAAATCTTTTAAATAATCCATGAATAATCCAATTATAAAGTGAAGAATTCTAATTATTAAAGATTACAATTAAGAAACAATTACAATTAAGAAACAATTACAATTAAATTACAAGTTGAGAGAAAAAGAGTTTTTTTATTAAGTGAGTGAAAATTAAGGTGGAAATCCACCTTAATAAATTATTTTCTATTTGGGTTTTTACCAGCGATGATAAATCTTAAAGCATTTAATCTAATAAATCCTTCTGCATCTTTTTGATTATAAACTTCATCTTTTTCAAAAGTTGAATATGCATCATCATATAAAGAGTTAACTGATTCTCTTCCCACAACCATAACATTACCCTTGTAAAGTTTAACTCTTACATCACCCTCAACATTTTTTTGAGTTGCGTCAATAGCAGCTTGTAACATTTCTCTTTCAGGTGAGAACCAATAACCTTGGTAGATTAATTTAGCATATTTTGGCATTAACTCATCTTTTAAGTGTGCAGCTTCTCTATCTAAACAAATAGACTCAATTGCTCTATGAGCTTTTAACATAATAGTTCCACCTGGAGTTTCGTAACAACCTCTAGCTTTCATTCCAACATATCTATTTTCAACAATATCAACTCTTCCAATACCGTGTTTATTTCCATATTGATTTAATTTTTCAAGTAAAGTTGCAGGTGACATTTGCTCACCATTTAATGCAATT
Source organism: Arcobacter acticola (assembly GCF_013177675.1). Taxonomy (NCBI): domain Bacteria; kingdom Pseudomonadati; phylum Campylobacterota; class Epsilonproteobacteria; order Campylobacterales; family Arcobacteraceae; genus Arcobacter; species Arcobacter acticola. The sequence goes on from NZ_CP042652.1 coordinate 1,458,445, forward strand.
GGATCTCCATTTTTATATGTTAATGTTAAATACTCAGCTTCATCAGGTGCTAATTCAGGAGGTGTAGTCCATAACCACATTGATTCTTCAGGCTCATTAGATGGGTTTTCTAAATGTAAACCTTCATAAGAAATATGTAATAAATTTGCATCCATAGAATAAGGGCTAATTGCAGGATTACCATCTTTATCAAGGTGTTTTTGAGCAATTTCAATACCATGTTTTCTTGCATATTCAAGTAAACTTTCTCTTGAGTTTAATTCCCATTCTCTCCAAGGAGCGATAACTTTAATATCAGGTCTAAGTGCTAGTGCACCAATTTCAAATCTAACTTGGTCATTACCTTTTCCAGTTGCACCATGAGATACAGCATCTGCACCTGTTTCATTTGCAATATCAATAAGTTTTTTTGCAATTAAAGGACGTGCAATTGAAGTTCCTAATAAATATTCACCTTCATAAATAGCATTTGCTCTAAACATAGGGAAAACATAATCTTTTACAAACTCTTCTTTAATGTCTAAAATAAAAACATTTTCTGGTTTAATTCCACAAGCTATTGCTTTAACTCTAGCTGGTTCAACTTCTTCCCCTTGACCTAAATCAGCCGTAAAAGTAATAACTTCTGCTTTGTATTCATCTTGAAGCCATTTTAAAATAATAGAAGTATCTAAACCACCACTATAAGCTAAAACTACTTTTTTAACATCTTTTTTACTCATAAATATATCCTATGCTTACGTTATTTTTAAGGCATCATTTTATCAAAGTTTTGCTATAATTTTCTTTATGAGAATAGATAAATTTTTAAATGCCGTTAATATTACAAAACGAAGAGCAGTTGCAGAAGATATGCTAGAACACAAAGTTGTTTTTATAAATGACTTAGCTGTTAAAAAAGCAAAAGAGGTTAAAGTTGGAGATATTATAGAAATTAAATATCTTGAAAGAAGTGATAAGTTCAAGGTATTACAAATTCCAACAACAAAATCAACACCCAAATCAAAAATAGATGAATATGTACAAAGGATAGACTAAAATGTTCAACGCAGCAAAACTTAAATTTGATGATATTTTTGAAAATAGATTATCTGCTGAAGAAGTAAAAGAGTATTTGATTGAGTTATATGAAAGAGGTGAAACAGCAGCTGAAATAGCAGGTGCTGCTAGCGCTATGAGAGATCATATGATACCTTTACCTGTTCATTATGATTTAAAAGAAAAACTAATTGACAATTGTGGAACAGGAGGAGATAAATCAAACTCTTTTAATGTTTCAAGTACTGTTTCAATATTACTTGCTGCATGCGGTTCTTATGTTGCAAAACATGGAAATAGAAGTATTACTAGTAAAAGTGGAAGTGCTGATATGCTAGAAGCTATAGGAGTTAATTTAAACCTTAGTTTAGAAAATAGTGCAAAAATGCTAGAAGAAACTGGATTTACTTTTATGTTTGCACAAAATCATCATCCATGCATGAAACATATTATGCCTATTAGAAAATCAATACCACATAGAACAATATTTAATATTTTGGGACCTTTATCAAATCCAGCAACTGTATCAAAACAGTTAATAGGAGTATTTGATAAATCATATATAAATAAACTAGCATATGCTTTAGATATGTTAGATACAAAAAGATCTATGATTGTATCTTCAAATGATGGAATGGATGAAATCTCAATTTCAGATATAACATATGCAAGTAGTATATACAATGGTAAAATTGAAGACTTCGAAATAAATCCTGAAGATTATGGTATGCAATTAAGTGATAAAAGTGAAATTATAGGTGGTGATGCAAAGTTTAATGCAAAACTAACTAGTGATTTATTATCAAAAAAACTTATTGGTGCAAAATTAAACATAGTTTTATTAAATGCAGCTGCAGCTTTAATCGTAGATGAAAAAGCAAGAGATTTTAAAGATGGTATTGATATGGCAAAAGAAGCTATTATTAGTGGAGCTGCTAAAGATAAACTAGCTCAAATTATCAAAGTATCAAATCAGTTAAGTTAGGATTTTTTTTGCAGAAAACTTTTGAATTAGAACTAAATAAACTAGAAGAACTTACTACTTATTTAATAGAATTATTAAAAGATGATAACTATATAGTTATTTTACGAGGTGACTTAGCAAGCGGTAAAACTACCCTTGTTAAAAATTATCTAAAAGCTTTGAACTTAGATGATTTAGTTACTTCTCCTACTTTTTCCCTACAAGCTATTTATTCTGAAAATATTTTTCATTATGACGTTTATAATAAAACATTAAATGAATTTATTTCATTAGGAATGCTAGAAGAGTTTGAAAAAGATGGAACTCACTTTATAGAGTGGGGTGATGAAAAACTAGAAGAAATATTAAAAGATTATGGATATAACGTGATTTTAATAGAAATTGAAAAGAAAGATAATAAGAGGTTATATAAAATAAATGCATAAATTACATATAAAAGATATTACAAAAATAATCAAAAAAACTCAGATATTGCATGGTATTTCACTAGAAGTTAATTCAGGAGAAATTGTAGGATTATTAGGACCAAATGGTGCTGGAAAAACTACAACATTTTATACTGTTTGTGGCTTAGTAAAACCAACAGCTGGAAATGTTTATTTTGACGATAAAGATATAACTTCATTGCCATTACATAAAAGAGCATTAAAAGGAATAGGTTATTTACCTCAAGAATCTTCAATCTTCAAAGATTTATCAGTTGAAGATAATCTAATGCTTGCTGCTGAAATTGTTACAAAAGATAAAAATGAACAAATAAAACGTGTAGAAGAATTATTAGAAATTTTTAATATTGAGCCAATTAGACAAAGAAAAGGTGTTTCACTTTCAGGTGGAGAGAGAAGAAGAACGGAAATTGCAAGAGCACTTGTATCAAAACCAAAATTCTTACTTCTTGATGAACCTTTTGCAGGGGTTGATCCAATTGCTGTTAAAGATATTCAAGAGATTATTCATCAGTTAACAAAAATAGATATTGGTGTATTAATAACAGACCATAATGTAAGAGAAACACTAGAAATTTGTGATAGAGCCTATGTTATGAAAGCAGGAGCATTGTTAGCTAGTGGAACAAGCGATGAAATAAGAAATGATTCAAAGGTTAGAGAACACTATTTAGGTGAAAATTTCAACTTCTAAGTAATAGCTTATCTTGCTATTACTACGCTTTTGCCTCTATTTTTACTTTCAAATAACAATTTATTTACCCTTGACATAAAAGTTTTTTCGTCATCTTCTTCTTTTAATTCAGATACTCCAAAATTTGCACTTAGTTTTAATTGTTTTTCTGTAAATAAGTGCTCAAATACTGTGTTATTTATTTTATTAGCAACAATTTGTGCACCTTCTAGGTTTGTTTGAGGAAGTAGTATTAAAAACTCTTCTCCTCCCCATCTAGCTGATATATCTTGTTCTCTAATACAATTTGACATAATTTGTGAAATTTCTTTTAGTATGATATCTCCAATTGAAGATTTATTTATTTCAATTATCTCTCTAAATTCATATATGTCAAAAAGTATAATAGATAAATCATTTTTATATCTTTTAGATCTTTTTACTTCTTTTTCATAAAATTCATCAAATTTATTTTTATTAAACAGTCCTGTTATCTTGTCATGGCTTGATTGATATTCTAATAAATTTGCTTTTTCTTTTATACTTGTAATATCTGTTAATGAAAAAATATAATAGTGCTCTTTATTCTCATAATAATCTATATTTATAGTAAATAATCTCTCTTCATTTTTATGATTTTTGATTTTGACAATTCTATCAATTTCAGGTAATTCTTTAATATATTTTAGCCAACACTCTTGTTTTTCCATTTGATTTCTTGTAATAAAACCAAATTCTTCATGAAAAAGATCAAAGATATCTTTTTTAGCTTCTTTAAATTTTTCAAAACTTTCAATTCCAAAGAATTCTAGAAATTTCTTATTTATGTTTGTAATTTCTTCTTTATTAGTAACTATAACAATATTCTCTTGAGCATCTAAAATAGAATTTATCTTTTCTATTTCCATTTCTATTTTACTCTCAAGGGATAAGTTTAGGGTAACAAGCTCTTTTTTTAAGAAAATTGGCTCAATCGCTTTTGTTATACTTTCAATTAACTGGTATAAATCAATAGGTTTCATGGCATAAGTACTAACCCCTACATCAATAGCTTTTTTTAAAAAATCAGTATCATTATGAGCACTTGTTACAACTATAGGTATTTCTTTATTTAGTTCTCTTATTTTCTCACACATAGCAATACCATTCATTTTTGGCATATTAATATCTGTAACTATTAAATCTATGGTATTTATATTTTCTTTATACAAATCTAAGCCATCTTGGCCATTTTCTGCTGTGAAAACATTTTTTAGTAAAGATGATAGTAATTTTGATGTGAACTCTCTTACATCACTCTCATCTTCTACGTATAAAATTGATATGTTTTTTAAAATTTCTTTATTCATGATTCATCTTTTTTTGGAATTCGCTAACATTTGGTATAGCAATTGGCTCTGAGAAAAAATACCCTTGGGAGTAATCTGCACCTAAATCTCTAACAATATTAAATATTTGTTCATTTTCAACATACTCAGCAATAGTTTTTAAATTTAAATTTTTTGCAAATTCTATTATAGTTTTTGTTATTTTATATGATGTCTCATCTGTAGCAACGTTTTTGATTAAAGATGCATCTATTTTTAAATAATCAACATTCATTTTTAGTAAATGCTCAAAGTTTGAATAACCAGATCCAAAATCATCTATAGCGATTTTACATCCAAGAGCTTTTACTTCATCAATAAACTGCACTAAACATTGGTAATTTTTTATACTTTCATCTTCTAATATCTCAAAAACTACTCTATTTGAGATGTTATATTTTGAAATCATACTTCTTATAAAATCAAGAAAATCAGCACTTTCAATATCTTCATAGGAAATATTTACAGAAAATTCAAAAGGAAGATGTTCAAATCTTTTAAATGATTTTTCTAAAACTATTCTTGTTAATTTTTTATATTGGTTTGATTTTTTTGAAATATCTAAAAAAAAGTAAGGTGAAATAACTTTTCCATTTTCTTCAATTAGTCTTACTAAACACTCATATTTATCAACTTTTAGAGTTTTATTATTTACTAATGGCTGGAAATAAACTTCTATATTATCATGTATAAATGCAGATTTTAATTTTTTTGTCCAATGCATATTGTTTTCATATTCTTGGAATTTATCTAATTCATCAAAAAATACCAAGTAATCTTTATTTTCTTTTTTTGCGGTTTGCAAGGCAATATCTGCTGTGATTAATTTATTGTTTTTGTTTGAAAAAGAGATTCCTGCAGTCATTCTGATATCAATCTCATATTGTTCGAAAATAAAAACATTTTTATAAACAGAATCTAATATATTTTTCATCAATTCTATAAAAGTGGCTTTATCATCAAGGGTACTTATTACACAGTAATTATCAGATGGAAATTTAAAAAGTTTTAAATGGGAATATTTCTTTATTTTTTTATTTATTAATTGAGCAACATCGATTAAAATTGAATCACCAACATTATGACCAAAAAAATCATTTACTTCTTTAAATGAATTAATATTTAATAAACAAACAGCTTCTAGTATTAGTGTTTTATTTTGTAAATCTTCAATTAATTTTGTACGATTGGGAAATTTACTTAAATTATCAGTATACAAAAGTTGAAATAATTCATTTTTATGTTCTATTTCATGACTTATATCATTTAAAATAATTATATTTGTATTATTGTGAGTTAAAAATATTTTTTGTAGAGAAAAGAAACGTTTATTTTTTTCTTCATCTAAGATACAAACTTTTGTGTTAACAATCTTAGGATTTTTTAACCATTTTTTATTTAACTCAGTGAAACAATCTTCTTCTTTATGAAAAATATTTTTTATTTTCTTATATTTTGTATTTAATTCATCCAATGAAAAACAATTTGTAAGTTTAAAAAAATGTTCATTTGAAAAAATAATACTATGTCCATCTGTGGAAAAAATTGGGTAACTTATATTATCAATTATTGAGTTTGAAAATTCTTCTTCTTTTTTAATTAAAGGTTTTTTCTCAATTAGATTTATGTATTTACCTATTTTATTACTTAAGTCATCGAAGTTTAAGGGATTGTATATACTGTCAAAATTTCTAATTTTTGATATTTTTTTTAAATCAGATTCATGATTTATTAGAAAAACTATAAGTATATTATCGTGTAAGATCTTTTTTATTTTATCAAAGTGTTCAAAGAATTTGATATTAATAACTAAAAGATCTGTTAAATCAAAATCTTCATTTAAGTTATTAATATCTGAAAAAAGTGTAAATTTAATATTCTTTAATTTATTTAAAGAATATCTTTCTAACTCTTCAAATTGGATAATGTTGTCATCTATTATTGATATATCATAACGCATTATTTACCTTGATTCTTCTTTTTTTATAATAGTTTACATAAATTATCTTTAAAATGACTTTATTGTTTTTAAAGCAAAATAAATAGAAATTTTATAAATTATTTACTAAAAATTTTTATTGCATTATCTAAGTCTTGTTGTGTGTCTATTCCAAAAGATTTAGATTCAACTTTTACCATTGCTATCTTGAATCCATTATCTATAGCTCTTAATTGTTCAAGTTTTTCTATATTTTCTAATTTTGAAGATTTTAACTCACAAAAATTATTTAGTGATTTTTTTGTAAAACCATATATTCCTAGATGACCACTATAAGTTGCAGCTTCATAATGATCTCTATGATAAGGTACTTTTGCACGTGAAAAATAAATAGCATTTGAATCTTCATCTAAGATTACTTTTACATGATTTGGATCATCAGCTAGTTCTGAACTAATCTCTTTATAACAAGAGGTAATCATAATATCTTCGTTATTTTCTTTTATTTGTTTTACTCTATTTATAACTGCTTGAACTACTTCAACTTCAATAAATGGTTCATCACCTTGAACATTTACAATAATCTCATCATCACTTAAGTTTAAAATATTCACAGCTTCATTTATTCTATCTGTTCCACTTTGATGTTCTGAAGAAGTCATAACAGCATCAAAACCATGCTCTTTAGCTAAATCAATAACTTCTTGTGAATCAGTAGCAATTACTACTTTATCCAAGCTACTTACTTGTTTGGCAGTTCTTATTACCATTGGTAGTCCTAAAATATCAACCAAAATTTTATTTGCAAATCTACTTGAATTTAATCTAGCGGGTATAATTATCATCTATGTACCTTTTATTACTTTGTAATTCTAAAACCTTATTTTTAGTGACATTATTATAATATAAAATCTTTAAACAAGTAATGAAAGAGAAATTTTATGAAAAAAACAATTACAGTAATAGATACATTTGGATTTTTATTTAGAAGTTATTTTGCACTTCCACCCCTTAGATCAAAAGAAGGTTTTCCAACAGGTTTACTAACAGGATTTATAAATTTTATAGCAAATATTGGTAAAGATTTTCAAACAGATTATATAGTTTTTGCACTTGATGCAAAGGGAAATACTTTTAGAAATGAACTTTATGATAATTATAAAGCTCAAAGACCTGATGTTCCTGAGGATTTATTAAAACAACTTCCAATTGCTATTTCATGGATTGAACAAATGGGATTTAAAACAGCAATTAGAACTGGATTTGAAGCTGATGATATTGTTGCATCAATTGCACATGATGCAAAGCAAAAAGGTTTAGAAGTACGAATCGTATCTCACGATAAAGATTTATATCAATTAATTGAAGATGATACTATCTATTTATTTGACCCAACAAAAAGAGTAGTTATAAATGAAGCAAAATGTTTAGAAAAATATGGAGTTCATCCATCACAATTCACAGATTATCAATCACTTTTAGGTGATAGTGCTGATAATATTCCAGGAGTAAAAGGAATAGGAGCTAAAACAGCAGAAGCCCTAATTCAACAGTTTGGAACTCTAGAAAATATTTATGCAAACTTAGAGAATATTGAGAAAAAGAGATGGAAAACCTTGCTTGAAGAAAGTCGTGAAATGGCATTTCTTTCAAAACAACTTGTTACTTTATCAAGGGATTGCCATGTAATTGATGATTTAGATAATTTTATATTACCAGCTGAAAATCCTATTTTAAAAATTTCTGATATTTTAATTAAATATGATATGTCAAAAATACTTGATAGGGTGAATAAAAATGGAATGTCTTTTAAAACGCAAATTCCAAAAGAAGTGCAAAAACAAGAAAATATGGAATTTATTTTACTTGATAATGAAAATAGTTTATCTTTAGTAATAAACACAATTCCAAGAGATGCAATAGTTTCATTTGATACAGAAACAACTGATATTGATGTAAGAAATGCAAAAATAGTTGGATTTTCATTTGCTTATGAAGAAAATAAAGCCTACTATGTTCCAATAGCTCACTCTTATTTAGGTGTTGCTGCACAAATTTCAAATGAAGCTGCCCGTCAAGCTATTATTCAATTAAATAGACATAAATTAGTTCTTCAAAATTTTAAATATGATTATGAGATAATCAAAAACAATTTTGAAATAGAGTTAAAATTATATGCAGATACTATGATTTTGTCTTGGCTTTTAGATACAAATGAAAAAGTAGGGCTTGATTACCAAATAAACAAATATTTTAATCATAAAATGATAGCTTTTAAAGATGTAGTTAAAAAAGGTGAAGATTTTTCTAATGTAGATATTTTAAATGCTTGTGATTATGCTGCTGAAGATGCTTTGATGACTTTAAAGCTTTTTAATAAGCAACTAGAACTATTTAAAGAAAAAAATAGTGAAGAATTATTACAACTTGCTTTTGATTTAGAATTTGATTTTATTTATGTTTTAGCAGATATGGAAAACAATGGTATAAAAATAGATGTTAATTTATTAAAAGAGTTAAAAGAAACAAATTATAAATATATACAAGAGTTAACTACTAAAATTTATGAAACAAGTGGTGTTGAGTTTAATATAAACTCTCCAAAGCAATTAGGTGTAGTTTTATTTGAAACACTTGCCTTACCAACAGCTAAAAAAACAAAAACTGGATACAGTACAGATGAAGCTGTTTTAAATGGTTTATTTGATGCACATAGTGTTATACCTTTACTTTTAAATTATAGAGAGGCTTATAAGCTTCAATCAACTTATATCGAACCATTATTAGAACTTGGATTAAAAAATGAAGATAATAGAATTCATACATCATTTTTACATACAGGAACAGCAACTGGAAGATTAAGCTCAAAAAATCCTAATTTACAAAATATTCCTGTTAAATCAGAAGCAGGATCTCAAATACGATCAGCTTTTATTCCAAAAGATGGTTATACTTTAGTGGGAATCGATTACTCTCAAATAGAGCTTAGATTATTGGCACATTTTTCAAAAGATGAAGCTTTAGTTGATGCTTTTAATAATGACTTGGATATTCACTATCAAACAGCTGTGAAAATTTTTGGAGAAGATGAAGCAAAAGAAAAAAGATCTATTGCTAAATCTATAAATTTTGGACTTTTATATGGAATGGGAAGTAAAAAATTAGGAGATACTTTAGGTATTTCTTCAAAAGAAGCAAAAATATATATTGAATCATATTTTAAAGCTTTTAAAAGTGTAAAAGATTATCTAAAATCAATAGAAGAGTCTGCTCATGTAAATGGATACATAAAAACATTATTAAATAGAAAAAGATTGTTTAATTTTGAAAGTGCAAATGCTATGCTTAAAGCTGCATACTTACGAGAAGCTGTAAATACAATGTTTCAAGGAAGTGCTGCTGATTTAATCAAGCTATCAATGGTTAAAATTCATAAAAAATATAAAAATAATGATAATATGAGAATGCTTTTACAAATACATGATGAATTAATATTTGAAGTAAAAGAAGATATTGCTGATGAAATTATTATAGATTTAAAAGAAATAATGGAAAATATATATGAATTAAATGTACCATTAAAAGTCTCAATTGCTAAGGGAAAATCGTGGCAAAAGTTAAAATAATAGAAAATTATTAAAATATAATCAAAATTGTTAAAATAATTTTGACAAATAAAGAAATTTTTGTTATTATTATGACTTAAACCAATATATAAAGAGTACTATTATGTTAAAAACAGTAAGAAATATAAGAAAACTATACAATGCGAAGTTATTATTCGTTACGAATGATCAATCTATAATTGATACAATTCAAAATGAATTTGATGATTATTTTAAAGAACTAAAAGTTGCAGGAACTTTAGATGAAGCAATATCATTAGCATGTTCAAATAGTTATGATATGGCAATTATTGATGCTGATGTTAAAGAACTTTCTTTTTCAGAGTTATGTACAGAACTATCACAATTAGCTCCAACTTTACCAAAAATTGTTATCTCTGATTCAGATAATAATGAAAGTATAGTTACAGCTATTAATTCAGGTGCTTACACATTTTTATCAAAGCCATTAAGAGCAAAAGATGTAAAATTAGCTGTAATTATGTGTTTGAACCAAACAAAAAGAGGTGATAAAATAGAGTTCGAAAATGGAATCTATTTTGATGAATATAGAGATCAATTCTTTAAACCAGGTGGAGTTTTAATAGATTTTACTAGATTAGAGAAATCATTTTTAAAATTATTGATTGTAAAAAGAAATGAAATCACAGATTATGATACAATAAAAGAAGTAGTTTGGAAAGGTAAGGATATGTCAATTTATACTATGAGAAATATAGTAAATAAAATTAGACAAAAAACTTATTATGAAATTATTAAAAACCACTCTAATAAGGGCTATACAATAGACATTCTTAAAAATAATTAAGAGTTGGTATTTGCAAAATCTTAATAAAAAAGTTATAATATGGAAGAGCTCATCATTTCGAAAGAAGATCTAGTACAATTTTTTGAAACGCAAAAAATAGTTGATACTGGACGAAGTTGGTTAATGGAGGGTAAAGTTGTTGAAATAATAGCTTTGCACGACATTGAACCGAAATTCTTACAAGACGTTTCTAATGCTAAGTTCTACAAACTAATAATCAAAGGTAATAAATAATGTCCCATTGCCCGTTCTGCAAAAAAAAGATTGCTATGAGTAAGGCTTTTTGCTCAAGAAGCTGTAAAGAAAATTATTTTCAATTAATAGCTATACAAGTACCAAAACCTTTTTTAAAGAGAATTTTTGTATTTTGTACACCTGAGCAAAGAGACGTAGAAATAGAGAATTTTGCTAGTAGACATGGTTGGAGACTGGATTTATTAAAAAATAAGATTGCAGAGTTAGCTATAGATGCTGGTTATACTAAAGAAATGAAAGCAAATAGTTAAATTAAACTATTTGCTTTTTTCATTTTTAAATATATTACTACGCAAACCACTAAAACTGCAAATGATTGTAAAATTCCCATTGTAAGCCAATTACTATAAATAAATCCTAATTGAACATCTGGTTGTCTGAAAAATTCTGCAACAATTCTCATAAAAGAATAAAGTATTCCATACATTAATGCTAATTGTCCATCAAAAGTTTTTCTTTTTCTAATATAAAATAAAATTATAAATACAACTAATCCTTCTAGTATTGCTTCATAAATTTGTGATGGGTGTCTTAATGTTTTATCAACATATATTCCCCAAGGAACATCTGTAACACGTCCAACTAATTCTTGATTGAAGAAATTTCCAATTCTTCCAAATACGTAAGCTGCACTAATTCCTAAAACTGCAAGATCTGTTATAAACCAAAAAGATATTTTATTTTTTCTACAAAAGAAATATGAAGCGATAATAAATCCGATAAATGCTCCGTGGTAACTCATTCCAGAAATACCTGTATAAACACCATTTACATAAGGATTAAATATTTGCCAAGGATGAGTTAAATAATATGAAGTGTTTGAATCATAGAATAAAATATATCCAAGTCTTGCACCTAATATTACTCCAATTTCTGCCCACCAAACATATGAATCAAATAAATCATTCGAAATAGGTAATTTATCATGTTTAATAAACCATTTTGCTACAAAAATAGCACTTATTAATGCTAATGCATACATAATCCCATACCAATGAACTGCGATTGGCCCTAAATTAAAAGCTACGGGATTAAAATTTGAATATATATTTTGCCAAAATTCCATTATGCTTCTAACGCCTCAGCAATTAATTCAATTGGATTTTTAAATTGAACATCAACATCTGATAAATATAAAGAGTTTGTAATTTGCATTCTACATGCACTACACTCAGCACTTACTATTTGAGCTTTTGTATCTCTAATCATTGCTGCTTTTGGAGCTCCTGCTGCTTTTGCAAAATCATATTTTTCTGTTTGCATAGTAACACCACCAAAACCGCAACATCTATTTGAATCGCTCATCTCTGTTAAAACGTAATTTTGTTTTAGTAATTCTCTTGGCTCTTTCCATACACCCTGCATCTTTTTTGCATGACAAGGATCATGATAAGTTACTAGCTGATCGATTTTTTTACCAGAATTTGCAAGCATATTTTTTAACTCTGTATTGTTTTCTAACCATTTTGTTGCCATAAATATTTTAGCAGATAGTTTTTCAGCTTTTTTTTTCCAATCAGGTTGATTATGGAAATAGTGTGCCCAATCTTGATTTATCATGGCACTACATGTAGCTTCTGGAATAATAACAGCATCAACTTCATCAATCCAAGTTTCAAAATATTCAATATTTTTTTTAGCTAAAAAATCAACCGTATCAAAATCACCTGTGAAATATGCAGGTGCTCCACAACATAACTGTTTTTTAGGAATCATAATATCAAGTTCAAGTTTTTTTAGAATTTTTACAAGAGAATCACCTGTATTTGTATATGTATAGTTACTCATACAACCTATAAAAATAGCAACTTTATTCTTTTTATTCTCTTCTATCTTTTTATTTTTAGCTTTAATATTTGCTGGATATTTGTTTAAAAAACTTCTACTATCAGCGAAGGGTAAAGCTCTATCTTTCTTTACAATTGGTAAGCTAAATCTAGGAAGTCCTGATTGAGTTTTCTTATCAATTTTTAATGCACATGTTTGGAACATCCAACCCATTTTTGATAAAAAATCCATGGTTTTTCTATGTCTTAATAAAAAGAAGAATAGTTTTTTATACCAAGCAATTCCATATTTTTTAGCAATATCAGAACGTACTTGTTCAATAATCATATCTGTTGGTAAGTCATTTGGACAAACTTCAACACAGTTTGTACATAAAAAACATGATTCAAAGATATCTTTTGCAGTTTGGTCAAGCTCTAATTCATTTCTTTCATAGGCTCCTAACAAATCAATAAATCCTCTAGGACTTGTAGCTTCATCTTGATTTATATTAAATATTGTACAAACAGGTTTACATTTTCCACATTTCACACAGTCATCTGAAATAGCTGTGTAATTAAATTTATTCATTGACACTTTATCTAACCTTTTTAACTCAAAATTTTTAATATTTATAATAAAAATTTAATATACAAAAATAATGGTTAAAAGTTGTTAAATAGGTGATTTTAAAGAGTTAAGGCAACTGTGATTTTGCCTTAATTTTCTCTTCTAAATTGATACTTGTTCTATTTATTCCATAATCAATTAAATCTAAATATTTTATATCTAATGTTAAAGTTTTAGCATTTCTATATAATTTATTTGCCATTTCTAGTTGATTTGATGCTTCATATATTAAAGCTAAGTTATAGTTTATTTCAAAACTTTGTCCATTTAATTCTTTATCCAATAAATCTAGTTCAATTTTTGCTAAATCTAAATATTTATTTACAATTAAATCAACAGCTTTTTCAAATCTTGTTTCATGCTCTTTTGTATATAACTTATTATCATCATCTAATTCTTCAATAATATTTATATTGTAATAAACATAATGTGGTGAAATATCATCTACGATGTCTTGTGAAATTTTATCAGCAATTTGAGAATTCATTCTAAATATATTTGCAGTAGTTCTATAAAATGGGAATGGTGTATCAAAACACACATTTTCAAAACTTGATTTATCATACGTTTTAGAAAATAATACTTCATTTGTTATTGGTTTGATAATATTTATATTAGTAGTTACATTATATTCTCTATTTTCGCAAGGTATTTGTCTTATTACATATTCCATACAATGTCTTGATCTATTTCTTTCATCGTATCTATAGTATCTACATCTTGAATAATCAACCTCTGTCCTATAATATGTATCATATCTTATAGATGAGTTAAGAACATCCCCTGTTACAATAGCATCTGTACCAAAATCGGTATTTTGCAGTTTAAAAATTCTTTTACCATCAATTACTTTATTTTCAATTCTATCTTCTAAACTAATTGTTTGGTTTACATCATCACGATAAAATCTATCAACTCTTATGGTATAGATTTTTTCTTTTTCAATTTTTGAAGGGTGTAAAGATTTTATAGTAAGCCGTTTTGTACTACAAGCACTTATAAATACTGAGATTAAAGCTAAGATAAAAATATTTAATACAATTTTCATAAAAATCCTTTTTGAATAAGCCATATTATAACCTATTTGTATAAACAATGTGAAATAGTTTTTTAAAAATAAGAATAATTTAATAGTAAAATGAGATAATATTGTAGTTTAATAAATTTTATATATGAGGAAGTAATTAATGGGATTTTTTACAGCAGATTTATGTGATAACTTTAGTGACAAAACTGAGATTTTAGGACCAGATTTTAAATCTTTTGGTGGAAACAGAAAATTTAAAGGTGAAGTTATAACTGTAAAATTAGATAAAAACAATAAAGATTTAGCTGCATTCTTAAAAAACAATAATGGATTAGGAAAAGTTGTAATTGTTGATGTAAATATGGAATATTTTGCAGTTGTTGGTGATAATCTAATGAAGTTTGCAAATGATAATAAGTTTGAAGGAATTATTGTAAATGGATATGTAAGAGATACTGTTACAACTAAAGAGTTTGATATAGGTTTAGTTGCAAAAGGAACTTGTCCTAGAAAATATATACCTGTGCAAGATGGAAAAATAAATGTACCTTTAGTAATAGATGGAATCGAAATAAATAGTGGTGATTATGTTTATGTTGACCCTGATGGTATTGTTATTTGTAAAGAAAAGTTAGTATAAGAATGTACCTTTTTGGTTTTGGTTCTTTAATAAATTTAAAAAGTGCACAAAAATCCTTTACTAGAGTATTAAGTCAAAATGATTTAATACCCGTAGAAATAAAAGGTTATAAAAGAGTTTGGAATTCTATTGAAAATATAAAATTCAAAGATAATGATGAAGAAATAAATGGAATATTTTTAAATCTACAAAAAGATGAAAATGCTAGTGTAAATGGTGTTATTATAAAAATCACTAAAAGTGAATTTGAAATTTTAAAATTAAGAGAAAAAAACTACTCACAAATAAAAATAAAATCAACTGATATTTTAGATTATAAGCTAGATGAAGATCTTATCGCTTTTATGACTACAAATGGTGAAAAAATAGCGAAAAAAGAAGATGAAAATTGTTTTATTCCTTCATTATATATTGATATTTTAACAGATGCCTTTGTAAATTATAGTGAGGATTTTATAAGTAAGTATAAAAAATCTTTAGAAGACTTACCTTTTCCTAAAAAAGAAGGTCCTTATTCTTTTTCTGATCCTATTCAAAACAAAATAGCAAGGGAAGGTTTAAAAAAATAAATGAAACAAAATAATTGTTTTATATACACTTCACGACTATGTAATCATAAAAGAAAAACACTAGAAGACTCTTGTATTGTCAAAAAAAGTAATGATATTTTTATTACATATTGTCAAAATGATAGTTTAGATAAATTTGAAGCAGATATAAGTTCAATAGCTGGAAAGTCATCATTTTTTTATTTTCTAAGAAAAAGAATTTCAGCAACTTTAATATCACTTATATCTGTAATTGTAATACTTTTTGCCATAGGTTCTGTATCTATTTATGAAGACATCTTAAAGAAAATTGTCTTTGAAATGCCTTTTTCATGGGAAACAAAAGATTCTATTTCACTTTTTTTTGTTGGTATTTTCTTTTTAGGTTTACTAATGATGCCATCTTTACTTGATGGTGAAAGAAGTGAATTTAAAAACTTAATATCTTCATGGTTTAACAAAGATATAAGAAGATTAAAAAAATTAAAATTAGCATTTTCTAATTTTGATAAAAAAACAGTTATTCATCTTTATAATTTTGATTTAGAAGATTCAAATCATTGGATTTGGCGACTTTTAATTAGTTCTCTTTTAAATAGATTTAATACAGTAAATTTTTATGTAAGAAATGATAAATCTCAAAATATTTTAAAAAGATTAAAAGAGTTTGATTTATTAAATATTGAACTAATAAAACGAGAAAAATCTGCTAAAAAGTGTGATGTTGAAATTTTATTATCTTCAAAGGAACAAAAGTTATACTCTTTGATGCAACTTTGTTCGACTGTTATATTAAAACAAAGAGATAAAAAAAGTTTTATATCTTTGGAGCTTTTTGAGTATTGTGGTAAAAATTTTATTAAAGATGATATAGATAATAAAAATCAGCTTATTTTTGGCTTTCAAAATTTTATAAATAGAAGTTTTGAAGATTTTAGATTTCTTACACAAGAAAAAGCTTTACAAGTATATTTTACTTCTAATGTTACTTTTAAAGATTTAGAAGAGGAAGAAAAAAGATTAGCTTATTATTTAAGAAATCATATTGAAGAGTGTCTTTCTTATTTTGAAAATCCTATTTCTTTTTTGATTTTATATTATTATGTAAAAGAAATTGTTTTAGATAAAAAAAGAACTATAAAAATTTTAGAAAAATTTATAGAAAGTATCGAAAAAAAGCAACAATATGAATTGATTGATTTATATTGGTTTGATATATCTGGCTTAATGTTTGATTCAAAAGATTCAAATAATTTTGAAGATTCAACTAACTCATATTATCGGCAGTTATCAATAGATTCTTTAAATAAATTGATTGTTTTATTTAAAAGAAATGGTCATTTTGAACAAGCTTTATTAGTATCTAGTTATTTGTATGAAATAAATCCAGCTAAATATTCAGTTATTATATGTTCATTATATGAAAGAATGGGGAATTTTGATAAGGCATTAAACTCATTACCAAAAAATATGTCAAGTAATTTAAATATTAAACCAAATGATACAGAAGTTAAATTTTATCAAAGAAAAGCATGGATAATTGTTAGTCAAAGAAAAAAAGAATTGAAAGAAGAAGGATTAGAATCTTTAGAAAAATTAAAAAATATTATATTTTCTCATAATGAAGATAATGCTCCTTTATGGTTATGGCATTATTACAATATAAAAGCAAACTATGAAGAGTGGGAAGAAAATTATGATAAAGCAGTTAATCATTACAAAAAGTGTTTATCAATACCAACTTTAGGAGCTTTTGAATATGGCGCAAGTTTTGTAAACATGGCAATTGCTTATAGATTTATTTATTTAACACAAACTACACAAGAAATTGCTAAAATAAATGAAGCTATTAAGCTTGGGAAAATAGGACTTATGCTTAAACAATCTGTTGGTGATAGGGATGAAATGCCTATAGTTTTACACAATCAGGCTTTAAATATATTATGTAAAGTTTCAAACTCTTCAATAGATACTAGCTTATGTAATGAAGTATTAGACTTAACACAAGATGCATTAGAAATATTAGATAAAACAAAATCAGTAAAAAGATTAGGAATGATTTTAATTGAAAATCATATTGCGAAATCTTTATTAAAAATAGAAGATATAAATATCTTAAAAAGATTAGAAAAACAAATTAAAGTTTTAGATGAAAATGAGTTAAATCAGCTATTAAAGCTATACAAACAGTTTATAAAAGTGAATAAAATAGAAAAATTAGATTTTTTAGAAAATAAATTAGAGAATAATTAGAGGAATATATGAATTATAACAAACAAAGTGTAAATTTAATAACAGGTACAATTGAAGAAAAAAGAGAAGAAATTAAAAAACAGTTTTTACAAACTTATGAATTGGATGAAAAACTTTTTGGTTTATTAAAAGAGAAAGATTTCATTTACGAACAACCAAATACATTAAGACATCCATTAATTTTTTATTATGGACACACTGCAACTTTTTTTGTAAATAAACTAATACTAGCAAACATTTTAAAAGATAGGGTAAATGAGCAGTATGAATCAATTTTTGCAATTGGTGTTGATGAAATGTCATGGGATGATTTAAATCATAAGCACTATACTTGGCCTACATATAAACAAACAAAAGCTTATAGAGATGAAGTTAAGCAAATAGTTTTAGATTTAATTGATAACATAGAATTTACACTTCCTATAAATTGGGATTCTCCTATGTGGATTATTTTAATGGGAATTGAACATGAAAATATTCATATTGAAACTTCATCTGTATTATTACGAGAGCTTGATATTAAATTTTTAAAAGAAGATGAAATATTTACTTATGTAAATAAAGGCTCTGAAACATATCCAAAAAATGAATTAATAAATGTAAAAGGTTCTACTGTTCTTTTAGAAAAAGATAGATCAAATCCAATTTATTATGGTTGGGATAATGAATTTTCTTTTCATAAAGCAGAAATAAAAGATTTTCAGGCTTCTAAATATCTAGTATCAAATGGAGAGTTTTTAGAGTTTGTAAAAGAGGGTGGTTACAATAAACCTGAACTTTTTACTGAAGAAGGAAAAGAGTGGTTGGATTTTACTCAAGCTAAACATCCAACTTTTTGGATCAAAAAAGAGGGCAAATATTTTTTAAGAGAAATTAATAGAGAAGTTCCTCTTCCTTTAAACTATCCAGTTGATATAAATATCTATGAAGCAGAAGCATTTTGTCATTTTAAATCTCAAAAGTTAGGTTTTGAAGTTAGACTTCCAAGCGAAGATGAGTATTATGCTTTATATGAATTTACAAAAGCAGGCCAAAATGAAGCAAATATAGGACTAAAACAATTCAATCAATCTCCTGTTGATAAATATGTTTTCAAAACATCAAATGGTGATTTTTATGATGTTATTGGAAACGTATGGCAATGGAGTTTAACTCCAATTTATCCTTTTGATGATTTTATTACTCATCCTATTTATGATGATTTTACAACTCCTACTTTTGATGATAGACATGCACTTATGAAAGGTGGTTCTTTTATCTCCTTAGGAAATGAAACATTAAGAGAAGCTAGATATGCCTTTAGAAAACATTTCTTTCAACATGCAGGTTTTAGATATGTTAAATCTTCAAACTCTTTTAGAACAAAATTAAATGATAATGTTTATGAAACAGATGAAATAATTGCTCAATACTGTGAGTTCCATTATGGAAGTGAAAATTTTGGAATTAAAAACTTCTGTGTAAATTCTGTAGAGTTATTAAAACCATATATTAAAAATATCAAAACAGCTAAAGCTTTAGATTTAGGATGTTCTGTTGGACGTTCTACTTTTGAGTTAGCTAAAGAGTTTGATGAAGTTGTAGGAATTGATTTCTCAGCAAACTTCATAAATGTTGGAGTGAAACTAAAAACTTATGATAATTTAATCTATAAAGTAAAAAAAGAGGGTGAAATCTTTGAAGAAAAATCAGTTTCACTTGATAGTTTAGGCTTAGAAGATATCAAAAATAAAGTAACTTTTATGCAAGGTGATGCTTGTAACTTAAAAGATATTTATACAGGTTTTGATTTGATTTTTTGCTCAAACTTAATAGATAGATTATATTATCCTCAAAAATTCTTAGATGATATTCCAAGTAGAGTAAATGATAATGGTTTGCTGGTACTCTTAAGCCCTTATACGTGGCTTGAAGATTATACACCAAAAGAGAATTGGCTTGGAGGATATATGAAGGATAATAAAGAAGTATACACTTTAGACACCTTAAAAGAAAACTTGAGTGACTTTGAACTTTTAGAAACTATTGATGTTCCTTTTGTAATAAAAGAAACTTCAAGAAAATATCAACATACTATTTCTCAAATGAGTATTTGGAAGAAAAAAGCATAAGCTTTTTTCTTTTAATTAAGTGCATAACAAGGTCTATCTTTGTTATCACAAATCCAATTTATCCATAACTTTTCATCGCTGCCTTCATTTAAAGTTACAAAATTTCTAACTCTTAAATATTTTGCTGAACCAATTGGTGTTAGCATTGAAGTTTCTATTGTTTTATCTTCATTTAAATACTCATTATTATCATTTGTAACAGCAGTAATTCCCAACCATTCTATATAAGTTGGTGGAGTGTGAACTATTCCTGAAGAAACTACTTGATGTATTTTATTTTGATTTTTATGGTCATTTATGACTCCAAGTGAGCCTACGTGAACATCTCCTGATAGAATTACTGTTCTTGTATTTCTTTTTGATACTTTTCTTTTTTCAATATTCATAAACAATCGCATAATCAAACGCATTCTTTCCCCTTGGTGTTCTTTTGCTCTCCAATGATCTTTTAAATCATCTGTTAGTTCTTCTTGCCAAGAAGTAAAATCAACAAGATTTTCAGTAAGTGAAAAATCCCTATAAACTACAGGAACAGCTGAGAGTACAAGTAAATTATCATTTAAAATATTTTCATCTAAGTATGTGTTTAAATCTTTCCATTGATCATTTCCCATAACCTGATAAATACTTCTTTGAGTTCTATTATCAAGTCCTAATATATGATAGTTTCTAAACTTTAGTGCAAATGAAAAATGTGTTCTATCTTTAGTTAATAGTGTTTGATTTTTTAAACTTCTTATTTGAAATATTTCAAAATATTTTTTAGCAGTTTTAAAAATATTTTGATAAACATCACAATCTAAAAGTTCTTGTGGATATGAACCCCAACCATCGAAAATATCATGATCATCCCACATCATAACAGTGGGAATTGAAGCTAAGCAAAGAGACATTTGTTCATCACTCCATTTTTTTATATACAAACTTTCATAAAAAGTATCTAGATTTCTAATCATTGCTTTTGTAGCTTTTCTTTTTATTTTATCATTCATATTTAATCGCGACCACTCTTCAAGCTCTTTTACTTTAGACCAAAGTTCATCTGCATATACTTGATCTCCACCCATAATAAGTATAGAAAAAGGTTCATTTCCATGTTGTTCTATTAATTTATCCCATAATAAATAAGGCTCATCAGTTTTAGCTAATAAATCAGGACTAGAAAAACCATTACATGAAGCATATGCAAATTTGGGTTTTTCTGTTGAAGAGGGAACATAAAAGCTCCAAGAATCTCTATTAAAGGCATCAGTTGTATTTGAATTTGTATTGTTATTTAGAATATTATAAGTTATTGTTTTAGATTTTTTACTTTGTTTTATTTCAAATTCTGCTCTGTAGAAGTTTCCTGATTTAAGAATTCCTATTTTTTCTGCTTTTATTTCTTCCTTATCAATAAAAATAGAAAAATCTGAATCATTTTTACTTAGAAAACATATTACATATTTATTATCATCTTCTACTGATAATAAAGGACCTAATGCTAGTTTATCACTCATAATGGCTCCTTTTTGATTTTAAAATTATTCGGCTTTAGATTATAACATATAATCTTATTTCAGTATAATAACTATAATGATTACTTTTATAAATAAATATAGATTATTTTTACTATTATTTTTTATTTTTTTAATAAATATTTCAATAGAGCATAAAAAATATGAAGAACTTACATATGAAGAGATATTTGAAACAAAAGTAAGTGTTTTAAATATATATGATAAAAAAGATTATCAAGTATTAAAATTAAAAGCTGATAATTTTATTTTCTATACATCCCTTGATAAGGAAATAAAGCTAGATAAACTTGACATTTTAAATATTGCATTTATTAGTAAAAAAGTGACTTTTATTGACTATTTGAAGGGCTTTTATTCAAAAACAATTTATTTTGATAAGTTAGAAAGAAATAGAAATTTTAAAGATGAATTAATCTATAAAATAAATTTAAATCATCAAAATGAGATGATAAGTGAATTATTTCAAGCTTTATTTTTAGCAATTCCTATTTCATCAAATTTACGAGATATTTGTACAAACTATGGAATTAGTCATTTAATTGCATTATCTGGATTTCATATTGCAGTGATTTCTTTTGTGATTTATTGGCTTTTATATTTTCCATATAGCTTTTTTCACAAGAGATATTTCCCTTATAGAAATAGAAAATTCGATTTATTGGTTATTTGTATCCTTGTCTTATTTTCATATTTATTTTTTGTGGGAATTGTACCTTCTCTTTTGAGATCTCTTATTATGTTAGTTTTATCAGTGATATTACTTCGAAATAATATAGAAATATTTTCCTTTGGAACATTACTTTATACGGTTTTACTTATAATTACTTTTATTCCTAGCTTTATATTTTCTTTAGGATTTTGGTTTTCTGTTATTGCTGTGTTTTATATAATTTTGTATATGAAATATTTTTATAATATGAATAAATATCTTAGTTTTATTTTTTTCAATTTTTGGATGTTTTTAATTTTTAATCCTATTGTTCATTTTTACTTTCCTCAAACTTCATATGAACAGTTTTTATCTCCTATTATTACAGTATTTTTTACACTGTTTTATCCTTTTGAAATATTTGCACATATCTTTGATTTTGCTATTTATTTTGATGATTATTTGAAGATCTTTTTAGAGTATAAAATGAATGTTTTTGAAGTTTTTACGCCTTTTTATTTTTTTGTTATTTATCTAGTTTTTTCATTAGTTTCAACAATAAATAAAAAGGCATTTTTATTTTTAAATATTTTAATGGTTGTATTTAGTTTTTATCTCTATATATAATAGATTTACTTTTCTTTTTTTCTTAATTCTTCTAAAAGATCAATTTGGATTTCTTGGATTTGTGCTAATCTTTCCCATTGATGAGAGAGAAGACGATTCTTTTTCTAATCACTTTAGAATAGTAATACTTACAAAAATCTGTAAAATGTTGTATGAATTTTACTTTTTAGTAGATTAATGAATAATTAATCTACTAAAAGAGATAAATTTAAAGTCTAGATAGTAATTCAGATTTTTTTGTATTAAATTCATTGTCATTTAATACACCTGAAGTATGTAATTTAGCAAGTTGTTCTATAAGTTCAATAATATTTCTTGATGAATCATTTACTACAGAATTAGTATTATTTGTAGGATTCTGAGTATTTGTTTCTATAGAAGGCTGTATTATAGGTTCAATAACAGGCTCTATAAAGTTATTTTGAGTATTTTGTATTGGTTCTTGTGCAAAATTATTTACAGGAGTATTGTTTGAAATATTAGAATTATTAGCACCTGAAACAATTGGAAGAGTAGATACTAAAATAGTTCCATATTGACTAGAAAAAGTAAGTGAATCATTTCCCCCTTGTTGTTGAGAAATTCCAGATATATTATTATCTAAAGTATCATAAACAGTTACTTGTCCATTATAATCAACTGCTAATCTATTTGGAAAAATAGCATATCTTGTACTATTTTGTGCACCACTACTAAATGGATTTCCAAGTTCACCTGGCCACCATTGATTACTTTCTCTTGTACCTTTTGGTGCAAGTGGAAAGATAATTGTATTTGCTAATGCATTTGAAATATCATTACAAAGATTATCAACAGTGTTTTTTAACCCATAGTTAAACATGTCTCCAACCATAGTCATACCACCTCTCATCCATTGACCGCCACCGCCAAGTTCTGGACAATTAAATTGAGCCATTGATCCACCACCGTTGTTTACAGCTCCAATCATATATATGATTGCATCTTGGCTTAAATTATATTTATTTGAAAGGTTATTAACGATATTTTGACCTTCAGGTGTAAGTTTTTGCATTGTAGTTTCCTTTTTATGCTTTGGTTAGTTTATACAGTTTTCTAGAAGGTATAGTAGTTTTGATGGAAATTAGGATAATTTTATTTATTATCCTAAAACTTTATCAAGAGTATATCTTAAATCTTCATCAAGTTCCATATTTGTTCTCATCCAATTTAAATATCCAGCATCTTCTCGTGCAACTGCTTCAATATCTTTACCTTTATGTTTACCAAATTTGAAAGTTTTTATAAATACAGGTGTTTTTGTTAAATCAACTAATTTTTCAATCGGATTATAATCTGGATAGATTTCTCTACATTTTCCAACAAGTTTTGTTAAAAATAGTTTCATTACTAAAACATCACCAATAGCATCATGGGCTTTAATTGTTATATTATGTTTAGCAGCTTCTGTTTCTTCTACTTTATAAAGTTCAAGTGCATATCTTATATATTGAAGTCTATGATATGGAAGTTCAGGGAATAAATGTTTTGCACATCTTAAAGTATCAATTAATTGATATTGATTAATAAATCCTTCTTTTTTAATCATTCCCATGTCAAAAGAGATATTATGCGCTATTAAATAGTTTTCATTAGTGTTTAATTCTTCTAATCTTTTGTAGAAGTTTGTTTCAACAGCTTTTGGCTTACCTACTAATAAATCAGGAGTAATATTATGAACTTCCATTGCTTCAAGTTTAATTGCAACATCGCTTGAGCATAATTCATCAAAAGCTTCAACTTTTCCTGATTTGTCAACAATCATTGCTCCAAATTGGATAACTTTATCTTCTTCTTGGTTTCCTGTTGTTTCTGTATCAAATAGTACGTAATAAGCCATTTTATTTATTCCTTTTTATATAATTAACATACCATCACCATAAGAGTAAAATCTATAATTCTCATTTATGGCTTCATGGTAAATTTCAAGTGTTTTTTCTAATCCCACAAATGATGCAATAAGCATAATAAGTGTAGATTTTGGTAAGTGAAAATTTGTAAGTAAGTAATCAACTTTTATAGGCTGATTTGCTGGATTTAAAAATAAATCACACTCACCTTGGATTTTATTTGTTCTTTGATAATACTCAACAGTTCTTGTAACTGTGGTTCCAACTGCTAGAACTTTTTGTGCATTATCTAAAGCTTTTTTTGCATCAATTCCTATTTCAAAATACTCACTATGCATAGGATGATTTAAAATATCTTCTGCATCAACTGGTTTAAAAGTTCCCGCTCCAACATGTAAAGTTAGATAATTTACATCATATTTTGCATTTATTTTTTCTAGTAATTCAGGTGTAAAATGTAGTGATGCCGTTGGAGCTGCAACTGCTCCATAGTTTTTAGCAAATAATGTTTGATAATCTTGTTCATCTTTTTTTTCATCAGCTCTATTCATATAAGGAGGAAGAGGTAAATGACCAATTTTATTTAGAATTTCAACTAACTCTAAAAAGTCTAATTTTTTATCATTTTGGAAAAATTTAACAACACGACTTCCATCTTCATTTACTTCTAAAACTTCAGCATTTAGATTTTCATCAAAAAATAGTTTGGTTCCAACTCTTACTTTTCCACCTATCATTACTAAATATCTATCCATAAAAAGTGGCTTATTTAAAAGTAGTTCTATTTTTCCACCAGTTTCTTTTGTACCAAAAATTCTAGCTTTTATAACTTTTGTATCATTTAAAAAGATTGATAAATTTTCAGGTAAAACATCCATAAGATGTTTAAAAGTAGTGTGGGTGATTTTGTTTGTACTTCTATGGTAAACTAAAAGCCTAGCAGAATCTGCTGGGCTTACAGGGTGAGTTGCTATTAACTCTTTTGGTAAGTTATAATCATAACTTGAAGTCTTTAGTGGGTCTAACATAAAATTCTATTCTTCCTCATCTTCTTTTTTAGAAGCTGGATTAAATACTTTAGCAATATAAATAGAAACTCCATAAAGTAAAGTAAGAGGTGCGGCCATTAACAATTGACTTATAACATCAGGAGGTGTTAATAATGCTGAAACTACAAATATTAGAATAATTGCATATCTAAAAAAATCTTTTAGCATTCTATCATCAACTAAACCAATTTTAGCAAGGAAAAAAGTAATTACAGGTAACTCAAATGCAATACCAAAACCAATTAAAAGTTTTGTAAAAAATCCAACATATTTACCAATACTTGGAAGTACTGTAACAACCGTTGAACCAAAGTTAATTAAAAACTCAAATCCTACGGGAACAACTATATAGTATGCAAAAGCAGAACCTGATAAAAACATTAGAGTTGCAAAAAATACAAATGGAATTACAAGTTTTTTTTCATGATCATAAAGTCCAGGAGCCAAAAACAACCATAATTGCCAAAATATAACAGGAAGAGATACAATGAATCCTGCAAAAAAAGCTACTTTTAAAGCTGTAAAGAATGTTTCTTGAATTTCAACTGCAACCATTTGTGAGTTTTTAGGTAAAACTGCTTCAACAGGAACCATCATCCAATTTAATATTGGTTCGTAAAAGGAGAAACAAACAAAAAACATTGCAGCTACAGTTAAACATGAAATAACTAATCTTTTTCTAAGATCTGCAATATGGGGTTTTAAATCGTCAAACATTAAGCATTATCCTCTTTTTTTTCATCTAATTTAACTTTAAATTTATCTTCTTTTTTAAAAGAAACTTTTTCTTCTTTAGGTTTTTCTTCAATAGCTTCTATCTTTTTTTCTTCTTTTGTTGAAGAACTCTCTTTTAGATCATCTTTTAAAATATCATTTAATCCTAAGTCAATTTTAGAATCAACTGACAATGATGCTTTAGTATCTTCAATTTGTGATTTGAATTTACTTGCTTCTGCTTTCATTTCAGAGATGTTTAATTCACTATTCAAAGTTGATTTTGCATCATCAATTCCTGTTTTAAATTTCTTAATAAATTTTGCTATTTCAACCATAGCCGTGGGTAGCTTTTCAGGCCCCAATGCGATAATTGCAATAATTGCAATTAAAAAAATTTCCATAAAGCCCATTCCAAACATGTATAACTCCATTGTATAAATAAAGGTAAAAATTCTAGCTAATAAGAGTAAAAAGCCTACTTAAGCGTTTTAGACTATTTATAAATTTTTTCATTTATTTTGTAACATTATTCATTTATTTTAAAATATTAAAAATAATAAAACAATTGTTTTACCAAAAATTTGATAAAATTTAAAATAAGACAAAATTATGTTTAAGGGAAATTATGGAAATAATTGTTATATTAGTCGTTATTGCTATTTTATTTTTTATTGGAAGAAATTATAAAACTGAAGAATTTAAAAATATTAATTTAAAAAGAAAAGATAAATTCGAAGGTGATTTATTAAATCATGAAGCCGGTCTTTTAGTAGCCTTAATGGCAAAAGTTGCAAAAGCTGATGGAAAGGTTTGTGAACTTGAAGCTGAGCTTTTAAAACATACTTTTAATGATATTTCTAGTCATTTTGAAAATAGTGATGAAATTAGAGATAAACTAAAATCGCTATACGCAAAAGAGAAACAAAGTTTTGATAATATGATCAATATTTGTGAGAAATTATATGGTCTTACAAAAAATGATTACAATAAACGTGCTAAAATTATGGAATATTTACTAAATTTAGCATTTATTGATAAAGAATTTTCAGATACTGAAAAAATGATTACGGAAGATATCTCAAATGCATTAAAAATAAGAAAAGAAGATTTTGAAAGATTAATTGAAACTTTTAAAGCATTTTATACACAACAGGCAGCTTCAAAAGCTATTAGTTTAGAAAAAGCTTATGAAGTATTAGAATCAAATATAAATGATGATAATTCTACATTAAAGAAAAATTATAGAAATTTAGTGAAAAAACATCATCCAGATATTATTTCAGGGCAGGGCGCAGCTCAAAATATTATAGATGAAGCTACTAAAAAACTTCAAGAAATAAATGAAGCTTATGAAATAATCAAAAAAGATAGGGGAATATAAATTTGTTAGGATTTGAGAATTCTTATGAAGTATGTAATTGTAAAAAAGTTACAATAGAACAAATTAAAGATGTAATAAAAAATCAAAATGCATCAACTCTTAGAGAAATACAAGATCTAACCACTGCTGGAACTGAGTGTATGCATTGTGTTTTTCCTGAAGGTGATTTTGGAAAAATGAAAAAAAAGATATATTGTAAAGATATATTAAATGAATTAAAAATAGAGCTTGCAAATGGCTAGAAGTTTTCCACATTCTTTTGAAGTGTGCACTTGTAAGCATGTGACTTTGGGTGAAATACTATATGCAATCAAAGAGAAAAATGCTAAAACTCTTGAGGATTTGGGAGATTTAACAGATGCTGGAACTTGTTGTAAATCTTGTAAAAATCCACAAAGTGATGTTGGTGTTGAGAAAATGGAATTGTATTTAGAACAGATATTAGATAAATTTAATAAAGAATAAAAATGAAAAAACAAATTATAGAAAATATAAAAAAATTAATAAATATTAATCCAGAGGATTCAATAGAAATTAATCCAAACTACTTAGAATATTTTGATGAAGAAGAACTTTTAGATATACAAAAAAAACTTGAATTTAAAAAAGAGAATATTTCTAAACTAAGTGTTGATTATTTAGATGAAATTTATGAAAAAACAAAAAAAGATGAGATATAATTACTTAATAAAGGATTAAAAATGATAGACTGGAAAAATATTAAGTTAGATTTAATAAAGTTCTTAAAAGATGAAGTTGAAAAAACTGGATTAAAAAAAGTTACTATGGGACTTTCAGGTGGTTTGGATTCAGCAGTAGTTGCAATTTTATGTAAAGAAGCCTTTGGTGATAATTTAAATTGTGTTTTAATGCCATCGCAATTTTCATCACAAAGTTCGACTGATCATGCCATTGAAGTTTGTGAGAAATTTAATATCAAATATGAAATTATTTCAATAGAGCCAATGGTAAGTGGTTTTATAAAAAATATGGATGAAGATAGACTTAGAATTGGAAACTTTTCTGCTAGAATGAGAATGTCTGTATTATATGATGTATCTTCAAGGGAAAAATCAATAGTTGTAGGAACTTCAAATAAAAGTGAAATACTTTTAGGTTACGGAACAATTTTTGGGGATATTGCTTGTGCTATTAATCCAATAGGTCAAATATATAAAAGTGATGAATTTGAATTTGCAAGACTATTAGGTGTTCCTGAATCTATTTTAAATAAAGCTCCAAGTGCAGACTTATGGGAAGGTCAAAGTGATGAAGAAGAATTAGGTCATTCTTATAAAGAAATGGATGATTTATTAAAAGCAATGATTGATGAAAAAAAATCTAAAGAAGAGTTAATAAATTTAGGTTTTGAAGAAGAGTTTATCAATAAAATAGATTATAGAGTAAAATCAAATGCATTTAAGGGTAAATTACCTGTAATAGCAAATATTAGGTGGAATTAATGGCGAGTAAAAATATAGCAATATACAAAGCAAGTACTGATAATGAAGAATTAAATCAAATTAGATCTGTTTTAGAATCTAAAAATGATTTATCAAAAGTTTTAGAGTTTGAAGAAAGTATGAGAACTTTTATAGGTGCTAAATATGCAGTTGCAACTGCTACTTCAACTGCTGCAATACATTTAGCATTAAGTGCTATTAAACTTAAAAGAGGTGATAAGATTTTAATGTCTGTAAACTCTTTTGTTAATTTACCAGAAGTTGTAAGACACTTTGATGCTGAACCTATTTTTATTGATATCAATATGGAAGATATGAATATTGATATTAATAAATTTGAAGAAGCACTTGCAGCTAATGATTCAAAAAAATTAAGAGGTGCTATTATTACTTTTGTAGCAGGTCAAGCACCTGATTTAGATAGAATTTATGATATTGCAAAAAGATATGGAATTATTTTAATTGAAGATTGTAGATCTAGTTTAGGTGGAACTTATAAGGGTAAAAAAATAGGAAATCTAAGAGCTGATATGACTATTTTTTCAACAAATCCATCAAATTCTAAATATGCAATTTCAAGATCTGGAGTTATTGTTACAAATAATGAAGATATAGCAAACAGAGCAAAACTACTTAGAACTCATGCACTTACAACTACTTATGATAGTTATGGGAATTTAGATTATGTATATGATGTTGTAGATATTGGTCATAAATATGATTTATCTGAACTTGATGCTGCATATGCATTAGCTCAGTTAAATAAAACAGAAAAGTTTATTAAAAGAAGAAAAGAAATAGCTAAACTTTATGAAAAAAGATTAACTGGTGTTAAACATATTGGAATTCCTTCACATAATGATGAGCATATTTTTACACACTTTATAATAAAAGTTTCAAGAAATAGAGATGCCTTTGCAAGAGCTTTAAAAGAAAGGGGTGTTTCAACAGGACTTAACTATATTCCTTTACATCTTTTATCTTATTACAAAACAAAATATTCTATTAAAATAACAGCTTTTTCTAATGCTTTAAATAACTATCAACAAATACTTTCACTACCAATATATGCTAGTTTAAGTGATGAAGATGTTAATTATGTTTGTGACCAAGTAATTGATGTTGCATCTGAGTGGATATAAATTAACTTGAAACAAAAACTATACTTATGGATTGAAGATTATCTCTTCTTTCCAAATAGCTTACAAAAAATAATCTCTTTTTTACTTCTTCCTTTAACTTTTATTTATATGCTAATTATTTTAATTAAACGTGCAATGGCAAAAGAAATAGAGTTTGCTATTCCAATTATTTCAGTTGGAAATATAATTGTAGGTGGTAGTGGGAAAACTCCAGTTACTATAAAATTGGCTTCAAAATATGAAAATGCATGTGTAATTTTAAGAGGTTATGGACGAATTTCAAAGGGTTTATTTGTAGTTTCAAATAAAGGTAAAATTTTAGTAGATGTAAAAACAAGTGGTGATGAAGCTATGCTTTTAGCAAACTCTTTACCAAAAGCTACGATAATAGTAAGTGAAAATAGAATAAAAGCTATTTTAAAAGCAAAAGAGCTTGGATGTAAAATAGTTTTTTTAGATGATGGATTTTCAAAATATCAAATAGCAAAATTTAATATTTTACTAAGACCAAAAGATGAACCAACAAATGTCTTTTGTTTGCCAAGTGGTGGCTATAGAGAACCAAAAGGTTTTTATGCACAAGCTGATATTGAACTTCTTGAAGGAAGTGATTTTAAAAGAGTCATTAGTATTAAAAAAGATGGTATTCAAAGTGAGATTCCATCTCAAACAGTTTTAATAACAGCAATTTCAAAACCTAAAAGATTATTAGAGTATTTACCAAATA
This sequence comes from Arcobacter acticola, assembly GCF_013177675.1. Classification (NCBI taxonomy): domain Bacteria; kingdom Pseudomonadati; phylum Campylobacterota; class Epsilonproteobacteria; order Campylobacterales; family Arcobacteraceae; genus Arcobacter; species Arcobacter acticola. The sequence goes on from NZ_CP042652.1 coordinate 1,489,701, forward strand.
ATATAGAATTGATTTCTTTTTCTGATCATTATGATTTTACACTAGAAGATATTTCTAAAATACAAGAAAAATATAAAGATTACTCTTTTTTAACCACAGGAAAAGATTTTGTAAAATTAGAAAAATTCAATTTAAAAAATCTTTATTTAATGGATTTAGATATAAAAATTGATGATGAAGTTGATTTTTCTTTGATGAATGAATATATAGAAAGTTTTAATAAAGGGGTTTAAAATGATGGGTGTATTAGTATCTTCATTTTTAATGATATTTATAGTTTTTACTTTTATTTTATATATTTATATTTTAATTGATATTTTAAAACATGAATTTACAGGTTACAATAAAATTATATGGATTCTTGTTTTGATTTTTTTTCCAATTTTAGGTGCAATTTTGTATTTAGTTTTTGGAAGGTCTCAAAGAATAAAGTAGCAAAAAAAGCTACTTTATATTTAGATTGTTTTAGAGAATCTTCTTTTATCTTCAGGAATTTTATTTAAATATGCATCAAATGGCATACAAATATTTCTAATAAGCATAGTTCCTGTTTGAGATACTTCAATTTTCTCATTGCTGATTGTTATTAACTCAGCTTCTTCAAACTCTTTTAAAGCCTCTAGTGCATCTGCAAAGTACTTTTTGAAGTTAATATCAAATTCTTTTTCAACTCTTATTATATTTAAAGAGAAGTTACTCATTAATTCCATAATTACAAATTGTCTTAATTGATCATCTAAAGATAATCTATAACCTTTAAATACAGGTAAATCACCATTATCAATAGCCTTTTCCCAAGGCTCTAAATCTTTGAAGTTTTGGGCATAATAATCAACACCATTTCCAATAGATGTAAGTCCGATTCCTATTAAATCAGCTCCACCTTTAGTTGTATAACCTTGAAAGTTTCTATGTAATTCACCTTTTTCAATGGCTTTAAATAGCTCATCTTCTGGTTTTGCAAAGTGATCCATTCCAACCATTTTATAACCGTTTGATGTAAAGAAATCAATTGTATCTTTTAGCATCTCTAGTTTTTCTTTTGGTTTAGGAAAAGTTGTTTCATCAAACTTTCTCATAGTTTTCATAAGCCAAGGAACATGAGCATAATTAAATACTGCAAATCTATCCGTATCTAAAGTTATCATTTTTTCTAAAGTTCTTTTGAAACTCTCTCTTGTTTGATGAGGAAGTCCATATATTAAATCTGTATTTACAGAATGAATTCCTGCTTCTCTTGCTATTTTAATCACATTTTGAGTTAATTCAAAAGGTTGAATTCTATGAATAGTTTTTTGTACAGTTTCATCTAAATCTTGAACACCAAAACTTAATCTATTGCAACCACCAGCTTTTAAAACATCCATATGCTCTTTTGTAAAATGTCTTGGGTCTACTTCACATGAAACTTCAGCATCACTAGCAAAATTTGGAAAAATATCTTTAATAGCAATAATTACTTCTTCTAATTGCTTAGGAGAGAAGAATGTTGGTGTTCCTCCTCCAAAATGCATTTGAGTTACAACTCTTTGTGTATTTAAATGATTTTTTAGAATATTTAACTCTTTTTTTAAATATTCTATATAAGTTACTTTTTTATCTTCTTTTGAAGTAAAGATTGTATTACATCCACAAAAATAACAAGCACTTCTACAAAAAGGCATATGTATATATAAAGACAAGGCTCTATCATCACTTTGATTTTTATAGTAATCTTTTAAGTCCTCTTGTGTAAACTCAACACTAAACTCAGGGGCTGTTGGATATGAAGTATATCTAGGCCCTGGTCTTGAATATTTCTCGAATTTTTTAAAATCTATCATTTATTTAATATCTCTTTTTCTATCTAACCAAACCATTACACCTTTTTGTGCATGTAGTCTATTTTCTGCTTCTTCAAAGATTAAACTTTGAGGGCCTTCCATAACTTCTTCACTTACTTCATAACCTCTATATGCAGGTAAACAGTGTAAGAAAATAGCTTTTTCTTGCGCAACTTTCATCATATTTGAATCAACGATATAACCTTCAAAATCTTTTAATCTTTTTTCCTTCTCAGCCTCTTGCCCCATTGATACCCAAGTATCAGTTGTAACAACAGTAGAACCTTTTACAGCAACTTTTGGATCATTAGTTATAGTGATTTTTGCACCACTTAATTTTGCCATTTCAAGAGCATTTGCTAAAATTGAAGCATCAACTTCATAACCTTTAGGTGTTGCAATTCTAAGTTCAAAACCAAGTTTTGCAGCCATATTAAGCCATGAATGAGCCATATTATTTCCATCACCAACATATGCAGCAACCAAATCTTTATCAAGACCTGCTTCTTGTATAGTCATATAATCAGCCATTAATTGAACGGGATGGAATTCATTTGTTAAACCATTTATTACAGGAACTTTTGAATATTTTGCGAACTCTTCAATTTTACTATGTTCAAAAGTTCTAATCATTACCATATCAACCATTCTTGAAATTACTCTTGAAGTATCGCTCATTGGCTCACCTCGTCCTAATTGAATATCATTTGATGATAGAAATAAACCTATACCACCTAACTGATAAATACCTGTTTCAAAAGATACTCTAGTTCTTGTTGAACTTTTTTCAAAAATCATTCCCAATGTTTGATTAGGCATATACTTTTTGAACTCTTTTGCTTTAGTCTCAGTTTTAATTTGTTTCGCAAGGTCTAGTATTTCTAAGATCTCATCTTTAGAATAGTCTGCTAATGTTAAGAAATGTCTCATCTTATTTCCTCTGTAAATTAATAAAAACAAACATTCTATTTAATTTAACTTTATAAATACTTAAAATAGATAGTTTTATTATATATATTTTACTCTTTTTTAATTAATTATGTTTTACAAATAGCTTGGAGAGCCCATTTTATGACACTTTTGTGACAAATTAACTCATTAGTTATTAAGAAATTCTCTTCTACAATTACAAAATCTTTAAAAAGGAAATATAAATGATTGATAATATATTAAAAAGAGATGGCTCAAAACAAAAATTTGAATCATTCAAAATAGAAGACGCAATAAAAAAAGCATTTAAAAGTGTAAACATTCAATATGATATTTCTATATTTTTTAATGTTTTGTTCGAAATAAAACAAAAAAGATTAGTTGCCGTTGAAGATATACAAGATATTATAGAAAAAGAGTTATTTAAAGCAAGATATTTTGATGTTATGAAATCATTTATTTTATATAGACATTTGCATAAAATACAAAGGGAACAAATATTACAAATTGCAAGTGATACCACATATATAAATTCAACTCAAACAATACAAGAGTATATAAATGGAAATGATTGGAGAATAAAAGCAAATTCAAATACAGGATATTCTCACGCTGGACTTATAAACAATAGTGCAGGAAAAGTAATAGCAAACTATTGGCTTGATAAGGTTTACTCAAAAGAAGAAGGGTATGCCCATAGAAATGCTGATTATCATATTCATGATTTAGATTGTTTAAGTGGATATTGTGCAGGTTGGAGTTTAAGAGTCTTATTAGATGAGGGATTTAATGGGGTAAGAGGTAGAGTTGAAAGCACTGCTCCTTCTCATTTTAGAGAAGCTTTAGGACAAATGGCAAATTTCTTAGGAATACTACAAAGTGAATGGGCAGGTGCTCAAGCTTTTAGTAGTTTTGATACTTATTTAGCTCCTTATGTTTTTAAAGATAATTTATCATATAGTGAAATAAAAAAAGCTGTAAGATCTTTTATATATAACCTTAATGTTCCAGCGCGTTGGGGACAAAGTCCATTTACAAATATAACTATAGATTGGACGGTTCCTTCTGATTTAAAAGATCAAATACCAACACGAAATCAAAAACATCTTCTAAAAGATTTTGTAAATGATGAATTATTGGAAAAAATCAAAGAAAAAGGTTATAAGTCATTTGAAGAGTTAACTTATAAAGATTTCCAAAAAGAGATGAATCAAATAAATAAGGCCTATTATGAAATAATGACTCAAGGGGATAAAACTGGGCAACCTTTTACTTTTCCAATTCCAACTGTTAATATCACTGAAGATTTTGATTGGTATGGAGAAAATACAGATGTATTATTTGAAAATACGGCAAAAATAGGAAGTTCATATTTTCAGAATTTTATAGGTAGTCAATATGTAAAAGATGAAAATGGAAATTTAGTTCCAAATGAGAAAGCCTATAAACCAGGTCATGTACGTTCTATGTGTTGTAGATTACAACTTGACTTAAGAGAACTTTTAAAACGTGGTGGCGGTCTTTTTGGTTCGGCTGAAATGACAGGAAGTATTGGGGTTGTTACAATTAACATGGCAAGACTTGGATATTTATATAAAAGTGATATAAATGGATTACTTTTACGACTTGAAGAGCTAATGGAGCTTGCAAAATCAACACTAGAAAAAAAGAGGGTATTTGTACAAGATATGTATGAAAGAGGCTTATACCCATATACAAAAAGGTATTTACCAAGTTTTAATAACCATTTTTCAACTATTGGTGTAAATGGAATGAATGAAATGATAAAAAACTACTTCGGAGAAAATATTGATATATCTACAACAGTTGGTAATAATTTTTGTATAGAAATATTAGATTTTATGAGAGATAAAATGATTAAATTTCAAGAAGAAACAGGAAATTTATATAACCTTGAAGCAACACCGGCTGAAGGAACTACTTATAGATTTGCAAAAGAAGATAAAAAAAGATATAAAGATATTATTCAAGCAGGTAAAAATAAAAATATCTATTATACAAATTCTTCACAACTTCCAGTTGATTATACTGATGACCCCTTTGAAGCCTTGTCTTTACAAGATGAACTTCAATGTAAATATACAGGAGGAACAGTTTTACACTTATACATGAATGAAAGAATATCTTCAATAGATGCTTGTAGAAAGTTTGTAAAAAATACAATTACAAATTTTAAATTACCCTATATTACAGTGACACCACTGTTTTCTGTTTGCGAAATTCATGGTTATTTACATGGTGAACATGAATATTGCCCAAAATGCGATGAAGAAATCTTAAAAAAGGAGTTAAAAAATGATGGAAAAACAAGAATTGCTTGAGAAAAATAGCGAGAAAAGAACAAAGTGTATGGTTTATACTAGGGTTATGGGTTACCATAGACCAGTGGAAAGTTTCAACATAGGAAAAAAAGGTGAGCACAATCAAAGAGTTAAATTTATTGAATCAAAAGATTGTCTATAACATTACAAAATTTACAACAACAGATTATGTAGGACATTTGTCTTGCATAATTTGGTTTGTTTCTTGTAACTTTAGATGTTTGTATTGCTATAATGATAATATAGTTTATACAAAAGAGGGAAATTATACTCAAAATAATATTCTTGATTTTTTAAAAACAAGAATTGGACTTCTTGATTCTGTAGTTTTATCAGGTGGAGAAGCAACCGTTCATAATGTTATACCAATTTGCAAAGAGATAAAAAAATTAGGCTTAAAAATAAAACTTGATACCAATGCTACAAATTTACCACAAATAAAAAAACTAATAGAATTAAATTTATTAGATTATATAGCCATTGATTTTAAAGCACCAAAGTATAAATTTAAAGAAATAGTAGGTGTTGATATGTATGATAATACTATTAAGACTATACAATATCTAATAAGTATAGATTTTACTTTCGAATTAAGAACTACAATAAATAAATCTTTGTTAGATGAAAATGATATAAATAGTATGATAGAAACTATTTCTAATTTAGGATATAAAAATATTTACTATTTACAAAACTTCTTAGAAACCTCATCAAATATTGGAAATATTTCTAAATCTTCTAATATAGATAAAAGTAAAATAAATACCCAAAATTTAACTATTCAATATAGAAATTAAATATCCTTGTGCAGATATATTTTCAACTATTGATTTTGATGTTTTAAGTCTAAGTCTTTTTATAAAAGTTCTTAATCTCTCATCATTAACTTCTTCATCCCAAAGTACTTCTTTAATATATTGATTACTTACTATGGTATTTTTATTTTTTATAAGTAAAAAAAGAAACTCTTTTTCTCTTTTTGTTAAAGTTATCAAAGAATTGTCTTTGTATAAAGACATAGTGTTATTATCAAAAATAAAATCCTCTTTTAGTAGAACTTGTTTTTGCTTGTGTAAGCTTGGAGCTATTTTATTTATATGCTCTATTACTTCTTCTGGATCAAAAGGTTTAATAAAATACTTACTAATTCCCACATCTATAGCTTTTAAAAGCTTTTCTTTATCAGAATGAGCACTTAGAATAATAATAGGAATAAAACTATCTAATTCTTTTATCTTAATAGTCATATCTAATCCATCACATAAAGGCATCATAATATCAGTTATTATGATATCAGGCTTAAAAGTTTTAAATTTTTTTAAACCTTCTATTCCATCTTTTGCAATTACTACAGAAAAGAAACAATCAGAAATGGCATCTTTTAAAAGTTGTGCAATTCTTTTTTCATCTTCTACAATTAGAATTTTTAGTGTTTTTAATAGTTCGTAGTTCATATTTGTTCCATATATATTATTTATAAAACTAGTTTTATAGTAAAAATAGAGCCATCTTTGGTATTTTTATGGCTAAGTTGTCCATCTAAACTTTTTTCTATAATCATTTTAGACATAAAAAGCCCAAGTCCTGTTCCTTGAGATTTATGTTTTGTTGTAAAGTAGGGCTCAAATATTTTATCTATATTTTCTTTAGTAATTCCCCCTGCATTATCACTTATTTCTAAGAGAGAGTATTTTTTATCTAAAATTTGCTTTTCTTTTAATGTAATCATTATAGTTCTATTTGTTATATCGTTTTGAATAAATGCATCTTTTGAGTTCTGAATTAGGTTTATGATTACTTGTGAAAGTTCATTTGATACACCTATAACTTTATAATTAATTGGAACATCAATTTGAATGTGAATATTTTCTAACTCTATTACCTTTCTTAGTACCATTAAAGCTTCATTTACAGCTTCTTTAATTTCAAAGCTTTTTTTCTCTTTTTGTGGATTAAAGAAATTTGAAAAATCTTCTATGGTTAAAGACATATTTGAAATAAGGCTTTTACTTTCTTTATATAATTCATCTACTTTTTTCTCATTGTTTTGTGTACAGGCTTTTTTCATATTAAAAAGTGTAAGATTAAGCTCTGTTAATGGCTGTCTCCATTGGTGAGCTATATTTGCTAACATTTGACCTAAACTTGCCATTCTTGATTGCCAAAAAAGAAGTTTTTGTTTCTCTTCATTTTTTTTAATCTCTTCTTGAACTCTTTGCTCTAGTGTTTTATTTAACTCTTTTAACTGTTTTGTTTGTTCTTTTACTTTTTGTTCTAAATTTAGATTTAACTGCTCAAGCTCTTTCTCTTTTAATTCAAGGCTTTTTTTGAGTTCAACTTCAGCAGTTACATCATATCTAATTGCAATAAATTCAATTATGTTTTGATTTTCATCTAGTATTGGAGTAATTGTAGTATTTAAATAAACTGTTGAACCATTTTTTGATAGATTTTTAACAGTTGCTTTAAAGGGTTTTTTTGAAAGTATTGTTTGCCATAGAGTTTCAAAATTTGAAGTAGCAACCTCTGGATGTCTTACGATATTATGGTTTTGACCTATCAGTTCATCATAAGAGTATCCAGAAATTTTGCAAAACTCATCATTTACAAAAGTTATAATTCCATTTATATCAGTTTTTGATACTATATTTGAATTTTCAATTGCTTCTTGATAAGTATTGCTCATTTTTAGTTTTGTTTTCTTAATAATTCACAAACTTCTTTTGCATGGTAAGAGATAATTATATTAGCTCCTGCTCTTTTAAAAGCAATCATAGTTTCCATCATAACTCTTTCATAATCAATTAATCCTGCAAGTCCAGCGTGTTTTAGCATTGCATACTCTCCACTTACATTGTAAACACATAAAGGAAGATTTGAAGCATTTCTAATGTCTCTAATTACATCTAAAAATGCAAGAGCAGGTTTAACCATAAGTATATCTGCCCCTTCTTTTTCATCTTCTAATGATTCTTCAATGGCTTCTAGTCTATTTGCAGGATTCATTTGATATGTTCTTCTATCTCCAAAAGATGGAGTAGATTCTGCAACATCTCTAAATGGTCCATAATATCCACTTGCAAATTTTGTAGAATATGCCATTATTGGTAGGTTTTTAAATCCATTTTCATCTAAAGCATTTCTAAGTGTTGATATAATTCCATCCATCATTCCAGAAGGTGCAATCATATCAGCTCCAGCACGAGCATGAACGATTGCTTGTTGAGCTGAAATTTCTAAAGTTTTATCATTATCAACTGTTTGAGTTTTAGGATCAAGTATTCCACAATGACCATGATCTGTATATTCACAAAAACATAAATCAGTTACAATAAACATTTGTGGGAATTTTTCTTTAATAGCTTTTATTGTTCTTGAAATAATACTCTCATTACATAAACATTCACTACCAACTGAATCTTTAACATCTGGAATGGCAAATAATATGATTGATTTTAAATTAATGCTTACAAGATATTCACACTCTTTTAATATTTCATCAATACTCATTTGATAAACACCTGGCATTGAAGAAACTTCAGTTTTTATACCACTTCCTTCTCTTACAAATAATGGATATATGAAATCATCAGCAGTAATTGTAGTTTCTTGAACTAAATTTCTTAAAGTTTCATTTATTCTTAGTCTTCTAAATCGTTTAAACATTCTATTTACCTCTTTTGGTTATAATCCTCTGATTTTAACAGTTTAAGGTTTAAATACAAATGAATATAATACAATCAAATATAGCTAATTTACCAACAAAATACGGAAAATTTAAAATAAAAGCTTACAAAGACGCAAATCAAGAGCATTTAGCAATTATGAGTGAGAATTTTGAAACTCTTGATGCACCTTATGTAAGAATACACTCAGAATGCCTAACAGGGGATACACTTGGAAGTTTAAAGTGTGATTGCCAAAATCAATTAGATTTATCACTAAAATTTATTGCTGAACATGGCGGTTTAGTAATTTACCATAGACAAGAAGGAAGAAACATAGGTTTACTTAACAAAGTTAATGCCTATGCACTTCAAGACCAAGGAAGAAATACTATTCAAGCAAATTTAGAATTAGGTTTTGGTGAAGATGATAGGGATTACAGTATAGTTGGATATATTTTTAATGACTTAGGTGTAAAAAAGTTAAAACTTATTACAAATAATCCTAAAAAAATACAATATGTTGAATCTTTAGGAGTTGAAATAGTTGAACGAATTCCTGCAATTACAAAATCAAATAAATATAATGAAGCTTATTTATTTACAAAAAAAGAACATATGGGACACATGCTTTAATGGCTTTAAAACAACTCTTAGAAGAACATAATCTTCAATTTGATGATAAGTTTTATGCAGATTGCAATGTCTTTATAAGACTGTTACAACAATGGGGGAAAGTTCACAATCTTAGTGGAAAACTTTCAAGAGAAGATATTGAAGAAAATATTTTAGATTCTATTTATCCTTTATCATTTATAGATAAATATGAAAGTTTTGCAGATATTGGAACAGGGGCAGGTTATCCAGGTCTTATTTTAGCAATTGCTCAAAGAGATGTAAAATCATATCTAATAGAGCCAAGAATTAAAAGAGTTTCTTTTTTAAATTTTGTGAAAGCTAGTTTAAAACTTGATAACTTAACGGTACTTTGTAATAGAGTAGAAGAGGTTAAAGATTTACAAGTTGATTTAATTACCTCAAGAGCTGTTACAAATACTTCTTTACTTTTAGATATAACTACAAATATAAAAAAAGATAATAGCTCATATTTATTTTATAAGGGTAGTATGTTGGATGAAGAGTTAGAAGTAGCAAAAGTTAATGATTATAAAATAGTAAATAGAAAAGATAGAAATTATCTTTATATAAAAGGGGAATAATGCTTTTAAAAATAATAGCTATATTTGTAGTTCTTTTTTTAGTTTATATTCTTTTTTTCAAAAAGAATAGAGAAAAAGATATTAAAAATAAGAAAAATGAAATTATAGAAGATGAAATGGTTGAATGTCCAACTTGTAAAATTTTCATATCTCAAAAAGAAGCAATTTTAAGCAATGGAAAGTTTTATTGTTCAAAAGATTGTTTGTTAAATAAGTAAGGAAGTATAATGATACTTATTGGAGATAAATTAGTACCTTTTCCAGAAATTTCATTTATTTCAAACATAGAGCAAATAAATAGTACAAAAGCTAATTCTATTGTACTATTTGTTTATGATGAAAAGTTATTAAAGTATGTGTGTGATAATGAATTACCATCAGCTGTGATTGTAAAATCAATAAAAGATGCAATATATTGTAACAATTTGAACGTTAAATATATAATCTCAGAAAAAACTCTAGCTAGTCAAATACAAAAAATAGCAGATAATTATATGTATGATTCTAAAAATCTTGCAATAATTGATTCAAATGATGAATTTGAAGAGATAGCGATAAATGAAATTGATGGTATTATTTACAGAAGTTTGATTCAATAAAATGATAAAAAAACTTTTTTTTCTTCTAATACTTAGCATATACTCATATGCGTGTAGTGGTGATTGTATGGCTTGCCATCCAATTTTAAAAGAATCAATAAAAGAAAAACATCACCAAATATTAACTTCATGTATTGCTTGTCATACTAAAACTCCTGCTGCTATGGCTGAATGTGGAGGGGATTGTTTTTCTTGCCATTCTCAAAATAAACTTATTGAATCAAATAGGATAGAGCATAAAAATTTAGCGTCTTGTAAAGAATGCCATATAAACAAAGAGGATTTATTTAAAAATCCTACTATGAATAGCGGTTCTACTTTATCAGATTTACTTAATAATAAGTGATTTTTAGTTAAACTATTGACCTCTTATTAGATACAAAACTTAGGATAAATGTGAAAGATATACTAGATACAATAATACTTATTATGTTTGTAATTATGGTTGCAATGTTCATTATTAACTTTAATAGACAACAAATAAAAAAACATACAGATAAATTTGATGGAAATGAAAAAAGAAATACTGAAAAGAAGGAAGAAACAATAAATGAATAAACCATTATTAATTGAAATTGGTGTTGAAGAATTACCAGCAATTCCATTTTTAAATGAATTGCCAAACATTGAAAAAAAATGGAGTGATATTTTAGAAAAAAATAGACTTTTATGTGATTTTGATTTCTTTTATACACCAAGAAGATTAGTATTATGGCATAGAGAGTTCCAAGTATCTCAAGAAGATTCTTTAATTGAACAATTCGGAGCTCCTGTTAAAATAGCTTATAGAGATGGAGAGCCTACAGGTGCTGCTTTAGGTTTTGCTAAAAAATGTGGAGTTGATATTTCAGAAATTGGGAAAATGGACCAAGGTAAAGGCGAAGTTTTATATTTTAAACAAGAAGTAAAAGGTAGTTTATCTTCTACTTTATTAAATAATATGGTAAATGAATTCATAGCTTCTTTAAACTTTGGAAAATCTATGAGATGGGCAAGTAGAACTGATAGTTTTATTAGACCAATTAGATCTTTATCTATTATTTTAGGGGAAGAAATAGTTGATGCTGAACTATTTGGAGTAAAATCATCTAACTTCTCATTTGCTCATAGAATGGTTTCTTATGAGCCATTTACTTACTCTTTTGCAGGGGATTACTTCTGTAAGCTTGATAAAAATGGTGTTATTTTATATCCAGATGAAAGAAGAGAAAAAATTCTTTCTCAAATGAAAGATATAGAACAAAGACACAATGTAAAAATTGATATTGATAAAGAATTACTAGAAGAGGTTGTTGCAATCACAGAATATCCAACAGCTTTAATTGGTCAATTTGATATTGAGTTTTTAGAATTACCAGAAGAGGTAATTGTAACATCTATGAAAGAACACCAAAGATATTTTGCTGTTTATAAAGATGGAAACTTAACAAATAATTTCATTGTTGTTTCAAATTCAAAAACAGAAGATTTTGGATACATAATTTCAGGAAATGAAAAAGTATTAAGACCAAGACTTGCTGATGCAATGTTTTTCTATAAAAATGATATTAAAAAAGGCTTATCAAATGAAGGTCTCAAAAAACTAGTATTTGTTGAAGGTCTTGGATCTATGTATGAAAAATGCGAAAGAGAAGCAAAAATTGCATCTTATTTAGCAGATATTTTTAAAGTTGAAGAAAAAGAGTTATTACAAAAATCTGTAATGCTTTCAAAAGCTGATTTAATGTCTGAAATGGTTTATGAGTTCACAGAACTTCAAGGACTAATGGGATATTACTATGCAAAAATAGCAAATGAAGATGAGTTAGTTTATACAGCACTTAAAGAGCAGTATTTACCAGATGGTGAAGACTCTGAGCTTCCATCAAATGTGTTCTCTTCAATTGTTGCATTATCTTATAAATTAGATAATTTAATGGGATTATTCAGTGTTGGCAAAATTCCAACAGGTTCTAAAGATCCATTTGGACTTAGAAGAGCAGCAGCTGGAATTGTAAAAATTGCAATGGAACATAAATTAGCAATTGATTTAGCAAAAATTATTGATGCATTAAGTGCAAACTATAAAAACTTGGATAAAAAAGCTTTAATTGAGTTTTTTAATGAAAGATTATTTAAAATATTTGAGGTAAATCCAACTGTAATAAAAGCTGTATTAGCAAGTGGTGAAACAGATGTTTATAAAGTTTCTCAAAAACTTTGTGCATTAAATCCAATAGTTCAAAGTGATAACTTTAAAGAGTATGTTGCAACATTCAAAAGAGTTGCAAATATTATAAAAGATATTGATACTTCAAAAGAGTTAGCTATTGATGATAAACTATTTGAAAATAAAGAAGAAACAGAACTATTTACAAAATACAATGAAGTATCTTCAAGAACATATGCAAGTTATGAAGAGGAATTAGAAGCTTTATTTTCTTTAAAAACTCAATTAGATAACTTCTTTGAAAATGTATTTGTAAATCATGAAAATGAAGCAATAAAAACAAATAGAAAAAATCTAATTGGACTTGTTTACCAAGGATTTAAAAACATAGCAGATATTAAAGAAATTACTATTTAATAGTTTTTTACTATAATTTACTTGTAAAGCTAAGATTCTTGGCTTTGCAAGTCTTCTTAAAAAATTTTACTTCTTATAAACTATTAATAAAATCTTTAAATATATTATTCTATTACTTCTAAATTATATAAAAAAAGCCATTTGATTGGTATAATACAAAAATTAATTAACAAAAGTGAGTTTTCAAATGAAATATAAAAATATACTAATAACAGGTGGAGCTGGATTTATAGGTTCTAATCTTAGTTTAAAGCTTATTGAAAAAGCTTATAATATTACTGTTTTAGATAACCTTTCTCCTCAAATACATTCTGAAAACTCACCACTTTATAACTCTATTAAAGATAAAGTGAGATTTATAAAAGGAACTGTTCTTTCTTATGATGATTGGAAAAATGCCTTAGAAAATATAGATGTTGTTGTTCATCTTGCTGCTGAAACTGGAACTGGGCAATCTATGTATGAAATAGAAAAATATACAGATGTTAATATCAAAGGTACTTCAATTTTCTTAGATATTTTAGCAAATGAAAAACATAGTGTTAAAAAAATGATAATTGCTTCATCAAGGGCAATATATGGTGAGGGAAAATATGAATGTTCATCTTGTGGAATTGTTTATCCAAATGAAAGAAAAGATGAAGATATGGCAAAAAGTGATTTTGCTGTAAAATGTCCAGATTGTGGAATAGATGTAAAACTTCTAGCTACAGATGAAAATAGTAAAATTCATCCAAGTTCAATTTATGGTATCACTAAACAAGTACAAGAACAAATGTTTATGGTTATGGGAAAAACATTAAATATTCCAGCGGTTGCATTTAGATACCAAAATGTTTATGGAGCAGGGCAGTCATTAAGTAATCCATATACAGGAATACTTTCTATTTTCTCAACTCGTATAAAAAATGGAAATGATATAAATATTTTTGAAGATGGAAAAGAGAGCCGTGATTTTGTTTATATTGATGATGTGGTAGATGCTACAATTTTAGGAATTGAAAAAGATGAAGCAAATTATGAAGTATTTAATGTAGGTCTAGGACTGGCTATTGATGTAAATACTGTAGCAAATACACTTGTAAAAGAGTATAAAAGTAATTCTAAAATCTTAATTTCTGGTAATTATAGATTAGGTGATATAAAAGACAATTATGCTGATTTAACAAAAATCCATTCAAAACTTGCCTTTACACCAAAAGTTAGCTTTGAAGAGGGAATTCAACGATTTACAAAATGGGTAAATGCTCAAGAAGTAGTTGTTGATATGTATGAAAAAAGTATTACGGAAATGAAAGAAAAAGGCTTATATAAATAATATAAAGCTTTTGCTAGAAGGTAATTAAAGTATCTAATTTAAGAACTTTAATTACTAAGAAATTCCAATCTTCTTAGATATTTGTACTTCACAGCATTTATGGTCACTTGTGATTTTTCCATGCTCTTTAACGTAAGATATTCCCCAGTTAAACATTTCTTTAAATACAGGTCTTAGTCTTTCTCCTGCTGGTGTTAATGAATAAACAACTTTTGGTGGAACAACTGCAAAAACTTCCCTATGTATAATGTTTTTTTGTTCTAATTCTTTTAATTTTACAGTTAATGTTTTTTGAGTTATCTCAGGAATTTCCTCATTTAAATCTTTAAATCTTTTCTCATTATCTAATAAGTGCCATATAATAGATAGTTTCCACTTATCATTAAAAATATCAACGGTAACTGCAACTGAACAATCATACTCTTTTTCATTTATTTTATACATTTTAATCCTTTATGAATAATTATATCATAAGATAACATAATATACTATTACTTACATAAAATACTGTAAGGTAATATTAAGTTCAATTAATGTAACATTCTATTACTAACAAAAATTACTGTAATGTAATTTTATGTACATAAATAAAATAATATACAATTAAATGGAGAATAATATGGAAAATAAATTTTTAGAAGCAATGAAATTCAGACATGCAACAAAAGAGTTTGATTCAACAAAAAAAATTAGTGATGAAGATTTTGATACTGTTTTAGAATATGGAATTTTAAGTCCTAGTTCATTTGGATTTGAACCTTGGAAATTTCTTGTTGTTCAAAATGAAAATTTAAGAACTAAACTAAAAGAGTTTTCTTGGGGAGCACAAGGAACACTTCCAACTGCTAGTCATTTTATGATTATATTAGCTAGAAAAGAGAAGGGTATGAAATATGATAGTACATATATAAAACATATGATGAATGATGTAAAACAATTTCCAGCTGATGTACAAGAAATATATTCTGGTTTTTATGAGAAGTTTCAAAAAGAAGATTTTAAAATTTTAGAAAATTCAAGAGCTATGTTTGATTGGTCTACTAAACAAACTTATATTGCATTGGCAAATATGATGACAGGTGCTGCATATATGGGAATAGACTCTTGTCCTATTGAAGGATTTGATGCAGATTTAACAGAAGCTTTTTTAAGAGATGAATTAGATATTGATACACAAGAATATGGTGCAGCTGTTATGGTTTGTTTTGGATACAGAAAAGATGCACCTAAACATGAAAAAGTTAGACAAGATATTAATACTGTTACATCTTGGTATAAGTAATCAAAAAATTTGTGAATCAAGTAAAAAGGAATTATATGCAAAAAACTATTTTAATAACTGGCTCAACAGATGGAATAGGTTTTGAAACAGCAAAAACTTTGCTGTCTTTAGGACATAATGTATTGATTCATGGAAGAAATAAAGAAAAACTAAAAAGAGTTGAAGATACTTTAAATGAGTTTTCAAAAAATATACCAGTTAAAACTTATTGTGCTGATTTATCAAATTTAGAAGAGGTAAAAACTTTAGCTGAAAATATAAGTAAAAATCATAAAAATATTGATGTAATTATTAATAATGCAGGTATTTATAAAACAACAAGTCCAATAACAAAAGATGGATTTGATATTAGATTTGTAGTAAATACAATAGCTCCATATTTCTTAACAAAATTATTACTACCCTTATTTAATAAAGACTCTAGAATAATTAATCTTTCTTCTGCTGCACAAGCAAAAGTTGATATTGATGCAATTAAGGGCAAAGTATTATTAAATCATGGGGAAGCTTATGCTCAAAGTAAACTAGCATTAACAATGTTTACTATTGTTCAAGCCCAAGAGCTAAAAAATAAAGTATCATCAATAATTTCAGTTAATCCAGCTTCATTATTAGCTACAAAAATGGTAAAAGAAGGCTATGGAATAATTGGAAATGATATAACAATAGGTTCAAATATTCTGCTTGCAATGTCCTTAGATAAGAAATTTGAAAATATCAAAGGTGAATACTACGATAATGATAACAATAAATTTGCATTACCACATCCTTTTGGCCAAAATATTGAAAATTGTAAAATAATCGTAGATACAATAGAAGAAATTCTATTAGCTAAATTTGAATAGTTGAGTATTAACTTTTTGATGCTAAAATAATATATTGATTTTAAGTTCAAGGAGTTTTTATGGGGTTTAAATTCGTATGAAAAAAGTATTAATATTAGTTAGTGTACTATTCTTAACGCTATTTTTTAGTGCTTGTGAAGAGAAACAAAATAAAATAAATAGGTATGTTCAAAACTGGACAGGGGTTAATGGTGTTTTAGAAATTTATGCAGGTGAAAAGCTTGT
Organism: Arcobacter acticola; assembly: GCF_013177675.1. NCBI lineage: Bacteria > Pseudomonadati > Campylobacterota > Epsilonproteobacteria > Campylobacterales > Arcobacteraceae > Arcobacter > Arcobacter acticola. The sequence goes on from NZ_CP042652.1 coordinate 1,506,516, forward strand.
AAAACGGTTTATTTCAATTGATAAGCTTTCTACTGCAATTGCTACAGATGGAAAAGATGCTAGACCATATAGATATGGATACGGTTTTCTAGATGAAAACTTAAATTCAAAAAAGATTTAGATGAAAAGAAAGTATATTTTGAATTTTCTGATTATTCAACAAATTATATATTTTTTGAAAATCCAAATAATTAGTTTGAAAGATTAGGTTTTATTTTTCGGAAAGGTTATATTTCCGAAAAATAAAAGTAAAGCTAATGTTTCGCACGCATTAATTTATATTATAAAACTAAATTTATTTTTACATTGTGAAAAAAGATTGAATTTTAGTGGAGCTGGTGAAGGGAGTCGAACCCCCGACCTGCTGATTACAAATCAGCTGCTCTAGCCAACTGAGCTACACCAGCATAAAAGCGTTGATATTTGCTTTAAAATGGTGTCAAGAGAGGGACTCGAACCCTCGACCTCCGGCTTATGAGACCAGCGCTCTAACCAGCTGAGCTACCTTGACATAAGACAACATTTTAAAGCAAATATTTTTTGGTTGCGGAAACAGGATTTGAACCTGTGACCTTCGGGTTATGAGCCCGACGAGCTACCGTGCTGCTCTATTCCGCGATTTGATATCTGTGAATGATAATAAGGATTAGTTACTTCAAATGAAGGTTTAAAAACTATTATTTTTCACTTGGTGATATTCCAAGCTTTTAAGTGGTGGAATTATAGTTAAATAGGTGCCTATTGTCAAGGCTTTTTAGATTAAATTTTGGATTTTTTGATATAATAAATATATAATTAAAAACAATTACAAATAAAGAAGAAATATGAATGCAATACAAAGAGTACAAGAAGCAATAAAAGAGATTCAAAAAGGTAACATGGTAATTATGTTAGATGATGAAGATAGAGAAAATGAAGGTGATTTAGTTTATGCAGCACCTTTGAGTAGTGCTGAAAAAGTTAACTTTATGGCTACTCACGCAAAAGGTTTAATTTGTGTATCAGTTACAAAAGAAACTGCGAACAGATTACAACTAAATCCAATGGTTAGTTCTAATACTTCATCTTATGAAACTGCATTTACAGTTTCAGTTGATGCAGCAGATGCAAGTACGGGAATTAGTGCAAAAGAACGAGATGATACAATCAAAATATTAGCTAATCCAATTTCAAATGCAATAGAACTAGTTCGACCAGGACATATATTTCCATTAATTGCAAAAGATGGTGGAGTATTAGTAAGAACAGGACATACAGAAGGAAGTATTGATTTATGTAAATTAGCTGGCCTTAATGGAGAAGCTGTTATTTGTGAAATCATGAAAGAAGATGGAACAATGGCTAGACGTGATGATTTAGATATCTTTGCAGCTAAACATAATATGAAACAAGTATATATTTCTGATTTAGTTGAATATAGATTATCTCATGAAAAACTTGTAGAAGAGATTTCAAGTATAGATAAAAAATTCTTTTCATCAGATGTTAAACAAAAAGAGTTTAAAGATCATTTAGGGAATGTACATACTGCAATTGTATTTGGGAAAATAAAAGAAATTAGTGCTATTAAATTTCATACAATTACAGCTGATATAAATTTATTTTTAAATGATGAAAAATTACATTCAATGTTAAAAACAATAAATTTCCTACAAGCTAAAGGTGGAGTTTTAATATTTTTAAATGATGAAATGAGAAATAAAGAATCACAAAAAGATTATGGAATAGGGGCTCAAATTCTAAATTCTTTAAATATAAAACAAATTAAACTAATGACAAGTGGAGGAAAACATTCCTTTGTTGGATTACAAGGATTTGGTTTAGAAATAGTAGAAGAAATTCAAATAGAGTGTTAATTTAACACTCTATTTATAAATTAGTAAATTCCAGCAGCTGATTTTATTAATTCTAATGTTTTTTGAGGAATTATAAGATTAGCAGATAACTTATCTTCATTTTCTTTATAATATTTTGATTCTAAAATAGCATTGATTTTATCTTCAAATTTTTGAATTACAGTTTCTTGAGTGTCTTTATCTTCAATATCTAAAAATTGTCTAGGCTCTTGATTTACAATTCTTGCTAATCTATAATTATATAAATAAGCATTATCATCATCTTCATTAAAAGCTTTACAAATAGTTTTATAAACATCATTTAGTTCTGATTCATATTTCTTATATATAATACCAGCACTATCATTTAGAGATTTCGTGAAATTGTCATAATTAACAAATAAATCTTTTAATACATCGTTATCAACAGAATCTTCGTTGATATTATATTTTTTTGACAACACATGATTACAACAGTAATAAACAACTTCCTCTTGATTCTTTTTAATTTCTTCTAAAAAAACCGATAACTTCATCTTTTTCTCCTAATTTTATATTAAAAAAAGGAGTGAAAAAATCCACTCCTTCAACAATAAACTTTTTATAGGAGAATTATATCTTATAAAACTGGTCCTGCAGCTGTGAAATCATATTCACTTTCTAAAGTTAAGTATTTTTTAAAGTTAGAAATATACATAGTTGCTAATTTTTTAATAGTTTCATCATAAGACTCTTTATTTTCCCATGTATTTCTTGGATTTAATACTTCTGTATCAACACCATTTAATGTTTTTGGAATAGTTAAATTAAATATAGGTAAAGTTTCAAATTCTGAATTATTAATAGAACCATCTAAAATTCCATTAATACAAGCTCTTGTATTTTTAATACTCATTCTTTTTCCAACACCGTACGGACCACCTGTCCAACCTGTGTTTACTAGGTAAACATTAACATTATGTTTATCAATTTTTCTACCTAATAATTCAGCATAAACTGTAGGGTTTAAAGGTAAAAATGCTTCTCCAAAACACGAAGAGAAAGTAGCGATTGGCTCATTAATACCTCTCTCAGTTCCAGCAACTTTTGCCGTATAACCACTTAAAAAGTAATACATAGCTTGTTGTTTATCAAGTTTTGATACAGGAGGTAATACACCAAATGCATCAGCACATAAGAATATGATATTAGTTGGGTGTCCACCTTTCATATCAGGAGTATGATTCTCAATATGATTTAAAGGGTATGAAACTCTTGTATTTTCAGTTTTTGATCTATCAGTATAATCAACCAGTCCATTTTCATCAGCAACTACATTTTCTAATATAGCGCCTTTTTTAATAGCTCCAAAAATTTCAGGCTCAGAACTTTCATCTAAATTAATTACCTTAGCATAACAACCACCTTCGAAGTTAAATACTCCATTGTCATCCCAACCATGCTCATCATCACCAATTAAAGCTCTTTTTGGATCTGTTGAAAGTGTAGTTTTTCCTGTTCCTGAAAGTCCAAAAAATAAAGCTGTATCACCATTCTCACCAATATTCGCAGAACAATGCATAGGTAACTTACCTTCTAATGGAAGCCAGTAATTCATCATTGAGAAAACACCTTTTTTCATTTCACCTGCATACCAAGTTCCACCAATAATTGCTATATTTTCTTCAACATTAAATATTACATAAACTTCTGAGTGTAAACCATGACTTGCATATGCCATATCAACAGTTTTACAAGAGTTATAAATCGTAAAATCTGGTTTAAAATTATCTAATTCTTCTTGTGTTTCAGGCATTATAAACATATTTTGAATAAAATGCGCTTGCCAAGCAACTTCAGTTATAAACCTTACAGATTTTCTAGAATCTAAAGAAGCTCCACAATAAACATCAGTTACATATATATCTTTATTACTTAATTGCTTTTTAGAAGTCTTTAATAAATCTTCATAAACTTCTTTTGAAACTTTATGATTAATATCTCCCCAAGCAATATACTTATTAGATGGGTCTTGATTTACAAAAAATTTATCTTTAGGACTTCTTCCTGTAAAAATACCTGTATCTATCATTAATGCACCAGTTGAAGATATTTTTGCACCTTCATTTGCAACAGCATCTTGCATTAATGAATCAACATCTCCATTTCTCTTAATAATTCCAACGTTTTCTAAACCTAATGAGTCTTTAATTTCAGACATAATTTAACTTTCCTACCTGTTAATTTTTTATTTAAATATCGATAAAAGTACACCAGCAGCGACTGCTGAACCAATAACCCCAGCAACATTAGGACCCATCGCATGCATTAATAAAATGTTCGATTTGTCATAAAGTTGACCTTCTTTACTTACTACCCTTGCTGCCATTGGTACAGCTGATACTCCTGCTGCTCCAATCAAAGGATTTATCTGATTATCTTTTGAGCTAACTAAATTCATTAACTTAGCCATTATAACACCCATAGCAGTACCTGCTGAGAACGCTAAAAGACCTATGATCATAATTCCCATTGTCTCTGCTACTAAGAATTGCTCTGATGCTAGTTTTGAACCAACACCTAATCCTAAGAAAATAGTTACAACATTGATTAATGCATTTTGCATTGTATCAGAAAGTCTATCAACAACTCCTGATTCTTTTGCAAAATTTCCAAAGCATAGTGCTCCAATTAATGGTGCTGCATCTGGAAGTATTAAAATAGTTAAAGTTAATACTACCAATGGGAATACAATTTTCTCTAATTTTGATACCTTTCTTGAAGCTGGCATCTTAATTTTTCTTTCATTCATTGTAGTTAATGCTCTCATAATTGGCGGTTGTATAATTGGTACTAATGCCATATATGAGTATGCAGCAACTGCAATTGCTCCTAGTAATTCAGGTGCTAATCTAGAAGCTATAAAAATAGATGTTGGTCCATCAGCTCCTCCAATAATAGAAATAGCAGCAGCTTGTTCTAGTGTAAAATCAATCCCTGGGAAATATTGTGAAAGTACAACAGCTCCCACTAATGATCCAAAGATACCAAATTGAGCAGCACCACCCAATAATGCAGTTTTTGGATTAGCTAATAGTGGACCAAAGTCTGTCATAGCTCCTACACCCATAAAGATTAATAATGGAAAGAATTGATTTGTAATACCCATATCATAAATAATTCCTAACATTCCACCTGGTCCTGCCATATTAGCAATTGGTATATTTGCTAATAAACCACCAAACCCAATTGGAATTAATAATAATGGTTCAAATCCTTTTTTAATTGCTAAATAAAACAATAAAAAACAGATTATTATCATAATAATTCTTCCTGCACCTTGAGCAAAGAAAGACATTTCATGACCATGAGAATCTAATACACCAGCTTGGGGTTGAAGCAATGCTTTTATTCCCGTTGTAGCATAAAATGATTCTACTAATTCACCCATTGTTTTTGAATGGTATGCTGGTTTTTCTGTAGTATTTTCTACAACATCTACACTTTGTGAAGCAAAGATATTTGTTGTAAACAAACTAAAGATAAGAAGAAAAGAAATTAATATACTTTTTTTCATATATTTTTTCAAACATTAACCAATAATGGCTAATGTTTGTCCCTCTTCAACAGATTGTGTATTATTTACTAATATTTTAGTAATCTTTCCAGCAACAGGAGCATTAATATCTATTTCCATTTTCATAGCTTCAAGAATCATAATTTGTTGATCAGCTTCAACCATATCACCTTCTTTTACTAAGATCTTCCAAACAGCACCATTAACAGCAGCTGGAACTTCAGTTCCATTTCCATTTGAAGATACAGATGCAGTACTTGCAGCAACTGGTGCAGCTGCCATTGGAGCTGATGTTGTATTAGAAACAGGAGTTACTTGAATATTTGCATCATTACCCTCAGCTATTGTTACATTAAATTTTTGACCATCAACTATTACTGTATAGTTTCCACTTGCATTTGCCATATCTTTTTCTCCTAATTTACAATCTTTATCATTATCACAAACATTATCATTTTTTCTAACATTTAAAGGTGATTCACCTTTTAAGAATGCAATTCCTTTTTCATCACAAGCAGCAGCAATAAAGATATTCTCTTCACTAGCTTCTATACCTTCCATTTCTAATCTTTGTTTCCAAACAGAGATTTTTTTCTTTTCATCTCTATCAGCGATATCTAAAGGATTTTCACTAGTTGGATCTAGTTTTAATTTTTCTGCTGCAAGAGCAATAATTTCAGGATCAGCAGGAACTGGAGTTTTACCAAAGTAACCTAATACCATTTTTCCATAACCAGGAGCAATTTGTTTCCAAGGACCAAACATTACATTAGCGTATGCTTGTTGCCAATAAAATTGAGAAACTGGAGTTACAGATGTACCATATCCACCACGCTCAACTACTTCTCTCATTGCTTTAATTACTTCAGGGAATTTATCTAGTGTTCCATTATCTCTCATCATTTGAGTATTAGCAGTTAATGCTCCACCTGGCATTGGAGAGAAAGGAATTAAAGGAGATACTTGAGTAGCTTCTGGTGGAATAAAGTAATCTTTTAAACAGTGTTTTAATGTTTCTTGGTATTTTAGAACTTTTTCAATTTCTAAACCACCTAAATCATAATTCTTACCTTTAACTGCGTGTAACATAGTTAGGATATCAGGTTGAGAAGTTCCACCACTAACTGGAGAGGCAGCTAAATCAATACCATCAGCACCAGCATCAAGTGCAGCTAAATAACAAGCAACTGAAACACCTGCTGTTTCATGGGTATGAAGTCTAATATGAGTATCATATCCAACTAGATTTCTAGCCATTTGTATTGTTTCATAGATTTTTTGAGGAGAACTTGTTCCTGAAGCATCTTTAAAGCAGATTGAATCAAATGGTAAACCACTATCAAGAATTTGTCTTAGAGTTTTTTCATAGAAAGGTACATCATGAGCACCAAAGCAACCTGGAGGCAAGTCCATTAAAGTAACTACTACTTCATGGTTTAGACCATATTTTTTAATACATTCTGCACTATATTCAAGATTTTGAACATCATTTAAAGCATCAAAGTTACGAATTGTTGTTGTTCCATGTTTTGCAAACATTTTTGCATGTAAGTCGATTAGTTCTCTTGAACCCGTATCTAGCATTACAGTGTTAATACCACGAGCCAAAGTTTGTAAGTTTGCATCAGGGCCTACTATTTCCCTAAATTTATCCATCATTTCAAATGCGTTCTCTTGCAGATAGAAGAACAACGATTGGAACCTAGCTCCTCCACCAAACTCAAAGTGAGTTATTCCGGCTTCTTTTGCAGCTTCTACAGCTGGAAAGAAATCATTCATTAAAACTCTTCCTCCAAAGACAGATTGGAATCCATCTCTAAAAGTAGTGTCCATGATATCTATATATTTTTTAGACATATAATTTAACCCTTTAGATTTTTATGATGTTGTACAGCTGCTATTACTGCTGCTATTTTTGCGTTATCTGTTTGTTTATTTGTACTTTTTGGTGTTACATTTGATACTTTATTTTCTGCTGGAAAATATTTTGTCAAAATTGCACCTTGTGCTTTTAGTACAAATATCATTATTGTTAGGAATGCAAATACTACACCCATACCTAAGAACATGAACTTTACTGATTCTGCGATTAAGTTTATTTCCATATTATTCTCCAAATGATTACAAAATGTAATTATCATTGTAATAATATATAAAATTTGCTTTATTAACATTTATATTTCTAGCTGATTTAATTAAATTTATAAATTTTTTTGTTTTTTTTTCTTTATAGAATTTTATCGCCAAATTCATAAATAAAACTGTCTATTTTTCTTAAAATATTCATAACATTATTCTTGCTTTTAATGATTTTCTTTGCCAAAACATATCCTTTTTCTAAATATATTTCAAATTCTATAATATTAATGAATAATACTTGAAAAATATTTCATTTTGTAATATAATTATAAATATAGACAAAAGAAGGAGATTTTATGTTGATAGTAGATGAAATTATTGAAAAATTAAAAGACATATTAAGTGCCGATGGGAAAAATGGAAAAGTATTTGATAAAGATGTTGCTACTTCACTTGAATTAAGTCAAGCAAATTTTGCAACAATGAAAAATAGAGGAAAAATTCCATTTTCAAATATATTGAATTTTTGTGCTAAAAAAAAGATATCTATAAATTGGCTTTTATATGATCAAAATCCTGGTTCATTAGTTGATTCAACGGATAAATATTGGATTAAATATTATCCTTCAGTTGCCGTTAGTGCAGGGGGAGGTGCATATGAAGCTGAGGAAAACTATGAATCTTTGGCATTGCCTGAATATTTTATAAGTATGTTAGGTGGAAAAGAAAATTTAAAAAATATCGATGCTATAAATGTAGTAGGGGATTCAATGGAACCTACACTTAATAGTGATAACATTATATTTGTTGATAAAACAAAAAAAGATGCCCTAAGAGATGGAATATATGCTTTTACTACAACTCATGGTTTATTTGTAAAAAGAATACAAAGAAGGGTTGATGGAAAGCTTGATATCATTTCTGATAATAAAGATTATCCATCTCAAATTTTAAATAAAAATGATTTAGAGATATTAGGAAAAGTAATTAGTTCTTTTGGAATGGTTTATTAATTTTATTTATATTGTTTAGAAAAGAGTTGCTATATTTTCTGATTTGATTAAATATTCATAAACTTCTTTGTAATTAAAACCTAGTATATAGATTCCATTAAATTTAGATTTTCTTAATATGGGTTTTAATTGCTCAATATCATTCATAACTATTTGTTCATCTTTATCAAGGTAATCAATATATGAAGATGTAATAAAAATAGTTTTTGCATATTTATACTGTTTTTTCATATATGCAATTTCATCTTTATACAAATCTTTATTATTTTGACAAATAATAAATTTATCACTTTTCCCAAATTCTACTAAAGTTAAATTTCTATCTAGAAATAAAGGTTTAAAATTATAGAACAATTTTAATTTAGATAAATCTAAATTTTGTTGAAGAAAATTAAATACTTTTAGAAAATCTTCAATATATAAGCTTGAAATTTTTAATCTTGAGAAATATATATTTTCATAGGAAAAAGAAGTTTCAAACAAAGAGTGTTCAATTAAATTATCAATAGTGTTTAATTTTACAATATCATTAAAATCTATATTTTTAGGATAAATACTATCTAGGTTATTTTTATCGTAAGATATTAAAATGTCATTATCTTCAATTTCGTCAATATATTTAAATATATTTTCTAATTTATTAGGAATTAGTTTAATATTTTTAGTGAAGTTTGTTGAATAAATCTTTAGTAAATCAAAGATAGTTTTATTACAATAAAAAGCTTCGATATCTCTTATTGCCAATTTAAATCTAATTAGTTTAATTATACTTAAATCAATATTCTTTACTTTTATCCATGCAATTTCATTATCTATTATTGGTACATTTGTATCAATAATTATTGCAAAAGCTCCATTTTTGATGGCTAATTCGATTTCATTTGTATTTTTAGCAATAAATAAATCGCCTTCTTTTACTTTATGGGAATTTGTTTTTATTGAATAAATAAAAGAGATTGATGGAGAGTTTAATAAACTTCCATCAACAATATCTAAAATAGATGAGATTTGCACTAGCTTATTTTTGTTCCAGCTTTTTTACTAGCTTGTGGTCTGATTAATGATAAACCATTTTCATCCCTTGCAGCCATTAACATTCCTTCACTTAACATTCCCATTAATTTTGCAGGTTTTAAGTTGGCTACAACACATGCTTGTGTTCCTACTAGTTCTTCAGCTGAATAATACTCTTTGATTCCAGCTAAAATTTGTCTATTTCTTCCTTCTCCTAAATCAACTTGAAGTCTTAAAAGTTTTGCCGATTTTGGAACTTCAACTGCTTCAACAATTGTTCCAATTTTTAGAGTCGTTTGGAAAAATTGATCAATTGTAATTAAGTTATCATCTTCAACTGTTTGTGTTTTATCTTCTTTTTTTGATTCACATTCTGTTTTTGTGATATCAGAAGAAGCAGGTTGTTCTAATAAAACCTCTTCAATTCTTGGGAAAAGTTGATCTACTTTTGTAATTACTGTGTCTTCTAATAAATTTTTGTTTTTTATCAAAGAGTTATAAGTAACTGTATCTATTTTCATTCCTAAAGAAGTTGCTATTTTTCCTATTTTATCTGGCATAACAGAATCTAAAAGAAGGGCAACCTTAGCCATAATATTTGTAATTAATGCAACTAATGCCATAGCTTCATCTGTTTTGCCATCTTTCATTAAATTCCATGGCTCATAATCATTAATTGCTTTATTTGCTATTGTTAATACTTTCCAAATATCTTCTAAATATTTGTTAATTTGCATATTAAAAATATAAGCTTCTACATTTTCTAAAACTGCATTAACTTCTTCTAATTCTTTTGCATGGAATTTTTCCACATCTTTTGAACTTACTTTATAATCAAAATATTTTCCACTCATTCCTGAAATTCTATTTAATAAATTTCCTAAGTCATTTCCTAAATCAGAATTAATTCTATCAATTAAAGCTTTTTGTGAAAAATCTCCATCTTGACCAAAAGGAACTTCTCTTAGCATGAAGTATCTAAATGCGTCTAATCCATATGCATCTGCAACAACTTTTGGATCTACAACATTTCCTTTTGATTTAGACATTTTCTCACCATCTCTTGTCCACCAACCATGAGCAGCAATATGAGTTGGTAATGGTAATTCTAAAGACATTAAAAATGCTGGCCAATAAATAGCATGGAATCTTAAAATATCTTTTCCTACTAAATGAACATTTGCTGGCCAAAATTTCATGTTAGCATCATCTGTTCCGTATCCAAGTGCAGTAATATAGTTCATTAAAGCATCTAACCAAACATACATAACGTGTCTTGGTTCATTCATTGATTCTGGTAGTTTAACACCCCAATCAAAAGAAGTTCTTGAAATTGATAAATCTCTCAATCCACCTTTTACAAAGTTTACTATTTCATTTTTCTTTGATCTTGGTAAAATACAGTCTTCATTTTCTTCATACCATTTAATTAATTTATCTTCATATTTTGATAATTTAAAGAAATAACTCTCTTCTTTTACAATAGAAGTAGGTCTTCCACAATCAGGACAAAATTGTTCATCAACTAATTGCTTTTCAGTAAAGAATGTCTCACATGATACACAATAATAACCTTCGTATTCACCTTTGTAAATATCACCTTTATTATACATAGTCTCAAATGCTTTTTGAACACCAAGTTTATGTTCAACATCAGTAGTTCTTATAAATTTATCATAAGTGATATCAAAATCATCCCATAGTTTTCTAAATTTACCAGATATTTCATCTGCATATTCTTTAGGAGTCTTTCCTCTTAATTCAGCACTTTGAGCAATTTTTTGTCCATGTTCATCTGTACCTGTTAAAAGAAATGTATTTAATCCCGTTAATCTTGAGTATCTAGCTAGCATGTCAGCTATAATTGTAGTATATGCATGACCGATGTGAGCTACATCATTTACATAATAAATTGGTGTTGTTATATAAACATTTTTACAAGATTCTTCCATTGTTTACCTTCTTTTCTTTTTTATAATTATATTAAAATTCAAATCCACCGCCAGCACCTTTATTCATAGATTCATAAACGGCAATGACATATTTCTTTCTTAATTCACATTCAAAAAACTCACCACAATCAGAACAAGATTTAAAACTTTTTTCTTCTTGGCAAGTTTTTAATTCAGACAACATTTTATCTAGTTTAATATCCCATTCATCAATAACTATATTATGATTATCCATGAGCTTTATAAACTTCTAATACTCTTTTTATTTCTTCATTTGAACCAAAAAAACATGGTGATGTATCATGAATATGAGTAGTTTCTACTTCTAAAAGTCTTTTATGTCCATCAATAGCACCACCACCAGCTTTTTCATAAGCTAATGCAAAAGGGAAAACTTCAAATAATTGTCTTAATTTCCCTTTTGGTTTATCAGTTGTTCCTGGATATGAAAATAATCCACCACCTTTTAATAATATTTGATGTAAATCAGGAACCATACCACCACTATATCTTAGTCTATATCCATCATTGAAAATATCATCAACCATTTGTTTATGGTGAGGAGCCCAAGCACTTTGAGTAGAACCAGGTGCTTTTAAATTACCTTTTTGTTTTAAAACAATATTTTGAATAAATTCAAATTTACCATGTTTTAATCTATACATTTTAACATCATCAATTGCTACTACCATTTCAACTCTTGGTCCAAAAACAACATAAACAGATGCTACAATATTTTTAGCATTAAACTCATTTTTATAAATTCCATAAATAGAACCAACAGATAAGTTAACATCAACTAAAGAAGAACCATCTAATGGATCGTATGCAATTAAGTACTCACCATTTTCATTTAAATTAATAATATCTTCTTGTTCTTCTGAAACAATAGCTTTTACAGTTGGTAATTGCTTAAATATTCGTTCAATAATTATATCACTTGCAATATCAAGTTTTAATTGAGTATCACCCGTAGAATTTTCTTGATCACTTTTACCTGTATCACCTGTTTCAATTAATTCTTTTATTTCAATACTAGCTTCTTCGATTGCTTTAATTATTTCTTGCATGTTATACTCTCTTTGCATTTTTATCTATCCAGTTTATTAATTCCTCTGGATTATTTAAGTCTAATATTACTATATTTTCTGGTATTTCATTTTTATCAATAGTTTCATCACATGCTATTGCATCAGTCATACTAAAATAGCTTTCATCTAGTCTATCTCTAAAAATTGAAATTCTTGGCAATTCTAAAGTTTTTAAGCCCTCAACTAACAAATAATCGAAGTCTTGAAATAAATCAATCATATCATCTATTGTTGATGTACTTTTTTTAAATAAAGTTGTTTTATTAGGACTTACCACTGCAACATCAGCACCTGTTTGAGAAAATTTGAAGGAGTCTTTTCCTTCTCTATCAAAAACAGCTTTATCCTTTGGATCATGCTTAACAATACAAACTTTAAAACCATTATCTTGTAGTATACTAGCTACTTTTACAATAGCTGTTGTTTTACCACTATTTGAAGGACCTGAAAAGGCTACTATTAATCTTTTTTTATTCATAAGTTGGATTTTATCCAAATGATTGTTAAAATTAATTTACATTAGAGATTTATTTTTTTATCAGCATAGAAAGTTACTTTAACAGAATAAAAAAATTTAATTAAGAAATAAAATAAAATAATATATGAAGTGATTATTAATTATTTTAGCAAGTCTCCTAAATTAACCTTAAAGCATAGTTAATGTAAAATGCCAACTAATCAAAACTTGGAGAACCAATGCATAAATTTCTACCTCTAATATTAATTTCAATTTTATTTACTTCTTGTACTTCAAAAAATAGTGCTTTTAAATATTTTGAAAAAAAAGATGATATTGAAACAAAAAGTATTCAATTTACTAAAAAAGCTGACATATTAAAAGCTGATGAAGTGGAAACTATTATGTGGGCTACATATTTAAATAAAATTGATAAAAATATTTATAACTTTAAAAAAGAGGTATTTTTAGTTTCTTTATATTTTGCAAATGTTGAATCTCAAAGTATTAAAACAAATGGCTATAAACTTCTATTAAATGGTAAAGAAGCTAGTTTACTTGAAAAGGTAGAAAAAGATAATGAAAATTTTAAAAGTTTAATGAATAAAAATAGTTGGGCGAATTATTATTTAGTTAAATTTGATACACAAAATGATAGTTCTAATTTAAGTTTAGAACTATCAAGTGAAGATTCTAGTAAGAAGGCGACACTAAACTTTGAAAGATAGTTGATAAAGAAATTGGATTTTCTTTATTTAAATAGTTATTATAAATATAATAGTTTGCTAAAACTTTTTTACCATATTCTCTAGTTTCTGCGTAAGAAATCAATTCCATACTTAAAAAAGGTTCATATTTATTTTTTTCTTTAAATAAACCTTTTTTTAGTTGAGTTCTTGTATATCCCGCACCACCATTATATGCATAGGCAATAAAAAGAGGATTATTATCAAACTGACTCATTAGTGAATCTAAATGAAAACTTCCATATCTTATATTAGTTTGGGGAACAAATTGTTCATAGATATTGTAATCTTCTTTAAGTCTTTTTGCAATATCCAAAGATAAAAATGGCATTATTTGCATCACACCTTGTGCTGAAGAAAAAGATATTGATGAAGGAATGAATAAACTCTCTTGTCTTGCAATTGAATAAAGTAACACTTGTTTATAAATATCATAATCTTTTACTATATCTCTAAATGGAGTAATAAAGTATTGAACTTGATATTTGTTATATCTTTGTAAAACAAAAGCATAGTGAGCTAAAGTTGTTTCATCTGTAAAAAGATTATAATATTTTGATAATTTAGCATCATCAAGATTTTTCTTTGTATCTTCAACAACATCCATCCATTTAAAAGCATCATAAATATCATATGATGTTTTTTCATTTTTTAAGTCGATGTTATAAACGATATTATCAATTTTCACATCTAATAACTCTTTTGCATATAAAGTATAAATACTAGTATCCCAACTTTTTGATAACTCTACTAAAAAAGAGTTGTTTTGAGTAACTAAATACATCCAAAACAAAGTTTTATCTTTATCTACTTTTAAATATGATCTATTATAAGCATTGTAAAAAAAGTTATATGCACTACTTATATCATTGTTATTTACAGCATTTATTCCTAATGAAAACAATAAATGAGGAGCCAAGGTTTTATCATCTTTTAAAGAGATTAGTGATTTCTGTAAATTCTTTAACTTATCATCATGAACAACATATCTTAGAAATCTTTCAAAATCTTTCTCTTTTGAAATTTTATTTATAAATTCAGGATTCATAATCTTATTTAAAGTACTAACTCTATAATCACTTCCTGTGTCAAAGAAAATCCTAGAAAATCTGTTTGTATCTGAATTTATTAATGCATTAAATGGATCATCAGAAGCAATTACTTCTAAATCATTTTTTAAAGTAGGGTAGGGATCAAGTTTACTAATGAAAAACTTTAAATCTTTTTTTGAAATTTTTGTTGCTTCACTTAAAGATAAGCCAAGAGCTATACATTTTGAATCTTCTTGTTTTAATTGCTCTATTGAGGCTCTATAACATTTTAAGTCAAGGGGCGCAGTTGTTTGAAATTTTTTATTAAAAAGTTTTTTTAAAGTTGCATTTCTTCCATTACCCATTTCATAAGCAGTTTTAGCATTTTCAAAAGAGATGTCTTCTTGTTCTAAATATTGAATAATAAAAAAATCTTTTGCTGATGATTGTGGTTTTTTTTCTAACCAATCAAGAGTAACTTTAAAATCTTTTTGTAAAAAATCTGTAGTGGCTGAAACATTGCCACTAGCAGATAAATTAAATAAAACAGTACTAACTAAACTAAGTATTATTTTTTTCATAATTCTCTTAAAAAGCTAGATTTTTCAAGAAAGTTTCTAAAAAGATTAAAGCAAAAATTAAAATAATTGGAGCTAAATCCATTCCACCAAAAACTGTAGGAATATATTTTCTAATTAGTGCATAAGCAGGCTCTGTTAGCCTATAAAGCATTTGAACTATTGGATTATAAGGATCAGGTTTAACCCAAGTTAAAATCGCTGAAATAATAATAACCCATTTATATAAAAATATAACACTTAAAACAACTGTAAATATAGAACTTAATAAGGCATCTATCATCTTACTATTTCTCCTAAATAATTTTTAATTAATGGATAAATATCTGAAATATTTGGTCCATCATATGTACCTGTTAAAACATATCTTAAAGGCTTAGATAAATCTTTGTTTTTTAAATTTGTTTCTTGCTCAACATATTTTTCTAGTTTTTCAAAATCTTCAAAGAAGGGTGCTTTTTGTAAACAGTTTTTTATATTATGAAACTCTTTTTCAAAATCTTTACTAGATATTTTTTCTGCAAAAATTGCAGTAATATTTTCTTTTAACTCTTTTATTGTACTAAATTCATTTAAATATAATTTAGCAAGTTTCCCAATATCATTATCAGCAAATCCAAGTATTTTTGATAGTCTCATATCATCAATTGTTTCAAGATGTTTTTTATTAATAAATTTTAATTTATCAATATCAAATTTACTAGCTTTCTTTGATATGTTTTCTATTTTAAACCATGAAATAGCTTCTTCTAGAGAAAATATTTCTTTTGGTGTTTCGTTTCCTAAAAGAACTAAATAATTTGCAATAGCACTTGGTAAAAAACCTTCGTCAATTAGCCATTTTACTGAATTTAGATTTGTTTGTTCATTTATAATACTTGGTAAATGTACATATTTTATCTCTTTTGTATAAGATAAAGAATTTCTAACATGTATTTGTTTTGCAGTATTTGAAATATGTTTTTCATCCCTAATTACCATAGAAATATCCATAATCATATCATCAATTGCACATGCATAATTATAAGTTGGTTTTTTCCCTTGATTTAAAATAACAAATGAATCTACTTCTAAAGGAGTATAATCAAAATTGCCTCTTAATAAATCAGTAAATTTAATATTTGATTCTGGTTTTTTAATTCTAACAGTAAAAGGTGCATTTGTATTTAAAACTGTTTCATCTGATAAAGTTTCACAAAAACCATCATATGCAAAAGGTTTTCCTTCTGCTTGTGCTTCTTCTTTTAATTCTTCTAATTTATTATCAGAACAAAAACAAGCAAATGCTTTTTTTTGACTCATTAGTTGAAGTGCAATCTTTTGATGATATTTTAATGAATCACTTTGATGTGCAATATATTTATACTCTATTGAAAAAAGATTTAAGATTTCTATAATCTCTTTATCTTTACCTTCAATGATTTTTTCTGCATCAATATCTTCTATTCTAATAACTAAATCTTCATTTAATTGTTTTGATACAATATAATTAAAAATAGCAACCCTTAGGTTACCAATATTCATATCTTCTATTGGACTTGGGGCAAATCTTAACAAATTATTTCCTTACTATTGAGAATGTTAAATTGTTAATTTCATTATGAGATTTTATATAAGAATTTAAATCTTCTAATTTTAAATTTTGAATTTTTTCTAACTCTTTTTTAGAATAATCTTGTTCTAAACCTCTATAATACAAAGTGAACGCACTATTTAATCTTTGACTTAATGTTTCACTTCTTAAAGGTTCACTTCCTGTTAAAAAGTTTTTAGCAGCAGTTAATTCTTCTTGTGTAACACCATCTTTTACAAATTGAGCTACTAATTGTTTTACTAAATCTTTAGCTTCATTAGCACTTTCATTTTTTGTTTGTAAATAACCATTAAAATAAGTATGAGATTTATTTATAGAAATAGAACCATAAGCACTATATGCTAATCCTCTTTTTACTCTTATTTCTTCCATAAGTCTTGAACCAAAACCTGAACCACCTAAAATAAATGATGCAACTTTTGCTTTGTAATTTTCTTCATCTTTTGAATCAGCATTAAATGAGCTTCCAAAATAGATATATGCTTGTTCTGTATCTTTTATTAAAGTTTTTTCATCATTCTTTGATATAAAATTTATTTTTTGAAATTCATTTTTTTGACCAACTTTTAAAGTTTCTAAAAATGGTTTAATGAATTTTTCAAACTCTTCTTCTTCAAAATCTCCACCTGCAACAATAATTAAGTTACTTAATGAAATTGTATTAGTAATAAAATTTTCAATATCTTTTAACTGAATCTTTGAAGTAGTTTCAATAGTTCCAGAAGATGGATTTTCAAGTGCAGTTCCTGCAAAAAGAACAGATTTTAATTGATTTTGTGCAACATAATCAAAATCATTCTCTTTTCTTTTTAAAGAACCATTTTGAATAGTTTTTAACTTATCTAAGGTATCTTGTGAAAAATTTGGAGATTTTAAAAGATCTGTTAAAAGGCTAAGACCTTTGTTTGATTGCTCTTTTAAATTTGATAATTCAATAACAAAAGTTTCAAATCCATTTGAAGTTGTTAAAGAAATAGCATTTTCTTCTAATTCTTGAGCAAATGCAGTAGCTCCAAGTTCTTTTGTTCCTTCATTTAAAAGTTTTGAAGATAGACTTACTAAGCCACTTTTGTCTTTATCTTGAATATATCCAGAGTTTTGAAAAACCAATTGTAAATTTAAAATTGGTAAACTTTTCTGTTCTTCAAAAATTATTGGTACTTGAATACCTTTTACATCAATATGCTTTATAGTAGCACCCATTAAACTCCCTTGTAATATTGCTAATATGATTAAAAAATTATTTTTTATTTTAAACAAAATTAGAACCTTTCTAGTATCTCATAAGCTGTATTTCTTTTTGCAGGATTTTCACCTATATCTTTAATAAGTCTTATCATCTCTTCTTTATTCATTCTATTTTCAGCACCTGCTGCTTTTACAACATTTTCTTCCATCATTGTACTTCCAAGATCATTTGCTCCAAATTTTAAAGCTAATTGACCAATATAAGAACCTTGTGTTACCCATGAACTTTGCATATTTGCAAAATTATCCAAATAAAGTCTAGAAACTGCTAATAATCTTAAATATCTATTTGATGATTGAGGTTGAATATCTGGTATTTCTGCTTTTAATTGAGTATTTGATCCTTGAAAAGACCACATAATAAAGGCTCTAAATCCACCTGTTTTATCTTGCAGTTTTCTTAAAAGCTCCCAATGTTCGATTATCTCTTCATCTGTTTCAACAGTCCCAAACATCATAGTAGCTGTTGTTTTCATACCAATTGAGTGAGCTAATTCATGAACTTCAATCCATTCTAAGCTATCCATTTTATTAGGAGCAATAATATCTCTTACTCTATCACTTAAAATTTCAGCTCCAGCTCCTGGAATTGAGCTTAAACCTTTATCTTGTAATCTTTTTAGAACTTCAATAATTTCAATTTTAGAAACTTTTGCGATATATTTAATCTCAATTGCAGAAAAACCATGAATTGTGATTTGAGGATATTTTTCATGAATATGAGAAACTAATTCTTCATAATAATCAATTTTTAGTTTTGGATGAACTCCACCTTGAAAAAGTATTTGAGTTCCACCAATTTCCAATAATTCATCAATTTTCTGATCAATTTCATCAAATTTTAAAACATAAGAATCTTCGTCTCGACCATGTCTATAAAATGCGCAAAACTTACAATCAACCCAACAAACATTTGTATAGTTGATATTTCTATCAACTATAAAAGATGTTATTTTATCAGGATGTAATTCAGCTTTTTTTTCACTTGCCATTTTCCCAAGATCCAATAAAGATGCATTCTTTATTAAATGTAATGCATCTTCATTTGTTAATCTTTTTTTTAAATCTACGTCAATTTTTTTAGTCATATTTTTATACCATTAAAAACTTGAACCCAAAGAGAATTCAAATGATGATGTATCATCACCAGCTTCAGCATCAAGAGCATGAGCGAATATCAATTGTAATGGTCCCATAGGAGAAATCCACTCTAGAAGTGCTCCTGTACCTGATCTTTTTATTTCAGAGAATGAATCTTCACCAATCATACCATAGTCATAAAATAATCCCCATCTCATTTTTGCACTTGGAATTAAAGGGAAACTCATCTCAACAGAATTTGCCCACATTTGTTTATAAGGATTTATTTTATATCCATCTGTACTTGTTGGGAATGCGTAAGAACTATATCCTCTTAAACTTTTTGCACCACCTAGGTATAAAGAGTCTCCTTGATTAATTTGACCATTATCAACTAAAATTTTCATTTGAGTTTTTAGTCTTAAAATCCAGTCTAATTCTGTTAAATCTTCTAATGAATAGAAATATTTTGCATAAGAACTTGATTTATAATATTTAGAATCTCCACCAACTCCTGCATACTCAAGTGATGTTCCAGCTTTTACACCTTCTCTTGGATTATAAAAATCATCTGTATTATCGAAGTTTAAATAAGGTGTGATAGAACTTGAAACATATTCTGTATTTTCATATAATTTATGTGTTTCTTTAAAGGTGTCATCTTGCGCATCATATGTTGTTTTGAAATCATCATCATAATCATAGTCTTCACTAACAAAATCTAATTTATATTTAGCACCAGCATATAAATCTCTAACTAATTGTCTTCCTAAAGAAACAGAGAAACCTTTTGTAGAAATAGTTGAATCATAATAATCTCTATCAATATCAACATCACTATTATGGATTTCAACTTCACCATTATAGTTACTATCATTAATAGCTGGATTTTTTAAACTTAGTGTAAAATCACTTGAATTAGCTGAAATATCAGCACTTATTCCTAAAGATAAACCAGAACCAAAGATATTTTTATCTGAAACTGATCCACTAACCATTACTTTATCGTATGAACCGTATCCTCCACCAAGCATAATTGAACCTGTTGCTGCTTCTGTTACTCTTACAACGATATCCATTTTATCATCAGCAATTCTTTTTTCTTCAATAACTACATTTTCAAAATAACTTGATCTTTTTAATTTTTTAGTTGAATCTCTAAAATCAGTTAGATTATATAAATCTCCTGGAGCTAAATAAACATCTCTTCTAACTACTCTATCAAGTGTTCTTGCATTTCCAGCTATTTTTACATCATTTATATAAACTTTTTTACCTGGAATTACATTGAAAATTACATCAACTTTTGAATTAGCTTCATCTTTTTTTAGATCAAATCTAACATCTGCAAAAGCATAACCTTTATCAGCAACTTGTGTTTTAATATAATCTTGGTCAGCTCTTAATTTTTTAATATTAAAACTATTACCAACAATTAATTCTAATTCAGGATAAATAGTTGCAAGATCAACAATAGATGAATCTAAATATATTTTAATATCATTAGTTGTATATCTATTTCCTTCTGTGATAAAGAAATCTAAATTAGCTTGATTAGATGCAAAATCAATATCTAAAAATGGTTCTTTAACTTGAGCATCCAAATAACCTTTTTCAAAATATAAATCATTAATTCTTCTTGCATCGTATTTTAACTGATCAATTTTAACTTCACCATCATTTTGACCAAACCACCAAGAAGCAAATTCAATCTCTTTATTAGCTGTAACAAGATCAAAATCATCTTGTTCTAAATTATCAGAACCATGATAATTTGCTTTTTTTATAATGATTTCATCACCTTTATTTACATTAAATGTAAGTTTTAAAGATTGTTCATTTATTTTTTCAATTTCTGTTTCAACAACTGAATTTATAAAACCTTCACTTTCTAACATTGAAAGAAGTTTATCTTTTGCTTCTTTAACTTTCTTTTCTGTATACATTGAACCTTTTTTCAGTTTTAGTACAGTTTTAAGATTATCAATGTCTTCACTTCTTGTTTTATAACCTTTTATTTCAACACTTGCGATTGAAGGTTTTTCTGTAAATATTAATTTTAAATTTCCACGTTCGTTTATTACTTGGATATCATCAAAATAACCATATTGATAAAGCTTTATTAGAGCTTCATTTAACTTATTCTCATCAAGCTCATCACCAACTTGCATATTTAATGTTTCATTCAAAATTTGTGGTGAGATTTTATTCACATCTTTATATTCTATAGATTTTATTGCATCTGCGCTTAGTGCTGTTGCACAAGCCAAAGAAAATAGTACTACTTTATTTTTCACAACTATCCTTAATTTCATTATAGGTGCAATAATATAGCTAAATATTCTTTATATAAATATTAAGATATAATCTCATATATTAATTTATTAGAAGGTTGTATTTTGAATATAGGTATTATTGGTTTAGGACTAATGGGAGGTTCTTTAGCAAAGGCTGTAAAAAGATATGGTATTGCAAAAAAAGTTTATGGTTTTACAAATAGTGAAAAAAATAAAAAAGATATTTTAGAGTTGAATTTAGTTGATGAATTAGTTGATTTAGAAACATTAAAAAAAGTTTCAGATGTTATTATTCTAGCAATTCCAGTTGATGCAATAATCTCTATGTTTCCAAACTTTTTGGATATAGATGAAAATACAACTATTATTGATATGGGCTCAACAAAAGAGTACATAGTTAAAAATATACCAGAAAAAATAAGAAAAAACTTTATAGCAGCTCATCCAATGACAGGAACAGAGAAATCAGGTCCAAAAGCTGCTATTGATGATTTGTATGAAGGTAAAACTGTTGTTTTATGTGATTTAGAAGACAATACAGAAGTACATATTAATAGAGCTTATGAAATATTTCAAGCAATTGGAATGAGAATAGTTGTTATGAATAGTTCTAGACATGATATTCATGCGTGTTATATGTCTCATTTACCACATCTTATCTCTTTTTCTTTAGCAAATACGGTAATGGGCCATGAAGATCCAAAATCTATTATTGCTCTTGCTGCTGGTGGATTTAAAGATATGAGTAGAATTGCAAAATCAAGTCCGATAATGTGGAGTGATATTTTCAAACAAAATAAAAAGAATCTTCTTGATTCAATGGATTTATTTGAAAAACATTTAAAAGATGCTAGAAAATTAATAGAAGATGAAAATTATGATGAACTTCAAAATTGGATGAAAAAAGCAAATACTTTGCATGAGATACTATAAATTTAGTATCTCATGTATTTTACTTTTTAGTTTATATTATTAATAGCTTCAAAAACTTTTATTGCTTGAAAGTGCTCTTTTACGTCATGACATCGAATAATAGAAGCACCATTTCTAATAGATTCTAAATGAATAGCTATTGTTCCAGGTAGTCTATCTTCCACAACGGAAGGTACTATCATGTTAATCATAGATTTTCTACTAGCTCCAATTAAAAGTTCGTATCCAAAAAGAGAGAAATAGTTTAGTTTTTTAATTAGAGTTAAGTTATGTTCTAAGTTTTTGCCAAATCCAATTCCCACATCTAAAACAATATCATGTATTCCAAAACTTTTTGCTTTTTCAATTTGTTTAGAAAAGTAGTCATTAATTTCAAATATAACATTTGTATAAGAAGGATTATTTTGCATGTTTTTAGGATTGTTTTGCATATGCATAATTACAACTTTTGCATCATAAGAAGCTGCGATTTTACAAACTTCGTCATTTTGTAAACCTGTAATATCATTTACAATTTTAAAACCCTTGTTTAAAACATAATCTAAAACTTTTGGAGTATAAGAATCTATTGAGAAATCAACTTTTTCATAATATTTATTTTGATAGATAGTATCTACAATATCTTTTATTCGAGACAATTCTATATTTTCATCAACAGCAATACTTCCAGGTTTACTTGAAACGGCGCCAATATCTATTATATTAGCACCATCTTCAATCATTTTTTCTATTAAAAAAGAGGCTTGCGAATTATCAAATCTACTATTTTTGAAAAAAGAATCTTCATTTGCATTTAAAACACCCATTATTTTTGTTTTACAATTTTGCATATAAAACCTTTTTAGTGTTTGTTTTTTTGGTTAGCAAGAAATAAAAGCAGGGTTGTTAACACATTTATAGGTCTAGAGTTTAACTCTAATAATTTTATAGATTTTGAAAAGAAATCTAGTTCTTTATGTGATAACTTTATTTTTTGATTATTTACTTTTAATAAAATTGATTCAACAATATCTTTTGCTTCATTTTTAGAAATCTTTTGATTTTCTTTTAAAAAATTATAAATATCTTTTAAATCTAATTTATTTATATTTAATAATGACTCATTTTTTAAAAGAGATTTTTTAAGATACTTATATGGTAATCTTGAATAAATCGTAGGTAACATGGATGTTTTAGAGTTTGTAATTATAATAAATACTACATTTCTAGGAGGTTCTTCTAAAACTTTTAATAAAGAGTTTTGAGCTTCTTTTCTAAAAGTAGCACCACATAAAAATATATATTTTATATCATTTGAAGCTATATATGCCTCTTTTATTGCAAGATTTGCTTGTGTAATTTGAAATTCATCTTTTTCTTCATTTTTTATAATTCTTGTTGAGTGCAAAGGATATTTTGGAATTAATTCACTAAGTGTTAATTCAACATCATTTACTATTAAAATACAAGAATGATCAATAAAATTCAACAAATTAATTTTCCACATTTATTTCAGCAAATAAAGACGCACTTACTGATTTATTATATAATCTAAACATTTGTAAAAGTTTCATATCTAGGGCCTCATCATTCGATTTTAAATTAAAAGCATCTTGTTTTTCTTCATCAAATAACCATAAAAAAGAGTGTTTTAAAACTTTTGGAATAATGGCTCGTACATCTTGACTTCTTCCTATGTACCAAAAACAATATCCATTTGGAAATGAAATACTTAACATATCTTTTATATATGCTATATCTTCATCAGATTTTACTGTATCCATATATCTATAAAAAGATTTAAAATCATAAAATGGTAAAAATGGTCTATTTAATTTTGTTGAATTGATATTTCCTAAAATATACTCTAAAAACCATTCTCTTTCTTTATCTGTAACAACTATTATAGAGAAACCTCTTTCTAGTAGATTATAGATATTTTTAGAAACTAATGGAGTCCATTCATATTTTTTTTCCTCCAACCAAGGAGAGATAAGTCTATCTTCCCTGATTGTATCAACTGTCCAATTTAAAAATTCTTGCACTATTATTTATCCAAATCGTAAGCGTCGTGTAAAGCTCGAACTGCTAATTCTGCGTATTTTAAATCAACAATCATAGAAATTTTAATTTCACTTGTTGAAATAATTCTGATATTAATATTTTCATTTGCCATTGCAGTAAATGCTTTTGAAGCAACACCTGTGTGAGATTTCATACCAACACCTACAATTGATACTTTACAAATTGCTTCATTGTAATCAATATTTTCAGTATCTTTTTTAAATTTCTCCATAACGTTTTTACAAATTAATAAATCAGTTGTAGGAATAGTAAAATCTAAATCAGTTTTACCATCAACACCAACTGTTTGAACTATCATATCAACATTTATGTTTTCATCTGCAAGTGAAGTAAAAATAGCTGCTGCAATTCCTGGTTTATCAGTAACTCCATACATACCAACTCTTACTTGATTTTTATCTAAAGCGATTCCACTTACAACTGGTTTTTCCATAATATTTTCTTCCTTTGTTATTAATGTACCTTCAACTTCTGGCGTAAAGCTGCTTCTTGATACTAAATTTACATTTAATTTTTTTGCCATTTCAACTGATCTATTTTGTAATACTTTTGCACCCAATGATGCTAATTCTAACATTTCATCATAAGATATTTTTTCTAGTTTTTTTGCTTTTGGTTCAATTCTAGGGTCGGTTGTATAAATACCATCAACATCAGTATATATTTCACAAACATCAGCTTCAATAGCTCCTGCAATTGCTACAGCTGTTAAATCACTCCCACCACGACCAAGAGTTGAAACTCTTAGTGTATCTTGAACAACACCTTGAAAACCAGCAACAATTATAATGTTACCGTCGTTAATTGCTTTTTTCATTTCTGTTGTATCAATTGATTCAATTCTAGCTTTTGTATGTGCACTATCAGTGGTAATTCCTGCTTGTCTACCACTCATAGACATAGCTTTTAAACCCATTTCATTTAATGCAATTGATAAAAGCGCAGAAGTTACTCTCTCCCCTGAGCTTAATAACATATCAATTTCATCTAACTTTGGAGTTTTTGAATAATACTCAGCATATTCAATCAACTTATTAGTTTCACCACTCATCGCAGAAACAACAGCAATTACATCATGACCTTCGTCTTTAATTTTTTTAATGATATTTGCAACATTTTGAATTCTATCAAGTGTACCAACACTTGTTCCACCAAACTTAAGTACTTTTAACATCTAATTTTTTATCCTTTTTAAATATAACCTTCAGTTTTAAAATATTGTAAAACTTGTTTGTAAACAGTTCTTTTGAAGAAAGTTATATAATCATAAATATTTTTAGTAGGCACAAACTTATATTCGCTAAATTCAGGAAGCTCTGTGTTTATATTCACTCTAGCGCCTTTTTTCAATTTTACTAAATAGTATTTTTGTCTTTGACCATCGTAAGGATACATCCTTTTTGCAATGGCAGGAGGAAATTCATATGAAACCCATCTTGG
Source organism: Arcobacter acticola (assembly GCF_013177675.1). Taxonomy (NCBI): domain Bacteria; kingdom Pseudomonadati; phylum Campylobacterota; class Epsilonproteobacteria; order Campylobacterales; family Arcobacteraceae; genus Arcobacter; species Arcobacter acticola. The sequence continues at coordinate 1,532,524 of NZ_CP042652.1, forward strand.
GTATTCAGCAATAATTTCTATTTCCTTTGTACCGATTTCTTCTTCTAGTTCTCTAAAAAGTGCTTCCTTCGCAGTTTCACCCTCGTCAATTCCACCTTGTGGAAATTGCCAAGCATTTTCTACATCAGTTCTTGATGCAATAAATATTTCACATGTATGAGGATATTTTGCTGATAATACAATTGCTGCTACATTAGGTCTAAATTTTTTCGTCTCGTTATTAATTGTTATTTTAGTTTTATCAGTCATAAATATATTTTCCCTTATAATTAGCCAGATATTTTACAAAAACTAGGATTAAAAATTGCTTTTATATATACATATTCCCTTTTGTGACAGTAAATGTTTTTACTGCGCATTTAATTCATATACAGATAGATTTCACTTAAAACATGAATATATGAATGCATTAAAAATACAACTAAGAAATGACATAGAAAATTATATTATTAAAGATAATAAAAAGATTGAAACTGTTTTTATAGGTGGGGGAACTCCTTCAACTATTAAGGCTTTTGAATATGAAGAAATTTTTGAAATAATAAAACCGCATTTAGAAAAAGATGCAGAAATAACAACCGAAGCAAATCCTAATTCAGCCTCATATGAATGGCTTGAAAGTATGAATAAATTAGGAGTTAATCGTGTTAGTTTTGGTGTGCAAAGTTTTGATACAGCAAAGCTTAAATTCCTAGGTCGAGCGCATAGTAGTAATAGTGCTATTACTGCTATACAAAATGCTAATGAAATAGGATTTAAAGGGATTAATTGCGATATTATATATGGAGTACAAAATGATACTTTAGAGAGTATGAAAAAAGATTTTGACATGGCTTTTTCTCTTCCTATTACTCATCTTAGTGCTTACTCTTTAACTATAGAAGAAGGTACAAAATTCTTTGATAGATCTAGCGTGAAAATTGATGATGAAGAGTTATCATATGAAATATTTGACTATATAAATAACAAAGGTTTTCATCAATATGAGATTTCAAATTTTGCAAAAAACAAAGTTTCTGAGTCAAAACATAACTATGGATATTGGCAACATAAAGAGTATTTAGGAGTAGGCGCAGGTGCTGTTGGATATGTTAAAAATCAAAGATATTACCCATCTAAAGGTATTGAAGAATATATAAAAAATCCTTTAATAAATGAGAGAGAAGATATAAGTTTAGATGATATTAAAACAGAAAAAATACTACTTGGTTTTAGGTCTTTAAATGGTGTAGAAAAATCACTTTTTGATGAAAAAGAGATGAAAAAAGTAGATGATTTAATAGAAGGTGATAAACTTTACATGGAAAATGAAAGAATTTTCAATAAAAATTTTCTATTATCAGATGAAATTGCATTATATATTTTAGATTAATCATCTTAATAAACTTTATAATATAATCAACACTTTTAAAAGGTAAATAAAATAATGACTATAAAAGACACTATAAGAAAATATACAAATGAACTAAAACAAGTAACTCATATTCCAGCAAAAGAGGTTGAAATATTGATGTTACACCTTTTAGGAAAAAATACAATATGGCTTCATTTAAACTATAACGAAGAGTTTACAAAAGAAAAAGAGCTAGAAGTATTAGTTAAAAAAAGAGCTACAAATTATCCAATAGAATACATTATAAATAAGGCTTCATTTTATGGAGAGATGTTTATAGTAAAACCAGGGGTTTTAATACCAAGACCAGAAACTGAAATATTAGTAGAAAATGCCCTTGAAATTCTAAAAGATAAAAAAGAAACTATAAAAATGTTAGAAATAGGGACAGGAAGTGGAATAATATCTGTAATGCTTGCAATGTTAATTGAAAATATAAAAATCATTGCAGTAGATATTAATGAAAAAGCAATAGAACTAGCAAAAGAAAATGCCATAAAACATGGTGTTGAAAATAAAATAGAGTTTAGATTAAGTAATTTATATGAAAATGTAAATGAAGATGATATTTTTATGACTATCTCAAATCCTCCATATATTGCAAATGATTATAAACTTCCAACAAATGTAAAATACGAACCCTCAAATGCTTTATTTGGTGGAAATATTGGAGATGAGTTATTAAAAGATATTATAAAAGATACAAATAGTAAAAAAATCCCTTATTTACTTTGTGAAATGGGTTATGATCAAAAAGCACCTTTAGAAAACTATTTTAAAGAATTTAATATTGACACATATAATTTTTACAAAGATTATGAAAAATTTGATAGGGGCTTTACTCTAAAGTTTAAAGTTTAAAAAATAAAGAAATTAAAAAAAGGAATAAAAATGTTTAAAGAATTTAATTTAGAAAATTTAGAAAATTCAAAGGAATTAGTTGAAAATTTATTAAATGAAAATAGAGAAGAAATTAATGAATTATTAAAAATAGAAAATAAAACTTATAAAAATTTTGTTTTACCATTTCAAGAAATAGGGGAGAAAACTAGTGAATTTTTAACTCCAATCTTCCATATTGACTCTGTAAAGAATTCAGAAATAACAACAAAAGTATATGAAGAGTGTATGCCCGTTGTATCAAAATACGATACAGATATTTCTCAAAATGAGAATATTTATCTAGCTTTAAAAGATATACAGTCTAAAGAAAAAAGTAGTTTAACTGATATACAAAATAAAGTATTAGAAAATGAAATAAGAGACTTTAAATTATCAGGTTGCCACCTAGATAATAACAAAAAGAAAAGATTAGAAGAGATAAGTTTAAGACTTAGTGAACTATCTCATAAGTTTTCTCTAAATCTTTTAAATGCAACAAATGAATTTGAAATGATAATTGATAACTTTGAAGATGTAAAAGAAATTCCTGCTTCTGATTTAGAATTAGCAAAATTTGAAGAAGATGGAATTACTAAATATAAATTTACACTTCAAGCGCCCTCTTATTCTGCATATATAACGTATGGAACTTCAAGAGAAAAAAGAGAAGAGCTTTATAAGGGATATTGCACAAGAGCTCCTCAAAATGGAAAAATAATAGAAGAGCTTTTAGCTTTAAAAAATGAAAAATCTAAAATCTTAGGTTTTAATTCTTATGCACAATATTCACTTGCTACAAAAATGGCTTCTAAAGAAGAAGATGTTATTACATTTTTAGAAGAACTAGGTGAAAAAGCAAAAGTTAGAGCAAAAGAAGAATTAAATGAAATAAAAGAATTAGCTATAAAAGATGGAATAATTGATTTTAGATCAAGTGATATGTCTTATTATTCTGAAAAATTAAAAAAAGCTCAATATGATTTAGATGAAGAGTATTATAGACCTTATTTTGAACAAGAATCAGTTCTTAATGGATTCTTTGATTTCTTGCATCAAATGTTTAATATTAAATTTACAAAAGTAGATGTTCCTTCTTGGGATGAAAAAGTTAGAGTTTATGATTTAAGTGAAAATGATAAAACAATGGCTAGAATTTATATTGATTTAGAGGCTAGAAAAGATAAACGTGGTGGTGCTTGGATGAATAACTGGCATTCTCACTATAAAACTTCTGATGGAGAAATAAAACTTCCAACAGCATATATAGTAGGAAATTTTCCTCAATCTACAAAAGATACTGCTTCATTATTAAGACATTCTGATGTTGTTACACTATTTCATGAAATGGGACATGCATTACATCATTTATTAAGTAAGGTAGAAGAACCATTTGTAAGTGGAATTTCTGGAGTTGCTTGGGATACAGTTGAGTTTCCATCACAATTTTTAGAATACTTCTCTTATGATAAAGATGTTTTAAAATTATTTGCAAAACATTATAAAACAAAAGAAGTTCTAGATGATGTTGCAATAGAAAAAATTATAAAAGCAAAAAATTTCCAATCTTCATTATTTACAGTTAGACAAGTAGAATTTGCATTGTTTGATTTTAAGCTATATCAAAAGTTATACAAAACAGAAGATGAAGTACAAAATTTACTTGATGGAATTAGAGAAGAGTTCTCAGCTATGATTCCACCTTCATATAATAAGTTTCAAAATGGATTCTCTCATATCTTCTCAGGTGGATATGCAGCTGGATATTACTCGTATAAATGGGCTGAAGTACTAAGTGCAGATGCTTTTTATATGTTTATTGATTCAGGAAATATCTTCAATAAAGAACTAGGAATAAAATATAGAGATACTATTTTAAGCCAAGGTGGTTCATATGATATGGACAAATTATTTTTCGATTTTGCACAAAGAGAGCCAAGTGTTGATTCTTTATTAAAAATTGATGGAATTATTAGCTAAATTTTGCAATAATACGATAATAATAACAATACCAACAAGGATTTGATAATCATGACAAATGCAGAAACAATTACGAAATTAAATAACGCTTTAAGTACTTTAATTAAGGCATACGAAGAGCTTCAAGAAGATAATAGTAATTTAAAACTTAGAATTAATGAGTTAGAAGATGAAGTATTAGAACTAGAAGGTGCTAAAGAAGATTTAGAGAAAAATGTTGATGAATTTAAAAATCATACGCAAGAAGATAGATCAAACATTAGTACTATGTTAGGTAAAATTGAAAGTATATTAAATAGAAAAGCTTCAGATAATAGTAATTCTTCAAGTAATTCTACTCCAACAGCTTCTGAAAAAGAAAAGAATGAAGATAAGAAAGATGACGTGCTAGTTTTAGAAAGTACTCCTTTAAATAATTCAAGTTCTTCAACACCTGTTGCTCCTCAAAATGTTTTGAAAAAAGAAGAGGAAGATGTAAGTAGTAGTAATAAGATTGATTTAAATAGAATGGCATCATTGTTAAATGGATTTAATCACTAAAAAGCTAAGTAAAAAATGATTACTTTAGTAAATAAAGATTCCTTGTATAATATATTTGGAGTTCAAGATTTTGATTTGTTAGAAGGGGCTATAGATAATATGGCACCTTCCCTTGTAGAATACTATTTATCGAGCTTTTGTGATAGTTCTGATGAAATGTATTTTAACAAAAGAGATGTGGAAGAATCAATTTCAATAGGGGATTATAACTTATACATTGACTATAGTAAAAATATCTATTTAGAAGTACTTCTAATGAATGATGATAGTACTCAAACTCTTTGGTAGGTATAATTTATAGAGATTAAATATTAGATAATATTAAATTTTCTATACCTTTACACTCACCAATATGTGGTAATAATATAAATTCTATTTCAGGATATCTTTTTTTAAATTTTTTTATTTCTGCTGGAATATCTTCTTTTACATGTTTTCCTGCTGCTAGAAAATATGGAAATACTTTTATAACCTTACATCCATGTGTAATAGCTTTATTTATAGAAACAAAAATTGATGGTTCTGCTAGTTCTAAAAATGCATAAAAAACATCTAATTGTTCATCTTTTAAATTTTCTTTTATTTTGTCAACAATTCTTTTAATTTCATTATTAGAACTTTCTACTTTACTTCCATGAGCCACAACAATTAAAGCTTCCATTTTTCTTCCTTTTTATTTCTTATTTTAGTAGTTTAATTATAATTTAGTATTCGATAAATGTCAACTCATCAAATCAATTGTTGCTTTTAATCTTTCCTTGTCAAAGTGTGTATAAATTCTTGAAGTATTAATATCAGCATGACCTAAAGCTTCTTGAACTAATATCAAATCATGATGTTTTTGGTAAAGTAGGGTTGCAAAACTATGTCTTAACATATGAGCACCATTTTTTTCTTTCCTTATTCCTGCACTTATTAGTATATTTTCAACAATTCTACTAACATATGCCTGTGTTAATCTATTTCCTGATTTGTTACAAACTAATAAATCACTGTTACAAACTCTAATATTAAGCCAATTTTTTAATTCATCTTCTATTATTGAAGATTTAATCATTACAATTCTTGGTTTATTTCCTTTTCCTTTTATTTGTAAAACATAGACATTATCTTCTTTAAACATGTCTTTTAGTTTTAAATTAAGAATTTCACTAACCCTAATACCTGTATAAATAATGATTTTTAAAATAAGCCTATTTCGATAAGCTATATTTTCAGTAAACTCAAAATCATCAATCTCACTTAAAAATCTATCTATTTCACTTTTATTCATGTAAGAGGGTAGTTTAGTACCACTTTTTCCGCTTAATCCACCCCAGTTTTTTAACTCTATTTTATATAAATATGAACTACCATCTTCATTTTGGTTTTGTTTATCTATATATGAGAACAAAGCAAGTAGGGCAATTCTATGATTTTTTTTTGAAGCATCTGATAATGAACTAGTTTCTGATGCTAAAAAATCACTTAGTAATTCTTCATCAATTTCTTTCATTGAAGCAAGTCCTAGATTAGCTATGAAATTGTATAGCTTTAAAAGAGGGTTAAAATATGTATTTATTCCACTTAAACCTATATTTCTAGCATCTTTTACAATAATAGACAATTCATCTATACTTTTTGTACCTTTTACTAATGATTGAATAATAAAAGCTAAACGTTCTTTGTCAGTTACTTGTCTATTTGATAAGGTTGTTAATTTGTACCTTATAAATCTTTCAATCCAAAATAAAAGAGTTCTATCAAAACTATTTGTAAAATCTAAGTCATATCTCATGCATGTATCCATTTGTTAAGTATTGTTGTATAAAGTGTTATTATAAGTGATTCTATCATAAGTATATTTAATTAGTATTGAAAACTATAATTTTCAAACTAATTTATATAAAAGAGAAAGTACTACTATTTTCTTTTTCCTTTTGCAAAATCTATAATATAATCAGCTATTTGATCTAAATGAATTATATCTTTCACTGCACCTGCTTGAATAGCTTTCATAGGCATTCCAAAAACAACACAACTTTCTTCATTTTGAGCAATTGTATATGCACCATTGTCAAAAAGTTCTTTCATAGCAATTGTTCCATCATCTCCCATACCTGTCATCATAATTGCCATTGCTGCAGAACCAATGTTATTATTAACAGATCTAAATAAAACATCAACACTTGGTTTATGCTGACTTACTTTTTTTGTATCTAAAAGTTTTGTTCTATATTCATTTCCGATTTTTTCAATAGTAAGATGCATATTCCCAGGGGCTAGATATCCATGCCCTCTTTCCAAAATCATTCCATCTGTTGCTTCACAAACAGTAACTTGTGAATAATCATTTAATCTATGAGCAAAAGAGTTTGAAAATCCATAAGGAATATGTTGTGTTATTAAAATAGGAGGTAAATCAGATGGTAATTTTTTAAAAACCCTAAGTAAAGATTCAACTCCACCTGTTGATGAACCAATTGCAATAAGTTTCATTCCGGGTAATTTTGAAGGGTTTGAAGGTATTACTTCATCGGGATGAATTTTATATTCAATATTTAAAGTATTTGTAGGAACTTTTTTAGTTCCTTTTGGTTTTTTTAAAGTATATCTTTTTAATAAGAATGTTAAGTTTAATAGTGTATCTTTAACTCTATCTTGAAAAGACTGCATAGATTCACCATTAGATGGTTTTGGGATAAATCCTACAGCACCATCATCAAAAATATCATTACCTCTAACACTTTCTCCTGAAATAATAACTGCAGGCATAGGGTGAAGTCTCATTAAGTTTCTTAAAAAAACAACTCCATCCATTTTTGGCATATTTATATCAATAGTAACTAAATCTGGTTCATATTCTTTAATTTTTTCTCTAGCATCAAAAGCATCTGTAGCAACACAAACAACTTCAAACTCATCAATAGAATTAATCATATCTTTAATAATTCTTCTCATAGAAGCTGAATCATCAATAACTAAGACTGTATACATCACTATTTACCAACTTCTTTTTTAATTTTATTAGAAAAGTTCTATTTCCATTTGAGGTTCTGCTTCTTTTTTATCAAAACCAAATAATTCAACTCCTCCAACATATTCTTTAAGAACAGGTGCTTTTGTAATCTCTTGTTGTAATGATTTTTCCTCTGAGTAAATTTTACTATCAGTTTCTGATTTTTGAGTAACTTTTATAAAAGTATCAAAATCATTTGCTAAAAGAATAAGACGACCATGCTCTCCACGTGTGTGTTCACTTAGAAGTTTAAATCCTTCTGATTTACAAAAATCCTTTGCAAATTCAACATTTCTAAATCCAATAGATTGAGAAGATAAATTTATTTGCATAATATCAGCACCACCTGATATTTTAGCAACCATATTAGTTTTTTTACAACCTAATTTATACATTTCATTTAACATAGCTTCAACAGAATAAAGACCATATTTCATATCATCATTTGTATTATTTGTCTTTGGTAATAAAAAGTGATTCATACCTTTTATTTTGGCTACTTTATCATAGAACATAATAGCAACACAAGAACCTAATAAGGTTTTAAATGCAATTTCTTCTATATCATTTCCAACTGCAAATTCTCCACCAATTATTGTGTGAGTTGAATAACCTTTTGTTTTTTGAGTAAATCTAATAGCTGAGGCTTTTTCGATACTTCCATCTTTATGACCAATAATAATCATATGATATCCTTTTCTTTAACAAAGATATTTTGCCCTACTCTTTTTACATAGTGAACTAAATCTTGAGGATTTTCAGAATGTCCTAAGTATAAAGTACCACCAATCTTTAAGTGTTTAAATAGTTTTTTTAGAATTTTATTCTGATCTTCTGATGAAAAATATATCAAAACATTTCTACAAAAAATAACATCAAATTGATGAGAGGAAAAAGGATATGTATTATCATTTAAATTCATAACTTGAAAAGTAATCATTCTTTTTAGTTCATCATTTACTTTAATTAAAACTTCTTCCCCCGCAAGATTTTTTTGAACTCTTCTTTTGAAATATTTTTGAGGTTTTATCCATGATGGAAATTCCTTTGATGATTTTGAATATCTATAAATTCCATTTGCAGCATATTCAAGTACGCTTGTATCAATATCAGTAGCAATAATTGAAGCTAATATATTTTTATTCAATTGATCTTTTGCTTCAAAAACACTCATTGCCATAGAGTAAGGCTCTTCTCCCGTTGATGATGCAGAACAATACATCTGTATTTTATTTCCATTATTTGCAAACATAGGAAGAACTCTATCTTTTAAATCTAAAAAATGAAAATCTTCCCTAAAAAAATGGGTTTTATTAGTAGTAAAAGAGTTTATAAACTCTGTTAAATGATTACCTTGTTCAATAGATTTTAATAAATCAACAACATCACCATTATAATTACAATTTCTTTTTAATTTATCAATTCTATTTGAAATCATAATATCTTTATTATCAGCTAGAGTAATGCCAGTTAAAGAATAAAGAAGTTTTTTTACTTTTTCATGAATTTCTTGTGTCGAATTACTCATTTAAATTATGAAGCCCTTTTTACAGAATTCATATCTTTTTCAACTTTTATTTGAGCGTTAATGATACCAATAACATCCAAAATTAATCCGATACTTCCATCTCCTCTTACTGTTGCTGCACCAATACCTTGTACACTTCTAAAGTTTTTATCTAAAGGTTTTACGACAACTTGATGTTGATTTAAAAACTCATCAATTGATAATGCAACTTTTGTATTTCCAGATTTTACAACTATTAACATTCCTTCTTCAAGTTTATTAAAACTTCTTTCTAAACCAAATAATTGATGTAATTTAACAACAGGAATAAACTCTTCTCTTAACATTAATAAATCTTGAGTCCCATCTCCAATCTTTTTAATCATTTCTGAAGTTGGTTGTAAAGATTCAACAATTGAACTTAATGGTAGAATATATTTTTGACTTCCTACTTTTATATCTAATCCATCTAATATTGCAAGAGTTAATGGTAACATTATTGTAATAGTTGTACCTTTTCCTATATGAGTATCTAGTTTAATAGCACCACCAAGTTTATGAATATTAGTTTTTACAACATCCATTCCAACACCACGTCCTGAAATATCTGTAATTTCATCCGCTGTTGAAACACCTGCTCCAAAAATTAGCATTGCTTTTTCATTTTCACTCATTGTGCTATATTGATTTTCATCAATTTGACCTTGTTCCAATGCTTTTAATGCAACTTTATCAGAGTTAATACCTTTTCCATCATCTTGGATTGTAATTATCATTTGACCATTTGCTTGTTCAGCTGAAATACTAATCGAACCAATATCGGGTTTTCCAGTTAATTCACGTTCACTTGGTGTTTCAATTCCATGATCTAATGAATTTCTAATAATATGCATTAAAGGATCTGTTAGACCTTCAATCATTGCTTTATCAATTTCAACATTATCTCCATAATGTTTAAATTCAACTTTTTTACCAAGTTTTTTAGAAATATCCCTAACAACTTTTGGAAATTTTGAATAAATTGAATCCATAGGAACCATTCTAATACTCATAATAGAATCTTGCATATCTCTAATATGTCGTTCTAGTAATTCAAGTCTTTCTAGTACTGAGTTTCTTGTTTTCGATTCTTCAATTGTAGAAGAAAATTGAGTTAACATAGCATTTGTAATAACTAAATCACCAACATTATTCATCAATAAATCAATTTTATCTAGATTTACTCTAATACTATTATTATTGTTTGAAACTGGCTTTTTAGAAGCAGATTGTTCATCATTTTCATCATTTGATACAACTCTTTGTTTTCTTACAGCTATATTTTGCACAGGAGCAGGAGTTTCTAAAGTAGGAGTTTTTTCCTCTATATCATTAATTATCATTTGTGAATTAGGTGTGATTTCTGGTACATCATCAAAAAATCCAAAATGTTCTTGATCTTCATTAGTTAATTTAAAATCACTATCTAAAGCATTTCTTGATATTTCTTCCAAATCTTCATCATAAAAACCATAATTTCTTTGATCTTCATCTAAATCATCATCTGCAAAAATACCATAAGCTTTTACTTTATTATCTCTTTGTTCATTTAATTCATCATCAAAAAAACCAAAGTTGTCACTATCTAATGATGTAGAATTTTCTTCTTTTTTTACTTCAATAACTTTTTTTACTTCTTCTTTCTTAACAACAGGTTCTTGTTCTTTTTTTGCAACATTACCACTTGAGTAAGCTCTAAGTTCTTGTAATAAATCAGTAGTCATGCTAGTAAATGTTTCTCTAGTTAATGTCTCTGAAACTTCAAGATCTAAAATTTCTTTCATTACATCTAGACCATCAATTAACGTTTCAGCCATCTCAGGAATAAACTCAATTTTGTGATTTCTTAATTTATCCATTAAGTTTTCAACATCATGAGTAAATTCAGCGAATAATGCTAATTCAACAGATGCTCCGCTACCTTTTAAAGTATGAACATCTCTAAAAAGTTGTCCCATTTCTTCATCTGTTAAAGAACCATTATTTTCAGCTTCCAAAAGTACATTATCTGCTGATTCGAATAATTCTGCGGCTTCTTCAAGAAACATTTCTCTATATTTTGATATATCAAACGACATAAGAGCTCCTTTATTTATCTACTTAAAACTATATTTACTGCTTTTAAAAGTTGATCCGGTACAAATGGTTTTACAATCCATCCTGTTGCACCTGCGGCTTTACCTTTAGCTTTCATTTCATCGCTTCTTTCAGTTGTAAGTACTAAAATCGGTTTTTTTGAATACAGTGGCACCTTTCTTAATTCACTAATAAGTGTTAGTCCATCCATATTTGGCATATTTACATCTGTGATAATTAAATCAAAATTAGCAGCTTTAGCTTTTGCTAAACCATCAACACCATCAACAGCTTCCGTTACATCTGTGTAACCACCTTCATTTAATGCGTAGTTAAGCATATCTCTTAGCATTGTAGAATCATCTACGATTAAAAGCTTAGCCATATTAAAACCCCTTAAGTTTTTAAAAATTTATTTATATTATACTAACGTAAGAAATATTAATTTAGGGTTAGAATAAAGATTATTTTTTGTGTTTTGATAATTAAATTAGAGGAATATTGATAAAATGGTGCTTTAAAAAGTTATTTGAAGTATTTTAAGAGTTTAAACAAGAGTAAGGATTAAAAAATCCTTAATTCTTAATTTATTATTTAATTCATTGATAATTCAATTCTATCTTTTTTAACTTTTAAAACTTTTACTTCAATTTCTTGTCCAACAGATAAAACATCTGATACATTAGTAACTCTTTCTTTCGAAATTTTTGAAATATGTAAAAGACCTTCTCCACCTTTTGCAAGAAGAATAAATGCACCAAAATCTACAACTCTTTCAACTTTTCCAAGAACAACTTCATCAGTAGCATATAGTTTTTCAAAATCAATATTTTTTGGACTATCTTTTCTAGCAGGCGCATTATTTGAAATAGTTTTAATATGCTCACAAGCATCTAAAACATTTTGTTTACTTCCACCGCTTACTTTTACCATTCCATTATCTCTATCTAAATCAATCGATACTGTGAATTTCTCAATAATTTCTTTAATAGTTGCCCCTGCTTTTCCAATAATAACCATTATTTTACTAGGATCAATTGCAAATTGTTCAACTAATGGTAGTGCACCACTTGGAATTATGTCAAGAGCTGCTTCTTCCATTAATACTAAAATATGATCTCTTCCTTCTTTAGCTTGCAATAAAGCCTCTTTTAAAACTGATAATTCAATACCACCAAGTTTTATATCCATTTGTAAAGCTGTAATTCCTTTTGAAGTTCCTGCAACTTTAAAGTCCATATCTCCATCATGATCTTCTAATCCCATGATATCTGTAAGAACAGAATAACTATCACCTTCTACAACCATACCCATAGCAACTCCAGCAACTAATCCAGAAATAGGAACTCCTGCTGCTTTTAAAGCTAATGAACCACCACAAACAGTTGCCATTGAAGAAGAACCATTTGATTCAAGAATTTCAGAAACTAATCTTACTGTTTCATTGTAATCATCATCAATTGTAGATTCAAGTGCTTTTTTACCTAAATTTCCATGTCCTAGTTCACGTCTTCCTACTCCAAACATAGGTTTAGCTTCACCAACTGAGAAACCTGGAAAGTTATAATGAACCATAAATCTATCTACTGAAGTTGATTTTTCAGTTAATATTTCATACATTTGTCCATCTTTTGCACCTGCAACTGTTGCTATTACTAAAGCTTGTGTCTCACCTCTTGTGAATAAACAAGAAGAGTGAGCTGATGGTAAAATATTAGTTTCAATTGAAATTGGTCTTACATCTTTAAGCCCTCTTCCATCTGCTCTTACTTTATCTGTAACTATCATATGTCTAACTATTTCTCTTTTTACAATTGAAACTGCTTCATAAATAGTTGAATAATCTAATTCATTTGTAGTGCAATATTCATTTTTAGAGATCACTTTAGCAACATCTTTTAATTGAGTTGCTCTTTCACTTTTTGCCAGTTTTTTAATAGCTTCTCTAATTTCAGTAGAGAAATTATCTCTTACATAATTAATTACAGATTCTTCTATTGTAAATTGAACTAATTCAACTTCAACTTGTTCTTTACAAACTGCTTCAAAACCTTTCTCATATGTTAAGTTAGCTTCATTAAGTGCATTTTGAGCAAATCCAATTGCTTCAACTAACATATCTTCATCCATTTCATTTGCATTATGAATTTTTGTGAAAGCTTCAATATCAACTTCAATTAATTCAGCAGAAGAAATAGTTTTCATTTCAATCATTAATAATTCATCTTTAGATCCAGCAACATATAAATCTAAAACAGAGTTTTCAATTTGTTCAGAAGTTGGATTAATTACATATTCATTTTCAATTTTTGCAACTCTTACACCACAAACAGATTTTCTAATTGGTAAGTTTGAAGTATATAATGCAGCATTTGCAGCATTTAATGCTAAAGTTTGTAAATCTACATTTTTATCAGCACTTAATACCATAACAGTAATTGTTGTAGGATAAACATAACCTTTAGGGAATAATGGTCTTAAACTTCTATCAATAACCCTTGAAGTTAAAGTTTCAAAATCACTTGGTTTTCCTTCTCTTTTAATAAAACCACCTGGTAATTTTGCTGCTGCATATGTTTTTTCAATATATTGAACAGTTAATGGAGTAAAGTCTTCACTTACTGGATTGTCAAATTCACTAACAACGCTTGCTAATACAACTGCATTTCCTAATTTTGCTAAAACTGATCCATTAGCTTGTTTAGCTACTTTATCAAACTCAAAAATCTCTCTTTTTCCACTTAATTCAAATTCACAAACTGTTGACATTATTTTTTATCCTTTATTTATTTTCTCTATATCTTCGAAGCTAACATCATCTAAACTATCATAATAAAAATTAATTGAGACAAAATGATCTAATTTTTTTACAAAATATAAATCGTCTGCAATTGATTCTATTGTGGGAATACTAGCTGTTGGTAAAATTGGAGTTGCTACTGAAATAGATTTTGCTTTTAAATTGATAGCTGTTTTTATACATGCCATCATTGTTAATCCTGTATTAATACCTTCATCAACTATTAATACATTTTTATTTTCTAATTTCTCAATTTTTTCACCATGTCTAAATCTACTTACTCTTTGAGTAATAGACTCTTCATAAACTTGTTTAGATCTTGCATATACATAATCTAAACTTATATCAAAAGCCTTAACTAACTCTTCATGTATTAAAACTTCCTCATGTTCTGTTACTACGGCAATTTCACAAAATTCATTATTTGGTGCAAATATTTTTTCCGAAAACATAATATCATATTTACCATTTAAAGCGTTAGCAATTATTTTAGCTATTTCAAAACCACCATAAGAACTAGAAATTACAGTCCAATCTTCTAATTTCATACTATCTATTGGTAAAATATCTAGTAATCTATAAGCAGCTACTTCTCTATTCTTAAAATATATTTTATCTGAATTCATCAATTATTATCTTCTATTTCATATTTTTGATTAATTCCACCTATTGGTTTTAATGTTAAAGTTACATAAAATACCTGTTGATCAACCCCATCTGAATCAGAAGATGATGCAACAATCTCATTTTGGAATTTAAGATTTAGATTCCAACAACTATCATCTATTCCTAGAGAAACACCTTGTTTACTTCTTTTATTTTCAAGTAAATTATAATTTTCATAATAAGAAACTTTATAATCTTTTGATAATTTATATGATGTACTAATTCTATATGATTCTAAATCTTCTCTATCATTGCTTGTATTGTCAGTTTCTTTTGATTGGTAATAACCTAAAGTTAATGATGCGTCTTGATATGTAAATGTACTACTAACTGAGTTTTCAACAAACTTTTCATCTTGAACATTATATACAGTTTTACCAGAAACACTACCATAATCATGATTCACTTTTACATAGTTCTCTAAATCTTGCAGTTTTGGATTATCTAGGTCATCATATAAAATAGATTGAGAAACTTTGTGATTTACTAGTTGCTTTAAACTATTTTTTCCATAAATTGATTGATTTACTGATAATTCAATATTTTTTTCTTCATCAACTATATCAAAAGCTTCTAACTCTGTCTCTTTATCAGAACCATCTTCTGTTGTTATTTGATATAAATCACCATCTTCTTTTAGATTCGTAGGAATTGAATATTTAGCATTTAAATTAACTGTATGTAAATATTTATCATATGGTTTAATTAAATCACTACCTACTGAAATAGAAGCTCTATTTTGAATCAAATCACCATCTTCATAATTATCACTTCCAAAATTATCATAATCATATTTCATTAAAACTATTTCATTTTCTAAATTAAGGTACATAAAATCATCTAGAAAATATTTACTATAACTAATAGGAGCGCTTATTTTATAAACATTTGCAGTTATACCTTCATCTCTAGTGTAGTTACTAGCTTTTGTATCTAATGAATAAACTAAGTTATCGATAAATGATTCTTTATTATAAGAGTGAAACTGTACTTGCGGTAATTCTTGAAGAGTTCCTGCATTACTATCAGCAGAAGTATCTATATAGTATCTTCCATATACCCCTGTATAATAATCATTTGTATTGTAAAAATAATTGATTTTTGACTCAACTTCTGAATCTGTTGAAGTAGTTGTATCATCATTTTCTAAGGTTATATACTCAACATCATTTAAGTAATTAATAGATGTATATAAACCATCTTGAGCTTTACTGCTTTTAGCAAAAATATTTCTTTTTTGGTAATCTAAATCAAAACCATAGTGTAAATCACTATCTAAACTATTATCTATTACATAATCATCTTGCTCTTTAAATATCCCTGTTTTCATCTGTAAAATAGAATCTTGTGAGTCAGCATATCTATAATATAAATATGAACCGTATCCCCTAGTAGTTCTAATTTGAGGTACTAATTCAAAATCATAGTTTAGAGCAGGAGCATAAAATATAGGTTGAGAGTAGTATAAACCTTCTCCACTTGAAAAACCTAATGTTGGTATTAATAAACCTGTTCTTCTAGTTTTATCAGCTGAAAAACCTAGGTAGGGACTATATAAAATAGGTACATTTTTTATATATAATCTTGGATTATATGTATTGATCCATTTATCTTCTGTATTATAATCAGCACTAGAAGCTCTAATACTCCATATAGGATCTAAACAATCACAAGATGAAAGAATAGTACTATCTAGTTCTACTATTTCAGTTTCTTTTGTAGAAGCATTTGAATTGATCCAAATTTTATCTTTTGATTCATACAAAAACATTGGGTTTTGAGTAAAAGCATCTTTTTTTAAGTCAACAAAAGCATATTCACTTTGAGTTTGAATATTATTTTCTTTTATAATTAAAACATTATTAAATAACTCAAAAGTTTCATTGTCTTTATTATATATTATTTTGTCAGCACTTAAATAATAAGTTGGAGAAAAAACAACAACATCTCCTGTAGCAACAACAATATTATCTTTTGTATCTATATTTTTTGAGATTAACTGAAATTTCTCATTTTTTATTTCTTCTGCACAAAGTAATGAAGATGTTATTATCAATGAAGCTATAATTTTTTTATACATTAACTACCAACGTTTTTCCTGTTATATCATGAAATGTTCTTCTACCTTCATTAAAAAAACCAATTAAAAAACCTACATAAAAAAACATCTCAGAGAATATTCTTCCAACTGATCTTAAAAATGATGAAAAAAATGAAACTTTTCCCCATGAATCAACATCTATAACTCTTATTTTTGCAACAATTTTACCTACTGTTGCACCAAAATACCAAATAAAGAAAGTATGATATGCAACTTTTAGTGCTATTAATGGCATAACTAAATCAGTTTTCATTAAAAACATCATTGCCTCCATATCATCACTATGTGAGATTATACTATTCCAAAATATTACCATAATAATTACAGTAATTAATAAATCATCAATAACATAAGCAAATGCTCTTGATTTCATTGATGCTAATTGTAGATTATTATTACTATTTTCTTGCATTAATATTTACTTTAAAGCTTGATATGCAATATCAGATCTACATTTTTTCCCAGCAAAATGAACCTGCCCACATAAAGCATAAGCTCTATCTCTTGCTTCTTTTATACTTTTTCCAAATCCTACACAAACAAGTACTCTTCCACCTGTTGCCATTAACTTATCATCAATTTTTTCAACACCAGCATATGAAATATGAGAATTATTTAATAAATCTTCATCAACAATATCATCAACTATAATTTCAGCAGGTGTACTAGAACCATATGGATAATTACCACTTGCCATTACAACACCAACACTAAATTCATTTTTGATTTTAATATCTAATTTATCAAGTTGTTTTGTAGCACCTTTATAAAAAAGTTCAGAAACAGTAGTTTCTAATAAAGGCATTAAAATTTCACACTCTGGATCACCAAATCTTACATTATATTCTAAGATAATTGGTTCACCTTTAACAACCATAACTCCAATAAAAAGAACACCTTCAAAAGGAGCACCTTCTTGTTTCATACCAGCTAGTGTTGGAATAATTACTCTTTCTTCAATTTTTTTATAAATGTCATCATTTACTAAAGGAGTTGGAGCATATGCACCCATACCACCTGTATTTGGTCCAGTATCACCATCCCCTATTCTTTTATGATCTTGAGCAGCTGGTAAAACTTTATAGTTTTCACCATCACAAATAGCAAAAACTGATAATTCATAACCATCTAAATACTCTTCAACAACAATAGAAGTTCCAGCATCACCAAAAGAAGTACCTGATAACATATCAGATGCTGCTTCTTTAGCTTCTTGTTTTGATTGAGCGATAATTACACCCTTACCACCACATAAACCATCTGCTTTTACAACAATTGGTAAATTCATAGTATCTATAAAATCATGTGCTTCTTTTTCATTTGAAGTCTCAATAAACGCTGCTGTTGGTATGTTATATTTTTTTAATATATTTTTCATATAAACTTTTGAACCTTCTAGTTGAGCTGCAGCAGCACTTGGTCCAAAAATAGTTAAACCATTTTCTTTAAATATATCAACAACACCATCTACTAATGGAGCTTCAGGCCCAACAATAGTCAAATCAATAGAATTATCTTTTGCCCAAAGAGCTAATTGTTTATAATCTTTTATATTTATATTTGTTCCCAATTTATCAGTAGCACCATTTCCTGGCATAAAAAATAAATTATGAGCATTTTCTTTAAATATTGCTAATCCAATAGAGTACTCTCTACCACCATTACCAAGTATCAATATATTCACGATAATTCCTTAAATAATAATTTTAGTACCCAAGTAGCCGCTAACCATTTAAATGGCCCTAAAAGCCAATAAGCGCACATAAGAGATATATTTTAGGAGCTTAAACGTAATGAAAAGCTGCACACCGTATATCTACAATCACGTACAATACAAAATTATCGGACCCACAACAATGGAAATCCCGAACTACTTAGATAATCTCATTTTATCCAAAGATGGTTAAAATTGAGTTTAAATTAAAAATTGCTTTGCTAGTTTTATACACTCATCAATTGATGTTTCAGAACTAATAGTATAATCAACATTTTTTGGTAGATAAAGAGCTGTAGTTTTTCCAATAACTATGGCCTTATATGAATCATTCCAAGAATATTGTTGGAAGAAACACTCTACACTTGAAGGTGATGTAAAAATAAAAACAGAATTGTTTTCTAAAGCAACATTTGACTTTTTACAAGAAGTTTTATATACAACTAATTCATCCAATAAAACATCATTATTTTTTAGTATATCAACTAAATTTGAAACAGTTTTTAATGCTTTTATATAAAGAACTTTTTTGTTTTTTAATAGCGCTATTAATTCTTGAGCGAAATCATTTCCATGGGATGTAATGCCAGTAAAAGCAATTTTTCCACCTAACTTTTCAATAACTTGAGCAGTTTTAGGAGCAATGGCGAAGGAAGGTATTTTTTTCCAATCTTTATTAAAAGATTCTAAAGAATAAACTGCATTTTTTGATGTGAAAATTAGAGCATCATATTTTAATAAATCTATTTTTGATTCTATATATTCTATTTTGAAAACTTCTAAATTTTCAACTTCAGTATAAATTTGATTACTTAAAAGATATATTTTAGCCATTGTTTTTTAACTCATATTTTTGTGTATAATTTATTGCATCATCTAAACTAGAATATATTTTTATTTTTTTGAATACATTATTTGAATCTACTGAGAGTATTTTTCTTTTATGTCTATATCTTAAAACCAAAATGATTTCAAAATCTTTATTTCTAAATTTCTCAATAATCTCTTCAAGGGTAAAAATAGCAGAAATATCAAAAAAAGAAACATTTTTACAATCTATTATTATTTTTTTACTACCTTTTAGTTTTTCTAACTTATCTTCTAAAAAAGATGCTGTTCCAAAAAATAAAGATCCATTTACTTTTATTATTTGAATATCAGTATTTTCAATATCAATATCAAATGAAACTTTTGAACGAGCTATTTTTATTCGAGTATTTCGCGATACTTGATAAACAGCCATTATTGAAGAAATAGTAATTCCAACACCAACAGCCATTATTAAATCTACAAAAATAGTTAATAAAAATACTGTAATCATAATAAGTAAGTTTTGTCTTGATATTTTATTTAGTATTTTTAAAAATTTATAATCTAAGATATCAAATCCTACTTTTATCAAAATTCCTGCTAACACAGAAAGGGGAATCTTAGATGCAAGCGGAGCTAAAAACAAAACTATTAATAATAAAGTAATTGAATGAACAATTCCAGATATTCTAGTTGTTGCACCACTATTTATATTTATAACTGTTCTCATAGTTGCACCCGCTCCTGGAATTGCACCAAAGAAAGAACATACCATATTTCCAATTCCCTGCCCTATTAACTCTTTTTTAGGATCGTGTTTTGTTTTTGTTTTAGAATCAGCAACTATTGAAGTTAAAAGTGAATCAATTGAACCTAAAAGTGATAAAGTAATAGCTAAGGTTAAAATAGTACTTAATTTTAATATATCAAATGAAAGAGGTAATACAAATTCAGGTAAACCCATAGGTATTTCACCAATTGTTTTTACATTAAAACCCATTAATATAGAAAAATATGTAACAAAAACTAAAGCAATCAATGCAGATGGAACAATTTTTGAAATTTTACTTGGAGTTAAAAACATAATAGAAAGAGTAATAGAAGCTATTATTACCGCTTCATAATTTACTTTTTGCAAAGTTTCCAATAAGTGAGTTAAGGTGTAAATAATAGAAGAAAATCCATCAACACCTAAAAAAGGATTTATTTGTAAAATAATGATAATAACACCAATTCCACACATAAAACCTGAAATTACGGGATAAGGAATATATTTTATCCACTTTCCAATACCTACAATTCCAAAAGAAATTTGCATAATTCCTGCAAGAAAAACAACTGTCATAACGGCTGGGAAATCATTTGGGAAAGTAGCAATTGTAGCAGCAACTACAACTGTCATAGGTCCAGTTGGACCTGAAATTTGAGTGGGAGTTCCTCCAAAGGCAGCTGCAAAAAAACCTAAGATTATTGCACCATATAAACCAGCAATTGCACCAGCTCCACTTGCAACTCCAAAAGCTAAAGCTAAAGGAAGAGCAACAACTGCAGCTGTAACACCAGCAAAAATATCATTTTTTACTCTGTTCAAAGGAAACTCCTAGAAGTTAGATATTAATTTTCTCTTTCTAAATATTCTTCATCACCCATTTTATCATGTTTTCCACGAGCTATTACGTGAATTGGAGTACCTTCAAAGTTAAAGTTATCTCTTAAGTAATTAATTAAATATCTCTTATACGAGAAGTGTAAAAGATTTGGTTTATTCATTACTAATGCAATTCTTGGAGGTCTTGTACTAAATTGTGTTGTATAATAAATTCTTAAATATGCTCCATTTGGGCTTGGTAATGAATGTCTCATTACAGCTTCTTCAATAACTCTATGAAGTTGTGAAGTTGGAATTCTTTGAGTATAATTATTATGAATTTCAATGATTTTTTCTTTTAATCTTTCAATACTTCTTCCTGTTTTTGCAGATACTGCAATAATAGGTGCATAAGATAAAAATCTAAATCTTCTTCTAATCTCTTCTTGCATTTTCTCAAATGTTTCTTTATTTTCGTCCCATTTATTTAGAACAATAATAGTACCTAATCCATATTCATCAACTAAACCTGCAATTTTTTCATCTAAATCAGCAAGTGGTTCAGAAGCATCTAAAATAACAAGAGCCATATTAGCTTTTTCTAACATCTCTTTTGTTCTCATTAAAGCATATTTTTCAATACCTTCTATACTTCCTCTTCTTCTTAGTCCCGCTGTATCAACAAATGTAATTTCTTTATCTTTGTATTCAAAAGACTCATCAACTGGATCAATAGTAGTTCCAGCAATTGGTGAAACTACAGATCTTTCTTCTCCTAAAATTGCATTTAGCATAGAAGATTTTCCTACATTTACTTTTCCAATAATAGCAACTTTTATTTTATTGTCATCAACTTTCTCATCTTCAACAACTTCATCTGAATCAAATTTTCCATTATCTTCATTTGAATAGTCTTCTTCATCATCATAATTAGGATCTTCCATTCTAGCTTTTTTTAAAGCTTCTGCTTCTTCATTTGCTACTGTTTCAAGATTAACTGGAAGATGATTATAAATCCAATCGAATAGATTTTTAGTTCCTCTATTATGAGAAACTGAAATTCCAAAAAGATTTTCGTCCCCTATTCCAAATTCAAAGAATTCCCAAAGTCTTTCTAATTCTTTATCATTGTCAATTTTATTTACAATTAGGGCAAGTTCTTTACCTAATCTTTGAAGCTCATAAAATAATTCTTTATCCTTATCATCAGGTATATTCTTACCATCAACCATAAAAAGTATTATATCAGCCTCTTTTGCTGTCTCAATAGCTTTTCTTTTTACATTTGAAAATATAGCATCATTTGTTTCATCAATACCACCTGTATCTAGCATTAATGCTTTTCTATCTAATATTTCAATTTCATGTTTTCTAATATCTCTAGTTGTACCTGCTAAATCAGAAACAATAGCAATTCTTTTATTTGCAATTCGATTGAATAATGAAGACTTCCCTACATTTGGTTGACCAATTAGTGCAATTTTTTTTAATGTTTTATCCATAAATTTTTTTAATCCTATTTTTTATCATAAACTAAAAAAGGTATTAGCCAAAAATGCTAATACCTTTTTCATAACAAAAGCTTCTATTAATATAGTCCAAATTTACCTTGAACTGAACTTTTGTAAAGAACTCTCATATTATCATCTTTATCAATAAATACTTTAAATTGTGCATCAGATGCTTTTAAATCTTCTAATGCTTCTTCAATATCTACTGGTTTATAAGATGTTAATCTTACAGGAGCAATTTCCTCTTCAAATTTTTCTAATTCTAATGCAATACCATCTTGAATTTCATTTGCAACAACTTCAGTTAATTTTGTAGCTTTATGAGCTGCAATTTTATCATGATGTCTTCTTAGAACTTTAGATACTCTATCAACAGCTATATCAATAGCTGAGTATAAATCTTTATCTTTTTGTTTAACTACAACAGTATCTAAATGTGCAATGTTTAAAGTGAATTCAAACGAGAAAGCTTTTTTACCATGTTTCTCTTCTTGAGAAATAATTGAATTTACAGAAATAATATCTAAATTAAATTTTTTAAATACTTCAATTGAGCTATTAATATATTCTTTAATAGCATCTGTTAAATCTATGTGTCTTCCTACAATACTTGTATTCATAACATACTCCTTAATTATATTTTATATATTTTAACATAAATAATATTAAATAGTAGCAAGTCTATAAAATATAACCCTTGTATAAACTTGCATATATTTATAAAATAAATAATTTAGCTTAAGAATCGCTCGTACTAGTATCAATTAGAAGCTTTAAAGATGCAAAAGCATTTTCCATTTGTGTGATTAAAACAGTATATGCAGCAAATTGAGTAGCCATAGCTGTATATTTTTCATCTAATTTTTCAGATGCAGTATCATAATCATCACTTAATGTATCAATATAAGTATTTAATCTATCTTCATATGTTGTCAAAAGTCCAGTTGATGAGTCCAATGAATCCAAATAAGTTTTTAATCTAGTTCCTAAACCTTCTTTTTCAGCATACCCAACAAACAATTCTCTTAAATCATCATAATTATCAGTAACAGCTGTTGTTAATGTTGTAGTATTAACATTCATATAACCATCACTATCAAAAGAAATTCCATATTTAAACATACTTTCTTCATTATTTAATCCATATGAATCAAATAATATTTCTTTAATTCCTGACATCATACTTTTTAATGTACTTGAATCAGAGATAGTTGCAGCAGTATCTTCATCACCTAAAGTATAAGAATCAATCAAGTCAACTAAGTCATTATATTTTGTTGCAATATCTGAAATTCTTGTAACAATTGTACTAGTATCTCTTTCCATATTAATTGATGAATCACCTGTTGAAACAGCTTGTATTATTAAACCATTTTCCATTGTAAGTTTATTTGAAGATACATCATAATCAACACCATCAATTTTTGCTTTCATATTCTGTGCTTTTAAAACATGGTTATTATCTTCATCTTCAAAACCTAATTTTGTAGTACCACTTTGTGAAATAGTTACCGCATTTGCAGTTCCACTTTCTGTGCCTTTAACTATCATTCGATAACTTGTATCATTTATTTTTTCTAAATTTACATCCAGTTTAGAGTAATAACTCATTTCTTCAACTAAATCTTCATAAGATTTACCCGTAGTATCAAAATCATAAGCAGTACCTCCAACTGTAATAGAAAGAGTTCCTCCATTAGTAATCGTTGAAGTTATATCAGAAATGGTATTTGATTGATAAACATCTTTTTGAGCTAATTGACTAACGTTTACACTTATTGTTCCTGGATTTAACTTAGATGTATCAGCTGCATCAAAACTTACTGAGCTTCCTGATGTAGTAGCTGTTATTTCATCAAAAATATTTGTGCCACTGGTATATAAATCAAAATCATCAACTAAATCTAATAATTCAGAAACCATAGTCTGGATTTCTGCTAATGCATCCAATTCAGCTTGTGTATCCTCTTTATCAGTTGTTATAGGATCAAGTACACTTGTACTTTCTGCTGTCTTTAATTTTGTAATTAATTCTGAACTTAAATCGACACTTCCCGAACTTCCTAGTCCTAATATTCCATCTGCCATTTTTTATCCTTTACATATTCAATAAGGTTTGCAACATTTCATCAACTGTTGAAATAACTTTTGCATTTGCTTCATATGCTGCTTGATACTGAAGAAGATTTATCATTTCCGTATCGGGGTCAACTTTCGTAAGGTTATTGTATGTTGTTTCTAATGCATTTACAACTGCATCTTGAGACTCTAATTTAAATCCATTATCTTCTACATTTGAAGATATGGTTACTAGTAAACTTTGATAGAATTTTACAAATGAAGTTTCTGAATCTCCTATTGTAACATCATCATTCCATTGTATTTGTGCTAAATTTTCTAAGTCATCATTAGTTAAAGAATTTACATTATCTGATATAAAACTTAATGAATCAACACTTGAACCGTAAAATAAAGGTGTTGCACTATTAGAATTAACTGTATCTACAAATGCTTGAGCAAAATCATCTAAACTATTTTTGTATTCATAGATATTTGAAGTTGAAGATGTAAGTTCTTCTGTTAAAGCTTTTAATGATCCACCACTTAGTGCTAATTCATTATTATATACAGCAAGAGAAACATTATTTTCAGCTTCTATTGAATCATCATTTTTTGATATTTCATTTTCATTTAAAGAGATTGAAATATTAAATTTACCTTCTTCACCTTCAATATTAGATGTGATAATTAAATTATTACTTGTATCTAAAGAAGCTGTGAAGTTAGTAAATTCTGAACTAGCATTTATCTTATCCATAATTTGTTTTTTTGCTGTTTCACCTGTATCAGTAGAACTATCTATTGTTAATTCTACAGAAGTATTATTTAATACTATTGAAATTTTATCTCCACTACTAAAATTAGTGGCATCAAAAGCACTTGAATTATAAATATCTTTTTGTGCAATATTTTCTTCTTTTACACTTATCTCATGAAGATTTGTGTTATTAAAAATCACATTAACACCTGATACTTTTAAATTATAAGTGCTACTTGTTCTATTTATTTCAATATCAACATAATTTGATAGTTTCTTTTCAAGGGCATCTCTTTTATCTAATAAATCAATCGATTCTGTATTGCTTTGTAAAATTTGTTCGTTAAGAGAAACTATTTGTTCTAAAATATTATTTACAGTTTTTACATCATCTTCTAACTGAGCTCTTGTACTTGTTATTGTTTCATTTAAATCTTCATTTAAAGATTTTATTCCATCAACTACAAATTCTGATTGAGAAGAAAAATCATTTTTATAAATTAAATTTGTAGGATCACCTCTTAAAGTTTCTACAGAATCAAAATAATTGCTTAAAGTTGAAGAAAAGCCTGTATTTTCAGTTTCACTAAACATCATCTCAACATTACTTAAAATTGAATCTTCTGATTCATAATATGAAGATAAACTATCTTGTGAAACTAATTTACTCAACTTTCGCACATAGATTCCAGTAAATAAATGAACCAGAGTTGAATAATAAAGCCCATAAATAGGCACTTTTTAGTATAATTTCATAACGACAATCAACTATACAAAGGTGTTTTTATGGGACTTGACAATTATATTCAAACTGCTATGAGAAGCATATTAAAAAACCCAATTCTTGAAGTATTATCAGAAATAAAAATTACAAAAATACTTAAACAAAGTAACTTTGTAAAAAGAGAAGTTGGTTATCCTCCTTTTCAAATTATCTTACATTTTGTTTATATGCTAATTATGAATAAAAGACAATCAGCTTTTATAAAAAACAGTGAGAATGCATTTGGTAAAGACGCCTATTACAGATTCATTAAAGAGAGTCGTTATAACTGGCGAAAGTTTTTGATACTAAGTGCTGCTGCACTTTTGCAAAGAATAAAACTATTACATAAAAATGGTGAACACCGCTTGCTTATTATTGACGATACAGTAGAACCCAAAAGAGGGAAATTCATTGAAGGAAGTTGTAAATATGTTTGGAGTAATAAAGAGCATAAAAGTATCAATGCATTAAACATTGTATCTTTAAATTATGCAGACTCACACTCAACTTTTCAAGTTGATTTTTCTATAAAGATGAATGATAGTAAAAGAAAAGAGATATCAGAATTTACAAGTAAACTCCATCATAGAAGTAATTCATATCAAAGAAAAAGTGAGATAATAAAAAGTAAAAACACACTTGCTATAGAGATGCTTGAAAGAGCCTTGAATAACGGAGTTGAAGCAGATTATCTATTGGTTGACAGTTGGTACGCTAAACCAAACTTTATAGAAAAAGCTAATGAGCTCGGTATGCCTGTAATTTCAAGACTTCCAAATAATAAACTCATTTGGAACTTTAAAGGCAAACATAAAACAATGAATGCAATCTATGAGAGTTTAAAAAACTCTCGTCATAAAAGCGGCGGACAGCATGGCAAAATATCTTACAAATACTTTGATGCAATTATAGAGCATGCAGTTTTAGGTAAGATTAAACTCGTATTTTTGCACACAGGCAAAGACTTGTTAGTTTTTATCTCAACTGATATAACTATCGCAGGTAAAGAGATAATAGCTACTTACAAAAAGAGATGGAATATTGAACAAGGTTATAAAGATTTACGAAACCTTTTTGGTTTAGGAAAAGAAGAGAATCGAATCTATGAAGCACTTATTGCGAAAATAACTCTTTCAATGTTTACCTACAATATTGTAAGCTATATCAATCGCATAAAGCATGAGCCACAAACACTAGGAGAACTTTTTAGAGATTTAGAGTGTGAACTTGAAACACTGGCAATTTCAATGCAACTGTTTATTCAAATATTGACAAAAATTAGTGAAATTCAAAATGTTGTCAAGGATAATAAAGATTTACTCAACATTATCGCTGTGTTAAGTGCTTACACTAAAAAAGAACTTGGTTTTATGTGCGAAAGTTGAGTAATTTATCATATAAATATACGCTTGTACTTCTAGTAACAGAATCAAAAGAAACTCCATTTCCAATATCATCTTCTAAAGTAGTAAGTTCTGATGTATTGATAGTTCTTTTTATATAACCTTCTGTATTTTCATTAGCAATATTATTTGATGTAACGTCAACTGAATACTTTGCAGCATCTAGTCCACTTCTTCCGATATATAAAGAGTTAATCATAAAATCCTCCTATAAATATTCTTTTCATTTCAAAACCTAATTATTTTAAATAATCAACAAGAGATAAGCTATTTATCTTACTTATTGTTGAATACAAAGCTGTATAAGTGTTTTGTAATGACTGTGATTCAATTGCAAGGGCTGTTAAATCAGCACCTGCATAAGTTTCATAAAGAATATTAAAATTTGTTAATTTTGCTTCAGTTATCTGCTCATAATTATCAATATAAGAAGTTCTTGTTCCTAATATTGCATGATTTAAATTTACATTGTCATAAGCTGAATTAATTTTTTCCAAAGAATTAGACAAAACTTGATTTGCTGCATCTTCTGTAATTGCATTTCCACTTGAATCTTGCTGTCTTAGTGCATTTATTATTTCATCCAAAGTATCAAATATTGAAGTTTTTGATTCTAGAGCAACACTTACTAAACTTGCAGTATAAGTTCCATCACCATTAACTGTAAAAAAAGAAGATGCTACATTAGAGTTATTTACATTATCACCATTTAAAAATAAACCATAATCACCGGTACCTGTAGTATCTACTAATTGATACTCATTTCCATCATTATCTAATATCATTTCATCTGCACTAAAAGTCAAATCTGAATTTTCTTGTGCAGTTTGATTTGTAGTATATAAAAGTTCAATACCATTCACCCCTTGCGTAGCATAAGTTTTATCTTCTACGTTTAGAGTTTTGTTATCATTTGAACCTGTATATGTAACTTTTCCACTAGCATCTTTTTCAAAAGATGCTGAATCTGTATTTTTACCTGAAAAGACATACTGCTCATTTACACTACTATTAGATAAATTAAATATAGTATCTTTAATAGATTCAATATTCGTTGCGATTATTTCTTTTGTATCACTATTATTAGTTCCATTTAAAGCTTCCATTACTAAACTTTGTGCAGAATTAAGAGCAGTTTTCATATTTGATACGGCTGTGTCACTTGTAGTATTATATGAATTAGATAGTTGAATCTTGTCTAAAATACTAGTATATGTTTTTACATTATTCTTCACTGATAATATTTCATTATATTGTTTAGCATTATCACTTCCGTATTGTAGTGCTTCACCACTACTTAAACCATAAGTATTTTTTTCATTTCTTTTATTTAACATATCTAGGTTAAACATAATATTATTTATAGAACTAACCATAATAAACTCCTAATTATTGTTTTAGGTTGATTAACGTTTGCAAAATACTATCAGCTGTAGTAATAGATTTCGCATTTGCTTCAAATGCTCTTTGAAATACCATTAAATTAACTAAACTTTCACTTAAATCAGCTGTACTAAGCTCTAATGTTTCACCTTCAATAAAAACACCGTTGTCATTAGCTACAGAATAAACTGGATCTCCACTTTCTGTTGTTTTTGCATACAGATTATCTCCAATAAGTAATTAATCAAAATTAATGTCTTGTTTTATAAGCTAGTTTTAGCTATAATACTATATGAGATATATAAGTAATTTAAATAATAAAACAGTAAAAGAATTAGAAAAAATAGTAAAAAATGGTAGTTCATTGCAATTAAGACAAAGAGCTAAATCTATACTTTTAAGTAATGAAGGTATAACAGTAAAAGAGATATGCAAAATATTCAATAAGTCAACAAGAACAGTTTATAGATGGTTTGATAGATTCAAAGAAGAACAAATAGAAAATTTATCTGATGAAATTGGTCGTGGTAGAAAACCAGCACTAAATGAAAATGATATTGATAAAGTAAAAAAACTTATTGAAACAAATAGTATCAAAGAGACTTGTATAGCTCTTAATAAAGAGTCAAAAAGAGTTAAAAAAGTATCACCTCAAATCTTAAAAAGATATTTAAAAAAATATACAATATAGTTTTAAAAGAGCTAGAAACACTATATTTAAAGAGAAGAAGTGGATGAATTATTCTTCCAAAAAAGCTCAAATACTTAATGTTTTAAGCTGGTCTGCTAAAGATTGGATTGATACATATTATTTTGATGAGAGTGGTTTTTCACTTGATTCAAATATCCCTTATTATTGGTCACCAATAGGTAAGCCAGTAGAAATTCCATCAAATAGATTTGCAAAAAGAATAAATGTTTTAGGGTTTTTAAATACAAAGAATAATCATCTCTTTTCGAAAACTACAATAACAAAAGTAGATACACAAGTTGTTATAGATTTCTTTAATGATTTTGTAAATCAGATTACAAAAACTACTGTTGTCATACTTGATAATGCATCTATTCACACAAGTAAGCTTTTTAAAGCAGAGATAGAAAAGTGGGAGAAGCTTGGACTACAATTATTATTTTTACCACCATATTCACCTGAACTAAATAAAATAGAAATATTGTGGAAACATATGAAATATCACTATCATAAACTAGAAGCTTATTTATCATTTGATAATTTACATAAACATGTTAAAAATTTATTAGCTGGCTTTGGAACTAATTATGACATTAATTTTAAGTAGGTACTTAGCATCTAGTCCAATGTTATTGTTAAATTGTGCAATAGCAACCTGACCAATTACATAATCCATACCATCTTGCTTCATAGTAATAAGTCCTGTATCATCAACAGAAAACTCTCCAAAAGAAGAATCTGTTAATCCTAAAGAATCCATTTTTAATTGTAAAGATGAAAGAGTTGCGTTACTTTGTTTAACAGTAGAAACAATTTCCATAAACTCAGCACCAGCTCCAGTATTTCCACTTACATCTATATTTCTATCTTTTGTATATTCAGTTGCAGCAGGAAGTGTAGAAGCATCAGTAAATTTTAAAATTCCTGTAAATTCTTCTCCAGCAGTTTTTGATTTAATTACTAAATTTCCGTTAATATTTTGAGCTTCAACTAAAAGATTTAAATCACCATTAAGATTGATTTGAGCAATTAGACTATCCATTAATTCAATTTCAGTATCACCGGCAGCTGCAGTTACAGAAGCCACATTACCATTAATAGAAAAAGAAATAATATCGCCTGTGCCAATAGGTGTTACAGCTCCAGTATCATCACTGAAAATATCATCTGGCATGTAAGCATCTAATTGATTACCGGCAACTGCATCTCTTAATGCTTCCATCGCACTTGTAACAGCTGATTCCCCTGTTCCTACAACATTTTCACTCACCGTTGTTTTCGTTCCATCTTGCTCTGTTGATCCATTCACTTCACTTAAATCTCCAATAGTAAATGCTTTACCAGGTATTATTGAATCAATTTTTATTTTACCATCTAATACATCAGCATAGTCAGTACTTGCAGTGTAAGTATCTACTCCTGCTAAAGTTGTAGTTTTAACTGTATAAGCATTTAATCCTGTAATATTTGATATTTTATCTGCTAAAGCTTGGTAAGTTGCAATTCTACTTACTAATATGTTATATTCTTCAGTTGAAGTTCCTCCAATACCATCTAGATCAGTGGTAACTCCCGAAGCATCTAGTGCCGCTTTTTGTTCAGTACTTGCAGAAGAGTCTACATAATTTTGAGTAATTTTATTTCCATTTATATAAACATATATTTGATTTCCTTCTGAACTAAGTTGTGTCGTAGTCGATACGGGAAGTAAATCTATCATAGTACTTTGTGCAATTGAAGGAGTAGATAATGCTTCAGGATCTAAGGCATAATCTGATAAAGCACTAGAATAATTTGTAATCAAAGATTCAATATCAGAAATTTTTGTAGCTTGACTTTTTACTCCTGAACCTGATAATTCAGATGCATCACCTACTGCTGTAGCGCTGTAGTCAGTAGTTTTTGCTGCATAAGTTTCTACTCTATCAGAAAATTGTACTATTTGATTTCCAGCTATTTCTGTGAAAACATCTGTAAATGAAGTAAGATTATTATTAGTTGAAGTTACATCTGTTTCTGGATCTATTGCACTTAATGCCCAACCTTGAACTTCGTTTCCATTGGAATCTTGTAAAGTTCCATTTTCACCCATTCTAAAATTTCCAGCTCTTGTATAATAATTCTCAGAAGTTCCTGTAGAACTTTTATTTGAGACAACAAAAAAACCATCTCCATTAAGTGCCATATCATAAGAGGAACCAGTAATATTTAAACTTCCTTGTGTAAACTGTTTTTCTGCAGTTGTAACTTTTGAACCTTTTCCAATGCTATCTTGATACATTAAATCTGCAAAAGAAACTCTTGAAGATTTATACCCAACAGTATTTACATTGGCAATATTATTTGATTCGTTATCTAAGGCTGTTTGCTGAGATGATAACCCAGCAATTCCTGTCCATAATGTACTAATCATTTTAAATCCTTTATGATTAAATAGTAGTTCTCACTATTTTAATCATAAGATTTAAAAGTAAATAGATGGTAAGAATTAAGTAAACAGTACTAATTGTTCATAAACAATTAGTAACTATTAGTAGATTTTTGTAATATCAGTGTAAGAAATAGTTTTTGCTTCACTACCATAAGCAGTAGCTGTATCTTCTGTATAATTCAATGTTGAATTACTTTGAGATAAGGTTGAAGAACCACCACTAACTGAAACAACCATTTGGTATTTACCACTAGTATTTTGAGCCATTGAAGCTGTAATTCCAGAAGCATTATTAATTTCAGTTGCTAATTCTTCATAAGTTTTATCATAAGTAGAGAAAGTATAGCTTGCATCATCACTATTTGTTAAAGTTATAGTACCATTTTCATTTGTTGAATTTACAACATCAGAAGTACTGTCTACTCCATCAAAATAATAAACATCATAATAGTTTTCTAACTCATAAGCTGTTAAAGCTATCGATCCATCATTCATTGCAACTGATGAAACTTTATATTGCTTTGCATTACCATCATCATCTAAATCACCATTTTCAACAATATTACCAATAATATTAGCTGAACTTGCTAGTGCTGATTGTTCAAATGTAGCTTGTAAAGATTCCATTGCTGCTACAGTTGCTGTATTAGCATCAAGTGTAGATAATTGTAATTGAGTACTAAGCATTGAAGCTGAATCAACTGTATTCGTTGGATCTTGAAGTTTGATTTCAGTAAGCATTAATGTAATAAAATCAGAACTTTCTAATGCATCATTACTAACAGCTGTTGTATAACTATTTCCATATGCATCAGTTGATGAACTTGTTGTTACAGAACTTGTTGTTGCCATAATATACTCCTATATTATAATTTATATTAAATTCTAACTTTTAGAAGTAAATATAGGGTATAAAAAAGTAAATAAAAAGTAAATATTAAACTACAATAATAATATATTACTGATTAACTAATTTATATCCTACTCCTCTAATTGATATTATATATTTAGGTTTTTTAGAATTTTCTTCAATTTTTGATCTAACTCGTCCAATTAGAACATCAATACTTTTGTAAGAGCTTTCATATTTAATTGAATCAACATTAGAAAGTAATTCTTGTCTTGATATTACAAAACCACTTTTTTGAATCATATATTGTAAAATAAAATACTCTGCATTAGTTAATTCAACTAAATCATTATTTTTATAGATTTCCATTTTTGATTCATCATATCTAAAAATTTGTTTTTTATTTAGAGTATCATTTTTATCAGGTATTTGGTGATCACATCTTTTTAGAATTGCTTTTATTCTTAAGATTAATTCTTGTAAATCATATGGTTTTGCCATAAAATCATCTGCACCATAAGAAAAACAAGCTATTTTATCGCCTAAAAATGCTCTTTGTGTTGAGATGATAATTGGAGTTTCGTAGCGTAATCTAATTAATCTACAAACTTCTATTCCATCTATATTTGGTAGAGTTAAATCAAGTATTATTAGGAGCCACTTGCAAATTCAATCCCCACCAAGTAGCTAATTTTTCATTGTAGCTATTTTTTACTTTAAAAAAAATCATTCTCATTTTGCTTTCGCGTTGTTTTGCTCTAATTAACTCAATTTTCTTAAAAAATCATATTTTCACTCCGTACTTTATGGTTTTGTTTTAAAAATCTACTCATTTTTTGGTATTTTTACAAATCTCAAGTTACAAGTTTCAAACTTTGATGGATACAAATAGATAAAATCCCAAATGCTAAAACTGAAGCTACTTTTGTAGCTCCTTGATAATAGATTGTATTGCATCCAAAGTCTTCTTTGAGATATTTATTGACTCTCTCAACCATACTTCTTTGGTTATAGTGATGGATATCTGAAGATTGTGGAAGATTGAAATATTCAAACTTCTTTTTCTCATCTTCTGCGAGTTGTATTTTGTCCCTTAACACTTGTGAATTTTTAGGGTTTATGTCTATAATTGGACGGTGTCCATGTTTTTGTGAAAACTCTCTAATAATATCAGCATCATATCCAGCATCTTGTAAATCATAAAGGTAGCTTACTCTTCTTGAAGTCTCTTGAATGAGAGGAAGAGCTACAGAACTATCGTGAACATTAGCACCTGAGTAAAATGCTGCTATTGGAATATCACCATCCACCGCACTGATGTGGAGTTTGCCGCCTATCCATATTTCACGGTTGCCTTTGGAGTTTTGCTTCACACCTACACCGCATTTAATCGAGACAAGCGACAACATCTCCTCTACTGTTTGCATATCTTTTTGTTGATTTAGTATTGTCGGCTTAATTGGTTCTCTTGTTTCACCTTTTTTTGGTCTGCCTCGTTTTAACTTTGATTTTTCTTCTTCTTTTTCAGCCTTAAGAGGTTTTTCTCTTAGTGGTATCTTAGTAGCATCGCTGGCATTATAAAGAAATACAGTATCGGACAAATACTCTTTGACAAACTGCTCATGAGTCTTCTGGGCAATTCGCAGTTCGCTCAAGCTTTTAAAAACTCTACTAAATTTTGATTCACTTGGAATATCACTCTTGTATCTCCACCCACATAATACTCTGAGGGTTCTATCGTTTTTGAGCCTATCGATCAAATCTCTTGTTGTTTGAATATTGTAAACACTTTTAGCTATGAAGGCTCGTGCAATCTCTTCCCTATCCTTTGGAGTATTTGTGATAGATACTACTGTTACATTTTTCTCAATTTGAGCAAAGTCTAATATCTTGATAAGCTTTTGCTCTTTGTGAGATAATTCCTCTAATCTAAGCTCCTCTTTTAAAATTGGAAATAAAGAGGATTCAAGGTTCAAAATTCGCAACAACATTTTTGATAATCCAGAGGAAGCATTTTTAAAAGAAAATTTTGGTAAAATACTCATATAAAGCCTATTTGATTGATGTTTTGTATTGTTTTTGTGGTAAAAAATTATAACATTTACATGATTTCAAAAGGCTTTTTAAAATTTAAATTAGCTTAAATTATTGGTTGTTTGTGGGAATCTGCAAGTGGCTCTTAGATTAAATTTTTTAAGGGCCAGAGCTGAGATTCCAAGCTCTGGTGTTTCGTAATTAGTAACTTCGATATTATATTGTTTTAAATATTTAATTAAAGTATTAGCAAATTCAAGATCATCTTCTATCATCAAAATATTTATCAAACATTACCCTTTGTTTATATTTAAAAGTATATTATATCAATATAAAACAAAAAGTAACAATATTAAACTAATATTTCTCTATTTCCTTTAGCATTAACTTCTGATAAAATACCTGATTGCTCAAGTTGCTCTACTATTGTTGCAGCTCTGTTATAACCAATTCTAAGTCTTCTTTGAATATAAGAGATTGATGTTTTTTTCTCTGTTAAAACTATTTCTTTAGCATCTTCATATAATTCATCAAACTCTGTAAGGTCTGTTGTATTAGAAGAGCTTAATGCACTTTGTGTATTTCTATCTTTAATAAAATTCATATCATACTCAACAACTCTTTGATCTTTTAAGAAATCTACAACTTTTTCAATTTCAGTTTCAGTTGACCAAGGAGCATGTATTCGTACAAGTCCTGACATTCCAGGAGGTGTAAATAACATATCCCCTTTTCCAAGTAATGACTCAGCTCCCATAGAATCTAGAATAATCTTAGAATCTATTTTTTGCCCTACTTTATAAGATAATCTACTTGGTAAATTTGCTTTAATAAGACCTGTAACAACATCAACAGATGGTCTTTGTGTTGCTACTATTAAGTGAATTCCACTAGCTCTTGCCATTTGTGCGAGACGTGCTATTGAATACTCAACATCTTTTCCACTTGTCATCATTAAATCTGCTAACTCATCAATAACAACAACAATATAAGGCATTGTTTCATAACCTTCTACTTTTGCTTTATCATTATAGTTTTCGATATTTTTAGTTTTTGTTTTTGACATTAAAGTATAACGTCTTTCCATTTCACTAACCATATTTGCTAATGCATTTATTGCATCCCCTGCTTTTGTAATAACAGGAGTTAAAAGATGAGGAATATCGTTATACATTGAAAATTCAAGCATTTTTGGATCAATCATCACAAGCTTTAAGTTATCTGGGGAATTTTTATAAAGCAATGACAAGATCATTGAGTTAATTCCAACAGATTTTCCAGATCCTGTAGTTCCAGCTATTAGTAAGTGAGGAAGCTTTTTAAGATCTGTAATAAACGGTTTTCCAACAATATCTTTTCCTAAAATCATAGTAAGAGGAGATTTTGAATTTTGAAAAATCTCACTATCTAATAATTCTTTTAAATATATTGTTTGTGTATCTTCATTTGGAACTTCAATACCAACAACATCTTTTCCTGGAATTGGAGCTTGAATCCTAATAGTTTGAGCCTTAAGCGCCATTGCTAAATCATCTTGAAGACCTAAAATCTTTGAAACTTTTACATTTGGAGCTGGTTTAAACTCAAATGTAGTAACAACAGGACCTGTATAAGTTCGTACGACATCACCATCAATTTTAAACATAGCTAATTTATCAAGTAAATCACTTATTTTTTGATCAATAAATGCTTCTGATACTTTTGATTTATTATCTTTTGGAGAACTTTGAAAAAATGAACTTGGTGGTAATTCAAAATTCTTTGGTTTTTCTGTTTTACCTAATTCAATTTGATCTAGAAGTTTTTTATTTTCTTCTAACTCTTCAACAATTATTCCATGAGACTCTACAACCTCAATCTTTTTAGCGAAATCATCTTCTTCAAATAATGATGTTTCATAAAGTTTATTATCTTTAATCTCTTCTATTTCTTCGTAAAGTTCTGGTTCTATAACTTTTGAAGATTTTGGAACAGTTTTAATTTCAGGGATACTTTTACTTAAATTTCTATCTATGTTATTTAAAACAGCTTGTGTATTTTCTTCAACTCTTTTTTCTCTTCGTTTATTCTCTATTTTTTTAATATCTAGAGTATTTCTTAGTTTTATTTTATTTTTAAGCTTAGCTAAATCACTAAATTCTAAATCAGAATTTTCAAATAAAACTAATGCACATATAATAAATCCTACAAGAACAAAGAAATAAAGCCCTGCTCTTCCAATAATTGGAGATAAAGAATCAACTAATATATTACCAATTTCTCCTCTATAATAAGGATTTTCAACAAGCAGTGCTTGAAAAATTAAACAAACAAATAATAGTAAAAAAACTACTAGGAAATTTAATATTAAATCTCTTTCTTTGATATTCTTTTTGAAATTAAGTATATATAATGGATAAATAAAAAGTAATAAATATATATATGATAAATATCCAAAATATTTTTGTGAAAAACCAGAAAAAGTTGATCCCACATCTCCCACAACGTCTTTTCCACTTTCAAAAGTAGAAAATTGGAAGTAAATAATAATAAATAAAATAATTAATGATATGATTCTCTTTGCGATTTTAAAACCTTTTTATTTTAATAAGTTTGCGATTTTTCCCTGTAATCTAAGCCATTGTCTATGCTCAATTAAAGGAAATCCAGCCCATGATTTTTTAGGCTCATTTATACTTTTTGTAACTCCACCACGTGCGGCTATTGTTGAAAATGCTGCAATTTCTAAGTGACCAGCTGTTGCACTTTGTCCACCCATCACTACATAAGCATTTAAAATACTAGATCCAGAAATTCCTACTTGTGCTACTAAAATTGAACCTCTTCCTATTTTACAGTTATGTCCAACATGTACAAGATTATCTATTCTTACACCATCTTCAATGATTGTTGAT
Organism: Arcobacter acticola; assembly: GCF_013177675.1. Taxonomy (NCBI): domain Bacteria; kingdom Pseudomonadati; phylum Campylobacterota; class Epsilonproteobacteria; order Campylobacterales; family Arcobacteraceae; genus Arcobacter; species Arcobacter acticola. The sequence continues at coordinate 1,570,396 of NZ_CP042652.1, forward strand.
TTAAATACAGCTCTATCAATAGTAGAATTTGCACCAATTTCCACATCATTTCCAATAGTAACATTTCCATTTTGATAAATTTTTATATATTTACCATCTTTTGTATTTGCAAATCCAAAACCATCACTTCCAATTACAGTTCCTGCATGAATAATACAATCACTTCCAATGGTGCAATCTCTATAAACCGTAACATTAGGATAAATAATAGTGTTGTTTCCTATTTTTACATTATCACCAATAAAAGCTCCTGCCATAATAGTACAATCACTTCCAATAATAGAGTCTTTACCAATATAAACATTTGGCATAACCTTTGTTCCACCACCAATTAATGGTTTTTCACCATCCATTTCAATAACATTTGGTGTAAAAAGTTTAGAAATTTTTGCCAACATTAAATATGGTTCTTCACAAATTAAAGCTATTGTGCCAAGAGGAACTTCACTTGCATTTTCAGCTGTAACTAAAACCGCTGCTGCTTTTGTATTTTTTAAATCTGATAAATATTTTTTATTTTCTAAAAAAGTAAGTTCATTTTCATTTGAATCTGTAAGAGTGTTTAACCCGATTATATCTTTTTTTTCTTGGCAATCAATACCAATAAAATCTGCAATCTCTTGAATAGTCATTTTTTATCCTTTAATTAGGATAAGATAAGAGTTTTTACCCTTATCTTTCCATTGCTACAATACCACTTCTTACTACTTCAAGTGGATTGAATTTTTGCATAACTTTTATAAAGTTCATGATTCTAGCACTAGAATCTGTAGCTGAAACTATAATAGCTTCGTCAGTAACATTTTGAATACTCCCATGGTAAGCACGAGCAATTACATCAATATCTGATAAATTATTATCAATTGAAAATTTCATTAAAACAGTATCTTTTTCTACAACATTTCTATGTTCGTTTACTTTTAATACAGGAATTAATTTATTTAATTGTTTAACAATTTGATCAATAACTCTTTTATCACCTGTTGTTACAATTGTCATTCTTGAGTATTGACTTTCAGCTATTGGAGCAACTGTTAATGAATCAATATTGTAACCTCGAGCTGAAAATAATCCAACAATTCTTGATAATACGTTATGTTCATTTAGAACAATCACAGAAATAACCTGTCTAGTTGTTTCTGTGTCGTAATAGTGATTAAAATTATTCATTATTTTCCTCCTTCAATTAAAGTCATTTCATTTAATGCATGACCATTTGGAACCATTGGTAATACCTCTTCATTTCTTGCAACTACAACTTCTATCATTGCAGGTTTTCTTTGTTCAACTGCATCTTTTAAAGCTGCATCAAACTCTTCTTTTGTTGTAACTCTATAACCAAGTCCTCCAAAAGCTTCAACAAGCATTTTAAAGTTTGGTTGAGCTGATAAATCAGTTTCTGATAATCTATTTCCGTAAAACATTGTTTGCCATTGTCTTACCATTCCTAAATAGTTGTTATTTAAAATAATATTTATAACTGGCAATTCATACTCTACACAAGTCATTAACTCTTGAATATTCATTAAAATTGATCCATCACCTGTGAAGTTAATAGAAACTTTATCCGTTCCTTTTAAAGCACGTGCAACACCCATTGCAGCTGGTAATCCAAACCCCATAGTTCCTAAACCACCTGAAGTAATCCATTGTCTTGGATATGAAAATGGATAAAATTGTGCAGTCCACATTTGATGTTGTCCAACATCTGTAGAAATAATTGCTTTTGCACCTAATAGTTTTCCAACTCTTTGTATTGGCCATTGAGGTTTAATAACTTCATTTGAATCAATATATCTTAAAGGCTCTTTTTCTCTGTAATCTCTTAATAATTCAACCCAATTTGTATAATCATTAAACTCTATTTCACTATTATCAATAGCTTCAATCATAGCTTTAACAGTAATTTTTAAATCTCCAACAATAGGATAATCAGGAACTACAAGTTTTGCAATAGATGTTGGGTCAATATCAACATGAATAACTTTTGCTTTTGAAGCAAATTCATCAAGTCTTCCCGTTACCCTATCATCAAATCTAGCACCTAAAGAGATTAATAAATCTGTTTCATGGGCAGCCATATTAGCAGCAAATTCTCCATGCATACCTAACATTCCAAAGAATAATGGATTTTCATCACCCATTACTCCCCTTGCCATCAAAGTCTCAACAGCTGGAATATTTAACTTTTTAGCTAATTCTCTAATTTCAAATGAACAGTTTGATAAAACTGATCCACCACCAACATATAATAATGGTTTTTTAGCATTTGAAATTGCTTCCATTGCTTTTTTTAATTGTCTTTTATTATAATTAATTGTTGGTTTGTATGTTGGCATGTTAACTTCACTAGGATAAATAAAATCACCTATTTCTGCTGTAATATCTTTTGGGATATCAACATGCACAGGTCCTGGTCTTCCAGTACTTGCTATATGAAACGCTTCTTTAATAATTCTTGGTAAATCTTCAATTCTATTAACTAAATAATTATGTTTTGTACAAGGTCTTGAAATTCCAACAGCATCAATTTCTTGAAATCCATCTGAACCAATAATTGTAGTTGGAACTTGTCCTGAAATTACAACTAAAGGAATAGAATCCATGTATGCATCTGCAAGTCCTGTTACAGCATTTGTAAATCCAGGTCCTGAAGTTACTATTGATACTCCAACTCTTCCAGTTGCTCTTGCATACCCTTCAGCTGCAATTATAGAAGCTTGTTCATGTCTATTTAGGATGTGTTCAAAATGATTTTGTTTATATATTTCATCGTAGACGTTCATAATAGCGCCTCCAGGGTATCCAAATACTACTTCAACCCCTTCTTGATGTAATGATTCTACAACCATTTTTGCGCCAGTCATCTTCATAATAATTCTCCGTTGTTCTAAAAATAAGTAGATATTTTACTCAAAGATTAATTAAATTACGGTTTGATAAAAGAATTAATTTGAAAAATTATTTATAAGTATTAATAAAATGCCTATTGAAAGTATTTTTCTTTTTTTATTTTAAGACAAAATTTATAGACTTATTTACTATTTAGTATTATTTATATATAATTAGGCATCTAAAAAAAGGAGTTTTTTATGGATATAAATAGTATAAATAATAATATCTCTACCCTTAACAATTCTTCTTTACAACTTGAAAAATCTACTTCTTCATCAAAAGTTGCAAGTAATAGCAAAGATGCTTTAAATCTAACAATTAACGAGTATAATAAAAAAAGAGATGAATTATCTTTAAGTGTACAATCTTTAAATGATGGTATTGGGATTACAAATGTAGCTCAAAATGCAATAGCAAAACAACAAAATAACTTAACAAACATTCAAAGTAAACTTGAAACAATAGATACTTATGAAAATAAAAATGATGTAAAGCAAAGTATAAATGATGAGTTAAGATCTTTTAATCAAACGGCTTATGAGACTAAATATAAGAAAGAGTCTTTATTATCAATTGATTATTATGATGAGAAAAGTACTATTGATGTAAATACAAAAACATCAAATTTTTCAATAGAAAAACCTAATACTCCTGTTATTGCAAATGAAATCTTTGAAACTATAAATAATAGTGATTTAAATAATGAAGATGCGTTAAATCAAGCAGTAACAAAAGTTGCGATTTCAGTTAATCAATTGCAAACTACTTATGATAGTTTTACAGATTTAGGAAATAAATTAGAAACAAATGCACAAGAAACTATACAAGAGCAAATTGATTTGTTTAATGGAAATAAAATAAGTAAAAACAAAGATTTCCAAAAAGATTCTGCTGATTTTTCTAAAAGCAATATAACATCAAATATGGGCTATTTAGCAGCTTCTCAAGCTAATATAGTTCAAGAACAAAGTGTAAGATTACTTTCTTAATTCTTACACTTATTTAAACAATAATTTATAGCTACACCTTCTCTTAAACCATCATCTAAAACAATTGATTCTTTTTTATTTAAAACCTCAAATATTGCTTTATAAATAAAAATTCCAACTTCTATAAATTCTACTCTTCCTCGTCCAACTAGTTTTGCTATTTCTTCTTTTGATGAGTTTTTAAAAATATTTAAACTATATTCTAAATCTTCTAAATTTACTATTGAACCATTTACAATATTTCTATCATATGAGAAAAAATCTTGCCCTAGTTTAATAGCTGCAATTGTAGTTGGAGTTCCAGCGGTTGCAACAAAACTATAGTCATTTAAATCTATTTTTAAAGAAGAAAGAAACTCTTGAATTTGTTTTTTTCTAGAATCTAAGTCATTGTGTAAATCATGATATTTTAGATATTTTTGAGTCATTGTAACTATTCCAAAATCAAAACTATGAGCTTCATAACTATTATTCGTATTTACAATAATTTCAGTTGAGCCACCACCAATATCCAGTAAAATAAATTTTTTAGAATCTATTTTTTCTCTTTTTAAAGCATATTGAACAGCTAATAAAGTAAGTCTTGCTTCTTCAAATCCATCAATTATTTCAAATTCAATATTTGTTTTGTCTTTAAAGTATTTCAATACTTCTTTATTATTTGAAGCCTTTCTCATAGCAGCTGTTGTAACACAAACAGCTTTTGAAGGATCATAATTAATTACTTCAACAGAATGTAAAATGGCTCTTACAACTCTTTCTTGAGCTTCTTTTGAGATGAGTCCTGTATCAACAAGACCATCTGCCATTCCTACAACTTCATTATATTCTGAAATAATTTGATGATTTTTACAATCATATTTTAAAACACGAAAAGAGTTAGAACCTAAATCTACACTTACTATTTCTTGATTCATTTAACTTCTTATAAATGAGGTATTTTAATTTTAGAGTTTAATAAATAAGCAATTAAAATCATTAATAATAATACAAAAGTTTCAGTAATAAAACCTGTTAAAAAAATCAAATAAACAAGCCATAATAAAATAGCTCCTAAAGGTGTAGGAACACCTGTAAAATATTTTTCAACTTTCCCTTCATCTGCATTAATATTAAACTGAATTAATCTTCTAAGTCCTGAAATAATATAATAAACAAATGCAAAAATAATTAAAGGCATACTTAAAAACACTTCTTTTGTATCAATTACAGCAAAGAAAATAAACATAGTAGGAACAATAACAAAAGATAAAAAATCTGCAAATGAATCTAATTGAATACCAAATTGTGTAGATAAATTATATTTTCTAGCAATCTTACCATCAACAATATCAAAACCTCCAGCAAGCCATGCAAAAAGTGCGGCTGCAAAAAACTCATGATGAGTTAAAAAATATATTGCAAAAACTCCCGATGCTATATTAAAAAAAGTAACTATATTAGCTAAATTAAAATGACTGTTTTTATTAAATAAAAAACTCAGTAGTGACATTCTTATCCTTTATATATATGATATTGATTTCTTCCATTTTCTTTTGATCTATATAAACATTCATCTGCTTGTTTATACATTTTATTTGCAGAAACATACGTATTTGGTTTATAAATTATTGCTCCCATAGAAATAGAAAGAATATCTAATATTTTACTATTTTTATGCTCAATTTGTAATTCTAAAATTTTTCTGTTCATATCTTTTAAGCAGTTTTCTAAAATATGGCTATCAATATCAAATAAAATTATACCAAATTCTTCTCCACCTAACCTAAAAGTAAATTCATATTTTTTATCAAAATAATCTTTTAAAGTATTTGCAACTTGTTTTAAAGCAACATCACCCATATCATGACCATAAGTATCATTATATTGTTTGAAATAATCAATATCAACCATAATAAAAGCACATTCCCAATGATTTGCATTTGCAATAAAAGGCATATTATCGAAAATAGTATCAAAGTATTTTCTATTATATAATTTTGTCATAGAATCAGTTATTGAGTCAATTTTATATCTTTTATTTAATACAGTTAATTGCTTATCTTTTCTTATAACTTGAATTACAATATAAAAAACAATAAATGTAGATATTATAATAATAAAAATAACACTATAAAATAGATAATTTTTCATTTTATCATAGTCCTCTACAAAACTTTTTCTTTGTTTAAAGGCAAGTTGAGTTTCATACTTAATTAAAAAGTTAATTCTTGTTAAAACATTTTGAAAAAGGTGAAGTTTATTTTCTTTGAATGAATTTAATATTTCATTATTTATTGTATCAACAACAATTCTTTCATCATTGCTTTTGTAAGTATTGTTATAATATGACCATTCTTGAAGAATAATTTCTTGTTCATTCTTAAAATCACAAATATATTTTACTTTTCTACATGAAACAATATCTTTATAATTGTCAGCAATTATTTGAAGTTTTACAATAGGAATTAAGTTAGCAAAATAAATATTATCAATTTGTTTTTTTAACATATCTATTTGGTTATTAAATAGAAAAGAAGATAGTATTAATGTTGATAGAACTGTACAAACAAGTAATAAGAGTTTTACAGTTGTTGATTTTAATAACTTATATATCATGGAATGGATAATACTCTAAAATTATTTAACTAATGATAAAATAAGATAATAATTTAGTTGTGTGTTCCCTAAATTCTTTTATTTACTTTTACTGGCTTTTTAGTTAGAATTTTAATATAAAACACAAGGAGCAATTCATGACAATAGATAATAATCTAAATTCAATGGTTTCTTCAGAGTTGAAACTAAATGAAATGGCTACAAATATTGCTCAAGTAGCAAATACAATAGGTGATCCAGAACTTCAAGAAGTAAGTGCTGACTTAATAGATTCAATAGTAGGGCAAATACCTGAAATTATAGCATATAGTGCAAATGCGAATAGTATAAAAACTCAAAATGCTGTATCTGATATATTATTAAATATTAAGGCATAAAAATATGGAAAAAATAAATATAGTTTGTCCTCATTGTTTTAAAATAAATGCTATTCCTAAAAAAGATAGTTATGCAAAAGCAAATTGTGGTTCTTGTAAAAATTCATTACTTGATACTAATCCTGTTGAATTAGATGAATCAAATTTTGATCACGTAATAGTAAATTCTGATATTCCAGTTATTGTTGATTTTTGGGCACCTTGGTGTGGGCCTTGTAAAATGATGGCTCCAATTTTTAATGATGTTGCAAAGAAATATCCATTGAAAGCTTTATTTGTAAAAGTAAATACAGAAGCATTACCTAATATGGGTGCTAGGTTTGGTATTAGATCTATTCCTACACTTGTAGTTTATAAAAATGGTGTAGAAAAGCAAAGAGTTTCTGGAGCCTTAGATCCTTTAAGATTATCGAATCTTGTAAATGAAAGTTTATAAAAGCTTTATTTATTAGCTTTTATAAACCCTTTTAAATCTTTTAATTGAGTTTCATTAAAAACTTCTATTCCCTTCTCTTTTAAAAGTCTTGCTGTTAAACCTTGACCTTCGATTAGATTACTTGTAAAAGTTCCATCATAAATATTTATATTTCCACAAGATGGAGAGTTTGCTTTTAATAGTGCAACTTTTATGTTTTCTTCAAGACAAACATCTAAAGCTTTTTTTGCTCCTAATAAAAAGTTTATTGTAACATCTTTCCCTTCTTCATTTTGTACTATAAAAGGTTTGTCATTTTTTACTATTTCAGCAGGTATCCTAGGAACTCCTAAACCACCTGCTACTTCTGGACAAAAAGAGTAAATTTCATTATCACAAAGAATATCCATAAATAATTCTTTTAATGAAAATGAAATATTAGGATTAAAAGCTACTGATGAGTTATTCCCATCATATCTTACATCTTCACCCAGTAAACAAGATGATATTAATATTTTCATACGATGTTATCTTCTTCAATGCTTTCTATGATTTCTTCATTTTCTTTATAAAAAAATGTTGATAGTTGGATATTTGAGAAGGCAGCTTTCATAGATACAAATATTTTTGGATTTTCTTCTTCTAATTTAGCTAATAAGTCTTTTGTACTGGCTCTTGCATGTGGCATTTTTACATCAAATCTTAAACCAGGACAAGCTTCATCACCAATAACATTAATCTCATTTGAATCTGCGAATGCTCTTAATTGTCTTTCTCTACAAAAAATTAAAGGACGAATTACTTCTAAACCATTTTCTGCTGTATATTTAGGAGGCATAGTTCTCATAGTACCATTATAAAAGAAATTCATAAAAAATGATTCCATAGCATCATCTAAGTGATGTCCAAGTGCAATTTTATTATATCCTTGTTCTTGTGCTGCTGTGTATATATATCCTCTTCTCATTCTTGAAAAAAATGAACAAAAAGATGAATTTTTTCTGATTTTTTCTCCAGCTAATTCAAAAATTTGTGTATCAATAATTTCATGTTCAATTCCATGCTCAGCACAGTGATTGCTTAAAAATTGTACTTGCTCACCCATTCCATAAGTTACTGTTACTGCTTTAAAATCAAAATTAAATGGGGCTACTTTTTTTATTCTATTTAGGGCATGTATTAAGGTAAGAGAATCTTTTCCACCTGAAAAACCTACTAATACTCTATCGCCCTCTTTTATTAATCCATATTCTGCATTAGTTTTACCAACTATTGTAGATATTTTTTTACTTAATTCAATCAATATATTATTCCTATAAATTTTTAAATGGATTATATCAAAAAAGTTCTCAAAACCTTTTTTAATGGATTCATTTTATATTGATACTAAAGTGATAAGAGTCTATTTTCATATTTTCATTGAGATAAAATTTGTGAGCTTCTTCCCTTTGTATAGAAGAATCTAAATGAATAGAACTACATTCTTGTTGTTTTGCATAAATTTTAATAAAATCCAATAAAGCTTTAGCAGCATCTGTTGATTTTACACTTTTATTAGTTACAAAATCATCAATATGTAAATACTTTCCCCATGCTAATTTTTGTGAGATTATAAAGCCTGTTACACAAATAACTTCTTTATTTTCAATTACATAGATTAATTTATAACCATTTTTTATTTGTTCAGAAATTGTATTAATAAAATCTTTTTCAGATAAACTTTTATTAGCTTGGTGCATAAGTTCATAACAATATTTTATTTCTTCTTCTGTTGCAATTTTAATTTCCAAAAGAACCCTTTTATGCAAATATATCTTATCATATCAAAGCATTTCTGATATTATATATAAATAAAGCCATAATTTAGAAAAATAATGAAATTTTTACTTAATTTTTATGTAATATCTATATAATATCCTTCTAATTTCATAAATAATAAAATAAAGATCAAATAATGACAAAAGAAGAAGAAAAAGAGTTTAAACAAAAAATTGTTGAAACTATCATGCCAATAGCAAAAAATATGACAGAAAACCAAATTAGAACTATTATTCAAAATGTTGAAAAAACTAATGAAGATTTGCCAGCAGGTTTTGCAGTAATGCTTTTTGAACAAATTTTTATTAATAAAAATAATAGTTTAAATAAAACTTTGAGTAAAAAATAGGCATTAAATATGAGAAATTTTATAAGTTATGAAAAATCAATAGAAATATTAAATAATATTTCTATAAATAAACAAAGTACTGAAAAACTATTTATAACAAATACAATAGGTAGAGTTATAGCAAAAGATATAATTGCAGATCATAATAGTCCTGAATTCCCAACTTCTGCTATGGATGGTTATGCAATAAGATATGAGGATTTAAATAGTAATTTAATAGAAATCATTGATAAAAATCCAGCAGGTTCTATTGTAGAAAAAGAAGTTTCAAATGGTGTTTGTATAAAAACATTTACAGGATCATTGATGCCAAAAGGCAGTGATACTTTAATTCCTATTGAAAATGTTGAAGTTTTAGATAATAAAATCAAAATAATAAATAAAGTACCATTTGGATTTGCTGTTAGGGAAATAGGTGAAAACTATAAAAAAGATGAAATTCTAATTAAAAAAGGAACAATAGTAGGTTTTGCAGAAATTGGGGTTCTTGCTTCTTTAAATATTTCACAAATAGAAGTTATTGTAAATCCAACCGTTGCAATTGCAAGTACTGGTACTGAAGTTTTAGATTTAGGTGAAGTTCAAACAAATGCATCACAAATAAGAAGTTCAAATCATTTAACATTAGAAGTGTTATGTAAAAGTAATGGTGCAAATACTTTACAAATGGGTATTGTAAAAGATGATATTGATTCAATTACAAATCTTTTAGAAATGGCTTTGCAAAAAGCTGATATCGTGGTAACAACAGGTGGTGTTTCAGTTGGAGATTATGATTTTGTACAAGATGTAATAAAAGATAAATTAAAAGCTGAAGTTTTATTTCATGGGGTTACTGTAAAACCAGGTATGCATATCCTAGCAGCTCTAAAAGATGGAAAAATCATTATAGCACTTCCAGGATTTGCGTATTCATCAACTGTTTGCGCAATACTTTATGTACTTCCTTTAATATATAAATTTAGAAAAGCTAATGAAAGCTTACCAATAGTAAAAGCTAGAATAAATCAAAATTTTCCACGAAAAATGTCTAAAACAATATTTACAGCTTGTAATGTTGAGTATATAAATGGAGAATATACAATAAACTTTGATGGGAAAAGACAAGGAACAAGCGCAATATTGACAAATATGCTTGAAAGTCCTGCTTTACTTATCCAAAAAAATGATAGTGATGATATAAAATCAGGAGATTTAGTAGATATTTTACTTTTAAATAATCTTAAATAAATGAATAAAAATCTATTTTATTTTCTTTTGGTTTTAGCCATGATATTTTGGGGAGTATCATGGGTGAATGTAAAGATTTTAAGCTCTTACATAAATGAATATGAATTGATTTTTTTAAGAATGGGAATATCTTTTATTTCCATGATTCCAATATTATACTTTTTTAAACTCTCTTTTAAAATAGATTTCAAAGCCTTATTTCTTATTCTTTTAGCTTCTGTTGTTTTAGTTGTATACTCAATATCATTCTTTTTAGGAGTAGAGCATGGAATGGCAGGATTTGGAGGAGCATTAGTAACTACTTTAATACCAATTAATACTTTTATAATCTTAGCAATAATTAATAGAAAAACTATTAGTTTAAAACACTCATTTGCTTTGATTCTTGGAGGATTTGGAGTATTAACTATATTAAATGTTTGGAATTTTGATTTAAATGAGATATTTTCAAAAGATAATATATATTTTCTAATAGCCTCTATTCTTTGGCCAATACTAACAATCATAAGCTCAAAAGCTGTAAAAACAAATCCCTTAGTTTTTACTTTTTATGTATATGTGATTTCAACATTTATTATTTATCAATTTTTTATAGATAATTCTCTTTTTAATAGGACTTATAGTTTCGATTTTATTTTTTGGTTAAATATATTTGTTATTAGTATTTTAAGTACCACATTTGCAACATCTGTATATTTTGTTGGGATTGCAAAACTGGGAACAAATGAAGTAAGTAGTTTTATATTTTTAGTTCCTTCATCAGCTTTAATCTTAAGTGCAATTTTTTTAGATGAAGAAATAACATATAACACTATTTTAGGAACTATTTGTACGATTACAGCTATTTATATTTTAAATAATCTAAATATTCTAAGAATTTTAGAAGTTCTGAAAATAAAAAAATAGATATAAAATCTACTCTTTTATTACAGCTTTATTTCTGCCTAATTCTTTTGCTTCGTATAAAGCATTATCAGCTAATTTAAAAAATTTTGTCTCACTAAAAGCTGAATTTGATTTTATAATCTTTGCACCAATTGAAATACTTACAAAATCATTTATACTACTTGATCTATGCTCTATTTTTAAATCACTAACTGACTTAAGTAATCTATTACATAATCTTACTAACCCAATATATTGAATATCTGAAGTTATTATTGCAAACTCTTCTCCACCTAATCTAAAGATATAATCACTTGCTCTTTTTAAAGTATCTTTTAAAGCAAGCGAAATATTTTTTAAAACTTCATCTCCCTTATCATGACCATAGGTATCATTATACTGTTTAAAAAAATCAATATCTAAAATCATTAAAACAAAGTTTTTATTATCTCTTTTTGCTCTTTTTAATTCTAACTCAAAGATAGCATTAAAGTGCCTTCTATTATATAAACTTGTTAAAAAATCTGTAATTGATATTTGAGCTATTTTCTTTTTATCAGTAATATCATTATAAAGGGAAGTAAAACCTACAATATTTTTATTTTCATCAAAATTTGGAGTAATAGTATTTTCTACCCAAATTTCACTACCATCTTTTTTTATATTAAGATGTTCACCTTTCCAAATATAACCTTTTAAAATTGTACTCCACAATTCTTTGAAAAAATCATCTTTAATACTTGGATGCCTGAAGATATTGTGTTTTTTACCTATTAATTCATTTTTTGAAAAATTAGTTAATTTACAAAAAGCATCACTTACATCAATTATGTTCCCTTCTTTATTTGTAATACTTAATAAAACATTATTATTTATAATACTTAGATATTGTTCTAAATCATTTTTATTTTTTATAGACTCTGTTATATCATTTAAATATCCGTAATAATGACTGACTTTTCCATTTTTATCATATATTATTTTTAAAATGTGATTAATCCAAACTATTTTATTATCTCTTAAAATTCTATAAGGTTTATAAGTATATTTATCCTTAATTATTTTAGAAATTTGTCTTACTTCTAGTCTGTATTGATGTAAATCTTCTGGAAAAATAAAATCTTCATGTTTTACTTTTTTTGATAAAAAATCTTCTGCACTATAACCATATAAATTTTTTACATTTGAAGTAACATATTCTAGTTCCCAATGGCCATCAATTTTTCTTAATATAAAAAAAACTGTTGGACTTTCATTTAAATAATGTAATACTTTGTCTCCCATATTAGATCAATTAAAAGTATTACAAGATTCTAAAGTTCCACCTTCAAAACCCTTTTTAAACCATGCCATTCTTTGAGATGAACTTCCATGGGTAAAAGAATCAGGCACAACATACCCTTGTGCTTTTTTTTGTAAGGTATCATCTCCAATTGCACTTGCAGCATTTAAAGCTTCTTGTATATCACCCTTTTCTATTGAATTAAAATCTTTTTTACTATAATATGCCCAAAGCCCTGCATAACAATCAGCTTGTAATTCAACTTTTACTTGTAATGCATTTTCTTTTGCATCTGATAAACCTTGTTTTGCATTTTGTACTTTTGTTATAGTTCCTGTAATATTTTGTACATGATGTCCTATTTCATGTGCTATTACATAAGCCTGTGCAAAGTCTCCTGGAGCATCATGTCTTTTTGCTAACTCATCAAAAAAGGATAAATCTAAATATACCTTTTGATCAGCAGGACAATAAAAGGGACCTGTTTGAGAAGAAGCAAAACCACATCCACTTTTTACAGAGTTTCTAAATAATACCAACTTTGGTTCAACATAATTTGCATTATATTTTTTAAAAACATCTGTCCAGATATCTTCTGTTTGAGCTAAAACTGCACTTACAAATTGTGCACTTTTATCATCTTTTTGTGTATTTATTACTTGTGAACTTGAAGTGTTATTTTGAGTTGTTGTGCCCATATCTAAAAGAGCCAAAGGATTAAATCCCATAAAATAGGCGATAACACCAACAACTAAAATAATTCTTCCTATTTTTGTACCAATTAACATCTTTATAACTGGTAATAACATCATCATTGAATTATTTTGTTTAGAGCCAAAGTTTGAAGGAGATTCATCTCTTCTATCTTCTACATTTGAGCTTCTTCTGTTATCTTCCCACTTCATATATTTTACACCTTAAATTTTAATTTATTTCCATCTATTTTATTTTCTTTTTTTTCTTCACAACAAGATGAATTTGAGCCACAACAAGAATCAATACTTGTACTCTTTTTTACTAATAAAGGTTTCATTAAATAATAAGCAATTAAAAAAAGCATAACAAAACTTGCTATTTGAGAAACCAAACTAGATTCTTCATTATGTAAATCAAATTGTAAAATATTTACATCGCTAAAGAAGAAATCAAAACCAAATCCAAAAATAAAAGATAAAACACCAATAGTACTTAAATAAATAATCAATGAAGTCTTACCCAATGTTTTATATACAACACTCATAGTAATAGCACTTGTTGCAGGACCAGCTGTTAAAAATATAAATGCAGCACCTGCACTCATACCTTCCATCATTAAAGCAGCAGCAATTGGCAACGAAGCTGTTGCACATACATATAATGGCATAGAAAAAAGCATAATTACAATATATGTTAATATTTGATTTTCAAAAAGTAATGAAGTATATTCTTTGGGAGCAAAAGTAGTAAATATAGCTCCAAAAAGTAAACCTATAAATAAAGGTTTAACCATATCAACAAAAAGTGTAACATAAGCATATGAAAAAGCACTCTTAAAAGAGAATTTCTTTTTTTCTATTTTTGTTTCAGTACTACTGCAAGAACTAGTGCAGCCACATGAAGAAACTACTTCATCTTCTTTTTTTAATGAAGATTCATCTTTATCAACAAAATTTTGAATTAAGCCTACGATTATTGCAATCATTATAGATGAAATAACTCTAAAAATTGTAAATAATAATCCAAAAAATGAAAAAGTAGCTAGTATAGAATCAACTCCTGTAATAGGACTAGAAATCAAAAAACTTTGAACAGCACCTTTACTTGCACCCTCTTTTCTAAGACCTTGTGCAAGGGGAATAACAGAACATGAACAAACAGGAAGGGGAATACCAAATATTGTAGCTTTTAAGACAGAAGAAACAGAACCTTTTCCCAAATGCTTAACTACAAAATCATCTGGTATAAGTTGTTTTAATATACCGGCTATTAACAATCCAATTAAAATATAAATAGACATTGCATCTAATAAAACTAAAAAGTTATTTGCTAGGGAAATAGCCATTTCCATATATTTTATTCCTCTTCTTGAGTTGCTAGTTTAGACGAGATTTGTTTTTTTGGCTTTACACCTAATTCAATAAACTCTTCAGCTCTTTTTATTAAATTTGCATTACCTAATGATAATTTATTCATAGCACTATCGTAAGATTTTTGAGTTCTATTAATATTAACTCCGATATCTTCAATATCTGATACAAAAGCTGCAAATTTATCATATAAATCAGCTGCTTTTTTAGATATTAGTTGAGCATTTTCATTTTGGTGTTCATTTCTCCAAATATTCTCTATAGTTCTTAATGTAACATATAAAGTAGATGGAGAAACTAACATAATATTATGTTCAAACGCCATTTTGAATAATGAATCATCAGTAGAAGTTGCAAGTATAAAGGCACCTTCTACAGGTATAAACATAAGCACGAAATCTAAAGTTCTAACTCCTTCAATTTCTTCATATCTTTTTGAACTTAATGCTTTTATATGAGCAGTAATTGATTTAACTAACTCTTTAGATGCTGTTTCTTTATGGGCTTCGTTTTCTGTTTTACAATAAGCAATATATGAGTTTAATGATACTTTTGAATCAATAACAATATCTTTTTTTGAAGGTAAATGAACAATAACATCAGGTCTTAATCTCTTTCCTTCTGTATCACTAAATGATCCTTGAATCGTATATTCTTTTCCTTCTCTTAAACCCGTTTGATCAAGAATAGATGATAGAATCATTTCTCCCCAATCACCTTGAGTTTTATTTTGACCTTTTAATGCTTTTGTTAAATTAACTGCATCTGTTGCTATTTGATTATTTAAGTCTTTTAGATTTTTAATTTCTGTTAATAAAGAAGATCTTTGTTTTGTCTCTTCATTGTAAATCTCATTTACTCTTTTTCCAAATGAATCAAGTTGATCTTTAAATGACGTTAAAACTTGACCTAAATTGATATTAGATTTTTTTTGATTTTCATCAAAAAGTTTGTTTGCAAGATTTTCAAACTCTATTTTCATTTGTTTTTTTGAATCTTCTAAAAGAGTAATTTTTTCATTAAAGTTCTCTTCTTTGATTTCAAATTCTCTTAACAGTTGTTTCTCTTTATTGTCTGATAGTTTTGTTAAACTAGATAACTTTAGTTCATAAGTTTCTATAGTATTACGATTCATTTCAGAAGAGTGTTTTTCTACAACTTTTAACTTATCTTCGAAGTTTTCTTTTATTAATACTTTTTCTTCTTCTAATTTTCTATTTTCAGTATTTAAACTATTAATTTGACCTTCGTAAGAACTATGATTTAACTCAATTCTTTCATTTAAAGCTTTTAATTTTAACAAAGCTTCATCTTGAAGAGCTTTTAGCTGATTTTCATACTTTTGTCTAGAAAACTGTAAAATAATCAATAACCCTGATAATATGGCAATAGTTGCTACTATAAGGGTTAAATAATTAACTTCAATAATCCCGTTACCTAACATAATCAAATTCCTTATTATTAAATTTATTTAAATCCAAATTGTTCACATCATAACCTAACTCTTTAAATCTTTCCACTAAAGGTGGGTGAGAATAATAAAAGAAAATATACAAAGGATGAGATAATGGAAATGATTTATTTTCATTTGCAAGTTTTAATAAAGCACTAACTAAATCTTCTTTTGTAGCTAGATTTGAACCAAATTCATCTGCTGCATATTCATTATGTCTTGAAATTAAAGAAATTAAAGGCATTAAGAAAAATGATAATATTGGAGAAAAAATTAAAAATACAGCAATAATAGCATAGGGCTCGCTATGTAATTTTAAGCCTAAAAATAGTTCCTCAGGTAAATTTCCAAAAATAGCAAAAAACACAAACATAACAACGCCCATAATTCCAATATTTTTTATAATATCTCCATTTTTAAAGTGTCCTAATTCGTGACCTAAAACAGCTAATAGTTCATTATGAGTTAATTTTTCAACTAAGGTATCAAATAATACCACTCTTTTAGTAGCACCCAATCCACCAAAATATGCATTTAATCTATTATCTCTTTTACTAGCATCAACTGAAAATACACCTGAACTTTTGAATCCAACTTCATCTAAAAGATTTTCGATTTTTTTTTCTAGTTCTTCATCTTTTAATTTCTCAAATTTATCAAACATTTTATCTCTAATTACAGGATAAAGCATGTTTATTAAAATAATGATAGAGAAAATAAAAGCAAATCCCCAAATCCACCACATAGCAAAACTATTTATAATAAAACTGATTCCAGCAATAACTAAAGAACCAAAAATTAGAAACAATAAAGCAGTTTTAATAGTATCTTTTATAAATAAAGAAGGAGTCATATTTGAAAAACCATATTTTTTATTTAATTTAAAAGTTGAATATAATTCAAAAGGAAGTCCTAAAACCCAATTTATAATAATAAAACTATTTACAAAAACAACAGCTTTTAATAACATAGAATCAATTTGAATAATCGAATCTAAAAAAGACAGACCAAAACCAATCCATAAAATAAATAAAATAAAATCATAAAATGATGAAACTATGGCCATTTTCTCTTTTTCAATAGAGTAATTTGCAGCTTCTTCATATTTTCTTGAATCTAAAATAATTGGTTTTAATTTTTTTGCATCTTTTACATAACCAATTTGCATAAAAGATGTATAAGTATTAAATGCAAAATATAAACAATATGCAATAACAAAAATTTCTAACATTAAATATCCCTCGTATAATTTTTTAATAATCTAATAATGCATAATAGCTTATTTTTACTTGATTTTTTGTAAATATTTATGCTTTTATAATAACTATTATCAATTAATAGAAAAACAACTTATTTAGCTTAATTAAAATTAATAAAAAAGTTGTCAATATCGGCTATTATTTCTTTGTTATTAGACATTAGCAAAGATTCATAGTTTTCTTCAAATGATTCTTTTGTCCAATTTAGACTTCCTATTAGAGCAATTTTATTATCAAAAATAGCAATTTTGGTATGTAGCTTTTTCTTAGAAATAATTATTTCTATATCATTCTTTTTAAGATATTTATAAATTTCATCATCTTCTTCTACTTTTTTCTCATCTAATATTACTTGTATTTTTACACCTTTTTTAGAGGCTTCTACTAACTCTTTTGCAAATTTCTTATAAGAAAAGTTATACATAGAGATTTTTATTGTATCTTTTGAATTAGCAATTAACTCTACAATCTTATCTTTTGCTTCATCTGCTTGTTTTGGGAAAAAATACACATGATTTTGATTTAAGTTAACTTCATTTGCAAATAAAGTAGAAGTAAAAAAGACAATAAAGAAGAAAACTTTAAATTTTGATTTAAACATAAAAACTCCTAATTAAATATTTCAAATAATTCTTTTGGAATTTTTGAAGGTTTATAGTTTTTCAAAAAAGCTAATTTGAAAGTTCCTTGAAACAGTAATTCATCATTTCGATAAACATCCTGTTCCATTACAATAGAAGCTGCTTTTTTCTCAATAAGTTTTGTTTTCACTTCAAGTAAATCCCCAAATACAGCAGATTTTAAGTACTCAGCTTGCACACTTTTAACCACAAAAAATTCATCACCATTATGAGGAGATAAACCTTTTTGAAAAAAAATTTCTGAACGCGCACGTTCGCAAAATTTTAAATAATTAGCGTAATATACAACATTACCGCAATCTGTATCTTCGTAATAGACTCTTATTTGCACCTTTTAAACCCCTTATTTTTACTTCTTACTTGCTTTCTGAGTTTTTGCTTCAGCTACTCTTTTTAAATAAATAACTCCAAGAGCAGGCAGTGTTAATTCAAGTGAATACTCTTTATTATGCATTTGCTCTTTTTTTGCAGTTAATTTACCATAATTTCCATCATTTGAACCTGCATAATAAGATGATTGCGAATTAAATATTTCTTCATATTCACCATCATATGGTACACCTAGTTTATACTGACTTCTTTGTGCATCTGAAAAATTACATAATACATAAATATTATCTTCTTCATTATCTGATTTACGAATATAGCTTATGCAGTTGTGTTGATAATCACCATTGTCTATCCATTCAAAACCGATTTGTTTTTCATCATATTGATGTAAAGCTTTTTGGTTTTTATAAATAAGATTTAGATCTGAAAGCATTTTTTGAAGTTTTGAATGATAAGGATTTTCAAGCATATGCCAATCTAAACTTCCTTGATAATGCCACTCCGAATACTGAGCCATTTCTCCACCCATAAAAAGAAGTTTTTTCCCAGGATGTGACAGCATATATGCATACATAACTCTAAGGTTTGCAAATTTATGTGCTTCATCTCCTGGCATTTTATTTATTAGTGAACCTTTCATATGAACTACTTCATCATGACTAAGTGGAAGCATAAAATGCTCATCAAAGGCATACCATAAACTAAAAGTAAGTTGTGAATGATGATGTTGTCTATAAATTGGATCATAACTCATATATTTTAAAGTATCATGCATCCAACCCATATTCCATTTAAATCCAAAACCTAATCCACCATCTGAAGTTCGTCCTGTTACCATAGGCCATGCTGTTGACTCTTCTGCAATCATCATGATGTCAGGAAATTCTTTATAAACACTTTCATTAAGTTTTTGTAAAAAAGCAACCGCTTCAAGGTTTTTATTTCCACCATCTTTATTTGGTATCCAGTCACCCTCTTCTCTTGCATAATCAAGATGAAGCATTGAAGCTACTGCATCTACTCTTATTCCATCCACATGGTATTTATCTAACCAAAACATAGCAGAACTAATTAAAAAAGATTTAACTTCATTTCTTCCATAATTAAAAATTATGCTTCCCCATTCAGGATGAAAACCTTGTCTTGGATCATCATGTTCATATAGTGCTGTTCCATCAAAGTTAATAAGTCCATGCATATCAACTGCAAAATGAGAAGGAACCCAATCCATAATAACACCAATATCATTTTTATGAAGTTCTTCTATTAAGTACATTAAATCTTCAGGTTCTCCAAAACGAGAAGTTGCAGAAAAGTAACCCACAACTTGATATCCCCAAGAACCAAAATATGGATACTCACTAAGTGGCATAAACTCAACATGTGTATAATTCATCTCTTTTAAATATGGAACTAATTCAAGAGCTAATTCTTTATATGTTAAATAACGATTATCTTCAAGTGGATTTCGTCTCCATGAACCTACATGCATTTCATAAACACTTATTGGTGAATCACAAGCATTATTTTTATAACGTTTTTCCATCCATTTTTTATCATTCCATTTATAATTATCTAACTCATAAATACGAGAGGCTGATTTTGGAGCAACCTCACTGTAAAAAGCAAAAGGATCACTTTTTTCATGAACTATATTATGAAATAAAGAAACGATATGATATTTGTATGTAAGACCGATTGCTATATCTTCAATAAAACCTTCCCAAATTCCAGAGTCATCACTTCTTAGTTGTAAAGGGTGAGCATCGATTTTATAGTCATTAAAATCTCCACGAACACAAACAGATTTTGCATTAGGAGCCCAAACTGCAAAATGAACACCTTTTTTTCCTTTATGTGTCATAGGGTGTGCACCAAATTTCTCATACATTTTTGTGTAAGAGCCTTGTTTAAAAAGATAAATATCCATTTGGCTTAAAGTTGATAAATTATAGTACATTTTGTGTTGCATATTTGATCCTAGTTATGGTGGCTATTTAGCCGACCATTTATTATATGATGATAAATCTCTTCATAACCTTGAGCTGCCTTACTCCACTCATATCGCTTACTCATAGCATTTGATCTCAATGCTTGCATACCTTCTTTATCATTATAATAAACATCAACTGCCCATTGAACAGTATTAAGTAAAGCAATTGGACTTGCATCATAAAATTTAAATCCAGTACCACTTTTATGATAAGCATCGTAGTTTTCTATTGTATCATCAAGTCCACCTGTTGCTCTTACTATTGGAATAGTTCCATATCTTAAACTATATATTTGATTTAATCCACATGGCTCAAAAAGGGAAGGCATTAAAAACATATCACTTGCTGCTTCAATTTTATGGGCAATTGTATTATCATATCCAATATAACTTGCAAATTTTAGAGGATATTGTTCAGCTTTTTCTTTAAAAAACCTCTCTGCCCATTTTTCTCCTGTTCCCAAAAGTACTATTTGAATATCCATTTCAAGGATTCTCTCAAAACAACTTGAGATTAGGCCTATTCCTTTTTGTTCAGCTAAACGACCAACAAACCCAATCATAGGAACTTCTGAACGTTGTGGTAAATTAAACTCTTTTTGAAGTTCGGCTTTACATTTTTCTTTACCTTCTAAATTATCAATATCAAATGTAAAAGGTATTAATTTATCAATAGAAGGACTCCATTCATCGTAATCAACACCATTTAAAACACCAAAAAGTTTATATTCATAATCATTTATAAGGCTTTGTAAACCAAAACCAAACTCAGAAGTTCGTATTTCTTGTGCATATTTTTTACTAACAGCATTTATTGCATCTGCATGAACGATTCCACCTTTTAAAAAGTTTACACCATCATACTCTTCTAATTCTTTTACTGTAAAATGTTCCCAACCAACACCTAAAACATCCATTGCACCTTTATAAAACTTACCTTGATGCTCTAGGTTATGAATACTTAGAAGTGAGCCTGTATTTTTAAAAATAGGATCAAAAGCATATGTAGTGTTAAGTAATAAAGAAATAGGTGCTGTATGCCAATCATTTGCATGAATTACGTCAGGTCTAAAATCAAGTTTTTTAGCCAATTGCATTACTGCTTTTGAAAAAAAGATATAACGATTGTCATTGTCACTAAATCCATCTGAGTCTTCACCATATAAACCTTTTCTTCCAAAAAATTCATCATACTCTATAAAATAAATAGGTACATCACTTTGTGGTAATTTACCCTCATAAACAGCGGCCCACATTTCACCCATACTTCCCATATGAACACTTAAAGCTCCCTCAAGAAGTTTAAGATTATATTTCTCTTTATCAACAACATAATAACGTGGCATTACAACTCTTATATCATGACCTAAATCTTTTAAAGCCTTAGGAAGAGCTCCTGAAACATCGGCTAATCCACCACTTTTTGCAAAAGGTACTACTTCTGATGCTGCTAATAAAATATTTAATTTTTTCATTTTCTCTCTTTTATAATTGCTTATATAATTTTACATACTGTTCTGCACTATTTTTCCATGAAAAATCACAAAGCATATTATGTTTTACTATTTTGTTATAATCTTTTTTTGTAGAATAAAGTTTTATAGCTTCATCAAAACTATTAATCAAACTATCACTTGATGGTTTTTCAAATAAAATACCATAGCCTTTAGAAGATTTGTTATCAAATAATTTATAGTCATGAACTGTATCTTTAAGTCCACCTACTTTATGAACAATTGGAATTGAGCCATAACTCATAGCTATCATTTGATTTAAACCACATGGTTCAAACAGTGAAGGCATCAAAAGAAAATCAGCTGCTGCATACATTTGGTGAGATAAAACTTCATTGTATTTAAATTCAAAGTGAATATTATCGTATTCATTTACAATTTTCATGATTTTTTCTTGGTATATTTCTTCACCATCTCCCAAAATTGCGATATTGCAATCACTAGAAGCAATTTGTTCAAGGGAATTTATAAGTAAATCAACCCCTTTTTGTTGGGTAAAACGACCGATAAATATAAAAAGAGGTTTAGTGATTCCTTTTAAACTTTTTTCTTTTAGGTAGCTTTTTTTATTTAGTTTTTTTTCTGTTAGATTTGCAAAGGGATATTCTAAAAGTTTATCATGGGAAGGTGTAAAATGTTCATTATCAATTCCATTAATAATACCTGTTAATTTATTTTTATGATATCTTAAAAAACCATCTAAACCACAACCAAAAGAAGCAGTTAAAATTTCATCTGCATAACTTTGACTTACTGTTGTAATTGCATCACTATAAGCAATTGCAGCTTTCATAAAATTAACTTTATTATAAAACTCCAAGACATCTGTTGTGAAATATTTTGAATCTATTCCTATCTCTTTTAATACTTCGTAGGCAAATAAACCTTGATATGCAAGATTATTAATAGTAAAAAGAGTTTTTGCTTTAATTAAACTCTCTTCTTGAAGTAAAAGTGGAACTAATGCTGTTTGCCAATCATTTAAATGCACTATATCATATGTATTATCTCTTAATATTTCAACAATGACACGGCAAAAAATAGCGAATCGAAGGGCATTATCAGCATATCCTTCTGTTGGAATACCATATAAAAATTCCCTATCACAAAGTAAGCTAGAGTAGATAAAAATATACTCAACTCCCCCGTAGTTGCATCCAAATAATTCTGCTGTATATTCAATATTATTCATTGAAATAGAAAAACTTTTTTTCAAAGATTTTATTGAGTATTTTTTCCTATTTATACAAGAATATAAAGGCATAACAACTTTAATATTATAAGTATCTCTTAAAGCTCTTGGTAGCGAATGGGCAACATCAGCTAATCCACCTGTTTTCGCAAAAGGATAAACTTCGCTGGCACAAAATAGTAATGATTCTTTACTCATATAAACTCTCCCTTAATAATTTTGCAGCTAATTCAGGAGAAACAGGATTAATCAAAATATCTGTTTCTTGTTCAAAACCACCATATTTATAAATACGAGGAATAATTTGTATATAAAACCTATTTGCTTCATACATAGAGTTCAATAACTCCTCACTAAAAGTATTTTCATGTAAAGGTGGAGTTGATAAAATAAGATTAAAATTCAAATACTTTAGTTGCTTTTTTAGCTTCTTTAAAACCAAAAGAAGTAAAGAAGATAACTCTTTTAAGGAATTATTACTCAAAGTATCAATCTCTCCTAAAGCTTTTGTTGAACTAATCATAACTTCAAAAGGATGAGAACTAGCATATGGACAAAAAGCTGTAAACTCGCCATTTGAAGCTATAATTCTACTTTCATCGGCTTTTATTTCTTCTTCAATTAAAAGTTGAATAAGTGAATTTTGATTATGTTTATAATGCTCATATAATCGTTCATATTCTTCTTTCTTAGATTTTGCAACAATAGGAAGTCCTATTATTTGAGTATGTGAATGTGGTTGAGTAGCACCTGCTTCAACACCCTCATTTTTGAACAAAGAAAGTGAAGCAATTCTTTTATCTTTTTTTAAATCCTTTACTCGTAAACCAAGTGTTATAAACCAATCTATTATATTTTCTTCACTCCATTGTGTCATTGAAGTATAATGCTTTGCTGTATCTATTATAATTTCATGGGCACCAAATCCATCCCAATGTTCAAACATTCCATAATGATGTTGATAAGGAGCTTCTATTTGTACAGCTTTAAATAGATTTGGTACAACACGTGTTTTCCATCCTATTTCATTTGCAAAACTATCACTTGAACGCAAAGCAAAGATTTCATTTGGAGTAAATCTTTCATTTCCTTCACAAAATGGACAAACTCTTCGTTCTGTTCTACGTTCTATCTCATGAATATCACAAGATGTACGGTGTAATCGCTCAGGTGCAATAATAACATATGAATCTTTTAAACGGTTATAACGTATCTCAGACATCAAAAACCTCCAAAAAACCCACTAAGTTTAATGAATTTTCAAATAAAGTTTTCATGGCAAAACTTACACCTTGTGTACTTAAATCAAAACCATGTTCACTTTGAGAAAGTGTTTTTAATTGGAAATAATAAATATCACAAGGAACTTGAATTTGAATGATAATTTTTTGATTAAGTAGTAAATCTTCAATCTCTAAAATTTGAGTATTTTGTAAAACACCCTCTTGCCCTAAAACAACACCATTTATAAGAACTTTTTCATAATCTGCAAAGTGAAAATTATGTTCCATTATGTATTCAAATTTTTCTTTTGCTTCTGTTTTTAAATCAATAGCAAATTCAAAACCATTTTCATTTAAAATATAGGTTTTAGCTAATGTAGTATTTTTCTTAGTGTCTAAGTAAATTCCTCCATCTCTTACAAAAACAATACTCTCTTTTGTTTTTTCCACTTCAAAAGCTTGATTAGCAAAATCGCCAAACTCTTTAAAGTTTGCATATTTAAAGTTATCTAAATTAAAATTAGCATCGGTAATATGATCTACAAAAGAATTTTTTAAATGCCAATCATAAACAATTGAATTACGTAATTCATCAGAAATTTCTACTGCTGCATGATGAATTGTATCTATACCATCTTTTGTCTCTTTATGGCTTTCTTCTACTTTTGGATTAAGTAAATGTTCATGATAAGCTTCTTTACGTCTCATAAGTGTATTTTGCCAGTTGAATTCATGTTTTCTTGAATCAAACTCTACTAATTGTCCACCATTTCCTGAATCAAATCTAAAGATAAAATTTTGCGTAACTGCTTTTACTTTTTCATAACCATCAAGTTCATTCATATCACTTTGTAAAACTGTTTTTTTACCATAACGAATATTTTCAGCTTGAATAATATAAGTATAAACGTTATCACGAAGATTTGGAAGATATAATCCTCCAAAAACTCCATGCCATAAAGAATCATTAGCTTGTGATTTATGTAATGCTAATTCAAATTTTTTCTTATTTACTTCATTTTTTGCTTTAGAAAGCTCAAGTGTTCGTTTATGAATACGATTACTCTCTTCATATTTAACTAAAAAGTTTTTCCAAATTCCACCTTTTAAAAATTTAACACCCTCTTTTTCATAACGCTCTTCGCCCATCTCTTTTTTTAATAATTCAAGTTTAAGTGCATCATGTGCTCTTAAACTCCATTCACCCATTTCATAATAAGAAGCATTAGGCAAATAAGCAATACCTCTTGGTTTTTCATTTTCAAAGTAAGTATCGAAATGCATAGTTTCAATTGTTTCATCAGCAATTACAGCTTGTACAAAAGATTCTAACCATTTTTTTTCATAAACCCATTCGTAAGTTCCTGGCCACATTCCAAATTTTTCTGCATCATCAAAAATAATAGCTGCTGAGTTTTTTTCTCTTCTAAAAGATTTAATTGCATCTATTGCACTTGAAACATTTAAAAATGGTATTGCGTATCGAAGTTTTTTACTAATAGGGAAAAGCCCCATTTCTTTTCCACCCTCTTCACTCATAAAATAACCATCTAAGATCTCTTCATCAAAACCTGCACATTGAAAATGATAATCATCCATTACTGTGTATTTAATACCTGATTTATTTAAATCAGGGATTAAAGCTGATTCCCAAACTCTCTCTGTTAACCATAGACCTTTTGGTATTTGCTTGAAATCCTTTTTTATTGAGTTACTTAGCATATCTATTTGGGCTACTCTATCCTCTGAAGGGATCACAGATAATATTGGTTCATAGTATCCAGCACTAAAAAACTCTATACTTCCTTTGTCTGCTAGATATTTTATATTTTTATAAACTTTTGGATGTTTACTTTTTATCTCTTCCATAAGCCATCCACTACAGTGTACAGCGAATTTAAACTGTGGATATTTGCTCATAACTTCAAAAAATGGTCCATAACAAACCTCTACACCATGTTTGATTACCCAATCAAAATTATCGATTGGCTGATGCATATGAATTCCAAAAAGTAGTTTAGTAGTATTTTTCATTTCTTTTTCCATTTCTTTTTTTACACAAACCAATTAGCTGTGTATTTTTCATCTAAATTAATGGCAAGTGCACCATAGCCAGGCATTGTTTGTATAATTTCTTTTCCTTGAAGAATTTCAAAACGTAGATGAATCTGTTTACAATCTACGCAATTCATTTTAGAAAGTTCTAATTCTATACGTTCATCAATTGCAAACTTGACACCATTTTCATTGTATTCATCATTCATTGAAAAAGATATTGTTTTTTGCATCTGTTCTATATAAATTTCAAGTACAAGATTTGATGTTTTAAGTAAATTTATCTCTCCTTCAAAAGCTAGATATATCTTATTTTCATCTTGACCATAATATATTTTTTCAATTGGACCACGAACTCTATCCATGGTTGAATAAAGTTTACTTTCATCTATACTTCCAGCTCCCATCCATTCAAAAAAAGAGCTAACTTTACCATCAATATCTGGAGTGATAGAGCATTGAGGCATAATTAAAAAAGAAGCCCCGCTTTTATGGGAAATAATAGGTACAAATAAATCAGCTGGTGGATGAGCATTTAGAAGTTTGTAAATAAGTATTAGATGTTCTCTAAATAATGTATCAAATTCCAATCCAAATTCTGTTATATGATCATCTCCATACCACCAAAACCAGTCACTACATTGGGCCACTAAAAAGTGTGATTCAATCTGTTTTTTAATATCTTCAGATATATTTTCTTTATGATGTTCATAATCCCGTTTTGTTTGATATATAAGTTCCCACGCACGATTTTTTTCACTATTCCCAGACCATGTATCAAAATTTCCATGAATCCAACTTCCAGGAGCTAGTTTTTCAAGAGTTCCCCTATTTTCTATCTTACTTGCTTCGTCCATAGTAACTGTTTTGCACCAAGTTGTTGATTCAAAACGACTATAAAGAGCATTAAAAAAATCATAGGCATTATTATGAAAAAACTCCCATGCATTTTCTCCATCTAAAATAACAAAAAGAGTTGAATCTTCATTTTTAGAAATAGGTTCAATTACTTCCATAAAATGATCACTTGCTTCTTTTCCTGATTTAAATCTATAATTAAATCCTATTAAATCACTTAGTGCATGGTCTCTAAATCCAATACTTACACCATTAAAATCATAGGGCTTATAAAGATTTTCTCGGGTATTATCTTCTAAAGAACGAAATAAAATAGCCTCATCAGTTGCAATCCAAGATATACCTCTTTGCTTATAAATTAAAATACTCTCCTCATCAACAGCACCTTCAGCAGGCCAAAATCCACTTGGTTTAGAACCAAAAGTATCTTCAAAAAGTTTTATTGATTTTTCAACTTGCTCTATTGCATCATCCCTTAATGAAATATGATTTTCCACGATGCTAGTGTGCTCATTTGCATATTTTGCATTTTCCATATTTAAAAGCAATGGTAAGATAGGATGATTATAAGGTGTAGTTGAAAGGGAAATGCTTCCTTCTTTTTGTAACTTTGCGTAAAAAGGTAAAATTGTTTTTATAAACTCTGTTAATGTATCTAGTAAATCAATTTTATCTTTTTGTGTATAGTTCTTCTCTTTTTTAAAAAGTTTCTTTATAAAACTGTTTTCAAGTCTGAGGTAATTTCCACACCAAGAAAGTATAAAAAGAACTTCAAAATCAATTAATTCATCTTCACTAAGAGACTCTTTATCATAAAGAATTCTAAAATGCCCTATTGGTTTAACCATAGTTTCGTATTGTGTTGATTTACATGTTTTTATTAGCCAAACTCTTTGTTTCTCTTCTAACTCTTTAGGCTCTTTGGCCCAAAGAGATAAAAAGTAATCATTTTTCAAAGGATCACTGTATAAGTTTAATTGCTCTATAAGTGGTGCTGTTATATTAAAACTTGCCTTGACACCTTTATAAAGACTTAAAAGCCAAGGCATTTCATAATAGTCTTTAATACCATGAAGAAAAACCCATGGCATACTCATTACTCCATCCATCCCTCTATAATCTGGCTGATGCATATGCCAGAAAAAACATAGATTAAGAGAATCTTGTGACATTATAGTTTAGACCACTCTGAGATTTTTTCACTATAATCAGCTAGTATTTTTTCACCTTTTTCAGTACTTTCAGCTTGAATATAAATATTCAAATGGTCATTATATTGATCTGGAATCATTAATATCCAATCATTTGTATCAAGCCAAATTTTTACTCCATCAAGAGTTGAAGACTCTTTACCATGGGCATCTTCAAGGAACATTCGCATCATTTTTCCTTTAAGTGCTTGTGGGCATTTTATCTCTGAAGATTGATAATAAAACTTAGGCATTGAAGCTATAACTTTTGATAATGTTACATCTAAAGAAATCATCATTTCTAAGATTTTTAATGTTGCATACATTGAATCACGGTGAGTTGAAAACTCTATAAAAGTAAAATTACCTTCTCCTGTAGCTATAAGATCATATTGTTTTAACTGCTTGCTTGTAAAGTTTGCATATTGTCCACGTGAAATATTTAAAGAATCAAAATAAACTATATCAGCAGCCCAAGTTGGAAGGAAAACATTTTTCTTAATACCTTCTTTTTTTGCTTGCATATTTAAAAGTGTTAATACAGCATACAATGAGCCTTGTTTACCAAGAGGTATTCCATCATCACAAACTATGTCTAAACGTTGTCCATAAGGATAAATCATAAATCCAGCATTAAGTTTAAGTGCTTTAATAACAGCACCCATATCTTCTGTTGAACGTTTTATAAGTTTATTAATATTTTCTAAACTAGATTCATCAGCATAGGCATTAAACATTATATTATCTACACCCATTTCATTTAAAACTTCAGGGAATAATTCAGTTGCCATTCCATGCATCATATCAACTGCAATTCTGCAACCAACACATTTAAACTGATGTGAATTAAGTAAATTTTTTACAGCATCTTTATACATCTGATACTCTTTAACCTGATCAGACTCATAGATTTTTCCGATTTTTGAATAATCTACTCTACGAAATGCATCTTTGAAAAAGGCTTTTTCAATTTTTTTAGAGATATCATTATTTATTCTAAGCGCTTCATGGTTATAAAATGTAAGAACAGTACTAGAGGCATCTTCTAGTTTTTGGCAGAAATATACACCTGCTGTGTAATTATCATGAATAAATAAACTATGTCGTAAGACAGCCGTTGGTAAATCTTTATAATCTATTACATTAACACCAGCTGATAAAAGACCTCCTAAAAATGCACGTTTAAGCATACGAGAGTTTTTATGATAATCCCTTGAAACAAGTACAGTTGAACCAACAGGAAGTTGAGCACCAAAAGCTTCTGCAAGTTTAGTTACCATTTCACAAGAAAGTTCTACATTTGAATGCCCTACTACCATTCCATTTTCAAAAATAGAATTTTTATATTTACTTCCTAGAATTAAACTATTACTTACAATTGAAGCATCTTCAATTATTTTATCTGCCCAAATTGTTACATCTTTTTCAACAGTAACAAGTTGTCCAATTTCACAACCTTCTGCTAAAATAAGACCAGCTTTTACTGTAACATTTTTCCCAATTAAATTGTTGTTACAAATTACACAAGCATCTAACATAGCATTTTTGCCAACTTCAACATCATTCCAAATAACAGTATTTCTGATTTTTGAATTAAGCCCAATACTAACATTGTCTCCTAAAACAACATTACTAAGCTTCACACCCTTACTTAATTTTACATTTTTACCTAAAACTACGGTTCCAATTATTTCTATACTTTTGTCAAATTCATATGGAACTTCACTGTATAAAACACCATCAGGGAAAACTACTTTTTTACCAGGAATTTTAATATTTACTTTTCCTGTTAATATATCTTCATATACATCACGATAACTTTCAGGATTTCCTACATCTCTCCAATAACCTTCTGCATTTCCAGCTATTAGTTCAACGCCTTCTTTCATTAGTCTTGGAAAAAGATCTTTACCAAAATCATAGTTTTCATTTTTTGGAATATATTTCAAAATTTCTGGTTCAATTATATAAATACCTGTATTAATAGTATCACTAAAAACTTCTCCCCAACTTGGCTTTTCTAAAAACTTCTCAATTCTTCCTTCAGCGTTTGCAATAACAACTCCAAATTCTAAAGGATTTTCTACAGATGTAAGAGTGATACTTAACTTTGCATTCTTTTCTTTATGATAATCAAAAATCTTTTGAAAATCAAAATCAGTAACTAAATCTCCACTAATAATAATGAAGTTTTCATCACCAATTAAATCCTCTGCTAATTTTACAGCTCCTGCTGTGCCAAAATCTTCATCTGGAACCACATATGTAATTTTAATACCAAAATCACTTCCATCACCAAAATAATCTTTTATAATTTGAGGCTTGAAATAAAGTAACACAATAAACTCTTTGATACCTAAATCTCTAAGAGTCATCATTGTATGTTCCATCATGGGTTTATTTATAATTGGTAACATTGGTTTTGGACGAGAATTTGTTAGTGGTTGAATTCTTGTTCCAAAGCCACCTGCCATTACAACTGCTTTCATCTGTGCTCCTGTTTGGGAATATAATTCTTTGTAAGATATTCTATCTTAATTTAAATGTAAAAAAAGATATTATTTGTGATAAATTTTATACAACTGTTTTAAAATTATATTTTCTTTATAAGATATAATTAAATTTTACTAATAATAGGATTCTTTATGAAACTTCACAACTACGAATTTGATTTAAAATATAAAAAAAGTGTAGCTTATTTTTCGATGGAATTTGCTATTCATCAAGCTTTAAAAATATATTCAGGTGGATTGGGATTTTTAGCTGGTTCGCATATGAGAAGTGCATACGATTTAAAACAAAATATAGTAGGTATTGGTATTTTATGGAGTTATGGATATTATGATCAAGCTCGTAATGAAGAAGGCTACTTAAAAGCTGATTTTATAAGAAAGTACTACTCTTATTTAAAAGATTTAGGAATTTTAGCTAGAGTAACAATATGTGGAAAAGAAGTTTTTGTTAAAGCTTATTATTTAGCACCTAATATATTTAATAGTGCTCCACTTATTTTACTTTCTACTGATATAGAAGAAAATGACTATCTATCAAGAACTATCACTCAGAAACTTTATGATGCAAATGAAGAGACTCGTATATCTCAAGAGATTATATTAGGTATTGGTGGTGTAAAAGTTTTAGATGCTCTAAATCAAAAAATAGAAATTTATCATATGAATGAAGGACATGCTCTTCCTTTAGTATATGAGCTTTACAATAAATATGAATCTTTGGAAAAAGTAAAAGAAAAAGTAATATTTACAACTCACACACCTGAAGATGCAGGTAATGAAGAACATGATATTTCTCTATTACATAAATTTGGTTTTTTTAGTGCCCTTTCATTAGATAAAGTAAGAGAGATAACACTAGTTAAAGAAGAGAAGTTTAACCTTACTATTGGAGCACTAAGAGCTAGCAAAAGAACAAATGCAGTTTCTAAATTACATGGTCTTGTAACAAACAAGATGTGGGATAGTTGCAAAAGTGCCTCAGAAATAACATCTATTACAAATGCACAAAATAAAAACTTCTGGATGGATAAACAAATTTTAAAAGCTTTCCAAAAAAACAAAACAAAAGATCTTATTGAACGTAAAAAAGTTCTAAAACAAAAACTTTTTAAAATAGTTGCAGACCAAACAGGAAAATTGTTTGATGAAAATATTCTTACTTTAGTTTGGGCTAGAAGGTTTGCTGATTATAAACGACCTGACTTAATAAAAAAAGATTATGAACGTTTTAAAAGAATAATTGAAAATGAAACAAAACCAGTTCAAATAATCTGGGCAGGGAAACCTTATCCTTTTGATATAAAAGCAATGAATATATTTAATGATTTGATTAGCACAAGTCATTCTATAAAAAATGTAGCCGTTTTAATTGGCTATGAACTTAATCTTTCAAGAGCACTAAAATGTGGTGCTGATATTTGGATTAATACACCTAGAATATCAAGGGAAGCTAGTGGTACAAGTGGTATGACAGCTGCTATGAATGCTGCGATTCATTTTTCAACAGATGATGGTTGGCATCCTGAGTTTGCAAAAGATGGAATAAATGCATTTACTATTCCACCAATAAATCACGATGTACCTATACAAGAGCAAGATGAACTAGACAATAAAAATATGATGGATATTTTGGAAAATATAATAGTTCCTACATATTATGATAATCCAAAAAAATGGCTAGAAATTATGAAAAATTCAATTAATGATATTCTTCCAACATTTGATTCAGATCGAATGGCAGATGAGTATTATAAAAAGATGTATCTATTTGGAAACAATCTGCAAAAGGATATAACAGATGAATAATGAAAATATAAATATTTTACTTGATAAAAACTTTAATTCAATTAATAAGATAATACTATCTAGACAAGATGTAATTACAGGATTGCTTCCTGCAAGTACCGCAATAAATGCCCATGGAGATTATACAGATGCTTGGGTAAGAGATAATGTATACAGTATACTTAGTGTTTGGGGACTTTCTTTAGCATATAAAAAACATGCCCCTGAACATTATCGAGCACATATTTTAAAACAAAGTGTTGTTAAGTTAATGCGTGGTCTTTTAATAGCAATGATGAGACAATCTAATAAAGTAGAAGCTTATAAACAAAGTCATAATCCCCTTGATGCATTACATGCAAAATATGCTACAGATACAGGACTTGCAGTTGTAGGAGATGATGAATGGGGACATTTACAACTAGATGCAACTTCACTTTTTGTTCTTATGATTGCACAAATGACAGCTTCTGGACTTTCATTGATTTATACTATGGATGAGGTAGATTTTGTACAAAATCTTGTGCATTACATAAGTAGAACTTACTCAACTCCTGATTATGGAATTTGGGAAAGAGGAAATAAAATCAACCATGGTACAGCTGAGATAAACTGCAGTTCTGTTGGTATGGCAAAAGCAGCTTTAGAAGCTATGAGTGGATTTAATCTTTTTGCTAATAGTAAGTCACAAGAAGGTGTTATACATATTGTTGCAAATGATATTGCACGTTCACGTTCAACTCTTAAAAGTCTTTTACCTAGAGAATCTGATTCTAAAGAAACAGATGCTGCACTATTAAGTATTATTGGCTATCCAGCTTATGCTATTGAAGATGAAAATCTAGTACAAAAAACCAGAGATAAAATTATAAATAAATTAGCAGGAGAATATGGTTGTAAAAGATTTTTACTTGATGGTCATCAAAGTAGTATTGAAGATTCTTCTCGTTTACATTATGAGCCTTCTGAACTTTATGAATTTGCAGATATAGAATCAGAATGGCCTTTATTTTTTACATATCTTTTATTAGATGCTTTAATGCGTGAAGATGAAAAAGCTATAAATATGTGGAAAAAGAAACTAGAACCTCTTTTTGTTGAGGAAGATGGTGAAAAACTTCTTCCTGAATTGTATATTGTTCCTTTTGAAAATATCGAAGCAGAAAAAGCAAATCCTAAATCACAAAAAAGAGTAGCAAATGAAAATCTACCTTTAGTTTGGGCACAAAGTTTATATATGCTAAGTGAAATGATTCTAGAAGGTATCTTAGAAATCAATGATATTGATCCACTTTCAAGAAGAAAAGTCATTGGTAAAAAAGTTACTTCAACACCTCTTGTTTGTATAATCTGTGAAAATGATGGTGTAAAAGAGCATTTGAGAGGGTTTAACATAGAATCACAAACTCTTCATGAAGTAGAACCAATAAGCTGTATGCATGCATCTGAACTTTCAAAAATATACTCAGTACTTGGGAAAAATGAAAAACTAGGACTTACAGGAAGAGATTTATTAACAGCTAGAACTGTAAGTACCTCACGTTTACATATTTTAAATGGGGAAACAACACTTTTTTTCCCATATTATTTTGATCCAAAAGCTTTTTACTTTGGTTTTGATAATAATCTACTTGTGGAACACTATATTTCTTCTTTACGATTTGCAGCTTCATCATGGACTCAAAGTAAAAGACCAGTAATTGCCTTTTTAGTAAGAGAAGATATGCTAAGAGATCACTCAAAAGATGTAATTATAAAATTGCTTTTAGACTTACAATCAAACTCTTGTGAGACAGTAAAAATAGAAAATGTAAAAGCTGAAGCATTAATTGAACTTGCAGGAAGCGAGAAAATTGATTCTATTAAAACAATACAACTAGAAGCCCTATCTATTCAAGGTGTAGGTAAAAATAAAGAAGAGTATGAACTAGCTGCAATGCAACATGATTGGACTCAAGTAAGAAGTATCGCTCAAAAAAATGAGATTTATGATATACGAGTGGAAGATGCATTAATAGACATACTTATTGCTCAAAAACGTTTAGCTGTTGGACGAGCTTATAGTGTTGATGCAATAATAGATAAACCCCAAAAAGCATCTGAAATCATACAAACTATTTCAAAATACTGTGGAGAAAACAACGCAGAAAAAGTTCTAACACAAGAAATCATTTTACATATAGGTCATCTTATTAAAATAGAGCCTGAACTTTTTACAAATATGCTAACCCTTCGAACTTGGGATTGTATACAGCTTTTAGTAGGACATATAAGTAAAGAAAAATCTCTATCTTTAGGTGATGCTTATGAAGAACTACTAAGATATGCACCTTATGGTATTTATGATACTTTACGTTTTATATTTAAATCATATTCTCAAGAAGTTAAACAGTTAAAAGAGTTGGAAAATTTCTGTGTTTTAGGAGCTAAAAATTTAGATATTTCTATACCTAAAAAAAGTGAACACAATGAAATTAGTGAAATTACAGATTGGGCGGTATGGAGAGAAAAAGTAGCAAGAATTGGAACTTTAAGAGAAAGTTTCTATGAAGATGTTTGGAATATTTTAAAACAATGTAATGGCTTAGTAATTGGAGACAAATATAGCACTCAAAGTAGAATTGGTTCAGAACTAACCCTTGAGTCAACAATAGGAGAGCGAAGTTTTGAGTTAAAAATTGATTCACTTCTACAAAGTATTGCAATACCTGTTTACAAAAAACTAAACATAGAATTAATAGAGACTTTAGTAGAACTATTTCTTGCAAATCCAAAACTATATATTCAAAATGATCTTATATTAGATGTTCTAATAGGTCATGCAGTAAGAATTGCTTGGATGAAGAAAAATAGTGAAAAAAATTATGATGAATATAAAGGCGAGGCATGGAGTTCTTTTTATAAACTCTCTGTAGATGAAGTTCAAGAAAATTTTATTGAAGCATTTAGCTTCTTAATGAAAGAAGAGGATTTAAAATGATATTAGCAGGTGATATAGGTGGAACAAAAACAAATTTAGCTCTTTATACTTATAAAGATGGGGCTTTAGAAATACAAGTACAACATCAGTTTGTATCACAAAAATATCAAAATTTTTCTGATGTGATAGAAGAGTTTATTTCATCTTATAAAATTGAAAATATAGAAGCTGTTTGTTTAGGAATCGCAGGTCCCATTATAAATGGTGTTTGTAAAACTACAAATCTTCCTTGGACTATAGACTCAAAAGAACTTCAAATAGTATGCAATACTTCAAAAGTAAAATTATTAAATGACCTAGAAGCCACAGCTTATGGAATGCTTTATCTAAATGAAGATGAATTTGTAGATGTAAATCCAAATGGGAAAAAAGTAGATGCAAATCGTGCAGTAATCGCTGCTGGAACTGGTCTTGGAGAAGCGATATTATTTTATAATGGTGAAAACTATTATCCAATAGGTTCAGAAGGTGGGCATTGTGATTTTGCAGCACAGAATTCTTTACAAGATGAACTTTTAGTTTGGATGAGAAAACGTCATCCTGAGCATGTTAGTGTAGAACGACTTGTATCAGGAATTGGTATTTATACGATCTATGAGTTTTTAAAAGAGAAGAATTTTGCAAAAGAATCAAAAATAATGCTTGAATTAAATGAATCAGATGATAAAAATGCCATGGTTACAAAATGTGCTTTAGAAGGTGATACTTTATGTACTAAAGCTATAAAAATATTTGTAGAGATATATGGAGCAGAAGCTGGAAATCTTGCATTAAAATCTTTATCATTGGGTGGAGTTTATATAGGTGGGGGAATTGCTCCTAAAATTTTACCTTTTTTATTAGATGGCAATTTTTTAAATGCATTTGCTGCAAAAGGACGTTTTCAAGAAACACTTATAAATATGCAAATTAAAATATCATTAAATCAAAATACTGCACTTTTAGGATCTGCACACTTTGCAGTTGACAAAGTTAGATAATAAATTATAGTTCAAGAAGAATAACAACTTAATATAAGTGCCCTCTTCTTGAAATTTTAAACTAATAAGAAATCAGATAAATTTTAACAAAAAAGTATTATAAAACGACATATAATCAATAGACAAGTAATTTAATTTTAGATAAGATGATTTATGAAAAAATTTATTATAATACTGTTTTTAATAACACTACAATTTGCAAATGCAAAAGATGATACGATTCTGTTTTTAGGAGACTCACTAACTGAAGGTCTAGGAGTTACTAAAGATGAGGCTTTCCCAAAACTAGTTAAGATCTTAATTCAAAAAGAACTTAAAAAAGATATTTCTATTATAAATGCAGGAGTAAGTGGTTCAACAACCAGTGATGGTCTTGATAGACTTAAATGGTATTTGAAAAAGAAACCATCTATTGTTTTTTTAGCACTTGGTACTAATGATGGACTAAGAGGGTTAGATCTAAAACAAAGTCAAAAAAATCTTGAAGAAATCATAAAATATGCCCAAGAATCAGGTGCAAAAGTTTTACTTGCAGGTATGTTAATACCACCTAATTATGGCCCTGAATACTCTGAAAATTTTAGAAAAATGTATGAAGAGATAAAAGATAAATACAAGCTAAAAAGTATGCCTTTTTTATTGGATCAAGTTGCAGGAAATAAAAACTTAAATCAAAGTGATGGGATACATCCAAATGAACAAGGGCATAAGACTATCGCTAAAAATGTTTTTGAATTTATAAAGGAAGATCTGTAATGTTAAAATTAGAATCACTTAAAAAATCTTATGAGCAAGGTTCACAAAAAGTTGATATATTTGAAAATTTAAATTTTCATGTTGAAGTTGGACAAAGAGTTGCTATCATGGGAAAATCAGGAAGTGGTAAATCTACGCTTCTTTCACTAATTTCAGGAATAATAAAACCAGATAGTGGAGATATTATCTTAAACTCTACTTCTTATAAAAATTTAAAAGAGAGTGAATTAAATGATTTTAGAGCTACAAATATAGGTTTTGTTTTTCAAAATTTTCATTTAGTTTCTTATTTAAATGCCTTAGAAAATGTAATGCTTCCTGCAAAAGTTTGTGGTATTTCAAATCCGAAAGAAAAAGCAATAGAACTTCTAAAAAGTGTTGGTCTTTCTCACAGACTTGACCATTTACCATCACAATTAAGTGGTGGAGAAAAACAACGTGTTGCAATTGCTAGGGCTTTAATACATAATCCTAAAATAATCTTAGCAGATGAACCAAGTGGAAACTTAGATGAAGAAACAGGAATTGCTGTTATGGATAAGCTTTTTGAGCTTATTGAACAAAATAATACTACTTTAATTTTAGTAACTCACTCAAAAGATGTTGCAAATCGTTGTGAAAAAACCTATGAATTAATACATGGAAACTTAGCTTTATGTTAGTATTTGAATTAGTTTTTAAAGCCCTTTCTCGATCAAAATCTTTTTCTTTGATATTCATATTAAACTTTACACTTGCCATTGCAGCTCTTTCTTATTTACAATTTTTTAAAAGCAGTATTGATACTTCTTTAGAAACAAAAGCAAAAAGTTTGTTAGGAGCTGATTTAGTTATATCTTCTAGATTTCCAATTAGTTCTGAACAAATAGAAGAGCTTAAAAACAAACTTCCTTCAATTAAAAGCTTTAATCAAGGTATCTCAACTGTTTCTATGATAGCTTCAGATAAAAGAGCTAGATTGATGGAGCTTGTAAAAGTAGATATTGGTTTTCCGTATTATGGTGGATTAGTTTTTTCTGATAAATCTACTTATCCACAAGGTATAGAAATACCAAAGGCAAACGAAATTTGGGTTTATCAAGAAGTTTTAGATTTACTTGATTTAAAACTTGGTGAGCAAGTAAAAATTGGTAAAGAAAATTTTATTATCAAAAAAGTTATAGAATCAGATTCATTAAAAGCTGTAAGTTTTAGTGGATTTATGCCAAAAATATATATTAGTCAAGAAGGATTAGAAAAAACAGAGCTTTTACAGTTTGGCTCAACGGCAAGATATAAATTAAACTATCTTTTTGAAGAGAATTTTTCCAATGACAAATTAGAAGAGATTGAAAATAATTTGGAAAAAGATATTGATCAGAATCTAAGGGCACTATCTCCAAATGATGGTAAAGATAGATTATTAAGTGTTCTAAATTTTATTACAAACTTCTTGTCTTTAGTTTCACTTGTTTCATTCTTTTTAGGACTTGTTGGGCTTATTTATTTATATTCAGGATTTTTGAGAAAACATCAAAATGATATAACAATTTTAAGTGATATAGGGCTAAGTAAAAGAAAGTTAACTCTTGTATATCTTTTACATTTATTTGTATTAATCATAATTTCAAGTGTAATAGTTTTTTCTCTAATATCAATTTCAGCTCAATTTTTAGGTCCAATCATACAAAAACTTGTTGATTTTGAATTTGATTTTTCACTTGATTATTATTTCTTTTTAAAATCTTCATTAATACTTTTATTACTAAGTTTAAGTATTGGTCTACCTTTGATTTTACCAATGTTACAAAGACAAAGAAGTAGTTTTTTCAAAATAATACTGAGTTTTGTACCATTTTTAGCACTTTTATTACTATTATCAAACTTTGTTACACCTTCTAAAAATATAGGATTTTACTTTGCTATTGCAGTATTAGGCTTAATCATTTTATTTTTTACAATTGGATCTTTTTTATTAAAGAAATTTGATTTTTCAGGGCATTTAGAGAACTTATCTTTATCTTTGGCTATAAAGAATATCACTAGACAAAATAGAACTTCCCTTACTTTATTTACAGCAATTCTTTTATGTACAACATTTTTTAGTCTTATTCCTCAAGTTGGTTCTTCTTTATCAAGTGCTTTAACATCAAGCGTAGAAGAAAGACCTCGTTTTTTTGTTATTGATGCAAAAGAAGAACAGCTAAAAGATCTTGAAGAACAAGTTAATAAAGAAGGTGCAAAATTAGAAAATATTTCACCAATGATTAGAGGACAAGTTATTAAAATCAATGATATTGATTTTACAAAACACTCTGTACTAAATGGTGATGAAAAACTAAAAAATGATAAAAATGAACTAAAAAATAGTACTGTTAATTTATCATATAGAAGTAAACTAAAGCAAAGTGAAGAGATTATTGAAGGTGTTGAGTTTTCTGGTGTATATGACTCAAAAGACTTCTCAAAGCCAATAGAACTTAGTGTTGAAAAAAACTATGCAAGTAGAAGAGGTATTAAACTAGGTGACCACATTGTGTTTGATGTTTTAGGCTTAGAAATAGAAACAAAAGTTGTAAATATCAGAACTGTAAAATGGACAGAATTTGTACCAAACTTCTTTTTTATCTTACAAGAAGGTGCAATTAATGATGCTCCTAAAACTATATTAGCAACAATTTCATCAGGCGATTATGATGCCCAACAAATGCTTATAAAATTATCAGATTTATTCCCTTCATTAACTGTTATTGATGTAAAAAATTTATTTGAAACCTTTGCTGATCTTGTAAAAAATGTTACTAAAATAACTGATAATATGAGTATTTATTCTATTATTATTGGACTTCTTATGAGTTTTATTATTATTCAGTATCAAATGAATTTACAAAAAAACAATATTTTAAGACTAAAAATGATTGGAGTAAAAAACAAAACCATAAAAAACTCTTTTTTAATAGAATTTGGTTTAATTTCTTTTAGTGCTAGTAGCTTAGGAATTGTTTTTGGAAGTATTGCTTCTTATTATATAAGCGCCCTACTTTTTGAATCATATTGGGATTTTAGACCTGATATTCTAATAATATATTTTTTATTTATACCTATTTTAACAATCTTGATTGTAAGCTTTTTTACATCAAAAATGATTCATCAAAAAGAGAATATTCTTTTTGGTGAATAGTTTTAAAAGAGTGTAGATTTCTAAATTTATGCTCTTTGAAGAACTGGCCAAGTTCCAAAAGCTTGTTTTTCAAGTTGCATATTACCATTTTCATCTTTATATATATTTATCCATGCTTGCCAGTTCTTTTCATCTATATCAGGATAATCTAATCTATAATGACTACATCTACTCTCTTTTCTCATAAGTGAAGCTTCTAGTTTCATTTGAGCGCTTATAATCATATTCTTTGTTTCATGGGCAAGTCTTAATTCATGCATATCAGAAGCTATTAGTAAAGGCATATTTTGATCTCTTAATTCTTCAATATAAGCTAAAGCACCTTTTAATAAGCTCTCTTTTTTGATATATAAAACAAAATTAGGAATCATAATTCCTTGAAGTGTTTGTGTCACCCAAGCTGGAGAAAAACCTGCTTCTCTTTTAAGAGGTGCTAGTATTTCTGCTTTTATTGCTTCTACTTTTTGTGTTGAAATATCTTTAAGTTCAATCTCTTTTGAATAATTTGCAGCAGCTTCACCTGCAATTGCTCCTTGAACAGCAGAACCTGCAAGTGAAGAACCTATTTGTGTATAAATTCCACCTGACATATAAGAACCAAGGGCATCGCCTGCTGCGTATAATCCTTTTATTGTAGATTCACATTTATCATTTATTGGAACTAATCCTTCTGATTTATGAATAGCTAATCCAGCACTTGAACCACCAACCGCTGCACCTTGTGGCATTCCAGGACCTGAACCTTCTTTTTCATCTCTTGGAGGTCTTCCTCTTTCTTTATCATTTTCTCTTCTTTGAGGTGGACCACTTCTTTTAAATTCTTCTGGTGTATATGGTCCACCCATAGCTACATTTGAGCTTTTATCACTTGGAGGTCCCATTTGAACAGGTCCTCCTTTTACATATGCTATATAGTTTAAATCTACACCTAAATCATGGTGAATATCTACACTTGTAGTTTCAGGTTTTTTTTCAAACATTCCATGCCAGTTATCAAAACTTGCAGTTGCATTTTTTTCACTTCCTGGATGTCCATCATTCCACTCTTTTCCTGTAACTTTAGCTCCAATTTCATAGGCCATTATAGTTCCATCATGGGTTAAATCTGCTATAGGAAAACCATTTGGTTTAAATCCACCTGCTCCTGTACATAACACAACTGTTTTTGCTTTGAAAATAATTACTTTTTCTTCATCTACACTAAAACCAGCAGCTCCTATTATATGGCCATTTTCTTCAATCAAGTTTGTAATCATAACACGTTCTATTAAAGGAATATTACGCTCATTCATAGGTTTTGAAAAAGATACATTGTATAAGGGTGAATCAAAAAAGCCCCATTGTCTTAACTCTTTAACTCTTGCATAAGAATTTTCTACTAATTGTCTAGTAAAAATAGGATTATTTGTTCCTAGTGCTGACCTTGATACTTTTTCTATAAATTCATCTTTAGACAATTTTTCTTCAGATTCATCATAAGAAAATATACCTTTTGCAAAAGGTGTTTGACCAGAACTACCAAGTCTTCCTTTTGAAACCATCATTACTTTAGCACCTGCATCATGGGCTTTTACACTTGCAAATAATCCAGCCATTCCTGAACCTATAACTAATACATCTGTTTGATATTCTTTATTTAAAATATCTTGAATAGCAATTGTTGGTTCATTTTTAGCATAACCTTTTGAAAAGCCTAATCCTGCTAATGACATCATTGCAATTGCACTTGAAGATAATCCTAAAAACTTTCTTCTGCTAATTTTTTCATCATTTAATTCATTCATAAAACTTTTTCCTTTTTATAATTTTTAGAAAAATATAATTTTCCTAATTGATAAACAGATATACAAACTAATAAAAATATAAAAAGAATCATAATTTCGTTCATATGCCGTCCTAAATCAATAACATGCCAAAGTGCTGTACTTATAAAAACTACAGATAACACAATATGCAACAATCGCCATTTACTATAAGTCATATTTAACTTATCTTTATAAAATGATGTTAGAAGTAAAGCTATCATTACACACCATGCAATTAAACCAAAGATTATTCCTAAGCTTTTAAAATCTGTAATCATAAGCCAAAAAGCGTAAATTGGATCAACACCTGCTTAAAAAAATCTTGGAAGCACAATCAAAAAAGGATGAATAAAAAATATAGCAATAACTAAATATCCAATAATTTTATGAAGTTTTATGATTTTAACCATCTTATAGATTTTTATAAATACTTTATTTGATCTATTTAAATAAAACTGCCCAAGAAGGAAAAAAAATCCTACAATCACAAGTACAGAAGTTGATTCTTTCAAAAGTGTTCTTGGTGGAAGTGTTTGTAAAGATAGAATAAACAAAGGAATGATTACAAAAATAAATAAAGATATTAATATGTATTTTAATTTAATATTATTTTCCATAATCATCCCCACGATACAACAACAGGTATAGATTTATAAGGTGTTATTGTAATAGCATCAACAGGACAATACATTCTGCATAAATGACAGATTTGACAGTCTTCTACGTATTTTATAAATGCTTTTTTAGTTTTAGAATCTAATCTAATTACATCAGTTGGGCAAGCT
Organism: Arcobacter acticola; assembly: GCF_013177675.1. Classification (NCBI taxonomy): domain Bacteria; kingdom Pseudomonadati; phylum Campylobacterota; class Epsilonproteobacteria; order Campylobacterales; family Arcobacteraceae; genus Arcobacter; species Arcobacter acticola. The sequence goes on from NZ_CP042652.1 coordinate 1,613,772, forward strand.
TTTATACACTCTTCACAACCAATGCAACCATTTATTTGTTCAATTGCCATAACTAACTTCTATTTTCTCTCAGGAGCGTTTTTATCAGGTCCACCTTCTGGCATACAAGCAATATATTTTTCATCTGGAGTATGCATACATTTTCCACTTAATGATCCTCTTGGAGTTTCCATTGTACAAATAGATTCTACATCTTGTCCAACACAAACTTCTATTGCTTCTTTTGGTGGTTCTCTTTTTTCTGATGCCGCATAAATTACTGTACTTAGTGAAGCAAGTAGTAAAGTTAAAGTAAAAGTTTTTTTCATAATTAATCCTAATATTATTTTATATATTAGAATTATAAAAAGCAAGGTTTAATATGTTTTAAATAAAAAGTAAATGAAAGTAAATAGTTAAAAGAAGGTGATAGAACTTATAAATTTATTTTAAAGATATTTGCATTTTCTAGATGTTCATACTTTAATTGCATATTATGAATGTTTAAAATTTCAGATACAATATAAAGACCAAGCCCCATTCCATGGTTTTTATTACTTGTATCATTATGGTATGGTTTAAAATACTCTTCTAATGGTTTTTGAAGTTTATCGCCATTTGAGATTATTAGTATTTCATTATCTTTTTGTATTATTTTTACTTTTTTGTCACTTGAATATTTAACACCATTATCAAGTAAGTTTTTAAGAGCAAGTGCAAATAAATCTAAATCTACTTTTATTAAAATATTTGAAATATTTTCAATTTCTATTTTCTTTTGTGGATTCTCTAACATCATCATATCAATTGATTTTTCTAAGATTTTATCTATTGAAATAGGAAATTTATTTATTTTATAGTTTTTAGAAACGATTTGTTCTATATTTGAAAAATCATTTATTAAAAAATTCAATTTATCAAATATACTTATCATTCTATCTTTTTGTTTATTATCATCTATTAATTCACTTACAATTCTTCCTTTTGCAATAGGCGTTTTCAGCTCGTGCATTACAGTTCTTAAAAAAAGTTGTCTTGAATTTAGTAACAAAGCTATTTTTTTAACAGCCGTATCAAACTCATTTGCTACATCTGCTATTTCATCTTTTTTATCACTCTTACAATCAATTTCTAAATTTCCATTGGAAAAACTTTGAATCTGATCTTTTAAATTTTTCAAAGGTCTAAGTGATTGAATAATCCATAAAAAACTTAATGTAAATATAATAAAAACTATTACTAAAATCCAAAATCCTAGATATTCAAAAGAATAAATTCTTGAGTCCTTAAATAATATTTTAAAATTTGGAGCAAGTATAAGTAAGTAGAAATTATCTTGATTTTTAACAATATTAAATCCAGGTCCAGCTCCTATATTAACAGCATTATCAATTATTTTTTTAGGGTTCATCTCTAATTCAAAATTTAGTTTATTTAAATAAGATTCTATTTCTTCTGGAGGTAATCTATTATCATGAATATATCTTGTAATTTCAATATAATTATCAATTACTTGTTTATTTAAAAAGTTCTTTTGATAAGAAAAATAAGAAAAAAAAAGTGCTAAAAACAAGGCTATTGATATTGTAAATACAAAAATTATTTTAGTGAATAATGAGTTGAAATTCATTGTGATATTTTATATCCTAAACCTCTAACAGAGTGAATATACTTTGGTTTCTTTGAATCATCCTCTAACTTAGCACGAAGTCGTCCTATAATAACATCTAAGCTTTTACTATAACTATCTGTTAAACTTTCGCACTCATTTACTATTTGATCCCTTGAAACAATTGTATTTTTGTTTTTTAATAAACAAATCATAACTTCATATTCAGCATGGGTTAAATTTAATTCATTTTTTTTAAAATAAATAGTTAATGAAGATTTATCATATTCAAATACGCTTTCTTCGTCTATTTTATTGGTTTTTTTTGATCTTCTTAAAAGACTTTGAATAACTGCATACATTTCTTTTGGATCATAAGGTTTTGGAAGATAATAATCAGCACCAATTTGAAGTCCCATAATTTTATCAGTTACATCACTTCTAGCACTTGAAATTATAATTGGAATATCATAACTTTTTGAAATCTTTTCACAAACTTCAAGTCCATCAATTCCTGGTAGAGTTAAATCTAAAATAAGTAAATCGTAATTTGAAATTCCAGCAGTCAATCCTAAATAAGGATCTTCATAATTAGTAATTTTAATATTATATTTATCCAGAAATTCACCCAAAAAGAGTGAAAATTCTGGATCATCTTCTATCATTAAGATATTTATCATAGGAGTGTTATAGATTAACCATAAAATGAAACTGATTTATAGTTACTATTATCACTTAATATTTCACTTAATGATGCTTTTAATAGTGCATTTGTTTCTGATTGAGAATATGTACTATCTTCACTTGAGTATTTATCTAATAAATTCATAACTTCTTCTTTACTACTATCATTTAAACTTAAAATTCTACTTGTATAATCCATAATATCTGAAGTTGAACTTGAAGTTGATGTTTCATCTTCTTCATCAGTACTTAATAAAGAATCTAACAATGAAGAAATAGAACTAACTTCTTCTTCACTTGGCGGTGGCGGTGGCATTCCGCTTTGAGCATCTGATCTACCTAAATCACCAACTTCTTTTGCATCAAAACCTAAATCTGACATGGCACTTTCTAACTCAGAAGATGGTTCAATCCTTGCTTCTTCGAAAGATGCAATAATACTTTGAGCATCAATAGCACTTAAATTACTTGAATCATAACTATTTAAAATAGAAGATATAGTTTCTAACTGAGCAGCAGTTAATGAACTTGAAGAACTAGTGCTACTTGTACTTTTTGCCAAATCAGCCATTATAGTTGAATTTGAAGAGATACTATTAATCATAAATAAATCCTTTTTCTTAATTTATCATTATCTTATATAAACAATTTAAATATAATTTAAATGTTAAGTAAATGAAAGTAAATCATAAATAATATTTCTTTTATTCTACTATATTAATGACCACAGTTGATTTCTCTGATTCTATCCAACTTATCAAATACAATCTCAATATTTTTTTCTACATTTTGAGTTATTGCAAATATTTGTTCATTATCAGAACTTTGCGCATATAAATCTATTGTATCTTGAATCATAGAATGAACTTTTTGGTGTGCATCTTTTAATATAATCCAATCATTTGATTTTGCAAAATCTTTATGTTCATTTTCATCAATCCATTTTCCTAAATTACACTCATGATGATTTGTCACTTTAAATGTATGATTTGCTTTACATTTAGAAAAATTTACATCTTTGAAGTTAATATGATCTGATTTTAATTTATTTATATCAATCATCAAACTTGGATCACAAACTCTTTTTTCTGCATCTTTATCAAAACTTGTTTGACTAACAGTTTTTTGTAATTGAGTAACTAAAGATGATGTACTTATAGCCATTTCACTAATTGTTGAAGCTAATGAAGCATTTTGTTGGGTGGCTCTATCTAAAGAATTAACAGTATCACTTATTTGTGACATTGCCATTTGTTGTTCTCTTGATGCACTTGCAACATCGTCAATTAAGCTAGCAGTTACAACGATATTTTCACTTAATTCATTAAAACCTTCAATCATTTTTGAAGTAATATCTTTTCCAGCTTTTGCTTTATTTGTAGCATTATGAACTAACTCTTTAATCTCTTTAGCAGCTTCAGAACTTCTTGAAGCAAGGTTTCTCACTTCTGCTGCTACAACTGCAAATCCACGTCCAGCTTCACCTGCTGTTGCTGCTTCTACCGCTGCATTTAAAGAAAGAATATTTGTTTGGAATGCAATTTGATCAATCACTGTGATTGCTTCATTAATAGCAATTACTTGACTATTAATTTCATCCATTGAAAGTGATGTTTCTTCTGCTAAGTTTTTACCAACTTCACTTGATTTAGTTAAAGTTTGAGCATATTTTGCCATTTTTAAGGCATTTTCACTACTTCTTGATACTGTTGCTGTTATTTCTTCAATAGCTGCTGCTGTTTCTTCAAGTGAAGCTGCTTGTGAATTAGATGAGTTACTTAATTCTTTTGATGCATTTTCTAACTCATTTGCGCTACTAAATAACTCTACATTTGATTTATCAATTAAACAAACTACTTCATTAATTGAAGATTGAGTTACTTTTACACCACTTAATAATGAAGCAAGTAATCCAGTTAAATTATCAATATGTGGAATTTTATAATCATATTTAGCATTTGATAAAGCTACTAAAGATTCACTTAATATTGAAAGATTATTTTCCATTCTTCCTATCATATTATTCACTTCAATAACTAAAGAGGCTACTCCTTTAGAGTGAGCTTTACCTTTTACTCTATCATTTAATAATCCGGCATTTACTTTTTCAATAATTTGTCTTGATTCATCAATTACTATTTGATCTTGAATAATACCTTTTTCAATAGAATCTAAGTAGTTATTAAAGCTATTTACAACATCCCCTATTTCATCATTTGAAGTTACTTTTATTTTTGTATTATCTGAAGAATCATTATTAGTAATAGTATCTATAGAATTTTTTAATTCAAGAATTGGAGTTAAAATATTTCTTTTCATATTAATTAATGAAAGAATCATACTAATAACTAAAGCAGCAATTAAAATAATCAAAGCAACCCAAATAATAGAAGATGTATGTTCAATAGTAATTTGAACTGCTTGTATAGGTTGAGCACTAAGTGCAATTCCTAGTTTTTTATTATTGAAGTCAAGTACATCAATATATGTATAAAAATACTTATCTGAGATATAGTAATCTTTTGCAAATAATTCTTTAAAATCTAAACTCTTCGTATCTTCTAAGAAATCTTTATTTATAAATTTTTGAGAAATAGTATAATTATTTAGTTTTAAAGTTTCATCAATTGCTTCAACGGCAACTGAATTATCCATTAATAATAAAAAAGCATCCCCATGTTTATCAAATTCTTTTGCAACTGAATTTACACCTTGCATAAATTCTAATGAACCTAGATGATTATTTTGATTATCAAAAATAGGTACTACTGATCTTATGCTAAGTCCAGCTTTACCTACTTCAAATGTATTTACAGCTTCTTTTGTACTATTTACTTTTACAACACTATCTCTAAATGCACTTAAATCATCGCCAAACTTATCTGTTTTCCAAGATCTTAAAAAAGAGTGTGAATTTTTTGTATGAATATGAACTTCAACATTACTAAATGGTGTTGATTTTTTCATATTTTCAGACAAAGTTGCCAAAGCATTTATAGCTAACTGTCTATTATTTGAAGATAGTGCTTCTTTTATTGAAGAATCATTTGAAATTGAAACTGCATTTGAAATACCAACATCTAGTTTTGCATTAATATTCAAAGTAGAAATTCGTTTTAATTCAGTCTTAACATCTGAATAAACCTCTTGCGTAAGTTTATTTTTGTAGTTATTTAAAATAAAATAACCGATTATCAACATAACAACTGCTACTAAGACTGTAACCGTTGTAAATTTCCTTGAGATACTCATACTTTTCATTATTTCCCCCAATAATTTAAATATATCACTTATTATATCTACTTATTAATAAAAGATTATTATTTTTGATATTTGATTTATATATCTTATAAATCTTCTTTATTAAATATTATTTTAAAACATGCACCATAGTAAGTAGAATTATTACATTCAAATTTTTTATTAAAAACACTTATCTTGGCATGATATTTATCTCTTAAAATTTTATTTACTATAGATAAACCTAATCCCGTACCAAGAGATTGTTGTTTCGTTGTAAAGTAAGGCTCAAATATTCTATCCATAATCTCATCAGCTATTCCTCCTGCACTATCTTTTATAGTTATCTGTAAAGTATCTTTTATTAGTTTTGTTGTAATAACTATAAATCTATTTTCTTCTTCGATATTTGTTATTAAAGCATCTTTCGCATTATTCAAAAGATTTATAAAAGATTGTACTAATTCATTTTTAATAGCATGTATAGTTATATCTCCTTCATAATTAACAATTAAATTAATATAATTGTTTTTTAAAGAAGCTTCTGTGAGATTTATAGCAAAATCAAGTGCATCTGTAATACTTGTAAGCTCTTCAGTTTTATCATTTTTAATAAAATTTCTAAAATCATCTATAGTTTTTGATAAATATTGTGCACTATTATTAATACTGTTCATACTATCAACTAATACTTTATCAGTCAATACTCCAAACTCTTTTTGAAATAAAACTCCTGTGGATGCTGTTGAGATTATACTTAAAGGTTGTCTCCATTGATGTGCAATATTTCCTATCATCTCACCCATAGAAACCAATTTAGATTGCTCTTCAATAAATTTAACATCTGATATATTTTTTGTAACAATTAAAAGTCTTTTTTTATCTGGTAATAAACTAACAGACATATTTACATAAATTATATTATTATTTTTAGTTAAACATCTTTTTTCAAAATTAGTAATAAATCCTTTTTCTAGTAATCTTTCTAAACCTTCTATTGATTTTTCTTTATCTTCTGGAATAGTTAATTCTATACAAGATTTTTCTAATAATTCTTCTTTTGTAAACCCTAACATTTCACAATAAGACTCATTACAATTTAAGAAATTTGATTCTAAATCTATAATTGCAATTCCATCTTTTGAAAAGTTAAAAATGGTTTCAAATTCTTCTTTTTGTTCTAATATTTTATCTTGGTATTTTTTAATCTCAGATATATCCCTTGAAATACCAAGCACACCATATATGCTTCCATCATTTAACATTACTTTTGTTTTAATTGTGTGAGAATATTCTGTATGACCATCTTTTGCAAAAGTCAATTCTTCATAATTTGAAAGGGGTACATCACTATGCATAGCTTTTATATCATGTTTTCTAAAAAAATCTGCAAGTTTTTCATCTACAAAATCTTTATCAAATTTCCCAATTATTTCACTTTGTTTTGCACCATATAAATCTTCAAACCTTTTATTACATGTCAAATATTTACCATCAGCATCTTTTATCCATAAAGCATCTAGCAATGAGCTAACAATAGTAGATAGTTTTGTTTTTTCTAGTTCTAATTGCTCATATTGTAATTTCATTTTTTCTTCAACAATAAATTTATTAGTTATATCCATAGCATAACCAATGGTTCCAAGAAGTTTTTTTTCTTTATTATAAACAGGTGCTTTAAAAGTCTCAAACCATTTTATTTGATCTTTATCTAAAATCTTTTCTTTTACAAGTTTTGCTTTCCCACTTTTTAAAACCAATTTATCATCATGTACATATTTTTTTGCTAATTTTTCATCTGACCAAACATCAAAATCATTTTTACCAATGGTTAAAGAAGGCTCATTTATAGTTGTTGCATTGGCAAAAGATTGATTTACAGCTAAAAAATTACTATTTTTATCTTTTAACCAAACTAACATAGGAAGATTATCTATTAGTGTTTGATAATAAATAAGATCTTTTTCTTTTTCAATTAAAATCTCTTTTTCTAAAGTACAATCAGAAATATATCCAATAAAATGACTTACTTCACCTTTATTATAAATAATCCTTATGTCCATTTTAATCCATTTGTAAATACCCTTATTGTTCCTTATTCGATAAGGTTCAGGCGTAAATTCAAGTTTTTTTTCAGATACATTATTTTTTATTTCAGAAATAATTTTTTTTAAATCGTCAGGGTGAATTAAATCAGAATAAATAGTTTTTCTATTTATAAAGTTTTCTTGACTAAATCCTAAAATTTTTGAGATATTTTTTGAGATTGCATGGATAGTATAGTTTTCATCATTTTTCCAAATAACAGCAGACACAGTTAATGTGTTAAAAAATTCATTTTCAATTAATTCTAAGCTTGCGGTTAATAATTTAATATTTGTCATAATAAAACCCTAGAACACTTTTATATTCTTATTTTATCTTTTTACAAATAATTTTACAAATGAAATAATTAATTTTCTTTAATTATTTCATTTTTTCTTTTGAATAATTTTTAATTTATCCCATAGGATAAAGAATATCTTTTTGAATCTCTTCTATTTTTTTCATTAATTCATCGTCAATTTTAAATTTAAATGCTGCTAATGATTCATCTAATTGCTCAACTTTTCTAGCTCCAATTATTGTAGAAGCCACAAAATCAAAATGTTTTGAATAAGCAACAGCTAGAGTTACTGGTGAAATTCCATACTCTTTGGCTAATTCAAGATATTTTATAGTTGCTGCTTTTGTTTTATCATTTACAAATCTTGTAGCTTGTGCTTGAACTCTTGGATTTTCATGTTTCATATAAGCGCTAAATCTTGCATCATCTGGATAAAAAGCATTATTGTATTTTCCAGATAAAACACCTCCACCTATTGGAGAATATGGTAAAAGTGAAATTTTTTCATTTTTACATACTGTAGATAATTCATCTAAAAATCTTGGATTTAAAAGTGAAAAGTTATTTTGAATTGATTCAAATCTTGTGATGTTTCTGTTTTTTGAAGTTTCATTTGCTTTTGTAAGACCATAAGCTGTGTCGTTTGATGTTCCTATATATCTTACTTTCCCTTCACGAACTAGCTCATCAAAAGCTTTAAGTGACTCTTCAATAGGCACTATAGTATCAGGCCAATGCATTTGATAAAGGTCAATATAATCAGTATCAAGTCTTTTTAAACTTCCTTCAACTGCTCTTTTTATATGAAAAGAATCAATTGCAGTAAGACCATGCCTTGTTGGTGGAACAAACCAACCTGATGCTGCTCCACTTACTTTAGTTGCAAGTATTATAGAATCTCTTGCTTTTGTTTTTAACCATTCACCAACTATTATTTCAGTAGTTCCTTCATATGATTTTTTGGGAGGAACAGGATAAAGCTCAGCTGTATCATAAAAATTTATTCCATTTTCATAAGCTTTATCGAGTATTTTAAATGCTTCTTGTCTTGATGAGCTTGAACCAAAAGTCATAGTTCCCATACAAATAGATGAAACTCTTAATCCACTTTTTCCTATATATCTAAAATCCATAATATTTCCTTCAAATTTTTAATAAAAAATATTATAACGATTTAAAAAAAACAGATGGATTAAATTTTACTCCATTATACAAATTTCTTTTTTATTCATATGAATAATTGTTTGTCTAGCAACTAAAACTATAATTACACTTGTAATAACCATTAAAATATAAGATAATATTGCATAAAAACCTTTATGTGTTAATTCATACATTAAAACAGTTGCAAGTGTAATAGCAGCCATTGGGAAAGTAAATGCCCACCAAGATATAAAAAACTTAATGTTTATAAAATTTTTATACATCACAAATACTAAAATAGTAAAAAATAGCCCTAAATTAAATAAAATCTGTGCAAAAAAATCCAAGTTTCCAGTTAATTTAACATAAGAAATAAATCCAATAGCAGGAGGTGCTATAAGTATAAAAAGTGTTGGCATAAATTTTGGTGCAAATTGATTGTGAAAAATAATTCTATTTAAAATAATAGAAAATAAAATAATCCAAAAGAAAATACCAATTGAAAAATAAAAATATAAAACCGAATCATCAATAAAACCTTTTCCAGCAATAGGAACAATTAAGTTTCCGACAATTGGTATGAACCAAGCAGGATTTGAGTGTTGCATTTCAAGGTTATTATTTATCCAAAATTTAATAGTATAAAAAGTGAAAAAAATATGAAAAACCGCACCAACAATAAAAAATATTTGAGCTAAAGGGTCAATTGTATTTCTATAAATCATTGATAAAATAAGTATTGATATAGAAGAAGCTGCAAAAAAATTAATTCTAATTGGATGAGAAAACTCTTTTTTTACTTCATTTTTGTGTTTCATAATCTTTAATAAATAAAAATACAAAATTATAAAAAATATAATTGTAGTACAAATCATCATAACTAAGTAAATAATAGAAGGAAGAAATAAAGCTTCACTTACTTTTTTATATACTAAAGTTAAACCTGCTAATCCCATAACAATGGCAAACATCATTATGGGAAAGAACTGTAATCTATCTGAGGGGATTGATTTTATCATCTCTTCTTGTTGCATTATTAAATCCTATTAAGAATAATTTATTATAATTAGAAAAAAAATTCAAAGGCAAGTTTTGGCAAAAATCAAAAAATCAACAATAGACTTAAGTAAAGAAAATCTAACTTTTGAAGAGAGAAATCAAACTATAAAACTACTAAATTTTAAAACTGATACTATGAGTTTGGACATTGCAATCTTTGAAAAAGATAAATTTATCAAAAATAGTACTATGGTCTTTGCTCATTTACCAAAAAAACTAAAAGCTAAGCTAAATCCAACTTGCAAATAAGGTTTTTTCTAAATATTTTTATAATTATAACTTATAAAAATTAAAATTTGTTTATATTTTAATAAGTAAAAGTTATAATTTCTCAATAATTTACAATATATATAAATAACTCATAAAAATGTCAATAAATTGTAAATAAAACACTTGTAAAAAAGTTTACACTTAAAAAGTATAATTGACAATTATAATTATTTTAAAAATTTATAAACTTCAATTTAGAGGAATTAAAATGAAACTATATGCTCCTTGGGAAAAAGCTTTCAAAAAAGTATCAACTCCATTTGAAGAGTTTTTACATGCACAAACTACAACAGGTTTAATATTAATTGTGATGACAATTATTGCATTGATATTAGCAAATACATCTTTATATGAGACATATTCACACTTTTTTCATATGAATATTGATTTTAATGTTGGTTCATGGGCTCTTTCACATTCACTACATCATTGGATAAATGATGGTCTTATGGCAATATTTTTCTTTCTTATTGGACTTGAAATAAAAAGAGAAATAACAGCAGGTGAACTTTCTAATTTAAAAGTTGCAATATTACCTATTTTAGCAGCAATTGGTGGAATGGTATTTCCAGCACTTATTTATACAAGTTTAAATTATGAAACAGTTGGAAGTGCTGGTTGGGGAATCCCAATGGCAACAGATATTGCCTTTGCAATTAGTGCTTTAGTGTTATTAGGGAAAAGAGTACCAACCGCCTTAGTTACATTTTTAGTTGCCCTTGCTATTGTAGATGATTTAGGTGCAGTGATTGTAATCGCACTATTTTATACAGATACAATTAATATGATGGCTTTAAGTTTAGCTGGATTAATGTTTGTACTTATGCTTGCATTTAACAGGTTTGGTATTCATATGCTTTTACCTTATTTTATTGTTGGCTTATTAATGTGGTTTTTTATGCTTGAATCTGGCGTTCATGCTACAATTGCTGGAGTTTTAGCAGCACTTGCAATTCCTTCAACTCCAAAAAGAGTTCCATCGACTTTAACAAAAGAAGCTAAAGTTCTACTAGATGAGTACGATAAATATCCAGTTGATGAGAACTATCAAATAAATGAAGAACAAAAAAGAATATTAACTAATATTAGAAATAAAATAAATGAGGTAGAAACTCCAGCAGCAAGACTAGAACACAATTTACATCTACCTGTTGCACTTATTATCATCCCAATTTTTGCATTGGCAAATGCAGGTATAAAAATAGATTTTAGTTCTATTAGTACAACAATTGTAGAACCTGTATCATTAGGAATTATATTAGGTTTAATCTTTGGAAAAGTGATTGGTATTTTTGGAGTTTCTTATGTGGCTGTGAAATTAAAAATTGCTCAACTACCAAAAGACAGCACTTTAAGTCAAGTATTTGGAGTAGCATTTTTAGGTGGAATTGGATTTACTATGTCTATATTTGTAGCTGATCTTGCATTTATAAATAATCCCGAATTAATTTTACAAGCAAAAATTGGAATCCTAAGTGCTTCTTTATTTTCAGCTTTATTTGGGTATCTTTGGCTAAGAACAATAAGTAAAAAATAAAGGTATTTAATGAATAAAAATGTTCTTTTAATTGAAGATAATCTTGAGTTACAAAATTTAATTAGTAGTTTTTTAAAATCTTATGATTATGATTGTGTTGTTTTTTCTAAGCCTTTAGAAGCACTAAAAGATTTTGAAGAAAATCACCATCTATACTCTATTGTAATTTTGGATTTAGGACTTCCAGGGATGGATGGTTTTGATTTATTCAAAAAATTAAAAGAGATAAAAAATATACCAATCATCATCTCAACAGCAAGAGATGATATAGGAAATAAAATTCATGGTTTTGAACTAGGTGCTGATGATTACTTAGCAAAACCTTATGAGCCAAGGGAATTAGTTCTTAGAATTGATGCTACACTAAAAAGATATATAAATGATGACAAAATCAAAATAAATGATTTAACTATTGATTTAGATAAAAAAAGAGTTTCTTTAGAAAATCAAGAAATTGAATTTACAAAAATAGAATCGGAAATCTTTTTTATGTTTATAGAAAATATGAATAAAGTAGTCTCAAGAGAAGATATAGTTAATCAAACTTCCCTAAAAAAGGATACAAAAAATAGAACTATTGATATGCATGTAAGTAATATTCGGTTTAAAATAAATGATGATTCTAAAGAGGCTAAATATATAAAATCTGTTTGGGGAATAGGATATAAATTTACAAATGACAATTAAACAAAGACTTTATATATCTTTTTCTTTAATCCTATTTATATTAATGTTTATAATAGGTGTGTTTTTTTATACCCTATTTAATTTAAATGAAGTTCATAATTCTCAAAAACACAGATATGACCAAATAAGAAGAGTTGAAAAATTAAAAGAGTACAACAACTCTTTTTCCTGGATTGCACTTGATATTATCACTGATTATGAAAAAATGAATATTGTAAAAAAAAGATTGGAAAAAGCAAATGAGCTTTTTCTAAATCTAAAGTCTCAAAAAACTGACACTATAAATAATTCAGAATCAATAAAAGAAAAAGAGAATTTAGAGTTAATATTTCTAGAATTTGAAAATATAGAAAAATTAATCAAACAAGAACTTTATGAGCTTGTTTTAAAAAAAGAAGAAAAAAACTTCAATTTATTTAATAAAAAGTATGAGCAAATAAGTACTCTTATTCAAAAACTTTTGATTGAAGAGATAGATTATTTACAAGATGAGTTAAATAAAACAGAAAAAAACACAGAAGATTTCATCGAAACTATAAAACTAGAATTAGTAATTTTACTTCTTGTTGCAATTATCATCTCATTTATAATTTCAGGAAAAATCATTAAAGAGATTAAAGACAAACTATATAAACTAAATGTAGGTGTGCTACAACTTTTTAAAGATGATGAGAATAGTATTAAAGTAGATATTGGAGAAAATAACGAGCTAAGTGAAATAACAAACAATCTAAACTCATATCTTGAAAAACAACATGAAATTATTCATTCAAGAGAAGAGCTTTTAAGAAATATTAGCCACGAACTAAAAACTCCCATTGCAAAAGGTAAGTTTTTACTTGAAAATCTAAAAAGTAAAAATGCAAGTAGTGAAATTTCAAGTATAAATCGAGTATTTTCGGATATTGAAGAGCTAACAAGTAAACTATTACAAAGGGAAAAACTAAATTTTGCTACATTAAAATCTTCTGAATTTAAAGTAAGTAGTTTGATTTTGGAAGCCTTATCAAAACTATCTATTGATGATGAATCAAAAATAAAACTAGAGATAAAAAATGATTTTTATATTCTTGCAGATAAATATTATTTAACAATTGCTTTAAAAAATTTAATTGATAATGCCTTGAAATATGCCGAAGATTTTCCCATTGAAATTGAAGCAAAAAACAATAGATTAAATGTAAAAAATATTGCTCAGAAATTGTCAAATGACCTTATTTATTATATAAAACCATTTACTAGAGACACAAATCAACAATCAGGTCATGGATTAGGATTAAATATTGTAAATAAAATTATTCAAAAGCATAATTTTAAATTGGAATATGATTATAAAAACTCTCAAAATATCTTTTCAATAATTTTTAAAAACATCTAAAAACGTCAAGAAAGTGTAAATAATTTGCACATTTTAAAATTGACACTAATTCTATATAATTATTTATATCGATAGTTGAAATCAATTAAAAGGAATTATAATGGAAGTAGTTAGAAATTTAGTAATCTTAGTGGCAGTTTCTTTTACTGTTATTGGTTTTATAAGCGCAAGTTTTTAATTCCAAATTTTCTTTCTCACTATGAAAAATAGTGAGTAGAATAACTTAAAAATTTAGTAATATTCTTTGTGTAATACCTTCTTTATCGAAAATCTAATATAATACGGAAATTTTAAAAATATAAATAAGGTAAATAATGGGAAGAGCAAATACTTCAAGTGTAGATACAACAAAAGGCGAAAAACTAGCAAAAAGAATGACTCAACAAACTAACACAGTAAAAGCATCTTTTTCTCCTGAAGAAGCAGCAAAACAACAACAAATAATAAATGCTAGAAAAGCTGCAAATGTTGAAGCAAAAAAAGAAAAAAGAAAAAAGAACGCAAAACTAGCTAAAGCTGCAAAGAAAAAGAATAAAAAGTAATAAATGAATTGGTTAGCACACGTTTTCTTATCTGAGCAAAAAATAGATTTCCAAATTGGAAATTTTCTTGCTGATCCACTTAAAGGTAAAACTTGGGAAGATGCAAGTATAGATATGAAAAATGGAATGGCTACACATAAAATAATTGATTCATATACAGATTCACATGAAATAGTCAGTTGCAGTAAAAGAAGGTTAAGAGAAAAAGGTTTATTAAAACCAGTTATTATTGATTTAACTTATGATTATTTTTTGACAAAAAACTGGGATGAATTTTGTAAAACTTCAATAAATGAATTTTCAAAAGTTTTTTATCATCAAGCAAACAAAAGAACACCCTATTTCCCAAATCATGTAAATATTCCTATTTATAATATGATTGATAGGGATTTACTAAACAAATATCACAACTTAAATCAATTAAAAGCTTCTTTTGAAAGAATGGATACAAGACTCTCACCAAGATTAAAACAGAGAGAAACAGCCGTAAGTTACTTTGATAATGTGGTTGAAAATATAGATTTATTGGAAGATGATTTTTTGAATTTCTTTCCTCAACTTTGTCAAACTGTAAAAAAAGACTTAGATCATAACAAATTAAAACATTGGAATTTATAATAAAAAAGCTATATATAATAAGACATGCGAAATCCGATTGGAGTGATGACACTTTAAAAGATTTTGATAGACCTTTAAATAAAAGAGGTTTAAAAAATGCACCATTTATGGGAAGTTTATTAAAAAATAAGAATATTAATCCAGATTTGATTTTAAGCTCACCTGCTCTTCGAGCTATAACAACTGCCGAGATCATTGCAAATAGAGTTGAATACAAAAATAACATAGAAACAAATAAAAGTATCTATGAAACTCCTTATTCTACTTTAGAAAAAATTATCTATGAAATAGATGATAAAAATAATTCAGTTTTTTTCATAGGACATAATCCTGGACTTTCTGCCTTAATAAATCATTTATGCCAAACTAATTTAGATATTCCAACATGTGCAGTTGTGGAAATCTCTTTTGATACTGATTCTTGGGAAAAAATATCAAAAAAGAATACTGCTTTGATTTCATATGAATATCCTAAGAAATACACATAAAAATTAATTTACTTCTATTTGTACTCTTTTCAAATCAGGATAAAAAAATACACTAAAAGGCAGAATAAAAATCAAGAAAAGCCATAATTGTTTATTTTCTCTTTTTTTAAATGTATTTCTTATAATTGAGATAAAAGAATAAGCCCAAATTAAAAACTAATTTAGAACAATCAAACCTACAATTAATACCATTAAAAATATTAAATTCATTAAAAATAAATAGCAGCCAGCGCCTAATAGTAATAAATTTAAAATAATTTGGATAAATAATATTTTTGGCTTATATTTTATCTTTTCATTTTCTTTTAAATTAAGTATTCAAAAAACATATATTCTGAATTTATCATATTATCATATGCAATATGAGCTTCTCGTTTTCTTAAAGTACTTTTTAGATAACCTTTAATTTTATTCATCTTTATTCTAGTATGATGTATTTTATAATTATTTGTATCTAATTGCATTTTTACCTCATAATAAATTTTACTATATTTTATTTCTTCTTCTTACTAATAAATAAACAAAAAATGGTGCTCCAATAAATGCAGTTACAACTCCAATAGGAAGGGATGAATCAGTATTTAAATTTCTAGATATTAAATCAGAAAATACTAGAAATATTCCCCCAAAGAAAAATACTGGGAAAAACAATTTATCAGCGCTTTGCTTATAAATAAGTTTAATAATATGAGGAATTACAAGGCCAATAAAACCTATGGGTCCCACAAAACTAATACAAACTCCAACACTTAAAGATACTACAACTAAAAGTAAAAGATTTATTTTATGAACATTTAAACCTTTTAAAAATGCTGTATCATTAGAGAGTAAAAGAAGCTTTATTTTTTGTTTATTTAAATAAATTATTGCATAAAATATCGCACTAACAAGCATAATAATAAGCACAGAATTAAAGCCAACTGTATCTAAACTTCCTAAAGTAAATCGGACAATCGAATAGTTTTCTTGTAAATTACTCATATAAAAAACTAACATCAAAGCAGAACTGTAAAAATATGATAAAGCGATACCAACTAGAAGAATTGAATTAGTAGAAACAGCAATTGAATTTTTATTTATCTGTTTTGAAATAAAATATAAAATCAAAATAGTAACAATAGAGCCAAATACAGATGAAATTGTCATATACATAAATGGAAAAAATACTATAGAAATAGCTGTAAAAAGTGTTGTTCCACTAGCAATTCCCAAAGTATAAGGAGTGATTAATTCATTTTTAAAAATAATTTGAAAAATCAAACCACCTAAAGCTAATATCCCACCAACAAAAAAAGCCAAGACAACCCTTGAAACTCTTAAATCCCAAAATATAGTAAAGCTAGTGCTTGAACTATCAAAAATATCTTCTAAAGATAAGGCTATCTCTCCTAAAAAAGGTGAGCTTACTAGAATGATAAAACTAATTAAATATAAAAAGAACTTCATAGATTTACCACCAAATGATTATCTAACTTTCTAATAGTATCTTTGTAAAACCTTTTTAAATTTTTATTATCAAAAAACTCATCATGTGAACCAAAGAACTCTATGATTCCATCTTTTAAAAATAAAACTTTATATTTTAAAGCATAGGCTAAATCAAGATTATGTGTAATAACTATTTTTTGATTTAATAAATCGCCATTAAAAATATCAAAAACTTCTTTTAAGCGACTAATATCAAGATTTGCAGTTAACTCATCAAAAATAGTAATCTCAGCATCATGTATCATACTTGAAGCTAAAAGTAAAAGCTGTTTTTCTCCTGAACTAAATGATTTACAAAACTTATTCTCTAATTTTCTCAAATTCAAAAGTTTTATTACATTATCTATTTTTTCATTATCAACAGATGAGATAAAAGATAATTCTAAAAACTCTCTTAAAGTTATATATTCATCAAAAATAGAAAGCTTTGGTGGTATGTAATTTACTAAAAAAGCTCTTTTTAAATAATCCATTTTATTAATATTTTCATTAAATATTTTAACTTTATCATTTTCTATTAAATTTGATAATACCTTTGCAAGGGTTGATTTTCCAGCACCATTTTCACCTAAGATAATCAAATTTTCATTATCTTCCAATCTAAATGAAATCTCATGCAAGATTGAACTA
The DNA here is from genome assembly GCF_013177675.1 of Arcobacter acticola. Classification (NCBI taxonomy): domain Bacteria; kingdom Pseudomonadati; phylum Campylobacterota; class Epsilonproteobacteria; order Campylobacterales; family Arcobacteraceae; genus Arcobacter; species Arcobacter acticola. Next base: position 1,631,510 of record NZ_CP042652.1, read on the forward strand.
TTATAATTATTTATTTCTAACATTTTCTAATATCTTTTTAAAATCATTTATGAAAAACTCAACTCTTTGACTTGGAATTCCAGCATATAGTTTGTCAACAGTATAAATATTGTCAGTTTTTGAAGCATTTACAGGCAAGTCTTTCCAAGCTTTTATAATCTCTTCTTGCTCTTTTATATCACCTTCTAAAAAAGGAGTTAATAAAACTATAACATCAGGATTCATTCCTATTATTTTTTCAGTATTTACAACAGGTTGTGCAGGATTTGTAGAATAATATGCATTTTCGTTTCCACTTGCTTTTATAATATCTTCAAAATATAGATAATTTCCTGTAATATAAATTTGGTTTGATAAACTTTTTTTAGGACTAATTACTATTAAAATCTTTTTATCTTTTGTTATTGAATCTAAAGATAATAAGGCATTATCTATATTTGAAATAAGCTGTTTAGCTTTTTCTTCTTTTTTAAAAAATATTCCTAAGTCATTTATGGTATTTTTAATTGATGAGATTGTATTTGTTTTATAAATCAAAGTTTTAATATTTAAAGAATTAAGATTAGAATTTAGTTTATTATCATAATCTTGACCTATTACAACAGTAGGTTTTACTTCAAGTATTTTTTCAAGTGAGATATTGTTATATCCACCTATTTTTTCTATATCTTTTGACTCTTCTGGGAAATCACAAAATCTAGTATTTGCAACTACACTTTTGCCCTCACCTAAAGCAAATACAATCTCATTTATTGAAGGGGAAAGAGTTACTACTCTTTCCCCTGCAAATAAATTTACACCTAAAATTAGTATAAATAAGAATCTTTTCATCTTAGAAAGTAGCCTTTAAGCCAACATAAGCACTTCTTTCAGCAGTTGCATAACCATCAACTGTTTGATAGTATTTATCAAATAAATTATTTACTTTTAAATATGTAGAAAAAGTTTTATTAATTTCATAGTTTACGACTGTATTCCAAAGTGTGTAGTTTCCCGTTTCTGCAGATACATCATATGTTCCAAAATCATATTGAACTCTATCTCCTACATATTCTCCATTTACATTAAAATGAAACTTACTAATTCCATAATAATCAAGTCCAAATTTCAAACTATCTTTCGCTCTTCTTTGTAATCCTTTATCATTATCATCTTTTGCAGAAGTGTATGTATAACTCAAATTAGCCAATAAATCATCATTAATTTTCGGTTTATAAGCTAATTCCATTCCTTGTAAAGTTACATCACCATCCATATTATAATAACTATATGATGAACTATTATATTCAATCATATCTTTTATAGTATTATAAAAATACGTTAAAGATATGTCTTTATATGCTAATGTAATATCATTGCTCTTAGTTGATTCAGGTTGTAAATCAGAATATCCAGCATAAGAATCATAAAGTTTATAAAAAGTTGGGACATTATATGAAGTACCGTAATTTGTTGATAATGATAAGTCTTCTAGGAAATAATGTTTTATTCCAATTTTTCCAGTTGTTTTATTATTAAATAAATCATAATTATCGTATCTTAAAGATTGAGTAAAAATAGTGTCATTAAATTTTGTACTATTTGTAATAAACAATCCTTTATTATTTAATTCTTTATTAACATCATTTTTATGGTTTGTAATTTTATAATCTGTACCAATTTGAACAAAAGAATTATTATTAAAATATGGAATTGTTGCATTTGTACCATACTCTTGTAATGTCCCATCAAACTCTTTTGTATATCCAGTTGGATCATCTCTATTAATTTTTGAATAATTTGTATAAAATTTTAAATCTGAATATTCATTTTTATTTAGATAATTTAAAGAACTATATGTATTCTTAGTTTTTAATTCGTCACCTGTACTATTTGCTGATTTAATTAAATTTTTTGAATAATCAGAATTATAGACAGTATTATCATATTCACTTTTTGTATTAATTATATTATGATTTAATTCTAATCTATTATTTTCATTAATATTAAATCCAGATTTTAAATTTACAGTTGTATTATCATAAGCATCATCTTCATAATTATCAATATCCGTCCCACTTGGTGCTTGCGTTGTAAAACCATTTGTATCTAATCTTGTTATATTTAATTTTATATCAAAATCTTTATTTTTATGAGAAACTCCAGCATTTACTTTTTTTGTATTATATGAACCGTATTCCGTAGAAACATTAGTATGAGTACCTTCTTTTGCTGAAGATGTGATTATATTTATAACACCTGCATTTGCATCAGCACCCCAAATACCACTTTGAGCACCTTTTACAACTTCTATTTGTTCAATATCATCTATCATTAAATGTTCAAATGCTGCTCCACTTATTCCTGTAAAATCGTTATAATTAATACCATCTATTAATACTAATATTCTTTGAGAATCAAAACCTCTCATAAAAACAGAAGTACTTTTTCCTAATCCACCAGTAGAAGTAACATTAATACCAGCAAGTGTATTTAAAGCTTCACTTACAATTGTAAAATGTCTCTCTTGGATCTCTTCTTTTGTAATAACTTCAACATTAGAAGTAACATCTTTGATTGATTGAGTTGATTTTGTAGCACTTATAACTTCGATAGTTTCTAAGTTTTGAGCTGAAAAAAGGTTTGTTGTTGCTAGAAGAACGCTTGCAACTAAGCTTATAGATAATTTTTTTTGCATTTTTTATTTTCCTATTATTTTATGTTTATATGTTATTTGTTGAATATAGTTTTACTGATTTTAATTGCTTTTTTAGCAGTAACTTTGTGATTTTTGGTATTTCATCTAATAAAATAGCATGTATCATGCAGTTAAAAGATTGCAGTTTTCTATTAACTGTTGCTATTAGAATTCCAAAAAAACTAAAGTATTTTTTAGTATTGTGTATCATTATTATTTCCTCCTTTTCAAAATTTTCTTTTTATTAAAATTAAATATGACAGCTTAGTATAGATTTTGTGGGATCTACTAAATATTCATAACCTAAATATGCTATATAAAATCCAAAAGCAATAACTAAATATGAAGCTAGCTTTATGAATAAATCTCTAAGATTTGATTGTTTAAATAATCCTACAAAAAAACCAAGAGAAAAAAGAGCAGGAACGGTGCTCAGTCCAAAAATAAACATTACAAAAGCACCCCAAAAGGCACTTCCAGTACTTGCAGCTGTAATTGCGAATACATATACAAAACCACAAGGAAGAAGACCGTTTAGCATTCCTAAAAGATAAAAACTAAAAAGTGAATCTGAACCTAAAAGTGATTTAAAAGTATTTTGATAAAGTGGTGATTTTGAACATGAATGCTCCAAAATAGTTAAAAATTTAATTTTACCCATAAGTGAAAGTCCAACTAAAACCATCATTGCACCCGTAATTAACAAGAATATTCCACTTGTCATATTATCAAATGTTACAACTCCACCAACAAGCCCAAATAAAGCTCCTAAAATACTATAAGTTGTAATTCTTCCAAAAGAATAAAGTAAATGTGCTGTTGCTTGAACTTGTTTTGACCAAGTACTTCTAATTTTTGTACTTGAATAGGCTATAACAATTCCACCACACATTCCCACACAGTGACCAAAAGAGCCTAGAAAAGCAATTGTTATAATTGATATTATGCTTATCGTTTCCATTATTTACCTAATAACTCTTTTCTTATATATGGGTTTCTTAAGTCTTCATTTCTTAGTACTTTAATCGCCATTTCATCAAAAGTTATAAAACCATCTTGTTTATTTTCATAAGCACCAAATCCATACTTCATAGGTGTTATATCAGTTCTTGAATACCAAGCAAGTCTACCATCAATATATTTTTTCGTATCTTTACTCATAACCCAAATTTTTGCATTATCTTTAAAGCTTTTATCTTTTATCCAGTTTGCCATTCCACCATGATCATGGAAAAACCATGTTTTACCATCGGAAGCTACAACTTGAGAAGCATAATCCATACTATCGATTATCATTCCACAATCACTATCTTGGTATTTACCTAAGATTATTTCAAGTGGGGTTTGTTGAAGATTTCCTTCTTTTAGTACAACCATTTGTTTTTTATTTGACATTGATAAAAATATTATAATTATTATTGCAATTATTACTATTAGTGTTAATATTGGTAAGATTTTTTTCATTTGAACTCCAAAATAGAATTAGTATTATATTCACTTGTATATAAATATTAGTTTATCTCCTATTGTAGAGCAATAAAAAAGGCCTTACAGAGGGAGAACTGTAAAGCCTGTATTCAAATATATTTCATAAATATAGGATACCCAATAAATGTATTTAGTAGGTAGGAGGATTTAATATAAATATCCTATAAATGAATTCTAGCAACTTGTTTGTTAAATAATTGTTAAATCAAGACAATTTTTATCCTATTTGTTACTTTTCTTTACTTTTTTATTTAACTAAGGCCATTCTTGAATATAATCCAGCTGTTGTTGTATATCCAACTTCTGTAAATTTTATATTTTTTTCTTTATCATAAATAAAAGTTGTTGGAAAAGCTTTAATATTAAATTTACTTGAAAAGTCTCCATTTTCGTCATTTACAACTCTAAATGTCAAGTTATTTTCTTGTAAATATTTTTTTATCTCTTCTTTAGTTCCTGATTGAAGTGCGATTGTAATAACTTCATAATCTTTTGAAATCTTTTCAATATTAGCGGCTTCAAATTTACAAGTAGGACACCATGTAGCCCAAAAATGAATAATCAAAGGTTTATCTTCTAAAACTTTATAAACACTTCCATCAAGTAAAGTAAAAGTATTTATATCTAATTTATCTTTATTTAAATCAAGTGAACGATAATAACTTAATGCATTCATAAATATTGCCAAAAGAACTAAGGATATCAATCCTTCTTTAGCATATTTTTTTATTTTTTCTTTCATTTTTTTCCTTAGAATAACTAACAATAACAGTATATTCAATATTATTGCAAAAAATCATTTAGTAAGTGTAAAGTACATAAAAAAAGACAAAGTAGCAAAAAACTATTAAGCACTTTTATGGTAATCTCTCCATTAAAAAAAGTAACAATTTTGAAGGATATAAATGCGTTTAATAATGTTTGATATGGACGGAACGCTCATAGATAGTGGATTTGCAATTACAAATACAATAAATTATGTAAGAGTTAATTTGGGATTTGAAGAATTAGAAAAAAGTTATATTTTAGAAAAAGTAAATGACCCAAATATTAATTCTTCAGAATTTTTTTATGGAACAAAAGAGTTTACAGCTGAACAAACGAGACTTTTTGAAGAGTATTATAATAAACATTGTTTAAGTGATTTAGTTGTTTATGATGGTATTTCAAAACTAATTGATGATTTAAAAAATGATTTTACACTTGCCGTTGCAACAAATGCAAATTCACAATATGCTCATAAAATGCTAAATCATGTGGGACTTGGACATCATTTTAAAACTATTTTAGGATATGACAGTGTTTCAAAACCAAAACCACATCCTGAAATGGTAAATAAAATTTTAGATATTCACAAAATTTCAAATATAAATGCTCAATTAATAGGTGATTCACATAAAGATATAATGGCTGCGACAAAAGCAGGTGTTGATTCTGTTTTAGTAAATTGGGGATTTTCAAATCATGAAAAAGATGCTATAGAAACAGTATCAGAACTTGAAAAAAGAATACAAGCTAAATTTAAATAGCTTTAAAAATATAGGTTAAAAAATGTTTGAAGCAATAAAAAACTTATTTAAAAAACAAGAAACTTTCCCTTGTATTATTTGGGATGGTAAGATTATGAAATATTTAGATTTAACACAAAAACAAATAGATGAGATGAATAATAACTCAGAAAAATATCCTGGTTGGAGAGTTACAAAAAAAGAGGATTGTTAAAATCCTACTTTTTTTCGTAACTTACAAACTTGTAAGTACCTTCTGCTAAATCTTCCACATCAAAACTATCAAATTTTACTCTATGAAGTGTAAGTACCCTATTTCCAACAGCTCCAAACATTCTTTTTACTTGATGATATTTTCCTTCACAAATTTCTAATCTTACTTGTGTTGGAGTTATAACTTCTAATTTTGCTGGAAGTAATGGTTTTGTTTCACCATTTAACATAAGTTCTCCACTTGCAAATATTTGCTCTTCATCACCTTTTAGTGGAACTGCTAATGTTGCTTCATAGATTTTTAAAACATCACTTTTAGGGCTTGAAAGTTTATGATTTAAAGCTCCGTCATCTGTTAGAAGAATAGCTCCCGTTGTATCAACATCAAGTCTTCCAATAGTAGATATTTTTGGTTTTCTTCTATTCCATCTATTTGGAATTAATGCATAAATTAAACTTCCTGCATCATTATGTGAGCATATAAAACCTGCTGGTTTATTTAATAATACTGTGATAGTTTCAGGATCTATTGGCTCTTTATTTATTGTAATATCATCATGATATGCTTTAGTTGATGGGTCAAAAACCCTCTTATCATTTATACAAAGTTCATAAATTCTAAGAAACTTCCTAGCTTCACTTCTTGTACAATATCCTAAACTAGAAAGATGTGCATCGATTCTTTTGTAACTATTTGCCATATATTATTATCTCTTCTTTTTAAATTGGCTTGGATATTAACATTTTTTTCAATAAAATACAACTATGAAATTAATTGATAAAAAATATGCAGTCTATTTACTAGATGATGAAAACTTTGATTTTCCAACTCTTAATATGATGAAAGATGATTTAGTGGCTATTGGTGGGGATTTTCATCCACAAAGAGTTTTAAATGCCTACGAAAATGGTATCTTTCCTTGGTATGTTGATGAGTACAATTATATACATTGGTTTAGCCCTCAAAAAAGAATGGTTTTAAAACCACAAGATATGAAAGTATCAAAAAGTCTTAAAAAATCTATAGCAAATAAAGGCTTTGTAATAAAATCAAATGAAAACTTTGAAGCTGTGATAAGAGCCTGTTCTGAGATAAAAAGAAAACATGAAGCAAGTACTTGGATAAGTGAAGACTTTATTAAAGCTTATACAAATCTACATGAACTTGATATTGCTTTTTCAATAGAGTGCTACTTAGATGATGAATTAGTAGGTGGACTTTATGGGCTTTTAATAGGTGATATTTTTTGTGGTGAAAGTATGTTTGCAAAGGTTACAGATGCATCAAAAGTAGCATTTTATCACCTTTGCCAACAAGCAGAAAAAAATGACATTAAACTTATAGATTGTCAAGTTTATAATGACCATTTAGCAAGTTTGGGTGCAAGTGAAATAAGTAGAGAAGAGTATTTTAAGATTTTAGAAGAATCTAGGGACTAAGTAGACTTTCTACTTTTTATCCCAAGCTTTTTGCTCTTCTTTTGATAAAAAAGTCCAAGCTATAACTCTACTTATTTTTTGACCATGTGCCATATCTATAGTTTTATATTCCATAACTTCTATATCTTCAAGTGCATCATAAATAAAATCTAAGTTTTCTTTTCTCGATACTAAGGTTGTAAACCATAAACAGTTTTTTGAGAACTCAAAACTCTCTTTTATCATTTTCTTTATGAAAGCAACTTCGCCACCTTCACACCAAAGTTCGTTGTTTTTACCACCAAAGTTTAGATTGTTTTTTGAACTAACTTCTTTTGTTAGATTTTGAACTTTTCTATTGTTTCCTGCAAGTGTATCTTCTAAAGATTTATGAAAAGGAGGATTGCACAAAGTAAAGTGAAACTTATCAGTGCTATTTATGATTCCTTTAAAAATATTCTTTGAATTTTCTTGCAGTTTTACAGTGATATTTCCTTTTAAATATTCATTTGAGTTTATAATATTTTGGGCTGATTCAATAGACGTTTTATCTATATCACTACCTGTAAAACTCCAATCATAAACACTAACACCAATAATAGGATAAATACCGTTCGCACCTATTCCAATATCCAAACCTTTGATATGTTTTCCTTTTGGAATTTTATTACCATTAGTTTTAGCTAACAAATCAGCAATATGATGGATATAATCAGCTCGCCCTGGAATTGGAGGACATAAATAACCTTGAGGAATACTCCAATTTTTCACACTATAAAAATGTGAAAGCAAAGCTTTATTTAGTGCGATTACTGCATCAGGATTTGCAAAATCTATTGAAAGATCACCATATTTATTTGGTTTTACAAACTCATTTAATGAATTTTCACTTTTAATCAAAGCCACAAAATCATATCTATTGTTGTGATAGTTTCTAGGATGAAGTGTCTTTTTTTCTTGTATCTTTTTTGTATTTGACATATTATTTTCTTTTTTATAGATTTGTAAAAGTAAGTATTGTTTTTGCAATAATTCTTGTGTCTTTTTTTTCATAAACTAAATGTGCAAAATCTGGATTTATAGATACAAAGTACTCTTTATTATCAATAATCTTTGCTTTTTTTATCCACATTCTATCATCTTTATATACTAAAAAGATTTTATTATTCTCAAACTCTTTTTTAGATAAATCAGCCACAACTAAAGCTTTGTCATTTATGAGTGTTTCCATAGATTTCCCATCTACTTGTATCACAAAAAGCGACTCTTTTGTATATGGTTCTTTTAGTAAATCTTTTGAAAATGAAAGTTCTTTTTTTTCTATTTTTCCATCTGTTTCTTGATGATATTCAAGTTTTATGGTGTTTTTTACTTCTATATTATTTCCTTTGGAGATGAAAAATAATAACCTTGTGAATAATCAATTCCTAAATTTTTGATTTCATCATAAATTTCTTTTGAATCAACATGCTCTGCAACAACCTTTATATCAGCATCTTTTGCAAATGATACAATAGTTTTTACTAAAGAATGAATAACTTTATCTTCTAATATTCTTTTGATTATCTTTCCATCAATTTTAATATAATCTGTTTTAATTTGAGTTAAATGTATGAAATCTGTATATGCAGTTCCAAAATCATCAATAAAAATTTTATATCCAAGGGATTTTAACAAATTTAGATTAATCTTTACTTCTTTATTGGAAATTAATTCAGAACTTTGAACTATTTCAATAGCCAATCTATTAGAGATGTCTTGTTTTTTTGCATAATTTTCTAAGATTTTTATTATTGATTTATCTAGTAAATCTTTTTTCCTTAAATTAATTGTTAATTTAATATCCTCTTTTTCAAGTAACTTTTTATAGCAATTATTTAAAATACTTTTTGTGATATTTCTTAATAGAAAAGTTCCTTCAATAATAGGTAGAATACTATTTGGAGTAACTATTTTACCTTCTTTATCAATTATTCTTAAAAGTGCTTCATAATAATGGGTTTTACCCGTATTATTATCTATTATTCCTTGATAAAAACAAATTATTCTATCTTCATCTAAAGCCTCATTTATATCATTTATAGAGATATTTGTATGATCTTTATCAAATTGTAAATCATCATAAATTTGGATGTTATTTCTTCCTTTATTTTTAGCATTGTACAAGGATATGTCAGCTAATTTAAATGCTTCTGAAAAATTATCTGATTTATAAGGATAAAGATTTATTCCAATTGAAGCTGTAATATTTATATAGTTTTCAGCTTTATAATAAAACTTATGTTCTTGAATATTTAATAAAATTCTTTCAATTACATTTAAAGCACTAACCGAGTCTTCACTTTTTACTTTTGTCAAAATAATAAACTCTTCACCACCATAACGAATAACTATATCTTCTTTGGTTCTAGTTGATGAAGATATTATAGCTGCAAGCTCTTTTAGTATCTTATCACCTGCTATATGTCCATAACTATCGTTTACAGTTTTAAAATGATCAATATCCAAAGTTGCTAATATATAATCTTTTAGATTAATGAAACTTCCAAACTCTTGAAGATAATTTCTATTATAAACACCTGTTAATTTGTCTATATAAGCTGTTTTTCTAATGGCAATATATTTATATGATTGAATAAGAAGAAGAACTAAAAAGATTAAAACTATTAAAATAATCAATATTAAAACAAGTTTTAATAAATCTAAAATTTCATTTATATTTTCTAGCTTTTCAATGGAAAAATCTACCACTAAGACAAGTTTTACTTCATCGTTTTTTAGAATAGGAGTTAAATAAGTTGTGGATAACTCTTCTAAATATTTATTTGTAAATATAATTGGTTTTTTTGTTTTAAAAACATCTAACCAAATAGGATTGTCAATATCAAATTTTTGATCGACTAAAGCTTTTTTTTCTTTTAGAGATGTTCCATCTACCAAAAATCTAAAAATTCCCCTTTCGTCTTTATATAACAAATATGCATATTTAATATTTGTAGTCAACAGTAAACTAAGATTATCTTCGATTTCTTTGTATAAAGAAAAATCCGCTTTTACAGCTTGCACATAATCATCAGAGGAAGTAGAATTTAGAAGTTTTTCAATAACAAGAGCATTATTATTTATAATAGATATTACATCAGAAGTTGTTATTTCCATCATTCTTAATGATATTTTTTCTTCTAGTTTCATTGTTCCATAAAGCAAAAGAACAAAGGTTATAAATATACCTAGAAATGAATAAATTAAAGAGCTTGGATTTCTTAGAAATGAAATACTTTTCATCAAAGATCTTCTACAAACTTCTCATAATTTGTACTTAAATTTATATTTTGATTTTCCAATCTATTTTTAATAAATGTAATATTTGGTCTACTTTTATTCCAAAAGAAAGCACCTGCGTATTTATTATCTTTTAAAAGTTTTTTATAATCATTGGTAATAAAAAGTTTATTTGTATTTGATGTACATGAAATATCAGATTTACTCTCATTTTTCTCAAAAATAAAATTTGCATCATTACAATTATTAACTAAAGTAAAAGAAGTAGAATAAATCTCTTTTTCTTCATTTGAAATATTTGGTATATATAATTTTATATCATCAGAAATCGAAGCTTTTGCCATATCTGATATTATTTTTGCTTCTAATTCTATATTTGTATTATATTTTTGAGCTAAAAACACATATGAACTTGAATAAACATTTGAAATAAGTATTAATAAAAATATTGTGAACTTCATATAAAAGCCTTAATTTTGGCGTTTAATTAAACTTTTTGTTTAAAAAAATTTATTAAATAATTCTATCTAACAAATGACTCTCAAATGACTCTTTTTTTAAAAAATTAAATTTTATTTAAATTTTTAAATTACTTAGCATAATTAACTTTGATTTTTTTACCTAAAACTTTTGGTTTTGTATCAAAAAAATTTATATCTAAATAGGCTTTTAACATGGCTAAAGTTTCTCTATCTTCCATTCTTTGATAAGATTGCGTTCCTTTTACTTCTTTTGCTGCAAAGCCTATTGCTCTTTGATTTTTTTCTTTTGCAATATAAAGTGCTCTATCTAAATGAAAATTCTGAGAAACAATAATATAATCATCTAAATCAAAAATCTCTTTAGCTCTAACAATTGAATCAAAAGTCCTAAAACCTCCAAAATCTCTAGTAATATAACGAGCAGGAACTCCAGCTTTTATCAAATCTTTGAACATAGTAGTAACTTCATCATAATACTTGCTTTTATCTCCTGATACAACTATGGCTTTTATTTTTTTAGCTTTCCATAATTGAGCTGCTGCTTTTATACGATAAGTGTAATAATAGTTTTCTTTTCCCTTTGATATATATTTTGAAGTGCCTAAAACTAAGGCAGCTTTTTTTGCAGGAATATCTTTTATGTTTGTATATATTTTGTAGTTATTGTCATTTGCAAAAGCTAGACTTGAAAATATGAGAATTGTTAGAAATAGTGTTTTTAGTTTGTTCATACCCCTATTTTATTGAATTTTCTCTTTGTTCCACATAATCTAAAATTAAAATATAGTATTATCTTTATAATAATGATTACCAATTAGCTTTTTTAGAAAATTTGTTCAGATATTTGATTAGTTCTAAGTTACATTTTAGAACATACATTCTATTATAGGACTAATTTTAAAAATAATTATAAAAAAAGTTAAAAAATATGAAAAGCATAATTAAAACTATACTAACAATAACAATGATATCTCAAATGAGTTTTCTAAGCATTAGTGCATTAGCAGCAGAGACAAAACCAACAGAAAAAATCAAAATAGATATAGTATCAGACGTTGTATGCCCATGGTGTGCAATTGGTTTTAAAAGACTTAGTGTCGCTATAAGTGAGCTAAAACTAGAAAATCAAGTTGAAATTTCATGGCATCCTTTTGAGCTTAATCCTGAAATGCCAAGAGAAGGACAAAACGCAGATAAGTATTTAATGAACAAATATAATTTAAGTGAAGAAAAGCTAAAACAAACTAGAAACAATATGACGCAACTTGGTAAAGAAACTGGATTTAAATTTGATTATTTTAAAGAAATGAAAAAAGTAAACACATTTAATTCTCATATATTATTAGCTTATGCAAAAGAGTTCGATAAACAAACTGAACTAAAGGTACGATTACAAAATGCATATTTTGGTGAAAGAAAAGATGTAAGCAATAGAGAAGTTTTAGAGGAAGAAGTAAAAGCTGTTGGATTAAATACCCAAGAAGCAATGAAAAGACTAGATGATCCAAAAGCTATAAAAGCTGTTGAAGATGAAGAAAAGTTTTGGAGAGATCAAGGAGTATACGCAATTCCTACTGTGATATTTAACAATCAAATAGCACAAGTTGGAGCTAGTGAAACAAAAACATATAAAGAAATATTAACAGAACTAAGTAAGAAAAGATAATAGATTTATTCTATAAGATTCTTTATAAAATACCCAAGTAAGTTTTGATTTTCTGACTTTAAACTTGGGTTTTTTAAGCTTTTATTTAGGCAAAAACTATTTTATTTCTACCACTATTTTTAGCCATATATAGTGCTTCGTCAGCTCTATGAACTAAAGAATCTATTGTGTCATCATGTTTAGATAGAGTAATTCCTATACTAATTGTTTTCTTTCCTATAGTCTTAAATTTGTGTGATTCCATTTTTTGACGTAATTTTTCTGCATGTATTAAAATATTTTCTTTATCTACTTCTGGGCATATCATAACAAACTCTTCGCCTCCCCATCTAAAAAAACTATCAGTGGATCTAGAATTATTACTTATAAGTTCTGTAAATTCTACTAAAAAATCATCACCAACTTGATGACCATATGTATCATTTACCATTTTAAAATAATCTATATCTATAAGCATAAATGAGAAGTTATAACTAAATCTTTTGCTTCTTGCTAACTCATTGTTTAAAATTTCATCTAATTTTGTACGATTAAACAATCCAGTTAGATTATCAGTTATAGCTAGGTTTTCAAGCTTTTCATAATTTATAAAATTTCTTTTACTTAATCTATCCAATAAATAAGCCCCAACAAAACCAAAAGATATAGAACACAACATCCAAAAAGAATGCATAATAAAAAGTTCTTTAGGTAAAGGCATAATAAAAGAATAATAAACAAAAGTAAAAATAGATACAAAAAATATACTCACTGATGATTGCTTAATATTTAAACCTGAAATTGTAAAAGTCCAAAATATTATCATATAAATTTCAACCATAAATATTGGAAATAAAACTAAATCTTTAACTAAAAATAAATTCACAGCTGTGGCAAAAATTGGAGCTAGCATTAGCAAAGATATCATATGTTTATAGTATTTTGGGAAGAAAGTAAGAAAACTAATCAAAAATCCATATGGTGCAATAAGATATAAATGAATTGACGATGCAATATTCATAAGATTTGAAGGAAGAATGTACTGGTCTATTTGAGAATAAACAATATATAAAATTCCCGTAAGTATAGTTATTATTCTTATTTGAATTAAAGTAAAAGCTTCTATTGATTTGTTATATCTTTTTTTAATTTCTTTATTAATTAAAATATTTGAGAATAATAATCTTTTCATAAGAGGGAGACATTTTCCTTTTTTAGAATTTTTAATAATAAAAAAGGATTATATCATCACTAAGCTAATTTAATTATTTAGAGTTATTTATTTAGTTCTTCTTGGTATTTTCTCATACCTGCATTAATAATAGAGTATTGATCTTGAGTTATATTGTCATCTTTTGACCACTTAACTTCATCAATCTGTCCATTGTAAGCACTTCCAAATTCTTCAATCTTTTTTGAAAACTCTTCTAAGTCGTTACACACTTCTTTTTTATTGATAAGTGTATCAGTTAACTCTATAAACCAATCATGAGGAGACTCTCCCCTATTTTTTATTCTTGCTTCAAAAACTACGCTCATGAAATACCTTTAAATTTTTTTTCAACTAGATTATAACAAATTAAGATTAAATTATATTTTTTTAAAACCTTTGATTATTTAAAAAATTCATTGAAACTTTTAGCTGAATTGTTATTTTAATAATATAAAATTAGATATAAATAATAAGGAGAATATATGGATTATCAAAAGTTTAGTGAAATTTCACCTTGTGATTATGCAGGGACTTTAAAAAGAGAAAGCTTTATGGATGCAGGAATAAAAGAGCTTTGGCCAAGAATTCCTAGAATCTCAGGACCTGCATTTACAGTAAATATGGTTGCAGGTGAAAATCTAGCACTGCATAGAGCTATTTATGAAGCACCAGTTGGTTCTATAATCGTAGCACAATCAAACACGATGGACTATGCAGTAATCGGTGGAAATGTAGCAATGATAGCTTATAAAAGAGGAATTGTAGGTTTTGTAATCGATGGAGTTGTGCGTGATATTGCAGAGATTAGAGAAAATAAAATCCCAGTGTTTGGACGAGGTGTTTTAGCAATGCCAGGAACTAAAAAACAAGCCGTTGCTGTAAACACACCAATCACAGCAGGTGGAATCAGTGTAAATCCTGGTGATATAATAGTTGCCGATGAAGAAGGAATCGCAGTTATCCCAAAAGATAGAGCTGAAGAGATATATCAAGAGTGTAAAGAAAAAGTGAAAAAAGAAGCAGCTTTGAGTTTTGAAGAATGGGCAGATAGACATAAGAAAAATATAGACTCTTTTTATGAGTGATTTTTTATAAAATAAACTATTTTAAATATTAAGAAAAGATTAGATTTTGCTATCTTTTCTTAATATAAAAAGTGCAATTTTTCGCAAAATAAAAAGAATTTTGTATAAGAATTTTGAAAAAATATTTTCATAAGAAAAGAAAAAATGCAATTTTCCCAAAATAGTAGATTTATCAACTGCATTATTTAAAAATGATAAAGCTTTATCACCTTGAAAACAGTCGTTTTTATAAAGCACGATAAAACCATCATTTATGTTTAGTTTTCCACAAAGAAGAGATATTTCAGATAGATTTTCCCTTGCGTCTTTTAGAGTGATTTCAAAGTTCTCTTTTAGTTTTAAAAAGTTTGCGTATTTTGAGCAAAATGGACATTGTTTGTCGTAGTAGATGGTTAGTTTTTGTTTCAAGTTTTAGATTTCGCAATATTTTTAAGAGCTTCCGATAATTCATCTTTATCGCCATTTTTTAATACTTGGGCTAAATATTCATCTCTTATTTCTTTATTGTCTAAGTATTCGGAAATATCAAAATTTCTTAACTCTTCGTTTTTGAACTCTTCATAACCTTTGTCGAAATTTTCTGCGAAATCTTTACTTTGTAATTTTCTTTTTTCTATATATTTTTCTAAATCATCCATTTTATAATTTCCTTTGAACTAATTTGATAAAATTTAATCCTAATTCCTATGGGACGACCCAACTTAAAAAAGTTGGGGTTTAACTCTAACATTCAAATAAAAATTAAACTGTTTCAAAATTAAATTTATATTCTTTCTATAGCTTTTTTAGAATTTGATATTATTATATATTTTTATTTTTGTTATTAATTTTTTATTTATCCCATTCAGTATTACAATTTAATAATTCTATAATTACACTTTCTAAAATATTATTAATCCAATCAATTTCATATAAAAGATTATTTTTAATAAATTTAAAAGATAAATCATGTTTTTCTGCATGAAAGATTTTATTTCTTAAAAAATAAGCATACTTAATACAAATAAAAGCAACAATTTCTATATCTGATTGATTATTCATATTAATTTTAGAATCTAAAGAATTTACAATTTCATTATATATGCATGTATTTTGTTTAGTTTTACAATTATCATAAATTGTACTTAGTCCTAATTTGTTGAATTTACTTTCTACTTTATCTATAGAATTAATAGTTTTAATAAATTCTTCTCTGTATGGTAATGTTTCTTTCAAAATTTGTAAAAGCCTAGAATCCGTATATCTATATAAAAAAGCTATGAAAGATACTGTATGATTTTTTGTTGGATAATCATTTAAAATTAAATTCCTAAATTGTATCTTTTTTCTTAGGATTTTACGATCATAATTATTGACAATTTTTTTTGAATAATTAAATAAACTATCATTTGAAAGTAAAAAATCTCTCAAATTTATATGACAAGTGTTATCATTTTCACTTTTACCAATATATCTATAAATTGCATTAAAAGCTTTCCATAGTCTTTCAAACTTATGACTTGATTCTTGTGTATTTAATGCTTTTACTAAGTAAGATAAACTGTTAAATAAAGATATAGATTTATCATTTGTAAGAAAAATATCATTTATATTGTTAAGTATATAATTTTCATTAATATTAAAATATTTTTCTACAACTTGCTCAATTTGATAGTTTTCTTTTGGGATGGTTGTTGTTTCTAGAATTTTATCTTTTTTTCTGCTAACTGTAATACTTTTTATTTCAGAAAAATTTCTTTTTTTGATATAAAAATATAGTAAACTTTTTGTAATTTGGGTATGTATATTACTCCCCCAATAAACAGAGCTAATTTCATTAGCTAGCATATTTAACACTTTGATGTTGAAAAAAGTTAGCTATTTTTTGTGGATTTTTTTGTAAATTCTCCATATAATTTTGTGTGTTTTCTTTTAGTTCTTTTTGATTTTTTGGCAGACCATTTTTATGTACATTACTCTTATAATCTTGATTCAAATATTCATCAGGATTAAATTCTGGGGAGTATGGTGGAAGATAAAAGAGTTTGATTTTATCTTTATGCTTTTCTTCCCAAGCTTTTACTAATTTAGCATGATGTACTCTTAGGTTATCTACTATCATAAATACTTTTTTATCATTTGATTTTATTACTTTTTCTAAAAAATCTATAAAATTATCTGTAGCTATTGAATCATCATACAATGCAAACATTGATTTACCTGTATTTGTAATGGCTGATATCATATTCACTTTAAACTTTTTAGCTGTATGAGTAAGAATAGGTTTTATTTTACTTCCTATTGGAGCATATCCTTTTAAATTTGATGGCATTGATACACAAGCAGTCTCATCAGCCCACCAAATATCAGCATTATTTATTTTTGCTTCTTTTTTGATTTTTGGATATGTTTCTTCCAACCAAGCTTTAGTTGCACTATCTTTTCTTTCATAAGCTCTTTTTATTGGTTTTTTCGAAGTAAATTGCCATTTTGCAAGATAATCTCCAACTGTTGATATTGGCATATCAATATCTACTACTCTTAGAATTAACTGTTTTACAGCTTCTCTTGTCCACAAAGCAAACTTAAACTTTAATTGTTCTGGGGTTGTATCTATAAGCATTCGGATGATTTTTTCCTCTTGTTCATCGCTAAGTCTCTTACCAGACTTTTTAGGACGACCAGTTTTTTGAACTTTAAGTGCTTTTTGACCATCTTTTTTATATTTGCTATACCATCTTGATGTTGTAATTTTTGACAAACCTAATATTGCAGCTGTTTCAAGATTACTTATACCACTATCCCTTAATTTAATTGCTCTATCTCTGAGATACTGTAATGTATTTGAATCTACTTTTCTAGCATCATTTTTTTCTAATTTATTTATTTTTTCCATTTCAAATTATAGCTAAATTTAGCATATAATTAGTTTAGTTTATCGGTGGAGTAATAGTATTTGTATCATTAGTTAAAATATCAATTGGACTAATAATTGTATTTCGTTCAGCTTCAATATAAATTGATGAACTTGTAATACAACATTTATCAAGTTTAGTATTAGCACCTTTATATGATATAAAATCATTAAAATATTCTATAGAATCTTGAGAATTACTAAAATTAATTTCAATTAAATATATGTTTTTAGTTTTCTTTTTCGGACTAATATCAATTATTTGTTGAATCCAATTATCAAAACTATGTTTTTTTTCATAAAGATATACATCATAAGCTTCTGGGTACCTAGTTTTGAAAGCAATCTTAAAATCCATTAAAGTATAAGTATCATTTTTAAAAGAAGCATGTACTTTGATTAATTTATTATTTATATCTTTTATTAAATGCCCTTTTCTTTTTCTTGGTAATTTAACATTTTCTCCAAAATTTTGTAATTTTTCAAAAGCAAATCTTTGAACACTATAAACTTTATCACTAATCATTAATCTCCAAAGTTTATCAATTGATTGCTGACATTTATATTTTCCTAATTGTTCAATTGATTTGATTCTATTTTTATAATTAGATTTATCTCTACTTAATTTAATTATCTCTTGTATATTTTGTGGTGTTTCTTCAATGTAGTTTTTCATTTAATTTCCCATTTTAATTTTCCCAAAATTATGCAACATCTCCGTCACAGTTTTTAAATATTTTCCCTAAACTTCCACAACCCTCTCAAACATCTCTTTAATCTCCATTTCATGGCTTATCAAAAATATTTGTCTATATTGTTCTTTGATAGTATGAAAGGCTTCTATGATTTCCATTCTTCTTGCTTCATCTTGGCTTCCAAATACTTCGTCAAAAGCCAAAAACTCTATACTACTTGCGCCACTTAGTTCACTAAGCGTCTTTGATATGGCGATTCTTAAAACCAAGTTTGCTAGGTCGATTTCTCCACCACTAAACCTCTCTATTGGAAATTTTTTACCTTCATCGTAGATGTAAAAGTCAAAGTCATTTGATACTTCTATATGTTGGTATTTGCCTTTGGTGATTTGAGCATACATATTTGAGGCTATATCTGAGATTCTTGGAGCTACTTTTGAGTTTAGTTTTGTTTTAAATAAGCCTAGACTTATTTTGATTTTTTCATAGTCTTGTAAGTCATCTTTTTTTGTTTGTACTTTTTTGGCTTGGATATCGTTGTTATCTAGTGTTTCTTGGATAGTTTTTATTTGGCCTTGGATTGTTGCTATTTGTACTTTTAGTTCATTTAGGACATTTATCTTTTGTTCTTTTGAAGCTTGTACCTCATCAAACATTTTTTGCTTCTCTTTGTGTTTTACCTCATCATAGTTTATCTCTTTGTATGATAGTTCTTTTTCATTATATTCATTTGATAGTTTTTCTATGTTTTTGTTTGTATTTTCATACTCTTCTTTTAGACTATCTACTCTTTTTAGCATAGTCTCTAAGCTTAGGACATATTCGTATTTTGTCTTTAGCTCTTTTTGTTTTTCTATTAGGTTTTGATGTATAGTATTATCATAAGTATAGATTTCTAGTTTTGCTAGTTCTTCTTTGTTTTTCATACCTTGTGCTTCTACTTTTACAAAGTGCTCTTTTTCTATAAAAAGATCTCTTTTTTTACTTTCACATAGATTTAGGCTTTTTGATACTTCAAAGTATTCAGTGGCATTTTGTTTTTGTATTTGATCTTGTGCTGTTTTTAATATACCTATCTTTTCTAGTTCTTCTTTTGTTTTAGATATCTTTTGTTCTTGTGCTGTTTTAACTATAGCTTCAAGTGATGATATTACATTGTCATATTCATCTAGAAGTGGTCTTGTACATGTTGGGCAGTTTGAATCTCGACCTAAGTTTTTGATATTTTGTATTTTTTTATTTATATCTGCTATTAGCTTCTCTTCACCTGCTATTTCTTGAACTAACTCTTTTTCTTTTTGATTTAGTTTTATTAGCTCTTGTTTTATCTCTTCTTGTATACCTAAGAGTTCTTTCTCTTTTTTTATAAGTTCACCATGAAGACTACTTTCTTGTTCTAGTGTGTTTATAGTATCTTTTGATTTTTTATAATGCTCTCGTAAGTTCTTTTGTTCTTCTAGAAGTCTTTCTTTTCTTATATGGTATTCTTTTAACTGCTCTTGTTCTTTTATACTATCATGTAGCTTTGTATACTCACCCTTTACGTTTTCTAAACCTTTTAACTCTTTTTGCTTTTCATTTAGAAGTTCTATTTCCCTTGCTAGTTTTGTTTGATTTGATATATGTGCATTTATAGTGTTTTTTAATAACTCTAAATTTGAAAATAGATTTTGTTTTTTCTCTTTTGTTTGTATATATACTTCTAGCTCTTTTCTTATATCTAGTTCTTGAAGTTTTATACTATCTATATGTTTTGCTTTTTCTATACTTGTATTTGTATATATGTCTAATTGCTCTTTGTGTTTTACTATATGCTCTTTTTTATCTTTTATATCATCACTACTTAGCAATATCTCTATATATGCAGATATATCTCTTTTTAAATCTCGACTTTTTTCTATTAGCTCTTTTTCTATATAGTCAATCTTTTCAAGCCCTAGAAGCTTTCTAATCATCTTTTTTCTATCTTCTGGCTTTTTAGTGCTAAGACTTGTTAGTTCTTTTTGTGAAGCAAATAGAGTATGAGAAAAGGCATCTTTATTCATCTTTGTTAGTTTTACTATATATGCAGTTGTTTCTTTAGCACCTGTTATTAGTAATTCTTCATTTTTATATAACTTTGCATTTGCACTTAAAGTCTTTCCTCTAAACTCTCTACTTATCTTATATGGTGTATTTTCAAACTCAAAGTCTAAATCTACACTTACTACGTCTTTTATAGAAGCATTTGCATTTCTTACTATCTCTTTATCGCCTTTATTCTTTAACTCTCCATATAGAGCAAAAAGAATAGCTTCAAAGATAGTTGATTTACCACTTCCATTTTTTCCTATGATTCCTGTAAGTCCCTCTTCAAAAGAAATGCTATGAGATACATACTTCTTGAAGTTCTCTAGTTTTAGATTAGTTAATATCATCTTCAACCTCTTCATACTGTGCAAATAGTTCTTGTATCTTTGATTTTAATCTATCATACTCTTTATCATCACTGTGTTCTTTTATATGCTCTAAGAAATACTCTTCTAAAGAGATAGCTTCCATATCTGATAGGGTTTGATTATCATCACTTTTTTTAAACTCTCTTTTTATACTTACACTCATAGCATAAGGAAATAAATCTTTTATTTGTTTATTAGGTATATCAATAGAGCCCATTGCTGTAAGATTAGTAAGCTTTACTTCTACTATAGCATCATGAGTATCACTTATATCAAGATTAGCAATAGAGTCTTGTAAGTCATCACAGTTAATCTCTTTTATTCTAATAGGTCTTATGTTTATACTCTTATACTCTATATTCAACTTATCTTCTAAAGTAGCTACGATAAAACCTTTTGAATTTCTCTTATCATTTAGACTAGTTCGCTCTGTACTTCCACTATAGTAAACATTCTTATGTTTACCAACAGCTCCAAATCCATGCCAGTGACCAAGTGCTACATAATCCATCTTTTCAAATATATACTCTTTGTTAGATGGATATACCCATTCTCCAAACTCTTGCATCAAATACCAAGCCCCAACACTACAATGCATCATCATAATATTTCTTTTTGATTCTTCTATGTTCTCTTCACAAAGCTCTATTTGCCCAAGTGCAATAGTCTCATCATTCATATGTGGAAGAGTATGAAATACAACATCATCAAACTCTATTTTTTTGTACTTCTGATCATAAGAAACATATACATTTTTAAAGTTATCAAATATACGCAAGATTGGTGAGCTGAGGTTAGTTCGTGGAGTTGAGTGATTTCCAGCTATTAAAATACAAGGTATTCCTAAAGAGTCTATTTCTAAAAACTTTTCAAGGGCAAAGGTAATTGCTCTATTGCTTGGACTTGATCTGTGAAACAAGTCACCTGTGTGAATTATGAAATCAGGTTTGATTATTTTGATTTGTTCAACAACTTGAGAAAAAGCATCGTAAAAATCAGCTTCTCTTTGGTTTATATTTTCATTGTTTATTATATCTAGGTCATTAAAACCTAAGTGTGTATCACTAAAATGTAGAATCTTCAAATTAATATCTTTTTATTTTATTTTATTGGAATTATTATAGCAAACTATTATATTATTTTATACTCAATTGGTATTTGTATTTCTATACTTTGATTTGTTTTAGGAAAAGATTTTGCAGCTTCATTTATAGCTTCTATTGTGGCATTTTGTAAAAACTTATGTCCATCTAAAATAGTTATATTTTCAATATCACCATTTTCATTGATTTTAAACTTTACTAAAACGATTCCTTGAATTGATAGTTTTCTAGCACGAAATGGATATTTTATATTTTGATTTATTAGGTCTCTGATTTGTGCTAAATGCTTATCTAAATATACTTTTTTCTCATCTATTTTTGGAACATCATTTACTTGTCTTTTGTTAACAGTCTCACTTTGTATATGTTTTTGTACTATTTGTTCTTTAACAAAAACTTCTTTTTTAGGATTTTGAACTTCTTTTATCTCTTCTTTAATAGTCTGTTTTTTCTCTGCTCTTTCTTTCTTTTGTATTTTTTTAACTACCTTTTCTTTTATCTCTTTTTTGATTTTTTTTTCTAAAATTGGCTTTGGAGTTTCTTCTACTTTTTCTTCTTTGATTTCTTCTATAACTTCTTTTTTAATTTCTTGTTCTTTTAAGATTTCTTCTTTAGGAACTTCTTCAACTACTTCTTCAATTTTCTCTTGTATATTATTATCTACTATTTGTTCTTCTACAACTTCTTTTTCTATAGGTTTCATTTCAATATGATTTAATGATATTTTATGATTAACTATAGGCTCATCTAAAGTTATTTTATTGTTTTTAAAAAAATAGAATAATCCTATGTAAAATAGAACATATATTCCAAAAGCAATCAAAAAAGAGAAAAGATATCTACTCATTTTTTGGTCACGATTGAGATACTTGAGTATTCGTATTGTTTTAACATATCTAAGACAGATACAAAAATATCAAATTTAACATTCTTGTCACTATTGATATGAATTGGAGTATCTTTAGAAAATTGTAAAATATGCTCTTTTATATTGTCTAAACCCTCTATATCATTATTACAATAAAGCGTTCCGTCCTCTTTTATAATTATTATTATTTCTTTATTTACCTTTATATTATCAGCATTTGAAGCTCTTGGTAAAGATATTGGAATAATACCCTTTGATATAAAAGTTGAAGTCATTAAAACAATAGTTAAAAGTACAAGCAATACATCAATAAAGGGTATTACATTTATAGAATCATACTTCTTCAGTTTCATAATCACTCTCTAAAACTTCAGCATAACGTCCAAGAATATTGTAAAAAATCTGAGATGCAATAGCCACCACAAGCCCAACAGCAGTTGCTTTTAAAGCAAGTGCAAGTGAGCTCATGATTTTTGCAGCTTCAATATCACCATTACTCATAGTCATAAAAGTCAGCATAATAGCCATCACCGTTCCAAGAAGCCCAATATAAGGAGAATTTGAAGCAATTGTACCTATGATAGTAAGATGTCTAGTAAGGGCAATATCTAAAGCTTTTTTATTTTTATAAGCTTTTACATTCATCTTTTTATAAAAAATCACCCTTTCTATAAAAAACCAAAATGAGATAAAGCTCATAAATATAAGTAATGCTATAACCCCGTAATCAACTAGATTTTTTAATAGTTCTATACTCATTTGTTTTCCATTTCTATTTAGTTATTTGAGTTTTCACAAGCATTTACAATATTTGAAGCGTAAGAATAAAATAAAACACTTACAATAATAAAATAGTTTTGTTAATTTTTTATTAATTGAGAATGTATTAATGAGTTTAAATAAAAAAAGCCCAAGGATTAACCCTTGAGCTTTTAAAAATTGTTAGTATATATATTTATAATAAAAAGGTTTAAAAAGATTAAGCCATAATCTCTTCGATAGTAATATAATCTCCAACTCTTCCTGTCATTTGCTCTACATCTGTATTAACTGGAAGTGTTTTTTTACCTGGTACCCATCCTGCTGGACAAACTTCACCTGTTTTCTCTGCGTGTTGCCAAGCTCTTACTTGTCTTAAAAATTCGTGTACATTTCTTCCTACCATTGGAGCTTGTACTTCTTGAGCTACTACTGTTCCTTCTGGATTAATTAAGAATCTTCCTCTTAGAGCAATTCCTTCTTCTTCAATCATTACACCAAATGCTCTTGAAACTGCACCTGTTGTATCAGCTCCGATTGTTAATTGTAAACCTTTTAACAATGGTTCAGTTTCAACAAATCTTTTATGAGAAAATTTTGTATCAGTTGACACTGCTAAAATTTCAACACCAAGTTCTTGGAACTCATCATATTTTGCATTCATTGCTGCAATTTCAGTTGGACAAACAAAAGTAAAGTCAGCTGGGTAAAAACAAACTACTGACCATTTACCTTTATAGTCTTCACTACTAACTGATTGATAGTGACCTGTTTTTGCGTTATACGCATCCATTTTAAACTCTGGTGCTTTTCTTAAAACTAAACTTGAACTCATATTTTTTTCCTTTTTTATTTCATTATTATTTTCGTTATTAACTACTGTTTCTTTTTCTTCAATTGGTTTTGAACCTGTATCACAAGCCATATTAACTCCTATATTTTACAAAGGATAATATTTTTCCTTTGATAAAAGAATTCTACACTAGCTAAAATTAATTCTTGCTTAATTATAAAATATATTTATAAATTTATTATAAGTTAAACTTATAGTTTAAGTCTAATGAAACAAATTGAGATTTTACATCACTTCTATTTTCTGGTAATTCGTTTGAATTTGAATAGATATATCTACTTATAATGTCTATATCTTTAAACTTTTTTCCTAGACTTAGTATATAAGTTTTACTTTGTTCAAGTGCATGATGTTCTACCTTTAATCCATCTTCTTGAACTGCAAATAATCTATCACCATTCATAAATCCAAGACCAATAATAAAGCCATTATAGTTTGCATTTAGATTTAAAAAATAGCTTGTGTAATAATTATCTTTTAAAGTATAGTTTCCATATTCACTTCCATTTATATCTATATATTTAACTCCTGTTTGTCCCATAAAGTTAATATCGTTAAATTTAAATTTCTTAACAAATGTTAAATCATATTGATTTACATTAAAATCATCATAATCACTTAAATATGTATCTACTTTTATTTCATTAGAATTATCTATACTCTTACTAAGACCTAAGCCATATATTTTTCCGTTATCCGTTGGTGCTAAATTATCTTCTATATTTATAAAAGAAGTTTTAAATGATAAAACATCACTTATATTATAAAGATATTTCATACTTAGTTTTTCAACTTCAAGGGAAGTTAATTTTGCTTTAGTTATTTCTTTTTCTCTTTTTGTTAAACTATCTTCATAATTTACTGTAATTTGAGAATTTTCAAAATTATGTAAAAATCTATAATCTAATGTCTTACCTTGAGTTTTTGTTTTAGAATTTTCATAATCTTTATATGTATAGTTTGTAGATATTTCACTGTTTGCCAATAAACATGAACTTAAAAATGCACTTATTAAAAATATTCTTTTCATTTGATTCCTTAATTTTTTAAAATTCTAACGAAAAATACTTATATGCAACTTAGTTGCATATAAGTATAATTAATAATACTTTCATAAGAAATTAATATAATTTTTTGTAATATCACAAAAAATATTATTATCAAGGATTTATATATGATTTTAAGAGAAAAATTCTCACCCATGTGTTTTTTAGCCTCATTAGGAGCAGGAGGTTTGTCTGTTTCATTTTTTATGTATTTGATGTTTTTAGTTCCACACCCAAATACTCCAATGGCTACATATGATTTTATAATGCCAGCTTTAATAAAAGGTGATTGGTTATCGTTTGTTGTTGCTTTTTCTTTAGTTTTTATTATTGCTTTTGCATTTTTGCACTTTAAACTATTGATTTGGAATACTAAACAATACAATTTATATAAAAAAACAGCTAGTTATCAAGAGTTAATAAATTCAAACTCTCAAATTACACTTATGACTATTCCTTTAACATTTGCCATGACTATAAATGTATGTTTTGTTTTGGGTGCTGTTTTTGTTCCTGGTCTTTGGGGAATTGTTGAGTTTTTATTTCCATTTGCTTTAATTGGTTTTATGGTTGTGGGTTACTTTGCTTTAAAAATATTTTTTGAATATTTTTCTAGACTTTTGATCAAAGGTGATTTTGATTTTTCTAAAAACAATAATCTATCTCAAATGATTTCTATTTTTGCACTTTCTATGGTTGCAGTTGGATTTGCTGCACCTGGTGCTATGAGTCATAATTTAGTTATCAACTCAATTGGTATATTTGGAGCTTTATTCTTTGCATCACTTGCAATGTTATTAATGCTTATAAAACTTACAATGGGTTTTAAAAATATGTTTGAAAAAGGATTAGGTTTAGAAGCTGCTCCTTCTATTTGGATTTTAATTCCTATATTAACTCTGCTTGGAATTACTTTTATTAGAGTTTCTTTTGGATTAGAGCATAACTATGCAACACCGTTGGCTAAATCATCACTTTTTGTGTTCACATCAACTATTTTATCATTACAAATTATATTTGGAATTTTAGGATATATGGTTATGAAAAAAATGGGTTACTTTGAAAAATATATTCACTCAGAGGATAAATCATCTGTTTCATTTGCTCTTATTTGTCCAGGTGTTGCATTTTTTGTATTTGGTATGTTTTTTGTAAATTTTGGATTAGCATTTAACGGAATTGTTGCAAAATACTCTATTGCTTACTTTATAATTATGCTTCCATTTATATATGTTCAAATAAAAACTATAATTTACTTTTTCAAACTATATAAAAAATTTTCTTTCTAAAAAATAGAAGTTTAATACTTCTATTTTTTATTTTATTATAAGTTTTATTTATCTATACTACATAAGTTTTATTAATAATAGTAAAACAATAAATTATAAGGAAATATAATATGAAAAAAGGTTTACTAGTTTTATTATCATCATTATTGTTATCAACTGCATCAATCGCAAGTGAAAATACTGCGAAAGGTTTAAATGTAATTATTACATCAGAAGATGCTCAAACTCAAATGATGGGAATGGTTTTATCAATGATGACTTTAAAACAAAGCAAAGAAGTTAATATGACTTTATGTTCAAAAGCTGGAGATTTAGCAGTTAAAGGAATGGAGAGTCCAATATTAAAACCTCAAGACAAATCACCAAAAATGATGTTAGAAGCACTTATGAAACAAGGAGCTAAAGTTAAAGTATGTCCACTTTACTTACCAAATGCTTCAAAAGATGAATCAGTATTATTAGAAGGTATTACTGTTGCAAAACCTGCTGAAGTAGCAAGTAGTTTATTAGACAAAGATTACCAAAACTTAAGTTACTAAAAAATTTTATACAAAGTTAAAGAGTTTTTCTCTTTCTTTGTATTCTTTTCAATCCCTTTAAGAACTCAATAAACCTATTAACTCCTCTTTTCTTTCTATTTGTTTTTCAATAGTTTGGATTCCCTTTGCAAGAAGTGAATTTTTTACACCTTCCCCTATTCTTGTTGATAAAAATATATTTACATTAAACTGTAAAAATATTTGTGGTAAAACTATTGCAGGTTTTTGTTTTTTTAAGAACACATCACTTTCAAATAATTTAATCAAAGCTACTTCACTATTTTCTACTTTATAAATAGATATATATTGATCAGTTGATAATATAGATTTAAAGTTATCTTTACTCGCACTACAAACTGCAACTATGTAGCTTAAGTTATCATCTTGTATAGAAATCTTATTGCCATAAACCAAAGCTCTAGTTAGCTTTTGTCTTGCATTTTTTAGAATTCTTGTAAAAGTTGGTCTTGAAACATCCATACTAATAGCTGCTTCTTCTTGATATAAATTTAAAATATCCATCAAATAAATAGCTTCCATCTCTTCATCTAACAATAATGTAACCCCAGTAAAAGGTCTATTCTCAGGTATGAAATCTTTAAAAGCAGGTTTATATGTAAGATTTCTTTTTGTTTTTTCTCTTCCCATTTTTATCCTTGTTTGAAATAATATCAAAATTTTCTTTATTTTGTTTAATTTTTATTGACATATGTTCATTAAAGTGTTATCATTTTGAACATATGTCAACAAAAGGAGATTTTATGTTGAATATTAAAAATATTTACTCTTTTTATTTAAATGGTTTTAAAAATATGACAATTGGAAAAACATTATGGAAAATCATATTAATAAAATTATTAGTTATATTAGTTTTTCTTAACTATTTTATCCATGATAAATCTATCAAAACTGAATATAAGACATATGAAGAAAAAGTTGATTTTGTATATAAAAATCTAACAAAAGATAATTAAGGAAAAAATATGGAAGAGCATTTAGTTGATTGGTCAAGGGCACAGTTTGCATTAACTGCCATGTACCATTGGATATTCGTTCCATTAACTTTGGGACTTGGATTTATTGTTGCTATTATGGAGACAATTTATGTAAAAACAAATGATGAATTTTGGAAAAAAACTACAAAATTTTGGATGGGTTTATTTGCAATAAACTTTGCAATTGGAGTTGCTACTGGAATTATTATGGAGTTTGAATTTGGTACAAACTGGGCAAATTATTCTTGGTTTGTTGGAGATATTTTTGGAGCTCCACTTGCAGTGGAAGGAATCTTAGCCTTTTTTATGGAGAGTACTTTTTTTGCTGTTATGTTTTTTGGTTGGGAAAAAGTTAGTAAAGGTTTTCATTTATTATCAACTTGGTTAGTTGCAGTTGGATCTAATCTATCAGCTTTATGGATACTTGTAGCAAACGCTTGGATGCAATATCCAGTTGGAATGACATTTAATCCAGATTCTGTAAGAAATGAAATGAATAATTTTTGGGATGTACTATTTTCACCAGTTGCTATTAGTAAATTTTTACATACTATTGGAAGTGGTTATGTTTTAGCTTCACTTTTTGTAATAGGTGTTAGTGCTTGGTATTTATTGAAAAAAAGAGATATTTTATTTGCCAAAAAATCAATGATAATAGGAGCAACTTTTGGACTTATAACTTCAATATTCTTAATTTTAAGTGGAGATGAATCAGCTCATCAAGTTGCACTTAAACAACCTATGAAACTAGCAGCTATGGAAGGCTTATATGAAGGTGAAGAAAAAGTTGGGATTGTAGCAATTGGACTTTTAAATCCTAAAAAAACATTAACAAACGATGAGGATATTTTTTTATTTGATTTTACTATTCCTTATGCCTTATCATTTTTAAGTTTTCATGATATTGATGCCTATGTTCCTGGAATCAAAGATTTAATTTATGGAAATGAAGAAAGAGGAATTATAAGTACTCAAGAAAAAATGCAAAAAGGAAAAATTGCAGTTCAAGCTTTAGAAGATTATAAAGAGGCTAAGAAAACATCAAATGAACCATTATTAAATGAATCAAGAGTTTTACTTGATGAAAATATGAAATATTTTGGTTATGGACATATTAAAAATAAAGAAGATGTAATTCCTCCTATTTCTATTACATTTTATTCATTTCATATAATGGTAGCACTTGGAACTTGGTTTACAGTGCTTTTTGCGATGGTTTTATTTTTTCTTCTAAAGAAAGACATCATGAAATATCCATTAGTTTTAAAAGCGGCATTATTTAGTATTCCCTTAGGATATATTGCAAGTGAGGCAGGTTGGGTAGTTGCTGAAGTAGGACGTCAACCTTGGGCTATTCAAGACTTGATGCCAGTTGGAATTGCAGCAACAAAAATAGCAACAACAAATGTAATGATTAGTTTTTTTATCTTTGCCATACTTTTCACTGTTTTATTAATAGCTGAAATAAAAATTATGACTAAACAAATTGGTCTTGGTCCAGAAAATAAGGAGCACTAAAATGGGATTTGGAAACTTAGAACTTATCACACTTCAACAATATTGGTGGATAATAATATCTTTATTAGGTGGTCTTTTTGTATTTATTATGTTTGTACAAGGTGGTCAAACTTTAATGGATAAATTAAGTGATAATGAGACAGAAAAAACTATGTTAATAAATAGTATTGGAAGAAAATGGGAATTAGGTTTTACAACTTTAGTTCTATTTGGTGGAGCTTTATTTGCTGCTTTTCCATTATTTTATGCAACTAGTTTTGGTGGAGCTTATTGGGTGTGGTTAGCTATTTTATTTTGTTTTATTATTCAAGCTGTAAGTTATGAATTCAGAACAAAACCTAATAATTTTTTAGGACAAAAAACATATGAAATGTTTTTAAAAATAAATGGAAACATAGGAACTTTTTTATTAGGAGTTGCTATTAGTACATTTTTTAGTGGAAGTGAATTTATAGTTGATTCAAATAATTTTGTTGATTGGCAAAATCCACTAAGAGGTTTAGAAGCACTTCTAAATCCATACAATTATTTATTGGGATTTGCACTTGTATTTTTAGCAAAGATTAGTGGAGCTTTATATTTTATAAATAATATAGATTATGAAAAAATTAGAGAAAAAGCAGTTGAATCTATAAAAATAAATATGATTTTCTTTTTAACTTTTTTCTTAGGATTTATGGTTTGGATTCTTGTAAAAGATGGTTATGCAGTAAGTGAAAATGAAATTATCGTAATTGAAAGATTTAAATATTTACAAAATTTTATTGATATGCCAATTGTTTTAAGTATGTTCTTAATAGGTGTAATAATGGTTATTATTGCAGTTTTTGTAACAATAACATTTGGAAAAACTTGTTGTATTAAAACAGGTGGTGTGGGAATCGTGTTAACGGTAATGGCTGTTTTATTAAATGTGGGGTTAAATAATACAGCTTATTATCCTTCAACTACTGATTTACAAAGCAGTTTAACAATTATGAATAGTTCAGGAAGTCACTATACACTTATGGTTATGAGTTATGTTTCATTAATGGTTCCTTTTGTATTAGCCTATATTACATATGCTTGGTACAGTATGGATAAAGTAAAAATTACAAAAGAAGAAATTGAATCAAAAGATTCACATAATTATTAAAAAAGGTTAGAAAATGGAATATTTAAGTGAATTATTATGGTTAAGTTTATGGCCCGTGGTTATATATCTTGGATATAAAATCTCAATAATCAACGCAACAAAGGAGATAAAATGATTGCAATACCAGTAAAAACAAATAAAGAAAACACAGCAGTATCGACACTTTTTGGAAAAGCTAAATATTTTGCTTTTATTCAAAATAATAAAATTGAAATATTAAAAAATGAGCAAACAGGTGGGCGAGCAGTTGCTAATTGGTTAAAAAGTAAAAATGTTGACACACTTATTACTTCACATATGGGAGAAAAACCCTTTGAAACACTATTAAGTAATGATTTAAAAGTATATTTTGCAGGAGATGAAAGAATAGAAGTAAAAGATGTAATGGTAAAATATGCAGATGGAGAACTAGCTCTTTTAACTAGTGAAAATTTTCATACACTTATAAAAGAAGATGAAGAGCATCATTCACATAGTTGTTGTTCAAAAGGTAGTGGAAAAATGCATAATCACAAGCATAATCATATTATGGAAAATAAACTTCAAAAAGCTCCTTATAAAAGCTTTATAAGAAATATTCATTTTTAATATATAAAAAGGTAGAAACTAAAAGTTTTTACCTTTTTTCTATGGTTGCATGATTTTTATGGGTTTTTAAAACCACAACTTTTTCACCCTCTACAAACTCTTTTTCATCAATTTTTGAATCAATATCCCAATAAGTTGCTTTATAAAAAACTTTTGAATTTTTAATTTCCCCTATTCCTTTTTCATTTAAAAAATCATCTGAAATATCTTTTTTCGATTTCAAAAAAGATTCTAATACTTTTTTTCTCAGAAGTAATAATAAAATCAAAGATATTAATGAAGCCGTTGCTATTTGCCAAATTCCATCACCAAAAATATAAATATAAGAAATAAGAGCAGTTAAAACAAACCCTACTCCAAACCAAACAAGAACAAATGACACAATAACAGCTTCAAAAGCTATTAGAGCAACTCCGATTGCTAAAAGTATATAAGGGTCAATTACACTAAGAATTATTTGAGTTTGCATTACTTACACCTTTGAAAAATGCATCACCTAAAACAGAAGTTGCTCCAACCATTTGAGCTACATCATAAGGTAAAATCATTTTATCTGTTGAACCACTTTCAGCTAATGCTCTAAATGCAGCAATTCTATCTTTTGCAAGTAAGAATTCTGCTGCTTTTTCATTTTCCATCATAGAGATATTTATAAGTCTCATAGCTTCTTGTTGCCCTGCTGCCATCTGCTCTTGTTCATATCTTTTTGCATCTGCCATTCTCTCAATTGCTTCTGCTTTTAAAATCTCTTCTTGTTTAAAACCCTCAGCTTTTCTAATAACTGCTTCTTTATCAGCTCGGGCTTTTGTTTCAACTGCTCTTTTTGATCGCTCTGCTTCCATTTGCATATTCATAGCACGTTCAATTTCAGCAGGAACTGAAATATCAGAAATTTCAACTCTTGTTACTTTGATTCCCCAGTTAGCAGCAGCACTTCCTAGTTCATTTTGAAGTTTTGCATTTAATGTTTCTCTATTTGATAAAGTATCATCTAAATCCATTCCACCAATTTCAGATCTAAGTGTTGTCATTGCAAGATTTGCAATTGCATTTTTAAAATCAACCACATTATAAGTAGCTTCCATAGCATCATCAACTTTACAAAATACAATTCCATCAATAGAGATATTTACATTATCTTTTGTAATTACAGATTGCTTTTCAATATCAACCAACTGCTCTCTTGAAGTTAATATTGCTCGTACTTGATCAATAATTGGAATAATAAGATGAAACCCACCATGTAGCTCTTTATTAAATTTACCTAATCTTTCAATTACATATAAATCAGATTGAGGAACAATTTTAACACCTTTTATGATAATTATTAATACAAAAAATATTATCGCAACAGCGAATATAATACTTGTTTCCATGAAATTCCTTTTTGAATTTTTATGTTCTATGATATAACAATTTAGATTAAGATATTTTATTTTTGGGAAAAATAGAGTTTTAGAAGATTAGATTATGGGAGAAGTCCCATAATCTTTTAGTTAAATTCAGGTTTAGAAGTATCTATTGTAGATTCTGGAAGTTGAGGATATAAAACAGCTGGTTTTACACCTTTTAATGTTTTTAAGAATGTTACAATTGAAGCAGCTTCTGCATCTGAAATTGTAATTCCTAATTGAACAGAACCCATTTCTTTTACAGCTTCATCTAATGACCAAATTTGTCCATTATGGAAATATGGAGCTGTTTCAGTGATATTTCTTAAAGTTGGAGTTTTTACCATACCTTGTTCATTACCTTTGAAATCACCTACACTTCCAAATTTATATTTAGCAGCTAATTCAAATGGTTGCATTGTTCCACCAAGAGCAATTCCTGTATGACAAGAAGCACAACCTTTATCAATAAAAGTATTTAAACCATCTTTTTCTTCTTTATTTAAAGCTTTTTCATTACCATTTAAATAATCATCGAATTTAGAAGGCGTAACTAGAGTTTTTTCAAAAGTTGCAATTGTTGCAGTGATTTTTTCAAAATCAACTTTTACATCTTTTCCATAAGCAACTTGGAATTCATTTACATATTCAGGAATTGAGTTTATTCTTTGTTCTACCATTGATGGAGGTGCTGCCATTTCAGGACCTGCTTGAACTGGACCTTGAGCTTGATCAGCTAAGTGAGGACTTCTTCCATCCCAAAACTGTGCTTTAAAGAACACTGAGTTATAAACTGTTGGTGAATTTAAGTGATGAGGATTTGCAGTCCAACCGTGACCAATTGCTGCTGGAATTCCATCTGCTCCTCCAAGTCCTAGATTATGACAAGTATTACAAGAGATTAATCCACTTTTTGAAATTCTAGGATCAAAGTATAATTTTAAACCAAGTGCTACTTTCTCTTTTGTAATTGGATCATTTTTATCATCGATTAATTTCATTAATTCTGTTTTATCAGCAGGAATTGCTTTTAAACCACTAGCTACAGCTTTTTCAACTAATGCAGAACTTGAGAATAAAGAACCTGCACCTAATAAACAAACCGCGAAAGATGTTACTAATTTCATTTTGTCTCCTTTAAAATAATATTTAATTTTAGGAGAATAATTATTAAAAAAGAATTAATTTTTGCATATTTTTTTATAAATATTATAATTTTATCTTATAATATAAGACAAAAAATATCCTATTTATAGGGATTTTAAAGACATTTAATAACTATACACTTATAAGTTTAAATTATAATAGTTTTGTAAATACTATATTTTAGGATTTTTATTTAGAAGAAAGAAAATTATTTTTCTAATATTAAAGAAAAGTTTGTATAAAAGCTTTGAAAAAAGATTTTCATATTTAAATAGAAAGTGAAGCTTTCCAATAAATTTGAAAGTTTTTTTTTAGTTTTAAGAGTTTTACATAATTATCACAAAAAGGACATTGCTTAACATAATAAAGTGTAATTGTTTTTTTTAAATGATATTTTTCAAATTTAGATTAAATCTATTTCCATTTTCTAAAGTATCAATATTTATACCGATTTTATTTTTATCGCAAAATTCTTTTACCATAGAAAGACCTAAACCAAAGCCATCTTTTGAAGAGTCTTCTTGAAAATATCTATCAAATATAATAAAAAGGTTTTTTGTATCTATTTTTTCACCTTTGTTAAAAATAGATAATACTCCATCTTTATAAGTGATTTTTACTGTTGGATTTTCTTTTACATTATATTTAATTGCATTTGAGATTAGATTATCAATGGTTTTTTCAAAGCCATTTAGATCTGTAAAAAGTTTTATATTTGGAACACTTACAATAATTTGTGTATCATTTTTAATATCATCAAATTTTTCACAAGAAGTATTTATTATTTCATCTAAATAAAACTCTTGTTTATCGATTTTATCAATCTCTTTTTTGATATTATATTCCATGTTCTCATATAATTTTAGAAGATTGTTACTTGCTTGTTTTATTCTATCAAGTCTTTTTAAACTTTTCTCATCTTTAATTGTTTTTTCTAAAAGTTGAGTATTCATCTTTATTGTTGAAACTGGAATATTTAACTCATGAATTGTTTCTTTTATACTAATTTCTAATTTTTCATCACTTTTAAAAAGTGGCTTTAAAATTGAAATTGAAAAGCTTAAAAATATACTTAGCCCAACAATCAACAAAGGAATAATAATATAAATAAAGTTATCTTGATTTAGCCCAAATTTTGAAATAAAAAAGTAGTTTAGATAAAGAATAATTATAAGAGTAAAAGTAAAAATAATAGAGATAGAGATTAGAAAATCTTTTTTCTTAGAATTCAATTTTATATCCTATTCCTTTAATATTTAAAATTGAATCTTTGTCAAACAGTTTTTTGATTTGATTTATATAAACTCTAATTGACCCTTCACTATAATCTTCACTAGTTGCCCATAGTTTTGAAATAATCATATCTTTAGTAACAATTTCTCCTCTATTTTCAACGAAAAGTTCCATTAATTCTAACACTTTAACTGGAAGATTCATATCAACACCATTTTCAAGAACTCTTTTAGAGCTAGGATTAAAAGTTAAATTATTTGATAGTTGTATTATTTCAAATTGTTTTTTATTTCTTTTTAAAAGTGCTTTTATTCGTAAAATCAGTTCATCTAAATCAACTGGTTTCTTTAAATAATCATCACATCCTTTTAAAAATGCATCATGTAAAGTATCTTTATCTTTATATGATGTTAAAAAAATCGTAGGAGTATTGTCATCACTTTGTCTTAACTGCTTTAATAAGTCTAAGCCATTTATTTTAGGTACATTTATATCAAAAATATAAAGGTCATAGTTTTTTTTATAATTTAATTCTAAGCACTCTTCACCATCACTTGCAATATCAACATCAAAACCCTCATCACTAAGAAAGTCTTCAACTGTTGAAGCAAAAAGTTCATCATCTTCTAAAAGTAAAATTTTATACAAATATTATCCTTATGTAATTGCTTAGATTATATTTAAGTAGTATTAATAAATCGTTAAATTCCTAAATTGCTAAATTTTAAACCTAATTAATATTCATAGATTTAAAATATAATATTGCAGAAATTATAAGAAAACCTGTTCCCAACATTAAAAGTTGAGCAGATCTTTCTTTTCTTATAATAGAAGCACTAACTTCAAAAACTGCAATAGATTTTAAAGTTCCATTATCTATATATTTTAAAAATTTGTAACCTTTTTTTTCATACTTAGTTTTAACTCTTTCAAGCTCTTTTTCCCTTTGCTCTTTTGAAAAGCCGCCTACTACAATATTCTTTAATGCCATTATTTAAAATCTTTAAAATTTTGTCTTAAAGCTTCATAAGCAATAATTGAAACAGAGTTTGCAATATTTAAACTTCTAGCTTCATTTGTCATAGGAATAGTAATACAAGTACTTGGATTTTTATCTAAAATAGCCTGTGGAAGACCTGCATCTTCTCTTCCAAAATAAAAATAATCACCCGTTTTTAGTTCTGCATCAAAGTAATTTTGTTTTGTTTTTGTTGTTGCAAAAAAATGTCTATCATTAAATGGATTCTTTGCCCAAAAATCTTCAATATTATCATACTCTCTAACATCAAGTTCAAACCAATAATCAAGTCCAGCACGTCTTACTTCTTTTTCAGTAATTGCACCAAAACCATAAGGTTTGATAAGATGTAAAGTACAATTTAAAGCAAAGGCAAGTCTTCCAATAGTTCCCACATTTCCAGGCATTCTTGGCTCATGTAAAACTAGATTAAACATTATAAAATCACCGTTTTATTTCCATGAACAAAAACTCTATCATTTAATAATAATTCAAATGCATTTGATAATACTATTTTTTCTACGTTTCTTCCTGCATTTCTCATATCTTCCCAAGAATAACTATGATCAACTCTTACAACATCTTGAAAAACAATTGGACCTTCATCCAAATCATTTGTAACATAATGTGCAGTTGCTCCAATAATCTTAACACCTCTTTCATGTGCTTGTTTATATGGATTTGCTCCAATGAACGCAGGTAAAAATGAGTGGTGGATATTTAAAACTTTTTTAGGGAAAGTCTCTACAAACTTAGAAGTTAAAATTCTCATATATTTAGCAAGAACAATAAGCTCAGGCTCATATTCATTGATTTTAGCAATCATTTTGTCTTCATGCTCTTCTCTATTTAAGCCTTCAGCACTAATACAAGTAAATGGAATATTGAATTTTTCAACTAAATCTTGTAAATGATTATGATTTGCTATAACTGCTTTGATATTTGCATTTAATTCACCTGCTATGTATCTAATAAGTAAATCACCTAAAACATGAAACTCTTTTGTTGCTAAAATAACAACATCTTTTTTCTCTTTTTTATTTAATCTGATTTGAGCACTTGAAGGTAAAACTTCTTTTAATTCTTTAAGCAAGATATTGTGCGAAACTTTTCCAGAGATAATACTTCGCATAAAGAATTTTTTTGTATCAGGGTCAACGTATTCAGCATTTTGTTCTATATTTAAGTTGTTTGCAAAAAGAACTTTTGAGATATTGTATACTAAACCTTTTGCATCTTCAGTATCAATTAAAAGTATATACTCTTCCATTATTATCCTATTTTGGTATTATTCTTGTTTAAAATTTAAGCAAAATAATACCATTTTATTAATTAATAGATAATTGAAAGATAAGTTGAAACTACACCATTAAAGCAAGTTTTGCTTTATATGTTTCTAAATCAAACTCTTTAACTCTTGCAACGCCTGTTTCAACAGCTCCATTTGCAACAGCTGCTGATACTTCTACCATTAATCTTTTATCAAAAGGAGTTGGAATAATATACTCTCTTCCATAAGATAAATCACCATATAAAGCTTTTAAATCAGCAGTTAAAGGCTCTTTTGCAAGATTTGCAATAGCATGTGCTGCTGCCATTTTCATAGGCATATTTATTTTTCTTGCTTGTACATCTAAAGCACCTCTAAAAATAAAAGGGAAACCAAGTACATTATTTACTTGATTTGGGAAATCTGATCTTCCTGTTCCTACTATTGCTTTTGGTCTTACAGACTTTACATCTTCAGGAAATAATTCAGGTGTTGGATTTGCAAGAGTAAATACAATTGGTTCTTCACTCATAAGTGCAATATGTTCAACTGTAAAAGTTCCAGGTTTTGATAATCCTAAAACCATGTCAGCATTTGTAAAAGCATCTTCCATAGTAACAGCATCTGTTGAAGTTATAAAATCTCTTTTATATTTATTTAAATCTGTTCTATCTTTATGAATTACACCTTTAGAATCACACATTATTAAGTTTTTAACACCTAATTCTTTGTACATTGTAGAACAAGCAATTGCTGAAGCTCCAGCTCCCACAACCACAACTTTTAAATCTTCTATTTTTTTACCCATCATTGAAGCTGCATTTATTAATGCTGCTGATGTAATAATAGCAGTTCCATGTTGATCATCATGCATAATAGGAATATTTAACTCTTCAACTAATCTTCTTTCAATTTCAAAACACTCAGGAGCTTTGATATCTTCAAGATTAATTCCACCAAATGTAGGAGCAATTGCTTTTACAACTTCACAAAATTTATCAATATCAGTTTCATCAACTTCAATATCAAAAGAATCCACAGCTGCAAATTTTTTGAATAATACAGCTTTACCTTCCATAACAGGCTTAGAAGCAAGAGCTCCAATATTTCCAAGACCAAGAACTGCTGTACCATTTGAAATAACAGCAACTAAATTTCTTTTTGAAGTAAATTCATATGCTAATTCTGGATTTTTTTGAATCTCTTCACAAGGATAAGCAACACCCGGAGAATACGCTAATGCTAAGTCTCTTTGTGTCTCTAATTTTGTAGTTGTAGCAATCGCTACTTTTCCTGGATTTGGAACTCTATGATAGTCTAATGCTTCTTCTTTTGTTACTTTTGTACTCATTTTTTTCCTTTAAAATTTCTACTTTTAAAATAAATTTGAAAAATAGTAACCAAAAGAAACTTAAAAAAGATATATTTCTAGAAAGAAATCAAATTAATTTCTAATTAAGCAAGTTATGTAAAAATTGTGTAATAAAAATAAATTAATTATAAAGATTAATTATAATTTAATTGTCCATTATTACTAAAACTTATAATACCTGCGAAACGGCCTGTTTGTGGATTTTTTCTAAAAGAATAAAATGGCTCATCTGAGCATTTTGTACAGATTTCTGAAATTCGTATGTGTCTAATTCCAATTTCTTCAAGAAGCATTATATTAATTCCATGTAAATCAATATATCTTCCATCACAAAATTTTTCACCAAATGAAGTTTTTACAATTTGAGATAACTCATCACTTACTTCATAACAGCATTTGTGAATACTAGGTCCCATAATTACTTTCATATTGTCCACATTACAATTAAATTCGTTTATCATTTTATTTGCTGTTATTTGAGCAATCTTCAAAAATGTAGAGTTTCTTCCTGCATGAATAGCTGCGATTACACCTTTTATTTCATCAAAAATAAGTATAGGTATACAATCAGCTACCATAACCATAATAGGTAAATCTTTTTCACTTGTAATTATTGCATCACAATTGTCTATTAGTTTAGGCGAGTCCTTAGTAACTATTTGTACATTATTTCCATGAACTTGATTCATATAAACTAAATCTTCACCTTTATAGCCTAATAATGATGCAACTTCATCTCTATTTTTATCTACATTTTCTTTTATATCATTTACATGATAAGCCAAATTTCCATCATCTGTTGTACTAAAATAGTATTTAATATTATTCATAATTCTTCTTTTATTTGCTTTTGCTATAATTTACCAAAATATTAATGATTTATTGTTTAAGGATAAGAAAATATGAATAGATTTGATAATGTGGCAAAAGACTGGGAGAGTAAACCTTCCCGTGTACAAATAGCAAAATCAAGTGTTGATAATATAATAGAAATTGTTGATTTAAAACCTGATTTTAAAATACTTGATTATGGTTGTGGAACGGGACTTGTAGGTTTTGGTCTAAGTAATGAAACAAATACAGTAATAGGTATGGATTACTCTATTGGTATGGTTGAGAAATTTAATGAAAAAGCACAAGAGTTAGGATTTACAAATATAAGTGCCATTCAACACAATATAAATGAGCAAGATTTACCCCAAAATGAGTTTGATTTAATAGCTATTTCTATGACTTTACATCATATAAAAGATACAGAAATGTTTATACAAAAAGCAAAATCATCTTTAAAAAATGGTGGTTATTTGTGTATAAATGATTTAGTAAGTGAAGATGGAACATTTCACGAAGAACATAAGAATGATGGAGTTGAACACTTTGGCTATGATGAAAATGAACTTTGTAGTTTAATAAAAAATAATGGTTTTGAATTAATTGAATATAAAATAGTTTATACAGATCACAGAAATAACAAAGAATACCCAATCTTTCAAATAATCGCAAAAGTTAAATAAAAAATAAATATATTAAAAGGAAAAACAATGGAAGAAAAAAATAATGGATTTTTAAAAAGAGCAGATGCACATATTGCACTTGCAAATGAGCAATTAGCTCAAAAGTTAACACAAGGTGAAATAAGTGCTTCTTTTATGTATGGTTCTGCTAGATTTAGCGCATGGATGGCTGCAACTTCTTTTGAAACATCAGCAGATATGAAAGCTGAGAAACAAAAAGTTGTTGAGTATTTTATGAAAGAGTATAAACTAGCATTAGAAGAGCACTTAGATAACCATATAGAAAACTTTGATTTTTCAAATAACAAAATTTAAAATTAGGGAATATATATCTATGAAGAAAAAACAATTTGTTATATTTGGAAATCCAGTCTCTCATTCAAAATCACCACAAATGCATAATGCAGGGTTAAAATATATTAACTTTGATGGTGAATATATAAAACATCAATTAATAGATGGAAATACTATAAAAGAAGTTTTTTTACAAAACAATTATAGTGGAGCAAATATAACAGTTCCCCATAAAGAATATGCCTATGAAAATGCAGATGAAGTAAGAGGATTGGCAAAAGAGATAAAAGCTGTAAATACTTATATAAATGAAAATGGGAAAATAATAGCTTATAACACAGATGCTCCTGGATTTTTAAACGCAATAGAGAGTTTTGGTGAAGTTAAAAATGTACTACTTTTAGGAGCCGGTGGAACTGCTAAAGCAATCGCCCTAGCCTTACAATCAAAAAATATAAAAGTTACAGTATTAAATAGAAGTGAAGGGAAACTAGACTTCTTTAAAGAACACAAAATTTCATGTTTTTCATGGGAAAACTTCAAAGCAGAAAATTATGATTTGATAGTAAACTCAACAAGTGCTGGCTTAAAAGATGAAGAATTACCATGCCCAAAAGAAATACTAGAAAATATCCTAAAAAATGCATCTTTTGCTTTTGATTGTATATATGGAAAAATCACGCCATTTTTAGCACTTGCTAGAGATAATAATCTAATGACTAAAGACGGTGAGGACATGCTTTTATTCCAAGGGGTATTGGCATTTGAATATTTTACTAATACAAAAGCCGATAATAGTGTAGTTGAAGCTATGAGAAAAGGTTTAAAAGAAGAATAAAGTTTCTATAAATATCTACTTAGCTACGCAGATTATGCGTAGCCAAAAAGTGAACTTGTAGTTGTATTTTGTAGGTATGTATTTATTTGACTATTGTTATTTTGATTATTAATAGCTTTTAATATTCCATCAAAACTTTTTGTATCAACAGAAGAAGTTCCATCTTCACTTGAAGTATTAGATTTTAATACATTCATTAAAGTACTTAAATTATCTAAAGCATTTTGTTGGTTTGAAGTTAATGATGTTGTACTATCAGTACTACTTGTACTGCTACTACTATATGCCGCTTGAAGTTCTGCAATCGAAACTACACCATCTTCATTTGTATCCATTTCGTCATATACTTCACTTGAATCAGATGATGACATTTGTTGTCCACCACCACCGCCACCTTGAGGACCAACACCTGCTAGTGTTCCTACTTCTTTAGCATCAAAACCAGCTTCTTCCATGGCGCTTACAAGTTCTTCTGATGGTTCAATTCCTGCTTCTTGAAAAGCTGCAACAATACTTTTAGCATCACTCTCACTTAAATTATCAGCATCATATTCTGCTAAAATTGAAGAAATAGTTTCTGCTTGAGAAGAAGATGAAGACGTAGTTGTACTAGTACTTTCACTTCTTGATGGTACTTCAAAACCAAAAGAAGAAAGCATAGATTGAAAATCTTCTTTAGATGGCATTGTTCCATCATATTGTGACATTGCAGTCTCAATAGCAGTTGTTAATTCAGATTTACTAACTAATCCATCTAAATCGGAATCATAAGACGAAAATATATCATCGCTAACACCCATCTCTTCAATACTAAGAGCTGAATCAGCGTCAGAATCTTTTTTTGATATCATCTGTGTTGAAACGTTAGAAGAAGTTGGTTGAATAAAATTCGCCATAATTCCCATATTTGCTGTGTCTATCATGATATCTCCTTTATATAATGTAAATTATACTATTTCAAAGTAAATATAAAGTAAATGTAATTTAATTATTTAAAAGAATTGTTATCATTTTCTGGATATTTACAATATTATTATTTTATAATAGAAATTTATTATTACATGAAATTTAAAAGTAAAATTTATAATTTTTTGATTATTATAAAGCAATTAGATATAATACTGACGATTTCTAAAATAGTCATAATAAAAATATAAAAAAACTTTAAAAGTATATTTAAAAAAGGTTAAAAAATTGAAAAAGAAAAATCATATTAAAAAAATATCAGATTATGCAATTGTTGGTGGACTGGGATCATTACTTGTTGTTGGTCTTATAGGTTGTGGAGATAGTTCAAATAACAATCAAGAACAACAAAATCAAGGGCAAAGTGATGCTTTTTCAAATGCTAGTCAAAAACAAAATGCCTTTGTAGTAATAGAAGAATCAGCTGATGGTAAATATGCAATTATTGATGAATTTCCAGCTTCAAAAACTACAGTTGTTTTAAGAAAACCAGATGGAACTGAAAGAATTTTAACGCAAGAAGAAATAGATAAATTAGTTAAAGAAGAAGAGAAAAAAATTGATGCAGGAACATCACCTCTTACAAATCCAAATGCTGAAGTAAGTAGTGGAGGTATGGGTCTTGGTGGAGTATTATTATCTTCAATTGCAGGTGCAATGATTGGTTCTTGGCTTGGTAATAAACTATTTAATAATCAAAATTTCCAAAATCAAAGACAAACTCAATATAAATCGCCTCAAACTTATAGTAAATCACAAAGTTCATTTAATAAAACTCCTGCAACTACAGGATCAAACAGCTCAAGTAGTAAAAAAAGTGGTTTTTTTGGAGGGAATTCGAATTCAAATTCAAAATCTAGTTCTTCTTCATTTGGTTCAAAAAGTTCAGGATTTGGGGGATAAATGAAATTAGAAAAATTAAAACCATTAACAGATAATTATTTAGAATCAATAGGTTTTGTATGGCATACAGATTCTGATAATTCATCATACGTAAGTGATGAGATTGTAGTAATAAATGAAGATGAAGCAAATGGATATTATGAAGCTTGTAATGAGCTATATGATATGTTTGCCGAGGCTGGGCAATATGTTATTGATAATGATTTATTTCATGAAATAAATATTCCATTTAATCTAATAGAGATGATAAAAGAATCTTGGGAAAATGATGTTCATTGGCATTTATATTCAAGATTTGATTTAGCAGGTGGAATAGATGGAAAACCTATAAAATTAATTGAATTTAATGCAGATACACCAACTTCACTTTTTGAAACAGCTATTATTCAATGGGCTATGTTAAAAGCAAATGGTTTAGATGAAGCAAGTCAGTTTAATAATCTTTATGAAGCTTTAAAAGACAACTTCAAAAGAATTATTACCCTTGATACTGATGTTGAAAAGTTTGAAGAGTATTATGCAAATTTAGGATGGAAAATATTATTTTCATCAATTTCAAGCTCAAGTGAAGATATAAATACAACAAAACTTTTAGAGCATATTGCAAACGAAGCTGGATTTAATACAGATTTTGAATTTATAGAAAATGTTCAATTTAATGATGATGGTATTTTTAAAGATGAAGAGAGTTTTGAATTTTGGTTCAAACTTATTCCTTGGGAAAATATTGCTATTGAAGAGAGTGAATTAGCATTAATTTTAACAGAAATCATAAAAGAAAAAAGAGCAATTATTTTTAATCCTGCATATTCACTTATGTTTCAATCAAAAGGATTTATGAAAGTTTTATGGGATTTATATCCAAATCATCCCCTACTTTTAGAAACATCATTTGAGCCTTTAGAAAACAAAAAACAAGTTGAAAAAAGATGTTTTGGAAGAGAGGGTGCTAATACTAAAATCATAAATAGTGATGGAAGTATAGATGTGCAAACTGATGGCGATTATGAAGGTCATAAGGCAATTTATCAAGAATATGTTGAACTTCCAACG
The DNA here is from genome assembly GCF_013177675.1 of Arcobacter acticola. NCBI lineage: Bacteria > Pseudomonadati > Campylobacterota > Epsilonproteobacteria > Campylobacterales > Arcobacteraceae > Arcobacter > Arcobacter acticola. The sequence goes on from NZ_CP042652.1 coordinate 1,676,239, forward strand.
GATTCAATGGGTAATTCTTACCAAGCAGGTGTGTTTTATGCATATGAAGCTTGTGGATTAGGATTTAGACGTGGTGAAAAAATTCTAAATAATATGTCAAAATTCGTGGGTCATATTATAAAATAAACTCTTACTTTTAATAATTATTATCAAGATAGTTATATTTAAAAATATAACTATCTTACTTAAATGGGAAAAATGTTACTTTTTTCCATATTTTCATATTCTCCTAAACTATTTTTATAAATTGCTACGCTTATACTACTAATTTGTTTTATAATAGGTGATATTTCAATAATTATAATACAAGGTTTAAAAATGAGTGAAGAAGTAAAAAGAGAAAAATCTCTAACAATGACTATGTTAATGACACCAGATAAAGCTAATTTCTCTGGAAAAAATGTTCACGGTGGTGAAATTTTAAAAATGTTAGATCATGTTGCATATGCTTGTGCAGCAAGATATACAGGTATGTATGCAGTAACATTATCAGTTGACATGGTTTTATTTAAAGATCCTATTAAAATTGGTTCTCTTGTTACTTTCCATGCATCTGTTAACTACACAGGTAGAACCTCTATGGAAATTGGTATCAAAGTAATATCAGAAGATATTAAAGATCATACAATTAAAAATACAAATGTATGTTATTTTACAATGATTTCAGTTGATGAAGCTGGAAAACCAGCAGCCGTTCCAAAATTAGATTTACTTACAGAAGATGATAAAAGAAGATACAACGATGCTATTCAAAGAAGAGAAATTAGAATGTCATCAAGACATGCTAAATAAATATCTTTTATTTTCTTAAACATAAAAAAAGGGGAAGATTTTAAATCTTGCCCTTTTTTATTCTTTCTTATATATGAAATTTATTAAGCCTCTTTAGACTCAATAAATTCTTCATAACTTCCTTTAAAGTCAACGATAGTTCCACCTGGTTGGATTTCAATAATTCTATTTGCGAACGCATCTAATAGTTCCCTATCGTGAGAAACACAAATTACAGAACCAGGATAATCAAGTAATCCCTCACCTAAAGCAATAATAGCTTCAAGATCCAAGTGATTTGTAGGTTCATCTAAAACTAAGAAGTTACCTTGCTCTAACATAATTTTAGAAAGCATCATTCTATGTTTTTCTCCACCTGAACAAGAAGTTACTTTTTTCTCTTGCTCTTGACCGTTAAATAACATTCTTCCTAAACAGTTTCTAATTTCAGAAATATCAGCATCTCTATCACAATTTCTTAACCAATCATATAAAGTGAAATCACCTTCAATTAAGTCAGTTGTATTTTGTGGGAAATACGAGTTTTGAATAGTTGCACCCCATAAAACTTCACCACTATCAGCTTTTACATTTCCTTCTAATATTTCACATAAAGTAGTTTTACCAATACCATTTGTACCAATTAAAGCTATTTTATCACCTTTTTCAACTGTAAATGAAATATCATTTAATACAACTTCACCATCATAAGATTTAGAAATGTTTTTTGCTGTTAATAACTCTTTACCAACTTCTCTTTTTTGTTTAAAAATAATAGAAGGATCACGTCTACTTGATACTTGAATAGCACCAACATCAAGTTTGTCAAGTTGCTTTTGTCTAGAAGTTGCTTGTTTTGCTTTTGAAGCATTAGCACTAAATCTAGCGATGAATTTTTCTAATTCATCTTTCTCTTTTAATTTTTTACTAACATCTTTTTCATTTTGTTTAGCAAGTACTGTTGAAGCAATATACCAATCATCATAAGTTCCTGTAAATTCTCTAATTTGTTTAAAGTCAACATCTAAAATATGTGTACAAACTGCATTTAAGAAGTGTCTATCGTGAGAGATTACAACCATCGTTCCATCATGGTGTTGTAATTGGTTTTCTAACCAACCAATTGTTGCGATATCTAAATTATTCGTAGGCTCATCTAAAAATAAAACATCTGGTTTTGGATATAAAACTTGTGCAAGTAAAACTTTAAATTTATCTCCACCTGTTAATGTACTCATTAAATCTTGATGAGATGCAGCAGGAAATCCTAAATCTTCTAGTATTCTCGTAATTTTTACATCATATTCATAAGTTGGATCTTCTTCACAACAAATAATTTCAAGCTCTGCTAATCTATCATTTATTTCATCTGTAAATTCAGGACTCATATAAAGTTCTTCTTTTTCTTTTACAGCATCATGTAATTTTTTATTACCTAAAAGTACTGCATCAAAAATTGTATTATTTTCATATGCAAATTGATTTTGAGATAAAGTTCCTACTTTTTTACCATTTTGAATTTGTACTTCACCCTCAGTTGCTTCTTCTTGTCCAGATAAGATTTTTAAGAACGTAGTTTTTCCAGCACCATTAGCACCGATTAATCCATATCTTTTACCAGTATCTAATTTTACATTTATATCTTGAAATAAAACTCTTGGACCAAAAGATTTTTTAAGATTGACAGTTTGAACCATATTATAATTATCTCCATTTATTTTTTATTTTGTGTATTGATTCCGCGATTATATCAAAAAAATCATATTTAAGACTTAATTCTTCTTTTCACAACTCTTGTTCAAAAGCTAATTTCATAATATCATCTTCACTTAATGCATCATTTTTTTCATCACTAGGAGGATATTTAATCCATAATACTTTTGTTTTTAATTGATCAAGTTGATATTTAGTAAGATTTTTAATCAATGCATCTGTTACCATTTCTTTTGTTAGGCTTCCAGCATTTAGCATTTTTTTAATAACTTTTTCTAAATTCTTTTTAGTTGCTTCAAATGTTTTTTCTTCATCTGTTAAAGCGATATATTCTTGATCTAAATACTTCATAACTAAATCACCTGGATACTTATAAGTCGTCACTCCCTTATAATTGTATTTTTGGCACTTTAATCTAGGAATATAAACACCTGTAAAAACATATCCTATTACATTATTTAAACCTTCTAAATCTCTTAATGGATTATGAGAACAAATAAAATCTTCTTTGACCAAAGATGGAGCATTTTGTAGTGATGTAACATTATTATGTAAAATTATAAAACTTCCACCAACTTCTTTAGGTCCACCTTTTAATGATGTTAATTCATTTTTATGAGCTAAAAAACTTCCAGTAACTTTCTTAGGACTTCCTTCAAGAGTAGTTAATTCATTATTACTAATATCAAAATCACCTTCTATAATATTAAAATTAAGTGGCAATTTAACCAAACTTGTAAGTTTGTCAGAAAGTTTCACATCTCCATGAACATCTACTGAATTATCTTTTAAAATACTAAAATTTCTAATATCATGTTTTCTAAGCCATCTATTTATATCATCAAGAGTCGTTAAAGCAACAATTGGTTTATAAATGTGAGCAATAACTTCATTACCCTTATATCTCCAATATTTCTCCTCTTCATTATAAGAGCTTGTTACATGATTTAACCTAACATCTGTTATTAAATCCCAACCAATTTCATCAGCAATGCTATCTAAATCTGTTAAATTATTTCCATTACAAATATAATCCTGTCCAACAGAAACAGGACCTCCTGATAATCTTTCAATAAAATTATGAGAACAGTCAAAAAATGTATCTATATATTGAGGACCACCTCTTAAATTAATTAATCTATTATCAGAACAATTAAAATGCCCTTTTATAGTTCGAGGGCTTCCTTTAATTGACGTTAATTCATTAAAAGAGCAATTAAAACTTCCTTTTACTTCTTTGGGAGCATAAGATAAAGTTTTTAATTTGTTGTTAGAACAATCAAATTCTCCAGCTTCAGAAGGTCCTTCAAATAGTGAATCTAATTTATTTCTAGAACAATTAAAATCTCTAGTTACTATTTTTGGGCATCCTTCAAGGGAAGTAAGATTATTGTTACTAATATCAAAATATCCATCTACCATTTTAAATTTAACAGGTAGTTTTTTTCCATTTAATCTTTCATTTAAGTTAACATTACCTTGGACGGTAATGTATAAATCTTCAGAAATCATATAATTATTTATTGAATGTTCTTTAAGCCAAGCTTCGATTTCTCCAAGATTATTCATCTGGTACCTTTTTATTACTTTTGTTATTTTTTATTTATGATTTTATCATTTTATTTCTTAACCCTTAAATATATTTAAAATTTATTTTTTCAAACTATTTTTTATCAAACTACAAATATTGTATACCAAAAATCTTTTTATTCTCATATAATCATCTTAAGTTAGTACATAACTAGCTTACATAAAAAAGGTTTTTATCATGGAAACAAAAGTTTGGATTATTGGTTCTAGTTCTGGCATCGGTTTAGAGTTAGTTAAACTTTGCTTGCAAAGTAATCATAAAGTAATAGCAAGTTCTAGAAATGCTAAGAAATCAGAAGAACTATTACAACTAAAATCAACTTACACAAACAAACTAGAATTATTAGACATTGATGTTTCAAGTAATGAAAGTGTTACTAAATGTGTGGAGGAAGCATTTACTGTTTTTAATGATTTAGATATTTGTTTTTTCAATGCAGGGGTTTATGATTCTATGCCTCTTGAACAATGGGATATTTCAAGCTTTGAAGCAATGATAAATACAAACTACTTAGGTGCTGTTAGAATTTTAAAACCACTAGTTAGTTATTTAGAAAAACAAAAAAAAGAATCAAGAGTTATATTAAATGCAAGTTTATCAAGCTACTTTGGATTGCCTTATGGTGGAGCTTATAGCGCATCAAAAGCTGCTTTAGTAAATCTTGCACAGTCAATTCAACCTGAATTATTAAGAAAAAATATTTATTTACAAATAATAAATCATGGCTTTGTAAAAACAAGATTGACTGCAAAAAATAATTTTGATATGCCTCAATTAATGCAGCCTGAAATTGCTGCTAAAAAAATATTTGAGCAGTTTAATAAACCATATAGTTTTGAAATTTCGTTTCCTTTTATTTTGTCAAAATTTTTACGATTAATATCTCTTGTTCCGTATAAATTAAGTTTTTCAATAACAAAAAAGTTTTTAAAATGATTACAGTTAAAAATTATGTGAAATATATAACAAATTAGATTTAAATGAATAATAATAACCCAAAAAGCAATGAAATTCTTACATATGGAATATTAGGAATTCCTATTGCTTTTTTGGGATTCCCTTTATATATTTACTTACCAATTTTTTATGTTGAGTATGTAAACTTAAGCGTTGGAACTGTTGGAGTTATTTTATTAATTGCTAGATTATTAGATATGATTCTAGACCCTTTTATTGGTAGTTTTACTGATAAATACAACAAATTTAATATTATATTAGTTTCTACATTTTTTGTATTATTTGGTTTATATTTTTTAATTAAACCCATTTATTTCAACTCATTATGGCTATTTTCTTTTTCACTTATAACTTATATTTCCTATAGTTTTGTAATGATTCCTTATCTTACTTTAAATTCACAAATAAGCAATAATTCAATAAATAATACAAAACTAGCATTTTCAAGGGAAGTTTTTATAGTTTTTGGTGTTTTAATATCTTTATTATTCCCTTATATCTTTTTAGTTGCAGAGGACTCTAAAAAAAGCTTAGAGTTATTACTACATACATGTATGATTATTTTTCCTATTTTTTCAATTATATTTTATTTCAAACTAAAACATTTTGAAAATCTAAAAAGTGTTATTCCTAAAACTTCAAATAATGAATTTTTAAAATCAATAAATTTATTCTTTGAGACTTTTCCCCAACACAAAAAACTATTTTTGGCTTTTTTAATCAACAATCTAGCAAATGCACTACCTGCAACACTATTTTTATTTTTCGTAAAATATGTTTTGATTTTAGAAGAAGAAACAGGTCTTTTTTTAATTGTTTATTTCTTAAGTGCAATATTAACTTTTCCATTATGGATTAAATTATCAATAAAAATATCAAAAAAATCCACATGGATTTTATCTATGATTACAGCATGTGCAGCTTTTTCTTTTGTACCTTTTTTAGAAGAAAATGATTTCATATATTTTTTAATCATTTGTATAATAACAGGGATGAGTTTAGGTGCTGATATGGCACTGCCCTCTTCTATTCAAGCTGATGTTGCTCAAGAAAGTAAAAAAATAAATAATGATATTTCAGGTATATTATTTGGTTTTTGGGCAATGATTACGAAGTTTTCATTGGCTTTAGCAGTAGCTGTTTCATTTATTACTTTAGAGTTTACCTCTTTTGATACCCAAAATATAAATGAAAACTCAATCATGGCAATTATAATTTTATATTCAATAGTACCTATTTTTCTTAAATTAATATCTATTATTTTCTTATGTAAATATAAACTAACATAAATTAACTACAAATATCCCTTTTTTTATAATAAATTACACAATACAAAGAAGGAGTACTTGTGAAATCAATTATATTAATACTAATTATTTTTTCATCACAATTTGCAAGTTCTTCCTTTGATGTAAATACATTTGATAAGAAAAAGTTTTCAGGCCTATGGTATGAGATAGCTAGAACTTATAACTCTTTTCAAGAAAATTGTGTTGCTTCAAGTGTTGAATATATATTAGAAGATGATACTTATGATGTATTTAATAGATGCTTTGAAAATGAACTTGATGGTAAATTAATCCAATACAACGGAGATGCAAAAGTAAGTCAAATTGAAAATAATATTAGCCTAGATATGACTTATTTTTACTTATTTACATCATCTTATAAAATAATATATTTAAACAACTATAAAACAGCAATCATCACAGATGATGATTACTCTAATCTTTGGATTATGAGTAGAGTTCCATCTATAGACCAAAGTGAATTAAAAATGATTTTAAAAAAATTGGAAAATAAGATGGATACTTCTAAATTAATATTTACAAAACTAGATCCAAAAGGAAGATACAAATGAAAATAGCAGTATTAGGAGCTGGAATCAGCGGTCTGGGAAGTGCCTATATTTTAAGTTCTAAACATGAAGTAGATTTATATGAAAAAGATAATCGTTTAGGTGGACATGCAAGAACTACTACTGTAAATGACGAAGATAAGACTTTTGGAGTAGATACTGGATTTTTAGTTTTTAATGAGCCAACTTATCCACTTTTAACAAAATTATTTAAACAACTTGATGTAAAAATAGAGAACTCAGATATGAGTTTTGCTTTTTGGGATAAGATTAAAAATATAGCTTACAACGGCTCTTCTATAAAAGGAATGTTTGCACAAAAAAGAAATCTATTTTCACTTAATCATTATAAAATGATAAAAGATATCTTAGATTTTAATGAAAAAGCAAATAGCGATTTACTTTATAATAATTTAAACCTAGATAAGTCATTGGGAGAATATATAAGTTCTTATTCAAAAGCTTTTAAAGAGAGATATATTCTTCCAATGGGTGCTGCTATTTGGTCAACACCAAGCGATGAAATGAATGATTTTCCAGCAAGAACATTCTTAACTTTTTTTAAAAACCATGGACTTTTGGGTATTGATTCTCATCATCAATGGCTTACTGTTTCTAATGGAAGTATAAATTATGTAAATAAAATAAAAGAGAAGATCTCTGGAAAAATAATTTTAAACTCAAATGTTATTAAAATACAAAGAGTAGAAAATGGTGTATATTTGATTCATAAAAATGGTGAAAAAACTTTTTATGACAAAGTTGTATTAGCTATGCATGCACCTGATGCTTTAAAAATACTAGATGATGCAACAGCAAAAGAAACTGAAATATTAAGTGCGTTTAAATACAAAGAAAACAGCGCTGTTTTACATAACGATAATAATATTTTATATCCAAATAAGAAAATGTATGCAGCTTGGAATTATACAAATTCATATATCAAAAGTGATTTGGTTACTTTAACTTATTGGATAAATACCTTACAAAATTTAAAAACAAAAAAAGATTACTTTGTATCCTTAAATGAAACAAGCCATATAGAGCAAGTAATTGAAAGAATCTCATATGATCATCCACAATTCAATCGCGAAGCTATAAATATGCAAAAACGAAAAAATGAAATTAGTGGACAAAACAACACTTTTTATGCTGGAGCTTATTGGAGATATGGATTCCATGAAGATGGACTTTTATCTGCAAATGAAGTGGGAAAACTATTAGGTTGCGAGTTATGAAAAATCTTACAAAGCATAAATTTTATGAAGGAACTATTTATCATAAAAGATTTCACCCAAAAGTGCATGAATTTAAATATAACTTTTATTTATTAGATATTGATTTAAACTATTTTGAAAATCTAAAGAATAGTTTGTTTTCAATAAATAAACTAAATTTTCTAAGCTTTAAAACAAAAGATCATTTTGGAAAATCTGATGATTTTTTACAAAATGTAGATGAATTATTAGAAAAATTCAGTATTAAAAAAACTAAAAATATGAGATTTTTCACTCTTCCTAGAGTTTTAAATTTTGTTTTTAATCCAATTAGTGCACTGGTTGTTTTTGATGATAACAACCAAGCAACTCATCTTTTAGCAGAAGTTCATAACTACAACAATGGAAGAGTAGTTTATCCAATCCTTTTAGAAAAAAAAGGTAATTCATATGTAGGAAAAGTAAAAAAAGATATGTATGTTTCTCCTTTTTTTAAAACAGATGGAGTATATGAATTCCAACTAAAATATGATGAAAATAAACTATTTTTAAAAATAGATTTATTTGAAGACAATGAGTATAAATTAACAGCTATTTTTAATTCAAAAGCAAAAGACTTTAATAAAAAAAGTAGTTTAAATATATTTTTAAAATATATGTTTAGTACTTTTTTAGTAGTTACAAGAACCTATATTCAGGCTATTAGACTATTTATAAAAGGATTGAAAATTCATAGCCCAAGAGAACAAGACAAAGAAAGGAGATACTAAAATGCAAAGATTATGGAATAAATTAGCAGATAATTTTTTCTCAAAAATAAAAGTAGGAACATTAGAAGTTATCTACACAGATGGTAATAAAAAGTTATATGGCCAAAAAAAAGAAGATGAAAAAATAACAATTACAATAAAAAATAGTAAATTCTTTTATAGAGTTGCATTATATGGAGATATTGGTTTTGCAGAGAGTTATATAGATGAAGATTTTGAAACATCTGATTTAACAAAACTAATAGAACTAGCCCTTTTAAACGCAAAGTATTTGGGAACAACAAGTGAAAATGAAAAAAACAATAAATTTATAAATATAATGCCCGTTTTTAATAAAATCAAACACACTATGAGAAAAAACTCAAAAACAAACTCAAGAAAAAATATTTCTGCCCATTATGACTTGTCAAATGATTTTTATAAACTCATGCTTGATGAAACTATGATGTATTCAAGTGCTGTTTTTTCTCATAAAAATGAAGATTTATATACAGCACAAAAAAACAAATTAGAAAAACTATCAAGTAAGCTAAACCTAAAAGAAAATTCAAATGTTTTAGAGATTGGTTCAGGTTGGGGAGCAATGGCTTTACATCTAGCAAATGATAAAAAATGCAAAGTAACAACGGTTACCTTAAGTACTGAGCAAAAAAAACTATGTGAAGATAGATTTAAAGAACATAGTGTTGAAGATAGAATAGATATTTTACTAAAAGACTATAGGGATTTAAATGGAACTTTCGATGCAATTATAGCTGTTGAAATGTTTGAAGCTGTGGGGAAAGAGTACTTTCATATCTTTTTTAAAAAATGCCAAGAACTACTAAAACCAAATGGACTTTTGGTTTTACAAGTAATTACAATGCCTGATCAAAGATATAAAGATTATTCAAAAGGGACTGATTTTATTCAAAAATATATTTTCCCAGGTGGTCACCTTCCTAGTATTTCAAAAATACTTGAAGTTACAAGTAAACATACAAGATTAAATCTAAATCATCTTGAAGAGTTCACAGAAGATTATGCAAAAACACTAAACATTTGGCATGACAATTTCCAAAATAAATTAGATGATGTAAAAAAATTAGGATTTGATAACTACTTTATAAGAATGTGGAAAATGTATCTGAATTATTGCGAAGCTGCATTTATAACTAGAAATATAAATTTACATCAACTAGTGTTTACAAAAGATCAAAATATTGATTTAAATAAAGGATTAATAGCATGAAAAACTTAATTATTATATTTTTTACAACAATACTACTAACAGGATGTACAGGCATGAAAATAGAAGACTTTAATAACACAAGCCCAGAATTTATTCCACAAGAATATTTTAATGGCAAACTAAGAGCTTATGGTTTAGTAAAAGACAGAAGTGGAAAAATAACAAGAACATTTAAAGGAACAATGATTGGATCTTGGGATAAAGATGGAGTGGGAACACTTGATGAATACTTTGTTTATAATGATGGTGAAGAGATGAAAAGAGTTTGGACGCTAAGACCAACAGCAGATAAAAAATTCATAGCAACTGCAAATGATATAATAGGTGAAAGCCCAATGATTGCAAATGGGAATACAGTAATGTTGGATTATATTATGAGAATTCCTTATAATGACTCAACATTAGATATAGCTGTTCAAGATTGGCTACATTTACAAGAAGATGGTGTTATAATAAACCATTCAAAAATGAAAAAATTTGGCTTTGTAGTTGGAGAACTTGTAATTACAATCATTAAGGATTAAAAATGCCATGCAAATGTAGAGATGTGTTTTATATAAGTGAGAAAAAAAGTAAGATTCATTTTATTACTCAAATAAATGAGTTAATAGTTAAGTCATCGAAGATTTTTAAAAACCTTGGACTTGAAACCCAAAAAATTGAAAATATTGTATCTATTGAAGTGGAGAATCCAAGGGAATTTTTTGAGGAAAATTTTGATTATTTAAATACAAATTTTCATGATTTAGAAAAAGATGAAATAAAAATTTTTATTGAAAATGATGATAATAAATTAACACTTAGCAGCATATTATCTACAAAAGCACTAAATAGATATTTACATTTTATAGAAGATAAAAATTTCTTTGATATTATTGAAAACCATAGTTTAACAGCCTATTTCCAACCAATAATAGATATGCAAACAAATAAAATATTTGCCTATGAAACTCTAACTCGTGGAGTTTTACCAAATGGTGATTTAATGTATCCTGATGTCTTATTTGCAAAATCTGAAAGAAATGATATGAATTTTACACTCGATAGAATGTGTAGAGAAACAGCACTTAAAACAACAGCTGTAAAAAAAATAGATGCAAAGGTATTTATAAACTTTATTCCAACCTCTATTTATGATCCAGAGTTTTGTTTAGCTTCAACTGTAAAATGGGCAAAACAACTAGAGTTTGACCCAAAAAATATAGTTTTTGAAGTTGTTGAAACACAAAATGTAAAAGATAAAGAACATTTAAAATCTATTTTAAATTATTATAGAAAAGAAGGCTTTTTAATAGCTCTTGATGACGTAGGAGAAGGATACTCATCTTTAAATATGATTATTGACATAAAACCAGATATCATAAAAGTTGATAGAAACATTATTGATAATATAGATCAAAGTCCTATGAAACAGTCAATATATAAAGCCCTAAGAGGAATATGTGTTGATAATGGAATAAAAATATTAGCAGAAGGAGTTGAGACTCCCTATGAACTTGAAAAAGTAAAAGAAATTGGAGTAGATTATGCACAAGGTTATTATTTTGCAAAACCTAGTGCTGAAATTATTAGGGTTATTTAATAATTTCATTTATAAGCTATTTTATAGAGTATTTTAAACTTTAAAATATATGTTTTTTCATACATTTTTTGAGATTTTTTTATTATTTTTATATTACAATACTGAATATTTATTCATTAAAGAGGTAATTTTAAAATGCTCTTAAACTTAACTACAAAAAAAAGGTTGTTACTTAATTTACTACTAACTCAACTGGGATTTGCAATAATAAGTATTGTTGCAATATTAAGTGATCATGCAATCACTGCTATAATTACAGTAAATGTGGTCTTTGCCATAATTATTACTTATATAACTGTTTATTCAATGAAAAGAATTGTAGGTGGAATAGAAAGATTAAAATTATATATAGATGATCTTATGGATTTTGCTTTTTATAAAACTAATAGAATAAAAAAAGCTCAATACATAAAAAATGATGATATTGGATTTATTTTAAAAGAGTTAAATTTATATGTTGATAAATTTGATGTAATGAGAAAAAAAGATATGCATGTTTTAGGTGAAGTTGTAATTGCCTTAAATAAAGTTTCTCAAGGAATTTATACTTCAAAGATACATGCGGATTCTGAGAATTTTATGATTAGTACTCTAAAAAGAATTGTTAATGAAATGCTAGAAACTACAAACCAAAATATGGAAGAGTTAGTTAATATCATGGATAAATACACCAATCAAGATTATCGAGAGCAAATGAATATAAACCCTATTTTAAAGGGTAAAATGCTAATAACCATGAAACAAATAAATAAATTAGGAAATGAATTAAATGATAATGCTAAACTTAATTTAAAAAATGGAACCCAATTAGAAAACAACTCTATATCTATGCATAAATCTGTTGAAAACCTATCTGTAAGAGCAAATGAACAAGCAGCATCACTTGAAGAAACAGCTGCTGCTTTAGAAGAAATTACTTCAATTACAAAAAACAATAATGAAAATGCTATGAAAATGGCTGATTTAAGTAAAATGGTAAAAAACTCTGTTGTTACAGGAGAGAATTTAGCCCAACAAACAGCTTTAGCCATGGATGAAATAAATCAAAAAGTACAAGCAATAAATGAAGCCATAACAGTTATTGATCAAATTGCATTTCAAACAAATATTTTATCACTAAATGCAGCAGTTGAAGCTGCAACTGCTGGAGAAGCAGGACGAGGATTTGCAGTTGTTGCAGGTGAAGTTAGAAATCTAGCAACAAGAAGTACACAAGCTGCCCATGAAATTAAAACCTTAGTTGAAAATGCCTCATTTAAAACAAAAGAAGGTAAAAAAATCTCAGATGAAATGAGTCATGGATATAACAACTTAAATCAACTAATTTCTCAAACCATAAATATTATTCAAGATGTAAGCGTTGCCTCAAATGAACAATTATCAGGAATAGAACAAATTAATAATGCAGTATCAATACTAGATAAAGTAACCCAAGAAAATGCAAAAGAAGCTAGCTTTGTTGCAGAATTTGCAGATGAAACACTTTTAATGGCACAAGTTTTAGTAAATGATGCAAAAAGCAAAAAAGTAAAATAGGATAATATAATGGAAAAAGAAATGATTTTAGATGATTTTGCTTTTTTAGTAAGTGAAACTGATGAAAAAGGCATTATTATTTTTGCAAATGATGATTTTTGTAAAATGGCAGAATATAGTGTTGATGAATTAATAGGAAAACCTCATAATATCGTTCGTCATAAAGATATGCCAAAAGCTGCATTTAAAGACCTATGGGATACAGTAAAAAGAGATGAAGTATGGAGTGGTTATGTAAAAAATGCTACAAAATCAGGAAATTATTATTGGGTTTTTGCAACAGTTTTTCCTACAATTACTTCAGATGGTAAAAAAGGCTTTTTATCGTGTAGAAGAAAAGCTACAAGACAAGAAATTGATGAGCATGATGCTTTATATAAGACTTTGATTGCTAAAGAAAAATAAAAAAATAGAAGAAAAAGGTAAATTATCTTTTTCTTCTACTTATCTCTTTTTATACAAATAAATATCTAAAAATAATTTAAATTCACAAAAAAGAACTACAAAACAAAAGATAAAAGCTATAAAGTAATAGTATGAAAATATTTATACTTTACCCAAACCAATTATTTAAAAATGTTGCAAAGCTAAAAGACAAAAAAGTACTTTTAATTGAAGAACCACTATTTTTTACTCAATATGAATTTCATATTCAAAAGTTAGTTCTTCATAGAGCTAGTATGAAATTTTATGAAAATTATCTATTTCAAAATGGTATTGAAGTTGAATATTTTGAAGATGAATCTTATCTTGAAAGATATAAAAATCAAGAGATATTTATATATGAACTTTTTGATAATTATTTAGAAAAAAAAGTTTACAAAAACTTTTCAAATATCACAACAATAAAAAACCCAAACTTTATAAATCCAAATGACTCAAATAAATTTATGCATAACTTTTACAAAAATAGAAGAGTTGAGGAAAATATTTTTATGGAAAACGGCAAACCACTTTTTGGGAAATATAGCTTTGATAGTGAAAACAGAAAGAAACTTCCAAAAGATATAAAAATACCCCCTACTTTTTGTTTTGATAACAAATATATAAATGAGGCAAAAGAGTATTGTAAGAAGTTTAAAACTATTGGAGATATAAACGAAGATTTTTACTATCCAACTAGCTTTGATGAAGCTCAAATACAACTTGATAGTTTTATAAATGAGAAATTTGAAAACTTTGGTGATTATCAAGATGCTATTACAAAAGAGTCAAAACAATACTTTTTATTTCACTCGAATATTTCAAGTTCTTTAAATATTGGACTTATTGACCTAAATGATTTAATAGAAAAAATAATAAACGCAAATGCCCCATACAATGCAAAAGAAGGCTTTATAAGACAGATTATTGGATGGAGGGAGTTTATGCTAAAGATTTATCAAGATGATGGTGTGAAGCTTAGAAACTCTAATTTTTTTGAATTTAAAAATGAAATACCAACTAAAATACTTGAAAGCAAAAGCGGTATAACTCCCCTTGATGATTGTATAAAAAAACTAAATAATAGCTCTTATAATCACCATATAGAAAGGCTTATGATTTTAGGAAATCTATTTTTGCTACTTGAAATAAAACCAAATAGTGTTTATGAATTTTTTATGAGATATTACATTGATGCCTATGATTGGGTGATGGTTGGAAATGTTTATGGAATGAGTGGTTTTAGTGATGGTGGAAGTATTACAACAAAACCATATATTGCAAGTTCTAACTATATTTTAAAAATGAGTGACTATAAAAAAAGTGAACCTTGGTGTGAAATTGTGGATGCATTATATTGGAGATTTTTATTTAAATATTCACCTAAATTTGAGAAAAATCCAAGAATGGCAATGCAAATAAATCTACTAAAGAAAATGCCAAAAGAGAAGCTAGAAAATCATCTAAAAATAGCTGATGATTTTATAAAAAATCTTTTTATTGCAAATTGATATATTTTTAGAAGAAAGGTTTTATTTTTATTAAAATACAAATATGAAAACAGATATTTATGAAAAAATGGAAATCCTAGCTAATAGCGCAAAATATGATGTGTCTTGCTCATCAAGTGGAGTTGAAAGTACTTTTAAAAAAGGTGAAATCGGAGCCACTCACACAAGTGGAATTTGTCATACTTTCACACCCGATGGAAGATGCGTATCCTTACTTAAAGTATTACTTACAAATATTTGTATTTATGATTGTGCATATTGTATAAATCGTGTTTCAAATGACATTCCAAGAGCTGTATTTAGCCCAAGAGAACTGGCTGATATAACTATAAATTTTTATAAAAGAAACTATATAGAAGGACTTTTTTTAAGCTCAGGAATTGTAAAAACAGAAGATCATACAATGACTTTGATGCTAAAAGCTTTGAAGATTTTACGATATGAGTATAAGTTTAATGGATATATTCATGTAAAACTAATCCCTGGAAGTAGTATGGAATTAGTTGAGCAAATTGTAAAACTAGCAAATAGAGTAAGTTCTAATATAGAGCTTCCAAGTGATAAGTCTCTAAAACTTTTAGCTCCAAATAAAACAAAAGAAAAAGTACTTCAACCACTAAAATTTGCAAGGAATTTAAGTCTTGCAAAAGAGCAAAAACCAATAGGAATGAGCACTCAACTAATCATTGGAGCTACTCCTGAAAGTGATAGGGATATTTTAAAACTAAGCTCTGCACTTTATGATAAGGCTTTGCTAAAAAGGGTTTATTATAGTGCTTATATTCCTGTAAATGATAATAAAAACTTGCCCTCAATCATCACAAAACCGCCACTTTTAAGGGAGCATAGACTCTATCAAGCTGATTGGCTACTTAGGTTTTATGATTTTTCTTGGGATGAAATAGTAACAGATGAATTTCCAAATTTGGATGAAGATTTAGATCCAAAAGCTTTTTGGGCTTTAAATAATCTAAAATACTTCCCAATGGAAATAAACACAGCTTCAAAAGAAGAACTGCTAAGAATTCCAGGTATTGGAGTAAGGGGTGTGATGAAAATAATAAATGCAAGAAGATTTAAAAGACTTACTTTTAATGATTTAAAGAAACTAAAAATTTCAATAAAAAAAGCTATGTATTTTATCACTTGTAATAAAGAGTTCCAAAGACAAGTGCCTTTTTATAGGGAAAATCTAAGACTAGCTTTAATAAAACCAGAACCAAAAAAACTAATACAACCATCATTATTTGATATAAGTTCAATTACAGGTGAGTTATGATTTTACTTTATGATAGTACTTTTGAAGGGTTTTTATCTTTAATTTATGAGGTTTATTATAAAAAACTAAAACCCACAAATATATATAAAACCCTTCCAAATGAGATAATATTTGATGAAGTAAAAACTATTGAAACAAATGAAGAAAACTATAAAAAAGTATTAGAAGCCATAAAAACAAAATTTACTAAAAATATACTAGAAAAAATACTAAATATCTTTATGTGTGATTCAAAAGATTTTGAAATGGCACTTTTAGAATACATTATAATTGGTTTCAAAGATGCAAAACAATTAAACAATATCAATAATTCTTGCGTTTTTTATCTAAACAGTCTTGAAAAAGAGTTATTTAAAAATGTTCATAAGATGTATGCCTTTATTAGATTTGAAGAGCTTGAAGATGGCAGTTTATATGCAAAACTTGAGTGTAAATTTAATGTGGTATATTTTTTAGCTAAACATTTTTTAAAAAGATTTAATAATCAAAATTTCATAATCCACGATATAAGTAGAAAACTAGCTTTCATAAAAATAGATGATAACTATAGTTTACAAGAAGTAGCATTTTTTGAAGAACCAAATAAATCGCAAAATGAAGATAAATTTCAAAAACTATGGAAAAGTTTCTTTTCAGGAGTAACAATAAAAGAAAGAATAAATCCAAAACTTCAAACCCAACTTGTTCCTTTGATTTATAGAACTTATATGACTGAATTTTTCAATGAAAGAACATAAAATATATACCAAAAAAACCTATTTATTTGTATGATTAAATAAAAAGAGGAGTTATTATGGAAAAAATATCTAAAAGTCTTATTTTGATTTGTATTATGTTTTTATTCACAGCTTGTTCTTCAAAAAATCCACCTCTACAAACTGTAGAAAAAGTTGATTTAGAGAGATATCTTGGTACTTGGTATGAAATAGCAAGATATGAACATTTTTTTGAAAAAGATTGCAAAAATGTAAGTGCAAACTATTCAATTATGGATGAAGAAACTATTAAAGTAATAAATAAATGTACAAAAATCCAAACAAATGAAAAAAAAGAAGCAATGGGTAGAGCCTATGCAATAGATGAAACAAACAGTAAGCTAAAAGTTAGTTTTTTTAGACCATTTTATGGTGATTATTGGGTTTTAATTCTGGATGAAAACTATGAATATGCAGTTGTTGGTACTCCTAATAGAGAGTACTTATGGATTTTAGCAAGGGATAAAAAACTTCCACTAAAAATTCAAAATGATATTTTAGAGAAACTTCCAAGTTTAGGATTTGATATATCTAAATTACTTTGGACAATGCAGGAAAAATAATGTATTTTGAAAAAAAAGATAGTGAAAAATTAGATTTTACTAAAAAATCTAAAAAAGAAAAACAAGATTTAAGTGAACTTCAAGAAGAGGATTTAAATCGTCTAATAGAAATGGCTTGGCAAGATAGAACAACATTTGATACTATCTTTGAACTTTATGGCTTATCAGAAAATCAAGTAAAAAAGAAAATGCGAACTTTGATGAAAAGAAGCAGTTTCAAAATGTGGAGAAAAAGAGTTCAAGGAAGAGCCACAAAACATAAAAAGAAAGTTTTGCACAAAGTTTCTAGGTTTCAGGGACCTTGGTAAAATCTAAAGTAGCTAAATAAACACTCCAATATAAAATAAACTAAATATTTTAATAAATTAGACCAAATTCAGTTGTCAAGGAATACTTGACAACTGCTAGTGATGAGGGGAGATACAAAGAAATACATAATAATTAAAGTCCTAATGAAAATTCTTACAAAGATTTCCAATTACTTCATTATATTCATTATCTGTTAATTTTGCAATTTTCTCTTTGATTCTAACTTTTGAGAGTGTTCTTATTTGATTTATTAAAATATCTGAATCTTGTTTTAGATTATCCCTTGATTTAATTCTCATTCTATATGGTTGCATATCATCTATTAAATCAGTTGATAAAGGAAGTAAAATAACTGTATCCAAAATAGAATTTTCATCATCACCTGAGATAATTACAGCTGGTCTGATTTTACCAACTTCATCACCTTTTTTAGGATATAAGTTTACAATTACAATATCACCTCTATTTAATTCCATCATCAACTCCAAGTTCTGCAAATTCTAAATCTTGATGTTGTTTTAATTTATTTAACTTTGCTAGTTTTTCTTCTCTATCAATTTTATCAATTAAAGGTCTAATTTGTTTTTCATATTTTGAAGAGATAAAATATCCTAAAGTAGTATGTTTTCTTCTATCAATAATCTGAGCTATATCCATAGCTTTTATTAATGATGGTTTATTTTGAATATCTGTAACACCATAAGTTGTCATATTATATCCTTTTTAATGTTTTAATCTATAAAAATTATATCTTATATTATAAAATATAGCAAATCTAAAAATTTAATAAACAGACAAAAAACAACTACCAAAAAACCTTACTAAGTTATATATTAAATATATAAAATAAAAAAGGATGCAAAATGCTAAAAGAACTTATTTTTACAGGACTTGGTGGAGCTTTGGTTTTAAAAGATAAAATTGAAGATGAACTAAAAAAGTTAGAAGAAAAAGGAAAACTTGATACTAAAGATGTTAAAAGCTTTTTAGAGTCACTGGAACAAAAAGGTAAAGAAAGTGATGAAAAGTTCAAAGCTGAATTAAAAACACATATGAAAGAGATTATAGATGAGCTAGGGCTTGCAACTAAAGAAGATTTAGCAAAACTAAAAGAGGATTTAAAATAAAAGCTTTTTTTAAAAACTTATCTTTATACTCAATTTCAAGGGTTTATAAAGTCTTTTTATTTTTATTAACGATTTATTTGGTTATAAAAAAGAAACAAAGTTTCTTTGGAATCAAACCACTAAAGCCTAAAAAATTAAAAGATACTATTATCACATTGGGAGCAAGTTTTATAAAACTTGCACAAGTTCTAGCAACTCGTGCTGACTTTTTTTCAGCTGATTATTTGGATGAGTTAAAAGAGTTGCACGATAAACTGCCACCAATGAACAAAGATGAATTTGAAGAGATTTTTAATATTGCATTTAAAGAAGATTCGTTTAAAAGTTTTGATAAAACTCCAATAGCTTGTGCATCAATTGGACAAGTTCATATAGGAATTTTATACGATGACACAAAAGTTGCTGTGAAGCTGCGAAGAAAAGGTATTAAAAATAGAGTTAGTGCTGATATAAAAATTATAAACTTTTTTAATTTTTTATTTAATCCCCTATTTTCGCACTATACAAAAAACTCTATTGAAGCTGTAATCAAAGAGTTTTCATCGATGATTTTACAAGAAGTAAGTCTTTCTCAAGAGTTACAAAATCTTAGAAAATTCTCTCAAACTTACAAAGATAGTGGAGTTAAATTTCCTGTTCCATTTCCAACTTTATGTTGTGATGATGCTTTGGTTATGAGTTTTGAAGAGGGATATAGATTTGATGATAAAAAGAATATTCTAAAAGAGAATATTGATTTTAAAAAAATCATTGGTACACTTGTTGGGTTTTATACAACTCAAATGCTTATAAATGGATATTTTCACGCTGATCCACATCCTGGAAACTTGCTTATTACAAAAGAAGGTGAGATAATATTACTAGATTTTGGAATGGTAAAAACAGTTCCAAATAGCTCTAGAATTGCTATTATTGAGCTAATTAAAGCTGCAAATGAAAAAGATTATGAGCTATATATTAGTGCCAGCAAAAGATTAGGAACTATTGCTTATGAAGCACCAACTGGCGAATTAGCTGAGTTTACAAGTAAGATGTTTGATATTTTCTCAAATGATAATCTAAGTAGTGAATCCATGCAACAACTAGCCTTTGATGTATTAGAAGGTACAAGAAATATGCCTTTTAAACTTCCAAGTGATGCAATTTATATCTTAAGAGTTAGTGCTATTATTGAAGGGCTAGGAACAACATATATTGAAAACTTCAATGGTATAAAAGATATTTTACCAATATTGCAAGATAATCTTCCAAAAGCTTTGGGGGCAAAAGATAGTATTATAGAAACAATAATTGATGAAATAAAAGATATTCCATTTACCCTAAAAGATTTAAAATCTGTTATAAAACAAGCAAGTAAAGGTGAGCTTCAAATTGAAGTATCAAATAATCAACTAGAATTTATTTCAAAAGAGATTAAAGATTTTATTAGACCAATTATTTTATCATTCGGATTAATTTTTACATCAATATTTATGATTTTATATGATAAAGAACTAAAACAGATGGCTTTAGCTCTATTTATTGTAGCAATCATTAGACTTATTTATAAATAAAGGAATTTTTATGAAAATAGCAATTATTGGAGCTGGTTTTTCTGGCTGTAATTTATATAATAATTTAAAAGAAAAATATGAAGATATTACTATTTTTGAAAAATCAAGGGGAGTTGGAGGTCGCCTTAGTACTAAGTATATTGAAGATAAATTCATAGACCACGGAACTTCATCTTTGATTCCAATTACAGATGATTTAAAAATGTTTTGTTTAGATTTATCAAGTAATGGTGTTGTAAAAGCAAAATATGATGAGTTTATACCAAAAAATGGAATAAATGCAATTTGTAAGTTTTTAATAGATGAAAAAGATTTAATCAAAAATACAAAAATCACAAAAGCCCAAAACATAGATAACAAATGGATTTTAGAAGATGAAAATCATAATATCTATAAAGATTTTGATTTACTATTTATCACCATTCCAGCACCTCAAATACTACAAATGAAAATAGAACTTTCAAATGAATTTAAAGAAAAACTTTCTCATATAAAATATGACTCTATTTTTTCTTTAATTCTTCACTCAAATGAAGATATAAAACTAGATAAAAGTGTCTTATATGAAAATCCAGATATTCAAAATATTATAAATAACTCAAGAAAATATCAATATAAAGATTTTAGCTCATATGTAATCCACTCTACAAAAGAGTTTGCAAATTGTGTAAATGAAAAAACAAAAGAGGAAATATGCGAGATTTTTTTAACTAATTTTGATGATGACACAAAAGAACTAATAGAAAAGTTTACAATGATTCCACACCTATGGAAATATGCCTTTGCAAAAACTTCTTTAGATATGCCCTACTTTTTAAATGATGAAAAAAATCTAGGAATTTGTGGGGATTTTTTTAATCATTCAAATATGGAAGCGGCACTTTTAAGCTCTGAATTATTGGGAAACATAAAATACTTCTAAGAAATTTAGAAGTATTTTAAAAGAAGTTATTTAATAAACTCAATAGAATCATCTAAAGATTCTCCTGACTTCATCATTCGAGGCACCCAATATGAATATCAATAATATTTTGAATTTTTAGTTGTATTTCATTAAGTTGCAACACTTCAAATTTTTTCTTATGTGTAAGTGGGTTTATATATTCTAATCCATAGATTGTTTTTATCTCTTCGAGGGCTATTTGCACTGACAAATTCTTATCATGAAGTTTAATAATTCTTTCAAGTTCTTTATAAACTGTATATGCAATAAATGATATTGAGATATGAGCTTCTATTCTATGTCTTAGATAATGATGAATTGGTCTTATTTTTAAATCTGTTTTAGAAATTCTAAAGGCTCTTTCTATATGCCACAGATTTGAGTAGTTTTCAATCACTTCAGATGGACTGAGTGTTGTATTTGTGATATAACCTTTAAGACCATCCCAAAGTGCATCTTCATTAAATTTATCATAATCAATTACTACTTCAATTTCATTTTTAAGATGTAAATATTTATTATATCCTCTACTATTGATTTGATCTTTTGTAAGTCTTCCTGATTTGATTTTCTTTTCTAATCTTTTTAAACCTTTTTCTCTATTATATTTATCTTTTTTTGCTCTTTTATCTGTATATGACAACACAAGTGTATCATCACCTTTTGCAACGGTTGCAATAGCATTATTTACATCAAGATTTAAAGATAATATTTTACTTTTTGTAATATGATTTTCATTTTTGATTCTTGCACCTAAGATATATTTATAGTTATGAGTTTTTAGTTGTTCTATATTATTTTTAGATAACAATCCTGAATCAGCTATTACAATTGGTTTTTCTAAATTAAATTTCTTTTCAAACTTTTGAAGTATTGGTATAAAAGTATTTCCTTCATAGCTATTCCCCTCATAAATATCATAGCCTATTGGATAACCTTTTTCTCCCACTAAAAGTCCAAGCATTATTTGTGGAGATTGAAATTTACCATCTTTACTAAATCCAATTCTTCTTAAATCATCCTCATCTTCACTCTCAAAGTAAAGTGTTGTAACATCATAAAATAAAACAGTAATTTCACCTAATATTTTTTTTGTATGTTCAAAGGCTACTTGTTCAATCTCCTCTTTATATACAACATTAAACTTATCCATAAAGCGATATATCTTCATAATATCAATATCTATATTTCTATATCGTTTAAGATACTCAATAACTTTTAATTTACTTCCTGGATTAATAAGTCTTGTTACAACTAAATGTTTTAAAAGTTCATCATCAATAATTTTACTAAATCCAATATAATCAAACAATCTTGCGATAATAAGTTCTGGGCCAATACAAACAATACTATTTGTTGATAGATTTTTTACAAAGGTATCTATTATATTTTCACTATTATCATTTGGAAATAAATTTAATATAGGTTGTTTGGTGAGTTGTGGAATAAGTTTTAATCCCTCTTCATATAAAAGTTCTATTTCTATTTCATCTTTAGATGAACCAATAGTTTGCACTACTTTATTATTTCTTCCAATTTTTTCTATTATTTGAACACTTATACTACCACTTGCATTTCTTTTTTTACGAATAAACATACAATATTATATCGTGGGTCACCCAACTTAAAAATTAAAATACCTTAACCATGGGGTTTATTAGATATTGTTTTATGCTCTTTTTCAAAAGTGATGAAGTCAGGAAGAGTTTGCAAATTGTGTAAATGAAAAAACAAAAGAGGAAATATGCGAGATTTTTTTAACTAATTTTGATGATGACACAAAAGAACTAATAGAAAAGTTTACAATGATTCCACACCTATGGAAATATGCCTTTGCAAAAACTTCTTTAGATATGCCCTACTTTTTAAATGATGAAAAAAATCTAGGAATTTGTGGGGATTTTTTTAATCATTCAAATATGGAAGCGGCACTTTTAAGCTCTGAATTATTGGGAAACATAAAATACTTCTAAGAAATTTAGAAGTATTTTAAAAGAAGTTATTTAATAAACTCAATAGAATCATCTAAAGATTCTTTATCTGCAGATGATTGTTCATTTAATCTATATCCAAAAGGAAGTAAACAAGCTATTTGGAATTTTGAAGTATCAAGTCCTAATACTTCTTCGATATTTTCTTTTTCATAAGATTCAATAGGACAAGAATCAATACCTTTTATAGCAGCTGCTGTCATCATATTTCCTGCTGATAAATATGTTTGTCTTGCAGGCCAAGAATACATATTTTCATTACTATGACAACTATCTTCTGGATGATTAGGAAAGACTCCTGTATAAAATTCTAATTTATCAGCTGGAGAGCCTTTTTTAACAGACTTTGAATTAGATGATTGGGATTCAGAGTTTATGCTTTCAATAGCTGCCAAAAAAATAACCAAATGAGAAGAAGAACTAATTGAAATTTCTTCTGAACAAAGTGGGCTTATTTTTGTTTTTAATTCGTCATTTGAAATAACTAAAAATTTCCAAGGTTTCATACCAAAAGAAGAAGTTGATTTTTTTCCTGCTTTAAGTATGAAATTTATATCATCATCGGAAATCTTTTTTGTATTGTCAAATATCTCACATGCATGACTAAAATCTAAAACATTCATTAATATATTTTCCATAGTATTCCTTTTCAATGTAAGTTTACTAATTTACCTTCTATTCTCTTAACAAATGATAAAGATAGTCATTTTTCATATGCCATGCACCCAATCTTTTATTTGTTTTAACTATTTAATAAACTCTACAATATTTTCAAATTTTTCTCTTAATTGAGTTGATTGTTCGTTTATTCTATAACCAAATGGCACAACAACAGCTGTTTGGTATTTTGTTAAATCTAATCCTAGAACTTCATCTAATTTATCTTTTTCAAATCCTTCAATAGGACATGAATCAATACCTTTAATAGCAGCTGCTGTCATCATATTTCCTAAAGCAATATATGATTGTTTTGCAGTCCAAGAATAGATATTGTCATCACTTGATAAAGTTTGTTTTAAATGGTCAGCATATAAACCTAAATAAAAATCAAGTTTATCTTGAGGCATTTCTCTTCTTTTGAATTTTCTTTCAACTTCACCTGATGATGGTTTAACAGCATCAATAGCAGCTAGGATAATCACTAAATGAGAACAAGAAGTAACTTGAACTTGATTCCAACAAACAGGTCTGATTTTTGCTTTTAACTCTTCATTTGTAATAACTAAAAACTTCCATCCTTCCATACCAAAAGATGATGGTGATTTTCTTCCCACCTCTAAGATATAATTCATATCTTCATCAGTGATTTTTTTTGTTTCATCAAATACTTTACACGCGTGTCTAAAATCCATAGCTTCCATAAATGTTTTTTCCATATTTTTATCCTTTTATTAAATTAATTTTTCTAATTTTGAAATTTCTAAAGCATCAAGTTTGTTTTCAATTGTTTTAGCAAATGAAGCAAAATGAGCAGTAGCCATATGAGCTTCTAAAAGTTCTGCACTTTCCCAAGTTTCAATAAATGTAAAACTATTAGTATCTTCCAAATCTTTATGTAATTCATACTGAATACAACCATCATCTAAGTCATGAGTACTTTTATGAAGTGCTAATAATTCAGCATAAACTTCATCTTTAAACTGCTCTTTGATTTTTAATTTTGCAACAATAACTATTTTTGACATTATATTACCCTTTAAAATTTATTTCTAATATTTTTCTAAATTTTTCTAATTCCGCATTTAAATCTAAATCACCTTTGAAAATATCATGAACTGCATAAGTTTTTAAAGGCTTTAATCCACAAAATTGAAATGTTTTATGAACAGCAACATGAGCTTCATCCAAAGATAAACCATCAAATAAGCTATTTTTATTATCAAATGCTGAATCTGGGCAATTATAAGTTAAAGATAACATATACTTTTTATCTTGCATTAAACCACCACTTCCATAGAGTTTTGATGCATCACTTCTGCTTCTTCCATCACTTTCATAATGTACACCTTGAGTAAATGTTTCATCAATATATTTTTTTGCAATCCAAGGAAGGCTCATCCAATAAACTGGATATTGAAATAAAATATAATCAGCCCATTTGAACTTTTCTACTTCTTCTTGTATTGTATAACCTTTTTCAATATGAGTTTGTTTAACTTCAAAACCATTCTCTTCAAAAATTTATTTGCACAATCTATATAATGATTTGTTAAATCACCCTTTGCAACAACATCATAATATTGGTGACCATTTAATATTAAAACTTTTTTCATATAATTTATCCTTTATTTTTACTAAAATGCTCTTTGCTAAGAAGAGTCTATAAATTTTATTTTAAAAATTATATTCCTAATAAACTTAATTTTACTTTACCTTACTTTAGGTAAGTAATAAATATTTATTTTACTTATGCTATAATCTCCTACTTAAAAAGGAAGAAATATGTATTATATAAACGATAAAGAATACAAATGCTCAGTTGCAGTAACACTTGATATTTTTAATGATAGATGGAAACTAGCAATTATTTGGCATTTATTAGATACTGAATTAAGATTTAAAGATTTACATGAAACGATAAATGAAATTACACAAAAAACATTAACTGTTAAATTAAAAGAATTAGAAGAAAAAAATATTATTCACAGAGAAGTTTTTGCTGAAGTTCCACCAAAAGTTGTTTATAGTTTAACACCTTGTGGAAAAAGATTAAAACCAGTACTTCAAGAAATGTTTAAATGGGGAATTGATTATGTTGAAGAGTTTGGCGAAAATACAGGTGAAAATGATTGCCAAGCAGAAGCTTGCTTTAAAAATTAATTCGAAAACTTATTTAAATTAAATTATGGATAATTTTGTACTAATATTAGTAGCCATTACAATTGGTTATGGAATAAATAGGTTAAATATCTTTTCAAAAGAAGCACCTATTATTTTAAACCAATTTGTAATATATATTTCACTTCCTGCAATGGTATTATTGCAAATTCCAAAACTCACCTTTTCAGTTGATACAATTATTCCAATAGTAGTTGCATGGGCTGTTATAATCATAAGTGCTATTTTAGTTTTACTTTTATCAAGACTTTTTGCATTTTCTAGAGAAGTTACAGGTTCTCTTATGCTTGTGGCAACTTTGAGTAATTCATCTTTTTTAGGTATTCCTATTATAAATGCATATATGGGTGAAGACTCGCTTCCTTATGTACTTGTTTATGACCAATTAGGAAACTCAATTGCAGTTGCTACTTATGGTACATTTATTGCTTCTTATTACTCAAATAAAAGCAAAACTGGTTTTAAAATTATTTTTTTAAAAATATTAACATTTCCACCTTTTATATCTTTGATAGTTGCACTATTTTTAATGGGTGTTGAATTTAATGATACTATCACAAAAGTTTTAACTAATTTTGCAAATACTATAGTTCCACTAGCTCTTGTTGCTGTTGGTCTTCAATTACAATTTAGACTTCCAAAAGAAGATTTAAAACCTTTTAGCGTCGCGTTAGTCGTAAAACTTATATTAGCTCCAATAATTGCAATATTAGTTTGTAAGTTATTTGGATGGAATAATCAAGCTGCTATTGTATCAATTATGGAAGCTGGAATGGCATCTATGATTACAGCTGGAGTTATAGCTTCCATGACTGGACTTGCACCTCGTTTAAGTACAGCCATTGTTGGTTATGGTATAATTATTTCCTTCTTTACTACGGCGGTTTTATTTAAAATAATAGGATAAAAAATGAGCTCAAATGATTTTTACAAAAACTTAAAAGAAATCACAGATTTTTCAAAAATCATGGAAGATAGTAACTACAAAAAAATTCCTAATGATTGGTATGTAATCACATCTGATATAAAAAGTTCTACAAAAGCCATAGAAAATGGTATGTATAAACAAGTAAATTTTATAGCAGCTCTTACAATAATTGGAATACTAAATATAAATAGAGATGAAGATTTTCCATATGTTTTTGGAGGAGATGGAGCTAGTTTAATTATTCCTGCAAATCTGCTAGAACAGTCAAAAAAAGTTTTATTAGAAGCTTCAAAAAAAGCAAAAAGTGCTTTTGATTTAGAATTAAGAATTGGAGTTGTAAGTGTAAAAGAGATTGAAGAAAAAGACTCTTTTATTGAACTAACAAAATTTAAGATAAGCGATTCATATACTCAAGCGATCGTTAGAGGAAATGGTTTAGAACTAGCAGAAGAGTTATTAAAAAAGCAATACAACAAATATAAAGTTGAAGATAATTTTACCCATGAATATAATCCAAATTTTGAAGGATTAGAGTGTCGATGGGAAAATATAAAAACTCCAAAAGATGAAACTATTTCAGTACTGATAAAAAGTATAAATCAGAAAGATAATAATAAAATATATACAAATTGTATAAAAAGAATAGAAGAAATTGCTGGTATTCATAGTGATAGAAATCCTCTAAAAACACAAAATCAACTGAATTTATCATTTAACCCAAAAATTTTAAATGCAGAAGCTTCAATTTTTACACAAAATACGGTTTCTAAATTTTTCACTATTTCAAGACTAATGCTTGAAAATTTTTTAGGATTAATACTTATGAGATACTCAATTGGTAAATGGGGTCAATACAAAAACATAATACTTAAAACTACAGATACAGAAAAGTTTGATGATATGCTAAGAATGGTAATTTCAACCAAAAGAAATCAAACAGAAGAATTAGAAAAATATTTGGAAGAAGAGTATCAAAATAAAAATTTAGTTTATGGAATACATAAATCAGACTCTGCTTTAATGACGTGTTTAATCTTTCAAAGACATGGAAAGCACATACATTTTATAGATAGTTCAAATGGTGGATATGCACTTGCAGCAAAAGAATTGAAAAATAGATTAAAAAATCTTCAATAATACACACTCTCTAAATATAAACTAGATACAATACGCAAAAATTAATATTAGGGATCCTTATAATGTTTGAATTAACGAAAAAAGTGATAATTAGTTCTCTTCTTTTTTCTTGTGCCTTATATGCAGAAAATAAAGAAGTATCAAAAAATGAAATCGCTCAAATGGAGCAATTAGAGTTATTAAAAAGAGCTCAAATAAAAATTACAAAAGCTTATGATATTGGTAGTTTATATATATTAAATATTAATGTTCAGGGAAATGCTGATGAAATTTATTTAACAAAAGACAAAAAGCTTATACTTTCTGGTGATTTAATTGATGTAAATAGTGGGATAAAAATTACTGCACCTGCTGATTTAACAGGAGTTAGAGGTAAAGAAGCTTTTGTATATGGAAAAGGAACTGAGGAGTATTTCTTATTTACAGATCCAGAATGCCCATATTGTAAAAAATTCGAATCTTATCTTCCACAAATTGAAAATAAAGTAAAAATTAGAGTATTTTACTTCCCATTAGAATCTCATGAAAATGCAAAAGATTTATCATTATATGTTTTAAGTCAAAAAACAAGTTCTCAAAAAGTTGAAGCAATGTTTAGTGGAGCTGACAATTTAGATAAAGCAAAAAATGCAAAATATACTCAAGCAGAACTTGCTAAACTTGAAAAAACTCTAGAAGAACAAATTCAAATTGGAATGAAATTAAATGTTCAAGGAACACCTACTATTTTTGATAAAGATGGTAAAGGCGTTGTTTGGGTTAATCTATTAGAAAAATTTGGAATTCAAATAAAATAACTCCAAAGGAAGTATCTTTTTAAAGATACTTCTTTTAAGAAAATAAAAAACTAACTATAAAATAACCTGCAAAAATCAGCCATAAAAATAATATAGATGCTAAATAAATAGGCTTTAATCCAACATTTTTAAACTTATCAAAACTTGTTTGCATTCCCAAAGCTGTCATAGCAACTGTTAAAATGAAGCTATCTAAATAATTTATTGATTCAACAATTTGAAGTGACAATAAATCAAAAGAGTTAAAAGCAACTACGACTACAAACATAACAGCAAACCATGGTATTATAATCTTACTTTTTGTACCGTTATTATCAATAGTGCTATTAACTGCCGTTTTTAAAAGCCAAATACTTAGTATTATTAGAAATGGTGCTAACATCATAACTCTAATCATTTTTACAATAACAGCATTTGAAGATACACTTTCTCCTAAAGTTTCCCCTGCTCCAACCGCATGGGCAACTTCATGTAATGTTGCACCTATATATATTCCCATATTAGAATCACTTAAATTCAAAATCCCAAGTTTAAATAAAAATGGATATAAAAACATAGCAATAGTTCCAAATACAACAACAGTTGAAACTGCAATTGCACTTTTATAAGCTGGACTTTTTAAAACACTCTCAGTAGCCAATACAGCAGCAGCTCCACAAATAGCACTTCCAGCACTTGTTAAGATGGTGATTTCTCTATCAAGTTTTAAAACTTTTGTTCCGAAAAGATATCCAATAATAAAAGTACTTGAAACTATTAAAAAAGCTGTTAATACTCCTAAAATTCCTACTTCTTCTAAGTTTTGAAAAGTTAATCTAAAACCATATAAAACAATTCCTATTCTTAAAAGTGTTTTTGTACAGAATGCAACACCCTTATCAAAACTTTGAGGGAAATATTTTTTAATACTATTTGCATATAACATTCCAAATAAGATACCAATAATCAAAGGGCTAATAGCTAAATCTTTAAAAAAAGAGAACTCAGATAAAAATGTAACAAAAACTGAAATAATCAAAACAATCACAATTCCTATCATAATAAACTTCCTTTTGTTTTTTTAATATTTGAAAGTATATTCTTATGATTTTAATTTGTAAAATATATTATATTTATTATAATGATATATTTTATTAATAAGGCTAAGATATGACTTTAAAAGAATTAAACTTTTTTTATAAATTAAGTGATAACCCTCAAGTAACCCAAGTGGCTCAAGAGCTTAAAATAAGTCAATCAGCAATATCTCTAGCCATTAAATCTTTAGAGAATAAATTAGAAGAACAATTATTTGATAGAGTTGGAAAAAAACTAATACTAAATGAAAGAGGAAGATATTTCAAAGAAAAAACACTTCCACACTATTTAGCAATCATAGATAGCCAAAAACTTTTTCAAAAAAATAAACTCGCTGGAAATATGAAAATAGCTTCAAGTAAAACCATATCAAACTACTTAATGCCAGATATTTATTATGAGTTTTTATCTAAATACAGCGATGTGAAATTTGATATTTCAACTATAAACTCAACTAAAATTATTGAAAATATTTTAAACTCAAATCTAGATATAGGATTAATAGAAATAGATATAAATAACTCAAACCTAATAAAGCAAAAACTTTGTGATGATGAGCTAATAATAGTAACAAGTGATGAAAATGCACCTAAAATTGCCTTTATAGATACTATAAATAAAAAATGGATTTTAAGAGAAACAGGCTCAGGAACAAGGGAAGTTTTTATAAACTCTCTTGGAAAATATGCACAAGATATAAGCATATTTATGGAGCTTCAAGATTTTGAAGAGATTAAAACTATTTTAATAGATAATAAAGACACAATAACAGCCATATCAAAAAATGCAGTAAAAAAAGAGTTAGAAAGCAAAAAATTATTTCAAATAAAATTAAAAAATTTTGAGGTTAAAAGAGAGTTTCATATAGTTTACCATAAAGACAAATCAACAAATTTACTATTTCAGACTTTTATAGACTTTTTAAAAAGTAAGTTTAAAAACTAAAAAATATTGTAATTTAATTATTTATATGCCTCTTTTTATCCAATTTCTTGTTTAAATGATATTTAATAACCATACTTACATATATCTTTTAATATTTTATGTATATAATAAAAAATATTTTTCACTTTAGTTATACTAAAGTTTTTTAAAAATTATATATAAATTATAATATTGGATTTTAATGATTAGATTAATTTTACTAGGTGTTCTTTCAGGTGCTTTTTTTTCTAGCACATTTATTTTAAATGAAGTTATGAGTGTTTCAGGTGGTCATTGGCTTTGGTCAGCCAGCCTTAGATATTTTTTTATGATTTTATTTTTAGCTTTGATTTTATTTTTTCAAGGTGGAATACAAAGACTTATTGATATTTATAAATTATTTATGGAGAATTATCTTTTTTGGACAATAAGTGGAACTATTGGATTTGGATTTTTCTATGCAT
The DNA here is from genome assembly GCF_013177675.1 of Arcobacter acticola. Classification (NCBI taxonomy): domain Bacteria; kingdom Pseudomonadati; phylum Campylobacterota; class Epsilonproteobacteria; order Campylobacterales; family Arcobacteraceae; genus Arcobacter; species Arcobacter acticola. The sequence goes on from NZ_CP042652.1 coordinate 1,708,084, forward strand.
TGATTTGTTTTAGTGCTGATTTCTCACCAGCTTGGGTAATAGCTGCAACTTGGCAGTTTACTGTTGTTTCTACACTTTTTGTATTAATGTTTTTTGGTAAAAAATTTCCTAAAAAAATATGGGCTTTTTCTATAATCATATTTATAGGTGTTTGCTTAGTAAATTTATCTCATATTGATACTTTTGATATAAAAGCATTATTACTTGGTGGATTCCCTATTTTAATAGCATCTTTTTGTTATCCTATTGGAAATCAGTTAGTTTGGGAAGCTAAAAATGGTGAGCATAAAAATGTACCTAAAATAAAGTCAAAACTATTAAACAATGCTTTTAATAAAGTATTTTTACTTTCAATTGGATCACTTCCACTATGGTTTATTTTACTAGCAATTATACAACCCCAAGCACCTAGTAACTCTCAAGTAATAAATACAGCCTTAGTTGCATTACTTTCAGGTGTTTTAGCAACATCAATATTTTTATATGCAAGAAATATAGCAAAAGATTCAAATGAAATAGCTGCAATTGATGCAACACAAGCAAGTGAAGTAGCCTTCGCCTTACTTGGAGGAATGATATTTTTAGGAAATACTTCTTTAAACCTAATCTCAATTATTGGTCTTTCTTTAATAATGGTAGGTTTATTTTTATTTACAAAATATCAAAATGCTTAGACTAGCTTAACTAGTCTAACTATTTTAGTAAGCTAGAAATTTGTTGGATTTCTTCAACTAAAAGTTCAAATTCACTAATTTTCAAATCCTCAATCATATGTTTTTTAGAAGTCGTTCCATTTAATGCAACGATATTAATATGATTTAAAAATCTATAAAAAATCTCAGCAACACCTCTTTCATATTTATTTGCAAGATTTTCTAAAATATCAGATGCTAAAATATGTGGATTTGCTGTTAGTGACCAAAAACTCTCATAAATAATTCCTTTGTCAATACAAAATTCTCTGATTTCTTTATCATAAGCTGATTGAGCATAAAATCTATTTTGAACAACGCTTGGTTTTACTTTTGCGTTATTGTACAAATAAACCAAAACATCTAAATCATAACAGTTACTAATTCCTAATTGCCCTACTTCTTTTTTATCATAGAACTCTTCCATTTTTTGCCAAACTTTTTGTAGTTTAGCTCCTGGATAAACAGGAGAATGTAAAACATAAGAATCAATAAAACCAGTCTTTAGATTGTTTTTAGATCTTTCAAAAGATTTCTCAACTTGAACCTCTATCTCATCACTTTCTAAATAAGGCATATTTGTTTTATCTTGTCCATCAATTGGAGTAAATTTTGTTTGAAGAAAAATATCTTCTCTTTTTATACCCTTTTCATAAGCTTTTAAAAGTCCAAATCCTACTAAATCTTCCCTATAATGTTTTGGTTGGCAAGCTGTATCAACTCCTTTAAAACCTTGAAGTAAAGCTTCACATACTAAGTCTGTTGTATTTTCTTTTTTCCAAGCTGTTCCATAAATCATATTTGGCATTTTTATATTTTGATTTGATAAAAAAGTATTCATATTTTCTTCCTATTTTTATATGAAACTATTGTATCAAATATTCATATAAGTTTTTATATTAGTCTTCCATTCCAATTCTAAGAAATCCAGTAAAAGCAGCGTTATCAATTTTGAGTGATTTGTGAACATTTTTTTTCATCTCATTTAAAATTTTTCTATAAGAATTATAAAACTCAAAACTAGGAGTTGGTTTGTATATTAGATTTTGTAATTCAAAATATTTTATTACATTTTTTGTAGTAGTAGGTTTTATAAAATATTCTTTTTGTCTATCGTTATAGTATAAAACAACAGAGATTATAGTCCATTTTGCAAGGTTGTATTGAGCTAAAAACTCAACTAAACCCTCAAAACCATTTTTTTGATTTCCATGTAATAGCTCATAAAGTTCTATACTTAACATATCTTTTTCATAAGAACTCAGACCTGCTAACATATCACGAAATTTTAGTTTATCAAATAAAGAGACTAAAACAGATTTTTGAATAATCTTAAAAAATGCGTCAACAACTAAATTTGGATTAGAAAAATTCTCTTTTTTAAAATTCTCTTTTGTAAACTCTTCTAGTTTTGATGGATTAAATTTTTTCATAGTTGGAAAAAACTTTTCATCTTCAAAACCCTTTGGATAATGAAATAAAAACTCAGCTTCTACATCTTTTAATTTTTCTAAATTCATACTTTCTCTTTTTATTTTATAGAAATATATATTTCTACTTCATCTTCTTTTGTATACTTCTCAAAATCAAAGTTATATACTCTTTCATATTCACACTCTTTTGAAGCAAAATAATCCCAAACTTCATGCCAAGTTTCTAGTACAACTTTTGGAAATTCACCTTTTTTTGAAAATACCAAATATCTATCTTTTTCTATAGTAATTGCATTTTTTGCTTTTGTAACTTCAACACCAAGTGTATAATCATAATCAGAATTTACATCTTTTTCATATTTCTTGTAAACTCCATACATAGCCAAGTTTCTTGACTTGTTAAATGTTTTACTCTCAATATTTTCATCTACATATCTTTGCAAAAGTTTTGGTATTTGTGCTGTTGTTTCATCTAATTCTATTTTATTATTTGTTCTAGTTGTGATTCCCGCAACATAAAATTTTTCTAAATACTTTACTTTCATTTTTTCACTTTATTAGTTAATTTGTCAATTGGTTTAATTGGCTTAATTTTTTGGGATATTTATTTTATAGAAACGTAAATCTCTATTTCATCTTCTTTTGCATATTTCTCAAAATCCACTTCAAAAGATCTTTCATAATCACTATTTTTTTCAAAATAATCCCAAATCTCTTCCCATAACTCAACTACAACCATTGGAAGTTCACCTTTTTTTGTAAAAACTAAGTATTTTTTATCTTCAATTACTATTGCATTCTTTGCTTTTGTAACTTCAACACCAACAGTTATTTTGTAGTTTCCATTAACATCTGAATCATAATTGCTATAAACACCATACATAAAATCACTATTTGCTTTGTCAAAAGTTTTTTTATAAACATCATTTGCAAAATAATCTTCCCATAATTGGGCTATTTTCCCATTTTCTTCACTCATTTCTAATTCATTGTTCGTAACTGCACTAATACCTGAAATCATTAATTTTTTAATTCTTGTAACTTTCATTTGCTCTCTTTATAAATAAATCTTATTTTAAGGATTATATTAAACATTTACTAGTAGTATCTTGAAAAACATATTTATTTAGGAGATTTATGAATATTATTGATTTTGAAAACATAAATGTGGGATATGACACTAAAATCATTTTAAAAGATATTACATTAAAAATAAAAGAAAAAGAGCATTGGGCGATACTTGGAGCAAACGGAAGTGGAAAATCAACTTTGATGAAACTAATCCAATCTGAAATTCATCCAAGAAAAACAAACCCTTATAAAAAAGAGATCTTAGGAAAATCAAATTACTCGATTTTTGAACTAAAAAAAGAGTTAGGAATAATCACAAATGATTTACACAACTATTTTGCAATTAATGGCTCTTTTTTAACAGGATATATTACAGTTTTAAGTGGACATTATAGTTCTGTTGGGGTTTTTAAACATCAAGATTTTAGTGTTGAACAACATGAAAAAGCAAAAGAAACTATGAAGTATTTAGAAATAGAACATTTAGCAAATAAACTCGTTCAAGAAATGTCAACAGGAGAACTGCGAAAATGTATAGTAGCACGTGCGCTAATTCACGACCCAAAAGCTTTTATTTTAGATGAGCCAACAGTTGGACTTGATATAAAAGCTCAAATAAATTTTATAAAAATGGTTCAAAAACTATCAAAGAATTGCTCTATAATACTAGTAACTCACCACCTAGAAGAGATTTTTGAAGAAATACAAAACGTAGCTTTGATACACAATAATACTATTCATAAAAGTGGAAAAAAAGAAGATATTTTAACAAGTGCAAATCTATCTGAAATTTTTGATACAAATGTACATATCAATGTAAAAAATAATAGGTATTTTGTGGAAGAGATTTATTAGTCTCTTTCACATTTATTTAGAATAGAAAAGTACCTTATTTAATTATAGAAATGAAACAAAATAGTTATATATGATTTTGTTTATATATAACTAATGTCTTGATAGTTTAGGTTCACATTTTCCTTCTTCTGTAAATTTACCACACTCATTAACATAGTCGATTCCCCAATCAAACATATTATTTAGTATGGGTCTAAGTTTTTCTCCAATAGGAGTTAAAGAGTAAACAACACGAGGTGGAATTTCAGCAAAAGATTCTCTTTTTATGATGTTTTTTTCTTCAAGATCTCTAAGTTTTGCAGTTAGTGTTCTTTGTGTAATATTTTTAACTTCTTCATTTAGTTCTTTATATCTTTTTTCTCCATCTAGCAGATGCCATATAATTTTCATTTTCCAATTATCATTAAATATATCTTGAGCAATGTCAATAGAGCATTTATATTCTTTTTCATTTATTATATACATAGGAACTCCTTATTGATTGAAATTATAGTTAAATTAGATTAAAAACTCATTACATACAAAAAGTATCTCTTAATTACATACAATAAGTATCGTAAGGATACATTAAGTATTTTGTTTGTAAGATTTCATCTAATGTACATTAAATAAAGTTTATTTTAAGGAGTTTATATGCCAATAGCATTATTTGCTTTGACAATTAGTGCCTTTGCAATTGGAACAACAGAGTTTGTAATAGTAGGATTAATTCCAACTATAGCAAATGATTTAAATGTTTCTTTGCCAAGTGCGGGTTTATTAGTTAGTTTGTATGCTTTAGGAGTAGCAATAGGTGCTCCAGTTTTAACAGCACTTACTGGAAAATGGAATAGAAAAAATCTATTATTAGCTTTAATGCTTTTATTTACGATAGGAAATATTGTTGCTTATTACTCTCCAAATTATGAGAGTTTAATTATTGCAAGAATCCTAACAGGTCTAGCACATGGAGTATTTTTCTCAATTGGTTCTACAATAGCTACAAGTTTAGTTTCAAAAGACAAGGAAGCAAGTGCTATTGCTATTATGTTTACAGGACTTACTGTTGCTTTAGTTACAGGTGTTCCTCTAGGTACTTTTATTGGTCAAGAGTTTGGATGGAGATTTACATTTCTAGCAGTATCTGCTTTAGGTTTAATTTCACTTTTTGGAAGTTATATTTTAATTCCAAAGAATTTAAAAGAATCAATACCTACAAAGATATCACAACAAATATCCGTTTTAACCAATCCTAGATTAGTTCTAGTTTATTTAATTACTGCATTAGGTTATGGTGGAACATTTATCGCTTTTACTTATTTAGTACCCATATTAGAGCAAATTACTGGGTTTGATTCAAAAATGGTTGCAATTTTACTACTTGTATATGGTATTTCTGTTGCCATTGGGAATATTTGGGGAGGTAAATTAGCTGATAGATTAGGTCCTATTCAAGCATTATATAGAATATTTATAGGTTTAGCACTTGTGTTAGTTACTTTTTCATTTACTGCAACAAATCCTTATTTAGCAGTTGCTACGATATTAGTATGGGGAGCTTTTGCATTTGGAAATGTTCCTGGACTTCAAGTTTATGTGGTACAACTTGCTAAAGAGCATGCTCCCCATGCTGTTGATACTGCATCGGGATTAAATATCGCTGCATTTAATGTTGGAATTGCATTTGGAGCATGGAGTGGAGGATTAATCGTTGAGAATTACTCTTTAATAAATACACCATGGATTGGTGCAATTGTTGTTTTAATTGCTTTAGCATTAACATATTTTAGTGGTATGCTTGATAAAAAAGCAAAATTACAAACTAATATTATAAGGGATTAGTATGGCATTAGAAAAATTAGCACCAGAAGGATTTTCAATAGGGGTAGAATTACCCCTTGATAATGACTGGTCAAGAGATGGATTAAATAGAAGAATGGTTGACAATAGACTTCCTGGGCAACCAAATATGACTAATCATTCCCAATTAATCAAATTAGTTGATGATCTAGGTTTTAGAGTGGCATGGTTAAGAGATATTCCTTTATATGATCCAAGATTTGGAGATGCAGCACAAGTATTTGAAGCTTTTACTTATCTTGGTTTTTTAGCTTCTCACACTAAAGATATTCTTTTAGGAACTGCTGCAATTGTATTACCTTTGAGAGAACCTTGGTTAGTAAGAAAGGCTTATAATACAATGCAATCTTTAAGTAATAATAGATTTATTTTAGGTGTCGCAAGTGGAGATAGACCAATAGAGTATCCTGTATTTGACAGAAATTTTGGAAATAGAGGAAAAGATTTTAGAGAAGCTATAGATATTATAACAGGGAAGAAAGATTTATCAAAACTTCAAGCAAATGACTTACAAATTCTTCCAAAAGCAGATACAGCTAAAATGATTGTTGCAGGTCTTGCACAACAAAGTCCTCAATATATAGGAGAACATCTTCATGGTTGGCTTGCATATCCAGGAAGTCCAGAAGATCATAAAAAAAGAGTTAAACAATATCGAGAAGTGGCTTCAAAAGAAAAACCTTATATTAGTTTTATTCATTTAGATTTTAAAGTTAATGAAGATGATGCTCCCATAGTAAGACATCATTTTGGAATTAGTACAGGTAAAAATGGTTTAATTGAAGAACTAAAAGCAATGAAAGATGCTGGCGTAAATCATATAGGACTTCATTTTAGAAGAAATGAAGATAATTTAGAGGAGAGTATTAAAAAAATAGGTCTAGAAATATTGCCTTTATTCCATAAGAAAGAGACAAGGTTAGATTCCATGTTTTTCTAGAATGTTCCCCAACCTGTAGAGACGTGGTTTTTTAAGGTGTCTTGTATTTATTTGCTAATTATCTAGTAGAATTTAAGATAGTGCTTGTTTTACAGCTTCAAGTGAATGGATTAAAGTAGTATCAAAAAGTTTTACTTTTGTATCTTCTTTTTTTATCAGCATTCCGATTTCTGTACAACCTAAGATTACACCCTGTGCACCTTTTGATACTAAATTATCAATAATTCTTAGATACTCTTTTTTAGAATCATCTTTTAGAACACCTAAACATAGCTCTTCATATATGATTTTGTGAACAATATTCATATCCAATTCATTTGGTATTATAACTTCAATATTAAAGTTATTGTTTATTCTTTCTTTATAAAAATCTTGCTTCATAGTAAAAGCAGTACCTAATAAACCTATCTTTTCAATGTTTTCTTCTTGAAGTTTTTTACCAGTAGCATCAGCAATATGTAAAATGGGAATATCAATATTCTTTTTGATTTCAGGTGCAACTTTATGCATAGTATTTGTACAAATCAAAAGAAAATCAGCACTTGCATTTTGTATATTTTTTGCAGCTTCAGATAGTATAACTGCTGTTTCATCCCAATTTCCACAGTGTTGAAGTTTTTCTATTTCATCAAAATCAATACTATAAATAACTACCTTTGCACTATGTAATCCACCCAGTTGTTTTTTTATTTCTTCATTGATTAGTTTATAATATAAAGCTGTACTTTCCCAAGACATTCCACCTAGTAATCCTATAGTTTTCAATTGCTATTTCCTTTTATGTTAAGAGTTTAAAATGAAATCTTTCATATGAAAAATTTTCTATATGTTAATGATGCGCTATAATACCCCAATTTATTCTAAAGGCAAGATTATGGCATTACAAAAGTGGGAAATATTTCAAGATGAGGCAACAGATTTTTTAAACAATTATTTTAATGCTGACTTTGCGATGGAAGGTGGATTTGATTCAACAACATCCCACATAACAGTAAGAAAATCAAATCATCTAATTACAACTATTGAAGCTAAATTTGGCCCAACACAAGCTGGACAAATAGTATTAGAGCCACTTGATGGCAAGTTTGTATTTTGCGATAAAAGTAAAAATTATTCAAATTCATACACACAAGAGATAATAAAATATTTAAATTCAAATTATTCATTATTTGCAGGAACCAATACAGCATCAATTCATGTTAATATTAGTGATAGCATATTATTCAACTGGGTGAAAACAATTTATAAGGATAAAGATGTTGAATGGATAATCTCTTCGAATAAATTTAATAAATTGACTCTAAAAGATTTACTTCTTATTCCAATAAATGAAATAGAAAACCACTTTGATATTAGCCTGGTATTTAGAAGAAAAAAAACTGGAGATACACAAATTCCTGGTAAAGACATAATAGATTTCAAAGATCAATTGGATTTGATAACTAAAGACTACAAAATAAAAAAAACTGATAACAAGTATTTATTAACTACTAATTCAAGGTTATCAGATTTTAATATTGGAACTAAATATTTAGTAAGTATGACAAATGTTGATTGTCAGTATTACATAAAGAAAAAAGATATATACACCAATCCTAATGTTATGTTTCAACTAAACTTAAAAGATAATGTAGAATTTAAAGGTGCACTTTTTAAAGAAATACATAAGTTATAACTTTAAAAATCACCCATTAATTTATCTTTATTAGAAAAATAATCAGTCAAATATTCATTTTTTATTTCTGATAAAATCTCAGGAATACGAATAACATTTTCATTTGATGTGATGATAGTTTGAATACCAATTCTATTTAAGAGATTAATTGCACGATAAATACCCTCTTCATAAGTGTTTTTATTTCCATCAAAAGGGCTATCAAAAGCAACAAATTTGATAAGTCTTTTTTGAGCATATGTATCAACTAATGCAAATGAAAAGATTAAACATAAAAGTTTTTTTATAGTAGGATCATCACTTTCAACTTTTTCATTTGCAATTTTGAAGCTAAACTCTATATCATTTGAAGTATTGAAATCAATTAAAAAAGTTACCTCTTTATTTAATATTATATTTCCATATTTTGCGACATTGTATTTCAATCTATCAATAAAACGGCTAGTAATTAATGTTTTATTTTCTTCAATAACTTTTTGCAAATCGTTTTGCGCATTTTTTAAAGTTGTGGCATTTGTATCTTCTTTTTTGATTATTTCATCTAGTTCATATTTTCTTCTAATTTTACGCCCATCAATACCAAGAAGATTTGATATAATAGTTTTGTATTCTATTTCGTGAAGAGTTGAGTGTTTATATAATATAAAAGCATCACTTTGATTTGATTCATCTCTTAAAAAGTATGTAATATATGTTCTAAATTTATTTATAGAATAATTAACTTTATTTTCAAAAAAAGTTTTAGCAACACCCAGACTACTTTTTATATTAAAATCTTTTTCATCTAAAAGCATAGATTTTTCTTTAGTGATTTTTAATTCTATATTTTTACCACTTTTTATTGGTCTTTTAATAGTTATATATCTATTTGAAGAAATTTGAAGTTCTATATAAAAAATATAATCTTTAAAGTGCTCATGACCTAAAAAATGCTTATCACCTAACAAACAAAAATCTATTAATTTAAATAAACTGCTTTTCCCCACACCGTTTGCATCTGATAAGATAAAGTTTATACCATTATCAAATACTATGGTTTTAAAATTGTCATTGTTTGCATACAATTTTGATATTTTCATTTATATTTCCTCTTTTTTGAATATATTATTTTAATAATAAAAATTTACAATTCATCAAGGTTTGGCAATCCAAAACCTCGAATAGTTTTAAACTCTATTTCCAAACCCAAACTAGCAAGTATAATATCCAAAGTTTTAACAAATGTATTTCCCAACTCCCCACGCTCAACTTTTCCTAATGTTACTCTGCTGATGCCACATTTAGTGGCTAATTGTTCTTGAGTTAGTTTTTTTGCTTTTCTCAATGTTTTAATATTTTCACCAATTTCATATAATTTCAAAACTAAACTCCTTTTATTTAAAATGATAATTTTACTTATCATTTAAAGCTATTTTATTAAAAATATAAATTAACTTTATCATTTTAAAAATATTTTCTACTCTTTTTTTTATGTCCATTTTTCAATTAAATTATCAATAAATTCTGACAAATGTTCATCTTTTTTATAAGTTTTTGCTTCTTCTATAATTTTATCTCTTGCTTTTAAACATATTTCATAAAGCTCTTTAACCTCTTTTGTTGTTAAATCACAAAATTCTATACCAAATCTTAAAAGTTGTTTTTCTTTACACCATTTTTTACTCCCTAAAAGATGAAGCGCTGGAATATCATTTTTAATATACACTGTTGTAGTTACTACATCATAAGCAGGAGCTAATTTGATATTTGAAATATCATCATAAATTAAGCCAAAGTTTTTAAGATGTGCATCTCCATTTTTTAATAAAAAATTTATAACTATCATTTTAAAGAAGTTTTCTAAAGACTCTTTTTTATATTTTGGAGATACAAAAGTTTTTATAGTTTTTGCTATTTGTTCATAAGTTCCTTCGTATTTATCATCACGATTTTTCCCAAAAAGTACACACATATCTTCAAAACCTAAATAAGTATTGTCCTCTTTTATATCAAATCTTTTCATAATAAAAAGCTTTCTATCTTGTGATAAATAAAACTCAGGAACACAAATATTTGCCTTTTGAACTACTCTCATACACAAGTATTCATTAAGTGCAAGTTCTGGATAATCTTCTCCCCAAGATTTTACAATATAATCTTCAAGTTTTAAGGTAGCTTTATTTTCTATTTGAGCTAACACCTTTGGTTGAACTCCTGAAATTGGTGAATTTAAAGCAAACCTAGATACCAATTCATCAAATAGTTTTTCATTTGAAGAGTGAAGTAAATCATCTAAAACAAGAGGTTTTAACTCTACTTTTAAATCTTGTTCATAAGAGACTCTTCCTTTTATACTTGGTGACATAAGTTTTAATAAACCGAAATCATCAGTTTTTGTGAATTTTGAAAAGTGTTTTTTGATTATAGATAATAAGTAACCCTCAGGTAAGTGCATTTCAAATAGAGGATGAAGATTTTTACTATTCCAAGATTTAGTACGAACTGGCATAGTAAGTGAAATAAAATCTTTTTTATCTTCTGTTTTGTAAGAAAATATATATTCATTTTCTTCAAATGATAAAACACCTGATATTTTAGAATCAACCTTTACAGTTAAAAAATCATTCATTTCTCAAATCCTCTAAAGTAGGAAATAGACTTTTTTGTTTTATACAAAACTCATAACCCAAATAATCAAGTATTTGCATAACTTTTTTTATCCCAACATCCACGCCTCTTCCATTTTCCAATGAAGAAAGTGTCGCTCGTGAGATTTTTAAATCATCACAAATCTTTGATTGTGATATAGAGTTTTCTTTTCTATATTTTTTTATTTCTAAGCCCAGTTCTTTTAAATCCATTTTTATCACTTTTGTAAAATATATTAGACATTTTATAATTTTATTTATGTATTGTCAAATATAATAGATAATATTAGAATGTTCGTTCCATACTAGTATAATATGATAAAGGATTTTTTTCCTTATTAAAACTATCAATTAAAGGAGAAACTATGCTTGAACTAAAACCAATTGCACTACCAATATAGCCTCCACCATAATATCCTCCAACCGTACTAACAATTGGAATAATAATTCTTTCAATTAATGGTTTCTTCCAACTACTACTTATTGCTTCATTTAATTCTTTTATTTCTTCATTAAACTTTGATTTTTCTAATTCAAATCTATCTTTTCTTGTTTTCTCATCTTGATTTATTATATTTAAAGTTATTTCTTCAATCCTATTTCTATAACCTTATAATTAAAGGAGCATGTTTTTCTTTAAATTTAAGAATTTTATCTATTGATATTTTATCAACATTAGGTAAAGGCATACAAAAAGATAAAACATCTTCTCTTATTCTCTCTTTTTCAATATTTTGAGGTAAAGAATCTGTTATTGTAGTAGCATTTAAATCTGGTATTTTAGATAATTCTTCTGCTAACATTTTCATAAAAATAAAAGCTAACTCACTATTCATTTTAAACCATGGGTAGGAAAATTCTTTAGAATCAATTAATCCTAGTTCAGTTAATTCATGAGATAAATTACCAATTTTTTCAATATGTATTCTAGTTTTAGCAGTATTACGAGGAGTAAACTTTTTCGCTATTTTTAAAAATTTTGACTGAAAAATAGATAAATCATACTTAGATGGTTCTACTAGTTTAAGTAATCCTGCTGAAATCAAATTTTGAGTTAAAGGCTCTAATTCATCCTTTGAATCTTCAACTTGAGAAGGTATTATCGAAGATATACTATCCCAATACAATAATTTTTCTAAAAGCCATTTTGATTTAGGTGGGTTTATATAAGGATAATATAAAGCATTATTTTTCATTTTATTCATTTATTTTGATATTATATAGCCTATATTTTTATTTATTATATCTATAAATATTATCTAATTATAAAATTCTTTTCCCAAACTCATCAATATGCTTCTTCAACTCCAAATTATCAAGATTATCATAAATCACGACATCAAAAAAATAAGGTAAATTTGTATCTTCTTCAAGGGTGAATTTTAGTTTTGAAAGAGTATTTATATCAACATTACCTTTTATAGCAAGGTCAATATCAGATGATGGTCTATGCTTACCCAAAGCACGTGAGCCAAAAAGTATGACCTCTTTTATATTATCAAACTTTTTGAATACTTCTTTTAGGATTTCTAGTTCTTTTTGGCTAAGTCCTATCATAATTTTTTCTTTAAAACTTCTTTTAAATCATCTAAAATAGGATAATATGTATGAATAATCAACTCTTCTAGTTCATCAAGAATTTTATCATCATAAGTGTGAGATGCAAGATTTCTTTTCTCAAGAGCTTCTAGCCATAAAGTTCCATTTTCAATCAAACCATATTCAAAAGCTGTTTTTATGCTATCTCTTGGACTTTTTACTTCATATCCCTCAGCAGTTAAAAAATCTTTCATTACTTTCCAAGACAGTTCAAATGTAACTTCAAAAAACTGTATTAATCCTGCTTTTTCTATGTCATTTAAATCCTCTTTTTCAACAGTAGTTTTTAAATGCCCTAAAGATTTTTCATAATTTGTAAATCTTTGTCTACATCTTGTTAAGTTATCTTCCATTTTTTAATCCTTTTCTAAAACTTCGCTATACAGCAAAACATCATCATTTATTTCAAATAATGCAATTCTTCATAATATTGAGTTTTTAATGCTTCTTTTATATAAAGCTCACTATTTTCAATTTTAGGTAACATTTCTATTAATAAAATTTTTAAAGTAGGTAGATAATCTTTTATAATTTCCCATACCATTGATTCATCAATTCCTCGATAGTTATGAGAAACCTTATCTCTCATAGCTGATAGGTTTTTCCAATTGATTTTATTTGATGTTTTTAGCTCTTCATCTATTTTTTTATTTTCTTCACCTATTGCTATTAGTAAGTTTACACTTGCATTAAAATTTAATTGTTTATTTGCTAAATAAAACTTTTCTTCATTTTCAAAATCAGCAGAATATATAAAAATCTTTTCAATTGCTTCAAGCATTGTAAGTATGTATAATACATTTTTACTATCAAACATATATAAAATCTTTTTGTGAGTGTAGTTTAATAAGTGGATTAAATTTTTTATAATTGATTAAATCAATTTTAGCATTAAATATAATTTCTAGTTCATTTTCTAGTTTTAAATAACTTTCAAAATTCAATCTTGTTTTATCATCTTCAATATAGGCTATATCTATATCACTATTAGTTGTATTTGTTGCAGAAGAAACTGAACCAAATAATATAAAGTTTTTTAAATGATATGAAGCTTTTTTACTTTTAAGCACTTTTAATATCTCTTCTTTATTCATTTTAGTCAGATTCCTTTCTATTTTTTTATCTATTATAACACAAGAATTTATAATTTATATTCTATTAAAACTTCCGAATCAAATCCTCAAAAACAGCAGTCAATCCCTCTACTTCTTTAACAGTAGTTCTCTCACCAGTACTATGAATAGTGTCATTTATCACACCAAATTCGATAGCTTCGATTCCAAATGCTCCAAAATATCTGGCATCACTTGTTCCACCGTGTGTTGAGTGTTTTGTAGTAATTCCAAGAACTTCTTTGATTGAAGTTTCCATAGCTTTTACCACTTTTGATTCTTTATTTGTCACAAAAGGGAAAGAACCTTGTGTTGTTCTAAAATCGTATTTTAATCCTTCTAAGTTTTTATTTATAAACTCTTCTACAGATTCTCTTGTTGTATTTGTTGAGTTTCGCACGTTGAACATTAGTTTTAGTTCATTTGGTGTTACATTTGTAACTTCCATTCCACCTCTTATATCTGTGATTACCATTTTAGAAGGTGCGAAATATTCATCTCCATTATCAAGATTGTGTCCTGCTATTTGAGGTAATACATGAGCAAAGTTATGTACTGGATTTATACATTTTTCTGGATATGCTGCGTGTCCTTGTTTTCCTTTTATAGTGATATATCCATTTATACTTCCACGTCTTCCTACTTTTATCGCATCACCAAAAACCTCTTCACAAGTTGGTTCTGCTACAACTGCATAATTTGGTATAAAGTCTATTTCTCTTAGGTGTTCTAACATCTTGATAGTTCCGTAAGTTCCCTCACCTTCTTCATCACTTGTCATCAAAATACTTAGTATTCCATCAAAATTTTTTGCGTGTTTACAAGCGTACAAATATGCAGCAACTCCACTTTTCATATCTTGTGTTCCACGTGCTGTTATAACTCCATCTACGATTTCAGCTGCAAATGGATCTATTTCCCAGTTACTTCCTACAGGAACAACATCGATATGACCAGCAAAACATAGATGTTGAGAATTTTCATTGAATTTTTTATAATAAAATCTATTTTTCACTCCTTCCATATCGAATTTTATGCAAGTCCATGTATCACCTAAGTACTCTTCTATAAAGTCAAATGCTCCATCATCGTCTGGAGTAATTGATTTAAATCTTAATAATTTTTGAAATAATTCTATAATAGTCATTTTTATGTATCCTTTTTGTAACTAGAATTTTATCTAACTTAGCTTTATTTTGTTATAATAATTAAAATTTACACTTGTTATTTACAAAAAAAGGATCCTTTATGGGAAAACTAGAGAAATCATTTTATTGGCTTTGCTTTGTATTAGCTATTTATATAACCATAGGATTTAAGATTATCCCTACTGTTTTAGAAGACCAATTAGTAAAAAACTTAGATGAAAATCTTACACAAAAAACAACTCTTGAAAAAATCGAATTTAATCCATTTACTTTCAACCTAAAAATTCATAATTTTAAATTAAGTGATTCAAATAATGAGCCTACAATTTCATTTAAAGAGTTTGCAGTAGATTTTGGAGTATTAAAATCAATAGAAAATCTAAATGTAAGCTTTGAAAATGTTTCATTATTAGATGCTATAATTAACGTTATTGAAGAAAAAGATGGTCAAATAAACTTAACAAAACTTGTAAAACCTCAAGAAGAGCAAGAGGAAGTAAAAGAAGAAGATCCAAATTCAAAATTGTTAGACTTCTTAATTTCTAAAATAACTTTAGAAAATGCAAATATAAACTACATAAATCAAGAAGAAAATCCATATAGTTTGAGTTTGAAAAATATAAATTATACCCTTTATGATTTAGGAACATTCAATGATATTCTTTCTTCAAATGATTTAAAACTTAAATTAAATGACAATACAAATATCACTATTGGTGGAGCTTTTAAACTTGAGCCATTTAGAGGTTATGGAAAAATTTTAATTGAAGATTTAAGATTAAAAGAACTTTTAACTTATAAAAAAGATATATTAAATTTTGATTTAGATGAAAATGCAAATCTAAATTTACAACTAAACTATGACTTTCATTCAAATAAAGATTTCGCTTTAAATATAAATAGTGATAGATTTGAATTTAATAATATAAATTTAAAACAAAATGAAACTGATATTTTAAATCTTGCAAAATTAGATATCAAAACTTTTGTTTTTAACTTAGATAGACAAAACATCAGAATAGAAGATGTAAACTTTGATGCTCTAAAAGCAAATATGATTACAAATAAAGATGGATTAAATTTTGCAAATCTAATCAAAGAAGAAAAAAAAGATAGTGAAACAAAAGTATCTGATGAACAAGTAGCAAAAGTTGAAGAAAAAAAATCAACAGAAGATAAAACTGTTTCAAAAGAATTAGAAGTAGAAATAAAAGGCGCAGAAGTTGAAGCTTCAAAAGCGTGGAATATTAGTCTTGCTAATGTAAAAATAAACAATAGTGATTTTATTTTTGATGATAAAGTAAATAACAGTATTGCTCAAACAAAAGCTTTTAATATAAGTCTTGATAGTTTAAAAATCAAAGATTCAGATATTGATTTAAGTTCATTAAAACTAGCAAATCCAAACCTAAGTTATAATGATAATAAAAATAAATTATCAATTAACTCTAAAAATGCAAATATAAATCTTGATAAATTAACTCTTAAACAAAATATCCTAGATATCAATAAAATAGAGATTACAAAAGACAACTTTTCTTTAGATGATAAAAAAGCTAATTTTTCTTTAGCTACAAAGAAAACAGATATTGCATTAAATAGTCTAAAAATAGATAATGGTAAAACATCACTAAACTCAATTACACTTAAAACACCTGGTTTAGATTTTAATGATAACAACTCTAAAATGAGTGTTAAAACTCCAAATGTCGATATCAACGTAAATAATCTAATAGTAGATAACTCAAAAACTTCTATTGCTTCTATTGCACTAAAAATGCCAAGTATTGTATATGATGATACAAAATCTAATATGAGTGTTAAAACATCTACTGTAGATCTTGGTATAAATACCTTAACTATTCAAGATGCAAAAACTTCTATAAAATCAATAAGTTTAAAAACACCTAGTTTAGATTTTGATGATAAACAATCTAAAATGAGCGTTTCAACAGCAAAGATAGATCTTGATGTAAATGCCTTGGCAATTGAAGGCGCTAAAACTTCTATTAACTCTATAAATTTAAAAACACCTAATATAGATTTTGATGATGAAAAAGCTAAGATGAATGTTAAAACTTCTAATATAAATTTGGATTTAGATTCATTTTCTATAAATGATTCAAAGATTTTACTAAAAGAAATCACTCTATTAAAACCTTCTGTAAAGTTTGTTGATAATACTAATAATCTAAAAATTGATGCAAACAATATGGAACTTTATGTTTCTAATATCTCAAAAATAAATGATAAATTAGTAATAGATTCAGTAAAACTAATAGAGCCAGATCTTGATTTTTTAGATACAAGTAGCAATACAAAAATTGAAGCAAAAAAAATAGATCTACAAATCAAGAAACTATCAAATAGTAATGCTGGATTTAAAATCGAAAAAACAGATTTAAACAATCCAAATATTGCTATAACTCTTCCAAAAACAGCGGCTACAAAACCTAGTACAAAAGAAGTAACAAATCAAAAAGTTGTAAGTAAAAGTAAAGATGATTCAGCTCAAACAAAAATAAATATAGGACCTGTAAATATAAATAATGCAGTTTTCTCTTTTGAAGATAAAAACTTACCAGTTCCATTTAAAACTGTAGTTACAAAATTAAATGGAAAAATATCTGAATTTAAAAATACAGAATCAAGTACAAGTACACTAAATGTAAATGGTACTGTTGATAAATATGGTGTTGCAAAAATTACGGGAATCGTACATCCAAATAATATCAAAGTATTAACAGATATAAATATGATTTTTAACAATATTGCAATGTCAAACTTCACTCCATATACTGGAAAATTTGTTGGGAGAGAAATAAAAAGTGGTAAGTTAGATATGGATTTAAAATATAACATTGAAAAATCAAATCTTGATGCTAAAAACAATATCACTATTTCTAAATTAGAATTAGGAAACTCAGTTCAAAGTCCTGATGCTGTTTCTTTACCTTTGGATGTAGCAGTAACACTTCTTAAAAATTCACAAGGAATTATCGATATTAAACTTCCTGTTTCTGGAAATGTAGATGACCCTACGTTCTCAATAGGTTCAATAGTATGGAATGCATTTATAAACCTTATGACAAAGGCTGTAACAGCTCCTTTTTCACTTCTTGGAGCAATATTCAACTTTAGTCCAGATGAAATAGATAGCGTTGATTTTAATTTAGCACATGATGAGATAACTCCTATTCAAAAAGAGACTCTAGATAAAATAGCACAGATTTTAACAGCTAAACCTGAATTAGCAATCAAAATATCAGCTTCTTATGATAACCAAAAAGAAGAGTATGCATTAAAAGAGAAAAAATATTTAGAAGATAATCCAAAAGATATTAATCTAAAAAAAGAAGAGCTTGAAAAAGAAGTACTAAAAGAAAAAGCAGAATTAAAAGAGCTTGAACAAATAGCAAAAAATAGAATATTAAATATCAAAAATTATTTAATTAAAGAGAAAAAAATAGACACTAAACAAATCATTATAACAGATAAAATGGAAACGTCTAGTGCATCTGTTAAAATTGATATAGAAACAATCAAATAAATATTATAATATTTACTTATATATAAAGAATAATATTGACTTATTATTCTTTATGTGATAATATCCTTTAAAGTTTTTTAAGGATAAAAAATCATGAATAAAATATTACCTATAATTTTAATTGTAATAATGACTTTTGTAGCTTATGGTGTATATAAACAAGCAAATAAAAGCATAAAAACAAAAAGAATTGAATGCCAATCAAAAACAACTACCTTTGAAAAAATAAATATTGAACAACCATTAAAAGAAGCTGTTAATTTATTAAAATCAAATAACTATACTATCAAATCATCAATTGAATACTCTAAATTTATGAAAAGTAATTTAGTAAATATTCTTACAAAAGAACAAGCTGATGAAAAACTAGAAAAAATCATAAAAGGCTATATAGAGACAAGTGCTCAAACAAATAGTGATGATAAAAAGCTATTAATAGATTACTATATTTATGAAAATGACAAAGAAGACAAGGGTAAAAAAAATAACGATGCTAAATCATATGCGGGATATTTAGTATTTGAATTTAAATATGACAATAAATTAGTATATAAGATTCAATCTGATTATATGAATTTAGATGGAAATGATATAGAAGATAGAATGAATTGTGCGATGAAATCGTTTACTTCATTAAATAAATAAAAGGAAAAAAGAAATGAAACAAAAAGTTTTTAAAGAAAAATATCATATATTTGAAATCGAATATAAAAAAAGTGAGCTTCAATATAAAAGTGTAGATGAAATTATTTCAGCACTTCAAGTGAAAATAGATGCACATCCTGTTATAGCTTTTATAGCTATTTTTGATCAATACAAACACACTTCATCATTAAAAGATGGAGAAATTAATCCAAATATAAAAGCTGCAAAAAATATAGTATTTTGTTTTGGAAAAGAGATACCAACTCCTGAAGTTTTAGCAGTAAGACCAAGAAGTATTGGTGTTTGTGAATTAGAAGATTCATTTGTAGTAAACTTTTTAGAAGCACCAAATGACACTGCAAATAAAACTATGGAAGATTTTGTAAAATCTCTTATATAAATATCTTAGATAATTAAGCTTTTATAGCTTAATTACCTTCGCTCCAAATCCACCACTACTAGGATGAGCATCTTCAAAACCTCTAACTTTTGGATGTTTTTTCAAATACTCTTTAACTGCAAATGCTAGTTTTCCAGTACCAATTCCATGATAAACTAAAACCTCTTCAAATCCTGATAATAAAGCATCAGATAAAAATTTATCAAGATTTTCAAGTGCTTCTTCTGCTCTTTGTCCATGTAAATCAAGTTTGATACTTGCAGATTCTGGTCGTTGGATTGTCACTGTTGCTTTTTTTGTAGGAATTTTTGGAGGTGGAGGATTTCCACTTCTACTTAAATCAGCAAGTACAACTTGTACTTTCATACCCATATCATTTTCAATAAAAGCTTTTGTACCTTTTATTGAAACAATTACGCCTTTTGTGTTTCTGTATTTTACCCTATCCCCTACATTTAGAACAACTGGCTCTTGAATTTTTTCTGTTTTAATCTCAACTGCTTTTTTATGGGCAATATTTAAATGTTGGTGAGATTCACTAACTAATTTTGCTTTTATAGCTTTTTTAGCTTCATCTCTTGCATCGTTGTACTCTTTGTGTAGTTTTGATTTTTCTGAATAAATATGCTCATCTAATTTTTCTTTTTGATCTTTTAGATTTCCTGATATTCTTTGCATATTTGCAATTTCTTCATCAAGTTTTGCAATTTTTTGTTTATATTCTCTCTCTAATGAACTACTTCGTTCGATTAACTCGTTTAGTTTATCTTTATCATCTCCATAAACCTCTTTTGCTCTATTTACAACATTTTGAGGTATTCCATATCTAGAAGCTGTTTCAAAAGCATAAGATCGTCCAATAGTTCCTTGTAAGAACTCATAAGTTGGTCTTCTGTTTTCTTCATCATATAAAGCTGCTATTAACTCTACATCTTCATTTGAAGCCATTAAAGCTGCCAGTCTTTTATGGTGAGTTGTGATGATAACTTTGATATCTCTTTGAATTAATTCTTCAATTATTACTTTAAATAAACTAGCAGCTTCATCTGAATCTGTTCCTAGTTCTATTTCATCAACTCCTACGATCGCATTTTTACTTCCAAAAAGTTTTGAAAACTCAACCATACGACCTGCAAAAGTAGAAATATCATTTTTTACACTTTGAGGATCATCTAAAACTGCATTTATTGATTTAAAATTTGTAACTGTTGTATCATGATGCGCTTTGTATGGAATCAAATATTTTGATAGAAAAACAGCTGTTAAAATAGATTTTAACATCATTGTTTTTCCCCCTGCATTAACCCCTGTTATCATAACAACTGATTTCGTAAAATCAATACTTATAGGTTTTGCATTATGCAATGCTGGATGACAAAAATCAACTAGTCTATTTACATTGTTTTTTGAAGGAAGTATAAAATTCTTATCATTTATTTTTGAGAAAAATAGTCTTGATTGATAGTGATCAAATCTATCAAACTCTTTATTTATAAATTTCAAAAATAATAAATTCTTCTCAAAAAGTGAAGATATCTCTTTACAGATTTTATATAAAATCTCTTCTTGTTTGTTTTTTAAATCACTTTGTTTTTGTTTTAAATCACTAATACTATGAGGTACAACATAAAAAAATCCAGAATTAGATCTATTTATAACTGATCCACTTAATACATGATTGAAACCACCTCTTACCAATAAAGATTCTTCACTATTTATATAATGAACTTGTGAATCAACCAAATATGTTCTAATCTTTGGAGAGTTAATAATCTTGTATAAATTTTGTTTTATAGCTTCTTTATTTTTTGAAATAGCGTATTTGATATTGTCAAAAGATTCATTTACTCCATCTTTTAAATTTGCTTTATCATCAAAGTATTCGCAAATCTTTACTATTTCATTTGGTATAGTAATCTTATCAATCCACTCTGCTAGTTTTCCATCGAAACTAAATTTTTTTAGATATCTAAAATAGTTTATTATTTTAATAAATTCAAAAATATCATCCATTTTTAAAATACCCTGCTTTTGAATATGCATCAAAGCAGAATCTAAATTTTCAATCTTATTGGGTGCTTTTATGTCAAATTTTGACAACTCACTTATAAGTTTGTGATGAAGATTAATATCACCTTCTAAAATGATAGATTTTTCCCTAGCCATAAGCTTTGAAAAACTATCTAAATAATCAATTAAGTCTAGTTTTTTTAATATATTTTGCATGGTGCGATTATATCTAAAAGGGAATAATATTAATATGAATTTTTTGTAAGTTAGAAGATCTTATTTTAAATACTAAGTTTTATTAGTCTATGAAAATATATCTCAAAACGTTATAACAATTTGAGATATATTTAAGTTTATTTTTGTATACTTCCGCCCCACAAAAAAAGATAGGAAACATATGAGAATAACAATAACAAACGAAGAATTTAACAATATTCAAAAAATCTTAGTTCAAAATGATATATCGTTGTATGAGAGATTTAATGAAGAGTTTAAGAAGTCAATTTTATCGTGTACACCAAAGAAAATAAAAGCTACAAATAAAGCAAACATAGCAAAAAGAAGAAAAAGTAGAAATGCAATAACAAATGCAGTTAATATGTTAAGATTTGAAGATAGAGATATTACAGTTTATAGTGTGGCTAAAACAGCTGCTATTAGCTATAACACTGCTAAACAATACAAAGATTTTATTCTGGCTCAATAAACTACAAAATAGCTTTCAAAACAAAATATATACAAATAAACTTATATAGTTTATTTGGTATTTTTCAAAATAATACAACAAAATGAAACACTAGCATCCCCCTCATACACAAGTTTAAAAGTTAAATATGCTAAAATCAATTTTTAAAACTATAAATATCAAGGTGTGTTGTGTCTATTTTTACTTTACAATCGTTAGCAGGTGGATTTCTAGATGAAGATTTAGAACATTTTAATAAAAAATTTGATGATTGGTGCGTCCAATTTGATAGTTATGAAAAAGCTATGAATAAAGTGAAAACTCTTGATAATCAAGAGTCTATAGATGTTGTAGAAATCACGCCACTAAGTTATCCAAAATATTTTTTTAGAGAGTTACAAGGCACTATTTATACAACAAGACAAATAGAAGATAAAATTGTCTGTGTTGTGGAGCCATATATGGGTTCTAGCTTTAGAATCGCAATATGCGATCTTAAAACAAAAAATGTAAGACTAACAAAAACCAACTACAAAAATATCCCAAGTATCGAAGCTGCTTTTGCTAATTTTGGAGAGTAATTGTTGTTTGTTAATTTTAAGAGAAATATCTTTTAGCTGATTAATTTTTATAAAAAATACTGCCAATAAACCAAAGCAACAACTGTTACCATTAAAATTGCCAGAATATTTATAAAAAACCCAAAACTTGCCATTTGTTTTACTTTTACAGCTCCGCTACTCATGGCTATTGCATTTGGTGGAGTGGCGATTGGTAGCATGAAAGCATATGAAGCACAGATTGTGGCTACCATTAGAATTAGAGTCATATTTATATTTGCAACTTGTCCTAGTGAATAGATTATTGGCAAAGCAATTGAAATAAGTGCTGTATTTGATGTGATTTCAGTTGTAAATGTAATCATACTAGCGATTATTAAAATAAGTAAAATCACTGGTAAATCTGTTAAAGACAACATATAATTTGCAACTTCATTAGCAAGACCTGTTTTTGAAAAAGCTGCTGCTATTGTAAATCCTGCTCCAAATAAGAAGATAATCTCATAAGGAATATTTTTAGCATCTTCCCACTCAATAAAGCCAATTTTTGGAACAAACATCAAAAGTCCAAAGCTTAATAATATAGCAGTTTCATCTAAACCAAGTCCTGAATAATAAGGCTCAATTTTTGAATTAACCAAAAGTGTAATAACCAAACCTAGTAGTATAAATAATAATCTTTTTTGCTTTGGTAATAAAACTTCTTTTGCTTTTATCTCTTTGTCAAGAACAACATCACCTAAACCCAAAGACAAAATAAAAGGTATAACAATAAGCATTAATAAAGCCAAAGGGCCTGTTAAAAACATCCATTGAATAAAAGCAATTGGTTCAATTGAGTGTTGTTGCATAAAGCCTAAAAGTATCAAATTTGGTGGTGTTCCAATTGGTGTAACAATACCTCCAATACTACAACCATAAGCAATAGCAAGGGCAAGTCTAGCTTTAAATTTTAAATCTTCTGTTAAAAATATAGCAATAGGAAGTAAAAGTAAAGCTGTTGTTGAGTTTGATAAAACAGAACTTAGAAGTGCTGCTGTTATGGATAATGAGAATATCATTCCCCTTGGAGTATTTGGAAAGATTGTTAATAATTTATTTGAAATATATTTATGCAAATTTATCTTTTGAGTGGCGATTGCAATCATAAAACCACCCATAAATAAAAATATAGTAGTATTAGAATAATTTGTAGTTGCACTTTTTATGTCCAATATTCCAAAAGCTGGAAACAACACAATAGGAAGTAGTGAAACTACTCCAATTGGTAAAGCTTCATTTGTCCATAAAATTACAAAAAGAACAATCAAAGCTATTAAAGTAGAATGTTGAGTATTAAAAAACATATTTGAAAGGAAAAAAAATCCTATTGCCACCACTATCGATAAAAATATATTTTTCAAAACAAACTCCTAATTTATTTTTGTTTAGGTCTAAATGGTTTTATAACCTCTTCATTGCACTCTAGAAATGGTCCTTCCATTAAATCTATACAATAAGGGATTGCAGGGAAAACTGCATCTAAGCACTCTCTTATTGATTTTGGTTTTCCAGGAAGATTTACTATTAATGAACTTCCTCTAAGACCTGCTGTTTGTCTTGAAAGAATAGCAGTTGGTACAAACTTTAAAGACTCAGCACGCATTAACTCTCCAAAACCTGGCATCATTCTATCACATACAGCTTCTGTGGCTTCAGGTGTTACATCCCTTGTTGCTGGTCCTGTTCCACCTGTTGTTACAACTAAACAACATTTTTCATTGTCAACTAAATCTTTCATTGTATCTTCAAGAGTTTTTTGATCATCTTCAATACATCTATAAATAGGTTCCCAAGAAGATGTTAAATAATCATTTAAAGTATCAATAATTGCTTTTCCTGATAAATCTTCGTAGATTCCCTTACTTGCTCTATCTGAAGCTGTAATAATTCCAATTTTTGCTATTTTTTCACTCATAATAAATGTCCTTTTTCTTTTATATAATATACCGTTGCAAATTCTTTAAAAAATTCTTGTGCTTTTGAAGCATCAATTATTTTATCATTTCCACCTAAATAAACTTCAATCTTCACACCTTTTTCAATAAGCTTTTGAAGCTTTTCTTCACTCCATTCATAATAAAGAAGTTCTTGTAGTTCTTCAATACTTCCTAATTTGAAATACTTTGAAATATCTAAATCTAGAGGAGAAAGAACATTTGATAAAAAAGTTTGACAATAGGCATTTGCATCTTTTTTGAAATACATAACTTGGGTTCTTTTAAATTTTTCATCTTTAGTTTGAAAGTAAGCGGGAGAAAAAAGTTGAAGTTTATCAACTCTTTTATTTGAATTTAAGACATCTTCAAAAGCCTTTACAGCCCCATAAGAAAAACCTGAAACTGTAAAATCATTTTGAATTATATAATCTTTAAATAATTCAGATTCTTCAAAAAAACAGAAACCTGAAAAGTATTTTTTAGATATCATCAAGAGTAATTACCTCGTTTTTAAGCATTACATTTTTTAATCTATTTATTTCTTCAGCATTTTGTGATAGTTCAGATCTTAATTCATTTTTTATATTTGTAAGAAGATCTTCAACGGAATTTACCATTTTGTATTTATTAACTACATCAGTTGCTGTTTTAAAAGCTGATTCTAAATCTTCATGATTTATTGCGTATTTTTCTTTTTTTATAACTTCAACACCAATGAATCCCGCTAAATCTCTTTTAATATTTTCACATAATTCATGATATGAAGGATATGCTGAATTTAGTTTTTGAACACTTTCATCAAATAAAGCTACTTTTGTTTTTGAAATAAACGCTTTGCTAGCTTGGTAAATAGATAAAATTTCTTTTTGTTTTTCATCTAATATTTTTATTTGTTTTTTTCCAAACTCTAGTTTGTTTTTTGCAATTAAAATATCATCATTATCAAGTATTTTTTTGTCATTTTTAATCATATTTAATAAAGCTTCGTTAATTAAAGTTGCAAGTGCTGCTGAGCTAAATCCTGCTGTTTCATTAACTAATCTTTCAATATTTATTTCATGATTTCTATTATTTAAATATAACTCTAAGATTTTCTTTCTATCATCAATATTTGGAAGACCAACATGAACACGTCTATCAAATCTTCCTGCTCTTAAAAGAGCATCATCTAAAACTTCGATTTTATTAGTTGCAGCTATTACAATAACTCCATTATCTCCATCAAATCCATCCATTTGAGTTAGAAGTTCATTTAATGTTGATTCTCTCTCATCATTTGATTTTCCACTTCTTGCTTTTCCAACGGCATCAATTTCATCAATAAATATAATAGCAGGAGCATTTTGTTTTGCTTTTGCAAAAAGTTCACGAACTTTTTTTGCACCCATTCCAACATAAATATGTACAAAACTAGCACCACTTTGATAAAAAAATGGAACATCTGCTTCACCTGCAACGGCACGTGCTATCAAAGTTTTTCCAACACCCGGAGGTCCTACTAATAGAACACCTTTTGGAAGTTTTATACCAAATTCAAGATATTTTTTAGGATTATTTAAAAAATCAACAATCTCTTCAAGCTCTTCTTTTATCTCTTTTATCCCAGCTATATCTTTAAAGGTAATATTAGAACTAACAGCTTGTATATTTGAGTTTAAATCATCTTGCACTACTTTTGCTTGACTTTTTGTAAGTTCAGTATCAAAAGCTGATTTCTCTTCTTTTTTACCCTTATTAAAAAATGCTCTTACTTTGTCTTGTTTTACTTTTAATAATAAAGCTAAAAAAAGTAGAATAAATAAGAAGATAATTCCTATATAATAAGAACTACCTTGAATATGTGAACTACTTTTATAAATAGTATAAACAAATAATATCAGCAATACAACTGCTGACATAGCCATCAATTTAAAGTTTTTTTCTAAATTTTTTTCTAAATCTTTATTATTTGAATCTTGCGACATTTTTATCAGCCTTTACTTCATAGTCATCTATAAAAACCCAATCCCCAATTAAATCTACAGGTGAATCAATTTCTATTTGATTAAAAAATTGATCAAACCCTATATATTTTCCATTTTTTTCTTGCTCTATTAAAATTTCTAATGTTTTAGTATTTGCTTTTCTAAAATCATAGTTCTTTTGCTCAATTATTTTTGTTAATTCATTGTATCTTATTTTTGCAATATCGCCTTTTACTTCAGGCTTCATAGTTGCACTTGGTGTTCCATCTCTTTTTGAATAAGTAAAGGCATGAATATGAGTTAAAGGAAATTTATGTAGATTTTCCATAGCTTCTTTCCATAATGCATCTGTTTCACCTGGATGTCCAACAATAAAATCAGTTCCTAATGCATAACCATTTTCTTTTAGGAACTCAAAAAGTTCTAAATCTGATAATACTTTATTTCTTCTATTCATAATTTTTAACATCTCTTTTGAAGTATGTTGAAGAGCAATATGAAGATGTTTTGCCATAAATGGCTCATTTATAATTTCTTTAAATTCATCATCAATTTGAATAGGTTCAATACTTCCCATTCTAATTCTTCTAACACCTTTTATTAAAGACATTTTTTTAAGAAGTTTTGCCATTGAAGTGTGTTGTTTTTTACCATAAGATCCAACATTTGTTCCAGTTAAAATAAACTCTCCAAAACCATTAGCAGCAAGTGTTGTAACTTGCTCTAGAATCTTATCTTCACTATAAGATCTTGCATCTCCTCTTACATAAGGAATAATACAATATGAACATCTAAAATCACAACCCTCTTGGATTTTGATAAATGCCCTACTCTTACCTACAAATTCTTCAACAATAGTTTCATCAATATGTGTTAAATCACCTGCATGGAAAAATCTCTCTTCTTGTAATAAAAGCTCATTAATCTTTTCTTTTTCAGAGTGTCCAAAAAGTGAATCTACTTTATTTTCTTTAAAAAGATTTTCACCTTTAGTCCAAACTCCACATCCAGTAAATACAACCCTTGGGTCTTTTGGAAGTTTTTTAAGTCCACTTATATAACCACGAGCTGTACTATCAGCGCTATTTGTAACTGTACATGAGTTAATAATAACAACATCAGCTTTAGATTCATCTTGTGTTACTTCAAAATCTTTTAAATTACTCATCATAACTTGAGTATCAAATACGTTTGTTCTACAACCAAAAGTTTTAAAATATACTTTTGGTTTTTCTTTTGCAAAATTCATAAATATTTATTCCTAATTTATCTTCTAATTATTTCATCTTCTAAATCTTTTGGTTGCTCTCTTCTTTTTGAAGCTACACCATAAGGATTATCTGTTCTATTAATATTAATTTGTTGAGTTGGGTATGCAATATGAATATCATCTTCTTTCATAAATGCATCTAAAATCTCTGGACTTATTGTACTTCTTAAAACAAGCG
Organism: Arcobacter acticola; assembly: GCF_013177675.1. Lineage (NCBI taxonomy): Bacteria > Pseudomonadati > Campylobacterota > Epsilonproteobacteria > Campylobacterales > Arcobacteraceae > Arcobacter > Arcobacter acticola. Next base: position 1,736,316 of record NZ_CP042652.1, read on the forward strand.
CTGCGTATGAGTTTGTTAAATACCAAGATGAGATAACAATACCGTGAGGTTCAACAAAAGTAAAAACTCTAGGCTCAACTCCTGTTGCTCTTAATTGATATTTATTTCTCATTTTAGATAACTGTTTTCTTGTTATATCTGTATAACCTTTTGAATAATGCTTTAAAATATCTCTAGCTAATCTTTGAGCTTTTTTGTGATTTGAATCAAATGTAATAGCAATATCAATTCCATCCCAAACAGTTCTAAGACCTGAGTGTGTATAGTTTGCTATCATTTCAGAGAAGATATAGTTATTTGGAATAAAGAAAATTCTTCCTGTTCTTCTATTTGTTGTATATGAAGTAAGTGTAATATCTTCTCTAATTGTAATTTTAAATAATGAAATATCAAGAACATCTCCAACAGCTTCAACACCATTTCTATTTACTTTTATTCTATCTCCCACTTGAATAGATCCAGAAGTTACTATAACCATCCATCCAAAAATTGACATAAACCAATCTTTTAGAGCAATAGCAATACCAGCAGATGCAAATCCAAGAATAGTAACTAAATATGAAACATTGTCAATATATGAGAAAAGTAAAACCATAATAATCAAAAAGAACAAAGTAAAATTGATTATTTTGTTTGTCATATAATAATTTTCATTTTGAGAAAAATATTTTTTTAATGCAAGTTTTACTAAAAATGCAATAACAGATAAAATTACTATTATTATAAAAATAACCAACATTTTTTGAATTTGTTGAGATATTTGATTTTTTATCTCTAAAATAACTTGTTCAATTTTTCTTGTATATACTTCTTCTGTTGTTGTTACAATCTCAAGAACCATTGAAAAATCTTTTTTCTGCTTATCTAAGAAAGTGATTTTTTCTTTATATTCTGCTTTTTGATCAAGATTAAATAATTCTAAATATAGAACTAATTCTTCATCTAGCCTAAGAGTAAGAACATCAATCTCTTTTTCCAAAGTATTAAATTGCTTCTTATTGTTTTCTAATTTTTTAATATGTGATAAAGCGTTAATAATTCCAAAAGGATTTGTTATATTTTCATATATACCAATTTCAGGAGGATTTATAAGGCCTCCGATTGGTGAACCTTTATATTCATTTATTAATTCAAGCTCGTTTTCTTTTACTCTAATTTTATTATGTAATTGATAAACTTGTTCTTCAATAGTATTATTCTTTCTTTTTAAAGAATCTTTTAATGAAGCTAATTCAGTAGAAATTTTACTGTATGAAACATAATTTGAATATCTTTTTAATAAAATATTATCTTTTAATTCAAAATCTATTTTTGATATTTTTTCAAGCAAAACATTGATTTGTGAAATATTTTGCATATCTAATTCTTTTGTTTTAAGGTCTTGTAATTCTTGCTTTCTTTTTAATTCAAGCTCTTTTTGAGCTTCATCATATTTTTCTTTTATAATCTTTTGTTCGATTTGTTTGACTTCAGCTTTGTCTTTTTTATCAACAACAACTGAAGATGTTGTACTAAGAGGTGCTTCTTCTTCTGCAAAAACAAAGCAAGTAAATAATACTAAAATTAATATTTTCTTAATCAATTTAAAAACCTTTTAATATTTGTATAACATCATTTTTTGTAATTTCATTAGTGATTTTACAATCTCCTAATCCTATTGGAAGAATAAATTTTATTTTATTATCCAGTGACTTTTTATCTAAGAAAAAATGCTCATAAAAATCTTCAACATCTTTGATTTTATAAGTTGTTGGGATATCATATTTTTCTAATAAATTTTTTACTCTTAGTTCTTCATCTTTACTCATAAGTCCAATTTTCACTGCTAGTGCGTTTGCCATGCACATACCAATTCCAACAGCTTCACCATGTAAATATGTATTATAGTTTGTTTCATTTTCAATTACATGTCCAAAAGTATGGCCATAGTTTAGAGCTGCTCGTATTCCTAACTCTTTTTCATCTTGAGAAACAACATCTGCTTTTGTTTGAACAGATTTTGCAATTGCTATTCTAATATTTTTTTCATCATTTAAATCATTTTGCTCTAACCATTCAAAAAAATCTTTATTAAAAGTAACTGCCATTTTTACAATTTCTGCAACACCTGCACCAAACTCTCTTTTTGGAAGAGTTTTAAGCATAGAAGGGTCAATATAAACAGCTATTGGCTGATGAAAAGCACCAATTAGGTTTTTACCAAACTTATTATTTATACCTGTTTTTCCACCAACACTTGCATCAACTTGGGAAAGTAGCGTTGTTGGAATTTGAACAAAATCAATTCCTCTTTGATAAATTGAAGCTGCAAAACCAGTCATATCACCAATAACACCACCACCGAAAGCCACAAGTAATGATTTTCTATCAAGTCTTTGTGTAAAACAGTGAGCTAAAATATCTTCGATTGTTTGCATATGTTTATATTCTTCTCCATCAGGGATTATACAAACACTAAGCTCTTTGGCATTTAATTTTGATTTTAAATAATCTAAATGAAATCCACTAACAGTTGGATTTGTAACAATTACAACTTTTCTATCAAAGTAAATTTCATTTAATTCATCTATAAAAATTTCATAAGAATTATCGTGGGGTAAAGTAATTTTAACAGTCATTTTTATTTATCCAAATATTTATTTAATTAGTTTTCTATATTATCTAAAAAAAACTAAAAATAGATTGAAAGCCCTCGTAATAAGGGCTAAAAACAATAATATTATATTCTAATCAAAATTTAGATACAATAGATAAAAATTAAGATTAGAAGGAAGTATTATTAAAACTTTTACATCAATGAACTTAGATGAAAAAATCATAAGTGCACTAAAAGATTTAGACTATGAAGAAGCTACGGAAATACAAAAAAAAGCTATTCCAATTGCTTTAAAAAGAAGAGATATATTAGCAGCTGCTCAAAGTGGTACAGGTAAAACTGCTGCATTTTTATTACCTATATTAGCAGAATTATTAGAAACAAAACAAACAAAAACTATTCTTAGAACTTTAATTTTAGTTCCTACAAGAGAATTAGCAAGTCAAATATCAAAAGCAGTTGAAGATTTTTCAAAATATATGGATATATCATCTCTTGCAATGGTTGGTGGAGTTTCAACAAAAGATCAAGAGAAAAAAATAGCAAAAGGTATCGATATTTTAGTGGCAACATCAGGAAGACTAATGGAACACTTAAAAAATGGAACAGTTGATCTATCAAGTGTTACGACTGTAGTAATTGACGAAGTTGATACAATGCTTGATATGGGATTTTTAGAAGATATTGAAAAAATTCTTCCAAATGTAGGTCCGAAACGACAAATCATGATGTTCTCTGCAACTATGAATCAAAATGTAAAAAAACTTGCAAAAGAATTTTTAAAAGATCCAGTTGTAATCGAAGTTGCTCAACAAAGATCAGCTGTAAAAATCATCGATCAACAAATTGTTTTGGTAGATGAAGCTAATAAAGCAGCAGCACTATCATATATCATTGGTTCAAACAATTATTCACAAGTTTTAGTATTTGTAAATATGAAAATAGAAGCTGATACATTAGTTGAACATTTAGAATTAGATGGATTAACAGCTGGTTGTATTCATGGTGATGTTAGACAAACAGCACGTGCAAAAGTTATGAGAAAATTCAAATCAGGTGATATTAGAGTTTTAGTAGCAACTGATATTGCAGCTCGTGGAATTGATATTCAACTTCTGCCTATTGTTGTAAACTATGCTTTACCGGAAACAACAGCTGATTATACACATAGAATTGGAAGAACAGGACGAGCTGGAAATCCAGGTATTGCCCTTACTCTTTTAAGCGTTAAAGATTATAAAATGATGATAGAAATTGAAAAAGATTTAATTATCAATATTCCAAGACGTGAAATTGAAGGTTTTGAAGCAACTGAAAAAAAACCAAGACTTTTCAAAGCTAGACCAAAACAATTAAGTGTAAAAATGGCAGAAGCTAAAAAAGCTGCTAAAAAATCAGGTTTTGCTAAAAATACTATAGCTAAAGATGTTAAAAAGAAAAAAACTACAAAAAGAGATGCAAATAGAAGTTTTGCTAAAAAGTAAGAGAAGCTAAGGCTTCTCTTTAACTATTTTATTATTTCATTCCCTCATAAATTTCTTTTATAGCATCCATAAAAAACCTATGATGATTTGGAGTTTTTGCAACTCTATAATCTTTTATTCCCAATTCTTCTGCAACTTCTAAATACTCCATATCAAGCTCATATTCTGTCTCTGAATTATCAACAGTAAAAGATATTGGATATATAATTACTTTTGATTTAATCTCTTTTAATTTATCTTCCATATAAGGTCTTAACCATTCCATTGGGCCTAATCTTGATTGATAAGCTACGTGTATTTTTTTAAAAGATATATTTTGCTCTTCTAACTCTTTCTTTGCAAATTCAACATTTGCTAAAATATGTTTTTGATACAAATCACCCTTATCTATAATTCTTTGTGTTAATCCATGAGCTGAGAATATTAGTTCAAATTCTTGTGAATCTTCACCTTTTAAAGCCTCTTTTATTCGCTCAACTATTGCTTTATTGTAAAGTTTATTATCATAGTAAGAATCTATTGTTTTTATTTTTTTATCTAAATTATATTTTTTAGCAATTTTTACAAAATCTTCAATTGATGATTTTGTTGTTGTACTTGAATAATGTGGATACATAGGAATTGCATAAATTTCATCATAATTTACAAGTTTTGGCATAACATCACTTGCAAATGGAGGCGTGTATCTCATTTCATAAAATACGTCTGCATCAAGTTCTTTATTTAATCTTCTTACAAGTCTTTTTGTATGTCCAACAATAGGTGACATTCCACCTAATTTATGATAGTTTTCTTGTGATTCTTTTAATCTTTTTGTGATTATTATTTGTCCTATCATTGCTCTTATTGGCTGTGGAGCTCCGATTATATATTTATCATTGAACATATTTCTTAAAAAAACTTTTACTTCACCTATATTGTTTGGTCCACCCATGTTCATTAAAACTACTGCTCTTTTCAAAACTTCTCCTACTTTCTTTCTAAAATTTCTTTTGTAATTTTATGTCTGAAATCAAACATCTTTTGTAAATCTTTTAAAACAAAACCTTCAAGTAGTTTTCCTAGTATCCCCAAAGGCATTTTAAAAGTTATTACATCTTTTAATTCACTCATATTTCCATGTTTTATAAATATATGTTTATGTTCCCAAAAAGCAAAAGGTGATTTTAATGCAAAATCAACTAATAAGTTTGGACTATCAATTTTCTCTATTTTAACTTCCCAATTCATTGGTATAAAATATTTAGTACTTTTTATTTTCAATATTTGTGATTTAACAGGTTTAAAATCTTTTGTTAATAATTCCACTTTAGTATCAGGAGGCGTAATATATGTTAGATTATTTGTATCTAAGTGAAAATCAAAAAGAGATTTCGTATCACAATTAATATATGAACTTTTAATAAATGTTTGCATTTTTTCTCCTTGTACCAATATTTTATACAAGGAGAGTTTACAAGAAAGGATGTGTATTTAGTAGGTGTTTTTTGTCTGTTTATAATTTATTATAAACTTCTTCGTTCAATATACTCACGGAACTCTTTTGCTCCATCTTTAGAACTTGTTATTACTTCTGTAATTCCATCAAAAGAGATTTGAAGTTTTGATTGCTCTACACTTCTCATTGATTTTATTTTATCTACATTTACAATATAAGATCTGTGGATTCTAAAGAAATTTCTATCTGATAATAATGTTTCTAAATCCCCTATTTTTCTTCTTACGTAAGCATCTGCTTCTTTTATTTTTATAATTACTTCGTCTAAATCAGCTTTAATATAATAAATATCATCTATATCAATAAGATATAATTTATCCCCTCTTTTCCCTAAAATCTTTTTAGAATCATTTGAAGATACTTTAAAAGATTTGATTTTATCTAAAATATTTTTTATATCAATTGACTCAATAGGTTTTACTAAATATCCCATTCCACCATTTTTAAAAGCCTCTAAAGCAAATTCTTCATAAGCTGTTTGAAATACAATAAAAGTTTTTGGCTCTATTTGAATAATAGAATCAGCAAGTTCTAAACCTGTTATATTTGGCATTGAAATATCTAAAAAAACAACATCAAATCTTGTTTTTGTTATCTCTTTTAATGCTTCTATTGGATTATCAAAAGCGGTTATATCTTCAACTCCATTTTCATTTAATAATCTTTTTAATCTGCTTAAAGCTAACTTCTCATCATCAACAATCATTACTTTCAAAACTAATCCTTTAAAATGTCCCATTTTAAAGGGACCATCTAATTTAATGTCTACTTTTTAACGATGAATAAAATTCATCTAAAAGTAGCAAAATCCTAAAGAAGGCAACGAGTTGCCTTTTATCTATTTTAATTCAATTACAAATTGCATTTTATCTTCTAAAACATTAGCAGATAAAGTACCGATTTTCTGTAATTTTAATCTACTTTTTAAATTTGTTAAACCTGTACCAAAGTTTATTTCTTTTGTTATTTTTCCATCGTTTTCTACTATTATTTTATCTTTTAAAAACTTAATATCTATATTTAAAATTTCTGATAAATACCCATGCTTTATAGCATTTTCAACAAGTAGCTGAATTGAGAACTTAGGTATTTTAATATTTTTATACTCATCATAATTTTCAATATTTAAAACTATTTTTTCATCAAATCTTATATTTTCAATATTAACATATGTTTGCACCATTGAAATCTCAGTTTCAAGTTTTATTAAACTATCTTTACTTATTGCATTTCTTAAGAATTTAGAAATATGTATGATTGCATGTTCCGCTTTCTTTGGGTCTTGATAAACTAGTTCTGATACAGAATTCAAAGCATTAAATAAGAAATGAGGATTAAGTTCATTTTCCAAAGCTTTTAATTTTGTCTCTAACATTTGACTTTTTATAGATTCATTTTTATATTTCATAGAAATAAATTGATGTAAAATCAATCCAACTAAAAAAGTTAGAAATCCAATAGTAATAGAAATATAAATCCAAAAAGATGAAAGAATATAAATAATTTTAAAATCACCAAAGGAAAAAAGAAGAAAGGAAAAAGAAAAACCTAAAAAACCTGATAAAAAAGAAAAGATAAAACTAATCAAATACCAAAATTTCTGTTTTACCTTTGGAAGAATAAATTTATTCGAAATTGTAATTAAAAAAAATGAAAATAACGAGATAAAAATAGCACTTGATGTACTAAAAATAATTGTAGAAATATTTTGTAAATCATAACTTAAAAAATAAAAACACAAAGAAATAAAAAATCCAAAAAATGCACCAATAATGGTTATGTAAATCCAATCTTTTAATGTGATTTTTAATTCAACGCTTTGCATTTAATTCCTTTTCACAATAAATCATTTTAATACCAATCAACTAATTGCAAATTTTCAACCCTTTGAAACTCTTTTGTATTTCTAGTGACTAAAATAAGATTATTAGCTTTTGCACAACCTGCAATTAAAACATCTATAGAGCCTATTGGTGTTCCTTTTTTTTCTAAATCTGCTCTTATTTTTGCACTTTGAATAGCCTCTTTTTGAGTGAAATCAATTATTGTAAGTTGAGATAAAAGTCTTTTTAGTTGTTCTTCACTTTTTTGACTATCATTTGATTTTGCAATCCCAACTTCAAGTTCATAAACTACAATTGAGGGAATAAAAATCTCTTTTGGGGAAATATTAAATAAGTTTTTTGAAATATCACCTAAACCTTTGAAAAAATAAATTATTGTATTTGTATCTAATAAATACATTTAAAACTCTTCTCTTTTTATGTCTATTGTATTATTTCTTATCTCTTCAAGTGTTGGAAAATCATTCCATGAACCACTTAAATTTTTTATATCTTCATTCCAACTATTATTTAGTTTTTGCTCAATTGCATTTGAGATATATTTACTTATTGATTGCCCTGTATTTTTAGCTACTTCTTTTATTTTTTCTTCTAAATTATTATCTATATAAATTGTTATTTGTGCCATTTTGAACTCCATAATATAAGTGTACTTATAAGTGTATTATATTTTATTTAATTCTTTGTTTAAAACATTAACTCCAATAGCAACACCAGGCCAGCCTTGTCCTGCAAAAACTGTATCTCCTACATTGTATAATCCTTTAAAAGGAGTATTACAAGAAGGTAGGCTAAAAGCTGATTTTATGTTTATTGGTTTTCCACCACAATTTGTTCTATTTATAAAAGAGTAAAAAGTTTTAGAAGTTGCTGCGAAACTTCTTGTGATATTTTCTTCTTTTACAGTATCAAAATATTTTAAAAACTCTTTAATAATAAACTCTTTTGTTTCTTCTTTTTTCTCTTCATACTCTTTTTTTGTTAAGCCTTCCCAAAATATTGCTTTTGAGTGAGTTGAGATTGTAAGACTTAATCCATCTTTTGACATTTTTTCATCATTAATATCACTTAATGAAACAAAAAATGAGTTTGAAATACAATTTGGAATTTGTTTATTTAAAACTATTTGATAGTGATGTATTAACTCTTTTTTGATATTTAATTTCAGATAAACAACAAAAGCACTTTGATCACCAAATTTAAATCCTTGAAAATATGATTTTATTTTTTCATCTTCAAAAAGTTTTGAGCTGTCAAAAATAGTTGAATTTAAAACTACTTTATTACATAAATATTCATCTTTTGTGGTTTTTAAAATATATTGCTTATCATTTTTTTGTATTGATATTACTTGTTCATTTTTATTAACTTTTACATCTTTTAATAAATCTTCAATTAGTTTTCCCATTCCACCATTTACATAAAAAACCTTATGAAAAGGATATGCTAAACCTAAACTCATAGATAAAAGTGTTGCATTTTGAGATGTAGTTTGAAGAGTTATTAAAAGTTGTGAATCAATAAAAGCTTTGTATTCAGCACTTATATTTGGCAAAGTATCATTTATAAATTTATCAGCACTTATAAGTAAATCTGTTTTAAACTCTTTTAAAAGCTCAAGAATAAAAATTGAAGATTTAAAAAAGGCTTTTAGAGAATATTTTGCAAAATAGATATGTTTTAATTTCCAGAATTTTTCATCTATTTGTTTTATCTTCGTCCAAAAAACTCTATTGTTTTTATGATAATAAACATTGTTTAACTGAGTTAAAAACTCTTCAAAATTTTGAACTCTATCTACTTTTTTATTTCCTTGAATATTTCTAATGGCAATTTCACTTTGTAAAATATCAGGTTTTAAACCAACTTTATCAAAAATATTTTTGATTATATGACCATTTTCGTATCCCACAAAAGTTGTAGCTCCTGAATTAAAATAAGCTCCAAATCTTTTAAAAGTAGATGCGCAACCCCCAAGATTATGATCTTTCTCAAAAACTACAATATCTTTATTTTTATTAAGTGCTGCTGTTAAAGAGCCACCTATTCCACTTCCAATAATAGCTATATCAATTTTTTTCATTATTAGCTCTTTTAAACTCATCTATTGCTCTTTTTCTAGAAAATTCTATACTAACAATTTGAGAAGGATAATCAAGGAAAATATTAGATTGAACACCATTTTCACTATGTATTTTTTTTGGCTCAACATCTTTTAACTCTTTTAATACTGATTTTATAAACACCGCTTCTTTATCAAATTTCGCAGATTGTAAATATGGATTAAAAATCCTAAAATATGGTACAGAATCAGCTCCAGTGCTAGCTGCCCACTGCCAAGAACCTATATTTGAGCTAGCTTCATAATCAAGAAGTTTAGAAGCAAAATATCTTTCACCTTTTTTCCAATTTACCAATAGATTTTTAGTCAAATATGATGAGACAATCATTCGAAGACGATTATGCATAGTTCCAGTTTGATTAAAGTGTCTCATAGCTGCATCTATTATTGGAACACCTGTTTTTCCTTCGCACCATTTTTGAAAAACTGTTTCATCTTCATTCCAATTTACATTTATACCATTTAGGTTTTCAAATTCACTTCTTGGAAAATGATATAAAATATAATTATAAAACTCTCTCCAAAAAAGTTCTCTGATAAAAAATTCTTTATTTTCAGTTCCACTTCGTAACTTTTTTATTTTATTAAAAGCTTCTCTTGGCGAGATTAATCCAAATCTTAAATGAACTGCTAAAGTTGAAGTTGCATTTTTATCAAAAAAATCTCTATCTACTTTGTAGTTATCTATTTTTAGGGCAAATTCTTTAATTAACTCATCTGCAGATTTTTGTAAAAAATCTACTAGTTTTTGAGCTTTGAAGCCAAGTTCTTCTAAAGTTGGTACTTTTTCATAATCAAAAGAAATCAATTTTAGATTTTCATTTCTATCAAGTTCTATTAGTTTATGCGAATCCCAAATAAATGATAGATTTTTATAATAAGGTGTAAAAACTTTATAAGGTGTTCCATCAGCTTTCAGACAATCATTTGGATGTGTAATAAATGAATCTGTAAAAGTTTGAATAGGAATAATCTGAGCTATTTGCTCATCTCTTTTTTTAGCATAATCATCAAAATCTATAGAGCATAAAATATTTTCAAAGCCTTCATTTTTTAGACTTTCAAAAACTTCTTTTGGACTTGAATGAAATATTGCTAAATCAAGTCCAATACTTTTTAACTCTTTTTTTAGATTTAAAACACTTTGATAAATAAAAGTAACTCTTTTATCATCACGTGATAGTTTATTCAAGATGTTTTTGTCAAAAATAAAAATAGGCAATACTTCATCTTTTGCAAAATGTAAAATTGCACTATCTGTGATTCTTAAATCTCGTCTAAACCATAAAATTTGTTTCATTACTTATAAGCCTTAACATCACTTCTTAGAGCTAACTCACTTGGATATGGATTTAAAAATTTTTGTACTTTTAAATACTGTACATCAAATCTGTTTACATATAAGTTGATTAGTTTCATAACTGCAATTAATGGAATGATTTTTTCTTTATACTCTTCTAAACTAGCTAAAATAATGTCCTTTTCTTCTTTTGTAATTAACTTTTTAAAGTATCCAAAAATATGAAGTAATACATTATATGTTTTGCTTACACTTCCTTTTAAAGAAATAGCTTTTAAAAACTCTTCTTTATACTCTTCTAAAACTTCGCCAAGTTGTTTTTTATCATGATTAGCAACTATTTTTCCAAGACTTGCATATGATTTTTGAGCTTTTGCGTAGATTAGATATTTATATGAAGTATGAAATATCACAAGATCATTAAAAGTAGGATTTGATTTTAAAAATTCATGAAAATGTTGATATGCAAAAATTTGCATTAAGAAGTTTTCCCTAAGCCAAGGATCGATTAACCTTCCTTCTTCTTCCATAGGTAAATAAGGATATTTCTCCTTTAATTGTTTAGCAAATAATCCAACTCCATTTTTAACACTTGGAGCATTTAAAGGTTTATATACTTTTACCCTTTCCATTCCACAAGTTGGAGATGCTGATTTTAAAATAAATCCACATAAATCATCATCTTTTACTTTATTTGCACATTCAACTGAGATATCTTCTAACTCTTTTGTTACATCTCTTGGATCTTTTTTTGTAGAAGTTAGAATTCGTAATTCTCCATCTTCATTTTGAACTTGTCTAATAGCTTCCCTTGGGCTTCCCCAGATAATAGTTTCAGGACAATAGGGAACAGTTTCAAAATATTTTTGTAAAATGTCAACTATAAATTTATCACTTGCGCCAACCCCATCATATCTACATTTTGTTCCAATTAAGCAAGATGATACACCTAGTTTCATTTTTTATCCTTTTTTTATTTTATTTTATAATAAAAAAGATAGTTTTAATAGTGTTAATTTAGCGATTAATAAATTTCAATATGTTCATTATCAAATATCAGCATAAAACTTTGATTCAAATTCCCACTTAACTTGAGCAAATACTTTTTTTATTTCTTCCAAGTTATTTGAATAAAATTCTCTTTTTATATTATCCAATTTAGATTGTATTTCTCGTTCTGCTTTTTTCCTATCATTGAAATACATATAATATTCTAGCTCATAATCTACAGGTACAGAAGTATTTAAATTTTTAATTCTTTTTTCAGGCTTATTTTTTGTCATACCAATTTTAAATCCATTAAAAAGATTATTTGAAAGTATGTAAACATATCCTTCATTCAATAATTCAATATTTTTTAATTTATATTCAATAAATTTATTGTTCCTATTATATAACTCAAATATTTTGCAATCTTTATATTTAATAATTTCCTTTAACTTATCTCTATATTTATAGGTTGTACATATATTCCCAAATGAATTGTATTTATTTAAATATTTTAATTTTTTACTTTCTTTATAATAAATATTTTCATAAGTCAGTTCATCATTATAATAATTTTTTTCAGAAAAAGTTTTAGAATTACTATAATCAATAATATACTTTATCTTTCTATCTTTATCATAAATTCTATACTCTGAGTTATTTGTATATATCATTAATAATTCATCAAATTCATTTTTATAAAATTGAATACTATTTTCTTCATAATCAAAATAAAAAATGGTATTTTTAATATTTATTTTTTGCTTGTGGTATAGGTGGTTAATCACTAAATTTCCTTGTTAAGTTATTTAATAATTATCACAAATTTTTATAAATAAATCAAAAAAGTATAAAAAGATTTACTACTTAATATAATTTATATAATATTAAGTTTATAGAGTTAAATTCATTCTTTTTAAAATTTCATAGGTTTTTGTCACATCATAAGTTGCACTATGATATTTATCTCCATCAAATTCTATTCCATAGTATAGACATGTTTCGTCTAATTTTGGATTTTTTAATCTTCCACTTTTTCCATAAACTTTTACTATGTTTTTATTTTCACTCATTGTGCAAATATGATTTTTAAAAGTAACTTTTCTGTCTATATGTCTTAACTCAAAAGAGATATTATGAGCTACTAAAGTATCACAATTTGAACAAAACTCTAAAAAATCATCATCTTCTGTAAAATAAGAACAATAAGATTTGTCTTTTCTATAATCTAAAATTAACTCAGGAGTAAGTCTATGAACCGCATAAGAGAAATAATTCACTGGATATCTTGATAAATAATATCTATGAAATTTATCTAAGATTTTATACTCCTTATCAATTCTAACAGCTGCTACTTCTATTACATCACCAATATTGCTACTATTTGTTTCAAAATCTATTATTATCATTTTATGGTTTTTTCTCTTTTTTCATAAATTATTTCTTTTATTTTTTGATAGTTTTTTTTATTTAAACTATCTATTTCATCTATTAAATATTCATATTTTTTATAGGTATTCCAAACATTTGAGCAGTGTTCAAATCTTTGCATTTTATATAACTCTATGCTAACACTTCCATTAACAAAGGCTTTTAAAATAAATGATTCTTTTCTTGTTGATTCATTGTTTTTGTACTTACGCCAAAGTTCTTCGAAAATATCATGTGATTCTACAAATTTATTTTGATCTAATAGCAGAATAATTTCTTCTAATTGTAAATTTATATCCATTTAAAGCCTATTTTTATTTAAAATATTATATCTAAAACTTAATAATGATTTAATCTAATTAGTACTAATATAAAGTATAGAATATTAAAAGGAGTATATTATGGAAATAAGTTCAAACTCAACGATAAACCAGAATCTTTATCTAAATAATAATCAAACCCTAAATAGAATAGCAACAGGTATTGAATTAAATCAATCAAGTGATAACTCTTCTGCCTTAGCAATTGCAAATAATCTTTTAGCTCAAGGGAATGGTTACTCAAAAGCTATAGAAAACACAAATTCAGCAATTGCATCAACACAAATAGCATCAAGTGCAATAACTGAACAATCAAGTATATTGGATAATATTAAAGAAAAACTTCTTCAAGCATCAACTGATACAACAAGTCAAGATGGAAGAGAAATGATTTTAAAAGATATTCAATCTCAACTTAATCAATTTGATCAAATTGCTAGTAGTACAAACTACAATGGACAATCGCTACTTCAAAATAGTGCAAGTGATAATTCAGCATCTCAAGCACAACAATATCAAGCTGGCTTAAACAGTGAAGATTTAATAGAAACAACTTCTGTTCAAGCAAATACAGAAGGTTTGGGATTAACAGCTCTCTCATCTCAAGATGCTACTTCATTTACTTCAAGTGCAGCAAAAGGATTTTTGCAAAGTGTAGATGATGCAATAAATAGTTTAAATGATATAAGAAGTGAATTTGGTTCTGTACAAAATCAGCTAGAAAGTTCAAATAGGAATTTAATGTCGCAAGAAACTAGTACTTTAAGTGCTGCTTCTGCAACTGATACAGACTATGCAAAAGAATCTGCAAATTTCTCAAAACAAAATATTATGGGACAAATTGGAGCTTTTAGTTTAGCTCAAGGAAATAATATAAATCAACAAATGGTAACTAGACTTCTTTCATAAAATGAAAGAAAATAAACGTTAGACTAAAAGTCTAACGTCTAGGAGGACCAGGATGTCTATCCCATCTACGATCTGGACCATGATGCCTTGGTATCATTCTATGTGGTGGCGGTCTATCAAAATCTCTATAAACAACAACTACTTGAGATGAAGGAACTCTTCTTTCATAATAATATCTATCATCATAGTAATAGTAATCATCTCTTATATATGTTGTAGTTCTTTCATAATTACCGCTATTATATGAGTTGTATCTATTATAATTATCATTGTCATAGTTATTATAATTTCTTGAATCTCTAGTACTATTTGCAACCGTTGCACCAATTAAACCACCTGCAACCCTAGCTACATCCTTTCCATTTCCTCTACCGATTTGATTACCTATTGCTACACCTATTGTTGCACCAACTATTGTATCTAATCCTATATCATTATTATTTCCAGCAAAAACTAGCGAACTTGATATAAAAAGTATTGATAATATTTTCTTCATTTTTGACTCCTAATAATCTATTAATTAAGGAAAGTATAGGTCATTATTGTGAAGGTATTGTGTACTATTTTAGTCTTCCAAAAATCTTATATTTCTCCCAATAACTATCTAATGCTTCATTTAATTTAGCATCTGTTAAATTAGTTTTTTTCTTTACTCCAAACCTTGTAATAAAAGACTCTGCCATTATAGTTTCTTCTTTTGTTGGATTTTTCAAATAAGCAAACATAGCTGCTTTTACTTTTGTTTCGCTACTATATTTTAATAAATATCTATAAAAATATTTATCAATAGTTACAGGCATTTTTTTATGACATCCAACACAATTCAAATCATAAATAACATCTTTGGTATTTTCTGCTAATAAAAAAGTTGTAAAGAAAATAAAAACTAAAAATATTTTTACCATGTAATACTCACTTTTGTTCCAATATTTATTTCAGATTCAACACTTATTTTCAAATTGTACTCTTTTGCAATCAAAGAAACAATATTTAATCCTATTCCAAATCCACCAACACTTTTATCAAATCTTGTATATCTTTCAAATAATGTAGCAAGATTTTCAGCACTTATACCTTTTCCACTATCTTCTATAATAAAACTATTTTCACTTAGAACTATTTTTATAGTTCCTGAAATTTTATTGTATTTAATTGCATTAGATAAAAGATTATCAATAAGTTTTGAAATTTTTTTATTATCACAAAATAAAAATACATCATCTTTAATATTTAGTTTAAAAGTGATTTTTTTCATAATTGCTAAACTTTTAAAGAAATCTACCCTTTGTTTTAAAATATTTGATAAATTAAGATCTTCATTATTTGAAATTATTTGATTATTTAATGTAACAAAAGTCAAATCTTCATAAATATTTGAAATAGTTTTTGCCCCTATTTCTATTCTATTTATTTTTTTTGCTAACTTTTCATCCAATAAGCTTTTATCAATCATTTCGATATTAGTAATTATTGCTGTTATTGGAGTATTTAATTCATGGGTTGTATCTTTAATAAATCTATCAAGAAGATGTAATGCATCTCTCATAGGTCTTAAGAAAAGTTTTGAAATAAAGTATCCAATAAGAATCATAAATAAAAAAGCTGCAAGAAAAGAAATAATCATTTTATACTTAATCTCTTCAAACCAAAGATGGTCATCTGGTATTTCAATGATTATATATTTACTTCCTAAGTAGTATGATTCAGGTTCTTTTATAAAATGTATTTGATTCCCGCTTGAATAAATAACATCATCCAAACTAATATTTGATGACTTTAAAGTTGAGAATATCTCTTTTTTATCACTATCAAAAATAGCTGACTCGTATTTTTCATTTCTTGGATAAATATTATGTTTGTCAATATTTACGTGTAAATCTTTTAATCTAATAACAAAATCGTTTGAATAATTTTGTAAAATTTGTCTTTTTTCTTGAAGCATTAAATCTTTTTGAAATTGGTAATACAAAAATGTAACAACACTTAATATCACTAAAACTAGGAATGAGTATAAAAGACTAAATCCTAAAAGTGTTCTAGTTTCACTACTGGTTAAATCTATACCCGAGTTTTTTAAGACTAACAATTTTATCTTTCCCTAATATTTTTCTTAGATTTTTTATATATGTTCGTAAAGAGTTATCACTATACTCTTCGTCATAATCCCAAACATGATCATAAATTCTATCATGAGATAAAAGTTCATTTGGATGTTGTAAAAAGAATTTTAAAAGCTTTAATTCTTTTAAATTTAGTTTTATTTCTTCATTATTGTTTTTTAACTCATTTGATATAGAATTAAATGTTATATTTTCTGTAATATTTATTACATCACTTTTTTGAGAAAATTCTCTTTTTAAAATAGTTTGTACGCGAAATAAAAGCTCTCTTAACTCAAATGGCTTTCTAATATAATCATCACAACCACTTATATATCCCTCTTCAAGAGAATTCATTGAATTTAAAGAAGTTGTGAAAATTGCTGGAACATTATTGTTTTGAGCTCTAATTTCTTTTAAAACATCAAAACCATTTTTATTAGGTACATTAACATCAAGAAGCAATAAGTCAAAATGATTTTCATAAATAGAAGAAATAGCATCATCTCCATCATAAACACAAACTACCTCAAATCCCTGTTCATCAAAGTATTCAGCAACAGTTTCACTTAAATTTAAATCATCTTCTAATAATAATATTTTATTTTTCATTTTGATCAAGCTTTTCTATAGTTTCTTTATATAAATTTCTTTCATCTTCTGTCATTGTAGAAATTCTTGAATTTAATTCTTTTATAAAAGAATCTTTATTTGCATCTTTCACATAACCAATAATTGCTATTAGTTCTTGAGTGCTCATTTCAGAATAATCTTCTTTTGCAAAAAGAGAGCTCACTATAAAAAGGAATATTAAGGCAATTTTTTTCATTTCACGCACTTTATTTTTATTTAATTGTAACATATTAAATGTATAATAATCGTTGTATATACTTTGTTATTTTGCAATAAATAACTTTTATTAACTATTTAAAAATAAATTTTAAGCTTTTATAAATAAATTTTCACTAAAATCAAGAAAAAAAAGAGAGTTATATGTTTAAAAATTTAATACTTCTAGGATGTGTAACATTCCTATTTAATGGCTGTTTTGGAGAAAAAAAAGAAGAAAAATGGACTGCATTTATTTACCCTGATAAGCAAGATACAAAGAAAAATATCAAAAGTCCTATAACTTTTAACTCATTAGAAGAATGTAAAAATGTTTCTATTTTAGAAATCAGAAATCAAAACTTAGAAAATATCGCATTTTTCAAATGTGGATTAAATTGTACTTATCATGAAGGTATGAAATTAGAAGTTTGTGAAAAAATGCTAAGTTCTACTGATAAATAGTATAAGGTAAATGATGAAAAAATTAAAGTATTTAAATATTTGTTACGATTTACAAGAAAATAATGAAAAATTCTATAATTATTTATCTTCTTATACAAGTAACCTTTTTAAATATGACAATGATGATGAATTGATTGAGTTAATAAACACAAAAGAAATACATTTAGTTGTTACAAAATATAATTTTGAGATACTAAGAAAAATTAGATCTTTGAATAATCAAATCCAAATAGTTGCTTTTTTAGATGAATTAAATCATACACATTTATTAGAAAGTTTAGAAATTGAGTATATAAAATTTATTAAATCACTAAATTGTGCAAATGAAATAATAGATACATTGATACATTGTATAGAAAATATAGATTCTAAAAAATCTAATATTATAAAGTTAGGTAATGACTTTATTTATGATTCTTATAATAAAACACTTTTTAAAAATGAACAAATTGTTCCTTTAACAAATAAAGAAAATTCGTTTTTATATTTTTTATTAAGAAATTATACTAAAGATATAAATTATGATGAGATAAATAAAGAAATTTGGAAAAATAAAATGAGTCCTGATGCACTTAGATCTTTGGTTAAAGAAATAAGAAAAAAAACATATAAAGATTTAATAAAAAATGTTTCAGACATAGGATATAGAGTAGATTTATAATAAAATGAATGAAAACAATGAAAAAATATCTTTAAACTATATATTTAAACTTCTATTACATAATAGAAAAGCGCTTATAATAGGTCAAATTCTAACTATCATTGCAATAATGGTAAGTGTTCCTATTCCTCTACTTCTACCTCTTTTAGTTGATGAAGTATTACTTAATAAACCTGATTTTTTTGTAAACAATATTGATAAGTTTTTTGGAAGTGGAAATGCAATTTACTATATTGTTATTGTTACGATTATTGTTTTATTTTTAAGATTAGTATACTTTATTTTTGGAGTAGCTATTACAAAGATATTTACTAAAGTATCAAAATATGTAACTTTTAAAATAAGAGAAAGACTTTTAAATCATCTTGAACATGTAAATATGAATGAGTATGAAAGCTTAGGTTCAGGCTCTATTTCTGCAAATTTAATAACAGATGTAAATACCTTAGATAACTTTATAGTTTCAATTGCAAGTAAATTCATAGCCTCTATTCTTACATTAATTGCAGTTGCCATTGTTATTATTACTATTAATCCTGTTTTAGGTCTTATGATATTATTTATTCAACCTATTATTATGATACTTTCTAAAAAAATTGCAAAAAAAACAGGTGTTTTAAAACAAGAAGAAAATAAAGCAATAGAAGTTTTTCAAAACAATATAAATGAAACATTAGACTTATTTGGTCAAATAAAAGCTAGTAATAAGGAGAAATATTTCTTTGATGATTCTATAAAAAAAGCGCAAAATATTCAAAAAACATCAAATGAGTTCAACTATAAAAGTGTAGCTTATGAAAGATTTTCATTTACAATCTTTTTAATTGCTTTTGAAATTTTTAGAGCAGTTGGATTAATTTTAGTAGCTTACAGTGATTTATCAATTGGTTTAATGTTTGCTATGTTTGGATATATTTGGTTTATTATGACACCTGTTCAAGATATTTTAACTATTCAATATGCCTATGCAAGTGCAAGTGCTGCAATTAATAGAATAAATAAAATATTAGATTTAAAGTGCGAAAAAAATGGAACTGAAGAACTAAATAAAAGCTCAGAAAAAATTGATATTTCTATCCAAAATCTAAACTTTTCATATAAAGAAGATAAAGATACATTAAAAGATGTTTCCTTTGATATAAAATCAGGTGACAAAGTAGCAATCATTGGAGCAAGTGGTAGTGGTAAAACAACAATAGCTCATCTTATCTCTGGATTTTATTCAAAAAACTCAGGAGACATTTTATACAACAATATAAGTATAGACAATCTTAGTAGACAAAGTTTGAGGGAAAATATATTTCTAGTATTACAAATGCCAATTTTATTTAATAACACTTTGAAATTTAATATAACTATGGGAAATGAAAATATAAGTGATGAACAAATTTATAAGGCTTTAAAAATTGCTCAACTTTATGATACCGTTGAAAAAATGAGTGATAAGTTAGAAACAATAGTTGGAAAACATGGGGTTAGATTAAGCGGTGGACAAAGACAAAGACTATCAATTGCTAGAATGATTATAGCAAATCCTGCTGTTGTTATTTTTGATGAATCAACATCTGCTTTAGATGTTCATACAGAAGTAAAACTATTTAATGATTTAGAAGAGTTCTTAAAAGAAAAGACTGTAATAACAATTGCACATAGATTAAGCACAGTTAAAAATGCTCATATGATTTATGTATTAGAAGATGGGAAATTGGTACAAAGTGGCAATCATAAAGAGTTAGAAGAAAAAGAAGGTCACTATTTAGAGTTTGTTAAAAACCAGTTAATTTGACTATAATACAAAAAAATTAAATTTAAACTAAAAGGTTGTAGATGGATTCAATAAATTTAAAGAATTATTTCTTTTATTTTGCAAGTTTTGTTGTAATAATAGCAGGGGTAAAAATGGCAAGCCAAGTGGTTGTAATACTCTTTTTGGCTATATTTATTTCATCTATTTTTTCTACACTTTTAAAAGTTTTACAAAAAAAACACATTCCTAGACTTTTTTCATATTTTATAATATTACTGATAGTTTCTGGGATCGGGGTGATGTTAGCTTATGTTATAAATATTTCATTAAATGATTTTTTAACAAATTTACCTACATATGAAGAGAAGTTAAAGAATACCATTTTAAATCTACTTCATTTTGCCCAAGACTCAGGTATTCAAATAGATAAAGCCAAAATTATGGGAGCATTAAATTTCAATTCTTTTTTTGGTTTTACAACAAATATTATAGGAAGTATTGGAACATTTTTATCAAAATTCTTACTTGTGGTAATTGGAGTTGCGTTTATACTTGCAGAATCAAAATCTTTCCAAACAAAATTAAGAGTTATATTTAGAAACAATGCAAAAAAATTAGAACACTTCAACCTTTTTTCATTTAATATACAAAAATACTTTGTTGTAAAATCATTTACAAGTTTTTTAACAGGTTTTATCATAACAATTGTTTTAACTCTATTTGGTGTAGATTATCCAGTTTTATGGGGAGTAATTGCAATGCTATTTAATTTTGTACCAGTTGTTGGTTCAATTATCGCATCAATTCCAGCTGTTTTATTAACATTTATGAATCTTGATATAAACACCACTATTTGGGTGATAGTACTTTATGTGATAATTAATATATCAATAAGTAATATTTTAGAGCCAAAACTTATGGGAAAAGAGTTAGGATTATCTCCATTAGTTATTTTCTTTTCTTTAATATTCTGGGGTTATATATTAGGTATTGTAGGTATGTTTCTAGCAGTTCCTATAACTATGACGCTTAAAATTGCATTTGATTCAAATACAAGCACTCATTGGTTGGGGATATTAATGTCAGATTTATCAAGAAAGAAATTAAAAGCACGAAAAGAGCAAAAAACTTCGGATTTAATATAAAGCTATATTAAATCCGTTTTACTATTAAAAATGATAGTATAAACCTGCGTAGGCACCTTTTATTTCTATATCTGAATACGCATCACTTACATCATCTAATTTTATTTTTTCAGCTCTATATCCTACTGTACCACCTAAACCAAATGATGTTTCATAAAGTATTCCACCTTTTACATCATAAAAATCACTATCTGCGTAAGTTATATAACTTACATCAGTTTCAACAAATAATCCACTAAGAGGTAAATCAAATTTAGCTTTTGCATAAACCATTGGAATAACATAACTTAAATCTTTTGTTGATGCAGAAGTTGTCCCACTGTTATCACTAGCACTAACTGAACCATCAATGTATTTACCATTAATTCCAAAATCAAGGTTTACCCAGTTATCTAATAATCCATAATAAAGAATAAAATCTGTTTGATTAAGTTGTAAACTTGAAGATATAGTTCCAGAATAAATTATATTATCAAAAGTAATACTTGATGTTTTTGAAGAAGAATCTTCTATTTTTGTATGTTGAATTTTAATATTTGGAATAAAAGGAAGTGAATGTTCAAAACTTGCCCAAATAAAATTTGTATTTAAATCCCCATAACCTAAATCTTTAGCTAAATCAATACTGTCACCTTTATATTCAAAAGTACCAGATGTTTTTGCACCCCAAACAGCAGCTCCTGCTTCAAAGCCTAAAGTGTCAGCACTCATATTTAATGCAAACACAGCACTGAAAGATAGTAATACTAAGTTTTTTCTCATATATTTTTCTTTTTTTATTATAATTATCTTATTTTTTGTATCTAGCCATCATACTATCAATTTTATGATTTGATTTTATGATTTGCTCTAATGAAATTTCTTCACTTAAAATCTGTGAATAAATTGTATCAACTATTTGTTTTAAAGCTATTGGCTTTGCTGTTTGATTTGCAAATAAAAGCATATTTACACCTGAATTAATAGCCAAAGTTAAAGTCTGTTTTAAATCATAATGTTTTGAAATAGCATACATTTGTAAATCATCACTAACTAATACACCATCAAAACCTAGTTTATATCTTAACAGCTTTGTATTTACATTATAAGATAGTGTTGCTGGATATTTATCATCTAACTTTTCATTAAAAACATGAGCTGTCATAATCATATCAACTTTATTATTGCTAATAAAATATCTATAAGGCTCTAACTCTTTTTCACTCCATGTATTTGTAATATCAACAAATCCAAGATGAGAATCACTAAGTGATGACCCATGTCCAGGAAAATGTTTTAAAACAGAAATAACATTTTGTTTCTTTAATTCTTCAACAAAAATTGAAGAGTATTTTATAACATCCTTTGATGATTCACCAAATGAACGGCCTTTTGTAACTATTACTTTATTTTGTTTATTTATTGCTAAATCAACAACAGGTGCAAAATCATTGTTAATTCCTGATTCTTTTAAATCTTTTGCCAAAGATTTATATGTATTTCTAGCAAAACTTTCACCCATTAAAGCGACACTACTAGCTTTTGGAATATCTACAAATCCATCTTCTTTTTTTAGTCTTTGAACTATTCCGCCCTCTTGGTCAATAGAAATCAAAAGTTTTTGTTTTGATATTGCTTGTAAAGAAGCAGTAAATATTTTTAACTGAGTCTTATTTCTTACATTCTTTATTTTTGTTTTATCAGTGGGGTCTTTATCAAATAAAATAACACCACCTAAACCATCTTTAATATTTTTATATATTTCATCATTAGGATTTACAGTTTCACCTGTAAATCCTAAAATTACCATCTTTGAGATCATTCTTTCAATTTGTTCTTTTGTATAGGATTCATTTGCAAATGAATTTAAACAAAAAGAACATACTAAAACAAGAAAAACTAAAATTTTTTTTTCCATTATTACTCTTTTTTAATTATCTGGATTTCTATCTTTAAATAAATATCTTTGAGATGAAATTACTGATAAGTACCTAATAAATAATAAAAACACTATCACCCCTGATAAAACCAATAAATTCATATTAACTGAACTTGTGAAAATAGCTTCAAATGTATTTAAATTTTCCTTATTAACTTTCACAACATTTACAATAAACTCTCTTAATGCTAATATGATAAATGCATCAACAAGTAATGATAAACTAACTCGCTCTTCTCTTATATAATTGACAACTGCCCTTACAATTTCAAGAAAAATTATAAAATAAAGCATATAGATAATAAAATCCATTAACATATCTAATACAAGTGCAACAAGAAATAAAACTGCTGCAATAGATAATTCAATATACAATTTTTCTGAAAAGAAATTTATTATAGTTTTTTTCATAAATACACCTTTTAAATTTTTACCTTTAAATTTAACCAATTCTTTGGTATTTCACTCATTTGTTTATTTGCAAGTAAAATAACACTTGCAATCATAGCTCTTGCACTTGTATCTCCCCCTGCTTTTAAGTTTGAAATAAGCATATCCTTTAAGTTATCATATTTACATAAAAGATGTATAACACCACTAAATCCACCATTTATATCACAAGCAGGACCAAATTCTCTGATAGTTTTAAAAGTATCTGAATTTTTTGAATCAAGACCTTTTTGTATCATATCTTGGAAATATGAATCGTATGAACTTTTTAACTGTACAATCGATTTTTCAATATCATTTTTTTCAAGAACCATTAATAAAAGATTTGCAAAAAAATCAGCATTTTTTACTGCTTCTTTACTATTATGAGTCAATTTAACAAATTTTTCTACATTTTGTAAAAACTCTTCTTTTGTTTTTGATACTTTTAATAAAGGAACTATTCTGCCAACAATTGATAAATCATGTGAATTAGAACCACTTGGTGTAACACTATTTTCAATATTTAAAATAGTATCTCTACTTGCTCCATCAATATAACCTGTATATGTTTTCATTTTTTCAAACCAAAACTTTAAATACTCATTTTCATCAAAACTATCTTTATCTTTTAAAAACTCATATAGCCAATAAGTTTGATCACCATAATGAGTGAAATCACCTGCACTTTTACCTTTGTGCCATATAGCCAAGGGTTTATTTAATTCTTCCCATCTAATATCATTATTAATTAATTGATTTTCATCATAAATCCAATGTGTACCTAAGCAATAAGCATCTGTTACAAGGCTTGTTAATACTAAATCTTTTATTTTATCTTCGTACATTTTAATCTCCTATTTATTCCAGTTTTTATAATTTGTAAAAGAAGGAAACTGTTGTTTAAATTCATCTTTCTCAAAAGAAAAATAATAAGAATCCATATAAGCGCAAAGCAAGTCATAATTTTTCTTTAATTCTTTAAATTTTTCATCACTACCTTCTGGCATATCTGGATGAAACTTCTTTGATAATTTTAAATATTTATTTTTTAAATCTTTTTTCGAAACTCTTGTTAATATTCCAAACATATCAACAGCTTTCTCAAACTCTTCATATTCCATAAAAATCCTTTAAACTGTAACATATTGTACTCAAAAAATTTTAAATATAATTAATATTAGTTTTTAGAACCATTTAATTCCAATAATGATAATCTATTTAAAATTTAAAAAAGGAAATTTTATGATTTATACTTTATATCATGTTCATGACCCAATGTGTTCATGGTGTTATGCGTTTAAGCCTACTTTAGATGAATTAAGAAAAAATTTAGACTCTAATATAAAAATTCAACATGTGGTTGGAGGACTTGCAAAACATAGTGATGAGATAATGCCAAAAGATATGCAAGAAAAGATACAAAGTATTTGGCATGATATAGAAAAAACCGTAGGAACAAAATTTAATCATAATTTTTGGAAAGATTGTCTTCCAAGACGTTCAACATACCTTGCTTGTCAAGCAACAATGCTTGCTAGGGGCGAAAATAAAGAAGATGAAATGATAGAAGCTATTCAAAAAGCTTATTATTTAAATGCACAAAATCCAAGTGATGCATCTACTTTAATAAATCTTGCAAAACAAATTGGAATGGATGGAAAAAAATTTGAAGAAGATTTAAAATCAGAAAAAATTGAAGATGATTTACATAATGAACTAAACTTAAGACGCTCATTAAATGTAAGAGCTTTTCCATCATTAGTTTTAAAATACAAAAAAGAGTTATATCCTATAAATATAAAATATAATGATTATAAATCTATGTTAGACCAAATAAATAATATGGTAGAAAATAGCTATTTTTAATAAAAAAAGAGCAAAAGCTCTCTTTTTATTTTTTAATATTTATTATTTCATAAGTGGATCAGTTAATCCTAAATAATACATTCCAATTAAACCAATGATTCCTGCTAATAAACAATAATAAATTGTAGGAATAATAGTTTTTCTTAAAGTCTCACCTTCTTGGTCAAGTAAACCAACCGTTGCGCTTGCTGCTACTACATTATGAATTGCTATCATATTACCAGCTGCTGCTCCAACTGCTTGAAGAGCTACCATAAACGCAGTAGAAATTCCTAAAGCATCTGCAACACCAAATTGAAACTGAGATAACATCATATTTGATACAGTATTACTTCCTGCAATAAATGCACCTAAAGCTCCAACAAGTGGTGCAAATAATGGATAAATATCGCCCATACTATGTGCAACAAAATTTGCCATTGCAACAGGCATTGAATCGAAACCAGAATCATTTATCCCTGAGTTAATTAAAATTCTAACAAGAGGAATAGTAAATACAAGTACAAAACCCGCACCAATCATAACTTTTGAAGATTCTCCAATAGCTGCTGTTAACTCTTTAAATTCCATTTTATGTAAGAAATAAGTAATTAATACAACAAAAACTAAAATCCCACCTGGTAAATATAAAGGGGTCATAGAGAAATTTAATCCCTCACCTAAAATATCTTTATATGAAAAAGCCAAAGATGTAACAAAAGCTTTTGCATCAGCACTAACTCTTGTTAATACCAAAATAATTGCAACTAAAACATAAGGAATCCAAGCTTTTGTTAAAGACATTGGAACTTTTGCAGTCATTGCATCAAATTTCATCTCAAATTTTGAAACCCAAGCAACAGGCCATTTTTCTCTAGGAGCAAAATCCCAAGTTTTTTTAGGAATTAAAAAGCCTTTTTTTGCAGCAAATATAACAATAGGAAGTCCAATTAAAGCTCCAATTAATGATGGAAATTCAGCACCTAAAAACACACCTGTTAGTGCATAAGGAATAGTAAAAGCAATTCCACCAAAAATGGCAAATGGTAAAATAGATAAACCTTCACTCCATGATTTATTTTCACCAAAAAATCTTGTAAGCATAACAATCATAAATAAAGGAATAAATGTTCCTACAATTGCATGAGTAATTGCAACTTCTGAAGTAATTATTTGTAAATAAACATCCCATGATGAACCCGTTGCTTCTAAAGTATTTGCAATTCCTGCTGAATCTAATCCTTTATTAACACCAATTAAAATAGGAGTTCCAACTGCACCAAAAGATACAGGTGTACTTTGAATCATCATACCTACCATAACAGCAGCCATTGCAGGGAATCCAATAGCAACAAGTAAAGGAGCAGCGATAGCAGCAGGTGTTCCAAATCCAGAAGCACCTTCCATAAATGATCCAAATAACCAAGCTACAATAATAACTTGAACTCTTCTATCAGGACTTATATTATTAAATCCTTCTCTAATTACAATAATTGCACCTGAATGCTTAAGTGTATTTAAAAGTAAAATAGCACCAAAAATAATCCATAACACAGAAACTGTAATTAACATTCCTTCAATCGTAGAAGCTAAAACTCTATTAAAAGATACTTCCCAAACAACAAAAGCAACAGCTACAGTTGCTATGTAAACTAATGGCATAGCTTTCTTTGCTGAAATTCTAAGACCTACTAATAAAATACCAGCAAATACTATTGGTAAAACAGCAAAAAAAGCTTGTAAACCTAAACTCATATAATCCTCCTGTAAAAATATACTACAAGGATAATTATGAAGTATGATATTTTTATGATAAAAAATAGCATAGCAATAAAATAGCAAAATTTATACTCTTAATGATAACTTTAGTAACAGAATTAATTTGTATTTTAAAGTACCAATAATCTTTTTGTTTAATTTACTTATTGTAAAAGTAATTATATAATACAAAACTATTTTTAAAAGGGTATTTTTTTATGTACAACAATACAGCTATTTATATTTTTAATAGATTGGTAAGATTAGCTATTATATTTTTTATTCTCTACTTAATTTTTACAAATTTTGGAACTTTTTTGATGATTATAGGAGTTATCTTTGTTATCATCACTTTTTTAATATATAATTTTAAAAAGAAAATGCAAACAAACAGTTTTAAATTTAGATTTGATAGTCAAAATTTTCAAAATGGACAAAATTTTAATTTTAATGATTTTAGAAACTTTAATCAATCAGATTTTCAAGGCTTTGCAAATGCACCAAGAGTTGATGAAGTAGCAAAAGCAAAAGAGTTTTTTGGATTTACTCACTCTCCTTCAAAAGAAGAAATAAAAAAAAGATATAAAGAGCTTGCTCGTAAATATCATCCAGATATAAATAATGGTGAAGATGTAAAAATGAAAGAATTAAATCATTATAGAGATGTTTTAATAAAAACTGTAGAATAAACAAACTTTAAACTAGCAAAAGGAATTTTTTGAGTATAGATATGACAAAAGTAGCAAATGTAATTTTATATATGTTACACAAACAAGTAAAACAATTGAATGATAAAAAAGTATCAATAATGCTTTTTTTAATGGATTATAATCATCAGAAGTATTGTGGACAAAAACTTTTC
Source organism: Arcobacter acticola (assembly GCF_013177675.1). Taxonomy (NCBI): domain Bacteria; kingdom Pseudomonadati; phylum Campylobacterota; class Epsilonproteobacteria; order Campylobacterales; family Arcobacteraceae; genus Arcobacter; species Arcobacter acticola. The sequence goes on from NZ_CP042652.1 coordinate 1,764,567, forward strand.
AATGAAACTTATATAAAAGGCTCTCGTCATCCTGAACCTATAGTTTTAAGTGAATTATTTGATATTGTTGCAAATGAAGAAGATTTAGAAGAAGAGGATGAAAGAATTTATTTAATGCAAGAGTTATTAGATTATTTAGATATCGAAGTTATAAAAAAAGAAAAGTTTATTGAATTAAATTTCATTAAAATGGAAGAAGAGTTTGACGAATCGATTTTTTCTAAAGATGAACTTAAAACTGTATATAAAATTGTAAGTCAATATCAAGATTCAAGTGCTAGAAATATTGCTAATGATTGTTTTAAAATAGATGAAGTTAGAAATACACCAAAAGGTGAAATTATTATTTAATTATTTAAGATATTGAGAGGCTTTAAAAACTTGTGAGTATTAGAAATTATTTTTAAAACTCTCAATATCTTCTTTAGTTAAAGCTAGTTTGTTTAGTTGATTGTTTTGTAAAAGTGGATTCATTAAAGCCCCATTTACTTCAATATGAGGAACACCGACTAAATGCATTATTTCATGTGCAATGATTACTTTTAATTGAGATAATGAATCAAAACTATAGATTTCAATTTTATCCATATTTGTTTTAACACTTTTTTCTTGAGTCATTTTTCCATCCTTATAAATAGTTTTTAAAGTGGTTTCTTGTAAACCAAAGGTCCTTCCATTTATTACCTTTACACTTCTTGTCATAGATTCTATTTCACTAACTAAGGTATTAATTTCTCTTGTTAAATTATTATATGAAAAAACCTTTTGATTATAACTATTTAGAGTTTTTGTTAAATTACTTTTTACCTTTTTTTGCTCTTTTAAGTCTATGTCTATTTTAGTTCTTTCATTTTTCACATACTCTTGAACACGATTATATTCATTTTTATCTAGTTTTTTTTGCTTATTTATCTCTTTTATATAATTATTCAAAATATCAACTTTTTTATTTAATAAATTAGTTTGTACGGTATAAGAATCTTCTAATTTATCTATTTCAACTTTTTGAGTAGAAAAAAAATCATTTAAAGAATCTAATTTTTCCTTTTTTGAGTTTAATTTATCTATTTTCTTAGAGATATCTCTTTGTAATTTAGAATCAGGAACATAAAGAATATCTATTGGTTTACCATTTGATGAATAATCAAATATATTCATATTAAGTTGAGTTTCTAAAGTTTCTTCTATTTCATCAAGGATATTTTTTAATTGTTGTTGAGAAATTTTATCTTTATAATAATCATCAATTTTGCCAATCTTTATTTGTTCATAAGAGGCAAAGCAGTTAAAAGAAAGAAAAATAAATAGATATAAAAATTTGTAGTTCATAATAGATTTTAATAAAAAATTGTTTCAGAATTACTTATAAATATTTATTATTTTAGTTTTATATAATTTTCTTTTGATATAGTAAAAGCCATAAATAAAGGATGAAAATGGCAATTAAAATTAACCAAATGGTAGAAATGTTTTACGAACTTAAAATACAAAATGAAATAGTAGATTCAAATCTTGAAAAAGAAGCGATATGTTTTCCTTATGGCTTAGGACAAATTATTTCAGGTTTAGAAAGTAGAATAATTGATATGAACGAAGGGGAAACGAGAACTATAAAAGTACCTGCTAATGAAGCATATGGAGAATATGATGAAACACTAACTCAAATAACTCCCATAGAAGACTTTGAAGGTATCAATTTAGAAATAGGAATGACATTAGAAGGTGAAGGCGAAAATAATGAAATATTAAGAGCCACAGTAATTGATGTAACAAAAGAAGATGTAACCGTTGATTACAATCATCCATTAGCTGGTTGTGAATTGGAATTTAAAGTTATTATTAAAAGTATTAAATAATTACTACTAAATAATATATTTGTACTTGATTATAAATAGAATTTATAATCAAGTAGAATCTTAAATCATAATCTCACTAATTTGAATTTGTGGTTGGCAATTTGTAAAATTTACAATATCAGAAAGTAATTCTTCTGAATGAACTGCAAATATATTTTGAAAAGATTCAATTGAATCAAAGCTCATATGAGTCATAACTACATATTTAAGTGCTTCATTAGGATTTCCATTAGCTAAGCCAAAATCAACTTGTACATTTTTTAAACTTTCACCTAATAATTTCGAAACTAAGGGCATATGTTTATCACAATAATAATCTTTATCAAATATTAAATCTTGTGAATTTGAATATAACACACTTATTTTTATCATAATATTTTCCTATTTAAAATTTAACTATTAATTAGTTATAAAAAAGTCTAACATAAGAATATAGCCTGAGTATATCCATACAAAATTTAAATAAATTTAGTTACACTATAAGAAGTTAAATTGGAGAAAAAATGAATATTGAAAAAGAAATAGAAAAAATATTTGATAGTCTAAAGAAAGTAGCTTTTTATGTAGGACACGGGAAATATAATGATTATATGAGTACTGAAGAAGTGCAAAAAATAAAAGCAAAACTAGAAAAAATACTTGAAATAGAAAAAGAATATTTAGAATCAACTAATGCGGAAGAAAAAAATCTTATTTATAAACGATTATCTATATTTCAAACTTTTAGTATAAAAGACTTTATTAATTATCAGATATAAAAAGAGAAAAACTTATTTTAGTTTTTCTTCTTCATTTTTGTTTGGTGGTGGAAGTAATCTATTGAAATCATAAGGAATGATATTGTGCTCTATTTTTTCAGTAAAATCATATAATTTTATACAAACACCTATTAGAATCGGCCAAACAAATATTTGATTTACAATAGATATTGAAAAAACAATACCAATAATTACCCCTAAAATACCTACTTTTATTAAATAATCATCAATCTTTTCCTGACTTTCTCATATGGACACACACTTTTTAACTATTTTTAATTGCATTATAAACTTGTTGTTGAATTTCATCAAATTTCAAGTAGACTAATTTTCCATTTGTTCTAAGTGCAAACATATGTTTAATTATATCTCTTAAAAGTTTTTGTGAGAATTTAAATTTAATATTATTTTCTTTAAGTTTTGAATCAAACTCTTTATAAATTGAGTATGATACAAATGAAATAAGAATATGAGCCTTTATTCTGGTTTCTAGCCTATGGTATATGGGTCTGATTTTAAGATCAGTTTTTGATATTCTAAATGCTTGTTCTACTGCATATTGATTATTATAGTGTTCTATAATTTCACTTGGTGTTAGTGTAAAATCATTTGTAATAAAACCTTTTATACCATCTAATTTTGAATCATTATCAACTTTTTGATTATTGATATTAAAAGTGATATCACATTTATGATCATCGATGTTAAGATATTTAGCATAGTATGATAGTTTTAAATCTTTTTTTGTGATAGATTTTGAGAATTCAATTTTTTTCTTTAATCTTTCAAGTGCTTTATCTCTATTATGTTTATCTTTCTTAGCTCTTGCCGTTGAATATGAAAGAACTAACCTTTGATTGATATTTATGGATTGTTTATTGTCATTCTCATCAGTATATGGTATATCTTTATTAAATTTAAGTGTATGAGTTACTCCATCATTTAAAAATATCAAGTTTGATATTTGCTCTTTTAAATCATTTGATATATTTTTTATTTTGGCTGCAAGGATATATTTATATCCATTATTTTCAAGATATACTAGATTATTATTGTTTAGCATTCCTCTATCAGCTACAACTACAGGTTTATTTTTTAATTGAAATTTATTTTGAAACTTTTTAAGTACATCAACTAAAGTATGTCCCTCATATTTATTACCCTCATAAACCTCAAAGCTTAATGGATATCCTTGTAGTGTTGTAAACAATCCCAGTTGTATCTGAGGACGTGCTAATTTACCCTCTTTACTAAATCCAATACGTCTAAGATCGTCTTCACTCTCAGATTCAAAGTACAGGGTTGTAACATCATAAAATGTAAATGCAATAGTTTGGTTCATTTTTGCATAAGTATGATCAAATACACATTTTTCAATTTGTAGTTTTAAATTCTCTTCATAAAGTGTATCTAAAAATCTATAGATAGCATTTTTATCTACACTCTCTTTTTTAAAATATTCAAGATAATCAATCAAATATAATTTACTACCAGGATACAGTAATCTTGATACAACAAGATTTTTAAACATCTGAAGTCTTTTACAATCCAAATCTACACTAGAACATCCCAATCGTTCAAATAATTTTCCATAGATTAATTCATCACCTATTGGTATTAAATCATTATTTCCAAGTTCTATGAATATTAACTCTTCATTTTTATTTTCATCAAATAAAGTAGGATACATTTGTTGACGCAGTTCTTCTAAACGTTTATTTGCAACATCTAAATAAATTTGTAAATCTAAATCATTTTTTACACAAGCAATAGTTTCTATAACCTTATATTTCCTATGAACTCTATCGATAATCTGAATACTGATTGTTCCACTACTATTTTTCTTCTGTCTAATATGTAAACTCATACTAAAATTGTAGCAGGTTTTAGACTATAGGACACACACTTTTATGAATTTTATAGTCTATAAAGCCCTTTAATAAGGGATATCACTTTTAGAAAAATTGATTTTTGATAAAAATGAGAAAGTCAGGAGAAAAACTTATTTTAGTTTTTCTTCTTCATTTTTGTTTGGTGGTGGAAGTAATCTATTGAAATCATAAGGAATGATATTGTGCTCTATTTTTTCAGTAAAATCATATAATTTTATACAAACACCTATTAGAATCGGCCAAACAAATATTTGATTTACAATAGATATTGAAAAAACAATACCAATAATTACCCCTAAAATACCTACTTTTATTAAATAATCATCAATCTTTTTTACTTTTATTAATTTATAATATTCTTTTATTTTGTCAATCATAATAATTTCCTTTTAATAATGTTACCATTTATACCTAAAAAAAGTATAAAAGAGAAGTTTATAATTGACAATTTTAAAGATGATGTTAGAAATATTAGATTTTGAAGTTAATCAAGGCGAAGTTTGAATTTTAAGCGGAGCGTACAAGAGGTACGTGAGCATTAAAATTCAAACTTCAACGCAGAGTAAATTTAAAAGATGATGTTTAAAACATCATCTTTTAGATGTGGTAGTTTGGAGCTTCGTTAGTTATTGTAACATCATGAACATGTGATTCTTTTAATCCAGCACTTGTAATTTCTACAAACTCTGCAGTTGCTTGGAATGTTGCAACATCTTTAGAACCTAAATATCCCATTGAAGATCTTAATCCTCCAACCATTTGATGAATAATATCAGAAATACTTCCTCTGTATGGAACCATACCTTCAATTCCTTCAGGTACTAATTTATCAGCAGCTGTTCCTTCTTGGAAATATCTATCAGTACTTCCTTTAGTCATAGCTCCAATTGAACCCATACCTCTATAAGTTTTGAACTTTCTTCCTTGAGCTAATACAACTTCACCAGGACTTTCTTCCGTTCCTGCTAATGCAGATCCCATCATAACAGCATTTGCACCAACTGCTAAAGCTTTTGCAACATCACCTGAATATCTAATTCCACCATCTGCAATAATTGGAGTTCCTGTTTTAGCACCTTCAGCTGCACATTCATCAATTGCACTTATTTGAGGAACACCTACACCTGCAACAATTCTTGTTGTACAAATAGATCCCGGTCCAATTCCAACTTTAACAGCATCTGCTCCTGCTAAAATTAAATCAGCAGTTGCTTCAGCAGTTGCAACGTTTCCAGCTATGATTTGAACATCCATTTCAGCTTTTATTGCTTTAACAGTATCTAAAATACCTTTTGAATGACCATGAGCAGAATCTAAAACTAAAACATCAACACCGATAGCAACTAAAGCTCTTGCACGATCAAGTTGTCCAACACCAATAGCAGCACCTACTCTTAATCTTCCAAACTCATCTTTATTTGCATTTGGATATTCTCTTTTTTTATTAATATCTTTAATAGTAATTAATCCAATTAATTTATTTTTTGAATCAACAATTGGTAACTTTTCAATTTTATTTGCATGCATAACTTCAGCTGCTTCTTCTAATGTTGTACCCTCTTTTGCTGTAACTAATGGCATAAGAGTCATTTTATCAACTGCTTTATGAGTAAAATCTTTTGTAAATCTCATATCTCTATTTGTTAAAATACCAACTAAAATATTGTTATCATCAACAACAGGAACACCTGAAATTTTGTAAGAAGCCATTATATCTTCTGCATCTTGTAAAGTTTGATCTGGTTTTATAGTAATTGGATCAATAATCATTCCAGATTCTGATTTTTTTACTTTTTTACATTGTAACACTTGAGTATTAATATCCATATTTTTATGTATTATCCCAATCCCACCAAGTCTAGCCATTGCAATTGCCGCTTCAAATTCAGTTACTGTATCCATAGCTGCACTTATAAAAGGAATGTTTAATCCAATTTTTTTAGTAAGTTTTGTTTTAATACAAACATCTCTTGGTAGTACTTCTGATTTAGCTGGTACTAATAATACGTCTTCAAATGTTAATGCTCTTTTTCTAATTCTCATTTTATAATCCTAGTTAATATTTATTTATAGTTAATAGCTTTTTCTAAAGATAAAGCGCCATCAAATAGAGTTTGTTCTTCATATGCGTTTGCAATAAATTGAAGACCAACAGGCATTCCATCTTCATCTTTATCTACGGGTAATGAAATAGCTGGAAGTCCTGCAAGGTTCACAGAAATTGTGTAAATATCACTTAAATACATCTCTAAAGAAGTTTTAAATGAACCAAATTTTGGTGCAGTTGTTGGAGCAACTGGAGATAAAATTAAATCTGCTTCTTCAAATATTGCTGAATATTCATCTTTAATTAAATGTCTTACTTTTTGAGCTTTTATATAATAAGCATCATAATATCCAGAACTTAACACAAAAGAACCTAACATAATTCTTTTTTGTACTTCATCACCAAAACCTTGTGACTTTGTTTGAACATACATATCTTTAAGTCCTGCATCACCTTTTCTATTTCCATATCTAACACCATCAAATCTTGCAAGATTTGCAGATGCTTCAGCCGTAGCAACAATATAATAAGTAGATACAATTTTATCAGTATCCAACATATTTTTATGAATAATTTTATGACCTGCATTTTCTAAAGCGCTAACTGCTTTTGCAAAACCTTTTTGAATTGCAGGACTTGCTTCTGAAACAAAGTTGTCTATCACTGCAATAGTTAATTTTCTTTGTGAATTTAAATTAGGTGTAACTGCATCATATTTAACATTAGCAGATGTAGAATCCATTGGATCATATCCAGAAATAATATCGTATAAAATTGCTGCATCTTCTACGTTTTGAGTAATTGGTCCACATTGATCTAAAGATGAAGAATAAGCTGTAATTCCGTATCTTGAAACTCTTCCATAAGTAGGTTTCATTCCAACAACACCACAATAAGCAGCAGGTTGTCTAATACTTCCACCTGTATCTGTTCCTAAAGCTGCAATTGCGATTCCAGCAGCAACAGCAGCTGCACTTCCACCTGAACTTCCACCTGGAACTTTTGTATTATCAAGAGGATTTAAAGTTTTTCCATAACAAGAAGATTCAGTAGAACTTCCCATTGCAAATTCATCCATATTTGTTTTACCAAATGGACTTAATCCTGCTTTTTCTAAATTATTAATTACTGTAGCATTATATGGACTAATATATCCTTTTAAAATATTACTTGAACAAGTAATTTCCCAATTTTTAACATTAATATTATTTTTAATAGCTATTGGGATTCCAAAACCTGATTGTGAAATATCTGTTGAAATTAATTGTTCAACATAAGCGCCAGTATTGTCTTCTTTTATTTTTTGATTTAAATCATTTCGTAATTTTTCTATATCATCACTAGCTAAAGTTAGTGCTTCTTTTAGGGTTATCAATCGCTTCTCCTATGTTCTACGCTTGTAGTATTACGCTGGATTTTATCAAAAAGATGATTAAGAAAAGATTATAATTTGATTTTTTAAGGAAGTTTTATTTTTATTTTGAAATAAAAAAAGGGACAGAACATTTGTTCTATCCCCTCTAAAAAGTATAATATCTTAATACTATACGAATGAAATGAATGCCATTGGAGTAGCATCCCCTCTTCTAATTCTAGTTTTAACTATTGAAGTATATCCACCATTTCTACCTAAGTATTTTGGTGCAATTTCGTTAATTAATTTTTTAGTAGCTTCTTTACTTTGTAAAGCTGCAAATACATATCTGTGTGTATTTAAATCAGCCTCTCTAGCAACAGTTACTAATTTTTCAATATATCTTTTTAATTCTTTTGCTTTAGGAACAGTTGTTTCAATTTTTTCTCTTTCGATAATCGCAATTGCCATGTTTTTTAACAATGCTTTTCTATGAGAAGAAGTTCTACTTAACTTTCTATATCCATGCTTATGTCTCATATTAAACCCTTAATTATGCTTTTAGTTGCTCTAATTTTCTTCTTAATGCAGAAGCAACATTTTCTGGAAGTGTATTTTCAACTGGGTAACCTAGTGATTCTAACTTTTCAGCAATCTCATCATAAGATTTTTTCCCAAGATTTTTAATATTTTTAACTTCAACTTCACTCATAAGTACTAATTCACCTAAGAATTTAAGTCCAGCTCTATCTAAAGAGTTGAAACTTCTAGCACTTAAATTTAAATCATCAATTTTAATAACTAATTCTTTAAGTTCAACTGGCTCTTCACCACTTTCACTAACTGTTACTTCTGATAAATCAAAAACTTTGTTAAAAACTGACATTTGTGCATACATAACAGTTACAGCTTCTTTAAAAGCAGTAATTGGAGAAATTTGTCCATTTGTTTGTATTGTAAATACAGCTTTTTCAAAGTTAGGATTATCTTCAACTAACATTTTTTCAATATCATAAACTACTTTTTTAACAGGTGTAAAAAAAGCATCGATTGGTATAAAATCAGGTCCAACAATATCTCTAATGTCTTCACTTGCCATATAACCGATACCTTTTTGAATAATAACTGAGAACGTTAAGTTACAGTCACTATTAATAGTTGCTAAATGAACATCTTTTGATACAATTTCCACATCAGAATTTACAAGGTCTTCACCTTTAATTTCTCTTGGCCCATTGAAAGAATATTCAACCGTAACTTGATCTTTATCACCATTTATTTTAAATTTAATATTCTTTAAATTTATAACAAAAATAGCTATATCTTCTAACATACCTCTTAATGAGTCAAACTCGTGAGAAGCTCCTTCAATTTTTACTGCAATTGGTGCATAACCAACTGAAGAACTTAAAAGAAGTCTTCTTAAAGGGTGTGCTAAAGTAATAGCAAACCCATCTTCAAATGGATATGCTGATATTTTAGCTTCATTATCACTGATAGCTTCTATTTCCACTTCAGTTGGTAAAAATGGTGTCTCTGCAAATTTTTTCATTAACTACCTTTTACTTATTATTTAGAATATAACTCTACGATTAATCTTTCTTCAACAGGAATAACAACTTCTTCTCTAGCTGGGATTCTTGTGAAAATTCCAAATACTTTATCTTTATCTACATTAACCCAATCAACCATTCCAGTTTGATTTGTTAATTCTAAAGCTCTAACAACTTGAGTATTAGATTTAGATTTTTCTTTTATTTCAATTTTTTGTCCAGCTTTAACGATGAAAGAAGGAATATCAACTTTTTTACCATCTACTAAAACGTGTCCATGAGTTGTAAATTGTCTAGCATTTGCTCTAGTTGTAGCAAATCCCATTCTATAAACAACATTGTCTAATCTTCTTTCTAATAAAGTAATAAGATTAGCTCCTGTATTACCTTCAACTCTTGCAGCTTCTTTAAAGTATTTTCTGAATTGTTTTTCAGAAACACCATACATAAATTTAGCTTTTTGTTTTTCTCTTAATTGTAAACCATACTCAGAAATCTTAGCTCTTCTTTGTCCGTGTTGTCCTGGAGCAAATGGTCTTTTTTCTAAAGCACTTTTACCTGATAATCTTCTCTCACCTTTAAGTCCAAGATCTGCATCAAGTCTTCTTTCGATTTTTTCTACTGGTCCTCTATATCTTGCCATTATTTACTCCTTACACTCTTCTTCTTTTAGGAGGTCTACAACCATTGTGTGGTAATGGTGTAACATCTTTTAACCAAGTAATTCTAATTCCGTCCATAGCTCCAACTGCTTTAACAGCTGTATCTCTACCAGAACCTGGTCCTTGAATTTTAATTCCTACGTTTTTGATTCCGTGTTCCATTGCTTTTGCCATAGCATCTTCTACTGCTGCTTGAGCTGCGAATGGAGTTGATTTTTTAGAACCTTTGAATCCTAAATTTCCAGCACTTGACCATGCGATTGCGTTTCCTGCATTATCCGTAACTGTAACCATTGTATTGTTGAAACTTGCAGCAATATGTACGATACCGTCAGCAATATTTTTTCTTACAATTTTTTTTCTAGTAACTTTTCTTTTTGCCATCTACAATCCCTTATTTAGTTGCTGCACCAACAGTTTTCTTTTTACCTTTTCTTGTTCTAGCATTAGTTTTAGTCTTTTGCCCTCTACAAGGTAAACCTTTTCTATGTCTTAACCCTCTATATGAACCTAAATCCATTAAAGCTTTAATATCCATAGCAACTTTTTTTCTTAAATCACCCTCAACTAAATAGTTGTCTTGGATTTCTTTTCTGATAATTGCTGCTTCGTCTTCTGTTAATTCAAAAGCTCTTTTGTTGTAATCAATTCCAACAGCATCTAAAATTAATCTAGAATTATGTAATCCGATTCCGAAGATATACGTTAACGCATATTCCATTCTCTTTTTATTTGGTAAATCAACACCCGCGATTCTTGCCATGTGTCTTATCCTTGTCTTTGTTTGTGTTTTTTAGTTTCGCAGATTACTCTTACTACACCACTTCTTTTGACAATTTTACATTTGTCACACATTTTCTTTACTGAAGCTCTTACTTTCATAAGCCTGTCTCCTCTTTCTTTGTGTTTGTTTCCGATTTATCAACAGGAAAAAGCATTAAAAAAAATAAAATACTTTACTTTTAGCTTTTACCAACTCTTTATAAAATAAATCTATATTTTACAAAAACTTCCTCAATTGCTGAAAAATGGAGTTGGATTATAATTAATTTTTACTTAAAGCTTGTTGAATCTATTTAAGATTTGTTTTATTTAATTATAGTTATTGTAATATTTACAAAATAAATCAATAAAAGGCCAATTTTGTCAATACTTTATAAAAATGAACTAATTAAAATTGAAATAGAATCATCAGAGATTCCATGGTTGAAAATATTTACTATAGAAGATATAAAAGAATTTTCTAACTGTAATGAAGAAACTAAACGTGAAATTTGGAAATATCTAGATTTAATTGAAAAAGAAATGATATCTTATTTCAAACCAGAAAAAATTAATATTGCATCATTTGGTAATTATGTACCACATGTTCATTTTCATGTGATGGCTAGATTTAAAGAGGATTCATATTTTCCAGAACCAATGTGGGGTAAAAAACAAAGAGATGCAAATTTAACTCTACCCTCTTTTGAAGATTTTTATGAAATGATAAAAAAGAAGTTTTAATTAACTTCTTTTTTAAGTATCTTGATTAATTTGTTTAATCAATTCTTCTAATACAGTTTGGGCATCAGCTATATCAATTTGGCAACCACCAGCTGCTTTATGACCACCACCATCATATTTAAGCATTAATTCACCAACATTTGTATTTGATGTTTTATTTATAATAGATTTTCCAACACTAAAAGCTACTTTTTCCTTATCTTTTGCGTACATAATATGAATTGAAATATTTTGTTCTGGATTCATAGCATAAACCATAAATCTATTCCCTGGCCATATTGTTTCAATGTTTCTATAATCAATAATTAATAGATTATCTTTTTTTGTAGTAATATTTTTTAATTGTTCTTTAAATTCTTCTTCATATTTAAAATATAAATCTACTCTTTCTTTTACATCTGGTAATTCTAAAATTTCATCAATATTATGCCTAGCACAATATTTTATTAGATCCATCATAAGTTGATAATTTGAAATTCTAAAATCTTTAAATCTTCCAAGACCTGTTCTTGAGTCCATTATAAAACTTAGTAATGCCCATGCTCTTGGATTTAAAATATCATCTTCTATAAAATCAGCACTATCAGCTTTATTAGCACCATTCATCATTCCTGTAAAATAACCAGGAAAAACTTCATCCCCACCGTAATAATCAAAAACCACCTGAGCAGCACTTGCAGCATCAGGATCAATTATATGATTATCTTTTTTTTCATTTCTTAGAGTTTCTGAAAAATGATGATCAAAGGCTAAATAAACACCTTCAACATAAGGAAGATTAGTAGTTATATCATTTCTTTTAACTTCGATTTTTCCATCTTGCATGTCTTTAGGATGAACAAATACTACTTCGTCAATAATATCTAGATAAGTAAGTAATGTGCCACATACTAAACCATCCATATCACTTCTAGTAATTAATCTATGCTTTTTTTTCATATGAGGAAATCCAATTTTTTTATTAATGTTATCACAAAAAATTATTTTTTGCAATAAAATAGATTTATATTTTAAGTTCTAAGCTTAATAAAGAAAGCAAAAGCCTTCTTTATTATTTACTTATATAAGCAGCGATTAAATCACCCATAGCAGTAGTATTTAAAACTTCTTTTGCATCAAATGAAGCTAAATCTTTTGTTCTATATCCATCTTTTAATACAGCTTTAATTGCATCTTCTATTAAATCAGCAGCTTTAATTTCATTTAACGAATATCTTAACATCATAGCAGCACTTAAAATTGTTGCTATTGGATTTGCTATTCCCATTCCTGCAATATCAGGAGCTGATCCATGAATTGGTTCATAGATAGCTGTTTTATCTCCAGTTGAAGCTGATGGTAAAAGTCCAATTGATCCTACTACCATTGAAGCTGTATCTGAAAGAATATCTCCAAAAATATTTCCAGTTACAATAACATCAAACTGTTTTGGATTTCTAACAAGTTGCATAGCTGCATTATCTACATACATATGAGAAAGAGTTACTTCTGGATAATCTTTTGATAATTCATTCATAGTATCTCTCCATAGTTGAGAAACTTCTAATACATTTGCTTTATCAACAGAACAAACTCTTTTATCTCTTTTCATAGCTAGTTCAAATGCTTGTTTACCAATTCTAATTATTTCAGGTTTAGTATAAACCATTGTATTATAAGCTTTAAATCCATCATTTGCTCTTGGTTGACCAAAGTAAATTCCACCAATTAGCTCACGTACTACCATAATATCACAACCTTGAATTACTTCAGGTTTTAAAGTTGAAGCATTAACAAGTTCATCATAAACAATAGCAGGTCTTAAATTTGCATAAACACCCATTTCTTCTCTAAACTTTAAAAGTCCAGTTTCTGGTCTTAATTCTCGAGGAAGTGTATCCCATTTTTCTCCACCAATAGAACCAAATAAACAAGCATCAGAATCTAAAACGCCATCAACTGTTTCTTGTGGTAAAGGATGTCCAGTTGTATCAATAGCAATACCACCCATTAAATACTCTTTATAATCTAAAGTAAAGTCACATTTTTTTGAAACTGAATTTAATACTTTAATTGCTTCATCTACGATTTCAGGACCAATTCCATCACCTTTAATTACTGATATTTTATAGTTTTTCATTATTAGTTAGCCTTTTTCATTTCTGTTTTTGCAAAATTAATTAATCCACCAGCTGCAATTAATTCTTGCATAAAAGGAGGAATAGGAGTAAATTTATAAGTTTTTTTAGTAGTGTTATTTGTAATTTCACCATTATCTAAATTAATAGAAATATTTTCACCCTCTTTTATTTCTAATGATTCAGGTAATTCAAAAATTGGTAAACCCATATTAAATGCATTTCTATAAAAAATTCTTGCAAAAGAAGGAGCAACAACAGCAGCAACACCTGCAGCTTTTAATGCGATTGGAGCATGTTCTCTACTTGAACCACAACCAAAATTTTCACCAGCAACGATAATGTCACCTCTTTGTAATTTTTTAGGAAAATCAGGATCTGCATCTTCCATAACATACTTTGCTAAATGTTCAGGGTCTGAACTATTTAAATATCTTGCCGCAATAATCACATCTGTATCTATATTAGCGCCAAAATTCCATACTTTTCCAGTAATTGTATTCATATTTATGTCCTTGAATTTAATAAATTTTAAAATTCATTAAATGAATATTTTCAAAAAAAATGCATTTTAGCGAATTTTTCAGTAATATTTGTTTAAATAGTTTTTTTTAATAGTTTTTTTAATTAATTTGGGTATAATATCCGACCATCTTACGAAGAGGATTTCCTAATACAATGAGTGTAAAAGATATAAATAAAGTTATCGAACAACTTGTAAAAGAGTACAAAGATTCAGTACTTACTTACGAAAAAATTATTAAAATCTTCCCTAAAGCACCTTCTGGTCCAAATATCAAAAAACTTTTAGCATTAATTCAATTATGTAATGTAACTGTAATTAGTTCTCAAGAACAAGCAAAAAGAATGAATGCAGAAGAGGCTAAGAAAAGAAGAGAATTAAGAGAAAAGTTAATTGAGAATGAAGATGACGTTTACGATTTATTGAAAAATAAAGAGTTATTAGAATGGTCAAGATCTGATTCTCCTGTTAGAATGTATTTACGAGAAATGGGACAAATTCCATTACTTACTAAAGAAGAAGAGATCGAAATCTCTAAAAAAATTGAAATGGGTGAAGATATTATTCTTGATGCTATTTGTTATGTTCCATACTTAATAGATTTCATTTTAGAATATAGAGAACCATTAGTTAATAGAGAAAGAAAAGTAAAAGAATTATTTAGAAATTTTGATGATGATGATTCTGATAGTGATGAAGAAGAAGAGGAAATTGAAGAAGATACTTCTGATGATTCTGATGATGATTCTGATAGTGATTCTGATGAAGAAAAAGGTGGTGTTAAAAAGCAAAAGAAACTTGATAAAAGAGCACAAACTATCATCGAAGCATTTAAAATCTTAGAAAAAGCAAAAAAAGATTGGCTTAAATTTTCAGCAAAAGAAACAGCAAAATCAGATGATGAAGTAGATCAAATGACTTTCAATCTTGCAGTTGCATTTAAAAAGAAAATCTTAAAAGAAGCATTACTTGACTTAGGACCTACATCTAAATTAATTACTGAAATTGTAAAAGCAATGGAAACAGCTTTAAAATCTGATACAGGTTTTGATGGTGAATTAAAAAGATTAGAGTATAAATTACCTTTATTTAATGAAACATTATTAAAAAATCATAAAAAGATTTTAGATAATATTGTTAATTTAACAAAAGCACAAATTACTTCAATGGTTCCTGAAGCTACTATGGTTTCTTCTTATATGGAAATTAAAAAACTTTTCCAAACAAAAGAAGCATCTAAAGGTGGTTTTGATTTAACACCTGAAGAATTAAAAGATGTTCTTGAACAAATCAAAAGAGGTAAACAAATTACTGATACTTCTAAAACAAGAATGGCAAAATCAAACCTTAGACTTGTTGTATCTATTGCAAAAAGATATACAAATAGAGGTTTACCATTCTTAGATTTAATTCAAGAAGGAAACATCGGTCTTATGAAAGCTGTTGATAAGTTTGAGTATAAAAAAGGTTATAAATTCTCTACTTATGCAACATGGTGGATTAGACAAGCAATTTCTAGAGCAATCGCAGATCAAGCAAGAACTATTAGAATTCCTATACATATGATTGAAACTATTAATAGAATTAATAAAATCATCAGAAAAGGTATTCAAGAAAATGGGAAAGAGCCAGATGTGGATGAAATCGCAAAAGAAGTTGGACTTCCTGTTGATAAAGTTAAACAAGTAATTAAAATCACTAAAGAGCCTGTATCTTTAGAAGCTCCAATTGGAAGTGATGATGATGGTAAATTTGGAGATTTCGTTCCTGATGAAAAAGCACCAACACCTGTTGATAACATCATGAAGGAAGATTTACAAGGTCAAATTGATCAAATTTTAGGTCAATTAAATGAAAGAGAACAAGCAGTTATCAGAATGAGATTTGGTCTTATGGAAGATGCAAGTGATAGAACATTGGAAGAAATTGGGAAAGAACTTTCTGTTACAAGAGAAAGAGTAAGACAAATTGAATCTAGTGCTATTAAGAAATTAAAGCATCCTAAAGTAGGTAAAAATCTTAAAAATTACGTAGAGAGCTAGAATCATGAGTTTTTTTGAAGAGTGGATTGAATTAGATTTAAATCCTATATTATCTTTTTCATCTACTTCAAAGATAATATATTCTAATTCTGAAGCACAGTTTTTATTAAATAGAATAAAACAAAAAGAGCTTTTTGATTTAGCTTTAAGTTATGCCCCAAAAACTTTTGGGGCACTAACTTCTTATATTGATTTAACAATTAAGAATTATACTTTTTATGCTATAACTGTAATGTATGAAAATGAAGATGAAATTCATATGAAACTGTATAAAAGTGCAATGGTAAAAAAAGAGAATACTCTTAATATAAAAAATATCAACGTTACAAATATTTTTACTTTAGTTGATTTATCAATTTCAACAAGTAAAATTAAATCAGATATCAATTTTATTAAGAACTATGATCCTTCTATCCCTGAGTTTAAGCTTGATGCTAGTTCATTTATAAAAACACTAAATCAAATTTTTGATGCCTTTAAAGGTAATAAAAATGTTTCATGTTCAATATTATTAAAAATTGGTGAATACATCAAAATTGATGAGAAAAAATATTCATTAATAAGTGTTGAAATTTCTACAGATAAAGAAAATGATTTCTCTTCTTTAAATATTAAAGAAAACAACTCATTTATTTTAACAAAAGATGATACTAAGGTGACAATAGATTTACCTTTAATTCTTTAAGTTTTCAAAGCTTTATTTTAAAAGCTTTGAAAATAAAACTCCAATTGGTACAATTCCCAATCCAATAATAAATGCAAGTGGTAAAAAGATACCATTATTGTTTAAAGCAAAAAATCCAAAAATCAATACTCCATAACCTAAGACTCTATAAATAGATAAAAAGCCTCCTGCTGAAAATAATGTATTTTTAAAAGTATTTTTCTTTACCTTTGATTTTTCATCATTTATAATCTCTTTAATTTTTTCAGGAGTTAATTCACTTTCAGGTATTTCTTCATATTCAGTATATAAATCATAAGGATCATCTATTTCATCAATTTTATCTCTTTGGTCTAAGCCATTTGATTGGGATAAATCAAGATTTGATATTCTACTTTGAATATTTTTTTTATAGGATAAAAAAGAAGCAATTGTAATAAATAATGATGAAAAGAAAGCAACCTGAGAATTTAAAAACCATAAACCATTTTGGAAAATAAATGCATAAAAGAAAATACAAAGGTCAATTATAATAAAGACCTTTGCAAACTTCAAAATTTCTGGATTAATCTTCATCATCAAAAGATTTATCTCCATGTTTTGCTCTATATGCATATCGAGGATCGTTTTCCATTCCTTCATATACTTTTTGTGCTTTTTTATATGCTCTATAAATATTTAAAATAGCTGCTGCGATTCCCCATGCAATTCCAACCCATAAAGCCCATGTATAACCTGTTAATTGTTTTAAACCATACCCAACACCAAAACCTATGATTATAGCAGCAACGATAGATATCCCTAGAGATAAACTATCAAGAGCTACTATCTTATCTTGGTGCTTTGGTTTTGGTTCAGTATTTTCATCTTTATTTACGTTATCTGACATAATAATCCAAAACTATGCTAAATATGTACAACAATAATCTGTTATCTCTAAAACTTTAATTTCAAAAGAACAATTAGCTGGAACTTCAAAATATTCTCCACCATTAATAGTCTCCCAGTTACTATCACCACAAGCTATTAAAATTTCAACTTTCCCTGAAATAATTTCCATATGTTCAGCTTCATTTGTTCCAAAAGTATATTCACCAGGCATCATAATACCTAAAGATTTTTTTACACCATTTTCATCTACAAAACTTCTACTTGTTACTTTTCCCTCAAAATATACATTTGCTTTTTTTGTTAACTCTACATTTTTAATTGTTGGCATTTTTATTCCTTTTTAGAAGTCCCTTCTAAAATGGGACCTTAAATATTAAATTTCTTTTAACGCTATAGCAAAGCTAAAGCTAAAGAAACAAACTTTAAAGAGAACAACGAGTTGTTCTTTAAACTATAAATTTTTCATAACTTCGTTAGCTGCACTAATACAAGCATCGATATCATCATTTGTTATTTTAGTACAAATAAATCCAGCTTCATATTGAGAACAAGCAAAATAGAAACCTCTTTTTAACATTTCGTGGTGAAATGTAGCAAATCTTTTGAAATCACAAAAACTTGATACTTCTTTGAAATTTGTTGGCATTTTATCTGCAAAGAAAAATCCAAACATACTTCCTCTTGCATCTGCTTGTAAACCAATATTATTAGAACTTGCTACTTCTTTTAATCCATTTATTAATCTAAGTGCTTTAGCATTTAATTCATCATAAACTTCAGGATTTGCTTTTAATTTTCTAAGACTCACTAGTCCTGCTGCCATAGCAACTGGATTTCCACTTAAAGTTCCTGCTTGATAAACAGCACCATCAGGGCTTAAATGACCCATGATTTCTTTATTAGAAGCGAAAGCACCAACAGGCATTCCAGCACCTATTACTTTACCAAAAGTGATAATATCAGCTTTTGTTTTTAAAATACCACTAGCACCTTTTAAAGAAGCTCTAAATCCTGTCATTACTTCATCAAAAATCAATAAAGCACCATTTGCATCACATAATTCTCTACAAGCTGCTAAAAACTCATCACTAGCTGGAACGAATCCCATGTTTCCTGCTATTGGTTCGATTATAATACAAGCAATATCAGATGAATCTTCAAAACATTTTTTTAAGTTTTCAATATTGTTATATTCACAAACTAAAGTATGTTTTGTTAAATCAACAGGAACTCCTGGACTACTTGGTGTTCCAAAAGTAGCTAATCCAGATCCAGCGTGAACTAAAAGTGAATCAGAATGACCATGATAACAACCTTCAAATTTTAAAATATCATTTTTCCCAGTTACACCACGTGCAAGTCTAATAGCACTCATAGTAGCTTCAGTTCCAGAACTCACAAATCTAACTTTATCAATATTCTCATACATTTCAACTATTTCACTAGCTAATTGTGTTTCAAGCAGTGTTGGTGCACCAAAAGATAAACCTTTTTTTGCAGTTTCAATAACAGCATTTTCAATATCTCTATCACAATGACCAAAAATAAGTGGTCCCCAAGATTGTACAAAATCTAAATATTTATTTCCATCTATATCAAATAAATAAGCACCCTCACCTCTATCTATAAAAGGGGGAGTTCCTCCTACACTTTTAAAAGCACGAACAGGAGAATCAACTCCACCTGGTATTACTTTACAAGCTTCTTCATAAGCTTTAATTGATTTATCAAACATTCACTTTCCTATTAATCATTTATTATGATAATTGTACTATAATCGCGCTATGAAAATTATTATCTTAGCCCTTATTATCTCAATATCTTTGCATTTTCTTGCATTTTATAATTATGGAAATAAAGAATTTAATGAAAAAAAGAATAAAGATGAAATTATAGAAAAAAAATCTGATGTAAAATTTGTAAAACTAAAGAAAAAAGAGATTACAGAAGAGATAAAAAATACTCCTGAAATTAAAAAAAATTTAGAGCCTGAAAAAACTGAAGAAACAAAAAAAGTAGAGAAACTATTAAATAAATTGAGCGAATCAAAAACTCAAAAAAAAGAGATAGAAAAAACTGAAACAAAAAAAATTGAAAAAATTGAAAAAAGAGCTGAAGTAAAAAAACAAATTGATGTTACACAATCAAAAGAATTTCAAGAAAAAGTATTAAAAGATCAAATTATTAAAAAAGATGATTCTTTACAAAATAGTATTTTAGAAAACTTTTTATCACAAAAAGAACCAATAAATAAAGAAATACTAAATGAACTTGAAAAACTATATGGTGAAGAATATCAAACTTTTACAAAAGTTCAGAAAGCATATTTAGAAAAAAATCTTAATAACTTTCAAGTTATTACACAAAGAGTTTTAACAAGACTAGGTTATCCTCCATTGGCTGCTAAACTAAAAATTGGTGGAGCAAATGTTATTGAATTTATGTTTCATCCAGATGGAAGTATTACAAATCTTAGAGTTACAAATTCATCTGGTTATGAAGTTTTTGATAAGTATTCTTTAGAGTTGATAGAAATTGCATATAAAGATTATCCAAGACCTACAACATCAACAAAATTAAAATTTAATGTTAGATACCAATTATACTAAGGCTAATTATGAATAAAATAAAAATATACTTTAAAAAACTGCTAAGAGGAGAGATATCACTTTTTATAGTATTTTGGTTTTGGTTTATTTTTATTTCTTTTTGTATAGAAGTGTTTTTTCAAATTGAATCTTTAAGTAATACTTTTTATGAAACAAACTATTTCCAATTATTTTTATATTTAATTATTTTAATATATTCCATATTAATATTTATGTTTGTTTTTAAAAGTGCAAATAATTATAAAGGCTCAAAAATATGGTCATTTCTTTCAAAAGTTATAGTATCAATAAATCTGTTTTTTTCATTAAGTTATTTTACAGATATTCTTGAATTTTATTTTTTAGAAGATTATTCTATTGAAAATGAAATTAAAGATTTTAGGAAAACATTACCTATGCAAGTTGATTCTGTGAGTATTTTAATAGATATTTATAAAGAAAAGAAAACAATATTTTATAATTATCAATTATTTAATATCTCACTGATTGAAGAAAATGATAAAAGTAGATTTACAAGACAAATACAAAATTCTCTTTGTGAAGATGAAATTAGTTTAAGTTTATTAAAAAAAGATTATATTTTAAATTATGAATACGTAAATGAAAAAGAAGAAAAAGTTATTAATATTCAAACTAAGAAAGATGATTGTGGAAAATCAATCTATGACTTAGAGATTTTAAATAAGGTTTTGGATGAACAAGGTATGCATTAGATATTCTTAAAATTATATTTATATCTTTCCCTCTAGGGATAGATATAAAATACTCTCTTTAAATTCTTTATTATTTATAATTTTCTCTCATAATTATATAAGTTCATATATCTAAATGCTAATAAATTTTCTAAAATAGCAAATGTCACTATAAAATTAATAAAAGAACTACCACCATATGAAAACAAAGGTAAAGGAATTCCAACAACTGGGGCAAATCCAATAACCATCAAAATATTAATACTCATATTAAAAAATATCAAAAGCCCCAAACCTGAAGCAAAAGCCCTGACTATATAATCATCTTTAAAATAATAATTCATGGTCAATAAATGCATAATAATTAATAAATATAAGAAGATTAATCCAATGGCTCCTAAAAAACCATATCTTTCTACAAAATAAGCAAAAATAAAATCACTTGTAGCAATTGGTAAAAACTTCAATTGAGTTTGAGTAGCCTCTTCACTTAATTTTCCAGTTAAACCACCTGAACCAATAGCAATAATTGATTGTTGTACGTGATAACTAGGTTTTTCTGAAATAAAGTCTGTGATTCTTTTTTTCTGATAATCTTTTATCAAATAAGTGTAAATAAAAGGTGAGGCAATACCAAGGGTAATAATAATAGTTGCCCAAATCTTCCAATTTACTCCTATTATAAATAATATTCCATAACCAACAAATAATAATACTAAAGCTGTACCTAAATCAGGTTCTTTTGCAATTAATAAAAATGGTAACAAAATATAAAATGAAAAATATAAAAAGTCTAAAACTTTATATCCATTTTTAGGAGGTGGTCTTTGTTGTATCAAATATCCTAACATTAAAATAAAAATAGGTTTTATTAATTCAGATGGTTGGATTGTAGTACCAAGGATAGGAATATGTATCCATCTTTGAGCACCAAGTTTTGATATACCTACGAACTCTACAGCCACCAGTAATGCTATACCAATCCAGTATAATGTGGGGATCATTCTTAATTTTTTTCTTATAGGTAAAACAAATACTATAAAAAATGCAAATAAGGAAATTGAGTAATAAAATAATTGCTTATTAGCTAATTGTTCGTTTGTTTCACCAATTAAATGGTATGATAAGAATATCAATGGTAAAACAAATATTATTAACAAATAATCAAAATGGGAAATAATTCTTTTATCAAATAAACGCATAGTGAAAGAGTATCTAAATATGGATAAAAATTTTATTGTAAATGAAGAAAATAGACTGGATAAATTTCTTGCATCAAAAATAGACGCATCAAGAAATCAAATCGAACAATTAATAAAAAAAGAATACGTAAAAATTGATGGTAAAACAGTAAGTAAAACAAGTTATAAATTAAAAAAAAATCAAAGTATTGATGTTCATTTTCCCCAAGCTGAACTAAATCCTACTAAAGATGAAAATTTTGTAAGAGAATCTCTAAAAGATAAAGATGTAGAAATTATTTATGAAGATGATCATATTTTAGTTGTAAATAAGCCTTATAATCTAACAGTTCATGATGCACCAAGCGTTAAAGATGCAACTTTAGTGGATTGGTTAAAGCTAAAAAAAATCTCACTTTCAACAATTAGTGGTGAAGAAAGACATGGTATCGTTCATAGACTTGATAAAGGTACAAGTGGTGTAATGGTAGTTGCAAAATCAAATGAAGCACACCTAGGATTGTCAAGACAACTAGAAGATAAATCTATGGGAAGATATTATCTTGCAATCATGGATATGCCTTTAAAAGAAAATATAATTGTTGAAAAACCAATAGGTAGAAACGTAAATAACAGATTAAAAATGTCTATTGAAGAAAATGGAAGAAATGCAAAATCTGCTTTTTCAAAGATTGCTTTAAGTGATAATGAAAAATTTGAATTAATAGCTGCAAAATTATATACAGGAAGAACTCATCAAATTAGAGTTCACTTAAGTTCGATGAATAGGCACATACTTGGAGATAATTTATATGGTTTTAAGGGCGAATTAAATAAAATAAATAGATTTTATTTGCATGCTTATTATCTTTATTTAACTCACCCAATAACAAATAAGCAAATGAGTTTCAAAGCAAATTTACCAAAAGACATAAATGAATTTCTAAATAAAAATTTTCAAAAGGAAAATATTGATGATAAACTTAATGAAAGCTACATCATTAACAGCTTTAATACTTCTATTTAGTGGATGTAATAATGTATTTGATAATTTAAATACTCCTACTACTCCAAGAGTAAATAATGCAATTGAATCTGTTGATTTTAATTCTATAAAATCAATTCCAGATATTGTATCTATTGGGTTTGAATGGCAAAAAGTGGATGATCCAAAAGTAATTGGATATAACTTTTATAGAACAGATTTACAAAAAGATGGTAAAACTCTTAAATTAGTAAAATCTATTGACAATAGATATGCAACACATTACGTGGATAAAGATTTAGAACCAAATACAAAATACGCATATCAAATATCTGCAAAAGCTGCTGATGGTAGTGAATCAAGAACAACAGAAGCTTATATCACACAAACTCTACCTCGAATTGTGCCTGTAAGTTTTGCACAAGCTGTTTCTGAATTACCAAATAGAGTAAAATTATTGTGGAGACCACATCCTGATAAAAGAATACAGTATTATAGAATTGAGAAATATAATGAAACTATAAATGAATGGATTCATCTAAAAACTGTAGAACAAAGATTGCAAGTTGAATATATTGATACTGGTTTAGACAATAATGCAACTTATAAATATAGAATAAAAGCTTTTACATTTAACGATGTAGAATCAGCTCCAACAGCTACACTTGTAGGAAAAACAAAAGCTTTACCTAAAGATGTTTCAAATATTAGTGTATCTAATAATCTTCCTAAGAAAATCAATATTACGTGGAATGCATCGCCTTCAAGTGACATAATAAGTTATGAGATTCATAGGAGTTCATATAGCGTATTAGGGTTTAGTAAAATTGCGACAGTAAATGCAGATACATTAGAATACTCAGATAAAATAAATGATGATGGTAGATATTACTATTATAAAGTACTTGCTATAGATAAAGATCATTTAGAAAGTAAATTTAACATGGATCCTAAAAAAGGAAGTACATTAGGTAAGCCTTTAAAACCTGTATTAACTCTTGCACAAATCCAAGGTAATAAAGCAATTTTAAACTGGAAAGCAGGAGATGAAAGAGCAATTTCATACAATGTTCAAAAAAGAATTAAAGTTAATTTTTTCGAGTATAAAACTGTAAATATAAATAATATAAACGATTTAAGATTTGAAGATACAGATGTTTTAAGTGGAGTTGAATATAAGTATTCAGTTCAAGCAAATGGAGAATTTGGATTAGTATCTGATAGAACAGATGAAGCTTCATTAACAATACCAAAATCAAAATCACAACAATAAGAAGATAAATGCCACATATAGTATTTGAAAGAAAAGAATTAATAACTACTCCATCACAAAAAGATGGAGTAGATTTTGAGTTTATTGCAAAATCTTATAACTTTACTCAAAAAACAAGAAAAACTGAATATAGAATTGCATTAAAAAATCAAGGAAAAGAATTTTTATTATCATTAAAACCAAAAGATGAAAATTTTATGATTAAAGCAGATAAAGTAACAAGGTTATCTCCTGTTACTCTTGTAAAAAATGCTTTGAATGCTTATGTTAGCTTAAACAATGCAAATGTATTATTTTCAAATACACATAATTTAAAACTAAAAGATGAATCAAAAAGTGAATATTTAAAAGATATTAACTATTTTGTTGATGAGTTTAATACTGAAAAAGAGATACAAATAGAGATTGGATTTGGAAGTGGAAGACATCTTTTACACCAAGCTAAAGTAAATCCTAATATCCAATTTGTGGGTCTTGAAATTCACTATCCATCAATAGAACAGCTATTAAAACA
Source organism: Arcobacter acticola (assembly GCF_013177675.1). Taxonomy (NCBI): domain Bacteria; kingdom Pseudomonadati; phylum Campylobacterota; class Epsilonproteobacteria; order Campylobacterales; family Arcobacteraceae; genus Arcobacter; species Arcobacter acticola. The sequence goes on from NZ_CP042652.1 coordinate 1,789,686, forward strand.
ACTTGAACTTCAAAATATAACAAATGTTTTAGTTGTAAATTATGATGCAAGACTTTTTATGGAGTTTATAGAATCAAATAAAGTTGGAAAGATATTTGTACATTTCCCTGTACCCTGGGATAAAAAACCTCATAGAAGAATTTACTCAAATGAATTTGTAAATGAAGCATTAAGAGTTCTTAAAATTTCTGGAACATTAGAGCTTAGAACTGATAGTAGAAAATATTTTGATTTTTGTACAGAAGTTTTAACAAACCTTCCAAAAGGAAGAATAACTATCGATATAAATAAAGACTTGGCAGTGTCAAGTAAATACGAAGATAGATGGAAGAAACAAGGTAAAAATATCTATGATGTTGTTTTAGAAGCTTTTAACGAAGATGCAAATATTAATTTAGATTTTGATTTTTCATTTGATTTTGAAGTTAACTTTGAAAATATATTAAAAGATATTCCAACAAAATCTATTATAGAAAAGAATTTTTTTATTCATGTGGAAGAACTTTATGTTATTGAAGATATTAAGAATTCAGGACTTATAAAATTAACAATGGGAAATTTTGATAGACCTGTTACAAAATATTTATATGTAAATGAAGGAAAAATCTCTTATTATCAAGGTAACCCACTCCCTACAAGTGCAAATATTGATGCACATAAAAAACTAAAAGAGATTTTAAGTAAATGATAGAAGCTAAGAATATTTATCTTTCATATGATGATAATAAATATATTATAAAAAAAGGTAATTTTACTATTAAACCAAAAGAGTTTATCTTTATTGGAGGAAATTCAGGAAGTGGTAAATCTACACTTTTAAAATCTTTTTATGGAGACATCCCTTTAAAACATGGAAGTTTGAAAATTGAAAATCAAGAAGTTTTTGGTATAAAAGGTAAAAAACTAAGAGTTTTAAGAAAAGACATAGGTATTATATTTCAAGATTATAAACTAATAAATGAATATACTATTGAAGAAAACATTATGATACCACTTAAAATAAATGGATACTCAGATGAAGTGTCAAAGGATCAAGCTAATAAATTGTTAGCACATGTAAGATTATCACATAGAGCAGGATATTATCCAAATGAACTAAGTGGTGGAGAGCAACAAAGAGTTGCAGTTGCACGTGCACTTGCACATAATCCGAAAATAATCATTGCAGATGAACCAACAGGAAATCTAGATGATTTTTCAGCTGAAGTTGTATGGAACTTATTAAAAGGTGCTAATGAACAATTGGGTATTACAATTGTTGTAGTAACACACAGAGTTCCAAAAAATCTTGGAATAAAATTTAGACAGTTATCTATTGAGGATGGAATCATTTATGAAGTTTCTTAAAAATTTATTTGCTTTTTTAATTCCATTACTTTCAATGTTAATTACATTTTCGATATTTTTATTAATAAATAATGTAGTTGAAAATTACAAATCTAAAATTTCTAGAGACTACTCAATTGTAATAGTTACAAACACACCTTTAGAAAAAGACTCAATTAGTGAATTAGCAGGAATAAAAGTAGAGAAAATACAAGTTTTGCCAAATGATAAAATTATAACAAGTATAAAATCTAGTTTATCTGATAATTCAATAGAATTATTAAAAGAAAAACTTCCAAATTTTTATCAAATATACTTGGAAATATTTCCTACAAGTAGTGAATTAGAAGAAATAAAAGAAACTTTATTGCAAAATAAAAATATTAGAAAAGTTGAAGTATTCTATAAAAATCATAACCAAACATATTTATTACTACTATTACTTAATAGTGTATCATTTATATTATTTTGTATCATAACTTTGTTCGCAATTATAATTATTGCTAAACAAATAAAACTGTGGTTCCATGAACATAGTGTAAAAATAGCTATTTTAAGATTACATGGTGCTTCAATACTCTATAGTGCATCATCTATTTTAAATTATGCATTATTAAGTTCACTATTGGCATTTTTAATATCTGCTGCATTTTTATATTATGTATCACATAATATGACCGTATTATTTCCTTTAGAGTTACATGATATTATGGATATAGAAATAAATCTTACTTTAGAATTAATGAAAATATTTTTATTATCATTTTGTATATCTATATTTACAATATTTGGTGTTTTATTAAAGTATAAGATCAATAATGACTAAAATATTTTTCTTGTTGTTTTTAAGTACGAATCTACTTTTTTCGGCTACTAATATCGATAAAAAAATTCAAAAGAATAAACAAATTCTTGATTCCAGTGCAAAAAAAGAAGAAACAACATCTTTAAAAATAAAAGAATTAGCAGATAAAATAGAATCACAAAATTCAAATATTATAAATCTTGAGAAAGATATTAAACAAGTTAATCAAGATATAGATGAGCATCAAAAACTACTTGAAGATTCAAAACAAAAATTAGATGAATTAAAATCTAAATCAACTGATCTAATAAAAGAAAAAACATCTAACGAAGAACAAATAGTTAATACTATAATCGAAGAGTTCTCCATATCAATTGCTTTAAAACTCGCTTCTGAAAATAGCTTACAAGAATTAATTGATAGTGAAATATATACTCTTTTATCTCAACACTCAAAAGATAAAGTATTAAAACTAAATAACAACTATAATCTCCTATCAACAAATACAAAGAGTAATCAAAAAGATATAGAAAAAATTGCTTCTTATATAGAAGATAGACAAAAAACAAAAGAGAAATTAACAAGCTTAAAACAAAAGCATTCTAGCTCACTTGAAAATTTAGAAGAACAGCATAAATCATATCAAGAAGAGTTAAGTAAAGTTGCAAAACAACAAGACTCTTTAAAAAATCTTCTTGCAGAATTAAATATTTTAAAAGAAGAAGAAAATAAAAAAGCTGAAGAAGAGCGAAAAGAAAAGTTAGAAAAACTTTTAGCCAAAAAGAAAGCTGATGCTAAAAAAACCATAAGAGAAGAAGCACAAGAAGAAGCACCAAATGATGAGATTCAAACAGCTGAAGTTAGAAATCAAAGATATGCAAAAAATCTAAATTTAGATGTTAGAAAGATTGGTTCTTCAACTGATGGTATAAAAATTGTTAAATATAGAGGAACATCTACAATTGCACCTCTAAAATCATTTAAGGTTGTTAAAAATTTTGGAACATATTATGATCCAGTTTATAAAATAAAACTTTTTAATGAATCTATTGTTTTAAAAAGCGATGAACCAAAAGCAAAAGTTGTTGCTGTTTTAAATGGAAAAGTAGTTTATGCTAAGAAAAATGCAGGAATGCTTGAAAATGTTGTTATTATTCAGCATGAAGATGGTCTTCATACTATTTACTCTCATTTAGATGAGATATCTCCTACTCTAGTTGTTGGGAAATGGATTAAACAGGGTTATGTTGTAGGACGTGTTGATGATAGCTTAATGTTTCAAGCAACAAAAGATTCATCTCATATAGACCCAAAAGACTTATTTAAAATATAATGAAAATATTCATAGATGGTGATGCATTTCCAAATCTCTTAAAACCTATAATATTAAGAGCTATTGAAAAACAAAAAATAGATACAATTGTCATTGCAAATAAAAAAATAAATATAGGTGCTTCTAATCATATAGAATATATAATTGTAGATCTTGGTGCAGATGAAGCTGATAATAAAATAGTTGAAATGCTAAGTGAAAATGATTTAGTAATCACAGCGGATATACCACTTGCAGATAGAACAATTAATAAAAATGGCCACGCAATTGATCATAGAGGCGCAATGTACACAGAAGATAATATAAAACAATATCTTGCAATTAGAAATCTAATGCAAGAGATACGAGATAGCGGAGAGATTACTAAAGGCCCACCTGCTTTTAATCAAAAAGATGCTCAACAATTTGCAAATTCTTTAAATAACTTTTTGCAAAAATATAATAAAAAATAAGGATTTCCCATTATACTAATAGATCAATCAACAAAAAATCAATTTAGAATTTTTTGCAAAGAAAACAATATTCAAGATATGGAAGTAGCTGTTAAATACTTTATAGTATTTGGTGGATTAGATATAAAAATAGATACAACAAAACCTCTTTTAGAATTAATTGAAAAGCATATTTTAGATGACTATACTGATCTTAAATATGAAATCACAACAATATGTGGTGGATACAAAGTAGATCAAGCCATTCTAACAGGAATTGCCCAAGGGGATAGAAGAACAACTACATCTTTTAAAAGAGCTTTTGTAAGCTTTGAAGAAGGTAGTAGATGTATAGAAAAAATAATCGATAGAGGAATTATCGAAATAGAATCTTCACAACATCACCTAGCAAAAAAAAGAGGTGATGATAAAATTGCAAAAAAACTTCTTTTTACAGCACCATTCTTAAGATTTTGGTTTGCTTTTGTTTCTCCTATATATAAAGGAATAAAAGAAAAAAATTACAAAGAATTTTTTGAATTATATGAAAATAAAGAAGCTGAATTTGGAAACTTTGTTTTTGAAGAATTAGCTATGGAATGTTTAAGAGATACATTTACAGATGACCCAATTAAACAGTTTGGTAGATATTGGGATGATAAATATGAAATTGATTTAGTTGCAAAAACAATTTCAGGAAAGATAATTGCAGGAAATTGTAAATACATTACTTCAAAGTTAAAGAAAAATGAACTAAATAAACTAAAAGATGATTCTACTTCAATAGATTTAAATCCTGATATTCTAGTTTTATTTAGTAAAAACGGGTTTTCAAATGAGTTAAAATCACAAAAAAGTGAAACTCTAAGACTATTTACAACAAAGAGTTTTAAGCTATTATTAGCTTAAACCTCATTCATTCTTTTTTCAAATTCAGCGTTCATCTCATCAAGTTTTGTTTGAGACACTTCAAGTGCTGAAAATTTAGTTTCAATATCTTTTTCATATTTATTAATATTCTTTAAAAGTTCAATAGATGAATTATTATCACCTTTATTTGTAGCTTTTGTTAATTCATTTTGGTCATGATCTAAAAGTTCTTCTAATTTTTCAATCTCTTTTTCTAACTTCTCAACCTCTTTTTTAAGAGGTCCTGTTGCTTTACTTTTCTCAGCAACAATAGCAGCTCTTAATTTTTTACTCTCTTTTTTATTTACTTTTACATTTTTTACTTTTTTCACTTCAACAACATCATCATCCCAACCAATTTTTTCTAAAAACTCATCATAAGTTCCATCAAAATAGATTGCTTCATCATTTGCGAATATAATCAATCTATCACAAACTTCTCTTAATAACTCTTCACTATGTGTTACGATGATACTTGAACCCTCAAATGCTTTAATAGCTTTTGTTAAAGCTGCAATTGAATCCATATCAAGGTGATTTGTAGGCTCATCTAGGAATAATAAGTTTACATCTTTTGCAATTATTTTACCAAGCATTACCCTAGATTTTTCTCCCCCTGATAATAAAGAAATTTTCTTCTTAGCATTATCTCCACTAAACATCATTAAACCACAAATACTTCTAATTACAGCTTCTGGTAATTTTGTATTTGTTGAATGTATTTCATCCATAATTGTACTGTTTAGATTTAAGTGAGAAATATTTGTTTGTCCAAAGTGTCCAAAAACTGTACTTCCATGATAGTCAATAGTTCCACTTAAGGCTTTTAATTCGTTTGCAATTACATTTAGTAAAGTTGATTTTCCTTTACCATTTTTTCCTATGATTCCAAGAGTTTCACCTTTTTGAAGAGCAAATGAAATATTTTTAAATAAAATATTATCTTTTGAGTATCCAAAGCTTACATCTTTTACTTCAACTAAAAATTTTGCAGGTGTATCTTTATAATTAAAGTCAAATTTTAAAGTCGAGTCATAACCAATATCTTCTAAAACATCCATTTTTTCTAAAATTTTTACTTTAGATTGTGCTAAAGCTGCTGTTGATGCTCTAGCTTTATTTTTTGCAATAAAATCTTCAAGTTCTTTTATTTTCTTATCTTGAGCTATTTTTTGTTTTTCATGGTGCTCTTCATTACTTGCTAATTGCTCATAAAACTTCTCAGTTCCACCTGCAATCATATATGCATTTCTTCTAATAATTCCCATAGTATGTGTACAAACACTATCCATAAACTCTCTATCGTGGGTAATTAAAATTACTTCACCTTCAAAAGTTTTTAAGAAAGCTTTTAACCATCTAATAGATAAAATATCCAAATAGTTTGTAGGCTCATCTAAAAGTAGCATATTTGGTTCTGTTAATAGAAGTTTTGCAAGGTTAATTCTAATTTGGTAACCACCTGAAAAAGATTTTGGTGCTTTTTCTAAATCTTCTTGTGAAAATCCAAGACCAAATAATATTTTTTCAACCTTGTAAATACTAAATTTATCATCTTCAGCAAGTGCAAGTGCAGTTTCATCTACCAATGTTTTTTCTGTAAAATCAAAATATTGTTTTAATGCTCCAATTTTATAATTCTTTGGAATCATTACATCACCACCATCGGCTTGTTCTTCATTAAGAATTAACTTGAAAAGTGTTGATTTACCACTACCATTTCGCCCTACTAAACCTATTTTATTACCAGAATTTAGTCTTAAATTTAGTTCACTAAAAAGCTCATTTGGCCCATAGCTTTTTGATACATTTGAAAGTTCTATCATGTTTCTCTTTTATTATGTGTTTTATATTTTTTTGATTTGGAAGTATACGATATATGTGGTTATATGTTGATTAGAGAGAATTTATTAATTAAGTGTCTTAATTCACAAATATTAAATTTAGACACCTTTTATATGGATAATATTAATTATTTTTTAGAACTTGTTATCCATTTTTTAGCTTTTTCTAAATCAGTAAATTCAAAATGTTTAATTTCAGCTGCAATAAAATGTTTTCCTAAATCTTGAGCAAATTCACCTATTATACTATTTGTAACTATAGCTACTTTAGATACTTTTTTATGGTGAGCATTTATAAATTTTAAATGACTAATTAATGCACCAAAAGAATCCCATCCGGGGAATGTTTCAACATAAATTATTATACCATTCAATTTTTCATGATTTTCAATAAAAGGATCTATAATATCCCTTGCAGAATTAAAATCACTCTCACTTAATCTACCGTTTGGTTTTAATATTGCTATATATTCTTTTTCATTTAAATGTACTTGCATCATTAATTATCCTTTAAAATATTATATTTTATATTTTAATTATACTATTTAAAAAATTTATTTTCATCATAAAAATAAAAAAAGGGTAAGAACATTTAAGCTCTTACCCTTTTATATCTATAAAGTTTTTAAAAAATTAATGTAAATCAGCGTTTAATTTAATTTCTCTAGTACTTCTCATAGCAATTGTTTGACCAGTAGAAGAATTAACTCTAAAGTGAACTCCATTTACTCCTTGGAAATCGCTACCTTTCATTACTGTTGTAATTTCTTTACCAGGATTAATCTCTTTTAATGCAGCAACTGCTTTTTCAGATAAAGCAATTTTAGTACCAGGTAAGATTGTAACACCTGCATCTAAAATACAACCATCACCAATAGCAGTTCCAGTACAAGAATTTGCACCTAATAATGTATTTTCTCCAATAGAAACAGGAACTCCATCAGTTCCTGATAAAACTCCAAGAATTGAAGCTCCACCGCCAACATCAGATCCAGCACCAACAACAGCAGATGAAGAGATTCTTCCTTCAACCATTACTGAACCTAAAGTTCCTGCATTGAAGTTAATATAAGCAGCACCTGGCATTACAGTTGTTCCTGCTGCTAATTGTGCTCCCATTCTAACTTTTGAAGTTTCTAAAATTCTTGTATTATCAGCAGGAATTACATGTTGTAAGAATCTTGGGAATTTATCAACAGCATCAATATTTGGATATTTTCCTGATAATTTTAAAACAATTTCATTTGCTCTTAACCAGTCAAGTTCCACTGGTTGATTTCCAATCCATGCACAGTTGTGTAATTTACCAAATGCACCTGTTAGATTAAGACTTCTTAATGCTGCTTTTCCAGTAGAAAGTGCATAAAGTTTTAAATATACAGCTTCTGTAGTTTCAGGAGCAGCATCTTCAAAAATAAATACAACTCTATAATCATCGGCTGTAAGTCCTGAATCTATTGGAAGTGAAGCTAATGTTGAAATAACTTGAACATTTTTATGTGCATCACCTTTTGCTTCTGGAATAAATGGTCTAAAAGCTTCTATACAAGAAGTTAAAAACTCATCAGAAATTTTAAATACTAATTCAGATTTTGTAGTATCTACATTCTCTCCTGCTACTTTTAAAGCATTTAAAAATACTGCTGCACTTCCAAAGTTTTCATTCCAATTTATTAAAGGGAAAGTAGCTTGTAGTATTTTATCTTTATTAATTTGTCCTCTATCTACTTTTGCAATACCAAATCCAATTGGATTTCTGTACCAAGATTGTGATTGAATATCATCTATTAATTGTTTAAATTCATCTTTTGTATAAGCCATTATTTCTCCTATTATTTTTTGTGTATTGTACAACAAAGAAGACTAATATTAGGTTAATTTATAAGAAAAAATTATAAATTTATTAATAAATAGTATCCATATCAATTGAAGCATTTGTAGTATTAACAGAATGTAAAGCTGTTAATAGAGCCTTTACATTTGAGCTTCTAAGAATTATTTCATATCTAAATTTATTTGCCATTTTAAAAATAGGGCTTTGTCCAAATCCCACAACTTCTATGTTTTTATTCTCTTTAAAATAACTAACATAAGAATCCATTTCATCTTTTATTTTAAGACCGTTTGCATGGGAAAATGTAACTTTTGCCATTTTTAGAAATGGAGGATAAAGCTCTTGTCTAAATTCAAGTTCAGATTCTAAAAACTCTTGATAATTTGATTCATTTAAATAATGATTAAAAAACTCTTCATTTTTTGTTTGAATTATAACTTCACCCTCACCTTTTCTTCCGCTTCGTCCTGAAATCTGAATTAGCAAAGATAAAGCTTTTTCTCTTGATTTATAAGAGTTCATATTTAAAACCGAATCAATTCCCAGAACAACTGCAAGACGAACATTATGATAATCGTGCCCTTTTGAAAGCATTTGTGTTCCAACTAAAATATCGATTTCACCTTTATTAAACTCATTTAAAATAGTTTTTAATTGATTATTAGTTTTTATTTTATCCCTATCAAATCTTTTTATAATTTTTTCTGGAAAAATTTCTTTTAATTCTTCTTCTATTTGTGCAGTTCCCACTCGCAAATTATGTATTATTCCACTATGACAAGAAGGACAAGAATCAGGAATTTGTTGAGCATAACCACAATAATGGCACTTTAATGCTAAATCATTTTTATGTAAACTCATAGAAACAGAACAATAAGGGCACTCAACTGATTTTCCACAAGATGTACAAATTTGATATTTAAAATTTGCTCGTGTTGGTAAAAACACAATTACTTGATTTCCACCATTTATTGTGTTTTCAATTTTATTTATAATTTTTCCTGATAAATTACCATTACTATCATCAAAACTATAAGTTTTTTTTGTAGTATGAAATGTTTCATTTAGTCTGAAAAATGGTATTTTATGAAAAGAACTAGCACTAACAGTTGCACTTCCTAAAACAAGTTGAATATTAAATTTTTTTGCAATATAAATACATAAATCTTTTGTATGAAATCTAGGTTTTGAATCACTCTTATAAGACTCATCATGCTCTTCATCAACAACAATTACCCCAAGGTTTGAATATGGTAGAAATAAAGCAGATCTAGCTCCTGCAATTAGTTTTATACTTCCTTCTTGTAAACCTTTTAATATTTCAGTTTTTTTCTTTGCTGTAATTTTAGAGTGCCAAATTGCTACGCTTTTATTAAATACTTTTTCTAATCTTTTTTGCATTTGTGGAGTTAGAGAAATCTCAGGCATTAGTAAAATTGCTTGTTTATTATCATTTAAATGCTCTTCAATTATTTTGATATAAACCTCTGTTTTCCCTGCTCCTGTATCTGCAAATAATAAAGCTTGCTTTTTTTCTTTTAAAAAAACTTTTGCTTTTTCTTGAGAGTTTGATAAAAGAATTTTACTATCAAACTTTATTTCATCATTTTGTTTTTCTATTGATTTTGAAAATGGATGATATACACTTAAAGCCTCACCTAAAGAGCATACATAATATTGAGATACAAAATGTGCCGTTTGCATCATAATTTCATCATAATAATTATTTGAGATTTCAGAAATATTAGTACATTTAAAACTTGGCTCTTCTACTTGCTTTATAATTACAGCTTCATTTAAAACTTTTCTATTTTGTAGTTTTACCAAAACTTTTGCACCTATAGTTATTTCTTCTTCACTTTTATAAGTAAGATTATTTAATGGGGATTTTAATAATGCTAATTCATAATAAAACAATTATCTGATCTCCTTACATATATCTTCTTCACTTTTACAAAGCATTTTTTCATTTTCATATAAAAATAAAATAGATTTAGAAGATGAAAGATAAAATTCGTAAGAGTTATCTGAAATTTTGCTCCACTTTCCTAGTTTTTTTTCTTTTGTATCTGTAGAAGTTATAGAAAACTCTATAACTTTTGTAAATAATTTTTCATTAATTTTATCAATAGCACTATAATCTAAATTTTCTATTTTATCACCATTTGATAAAAGGGTATTTATTGTTTTTTTTTGTTCAATTCCACTTTGAATTAAAGATAAATCTGATTTCAAAAGAGATAAGTTTGAACTATCAATTATTGCATTGTATTTAGGAAGAGCAAAAGAAGTTATAAGTACAATTAAGATAATTGCAATTATAATTTCTAAAAGAGAAAAGGCCTTTATATTAAAACCTTGATAATTTATTTGTAATATCTTCAACATTTTTTTGAAAAGTATTATATTCTTGAGACAATCTTATATAAGCTGCTAATAAATCTCTAGTATCATTGTTTTTACCTAAATCCAAGTATTTACTTAGCTCTTTATGTATTTTTTCATCAACAGTAATAGTATAGGCCATATTGTTTATATGAAATGTAACTTCTTTATTCACCCTTTTGCGCCTTTATCAATGTTAATGTACTATCGATTCTTAAAAACATATCTTGATTATTTCTAATTAATTCATCATTATCATTTTTAACTCTATTTAATTCTTGAGTTAATGCTTGATTTTCCAATTTTAATTTTTCATAATCATGAATTAATTTATCAATTTTATTATTTAATGTTTCTATTATTTCCATAAAAAGATTTTATCCAAAATTTCCTAGGTTTCGAACATAAATTATAGTGATAATTATATTTTTTTCTCATTTATAAAGATTTTCGCTACTTCATACAACATTGCAACTGATTTTCCCCATTGAGAATAATCATTTACGTCTTCAAGATTAATTCCAAAATTTTGTGAAATCTGTTGCATTAGCTTTTGCTCATTTAAATGAAAAGTGTGATCAATATGAATTAAAATCATTAATTCAAGTATAACTATTCTTTTACTTTGCTCTGATTTAAAATCTTTTAAAATACCATCTAAACTAAAATTTTCACTATCAAAAGAGTCTAAATTTTCAATACCCATTTCAGTGCAATATTCAAGCAATATTTCTTCTTCTCTTGGCCCATATTTACTATCCACCCGAGCAAGATAATGAGCTAATTGTAAAAAAGAAAACTTCTCTTTTGATTGTAATTTCATTAATAACATTATGATTATTCCTATTTGTATATTTTGTAATTATAATAGAACTAGGTTAACAAGGAATAAACAGCTATCTACCTAAAAAAGGAAATACTGTTAATAAACCTGAAATAATAAATTCTATAGATATTGAAGCTAATAATAATCCCATAATTCTTGAGATTATATTTAATCCAGTAATTCCAAGTCTTTTTGAAATATAACTTGCCATTTTTAAAGTCAAGTAAATATAAGAAGAGATTGCAATTATAATTATACTCATCATTATAAGATGAAATAAAGTATCAGATTTTTGAGAAAATATGATAATAGTTGATATTGCACCAGGACCTGCTATTAAAGGAATAGCCAAAGGAACTACTGCAATTTCTTTTACATTTATACTTTTTTTCTGTGCTTCTTTTAATTCACTTTTTGTATTTTTCGCTTTTGGGGTTTTTGCATTTATCATGTTTATAGACATCAATAGTAACAAAATTCCACCTGCAATTTTAAAAGAAGAAATAGAAATTCCAAAAATCAATAAAATATATTGCCCAATCCAAATAGAAACTAATCCAGCAATACAAGCAGCAATAGAAGCTGTTCTTGCTGTTTCTCTTTTTTCACTTGGACTACTATGTGATGTTAAAGAAACAAAAATAGGAATGGCAACAAAGGGTGAAAATATTGACATTAAACCTATTGATATTTGAATATAATCAGAGAAATCTAGCAACTTACAACCTTATTTATTTGAGTCATAACTTTATGCACCTAAATATTTTGCTCTAATTTCATCTGAGTGAACTAAATCACTTCCTTTGCCTTCAAGTGCTACTTCACCATTTTCTAAAACATATGCCCAATCTGATATTTCTAAGGCAGCAAAGGCGTTTTGCTCCACTAATAAAATAGTAATACCTTCTTCTTTTAATCTAATAATTGTTTCAAAAAGTTCACCAATAATTTTAGGAGCAAGTCCAAGAGATGGTTCATCTAACATAAGAAGTTTTGGAGAGCTCATTAAAGCTCTAGCGATTGCTAGCATTTGTTGCTCTCCTCCACTCATAGTTCCAGCTAATTGCCCTTTTTTTGAAACTAGTCTTGGGAAAAGTTTAAACATCTCTTCTTGTAACTCTTCATATTTATCATCATTATTAAAAGCGCCCATTCTAAGGTTTTCTTCAATAGTAAGATTTTGGAAACATCTTCTTCCCTCAGGAACTAAAGCAATATGATTTTGAATAATCTTATGTGTTTTTAAATTCGAAATATCTTTATTATTAAAAGTGATTTGACCAGTTTTTTTAACATCATTTACAATTGATTGTAAAGTAGAAGTTTTACCAGCTCCATTTGATCCAATCAAAGAAACTATTTGTCCTTCTTTAACTTCAAAATTAATTCCTCTTACAGCTTTAATAAGCCCGTAATATACTTCTAAATTTTTTACTTTAAGCATGTTTAAAATCTCCAAGATAGGCTTTTATAACCTCTTCATCTTTAATAGCATCTTTAATGTCACCTTCAAAGATTGTTTTTCCATAATCTAAAACCATAACCCGATCGCATAGTTTATTTACAAATTTCATATCATGTTCGATTAATAAAATAGTAATATCAAACTCATCTCTTATTTTAAAAAACAGCTCTGCTAATTCATTTGTTTCATTTGGATTCATACCTGCTGCTGGTTCGTCTAATAATAATAGTTGTGGATTAGCTGCAAGTGCACGTGCTATTTCTACTTTTCTTTGTTGACCATAAGAAAGAGAAGTTGCTTGTTCATTTGCATATTTATCAATTCCTAATACTTCCATAATTTCAAAAGCTCTTTTTTTAACTCTTTTTTCTTCTTTATAAAATCTTGGTAATCTAAAAATTGCTTCAAAATATGTATAAGAGGCTTGATAATCAAAGCCTATTAAAATATTTTCTAAAACAGTCATAGATTTAAATAATCTAATATTTTGAAATGTTCTAGCAATTCCTCTATGAACTATTTTATGGGGTTTAATACCATCTATTTTTTGACCATGAAATTTAATTGAACCTTCAGTTGGTTCGTAATTTCCTGTAATAATATTAAACATTGTTGTTTTACCAGCACCATTTGGGCCAATTAAACCATAAATCTCTTTTGCTTTTACACTAAATGAAGTATCTTTTATTGCAGTTACTCCACCAAACTGCTTAGTTACGTTGCAAACTTCTAAAATCATTTGTTTGCCTTTTTCTTTTTAAATAAATCTTTTAACTCTTTTTTACCCATAAGACCTTCCCTTGCAAAAAGCATCACTATAATTAAAATTAAAGAGAAAACAACCATTCTCATTCCTGGCATTGCATCTGTTTGAATACCCATAAAATCCATAGGTTCATCTAAAAATCTCATCCATTCAAGTCCTGCCATTACAAATATAGTTCCTAAAATAGCTCCCGTTGTACTTCCAAGACCACCTAAAACGATGATAATTAATAATTGGAATGTTAAGAAGAATGTAAATAAATCTGGAGAGATTGATGTTAGTAGTGCTGCTAATAAACCACCACCAACACCTTCAAAAAATGCTGAAGTTGTAAATGCTAAAGTTTTAATTTTAAAAGTATTAATACCCATAGCCGTTGCCGCATCTTCATCATCACGAACAGCTTTCATAGCTCTTCCAAACTTTGAATAGATAATATTTAATATTGCAATAACTGTAAAAATTGCAATTCCACCTGTCCAATAAAGATTTGAGAATTCAGGAATATCATTTATACCTAAAGATCCATTTGTAATTGAAGGAGAGTTAATAGCTAAAATTCTAATAATAAATCCAAAACCAAGTGTAACAATAGCTAAGTAATCACCTCTTACTCTAAAAACAGGAAAAGATAAAGATAAGGCTAATAAAGCTGAAATAGTTCCAGATAAAATCAATGCCCAGAAAAAATTTGCTTGTAAAGCTAAAACCCATGGAGATGCATCTTCAATATAGTATTGATATTCCATCGCTTCTGCATCAACTAATAATATGGCTGTTACATAAGCCCCAATTGCAACAAATCCATTTGGTTCAAGTGAAAACTGACCAGTCACACCATTTATCAAGTTATACGAAACTGCAAGAATAATAAAAATAGCAACATTGTTAATAATTCTAACTGTATATTCATCAAAAAAGTTTTGCGCAAACCATGTAAACCAAATAGCTGTTATTATAATCGCTAGATTTATTAATCTGTCTCTTGTAAAAATTGTATCTTGTGCCATGATTAAAACCTACTCTTTTCTAAATCTTCACCCATAATTCCAGTTGGTTTAAATAACAATACTAAAATTAAGAAAATAAATGCAAAGGCATCTTTATAACCACCAAGTTCTGGGAAAAATGCAATTACAACAACTTCTGTAAATCCAATAATAAATCCACCAACAACAGCACCTGAAACAGAACCAATACCACCAACAACAGCAGCAGCAAAGGCTTTAAGTCCAACTAAAACACCCATCATAGGCTCAACAGAAGGATAATTAATAGCCCAAAAAATCCCACCAACGGCTGCTAGTCCTGAACCTAATCCAAATACTAAAGCAATAATAGTATTTGCATCAATTCCCATTAAATTTACTGTTTTAATATCAAATGACAATGCTCGTATGGCCATACCATATTTTGTTTTATATAAAACATATAATATTCCCATTAATAAAAACAGAGTAACAATTGGAACCATAATAGAAGCAAAAGAGAAAGTAACACCAGCAACATTAAAAATATTTTCCATATACTCAGGTACTGGAAATGCTCTTGGAACTCCACCTAAAAAAACTGTAAAAGCATTTTCTAAAAAGAATGAAATACCAATTGCTGTAATTAGTAAAGAAATTTTTGGAGCTTCTCTTAAAGGTTTATATGCAATTTTATCCATAAACATACCAAAACTAGCCGAAATAGTAACAGCTAATAAAACAGTAAGTGGAAATGGTAAATCAAAAACAGCCATAAAAGTATAAGCTAAAAAAGCACCTACCATCATAATATCACCATGTGCAAAGTTAATTAACCTTAACACACCATACACCATAGTATAACCAATTGCAATAAGGGCGTACATACTACCCAAACTAAAACCGTTCACCATTTGTTGCATAAACGTTAATATATCCATTAAATCTCCTGATTTCTTATATCTACATATTATTGCAATATTAAAAATAATTTTTATTAGTTTTAATATTGCAAAAAAGCCTAACAAAAAAAATTGTTAGGCTTTTTGAATTCTTATTTTATAATAAAAATTATGGGTTAACTGTTGCTTTAAATACAGCTTTTCCATCTTTGATTTCTTTAATAACAGCAGATCTAGTTGCGTTACCTTCAGAATCAATAGAGATTTTTCCTGAAACACCATCAAATCCAGTTGTTTTTTTAATTTCTTTATTAATACAAACAGAATTTGTTGGATCTTCACATCTATTCATTGCATCAATTAATACATTATAAGTATCAGCACCTAAAGCTGTAAATGAATTCATTTCTTTATTTCCAGTTTCTTTTTCATGGAAAGCTACGAAATCAGCTGAAGTTTGTGAAGGAGGATTTGTTGAATCAAAGAAATCTGTAAACATATATCCATTTACTGAATCTCCACCTAAGTCAATAAATGTTTGGTTAGCAACACCATCTCCTGAAAACATTGGTTTTTCTAAACCTAATTGTTTAGATTGTCTAGCAATCATAGAAGCTTCTGGGTGGTATAATGGTAAAAACATAAAGTCTGGATTTGTTTCTTTAATTTGAGAAACTACAGCTTTAAAATCTTTGTCACCTGAAGTAACTTTGATTTTCTTAACAATTTCTCCACCATTTTTCTTAAATGCTTGTTCAAAAGCTTTAGCTAAACCTAAAGAATAAACTTGTGCTTGATCAACAACTACAACAGCAGTTTTATAACCTTGAACTTTTGCAAAATTTGCAACAACTTCACCTTGGAAAGAATCTGTAAAACAAACTCTATTTGCAAATTCTCTTTTTGCTGTTAATTGATCATTTGTAGCAACTGAAGCAATAACAGGAATCTCTTTTTTATCAGCAATAGCAATTGCTTGAGCTGTATTTGTAGATGTTAATGCACCTAAAATAGCTACAACTTTATCAGAAGAGATAAGTCTAGTTGTTGCAGTTGCAGTTTCAACTTTATCACCTTTGTTATCAAGTAAAACAATTTTAATTGTATCACCATTTTTTAATATAGGTTGTTGTTTGTGAGCTAACTCAACACCTAAGTTTGTTACTTGTCCATAAGCTGCTAATGGTCCAGACATTGGCATAACTGCACCAATACTAATCTCTTTTGCTGAAACAACACTACAAGATAATGCAGATGCTAAAGCTATACTTAAAAATTTATTCATTTGTTCTCCTTAATTAATTCTTGTTTATTCTATCATAAGAATATAAAAAAATTATGATAAAACTACAATAAGTTATATAAAAATTATACATTTCATATGACTTTTTAACAAATTTATACTGTTTTAGTACTTTTTAATAGTAGAAAGCATTAATATATAATCTATTAAATCAATCTTTTTGCCGTTTTTAATATAAACTCTTGGAACTCGTTTATCAACCATACATGTTATTTCATAATTTATTGTATTTAATGATTCTGCAACACTATCTATTGAAATTCCATTTGAATCATTTCCTCCAAATAAAATCACTTCATCACCAATATTTACATCTAATCCTGTCACATCTATTAGGCATTGATCCATACAAATATTTCCAATAACAGGAACTTTAGAATCCTTTACCATTACCTTTGCTTTTCCTGTTAACATTCTTGTATAACCATCTGCATAACCTATTGGTAAAGTGGCAACTAAAGATTGCTTATCACATTTGTATTTTAAACCATAACTAACACACTCACCCTTATGAAGAGTTTTTACAAAAGAAACTTGAGCTTTTAAACACATAACTTCTTTTAAATTAACAACATTATGATTTACTTCTTTAGATGGGAATAAACCATATAACATAATACCAGCTCTTACCATATCAAAATTATATTGGGGTAAATCAATAATTCCTGCACTATTTGATACATGTTTTAAAGGTATCTTTAGTCCTTTATTCTCTAAATTATTAATAATATACATATATTTTTTAACTTGCTGTATTGTATATTCTTTATCAATTTCATCAGCAGCAGCAAAATGTGTAAATATTCCTTCTATAATTAAACCATCAAGTTTACTAATTTCTAATATATTATCAATAGTTTTATCTTCAAAAACCATACCTAATCGGTTCATTCCAGTATCAAGTTTTATATGAACAGTAATTTTTTTATTTAAAGAAATAGCAACTTGTGAAAATTCTTTTGCTTGCTCTAGTGTATAAATTGTTTGAATAATATTATATTTAATAAGATCAAGTGCTAAATTTTCAGGAGTATAACCCAATACCATAGTTTCGATATTTGGGAAAAAAGTTTTTAATTGCATTGCTTCACTTAATGTAGCAACTGCAAATCTATCTGCACCATTTTCAAGTAATGTTTCAGCAATATAAACAGCACCATGACCATAACCATCTGCTTTAATTACAGCTGTAATTTTAGAATCTTTATTTGTAACTCTTCTTACTTCTCTCATATTATGAGCTAAATTATCTAAATTTATTTCAGCCCAAACGGGTCTTGATAATTTCACTTATTTTCTCCTATTTATATATACTAAATCATTATTCTTATGTAAGTAATAAAAAGCAGCACAATAGCTTTTTATTACTTCCATAAAAATAAATTTATCAAAAGGAGAAAAATAAAACTCCCTTTGATTTAATTTATTTGAGATATTTTAAAATATCTATTTATATCTTTTTATTTCACCTGAATTTACTCTTGCAACAAAAGAGTTTAACTCTTTTTTAACAATTGGCATAAGATAGTATAATCCAATAATATTAAAAATAGACATTGAAAACATTGCTGCATCAGAGAAGTCAATAACAGCACCAAAGCTAATACTTGTACCAACAATTACAAATAAACAAAAAATTCCTTTATAAACTAGTTCAGTTGTAGCACCCTCACCAAAAAGATAAGTCCATGCTTTTAGTCCGTAATATGACCATGACACCATAGTTGAGAAAGCAAACATCACTACTGCTAGTGCTAAGAAATACTCAAAAATAAATGAAGTTTCTGTAAAAGCAGCAGCAGTTAATGTAACTCCACTTAAAGCACCTGTATTCATTCCTGAAATAATAATAACTAAAGCTGTCATCGTACAAATAACAACCGTATCAATAAATGGTTCAAGTAAAGAAACAAAACCTTCTGTTATGGGTTCTTTAGTTTTTACAGCTGAATGGGCAATGGCTGCTGATCCAACTCCTGCTTCATTTGAGAAAGTAGCTCTTTTTAATCCTTGAATTAATGCTCCAATAAAACCACCAGCAACTCCAGCACCTGTAAATGCTCCAATAAATATTTGCTCAAAAGCAGCGCCTATTTGATCATAATGAGAAACTAATACAATAACTGCCATTCCAACATATAAAGTAGCCATAAATGGAACTAGTTTTGAAGTTACTGATCCAATAGAAGGCATACCACCTATAATAACTCCTGCAAGAAGTATTGCAAAAATAATACCTGTAATCCATCCGTATCCAGGAGCTAATCCAAATGTTTGAACAATCATTGCATTGGCTTGATTACCTTGGAACATATTTCCAGCACCAAATGCTGCAAATATTGTCATAATTGCAAAACCAACTGCTAGTATTTTACCCGTTTTTGCATGACCTTTTTCTTTAAATGCTTTTGATAAATAATACATTGGTCCACCTGATACTGTACCATCAGCATTTTCATTTCTATATTTTACACCTAAAGTACACTCAGTAAATTTTGATGCCATTCCAAATAAACCACAAACTATTACTCCACCGATAAACTAAACTAATTATATGCTAAATTTAGCTATAATTTGAAATGGAAAAAATAAATAAATTAGAAAAAAATGATGCTAGAAAAGTAGATTCAAATACATTACAGTATCTCAGAGATAGAGCAATTAAATTAAGGGATAGTGGTATAAGTAATCTTGAAACAGCTGCAATATTAGGTTTGTCAAAAATTACAACATCAAGATGGTATAGCAAATATAAAAAAGATGGTCAAAAAGCACTTAAAGTTCAAAAAACTGGTCGTCCTAAAAAGTCTGGTAAGAGACTTAGCGATGAACAAGAGGAAAAAATCATCCGAATGCTTATAGATACAACCCCAGAACAATTAAAGTTTAAGTTTGCTTTGTGGACAAGAGAAGCTGTAAAACAGTTAATTCTAAGAGTAGTAGATATTGATATGCCAATATCAACAGTTGGAGATTATCTTGCAAAATGGCAATTTACTTCGAAAAAACCAATAAAAAGAGCTTATGAAAGAAAAGATAGTGCAACTAAAGCTTGGTTGGAAGAAACATATCCAAAAATCAAAAAAGAAGCAAAAATAAATAATGCTGATATTTGGTGGGCTGATGAGACTGCTTGTGTATCAATGCCATCAAATTTAAAAGGATATGCTCCAATAGGAAGTAAAATAAAACCTATTCTTACTCATACAGCTAAAAAGTTTAAAGTGAATATGATATCAGCCATTACAAATACAGGTAAATCAATGTTTGCATTGTATGATGATTCAATAGCTACAGATAATTTTATAGATTTTTTAGAAAAAGTAATAAAATCAAATGATAAAAAAGTATTTATGATAGTAGATAACCTAAGAGTACATCATGCTAAATTAGTAAAAGCTTGGGAAGAAAAGCATAAAGATAAAATCAAACTCTTTTATCTTCCACCATACTCCCCAGAATTTAATCCTGATGAATATTTGAATCAAGATTATAAGAGTAATGTACATAAAAATGGTCTGCCAAAAAATCAAAAAGAACTAAAAGAAAACACACAAAATTATATGGAGAATTTACAAAAAAATCCACAAAAAATAGCTAACTTTTTTCAACATCAAAGTGTTAAATATGCTAGCTAATGAAATTAGCTCTGTTTATTGGGGGAGTAATATCATCCAAAAAGTTGCTCCTGCTCCTCCAATAGATAAAGCCACACCAACTCCAGCAATATTTCCAAGACCAACAGTTCCTGATAATGCAGTTGTAAGCGCTTGAAAGTGTGAAACTTCACCTGGCTCTTTTTTATCTGGATTTGAAAACTTTCCACGAACAATATCAATTGCTAATCCAATTCTTCTAAATTGTACAAAACCAAAATAAAAAGTAAATACAATAGCTGCAACAAACAACCAAGCAACAATTAATGGGAATGTTACTCCATCTTCTATTTTAATACCATAAAAAATCATATTCGCAAACCAAGCAAAGTAATTTGTAAAAAATTGATCTATTTTTTGATCTATTCCAACAATCTCTTCTGCAAAACTAAAACTTGGGATACACAACATTGCTATGAAAAATAGCACCCTTTTAAATACATTCATAAATTTTCCTTTTTTATAATATAAATTTATATTAAATTATTATTTTATTCTATAGACAGCTATCAATATTAAATTAAGACATTAGCCAATTGATTTATTAATGAAAATTTCTAAAAGTAAAGAAAGAGAAAACTCTTTCTTTACAGTCTATCCTTGAAAGAATGATGAGAATAACAAGATATCTGCATTTGTTTCATTTCTTTTATCAATAGTAATTACATCATTTATAATTTTTCCAATTGAAGGAGCAAATGTAATTCCAAGCCAACCTAATCCAGTGGCGTGTACTAAATTTTTATAGTTTTCATCAAATCCTAAAATTGGAATATCATTTGGAGTAAGAGGTCTAAATCCTGCCCATTCAACTACATTTTCTCTTTTAAATTCGTTTGTGTATTGTGCTAGGTTTTTATTCATACTATCAATTTGTTTTCTTACAATTGAAGGATCCGTTGTACCAAGTTCAAGTTTTGAAGTCATTCTTAATGTTTCTCTTCTTGGAGTCATAGCTATAAACAAGTCTGCAAATAAAGATGTTGTTTTAGGCATTAATTCTTTATCCATATTAAAAGTCAAACTATAACCTTTTGCAGGTGTCATCATAAATCTATTTTTTGCTTGACGTGCTAGTTTATCATCAGCTCCAGTTGAAAGAATAAATGTTTCAGCTTCATATACACCTTTTGAAGTTCGAATTTTACTTACTTTTGAACCTTCAAATTCTAATCTTTCAACATCTTCATTTAAAAGAAATTCAACACCCTTTTCTTCTAAATATTTTTTTACAGCAAGCATCATTTCACCTGCATCAATATGTCCATTTTCTTTTAAAAGAATAGAACCTATTACTTTGTCATTTAAGATTGGCATATACTCTTTTGTTTTCTCTTTTGAAAGAATTTCATAAGCAAGTGGATCATCACAATGTGCTGCTTTTGCATCAAAAGTTTTTTGCTCAGTATAAATCATTAATAAACCATCTTTTCTAAAGTAAAAATCAATTCCATCATCTTCAACCATAGATTGATACATATCTAAACTAACTTGCCCATATCTTTCAAATAAAGCTAATGTTCTTTTTAATCTAGCTTCTGTTGAACTTGCTGCAAATTTTAAAAGCCATTTATATAAATGTAAATCCAATGTAGGATGAACACTAGCTGGAGATTCACCTTTTAACATCAATTTAATAGTATCAGGAATAGCACCAGGTGCACTTAATGGAGCTTTTTTAAATGCTGATAATAATCCTGCATTTCCAAAAGATGTTCCATTTGTAATATCACTTTTATCTATTACAGTTACACTTCTACCACTTTTTTGTAAACAATATGCTGACATAAGTCCAATACAACCACCACCTACAATTACTACATCTTTTTTCATTTTAATTCTCCATTAATATTTAAAATAATCTTCTATCTTTTTGCTATTGCTTCAATTTCAATCAAAGCATCTTTTGGTAATCTCGCTACTTCATATGTTGCACGTGCTGGATATGGAGCACTAAAAAACTGTCCATAAATCTCATTTACTACTGCAAAATCTTCAATATTTTTTAATAAAATTGTAGTTTTTGAGATATCTTTCATTTCTAAACCTGCTTCTTCTAAAATATATTTAATATTTTGTAAAGATTGTCTAGCTTGAGAAGCTATATCTTCTCCTGCAAAAGAACCAGTTGTTTCATCAATAGGTAATTGTCCAGATACAAATATAAATCCATCTTTATCTACAGCTTGAGAATATGGTCCAATTGCACTTGGTGCTTTTGTTGAGTTAATTACTTTCATATTATTCCTTGGTGATAATTTTTTTTTACTATTGGTAGTTTATAATAAAGTTTTATTAAAGTAAATAGTTTTTATTATATATTTTATACAATTTGATAATTTATTATTGACTTATTTGAAACTAATGTATAATTTATAAACAAAAAACATTAAATTATGGTCTTATTTACTTTTCTGATAATAAAAAATTATTATAGAAACTATTTGCCTTTTAATTATTCTGATAATTTTTTATTATTATATTGACTTTTTCTATTTTATCACTTATAATACTAGCCATAAATTTAAATAAAAAAAGGTTTTTTTTGAACTCTTACATCAAAAAATATATCTCAATTGCTGATTTTTTAGGTGAAGTATTAGGAACTAATACTGAAGTAATAATACATGACTTAATTAATTATGATCATTCAATAGTGCATATTATTAATGGACATATAAGTAATAGAAAAATTGGCGATGCAATAACTGATTTAGTTTTAGAGTTTATGATAACAGAAGCTAAAAACAATAAGCAGTTTATATGTAACTATAGCTCAAAAACTATTGGTGATAAACTATTATACTCATCATCATATTTTATTAGAGATGAAAAAGATAATTTAGTTGGTGCACTATGTTTAAATTCAGATTATCATGATGTAAAAAAATCATTATCATTTTTAACTTCCCTACTTCCAAACTATGTGGAGGATAAGGTTATAGCACTAAGCAATATAAAAGAGACTCTAAATACAAGTTCGCAAGAAGGAACTGTAAATAAAATAGATGAAATTTTAAATCAATTTGATGTTGAACCAAATAGAATGACAATAGAAGAAAAAACTGAAGTGATTGCCACATTAAGTGATTGTGGTATTTTTAATATAAGAGGCTCAGTTCAAGAAGTAGCAAATAAATTGCAAATGTCTGAACCTTCAGTTTATAGATATATAAAGAAAATAAAAAAATAAATTTATTCTAATTCCAAACTCATAAGATACATATCTTCACCATCTGTAACTTTTATATTTATACTTTGGCACTTTGGACATGAAAATTCATTTTTTTCTAAAGTTGAACTTGTATTACAATCAAAACACTCAATAACTACTTTTTGATGATTTATCAAAAAAACTGCATCATGACAGACCGTTTGTTCTTTAAAGGTATCAAAAGCTGTTTGCAGTAAATCAGGTTCAACTCCACTTAAAACTCCAATTTTAACCACAACTTTTGTAACTTTTTTTGCATCATTTGTTCGTGCGTGTTCTTCACAGCTTTCAAGAAGGGATTGAACTATTGAGTATTCATGCATAAACTACTCCTTTAAAAATATTATACTTTTTAAAGAAAACCATTAACAAATCCTTGGAAGAAGCTCACCTGTTGGTGTATCTAAAAATCTTTTTGTTCCCCATGAACTATTTAGTATTACTTTTTTATTATATTGTTGAGTAACTTTCCCAATAATACAAGCATTTGAAGCTTCAGGAAATCCATGTAAAACTTCAATTGCTTTTACTACATCATCTTTAGGAATAGCTAAAACAAAAGTTCCCTCATTTGCAAGGTTTGTAGCTTCAAAACCTAACATCTCACAAATTCCCCTTACCTCATCACACAGAGGAATTTTTTCTTCATCTACTTCTATACAAATATTTGATTGTTTTGCCCACTCATTTAAAACAGCACTCACTCCACCTCTTGTGGCATCTCTTAGAGCTGTAATTTTAATACCTGAGTCAATCAAAGCTTTAACTTGTGGATATAATGAATTACAATCACTTTTAAGATTTGAGTTCATATCCATACCCTCACGTGCAGCAAAAATAGTAGCACCATGAGCTCCAATATCTCTATTTACTAAAATCAAATCATCTTCACTAATATTGTTTGAGCTAATACCTTTATATAAAATCTCTCCAATTCCAGTCGTATTTATAAAGATTTTATCAACAGCACCTTTAGGAACTACCTTTGTATCTCCACTTACAACAATAGCATCATTTACTTCAAGCTCTTTTTTCATGGAAGCCACTATTCTTTGTAGTTGCTCTACTTCAAACCCCTCTTCAATAATCACTGAACAAGTAAGATACTTAGGCTTTGCACCCATCATGGCTAAGTCATTACAAGTTCCACAAATGGCAAGTTTCCCAATATCTGCTCCACTAAAGAATAAAGGACTAACTGTAAATGAATCTGTACTAAAAGCTAATTCCCCATTTTGAATAATTGCAGCGTCTTCACTTTTTTCTAAAATCTCATTTTTAAAAGCTTCATAAAAGACCTCTTTTATTAACTCATTGTTTTCAGCTCCACCATTTCCATGAGCTAGGGTTATTGTTTTGGTCATTTATTTATCTTCCCTACTCTTTGAATATTTCTTTTTCCCACCCTTTGATGTTTCAACTGGATATTTAGCTTCATTTTTTGTCATCTTATTCATAATGGCATCTTCAAGGTTTATATCTAGTTTCATACAAAGTCTAAGAAGATAAATAGCAACATCAGCTACTTCTTCTTTTGTATGCTCTAATACATCATCAGGTAAGTTTTGTGATTCTTCAAAATTTAACCATTGAAATATTTCATTTAGTTCCCCTACTTCACCTGTTAATGCCATAACTAGATTTTTAGGATTATGAAAACTTTCCCAGTTTCTATCATCTGAGAATTTTTGTATTCTTTGTTCTATTCTTTCTATGTTCATAAATAGCCTTTACTCATAAAATTTACAAATAGCCTGAGTTCCCAAATCTCCATCACCATTTTTTTCTAAAGTTTCATACATCTCTATAACATCTTGTAGTACTTTTAGATTTGCTACTTCTTCATTTGCTATTTTTAAATCTTTTACAATATGTTTTATATAAAAGCCTGGCTCAAAATCTCTTTTATTCATCTTAGGAGCATTATTTGTCATTTGCCAACTTGATGCTGCTCCATTACTAATACTTGCAAGCATTGTAGGTATATCTAATCCAACTTTATTTCCATAAGCAATAGCTTCACTAATACCTGCAATTATTCCAGCAATTGCAACTTGATTTGCCATTTTTGTATGTTGTCCATTTCCTGATTTACCTTCATAGATAATTGTAGTACCCATGGCTTCAAAAACTTCTTTACAAGTATTAAAGTTATCTTCATCTCCTCCAACCATAATAGATAAAGTAGCATTTTTAGCTCCCACATCTCCACCTGAGACAGGGGCATCTAAAAATTTCAATCCTTTTTCTTTTGCCTTATTATAAATATCTATTGTTAGCTTTGGACTTGTAGTTGTCATATCTATTAAATAAGTGTTTTCATTTGCACTATTTAAAATACCTTTTTGAGATAAATATACTTCTTCTACATCTTTTGGATAACCTACAATTGTAATTACTACATCTTTATCTTTGGCACATGATTCTATAGTTTCACAAAATATTGCACCTGCATTTAATATATCTTTGATTTTTTCTTTATTTCGTGCATATACTTCAACTTCAAATCCTTTTTTCATTAGATTTAAAATCATAAATTTTCCCATTACACCTGCGCCTATAAAACCTATTTTTTTACCTATAATTTGACTCATAATATTAAGACCTTTTTTTAAATTTATAAAAAGTAAAGCAGTTTTCTTTCTTTATAAAAGATTCTCAGACATTTATGGTTTAAACTAAAGATTAAACATCATAAATCTCGTAATCTTTCAAAAAAGTAAAGCAGTTTACTTTTTTTTATAAAAGATTACCATATTTATAATAAGCACTACATGCACCTTCGCTACTAACCATACAAGAACCTATTGGATTTGTTGGAGTACAAAGTGTTCCAAAGATTTTACAATCGTGTGGTTTTGCAACTCCTTTTAGAATATCTGGGCATCTGCAAGCTTTATTATCTTTTACTTCTTTTGTTGGTAATATTTCTTTATATGCTATTTTTGCATTATATTTATCATATTGCTCTTTTAGTTCATATCCACTATCTTCAACCTCTCCAATTCCTCTGAATTTAAAAGGAACTTTTTTGAAATATTTATTTATTAACTCTTGAGCTTTTATATTTCCCTCATAAGAAACCAATCTTTTATACTCTATTTCTAAATCACTTCTTTTTTCAACAAACTGTTTTACTATCATATAAAGAGATTGCATCACGTCTACTGGTTCAAAGCCACTTACAACTACTGGTTTATTATAATCCCTTGGAAACTCTTCATATATCTTACTTCCACTAATAACACTTACATGTGAAGGGCCTAAAAAAGCATCTATCTTACAATCACTACTTTGAACAAGTACACGCATAACTTCAGGAACTGTAATATGATTTATATGAAAAAGTATATTTGTAATATCTTGTTTTATTACTTGTTCTAATAAAGCACAAGTCATAGGAGTTGTTGTTTCAAATCCTATTGCAAAAAAGACTACTGTTTTATTTGGATTTTCACTTGCTATTTTTATACACTCCATTGGTGAGTAGACAAATCTTACATCAGCACCTTGGCTTCTTGCATTTTGTAAACTTCCACGACTACCTGGAACTTTTATCATATCGCCTAAAGTTACAAGTATTACATCTTCTTGTAAACTTAATTCATAAGCACTATCGATTCTCTCTTTTGGCATAACACAAACAGGACAACCAGGTCCGTGTATAAAATTTATTTTTTTATTTATTAACTGTGGAATTCCATATTTCATAATAGTATGAGTGTGCCCACCACAAACTTCCATAATATTTATAATTCCATCATAATCTTTTAAATCATCATCTATTATTTTCTTATATGCTTTTATTGTTTTAGCATCCCTAAAACCATCATATAAATCTTTTAGTTGTAGCTCTTTTTCCATGATATTTCAAAACCTATCTATTTGGGCAATTATCAGATTGCTCAATTGCTTCTAATCTATCTTGCTCTTCCATCTTTTCTATTATTTCTGCATAGACTTTGAGTGATTCTAGTGCATCCTCTTCATCTATTTTATTCATTGCAAATCCAATATGAATTAAAACATAATCACCAATTACAACATCTTGGTCTATTAAATCTAAACTTGCACTTCTTTCAACACCCATTGTGTCAACTACACAAGTGTTCATTTCAGTGTCTATACTTTTTATTTTTGATGGTATTGATAAGCACATACAATTTTTCCTTTTTAATCTATTATTTGTAAAACAATTTTATGAATGATTCTGCAACGGAAGGGTAAAAATCTTTGATTTTTGGGTACTCACCGTGAAGCCTAAATGAATGAAATTGATTTTACAAATTTCATCTCATCTTTCTTTTGAAATTAATCCAATCAATTACATTTTGAAGTGATTGTTTATCTTTGATATTCACTTCTAATATATCCACATTTGGTTTTAGTTTTCTAGCTTCTTCTTTTTCTTTTTGTATATCATATTCAAAATAAGGAAGTAAATCTGTTTTTGTAATAAGTATTAAATCAGCAGCTCTAAACATAACAGGATATTTAACTATCTTATCCTCACCCTCAGGAACTGAAACTAAAACAATATTTAAGTGAGTTCCCACATCATAAGAAGCAGGACATACAAGATTTCCTACATTTTCCACAAAACAAACATCTATATCATCTAAAGCGATATCATGTAAACCTTTGTGAACCATAAAGGCATCAAGATGACAAGCACTTCCTGTTTGAATTTGAACAGCTTCAATTCCCTTTGCTTTTAATCTATCGGCATCCCTTGAAGTTTCTAAGTCACCCTCAACAACTGCAAATTTGAAATCAACTATATCTGCAATATTTTCCAAAAGTGTAGTTTTACCACTTCCAGGACTACTCATAAGATTTATTCCTAAAACTTTGTGTGAGTCAAAATGAGTTCTATTATGTGAAGCTTCATGGTCATTTTTATCTAAAATCTTTTTAATTACAGAGATTGTTTTAGCATCGTTTAATTGGGGATTGTGATTTAGTGTTTCATGGGCTGCTTGATGAGTATTACTAAAAGCCAAATTATCATGTGGATGGTCATGATCATGAACAAGTCCATGCTCATGAATGTCGTGATGGTGGTGATGTTCTTGACCTGCTATTGTACAACCGCAATCTTTACACATATTATTATCCTTTTGAGTTAAACTATTTTTCTGAATAATTATTCATTTTAAATAGTTTAACTCAAAAAGTCTAAATATAGTATAATTTTTATTTACACTTAGGTATTTTTAGAACAAGTTTTATTTTTTTATTTAAAAGAAATAGATGTCTCTTTTAAGATTGCATTTACATCTGTTGAGTCACCATTATATTTAACTAATTTTATACCTTGTGAAGTAAATGAATTAGCTGTATTCTTACAAGCTTTTCTAACAACCACATAACTACACTCAACTAAAGCTTCACCCATTTTATTATGTTGAGCAATATGTTGGGCATCATCATGTTTATGATTACACTCATGATCTTCTTCGGCATGGTCATGATCTATATCTGTTCTTGGATTTGTAATTACTGAATCTAATTTAAATGATCTAAACATTCCGGAACCTGTCAAATCATAAATTGCAAACTTTGGAGTATGTCCTGCATTACTAAAGAATGTTAAATTCTCATCTTTTACTGGAATTGCTATTTTCATTGTATGCCTTTTATTACTTTATTGTAGAGTATACTCTCTTAAGTGCTTTTATATGCAATTATTACTCCTTTGACTTTTAAATTAACCCTAAGCTAATAAAAAGTTAGTACCAACAACTAAAGAAACAAGGCCTGCAACAGTAAATATTCTTTTAATATTTTGTTGAGAATTTAATAAATTTTTATTTATATATAAAATAAATGCCCCAAAAGCTAAAAAGACAATCATAACACCCAAAGTAAAAGCTAAAACCATAGTAAAATCAACACTAGCACTTTCAACCAGTCCTAGAGTAACTAACATTCCTCTAACTCCGCCTATTCCCATAAGAGTTCCTATTGCAAAGGCTGAACTTACATCTTTATTTGTATGAGAATGTTCTTTGCCAAAATAAATATGAATATGCTCTTTACCATCGTGGATATGCTTACTTAGGTTTATTCTATTTGTAAATACTAACCATAATAAATAAATTCCCATTCCTAAAATCACAGAAGCAGAAATAACATCTCCATAAGCTAGTATCTCATCTGATATTTTATATGTTTCAAGTATTTTTGCAAAAATAAAAAGTGATATTCCATGGCCTACTGCAAACATACTTGTAATAAGTATTGTTTTTCTTTTATTTTTTCCTATTGAAAAATCTGCAATTGCAGTTAAATGATCAGCTCCAAAAGCATGTAAAATTCCATACCAAAAGATTAGAGATAAAGCTACATGTTCCATGTTTTTCCTTACGAGTAGTTCTTAGATTATTGTAGTATATTTTTATATTTATAAACTTATCATAATTTTATAAAACTCTTATGTATTTTTAGAACAAAAAATATACAAAAGATGCTAATATATGAAATGAAATGTCAAAACTGCAATAACACAAACTTTTATATTCTAGCAAATGATTATATAAAATGTAAAAAATGTGCAAAAAAATATTCCCTAAAAAAAATAGAAAAAGACAAGCAAGTAGCAATAAGTTTTTCTCAAAATAAAAATGCCCTTGAAACCTCTAAAGAACTACAATTAAATTATAAAACAGTAAAAGATAGATTTGATATTTATAGAAAAGAAATAGCTATATATTTAGAAAACCAATATAATAACTCAGTAAAAGACAATACAGAATATGAAGAGTTTTATTATATAAAAGAACGTGAAAAAAAGAAAAAGAAAAAATCTTTAAGCCAAGCCATAAATATAATGGGATTTTATTCAAATGAAAAGATATATACTATTCTTATGCCAAAAATTGGTAAAAGAGCTTTTGATATAGAAGATGGTTTTATAGAGTATTTAAATTGGCATAAAATCCACTCAAAAAATTCTTATCAATCAAAACTTAATGAATTTTGGAAATTTTTAGAAGAAAATCTAAAGAAATATAAAGGTGTAGAAGAAGAAAATTTTTTCTTTTATTTAAAAGAGTGCGAATTTAGATTTAACTATTCACAAAAAGAGCAATTAGAGATTATCGAAAATTTATACAAAATATAATTTCTGAATAATTTATTTTCACTATAATTCAAAAATGAGAAATATAAGTAAACTAACCATTTTAACAATGCTTTTATTAGCAATGACAACTAGTATGTCAAATGTCGCTATTGTAACAACTCTTCCACATC
This sequence comes from Arcobacter acticola, assembly GCF_013177675.1. NCBI lineage: Bacteria > Pseudomonadati > Campylobacterota > Epsilonproteobacteria > Campylobacterales > Arcobacteraceae > Arcobacter > Arcobacter acticola. The sequence goes on from NZ_CP042652.1 coordinate 1,820,910, forward strand.
TTAAAGAATATTTTACAAATATAAACAATATAGAATTTTATTCAAGATTAATGCTCACGCTTCCTTCACTGGTAATTGCACTTTTAGCACCTATTTTAGGGCATTTTATTTTTAGCTTTGGAAAGAAGAGATCTGTACTTATTGCACTTTTCTTCTTTTCTTTTTTTGGAACTGCAGGGCTTTATCTAAATAGCATTGAATCACTTCTTGCATCACGAGCTTTATTTGGATTATGTGTAGCAACTTTGATGATAGTTTCTACTTCTTTAGTGGGAGATTATTTCAAAGAACATGATAGACACAAATTCATGGGATATCAAAGTGCTTTTATGGCAATTGGTGGAGTATTTTTTGTCGTTGGTGGTGGTTTTTTATCTGATATAAACTGGCGTTTCCCTTTTGGTATATATTTTATTGGTTTAGTATTATTGCCTTTTGTAATTCTATTTTTAAAAGAGAAAAAAATAGAAAGCACACAAGAAGAATTATCTATAGATATTGGAAAAAATATGCTTGTTGTATATTTTCTTGCATTTATTTATATGCTATTGTTTTTTATTTTACCAACGCAAATTCCTTTTTTATTAATAGAAAAATTTGAAGCTAGTGGGAAAATGGCTGGAACTGTAATTGCTACTGCATTTTTTTGCAATGCTTTAGGAGCTATTGCTTTTTCAAAATTGAAAAAATACTTAAATTTTATTGCTATTTATTTAATAGGTATTACGTTAATGGCCCTTGGATTTTCACTTGTAGGTGTTATAAATCATATCTATTTCTTTTTTATAACTAGCCCTATTCTAGGTTTTGCAGGTGGAATTATGATGACAAATGCAACAGCTTGGATGCTAAGTAAAACAAGTCATGAAAAAAGAGTAAAAAGTTCAGGATATTTTACTTCTGCTATATTTTTAGGGCAGTTTTTATCTCCTATAGTTTTTCATCCTTTTTTAGACTTTTTAGAAATCCAAGATTTCTTTTTGTATATCGGGTTAAGTTTATTTTTTGTTAGTTTTATAGCTTTTGTTTTTTTAAGATTCAAAACTAAAATTAAACAGAAATAAGAGCTTTATTGCTCTTATTTCTTTATACTAAGGTCTAATATAAGAGTAACCTTGCTCTTGAAGTTCCACGATTCTACCAACTCCTGCTTTAACTGTAGTTACACCTTTTGTTAAAATTGGATCAACACCTGTTTTTTCTTTTATATGAGCCATTGTATTTTCACAAGCACTAAATTTTACATCTTGCAATGAAAGATCTTTAACTCTAGTACTATGAAAAGATTGCTCTGTTAATATTCCTAATCCTGGACCAAAAGCAACTATTTCAATAGTTACATTATCCATACCATATAATTTTTGTAAATTTGAAGCATTATTTAATGCCAATAATTGAGTTCTTGTATCATCTGTACTAACTTGTATTACAACTTTATGTTCTGAAGCATTTAAATTACTACTTAAAAACAATAAAGAGATAAAAAGAAAAGCAATTTTAGTAAATAAATTTTTCATTCTTAATGGCTAATGTTAATTTAAAAATATACTAACACTTCTTCATAACATTAGAATAGCTTATTTTATTTATAATCAAACAGAAATAATACTTTCTCCACTTTTAACCCAAGAACTTAAAAGCTCACCTGTGTAATAAACTTGCATATCACAAGATTTAAGTTCATTTTCAACTCCTAAATCTTCAGCACATTTTTTACATGCAATTACTTCTACACCATCTGCTATCATTTGTTTAATTTTTTCTTGAACTTCTTTATCTTTTGCAACTAATCCTTGAGATGCTCCCCAAATAAGGATTTGAACATTTCCTATCCAACCTTTTAGTTTTGCATTATGAGCATATAAACATATCATATTCATAGCTGTTTCTTTATTATCACTTGTCCATAAAATTTTTGCTGTATTGTTCATATTTTCTTCCTTTTATTAATTTAATTATAATACTAATATAATTTTCCTATTTTTCCTGCAAGATTTCCACTTGAAAATGACCATTGAAGATTATATCCGCCACAAGGTCCATCTATGTTTACTACTTCTCCACAAAAGAAAAGTCCTGAAACTAAACTGCTTTGCATTGTTTTTGAATCTATTTGTTTTAACTCAACTCCACCTCTTGTAATCATGGCATTTTTAAAGCCTTCATGACCAATTACCGTAAGTGGTGTCCAAGCTAAAGTTTTGATTAGTTTTTCTCTTTTTATTCCATCAATATTTTTAAATCTTTGACTTGAATCCACATCACAAATATTACAAATCTCTTGTGCTACACTTGAAGCTAAAAGTGTATTTAGATTTTCTAAAACCGTATTTGTAGGATTTTTTTCAATCTCTTTTTTAATATGTGTATAAATTTGCTCTTCATTCATACCTTTTAAAAAACTAATTAAAAGTGGAACTTCATCATATTTTGCTAAAATGGGAGTTAGTTCCCTTGCAAAATCCAATACAACAGGACCACGAATTCCATTATTTGTGAAGATTAAATCTCCAGTTAGTTTTAGTTTTTTATATTTTGGAATATCTACTTTTAATATAGCCTTAGCAATAGTATCAGCTTTGCAACGAGCAAAATTCTTTTCTTTCGTAAAAAGTGGCATCATTGCAGGATGAAGGGAAGTAACTTCATGACCAAACTCTTTTGCAAAAATATAACCATCTCCCGTTGCTCCTAAAGTTGGATAACCTAATCCTCCCGTTGCTAGAATAATATTTCTTGAGTTATAAATAGTGTCTTTTGAGTTTATAATAAAAATATCATCTATTTTTTGAATAGTTTGAATATCAACAGAACATTGAACTTCTATATTTAATCTTGCAATTTCATCATCTAAAGATTTTAAAATAATACTTGAACTATGATCTGCTGGAAATACTCTAAATCCATCCCTAGCAATTGTTTCAACTCCTATACTTAGAAAAAAATCTCTTAAATCATCTGCTGTAAAAGCAGCTAAAGCATGGGTCATAAAACGTCCATTTTTACCAAATTTTCCCATAAAGTCTTCAGTACTTAGAGTATTTGTAAGATTACATTTTCCTCCACCTGTAGCTTTTAGTTTTGCAGCAATCTTAGGAAGTTTTTCAAGTAATAAAACATCGTTTTTTTCTTTTGCAGCACTTATACTTGCCATTATCCCAGCAGGTCCACCACCAATTACAATTACATCATAAATCTTATTCAAATTTTTCTCTTTTTATTTTTTTATGTATTATATATAAAGCTTTAGGTGGCTTTGATAAAATCCAATATAAATATTCAAAATATGTAGTAATTTTTTGATATAATTGACATTACTTTCAAAAATTATTGTAATACTAAGGTCTCAATCATGATTAATAAAATTATAAAAAATAAATTTTCTATTTTTTGGATAATTATTATTCTTATAATTTCTTTTAACTACTTAAGCTTTAATTATTTTATAAAAAGTTTTATAAACTTAGAAAAACAAGAAAATAATAAAGTTTTAAATTCATTAATGACATTTATTGATACAAAATTTAAAACAATAAAAATAACAGCAAATGATTATAGTTATTGGGATGATACATACGAATTTATAAAAGATCAAAATGAAAAGTATATATACGAAAATTTTCGGGATACGACCACTACTTTAGAAAATGTAAATTTAGATTTTATGATTTTTATGAATTTAGAAAATAAAAATATTCATACTCAATTATCAAAAAATATAAAAACTCTAAATAAAGATAATTTTACTAAATATATAGTAGATTCAATAACAGATGATGAAAATATCTCAATAGCCAAATATCAAAATAACTACTACTATATTGTAAAATCTCGAATACTAAAATCTGATTTAAGTGGTAAAACAAGAGGGTTTATTTATGTAGGTAAAAAAATATATTTAGAAAACTTTAATGATGAATTTAAAAATAGTATAAAATTTATTGATATAGTTTCCAATAAAACAAATAAAACTTTAAAAAGTATATTTTTAGATAAAGTAGAAGTTCATTTTGTATATAGTGAAGATATTTTATCTAATATTATTTCATTACAAAACAATAATAAAAACTTAGCAATGTTAAAATTAGATAATTATAGAGATATTTATAAACAGGGAAGAAAACAGATTATTTTATTTAATACAGCTGTTTCAATATTTGTATTAATTTTATTTTTTATCTTTTATTTTTACATTTATTATCACAAAAGATTAAATATTGAACTTGAAATTAGAGTTGAAGATGAAATAAAAAAACAAAAAGCTCAAGAAGAGATATTAATTCACCAATCAAGATCAGCAGAAATTGGTGAAATGATAAATAACATAGCTCATCAATGGAGACAACCTTTAAATAATTTGAGTTTAACAATACAAAATATTGGTTTTAAATATGAAAATGATGTTTTAACAAAAGAAGAGCTAAATGAAACCATTGATAAATCAAAAATGATAATAAACTCAATGTCAAATACAATAGATACTTTTAGAAACTTTTTTGAACCAACCAAAAATAAAAATCTATTTAAAGTTGAGCATAGTATTGAGAATACCTTAGAAATATTAAGTTCAACCCTTAGATTTTATAATATTGAAGTAGTAAAAGAGATTATTGATGATGTGGAAATATATGATTATGAAAATGAATTTTCTCAAGTATTATTAAATATTATTACAAATGCAAGGGATGCTTTAGTTTCAAATAAAATTGAAAAACCAATAATTAAAGTTAATGTTTCTAAGATTGAGAATAATGTAATAGTTAAAATTAAAGATAATGCAAATGGAATAAATGAAGAGATTATAGATAGAATATTTGAACCATATTTTACAACAAAAGGAAAAGGTAACGGAACTGGAATTGGGCTTTATATGTCAAAACTTATTATTGAAAAAAACATGAATGGAAAATTAACAGTAAAAAATGATAATGATGGTGCAGTTTTTATAATAACACTAAATATCACAAAACAAGAAATATAATTACAAAAGGATTTTAATGGCTGGAATATTAGGCTACTTATCAGTTTTAACAGATGATATAAGTTCACTTGCGGGAAAGACTATGGCAACAACTGCCAAATCACTGGCAACTTCACTTGATGATATAGGGCTTTTATTTGACGATATTGCTACATATACAAAATTAGCAAGTATTAAATCATCTGGACTTTTAGTAGATGACTTAGCTGCAATTGCAAATTTTACAAATGAAACAACTTCTGATATTTTGAAAAGAGAATTATCAAAAGCTAAATCTGTAGATGAATTAAAACAAAATATTGAGAAACTAGATGAAAAATCTCAACAAGAAATTTTTAAAGAGCTAGAAAATATTAGACAAATAGCTATTCTAGAAGCAAAAAGAAAAGCTGCTTTAAGAGAATTACCTATTGTTTATAAAATTGCAAAGGGAAGTTTTAAAAACAAATTTATCATTATTCCTATAGTTTTACTTCTTAGTTACCTTGCACCTTGGGCTATCTCTCCTATTTTGATTCTTGGGGGAATTTATCTAGCTTATGAAGGTGTTGAGAGTATTTTAGAAAAAATGGGGCATCATCATGAAGTTGAAGATGAAAAGGAAACAATAAAAGAGTTATCAAGTGAAAAACTTGAGGATGAAAAAGTAAAAAGTGCTATTAAAACAGATTTTATTTTATCTTTTGAAATTATTGTAATATCATTAAGTCTTATTGAAAATACAGAATTTATAACAAAACTTTCTGTTTTAACTCTAGTTGGAGTATTAACAACTGTTTTTGTATATGGAATAGTTGCTTTAATTATAAAACTTGATGATATTGGTTTTTATCTACAAGAGAAGAAAAGTGCAATTTCAAAAACTATTGGAAATGCTTTTGTAAACTCAATGCCATGGATTATAAAAGGTATTGGAATTTTAGGAACTATTGCTATGTTAGCAGTTGGTGGAGGAATCGTTGCCCATGAAACTCATATCTTACACTTTATGGATAGTGCAATAAAAGCTATACCATTAGGAGGTTTTTTAAGTGAGATTATACTTGGAGGAATAGTAGGATTTTTAACTGTAAAAATTCTTCCTATTTTTACACCTATTTTTAATAAGTTCAAAAAAAACTAAACTGCAAAAACAGTTTAGTTTAATCTCTAAATAATTTTAGAAATCTACTATTAAAGAAGTTAAAAGTTTTTTATCTGCTTTCTCTTTAGTAGTTTGATTTACATAATCAATTCTATAACTAACACCCAAAGACAGGTTATCAGTCATTTTAACACCCAATGATGTATCACTTGCCATAAAATATTTATCATTATCTTCAAGAGAAACTAAATAATTAAACATTTGTTTAAACTTTAAATTTTCATTGATTTTATATCTATAGTTTATTTCAGCTCTTGAAGCTACATATTCATCTTTTATACCACTTGAGTATTGATCTAGGGCATAATCCAAACCACCTTGTAAATCAACAGTTTGTTCTTTTGTATCTAATAATTTATACCCAAGTCCTGGTCCTGTATTTAATCTATAATCATAATCTGAAAATTGATCTTTTAAATAATTTACTCCATAATAAGCGTAAATTTTTTCATCTAACATATAATTATAATCTAATTCAATATCATATTTATTTGCAGAACTTTCCTTGTTATTTTCACTATAAAGGATATTTCCTTTTGCTTTGAAACTACTTCTATCACTTAAAGCAGTTGTTGCTTCTAGTTTTGTTGAAAATGTACTTGTATTTGAATTTCCACTTGTTTTTACATAAGATAACTCTAAATGTTTATCAACATCTAAAGCATAAGATGTAGATGCAAAAATTGCTAAAATACAAATTTTGCTAACAATAATTTTACTCACTATTCTTTCCTTAATTGCTGTCTTTTATTTGCTTTTGAAACTTCTTTTTGTGCAAAATCATAAGTCTCTGGTATTATTTTTTTTAAAAATGCAGGGAAACTTCTTCCTTCTACACTCATAACATCTTGTAAAATAGCATTAGCTATTAACTCTTTATCATAAGAATTACTAAGATATTCATACAAAAATTGCGCAATTCTATCAAGAGAAATCTTATAAGTAGATTCACTTCTTTTATAAAGCCATTTTGAGAAATCATAAAAATTCTCATACACTTTTCCATCGCTAAAAAGTAAAGCTGTAGTTTTTTGAAAATTACCACTATTGTAAATAATATCCCAAAATCTTGCAAACCGTTTCATATCTTGCATCAAATCAAAACTGATTAAATCATTTTTTAAAATATCATAAGGAGGAGCGTCATTATAAACCATTCCATAAATTTTGTCATGTCTATCAAGGGTAGTTCCTGATAACTTTTTCAAAATTCCCACTTGTATTTCACCCGTTGAAAGTGTATAAAGTTGATTTAAATTTCTTCCAAAACTTTCAATACTTTCACTTGGAAGTCCAATAATTAAATCTATATGCATATGAGCATGTGTTTCTTGAGATAAAAACTTTAAATTATCTTTTATTTTGTCTAGTTTTAAATTTCTTCTAATCTCTTTTGCCACATCTAAATTTAAAGTTTGAATACCAACTTCAAGTTGTAAACACCCTGCTTTAAACTGCTTTATTAAATCCCTTAATTCTTCAGGAAAATTATCAGGGATAACTTCAAAATGTAAGAAATAGTCTTCTTGCTTTGCTAAAAAGTAGTTCAAAATAGCTTTTGCATAAGAAATTTTAATATTAAAGGTTCTATCTATAAACTTAAAACTTCTAGCGCCTCTTTGCCACAGTTTTTCGATCTCATCTAAGAAAATATTTATATCTAAATATCTCATTTTTGTTTCTATTGAAGATAAGCAAAACTCACACTCAAAAGGACAACCACGTGCATTTTCAACATAAATATGTCTATTTTTTATATCAAAGTCTGTGTAATCATCATATGGTAAAGCAATTGCTTCAAAATCAACTTTTGGCGAATGAATAGTTCTTGCTTGAGTACAGTTTCCATCTAATAATTCTCTGCAAAGATTATAAAAAGAGACTTCACCTTCACCACAAATTATATAATCAGCCATATCAAAATTTACTCTAAGAGGTGTATAACTAACTTCAGGGCCACCTAAAACAACAATAGTTTGGGGTGATACTTTTTTTATTATTCGTACAAGTTCACCTATATCAAAAGCATTCCAAATATATACAGCTATTCCTATGATTTTTGGTTTTTTAGAAAGTATTTGTTCTGCAATAGTTTGAACTGAAGAGTTTATTACAAACTCTAAAATTTCTGCCTCGTTTTTTAATTCTTTTAAATTTGCTAATAAATATCTCAATCCTAATGAACTATGAGAATATCTAGAGTTTAATGTAGTAAGTATTATGTTTTTCATGCGCGATTTTAACACAATAAAGTAGTGTTTTAGATAATTTGTTTTTTCTAAAAGAAATAGGTTTTTAACATATCTGCCAAAATATATAACATTAGTAAAGTAAAAATAATTTTGTTTGTATTCATAAATTTATTTTATATTAACTTTTCATAAACCAAACTTTTATATACTCACGTTTTATTTAAAGGATTATTATGAAAAATGATACATTTTCAAGATTTAGATTGATTTCATTTGTAGAAGGAATATCTTATTTACTATTAGTATTTATTGCAATGCCATTAAAATATATGTTTGATTACCCTCTTGCTGTAAAAATTGTAGGCATGGGTCATGGAGTTTTATTTATACTATTTTTTGTAGCTTTACTTATGGCTATGAATAAATATAAGTGGAAGTTTTTAGGATTTCAATTATTTGTTTATTCTTTAATACCATTTGGTTTTATTTTAATTGAAAAGATTATTATGAAAAACCCTGCGAAAAAATTAAAATAATATGTTTTTTTCTAAAGGTTTTTTAGGCACAGATGCCCCTTTGTATATGGATATAGCAACTATTTATTTTGCTATTTTACCATTTTTACTTGCATTTAGTATATTTTATGCGGTGAAAAAACAGTATAAAAAACATTTTATTTCTCAGTTTATAATTTTATCTACCACTTTATATATAGTAGTTTTATTCGAAATTGGTCTTAGAATTTCAGGTGGATTTATGGAGTATTCAAAATATAGTAATATATCTTTTGATTTTATGCTAGTTTTTTTAATAATTCATATATTTATAGCAATTGCAGCAATTGCAGGATGGATATTTTTATTTATTTCATCTTATAAACAATATAAAAGAAATGAATTAGATGGAGCAAAACATAAAAAAATAGGAAAAGCTATTTTTGCAGCACTAACCATAACATCAATTATGGGAATTTTTATGTACTTATTTTTATTCGTTTTTTAAAATATTTAATATTTTCTCAAAACTTGACTTTTTACAATTTTTATTATTTCTAATTTTGTTATGATGTAAATATTACATAAAACAAAATTTAGGAATAAAATGAAATCATTTTTACAAGTTATCATTGTAGCTTTTATTTTTATATCATTTTTACTATCTCTTCCAAATCTTACAAAAGAGAGAAATTTCAAAACATATAAAGACGAACAATTAAGAGCTACCGCACAATCAAAGGGACTAAAGCCAATTCCAAATACCTATGAAGAGTTATTAAAAATAGTAAATGATAAAAACAATCCTTTAAGCCATGAAAAAATAACTTTAGGAAAAGAATTGTTTTTTGATACAAAACTATCTTTAGATGATACTATTAGCTGTTCAACTTGTCATATGATTAGTAAAAACCCAAATGAAAAGAAAGTAATACTAAATGCCATAACTTCAAAAAAACAACCAAATGACATGAAAAATGCAAATAATTGTGTTATTTGTCATCTAAGTGATGAAAGTGGAACTGATAGATTATCAACTGCGATTGGGTATAAGGGGGCTACAAATCCTCATCATCTAAATACTATGACTATTTTAAACTCTTCATTGGCAAAAGTTCTTACATGGGATGGAGAAGTAAAAAGTATAGAAAAACAAATATCTAATTCTATTCAATCAAGCTATAAAATGAATATAAAAGAAGATGAACTTATAAAAAAATTATCAAAAGATGAAAAATATATAAATCATTTTAATGAGGTTTTCAAAGAAGAAAATAGTTTAACTTTTATAAATATTCAAAAAGCAATTGCAACTTATGTAAGAACTTTACTTACAAGAAGTTCTTTTGATGAATTCTTGGAAGGAGATAATAATGCTATTTCAGCAACAGCCAAAAGAGGTTTAGTAAACTTTATGAACTTTGGTTGTGCTGGTTGCCATACAGGTATGAGTGTTGGGGGTCAAAGCGTTCAAAGATTTCCATTAAGACAATTTGCAGGAATCCATGATTTAAGACCAAACTTGGGTTCTCCTCCTGATTTTGAAATCATTGATGATACCTTTCCTTTTGAAAATAAAGGTGGATATAAAGGTAGAGCTGATACTCACTTCTTTAGAGTTCCAATTTTAAGAAATGTTACTAAGACTTCACCATATTTTCATAATGGCTCTGTAGATAAGATAAGAGAAGCAGTTGAAATAATGGGTAGGCATCAAGTTGGATTAAATTTATCAAACCAACAAATAGATGAAATTGTTGAATTTCTAAAAACCTTAGAAGGAAATGTTGTAGATTATACAAAAGATATAAAGGTTAACAAATGATGCTATTTAATATAAAAACATTAATTCTTCTAATATTCGTAAGTGGTATTTTACAAATGGATATATTAAATATTTCATGGGAAAACTTAAAAATAATCTCTGTTATACATGTTTTTGCTTCTATATTCTTATGTATATTTTATATTATCCCTTTTGTAAATAAACACGCTTATAAATATATTGTTATAAAAAGAGTAAATAGTATTATTGGATGGGTTTTAGGTTTTATTCTTTTACTTATAGTATTAAGTGGATTTTATCTATTTTTTATTGGAAACACAGGAGGAAATATGATTGGAATTTATAGTTTTAATATCCATTTATATGGCTCTTTTGTATTACTATTTTTTCTTTTTTATCATACAAAAAATCCTAAGAAAAAAGTATCATCTATTGCTTTATTTTTAGCATTTTCATTTACAGGTATGATACCTGCATATAGTTTTGATACAAAATCAGAAAACAACTTACTAAATCTAAAAACACAAAAAGATGTAATTTATCATAATCAAGATTGGACAAACTCAACAAAATGTAAATCATGCCATAATGAAATATTTAATCAATGGGCAAATTCAAATCATAAAAATCTAGTAGAATCAAATCCTTATTATATGGTTATGGAATCAATTGCAGGTGAGGTTGAAGGAAATGATTTTAAAAAATGGTGTATGGGATGCCACAATCCAAGTGCACTAACAACTGGACTTACTAGAACAAGTCACGCTATGGATGATAACTTTTTAGCAAATACACTATTTGAACAAAATGCAAAAACTTTAGTTAAGACCTATGAAAAACATGGAAATACAAGACTTGAAGAGGGAGTTTCATGTTTAACTTGTCACAGAATCACAGATGCTAGTTCTGAGGGAAATGCATCATATACACTAAATATTACCGATAGAAAGAAATATCCTTTTGAAGATGATGAATCAACTTTAGGGGAATTTTTAGGGCATAAATTTATAAATGCAAAACCAAATGTTCATAAAGAGAGTTATATGAAACCTCTTTATAAAGAATCTAAATATTGTGCTTCTTGTCATGATGAAACATCCCCTACAACAAATAAACAAATAGTATCAACTTTTAAAGAGTGGGAAGCCTCACCATATAATAATAAAGAAGATAAAACAAAAAACAAATCTTGCATAGATTGTCATATGACTTATTTAAAAGATGATAAGTTTGATCCATTAAATGGAGTCTCTACAGATGGCGGAGTAGTAAAAAAAGATGTAAAAGTTCACTATTTTGCAGGTTCGAATCATTTTCTAGCTGGATTAAAAGACAAGGAAAATGAAGATCAAATACTTCAACTATTAAGAACTTCTGCAAAACTTGATGTAGATATAAAAAACAATCAAATACATGTGGGTGTAGAAAATGTAGGAGCGGGGCACCACTTGCCAACAGGAGTTGCAGATTTTAGAGAATTATGGCTTGATATTACAATATATGATGCAAATAAAAAAATAGTATTTTCAAGTGGGAAGCTTGATAGTAACGGTGATTTACAAGCTGATGCAAGACCTTTTATGAAAGTTTTTGGGGATAAAGATGGAAATCCAGTTGGATTATTGTTTTGGAAATATGAGAAACTTTTAAGTGATACTAGAATTCCTGCAAAAACAAGAAGAGTTGAAAGCTATGATTTAAAGGAAAATTTAACTTATCCTTTAAAAGCTATTGTGAAATTAAACTTTAGAATCTATCCTCAATGGGTAACATCAATAGTTCAAAAAGCTTTTCCAGAGCTTCCAAATCCTCCAGTTGTAGAATTAGAAAGAATTGAGCATATTTTTAAAAAATAGCTTATTCTTTCATCCATTTTTTTATTTCGATACTTAAGAGTTCTGGAACTTCAAGTGGAATATTATGACTTGTTCCTTCCCTTGAAATTATCTTCATATTATGTTTATTATTAAGTAATTTATCTAATGCAATTTGATTTAAAAGCCTATCATTAACACTATAATAAAAACAAATTGGAAAATCTTGAATAATTAAATCTTCAAATAAATCTTTTCTATAAAATGTACTTGTAAGTTGTGAAATAAAAGTCTCTTTTCCTAAATCCATAAACATATCTTGAATAATTTTGATTAATTCAGAATCATTTTGATTTTGCTCTTCTACTAAAGAGACTGCTTTTTCATAAGATAGGCCTACAAATCCCTCTTTTTCTATTATTGCAAATTTCTCTTTTCTTCTTTCTATTTCAGCCTCATTTGAAGCCCCAGGAGTTGCTGCTACCATAAAAAGTCTATTTACTCTATTTGGATATGTTATTGCAAAATAAGAAGCTATATACCCTCCTAGTGAGAACCCTAAAAGATTAACTCTTTCTTCTTTGAAAAGATTAAATAAAATATCTATAATCTCATCAAAATCCTCTGTATGTGGAATTGGTACATGAACTAGTTCATACTCATTTTGTAAAAAGGGTTTAATTCTACTCCATAATCTTTCATCAGTCATAAGTCCTGGAATTAAATATATCTTTTCTTTTGCATTCTCTTCAATCATTGATATATAACTCCATTATGTTTTAACCAACCATCTTTATGTTTTTTTCTTGGGTCATGATGTGTCCAGTGAACTACTCCACCTTTATTATTCCACTCATACTCACCATAAAACTCTATTGCATCCCCTGCTTTTAAATCAGCCACTCTAGGGGCTAAATCAATATTATGAGCAATTAAAATAGTTAGATTTGAAGGAAGTTTTACTAAAAATCTTTGATGTTGACTTCCTTTTGTATCATCTTTTAAAACCTTGATAACTTTCCCGACACCTAAAACCTGAACATCACTTTGTTTACTATGATAAGCTTTATCTATTTGTTTATTATTGGCATAAGCGGTATTTGAAATAAGACAAATAGTTGTTAATAGTATAAATAATAGTTTTTTCATTTTCATCCTAGATTTTATAACTTATAAAAAGTGTATTAATTGAAAATTTATTAAAGGCCCTTTGCTATTAATGCACCTAAAAATGGCATTATAAACACTAATAAAAGTTGCATTCTAAATAACATAATGATTATTTTTGGCATTTTAACTGTATCACCTAAAGATTTTTTATTTCTAAGAAAAAATCTAGTTGGATAAATAGAAAGTAAATATACTAAAACAAACATTGATAGTTTTAAATGAAACACCCAATTTGTTGAATAAAAACTAGCATCTTTACCAACCCAAAGCCAAAGGCTTAATCCACCAATAAAAGTAAGAATAAGACTGATTATATAAATAATATCTAAAAATGCAATTTTCTTAAACTGTTCTTTACTTACTTCTGTTGATATTATCAAATGTTGAGCAACTAATGTCGCACTTAAACTCATGATTCCAATAAAATGTAAATATCTAAAAAATACTTCTGTCATAATTTTTCCTATAATTTGTTTTTTGAAGTGCAATGATATATTTAATTTACTTATTTTTTTATAATTTACTAAATATTAGTATTTATAGATTATAAAATAACATCAATAACCAAGTAAGAGATGCCCACATGATTATAGTTAGTGGAATTCCAACTTTTAAGAAATCATTAAATGTATAACCACCAGCTGTCATAACAAGTAAATTTGTTTTATAAGCCATTGGTGTTGCATAACTCATGTTTGCACCAAACAATACAGCTAATACAAAAGGCTCAGCAGGTAAATTTAACTGTTGAGCAATTCCTATTGCTATTGGAGTTCCTATTACTGCTGCTGCGTTATTTGATACTATATTTGTCATTATTGCCATTAATAACATCAAACCACTTAACATAAATATTGTACTACTTCCTTGCATTGCTGATACAAATAGATGTGCCAAATAAGATGCTGCTCCTGTTTTAAGAAGGGCTTGCCCTAAAGCTAAAGATGCAACTACAATTAAAACAACTTGAGTATTTAAAGCATTTGAAGCATCTTTCCAATTTATACAGTTTGTTAAAAACATCAAAAAAACTCCAAGTGTTGCACTAATAGCAATTGGTAGTATTCCCAAAGCAGCAACAGCAACAATTCCAAACATAATAAAAAATGCAATTGGAGCTTGTTTTGAGTGGGCTAAATCAGCGGTTGAGTCTAAAACTAGTAACTCTCTACTTTTTTTAAGTTCAGTTATATGTTCACTTTTCCCTTGAATCAAAATAACATCACCTACTTTTAGATTTATATCACCCATATCTTTCATAATTGTTTCAGTTTTTTTACCACTTCTGTGAAGAGCAAGAGCTACCAAATTATGTCTTTGTAAAAATCTAGTTTGAGAAAGTGTTGTATTATTTAATCTTGAACCTTGGGAAATTATAACCTCAGCTATTTGCTGTTCTTCTGCCATTAAAGGATGTTCATCGTCAACAGCTCCCAAACTCGTGTATAAAACTGCTCCTAGTACTGTCTCATAAGTTTTTAGATTCTCAGGAGTATCTTCGACTACTAGCATATCTTCAGCTTTTATAATAGTTTTAGAATTTGGTAAAACATACATATCTGTACTATTTCTATGAATTCTTAAAACCTTCATCATTCCATCTGTTTTTGCTATTAAATCATCCAAAGGCTGATCTTGCGAAATTGAGTCTTCGGGAATCATCAGTTTCGCTGTAAATATTCTTGGACTTGTATCAGAAAATGGTGCTTTTCTTTCATTCATAAAATAAGGAACAACTAACCATAAATAAAGCATAGCAAATGCACCTGCTATTACCACAGGTAAAAAGAAATCAAACATACCAAAACTTTTTAATCCCATATCTACTGCAACTGAAACAACCAATAGATTTGTAGAAGTTCCAATTGTTGTACTCATTCCACCAATAAGTGTTGCAAAGCCCATAGGCATTAAAACCTTTGAAGCTGATGTTTTAGTTCTTATTGAAACAGCCGTTAAAATAGGAAGTAACAATATTACAATAGGAACATTATTTACAAATGCACTTAAAGTTGCACCTACAACCAAAGTAAGTAAAAGTGATAGTTTTGGATAAGAGCCCCAAAGCTTAGATAATACCCTTCCAACAGGTTCTAAAGCCCCTGTTCGAACTAATCCTTGCCCTGCAATCATTAATGCACAAACAGCAATTAAAGCCTCATGACCAAAACCAGAAAAGAAATCAATTGCATGAATTGTAGTATTTTCATAGGTATATGGGAAAACTGTGAAACCCACAGTAAGTGCTACTAAGATAAAAAGACTTGAAGTTTCCAAAGGAACTTTTTCCCTTGTAAAAAGAAAAAGTGCAAAAACAGTTAAAAGCATTACAGCTAGAGAATGACTATTAATAGACGTAACAAGTTCCATAAAATACCTTTTACATAAATATATAGACTATTCTACAATGCTTAGGCAAAAATTAAACTGATTTTTTATTTATTAAAATGTTGATAATCTTTTATATTTTTCCAATCACCACCCCATTTCCATCCATACTTTTTAAATATCTGCACAGCTTTACTTGATGATGTTAATACAGCTTTATTTTCAATAGAGTCATTATTTTCTACTCTTGTTAGATATTTAATAGAATCTTTGTGTGAAGTTGTACCATCTTTATAAACATAAGGGTTTTCTAAAGGATTTATGTCTATGGCTTTTCCATAGGAATGTTTTGAGTACTTATTACTTCCCTCAGCTTTTCGGCAGTTAAAAGCTGATGTATTATCATCTTCTATTGATTCAAAATCATCGCCATTGTATTTCTCTATTGGAAAGATTTTTCTTATTGGATAGTTTATAGCAAGTAACTCTTCAAATATTTGTGATACTTCAAGTGAAATATCTTTGTGAACCACTATATCTCCAAAATGTTCCTTATCATCAAATCCTAGATATTTTACATTTACAATTCGTAAATCATCTAAAGAAACGGGACACTCTTTTTGATAAGCGATTCCTTCCATTTGTTTTGCATAGTTTTCATCTATTAATCTAATATTTGAAGCATTTAAATAACTTGTTAAAATAAATACTAAAAATAAAAGAATTTTCATTATGGTCTATAAACTTTGATATTAGTATAATTTTCAGCATCTCTTAAAAACTGTGCATGAAGTTGGCTTAGAATTCCTTTTTCACAATAAAACAGATACTCTTTATCTTGAGGAAGTTTTTTAAACTCGCTTTTTAATTTATAAAATGGGATTTTTAAAGTTTCAACAGAAGTTTCAATACAATCATCACTTTGTCTAATATCAATAACAGTATAATCACCACTTGATAAATCACTAATTACTTCCATTTGACCAATTTCGCTTATGTTTTGATCCATTTCATCTACATTTATAAAAGCTGAGTTTTTAACTGCTTCATCTAAAATCGTATAATCAAACCTTCTAGCTTCACTTGCTGTTCTTTCATAGTTTCCATGAGTAACTGGGTTTTTTGAAATAACACCACAATACTCAGGCATAGATTCAGCGAATCTTGTTGTTCCAATTTTATTTGCAATATCAATGATATCTGGTTTACTCATCATAGAAAGTGGTCTTAATACAAGTTTATTTGTAGCTTGGTCAATAAGTGCTAAGTTTCTTAATGTTTGACTTGAAACTTGAGCTACACTTTCCCCTGTAACTAACGCATCAATACTCATAGTATCTGCTACTTTTTCAGAAGCCATTAACATAAGTCTTTTTAACATAACACCCATATATGGTTCACTTACACTTTTAAAAATTTCTGTTACAACATCATCAAAAGGAATAGAAATAAACTGAACTCTATGAGAGCTACCAAATTTATTCCATAAATAATAAGCCACTTGTTTTACACCAATTTCATGTGCAATTCCACCAAGATTAAAGAAAATAAAGTGAGTTTTAATTCCTCTTTTCATAGTTAAATAAGATGCCACAGTTGAATCAAATCCACCTGACATAAGAGATAAAATACTTCCTTGTGAACCTATTGGAAATCCACCCATTCCCATATGTTTGTGAGTGATAACATTTAATTGAGCAAATTCTAATTCTAAATTTATAGTATATTCAGCACCCTTTAAAGCAACACCTTTTGTATCATTCATAGCAAGCATATATCCACCAACAGTTTGTTCAACTTGTGTTGATTTAAACTCTTGAGTTCCCATTCTTTTACATCTAACTACAAATGTTTTACCTTGAATTTCATGTGCCATTGTTTCGTTTACAACAACTTTAATATCATCTAATGTATTCATATTATCAAATTGTACAGCTTCAAGTATTTGTTGAATTCCAGGAGTGTCTAAAAGTCTCATTCTAACTTCAGCAACCACTTCTATAGGACATACAACTTCTACTTTATCAAAAAATTTTCTCACTTTTATGTCTTTTGAAATCTTTGATAAAATATTTACGAGGTTATTATAAACCTGCGATATCATCTGTCTTTTTGCAGTTGTACCTTTTATCATAATCTCAGTGAAATACTTTATTATAAATTTCTGTGTTTTGATTTGCGTTTCATTCATTCTAGGAAAACCTTGTTTATTTTATTATTCGCGATTATAACATAAGAGTGCTTTTGATACTAATTTTTATGGCATTTCTAGGCTCTTTTATTTTTTTCACAAAAAGTTTTCTCTATAATACACCTTCAATTTTTACCAAAGGCCTAATTTATGCAAGAGAACCAATACGAAAAAATAAGAGTACTATTTTTTAAACTAATAGAAGAAACAAAAGAACTATCTGATAATGAATTTGAAAATATAGTAAATCAAGTTTTCAAAGAGAACGAATCTTTTACACCTGAAATGAAAGAAAGATTGGTTATTGATATTGCAAAAATGAGAAGCAAAATTTTAAACTAAAAGTAGAACAATCATGACAAACGAAGAATTAATAGATTTAGCAAATGAATTAAAATCTGATGAAACAACAAATCCAATAGGTGTTTTTGAAGAGTTTGCAAAAGAAAACAACATAAGCCAAGAAGAGTTAGAACAATTATTATCAAAAAAATATGACTGTTTTAAATGTGAATCATGTCATACTTTCTACTGTTATGATGAATATTCATTTTTTGATGAAAAATGTATCTACTGCTGTGATACAGATTCTGAAGAGGAAGAATATTAAAATTCTTAG
The DNA here is from genome assembly GCF_013177675.1 of Arcobacter acticola. Lineage (NCBI taxonomy): Bacteria > Pseudomonadati > Campylobacterota > Epsilonproteobacteria > Campylobacterales > Arcobacteraceae > Arcobacter > Arcobacter acticola. The sequence goes on from NZ_CP042652.1 coordinate 1,839,629, forward strand.
ATAAGCCAAAATTTAGGCTTATCTTTAAATCTATTCTTTTACTATTTGAAAAATTTTTAAAACTTTTTTATATTTATTTTCACTATTACATTGAATCAATAACATATCGTTCTCTTCTAAAAGAGTAGAACCTGTTGGTTTTATATAGTCATTATCTCTTTTTATAAGAAGAATTAGAAAATCTGCTGGTAAGTCAAGTTCAACAATACTTAAACCTATAACTCTAGATTTTTCTTCAATATAAAACTGCTTTAATGTATGATAAAAAAGTGGTGATGCAATAACACTTTCACCTTTAAAATCTTTACTTTTTGATTCAACTTTTAGCCATTTTGCCATTAAAGGAAGTGTTGTTCCTTGAATTAAAATTGAAAATAAGACGATAAAAAACACTATATTAAAAATCAAATTTGATTTCTCAAATCCTTGTAAATATGGATATGTTGCCAAAATTATAGGAACCGCTCCCCTTAATCCAACCCAAGAAATAAATGCTTTTTCTTTAAAAGAAAAAGAGCTAAATATAGTACTAATAAAAACTCCAGCAGGTCGTGCTACAAACATTAACCAAAAAGCAATAGCTAAACCTGATAGGGCAACATCAGGAAGTTGTGATGGAAAAACCAAAAGTCCAAGGGCTAGGAAAACTGCAATTTGCATAATCCATGATAATCCATCATGAAAACCAATTAAATTCTTTTTATGCACAAACTCTCTTGTATTTGCAACTATTCCTGCCATATAAACAGCTAAAAATCCATTTCCACCTAATAAAGCAGCAGATGAGAATAAAAGTAAAACCCATCCTATTGTAAATACAGGATAAAGACCATAAAAAGTTAGATGTATTCTATTTAAAATTATTGGTAATAAATATCCAAATAGATACCCTAAAAGCCCACCTATCAGAAACTGTAAAAAGAATTTAAAAATCCACTCTGTGGCATTTGTACTTTCAGGCAACATTATAATTTGTAAAATAGCAACCGTTAGGAAGATTGCCATTGGGTCATTACTACCTGATTCTAACTCCAACAAAGGTGAAAGTTTCTTTTTTAAAGAAATTCCCTTTGCTCTTAATATTGCAAAAACAGCAGCAGCATCAGTAGAAGAGATAATTGCACCCAATAACAATGACTCTAAAAAAGTAAAATCAAGTAGATAATAAACACATAAGGCTACAAAAAATGCAGTTAATAGTACTCCAACCGTTGCTAGGATTAAACCATTTTTTAAAATAGGTTTAATAGATTTCCAAACCGTATCTAATCCTCCTGCAAAAAGGATAAAAATAAGTGCTAATGTTCCAATATTTTGAGCTAACTCCACATTATCAAACTCTATACCTAAAATACCATCAGAACCAGCAAGCATTCCTAGTCCTAAAAATATAAATAAAGATGGTATTCCAAATTTGTTAGATAACTTACTTGCTACTACACTTAGAAGCATTAAAAAAGCTGTAATTAATAAATAAAATTCAATTGATGACATAAGGGTCCTGATATTATTTTGTGTTCTAAAAAAATTATTATAGTTTAGAATAATTAATAAAAAGTTTTAAAATATAAAAATTCTAATTTTACAATCTAAATAATAAGAATAATTATAATATAATCCCGGAAAATTTACTTGAGAACACAGAGGATACAATGATTAAATTAATAAAAAAAGAAAACGAGATAGACATCAGCTTGCCTTTTTTTGCTCAAGAAAAATATTTAGAAACAAAAAGTCCTAATTATGGTTGGTTTGTTTCTGAAAATTTCATACTTCCTTTTGTTTTATTTACTACATATATATTTAAAAGAATAGTTTTTACAACTGAACTAATAAATAAACATAATTCATCAATAGAAGAAGAAATAGCTTTTTTAAATAATATGCAAGATTATATTAAAAAAAACAATATCTGTGACTTTATACATAAACCTCAACCTAGTGCTATTTTTAGAGCTTATCCAAAAAACGCAAATGCATTTAGATGGGGAACTTTTCAACTTCCAATAGATAGTGATTTTGATAATATGCTTGTAAAAGTATCAAGTTCTCAAAGAAAATATGTTAGACATGCAATTAGAGACAATGTAACAATAACAAAAACAGATGATTATGAAGAAGTATATAACTTATGTAATGAAACCTTATCTAGACAAAAAATTCAATTACTTATAGATAAAGAAGAATTTACTCATCAATATAAAAATTTACATCCTCAAAATATGATTATGTTCAAAGCTACTTATGAAAATGAAGTACAAGGTGTAATAGTAATATTTTTTGATGATAATACTGCATTTGCTGAATACGCAGGAAGTATCCCAAGACCTAAAAATGGTTCTTTGAAACTTTTGCATTTATATGCGATGCAGTATCTTGCTCAAAATCATAATTTAACAAATTTCGATTTTCTAGGTGCTGTACCTGATATTATCGAAGATGCAAAAGAATCTGGTATTCAAAAGTTTAAAAAAGAATTTGGGGCAGAGATAAAAGAAGGTTATCAATTTACTGTAATTTTTAAGCCAATTAAATATTTTCTTTTTAATTTCACTCTAAAAATGCATCTTTTATCAAAAGGTGTAAAATATGTTGATCCAGTTGAAAGGGATAGAAGATTATCTAAATCTAGATTGAAAGTTTGATTTTTTTATAAGTATTTAATCTAACCTCTTGTTAAAGGTTAGATTAAAATTACTATATATTAATTTAAAAGTGTTGGAAAATCTTTATGATTTATGATTTCACCAATTAATTGTTTTATTGTTGGACTGAAAGATGTTCCCATATTATTACAAGCTGTTGTTGCTAAATATGATGATGGATAATCTCTTTTTGTATTAACTGTAATTGATTTTCCAGTTGTTGACGTTACAGTTACATTTATTTCCCAATATGCATTTCCAAGCATTGAACTTCCATAAACTTTATTTACATTTCCACTGATTTTTAAATCAGAATTTTTATCATAAACTCCAGCCATTTTTAACTCAGATAACAAAGCCTCTTTTATATATTCTGAAAATGGCTCACCTTTTGGAGTAGATATTGTTTCTGCTAATCTACACATTACACTACTTTCTCCAACATTTGTAGCTGTGAAGTTTCCAACATCTAATTTTAACTCTTTATAATCTCTTAATGTTGACACATTATCTGCTGATACATTATATTCAGATGTTTTTATACCACAACCTGTAAAAAGTAATGTTGCTAATGCCACACTTGATACTACTAGTAATTTTGTTTTCATAAATTATTTTCCTTTGTTAATAAAATTATTAAATTATATCAAGCAAATGACTCTCAAATGACTCTTTTTTGATAATTTATCTATTTTTTATGTGCAACTTTTGTACATTTTGATAAATAATATGTTTTTTATCTCTACTATTAATATCAAACAAAATTATTGATACATTTATAGATAAATTTATTGAAAGTAAATTCAATAATTAATATTTGATTTAGTGTAGTTATTATTTATAAAATACACTCTTATTTTAATTATTAATTCATAAAATAGAGATAACAATATAAATGATTTATAAAAACTACATTTTCTAATAATTTATAATATAATTAATAAAAAATAGGAGTTTAAAATGAAAAAATTTATATTACTTTGTTTATTGGCAATTTCAGTTTTTGCAGGCTCTATAAATTTTGAAAAAGATTTAGATAGTGCAAAGCAAAAAGCCATTGCCCAAAACAAAAAACTTATGATTATGTATTCATCACCTACTTGTCCTGAATGTAATTATATGAAGAAAAAGGTTTTAAAAGATGAACAAATCGCATCTTATGTAAATGAAAACTTTGTTTCAGTTATCATGGATATACATGAAGATGAAAAAATCTTACCTTATAAATTTATAGGTATTCCTACATTCTATTTTGCAAATGCAACAAATATGGAATTAATTGGTAAAAAAATTGGTGGAACAAGAGAAGAACAATTTTTAGAAATAGCTAAAAGCATAAAATAGGATAATCATATGAAAACAATATTAATAGCCTTAGCATTAGTATCATCACTTTACTCTTTTGATCAAAATCATTTACAAAAATTTTTAGATACAAAGGATTGTCCAAACTGTGATTTAAGTGGCGCTGATTTAAGTAACAAAGATTTATCAGGTGCAAATCTAAGATCTAGTAATCTAACAGATGCAAATTTTGAGAATAGTACTTTAGTAAAAGCAAATCTTTGGGGTGCAAATTTAAAAAATGCAAACATGAATAATACAAATGCTAGAGCTTCTAATTTTACAGCAGCAGAATTAATCAATATCAAATGCGATAATACAACTTTCAAAGGAGTAAACTTCGCAAATGCCAACTTTGAGCAAGTATCATGTAAAGATGTATCTATTTGGTCAGCAAATTTTCTTGAAACAACTTTTGAAAATGTAGATTTTACAAACGCAGGGGCAGCATACGCAATTTTTAATGATGTGGATATGACAGATTTAAATATCAAAGGAGCTATTTTTTGGAATGCAAAAGTAACAAATAGTACCTTAACAAAAGAAGCTTGTGAACATCTAAAAAAAGAAGAAGCTATAAGCGAAAATAACCAGTGTAATTAAATTTACACTGGTTATTTCATTTTTTTGAATCATTGGGGTAACTTTCCTTTTTTTCAATTATATCTATTTTGTAATTAAAAATATTTATTTACATTCATTTCAAAAATCCCATTTTAGCTATACTATTTTCATCTGTTTTTTTAAACTCAATTTCTTCTTTTACATATTCTAAAATTTCTTGATAGTCAAACTCTTTTTGGTTTAAAATTTTATTTATAAGATATTTTCTACTTACATTTTCTATTTGTCCACCACTTAAATCATAAGATGATAATTTGGTATAAGTGCTATCATCTAAATCGTTAAGTTTTAATTTCCAAATAAACATTCTTGTTTTTGCTGTTGGTTTATCAAATTTGATTTTATTTAAAAATCTTCTTGAAAAAGCATCATCCATATTATCAATTAAGTTTGTTGTTGCCATAAAAATACCGTCAAAATTTTCTAATTCTTCTAATAATATATTTTGCATAGTATTATTCATTTGCCCAACAGCATCTGTAACATCTAATCTTTTTGAAATTAATGCATCAGCTTCATTAAATAAAAGTATTGGTTTAGATTTTAAAATACAACAAGCTCTTCTATACTCATCAAAAATAGCTTTAGTATTCTTTTCACTCTCCCCTACCCATTTTGATTGTATAGAGCTAATATCTACTTTTAGAACATCTCTTTTTGTAAGTTTTGCAATTTCATATACAGATGCTGTTTTACCAGTTCCTGGATATCCATAAAATATAGAAACTATTCCTGATGGTAAATTTGCTTTTTTTAAATCTTTTATGATTTTATTAAAGTTTTTAGAACTACATACATTTTTTAATGGTGTTTAGTTATAGTAATGTTTTTTTACTAGTAGTATCAAAGTGTGATATTCAATTCTATATTAGGATTTAAGATATTCATTGATTTATATATTCAATTAGTATTCTTTTCGAAAAATTCATAAATATGAGTAAATTTTTTCAACTTACATTGGATACATTCATTAAATTGATTATAATAAATCTTCCATCTCAAATGTTTTTATCATATTATCCAAGAATATGTTTTTAAATGCTCTACTCTTTCTTTATGAAACTTTGTTAATAACTCATGAAACTCAATTGGTGCTGTTGAAGCTTTCCAGTATGAACCTTCACCTATTCTTGTTTTTTGTTTCTTCTTATAAAAAGGTATTGATCCTAAAGATTTAATTTCTTCAATATATTCAGGTAATTTCATTTCATATAATTTAGCTATTTTATAAGCTTCCTCTTTAAATTCTTTGAAATCAACTTTTAAAATTTTACATAATGGTTTAAAATCATTAGGTCTAATATTTGATTGTTTTCCATTTATTGTTAGATGAGAATCATATCCTTTCGATGAATCGTATATACCTGTACAAGCTACGTCATATAAAGGAGCAAAAAATATTAAATCTTTATCATAAATTAATGATAAATTTTTTGTATGCATATCTTCATGTTGAATAATTACAGAATATACATAATGTTTTAATAACTCCATTCTTTCTTTTGGGCTGATTAATTCTTTTTCAATTCTTTCAAAAAGTCTTTCACTAGTTGTATCATATTTATTTTCACTTCTTAAGCCTAAAAATACTGCAAATGTAGATTTTGCATATCGATGAAAACCTAATCTATCAAATCTTTTTACAATATAATGAAACTCTTCATCTTTTTCATTCTTTACAATTGCACTATATGGAACTCTAAATCCTAAAGTATTCTTTGCAAAAGACATAAATAGATGTTCGTTTAAAGAAATATGAGGAAAGTAGTTGTCATTATCTTTATTTGCTTTAGGTTTGCTATATGGTTTTAATATATAGGCATGAGCTGAGTCATCTAACTTTATATTTCTTTTTTCAAAATCAATATTGATTAATTTTTTATATTGAAATCCAGATATTCCATGAGCTTTTCTCATTTCTTGTTTTGAAATATCGTATCCATCAGGGAATAGTAATGAATCTTCTATATCTACTGTAAAATTGTTTAATACATTTATTTTAGGATTATTAGCTAAAATCTCATTTAATGAAGAAAGATAGCTAGGATTAGAAGATGTAGTATTATCAATATCTTTTGTTTTAGAAAAATATAAATCTCCAATATTATCTTCAAGCATTGTTAAGATATGAAATTCATCTGCAGTTTTTGAAGTTGTTTCTAAAATTTCTCTATTAATTCCTTCTGGAATATTCTCTTCAAATACTGCAGGGATATTATCAAAATCAAAAGCTTTAATTTGTAGATTTAATGTAGGAATAGCTTTTGATTTATTTATTAAGAATTCATTTTCATAATAAAACCTATATCTATCTTTTAGTTTAAAAAGTATCCCTGCAATTTCATCATTTTTAACTACATAGATAAATTCAAATCTTCTATAATTTGAAACAATATCATTTATTGCATATTCAGTAGAAGATGCTTGTCCTATAACACTTACTCTATTTGTATCAATTAATTGCTTTAGCTCTTTTTGAAGAGTTCTTGGTGTAATTTTAAATTTATCTAATTTACTAATTAATTTTTTTAAGCTAATGTATTTATTTTCTTCTGTAAGTATTCTTAAAATATCTATTAATATGGGTTTTATTGTCATATATTTCCTTTAAGCTTATTACGAATTACTTTTATATTTATTTAAGATTATATAATAATAAATACAAAAAATCAATATAATATTAAAATAATCTTATGATTGTTCGTGATATGCTTTAATAATTCCTTTAATAAAATTCACTACATTTGTTAATTTATTAAAGCTTTTAATTATTACAGTATTCCCAAATAGGTGAAGTTTTTGAACCCTTATTACAAATTTTCTTTAATTAAATTTACACTGGTTATTTCAATATTTCAATTTAAAATGTTTTCCGCTGTTTCTTTTTAGTTTAAGGTAGCTTATCTATAACTTTTAAACATTGTGTTTTAAACTTAGGAAGACCAAATCTAATTATCCATTCGATAATAGATAAGTTTACACCTTCATAATCATGTGCAATATATGTTCTCACATCATAAAGACCTTTTAAATCATCTTTATCAAATTTATCTAATATATCATCAGCATGAGATTGTTTTAATTTATTAAATTGTTCAGCTATAGCTGTTAGATGCATAAGTATTGCAGGTCTTGAAGTAACTAGGTCTTCTAAAGCAGCAGAAATAGTTCCATTATTTTTTACAATTTCTTCTATATATTCTATTTTTTCAATAATCAAATATATTTTAGAAATAGATTCTTTAGACATAAATAGTTCTATCAATAATAAATTTTTTTGCAGTTTTTCCCATACCTGAACTATCTGCTAAATCAACAGGTATTCCAAAGATAGTACTAATTTCTTGTTTTATTTCATTTATTCTACTAACAGCTTTAAAACCATATTTTGCAGCAAAATCAGGGGTAGATTCAACTAATATATCCACATCACTATTTGGTGTTGCTTCATCTCTTGAGTATGAACCAAATAATCCTTTTATAATGAAACCCTCTTTACTATAAAGAGGTTTTAGTTCTTTTAGTTTTAAAATTATTTCATTTTTTTGAATCATTATTTACCTTTGTTTTTTTGTATTATAGCATAACAAAATTTTTGTTCATTATTGTTTATATCTCTTTTGATTTAAACAATCTGCAATAATATAGATTTTGAAAGCTTATGGGTTGGGATTTCTTTTCCTAAGACTCACTTCTTATCGAATCCCTTTGTATTATTTTTTTCATAGGATTATTTGGGCATCTTGACTGTTTTAATTTATAATTAGTCATTGGATTTAGAGTTGATTTTAACTCATAAGCACAATTTTCATTTCCTATTTCTTAAAAATTGCACCTAAATAGATTTCATCATCATTTATATTATCTATTTTTACTTTTCTATGTATTTATCACAAAATCTAATATAATCTTTGCTCCTGCCATCTTAAACCTCCTTTTCTTTTTTATAAAAAAATTATGGAACGATTTGAAATGTTTTTAAAGCAAAATTTATTTTATTTATTATTCTTTTTTTCCTATGTGTTTTTTCTATTTGAAGTTCATTTAACATTTTAAGATTAATTCTTTTGATAAATTAAATTAAAAAATATTTTATTTATATCTTTGATAATAATATTGGCTAAATGTATATTAGATTCTTCATTAAATTTATTCAAGTCGTCTAAAAAACCATTAGCATAAAAATCAATTAATACTTTTTCATTTGCTGAAATACAATTTAACAATAAAGTTTTTACATTTTGAAACTCTTGAAAATTTATTTTTTCTACTATTTGTTCAAATATTTCATCTTCTTCTTTAAATAATGATAAAAACTCTTCTTTTGTTATCATTTCCTGATTTTTCATAATTTTATACATAAAACTATCATTCATATAACTTTGTTTATCTTTATAACTTATCTCTTTTGTTAATGGATTTTTAGCAAAAGTGTCAAATTCATCTTTCATTTCAATTTCCATAATTTTGAATTTTTCACTATTTTCCCAAAAATTATTTTTATCTAATCCACATTCCTTTGAAAGTAATTCACTCATTCTATTAAGATCAATTTTATTTCCCATTTTAATTATTCCTTTTAGTTTAATTCTTTAACTATAATATCCATATAACTTTTTATTTCATTATAAATATTTTCAACAATTTTATCTAATTTATCATTATCAAAAATGTCATAAGTTGGCTCTTCATAATCTTTGCAAAAATTTAATGCATATTTTGATTCACAATATCTAGCATTTTTATATTTGTATTTAAAATCTATTAATTTAGCTAATTTTTCTATATCACTTTTACTTTCAAATTCAATTTGATATTTAAAATTAGATTTAGAATAAGAATAAATTAAAAAATAAAAATTATTTTTATTTAAATTAAGTCTTAATCCTAAATCATTATCTTTTGTTCTTTTCTCATAAATTTCTTTTATTAAATCATCTGTTGAACTATCTTTTATAGAAAAATTATATCCCTCCATTCCCCAATTTTTCTTATTTTTTAAATATTCTTCAAGTTTAATAGTTAAACTCTTCCAAAATAAGAATTCTCTTTCTGCCCAAACTTTAGCTAAACCTTTTGACATTCTTGTTGCTGCTATTGCCATTTTTGGAGTATTTATAATTTCGATTATTTCCATTTGCATTTCCTGTGTTGTTTGATTTGTGATATTTAATATTAAATTTTTATATTGAAAAAGACTTTCCCTTATTATTGGTAAATTTGCACTTTTTTCTATGGATTTTTCAATAAAATTTAATATATTAGATTGAAAAGAAATTCTTTCATATTCAACTTCTTTTGCACTTTTTTCATCGGCATCTCTACCATCTAAAGTTAAATAATAGATTTTAAAAAACTTTTTATCTTGCTTTTTTGCATATTCAAAATAATCACTTAATTGTTTATCTTGATCTGTTGCATCTATTTTCATTTCAATTGCAATATAATAATCATCATTTTCAATAGTAAAATCTATCCTTCTATTAGCGTCTATTAAATTTTCTCTACCTACTTTTACATTTTCAAAATCAAAATCTTCAATTTTTAGAACTTCATCTATAAAAATTCTTAAATATTTATCATCTTGATAATGTGTACCTTTTGGATTGATAAATTCATATAAAAAAGCTGAATGCGTATTAACTTCCAATCTTTCCATTTTTAAAATAGAAAAAATATTAAACTTATCTCCTCTATGCTTTTGTAACTCTTCAATAAGTTCTATTTTTCCATATAACTTAATTAAAGCTTTTTCTAGTTCTTTAAAATCTATATTTTTATCACTCATTTCAACAATTCCTTTTTAATTTACTAAATCTTATCATACACGAATAACCAAGTAAGGTTACTCAAATCTCTTCAAATACAAATCAATATTCTCTTTCACTTTACTTTTCAATTTATCAGGCTCAATAACCCCAATAAAAGGAAGATACCTTTGAATAGTAGGAATTATCTCCATATAATCTGTAATCATTAGTTCTATATCACAAGATTCATCATCATAGATTTTTAATACTCTTTGTGATTTATTTAGTGGTTTTCGCATGACATATCTTGATACTTCTTTATCAAGAAAGAGTTGAACTAAGATAGGTTCATTTTCTGGTTTATAGTAGGCACTTATGGCATTTTCAAAAGAGTTTATTTTTTCTTCATCAAATCTAAAGTTTGAGTGTAATACTTCTATATCTTTAATAGTATTTAGATGGAAAGTTTTTATTTTATTATCAATTGGCTCAAATATGATTAGATACCAAAATCCCTCAAGGTTTAGAATTTTAAGAGGATATATTTCTCTATTTTTCTTATTATAAAAGCATTTGATAATAGATTTTGACTCTATTGCATTTTTAATTTGAATTATTTCATTTTTAAAGTTATCTATTTTTTCTATTGAGCTTGTTTGATAAAGTTTATTTGTTAATTCATCTTCAAATTTTAGAAATAGACTATCAACTTTTGGGGATAAATCAACATCACTATATTTATCTTTTGATTTATTTTTTAATATTGCAATTATTGCTAATTCATCAGAGCTAAACAAAGTTTTTGTTAAAAAGTTGTTTTTAGCTTTATAGGTTTTAGAAGAGTAATTATAATAGATCTTATCATCTACAAATAAAGGCAAGATATAATCTTTAAAATCACTTTGAATGATTTTTTTACTTACACCTAATCTTTCAACAAGATTTGGTGTTGATAAATCATAGCCTTTATTTAACAATTCTAATATAGCTGATAGTCTATTTATTCTAATACTAAAATCCATTTTCATCTTTGATAATAATTTATTAATTATTATATCTACCAAATGACTCTCAATTGACTCTTTTTTATCTAAATTCATAAAATATTTTTATAATTAGATATTTTTACACTAATCCTGTAAACAATATTTTACACTTAATACTATTTTCAACTAAATCTTCATTAATAGCTGTTCCAAAGATTACTTCACAATTTTCATCACAATTGTCATTTATAAAACCCATAATATCATTTACGATTAATAAAGAGCTATTAGGTAAAATCTCAAACTCAACCCAAATACCTTTTGCAGCTTTTAATTCATTAGAAAACTCATTTTTAATATCTGATGTTATATTATCTTCAACATTAAAAATCTTAACATAACCAGCAACTTTTCCTATTTTTGACAAGATTACTTGTAAATCTTGTAAATCAGTATTTGTAGTATTTAAATTCATTTTGTTCTCCTAGATTGTTTATATAGTGAAATTATAAACTAGGTGAATTACTTAGGTTGGGGATTTAGTGAAATTTAGGAAAAGGAAAAACTAACTTGAGAATAAATTCCCAAGTTGATTTTATTTTATAACATAGTGATCTTATCTTCTTTTGTAGTAATCATACATAAAAACTCATATTCGCTACCATAACAGGCTTCATAGTTATGTTCTACTCCTGCTGGAATGTAAATAAAATCTCCAGCTCTTGCGTGATACTCTTCATCACCTACAATAACCTTTGCTTCACCTTTTAAAACATATTGTTGGTGTTGTATTTCATTGATATGATTTGGCATAGAACCATCAACTGCCAGGGTAACTTTTCTAACAATAAAATCTTTATCCTCTTTTGGAGTTAAAACAGCAATTGAGGCATTTACAGTTTTTGGAATACAAGTTGATTCATAAACGTCTGAATTATTACAATATTTGTTCATATCTATCCTTTTTTTTAATTGTTTATAATTGTAATTATAACTCTTTTTAAGAATAAAATGTATTAAAATACAAAAGCAATATCAGCAATACTAATATTGTAAATATTTATTTTAACTCCATCACTATCAACAACATTGTATGAGATAATCAATTCATTTGGATTTTCTATAGTTTGATTCTCTTCAGCAAATTTTACATATTTATCATAATCAATAACGCTATAAATAAATTTTGCTTTTTCTTTAAATTTTTCATTATTTATATATCTTACATAAACTTCTTCGTATGTTTTGGGATCATATTTATCATAAAAATTCTTCTTATACATTAGCTCACAATAAGCAGCTTTTTTAGAATTTGTTGAAGAGTATTCTAAATAATCATCTGCAATAATTGACTCTAAACTTTCATGTATTTCAAATAGATTATACTTTTTATATCCATCTTCATTTGATATTTCAGCTGTTGTTCTAATCATTTTTATTCCTAATTTTTTATTTGATTTTAGCATATTCTTTGTTATAAACACATAATTAATTTTTAATATGTATAATCTTATATAATTATAAATAGATAACAATATATATTGTTTTTTGATATAATTTCATATAAAGTTAATGCATATTTTATATAGTATTTTTGAGAAAAATTATTTTTCTATTTCTACCTTATATATAGCTTTTATTTAGTATTATCATTACATTTTAAATACTATTTATATATCTATTAATGTTTATATATTGTATAGTATAAATATTTTATATAAAGTACTATTTTATAGCTTTATTCTAATTTATTAGATTTTATGATAGATTTGCCCAATACTAAGACCACCATCATTAGCTGGAATATCAATATTAAAATAAAATTCCCTACCCTGCTTTTCAAATTTATCAATTAAAATTTCTAATAAAATTCTATTTTGAAAAACTCCTCCACTAATTACCAAAGGAAGATTTTTATAAGTGTTTGATAAATCTTCTATAATCTTAACTATTGTATTTATAAACTTTGAACAGATTAATTTCTTATCATTATCTAAAATTATTTCTTTTATCATCAAAGATAAATCTATTTGATTATGTGATATTTCATAAGAATAATTCTCTTTTATTGAAGCCTCATAGTATTGTTCTATTTGTAAGCCTGTTTCACCCTCATAACTTTGGGTTTGTAAAATATCAGCAAATGATGCAAGTGCATCAAATAAACGTCCTATAGAGCTTGTAAGAGGTGTATTTAAAGCTTTTTGCCACATTGTATGAAACATTTTTATTTCATTTATTTTAAAAGCTTTTACACAAGAATTATCCATAAGTAGTATTTCATCTAAGGTAAAATTATCAAATAGTAGACTCAAAGCCACTCTTTTGGGCTCTTTTACTGCCATTTCCCCACCAAGAAGTTTGAAGTATTTAATATGATTTACTCTTTTGTATGTACTTTTATTTGCTATAAAAACCTCACCACCCCAAATATTCCCATCATCACCATACCCTGTACCATCAAATGCTATTCCTAAAACCTCTTTATCAAGTTTATGCTCAGCCATAACAGAAAGAATATGAGCATAATGATGCTGAACTTGAACAAGTTCTATTTTAGGATTAATATTTTTAAGTTTAAATGCAAACTTTGTGGACTCATAATTTGGATGTTTATCACAAACAATAATCTGGGGTTCAAAGTCATAAAAATTTTTAAAAGTGTTAATTGTTCTTTCAAAATATTCAACAGATTCAATAGAGTTTAAATCTCCAATATGAGGAGATAAAATTAAGTTATTTTCAAAGGCTAAACTAATAGTTGACTTTTGATTTGCACCCATTGCTAAAATCTTTTTTTCTAATTTATTTTCTAATTTTATAGATGTAGGAGCATAACCTCTTGCATTTCGTAGCTTTATATTTCTATTTCTAACAACTTGTATAACTGAATCGTCACAAGCGTTTACAATATCTCTATTAAAATCAAGTATAAAGTCTACAATATGTTCTAATTTAGCAAAAACTTCATCTTTATCTTTGATTATTGGTTCATCTTTTAAATTAGCACTAGTGGCTATAATTGGGCCATCTAAATACTTAAAAAGCAAATGATGTAAAGGTGTATAAGATATAAAGCATCCTATACGATTTACATTTGGAGCAATTTTACTTGATAAAGCTGTATTTCCTTTTTTATTTACTAAGACAATTGGTTTTTCTTTTGATGATAAGATTTCTTCTTCTTTTAAAGTGATATTTGTATATTCTTTAATACTCTTTAAGTCTTTAAACATAACCGCGTAAGGCTTAGTTGGTCTATTTTTATTTACCCTTAATTTATTTACACTTTTTTCATTTAAAGCATCACAAATCAAGTGAAAACCACCCATTCCTTTTATAGCTATAATAAAGCCTTTCTTTATCAAAGTAGCTACTTCTTTAATAGCTTCATTATTGTATTTAATAATATCTCTATTAGAACTATACAAAGTTAAATTAGGGCCGCATTTTTCACAAGAAATTGGTTGTGCATGATATCTTCTATTCCTTGGATCTTTATACTCTTTTTTACAGTCTTCACACATTTCAAAGCTTGCCATTGATGTGTTTACTCTATCATAAGGAACTGTAGTTATAATAGAGTATCTAGGACCACAATTTATACAATTTGTTAAACAATAGCTATATCTAAAGTTATCCAAATCATTAATATCATCAATACAGTCATCACAAATAGATATATCAGGAGATATTATTGTTGATTTGCTATTGCAGTTAAAACTCTCAACTATTTCAAAGTTTTTATACTCTTTTTGATTTATTATTTCTTTTATTTTTAGCTTATGTATAATTGCTAGTTTAGGAGGGTTTAGTTCAAGTTCCTTCATGAAATTTATAGCCTCTGATTCTAAACAATAAAGAAGAATATTAACTCCCCTATCGTCATTATTTACCCAACCTTTTATATTATGTTTTATTGCTAGATTATAAACAAAAGGACGGAAACCAACACCTTGAACTATCCCTGTAATTTGAATAAGAAATGACTTCATATAACTCCAAAAAAATTTATATTTTTATTATAAAAGATTATTCCTTTACTAATGATATTTAATAAAATCTGTAAATTTATAATTTAACTTACTATTTGTAGAAATTGACATGATATTTATATAATTGTCTATTCACTTATTTTCTTTTATCTCTTATAATCTCACATATAAAAAAAAAAGGAAATATTATGAATATACTAATTGTACTTACATCACATGATAAACTAGGAAATACACAAGAAAAAACAGGTTTTTGGCTAGAAGAATTCGCATCACCTTACTACACACTACTTGATGCAGGAGCAAATATAACAATTGCAAGTCCAAAAGGTGGGAAACCGCCACTTGATCCAAAAAGTGACGCAGCTGATTTTCAAACAGAATCAACTAAAAGATTTAAAGCAGATGAAAAAGCAAATGAAGTATTAGCAACTACAGTTAAACTTTCAAGTGTAAAAGAAAGCGATTTTGATGCTGTTATGTATCCAGGAGGTCATGGACCACTATGGGATTTAACAACAGATTCTGATTCTATAGCATTAATTGAAGCCTTTGTAAAAGCTGATAAACCCGTAGCTTCTGTATGTCATGCACCTTCTGTTTTATTAAATGTAAAACTATCAAATGGTGAGTATTTAGTAAAAGGTAAAAAAGTAACTGCTTTTAGTAATACAGAAGAAGAAGCTGTTCAATTAACAGATATTGTTCCATTTTTACTAGAAGATGCTTTACAAAGTAAAGGTGCTATTTACTCAAAAGTTGATGATTGGCATTCATATGCAATTACTGATGGCAAACTAATTACTGGTCAAAATCCAGGTTCTTCTCAAGCTGTTGCTAAAGAACTTTTAAAACTTCTTGCATAAATTACATAAGGACTTATTTTAAGTCCTTTTTGTAGAAATACACATAATTTATCAATACTCTAACAAACTTTCTACTATAATGAATAAAAAAATTTGGAAATCTTATGAACCATAAAATATTAGAAGAAGTAAATAAACTTGTAAAAGAAAACTCATTAACTAGAACGAATATAAAAGCCGTAAACTTATATAAAACTACAACTTTTTTACCACGAACTCCTTTGACTTATGATTTTTGTTTAGTATTTGTTTTACAAGGAAAAAAAATAGGTTATCTTCCAAATAAAAGATTTGAATACGACTATAAAAACTATCTAGTAGTGCCAGCTGCCCTTCCCTTTGAGTGTGAAACCTATGCTTCGAAAGAAGAGCCTTATACTTGTATTTTAATAAATATTAATAGAGATATTATGCATGAAATCATCTCTTGTATTTCAAAAGAAGAATCAAAAAACTGTAAGTCTGTACAAATGGCAATTTTTCAAGATAAAGTTACTCAAGACTTAGAAAACTCTATTTATAGGCTATTAAAAATACTTCAATCAAAAGAAGAATCAGCTATTTTAGGTGATTCAATATTAAGAGAAATTTATTATAGAATTGCAATTGGTGAAAATTCTCACTTTTTACATAAAATGTTTTTAGAAAATAAAATGGAATCAAAGATGACAAGAACACTAAAAATCATACATAATAAATACAATGAGCATCTTGATATTCCAACTCTAGCAAA
This sequence comes from Arcobacter acticola, assembly GCF_013177675.1. NCBI lineage: Bacteria > Pseudomonadati > Campylobacterota > Epsilonproteobacteria > Campylobacterales > Arcobacteraceae > Arcobacter > Arcobacter acticola. Next base: position 1,856,572 of record NZ_CP042652.1, read on the forward strand.
AGAAGAAGATATGAGTGTATCGTCATTTCATACACACTTTAAAAAAGTAACAAGTCTTAGTCCTTTGCAATATATTAAAAAAATACGACTAAATAAAGCCAAAGATTTATTAACAAGAAATAATTTACAAGTAAATGAAACAGCCTATGCAACAGGATATGAGAGTTCTTCGCAGTTTTCGAAAGATTTTAAGAGTTATTATGGATATCCACCAAAAGAGGCAAAAGCCTCTTTTGAGATTGTTTAAAGCTTATTTTGACTATTTCATAGCCATTTTAAGAATTTTTTCACAAATATCTAAAGTGATATTCTGGTTTTCACCAATAGCTATCATTCCATGAGCTTCTAGAGATGGAATGATATTTTCAATAACTTTATTATCAACTGTTTCATAATCGTTTAGATTTGTAGTAACACCAACGCTGTGATACATATTTTCAATAGCAACAATAACTGCTTCATTATCATTTTTGATTCCAAAAACATTTTCACCCATTTGTGCTAGTTTTTCACTTTTTTGTTCAATCATAACTCTTAATAAAGAAGGTTGAACAACAGCTAAACTTTGTGCATGATCAACTCCATAAAAGGCTGTTAATTCATGTCCTATCATATGTGTAGCCCAATCTTGTGCTACACCTGAACCTATAAATCCATTTAAAGCTTGATTTGCAAGAAGCATTAGGTTTTCTTCCCAAACTGCATCTTTTCTATTGTCCCAAGTACTTGCTAGTTTTGCTAAACCTCTTAAAATAGTTTCAGCATAACCATCATGAAGCAATGATGTATTTGGACATGTTAAATACTGCTCACAAGTATGAACAAAGGCATCAACTAAACCATTTGCTAGTTGTCTATCTGATAATGTACTCATTACACTTGGATCTAATACTGCAAATAATGGAGAAACAAAAGGTGATGCGAAAAATCTTTTTTCATTTGTAGATTTTTTTGATACAACTGCATTTGTATTTGATTCGCTCCCCGTTGCAGGTAAAGTTAAAATAGCACCAAGAGGTAAAGCTTTTTCAATAGTTGCAGTTCCACACAAGAAGTCCCAACCGTCACCATCATATAGTGAAGCTGCTGCTATATATTTTGAACCATCAATAACAGAACCACCACCAACAGCTAAAATAAAATCAACTTTTTGCTCTTTTACTAAAACAACTGCTTTACTTAGTGTTTCATAAGATGGATTTGCTTCAACTCCTGAAAACTCAATCCAATTAAAACCTTCAAGTGCAGATTTTACCTCATCATACACACCATTATTTTTAATTGAACCACCACCATAAACCACTAATATTTTATTACCTTTACTTAAATGTTTAACTATTGAAGCAATTTGACCTTTTCCAAAGTGAATTGCTGTTGGGTTTGAATAATCATATACTAAACTCATTGATATTTCCTTCATATTTTTTAATTTATGTATTATAGAAGAAAATTATACTAATAAGAATAGCTATTTCTTTAAATTATATGTTAATTCCTACAAATTAATTTATTACAATAACAGGTGTAATTTCTAAAACTAATTTTTTGTCTACTACTTTTTGTAACTTCTCTTTGATAATATTATAATCATCTAAGATAAGAGGTTTAGAAGATATTACATCTAAATTTACAATAATTTCATCGTTTTTATTTTGTACTTTTTTAATATGCAATTCTATATCATGTCCATTTAAGGCCACTGATTTAAAACCATTTAGTTTATTGAAATAATCATATCTGTGAACCACATCCATAAATGATAAAAATAAAGGAATAGCAATAATCACCATTAAAATAGAAGTATATAAAATACCTTTTTTAGCCCTTTTAATAGGAGCATAACCTAAAACTATAAATGTCAATGCAGCACTTAGAGTAATTCCCACTAAGTTTGTTACAAATAATAAAAATGAACCATAAATCACATCAATATTTCCAAGGCCAAGCCCAATACCTGTTACACTCAAAGGTGGCACTAAGGCAACTGCTATTGCAACACCTGCAAGGGATTTGGCAACTTCTTCTTTAGAGTTAGCATAAGCACCTGCAATTCCTGAGAAAACAGCCACCATTAAATCAAGTAAATTAGGATTTAATCGTCCTTGCATTTCTGCTGTTATTTGCTCTAATGGAATAAAAAGAGTATAAACGCAAGAAAATAGTAAGGCCATAAAAATACCAATAATCAAAGATCTAGCACTTTGAATCATCAAAAACTTATCAGCTCTTACAACACCCATTGATAAAGAGATAATAGGAGCCATTAATGGAGCTAATATCATGGCACCTATAATAACAGGTGCTGAATTAGCGAAAAGTCCTGTAGTAGCTAATAGAGTACTTAAAATCATCAAAGTTAGATATGTATAAGAAAACTTAGCACTATCTTTTAAACTTACAAATAAATCTTTAAACTCTTCATCTGTAGCTTTTTTAAATAATGGCAACTTTCCACCTATTAAAATAGAGCTTAATTCAGCTTTTGGGAGTGTATTTAGTTTTATTACATCTTTTTCTTCACACTGATTTGTATCATTTTTTACAATTTCAAGTAAAACTTTTCCTAAATGTACATTTAAACAATCTTGTAGCACTTCTAGTTCTATCATATTTGATTGATACATATCTTTATGATCGATTTTATAATTCAATATTCCATTAGATGAAACACTCAACTTTGAAGTTTTAATAAATCCCAAACTTTTTGGTAAAGAAACTAAAGATATTTTTTGATAAAAGAAAATTGAAATCAAATACCAAATATATGAAAACAAAGACGTGGGAGCTAGAATATAGGCATTTAACTTTCCATCATGAATTGATAAATCATCTTTAATTGCTGATTCTTTATTCATGATAGTTGTGTGTTCAAGTATAGTTATACCTGAAGCTGCTGTTTGAATTGATTGTTCTTTTGAAGTAGTTAGGGTATAGCTTTTAAATTTTATATTTATTAAGTTATTAAAAAATATTTTTATTTTATTTATTCTACTATTTTGATTATAATCAAGTCTATTCATTCCATGCATATCACCAATTACAACACGATTAAAAGCAATGAAATCATTACATTTTAATAAATCTATCTTACTTAATAGCTCAATATTAAAAGCATCTTCAATAGACTCTTTAATATCTTTAGAAACACCATAGTTTCGCATTGCATTTGGGCAATTTTCATTTGGTAAAATTGCAATATTTATATTTGTGTTTAGATGATTTTGAAAAAAAGTTTTTATTTCATCATCACTTAAATATAATAAAAATAAACAATCCTGCTTTTCTTCAGACTTATCAAATATTTTTTCTGTTGAAAAAGTAGCTATTTTACTAGTATATTTTTCTTTTATATAATCAAATATTTCACCAAGAATTTTTTCATCTTGCTCTTTTGTAATAAAACAAACATCTCTATACACTTTTACTAATCCTTATAATCAATAGCTTTATTCTTTTAGATTAGCATTATAGTATAAGATATTTTAATAATCTAGGGGATACTCTTTTGGCAAAATTATATTATATGATTTACTTAATGTTTTATTTGTTTTTGACAATAATATTGAATTTGCGAACATATTTCCGCATAAAACAACATCTTTTGCTTTTGTTTCTTTTGCGATTTCATTTGTGTAATTACATATAAATTCACTTAAACTTTCATAGAAAGAATAAATTAAAGTAATATTATCAACATCAGCCATTTTATAAGCCATTATTGATTGAACAATTCTTCTATAATCTAAATAATTTACATCATTTATAGATATTAGTTTCATATCTATTTGAATTCCACTTGTCATACTTGTATTTAAAGCCATATCTTCAAACTCTTTAGAGCTATTTATTCCTAAAACCTTTGCACACATATTTATAATTGATTCAAAACCATTTGTATTTAAAGGTACATCATCTTTTAAAACATTTGGGAATTTTTTACTATAATTTGCAATTAATCTAGCGCAATGCTCATCAATATCTGCAATTTCTTCAAAACAATTTTTTATACTGTTATGAATATTTGGAATTGAAATAATATTTTTCAAACCTTTTGTTGGAATATTTATACAAATAGAACTATTTGAATTATTTTGAGAGAAATAAACTCCAATAGAAGGTATTAATCTTTTTGAAGTTTGAGCCAAAATTGCTTTATAAACACCACCATTATCATCAAAATACTCCTTTGAAGAGTTGTATTTTCTATTTGCTACAAAATCATATTTAGGAAAAAGACCTTTATCTCCATGAATTATCAAATTTTGTTCTTTCATATAAGTAATTTTTAATCCATCTTGATAAACTTCATCATTTACATATAAAACATAATTTATATCATTTTTCTTTAAAGCTTGTGCAAATAAAACCACCTCTTTATCATCAGGAATTTTTGCATATATAAAATTTGTTGAAGAAAACTCTTTTTGTGTATTTTTTAATATTTTAAATTTTAGTTTTACTAAAGGTCTTTCAATTGAACATAAAAGTTGAAAATCTTTTACACTTATATCAAAAATCTCTTCAATTTTACTGGTATCTGTAATTAGAAGTTTAACTTCAAAACCTTTTTCTTCAAACTCTTCTCTTATTTTTTTGTTTGGTAAAAAGTAGTCCTTAAGTCCATTATGGGTTTCAAATCTTGATATTTCACCCCTTGTGATTTTTACAATATCATTTAAAAAATCAATATTATTCTCTTGTATTATTTGTTTTATTGAATCATTTGTAAGAAGTGATAAGTTTTGTTTTATTTCAAAATCTTTCAATTCTTCTAAACTTTCATCATAATCTTCAATAACATAAGATTTTCCAATAAAAATTGATAATGGAAGTTTTTTTTCTAAAAGTGAAAAGAAATTCTCTATTATTTGGGCTTCTTCTTCTAATATTATTAGAATAAAACCTTTATATTGTTTGCAAACTGCATTTACTTTTGACTGTTTTATTAAATCTTCTATTATATATTTGAAATATAAATTTGTTGTATTGAACTCTATTTTATAAATTAATTGCATGTGTAAAATCTTCTTCATTTGGAATTCTATTTAAGTGCTCACCATTGTAACTACCTATCATACTTTTAACAATATCAGGAATCAAGATGTTATTTATTTTTGTAGCTTTTATACCTAAGCTTTCTATTTCTTTTATACTATTTAAAATAAACTTTTCAAATCTATTTTCCATACTTTGAGTAAGTCCAATTTCAACATTTATAATATCTTCAGGAATTATTCCAATTATAGTCACATTTGCATGGGAATCTAAAACTGAAACAATTTCTAACATCTCCACAATTTCTACCTCATGGGCTGTTTTTCTATAGTTTCCAAGTCCCAATAAAACATCTGAAGGAAGTCTATATATTTCCCCTGCTTTATCTTCAATAGACACAGTATCTAAAATAATAACATTGTCATACTCTTGAAAATATGTCATTAGTTTAAACCCTAATGTTCCACCATCTATTATTTCTAATTCTTCATCATCAAATTTGTAATTTTGTTTAATATATTCAGCAGCATAAATTCCAATACCTTCATCTTTGAAAAGCATATTTCCAACACCAATTACAATATTTCTTTTTTTCATTTTTTCTCCAAAATATGGCTGAAGTTTTAAACCTCAGCCATTGTTTTTATTTTTTTTCTTCTTTTTTATCATCTTTTACAAATTTATGTCCAGAGAATACTATACCAATATCACCTTCTCTCCAGAAAATTGTTCTCCATATTTGATAATAAATATGTGACATAACCCACATCAAAATCAAATACATAGCTGTATGGTGAGCAATTCTAACGCCCATATTCCCACCAAACACCGTAAGTGTCCAATCAGTTGCTATATGTAACATTGTAGGCCACCATGTTCCTATTGAGCTCTCACCTGATGCTAAACCATGAACATATAATTGAAGTCCAGTTAATAACATAAACACTAATAATATATGAAAAAATGTAAAAAACACAATATTATAAGAATCACTGTGAGTTGAATCAAACTTTTTTCTTCTATTAAATGTAATTAAGTTAAAAAATACTTCCCAAAATTCAATAAAATTTTGTTTTGTTGGTAAAATTTTTTTATATGGTTTATCAAAATTTGAAAACAAATATAAATAACCAATTAATATAGCTGTAACATCAAAAATAATTGCAGCTATAAAATGTCCCCATCTATTCCAAGCCATTACATACTTATCCACAGCAGGATCAGCAATAAAAGTTTGATAATAAGGATGACCAATATATAAACCGGTTGCAACAGCTACTATCATACAAAACGCATTCGTCCAGTGAATGGTTCTCATAGTAGCTGTCATTCTCTCAACCCTTTTCATTTTAGGCACGGCTTGTTCCTCCAATTGGATCTACTTTATAAACACCTAGTTCTTTTCCATTAGTATCAATAATATGCACAGCACAAGCAATACATGGATCAAAACTATGTACAGTTCTTAAAATCTCTAAAGGTTGATCAGGATTCGCTACTTTTGTACCTATTAATGATGATTCATAAGCACCAAGTCTTCCTTTGTAATCTCTTGGAGCTGCATTCCAAGTAGATGGAACCACCGCTTGATAATTTTCAACTTTTCCATCTTTTATTTTAACCCAATGACCTAATCCACCCCTTGGAGCTTCAGCCATACCATATCCTTGTGTATTTGCTGAAACATTATCAAAATTAAATTCGGTCCATGTAGATAAATCACCATGAGCCACATTTGAAGCTAATTCATCAACCCATTCCATCATAACATCAGCCATTAATTCAGTTTCAATAGCCCTAGCAGCTGTTCTTCCCACAGTTGAAAATAAAACTTTAATAGGTAAGTTTCCATTTTTTAAGAATGTTGTTACATATTTAGAAATTCTTTCATCTCCCTTTGCAACTCCAATTATCATACGAGCTAATGGCCCTACTTCCATTCTTTCATCATCATGAAGTGGTGATTTAATCCAAGTATATTTATTTTGAGTATCTAAATAAGCGATATTGTCTTCTTTTTTCCCAAAACCTGTATAATTTGGCTTAGTTTCACCATCATATGGATGTAAATTTGTTTTACCTTCATACCATGCATGTGTTACATCTTCTGTGATTTTTGTTTGATCTACTTCAAAAACTTTTGATAAATCTCTATTTTTTACAATTCCAGATGGAAATAATTTAGCAGCTTCATAAAATGGTGTATCATCAAGTCTAAAGTCACCATAAGACATATAGTTTCCTATACCTCCGCCAATACCTTCAAGAGCTTCATCAGTATACATGGTTCCTGCCATATAAATATCTGGTAAATATGCTTCTTTTGTAAATTTTTGTGCTAATTTTAGTATTTGTTTAAATTCAGCGATTCTTGCAGGATTTTTAATATCTTGAACACAAGTTACTCCTCCCACTACAAATGATTGTGGATGTGGATTTTTACCACCAAAAATTGCCATCATTTTAGCCAGTTCTCTTTGTATTTCCAAAGCATCTAAATAGTGCGATAAACCAATTAAATTTTGTTCAGGAGTCAGTTTAAAACCCTTTGAACCCCAATAAGCATTTCCAAAAATTCCAAGCCTTCCTTGTTTTACATATCTTGTGACTCTTTCTTGAACTGCTGCATAATTATCTTCACTTGCATTCCAAGGTCTATGAGCTGAGAGTCCTGCCCATTTTTGTGCTTCAATAACTGTTTTTTTAGGATCAGCTTCTAAGGCTTTTGTAATATCAACCCAATCAAGAGCATGTAAATGATAAAAATGAACAATATGATCGTGTAAATATAAAGCACCTTGAATTAAGTTTCTAACTAATCTTGCATTTTTAGGAATAGTAATTTTAAAGGCATGTTCAACAGCTTCAATACTTCTTTGATAGTGAGTACCTGTACAAACTCCACAAATTCTCATGGCTAATAAACCACAATCCCTTGGATCTCTTCCTTTTAAGATAGTTTCAATACCTCTAAACATCGTTGAAGAAGAAAAGGCATCTACTACAACATTATTTTCATCTATTATTGCTTCAATTCTAAGATGTCCTTCAATTCTTGTAATTGGATCAATTACTAAGTGTTTCTTTGCCATTATTTTTCTTCCCCTTCTCCTGATTTTTTACCTGCAACAGCTGAAGCTATTGCATGAACTCCAATACCAACAGCAGTTGCTGTTAATAAACCTAAACCAAATTCATCTACAGTTTTTTCAACTCCACCTGTTGGTGCTTTGATTTTTGCATCTGCCATTGGTCTTTCATATGCATATTTATCCCAGAAATCAGGCTCACTACATCCAATACAACCACGTCCTACACCAATTGGCCAGTTTGTTCCTTCGTTATATCTAACTATTGAGCAGTTATTAAAAGTCATAGGACCTTTACATCCAACTTTATATAAACAAAAGTTGTTTTTAGCACCCTCATCTCCCCACTCTTCAACAAATTCACCTGCATCAAAGTGTGCTCTTCTTTCACAATTATCATGAATTCTATATCCAAAGGCAAATTTTGGTCTTAAAAGTGAATCAAGTTCTGGAATTTGACCTGTTAAAACATAGTGTAAAATAACTCCGACCATATTTGCAGGATTTGCAGGACAAGCTGGAATATTTACAATTGGTTTTCCTTTTACTAAATCCATAACCCCAACAGCGCCTGTTGGATTTGGAGCAGCAGCTGGAACTCCTCCAAATGTAGCACAAGTTCCAACAGCTACAATTGCAGCTGCATCTTTTGACATTCTAATTAAGTGATCATGAAAAGTTTCACCCATAGCACCAATAGTTCCATATTGACCATTCATTGCCATTGGAATTGCACCTTCTACAAATAAAAGATATTTACCTTTAAAGTGATGAACCGCCTCTTCAAGTTGCTTATCAGCATCATGACCCGCTGCAGCTTGTAATGTTTCATGAAATTCTAAAGATAATACATCAAAAAGTAAATCATCAACGGTTGGAGCTGAACTTCTTAATAGTGCTTCAGAGTTTCCAGCACAGTCTTGTAACTCAATCCAAATTACAGGGACTCTATTCATAAGTTCAGTTGCTTCTGCCACAAGTGGTGCAAACATTGGAGGAAGCATTAATGTAGCAGTTGTTGCACTAACCCACTTTAGAAAATCTCTTCTATTTACTCCCTCACTTTCAATAATATCCATCATATCAATATCTTTAAGAGGTTCTTGTGCCCTTAAATCTGATAATCTTTGTTTAGCTTGAACAAATAAATTATTATAAAAAACTTCCCCTTTATTTGTTTCAACCCTTCCTGATTTTTGTGTAAAAACTTTTTTTACCATATCTGCTGAATTAATCATAAGACCTAGTCTCCTTATTAAAAATGAATGTTCATTTACTTATTCGTAAATTAACAGTAAAAAACTTATGCATTACTTAATTGATATTTAAGTAATGTAGCATGAAAATAGCATTGTTTATTTTTTATAATATAAGAAAAAGTATAAAGTCCCAAGGGGATGGATTATTTATGAATAAGTATTCATTTATATTAAATAAATACTATTTTTTTTGAGTTTTATAATTTAATAGATTCTTTTTATATTTGTTACAAATATATACATCTTTTTAAATTTAATGGCTAGTGCAAACAGAACAAACATCAAAACTTCTTAGAACTATTCTTGCTATTTCTATAGAAGGAGCACCAATAATTGCTTTTTGAGCGATACCCTTTTGAGTTTTATTTTCAGGACCTAAATTCCAAACAGTTGGAGTAATAACATCATATTTAGATATTTTTCCTTTTTTTATATCTATTTTATGAAATAAAGAACCTCTACATGCTTCAAGAACCGAGGATCCATTTGCACTTTCTATATCTTTTAAAGATACTTTTGGCTTGATAAATGATTCTTCACTAATATCTACTTTTTTTATTAATTCTTTTGTATTTTCTAATAAAAAAGCTAATTCATCTATTCTGGCCATTATTCTTGTAAAAGAAGAGTCTTTATAACTTTTATGTATATCTTTTATAAATTTTCTATTTGAAATCATAGCTCTAGCTAAAGGCCCTGTTTCAAAAAAGTCATTATCATAAGATACTGATTTTGACCATGTTGTTTTTTTATTGTCAAATTTATCATCTAAAACTAAAAAAGTATGTTCACTACTCTCTTTTATTTTTGATAAATCAAGTTTATGTGCTAACCTTTGTTTTATTTTTCCACTTTCAAATAAAAAAGAAGAACCTAAAGAAATAAATCTATCATAAGATTTCCCATATTTCTCCAAAGAATTTTTAAAAGATAAATCTTTAAAATATTTTAAATCAGCCCCTAATAAATCTAAATCATTTACACTATCAAAAGTTAAATATTTATCAAAAGGTACTCCTGCAATTGATTTTTCAAAAAATCTAATTGCACTATCCATATAGTTTTGCATTGAACTTAATTCTAAAAGCGTTGGATCACATACAACTCCACCTGGCATCATATATGAAGTGTGGGGCCATTGACCTCCTATTATTGCAAGAGCTTTTATGGTTTCACTAGCAGTTTTGCAAGCTTCCAACCAACGTGTACCTTTTAAAGGAGAGTAAATTCCCAAATCAGGAGTATCTAGTTTGATAATATCAGGAAGAATAAACATATAAAACCATTTTATATGAGAATCAATTATTTCAATATTTAAACCTATTTCTCGAAGTAACTTTGCTTTATTTGTAACTTGCAAAGGCTCATTTAGATTTTCATAAATATTTTCTAGCGCATCAACAGTAGCTTTTAAATGGGCTTGCCCACAAATTCCACAGATTCGTGGAGTATAAACCAAAGCATCAAGGGGAGCTTTTCCTTCTAAAATATACTCAAATCCTCTAAAATTTAGAAAATCAATTCTTGCATCACTTACAATATTGTTCTTCCAAGTACAAGATACCTTTGCTTCGCCTTCAATTCTCTCTACTATTTCAACTGTTTTCATATAATCAATCCATTAGCTTTTTGTTTAGTCTATCAATTTTAAAGGTTTTTGCAATTCCAGCTAGGGATAAGTAAGCTCGTTTAGAGATACCAATAGGAACGTCTTGTGGAATTCCTATATTTTTTTTGGTTTCTAACATATTTTCCCTTGGGAAATCACTTTCTGTACATCCAATACAGGGCATCCCTACTCTTGTTTTTGAGCTAATATCATTCCATAATATTTTATTACAAGAGCTATGAGTCATAGGACCACGACATCCTTGATCGTAAAATAAACAACCCTCTTTCTCTCCAAAAGCACCTTCTACTTTCCATTCAAAATATTCATTTCTTGTGCATCCATGGTGAGCTAAAGAACTATATAATTCTTTTGGTCTTTTTTCCTCATCTAAATTCATTTTTCCATAATCTCTTAATGAAAAAAGAGTTTGAAGTATCCATTCAGGATGAACAGGACAACCTGTTAGATTTATAATACTATGTTCAAGTTTATTAATAGTTTGTTTATCAATAGAATCATTAATTCCTTGAATATCATTGTTTTGAGTGAACTTTGTATGAATTCCACCATTTGAAGCACATGAGCCAACTGCTATTATATATTTTGATTTTAATGCTAGTTTATTTAAAAGATTAAAAGTTGTGTCATTTGAGATTGAGAAGAATTTTTCATTTGAAGTAATTGCACCTTCAATAAGTAAAAAATCTATTTGTTCTTTTTGATTTAAAATATCATCCAAAGTCTTTTCAATAGTTAAACTTGGATGATAAATAAGATTAAAGCTATTAAAAAAAAGCTCCAATCTTGAAGAGTTCGCACTTAATAAGGAATGGGTATTTCCATTACATGTAATTGCTTGAAACCATACTACAGTTGGTTTTTCTTTACTCGTCATACTTTAATGCTCGATATATATTATCAGCAACAGCATCTGAGTAAGTTAATAAATCTTTATCTAGCACTTTTTCTCCACTTAAAAAAGCAAAACCACCTAAGCATCCCATTATCATAGAAAAAGCTGGGAAAAAGTCTTGTTGTCTAAACTCTTTTTTAGAAGCACCTTCTTCTAGTAAAATCATAACTTCTGTTACAAATTCTCCTACACATAAGAAGCCCTCACAGCCTTGTTTAAACACTTCTCTATTTGATAAATATACTCTTAGAAAGTATTCAATTACTTCTGGTGAATTTTGTACATTTTCTAAATATCTTTTAACAAATATGTAAATTTTTTCTTTAGAAGAGACATCTAACTGATTAATTTCTTTTAATTCTTCAGCTAATATATTAGTTGAATATTTTATTGCAAATTTCGCAAGTTCTTCTTTTGAAGAAAAATAGTTATACATATTTCCAACACTCATCTTCATAGCTTTTGCTATATCTGGGATTGTTGTATTATAAAAACCTTTTTGAGAGAATAATTTTAAAGAATTTTCTATTATTGAATTTTTTTTAGTTTCTTTTGTATTAGAAATAGTATATCCTTCCTTGTATTATTTTTTATTATGATAATACAACTTTGTTTAAAATAAGCCACTATTAATTTAAAACATCACTCTGAATTATTATTAGTATAATTCAAGTAATAATTAATCTCACTTGGTGTTAAAATCTTAATAGTATTTGTACTTCCTTGAAGTCCAACCGGATATCCAACTGTTGCCACATAAGATTGATTTTTATCTAATAAACCTTTCTTATCTAAAATTGTTAACATTTCTTGAAACATTTTTGAAGCTTGATCTTCTTTTATTGTTCCAATAGCTTCAATACCCCAAATTGCAGTTAGTGAATTTAATACTTCTTCTTCATGAGTAAAGGCATAAATAGGAGTTTTTGGTCTATATCTTGACATTTTAATCGCAGATCTTCCAGAACTTGTAAGTGATAAAATTGCTTTTGCACCTAAATCATCTGCAAGTTTTGTAACTGTTGCTTGGATTACATCATATTTATCAAGATAAGCTAATTTATTTTGTTTATTATAGTTATAGATATCCTCTGTTCTTGCAATAATATTACTCATAGTATCAACAACATTAATAGGATCTTCTCCAACTGCACTTTCTTCACTTAGCATCACAACATCAGTTCCATCTAAAACAGCATTTGCAACATCTGAAATCTCTGCTCTTGTTGCTCTTTCATTTTGAGTCATTGAAAGAAGCATTTGAGTTGCAGTGATTACTGGAATTCCTACAGCATTTGCTTTTTTTATAAGCATTTTTTGAATTGTTGGAACATCATAGTAAGGAACTTCTATTCCAAGGTCACCCCTTGCAACCATTATTCCATCACTTTCTTCTATAATTTCATCTATATTTTCAACTGCATCAAACTTCTCAATTTTTGCTATTAATTTACCTTTATAACCATTTAGCAAACTTCTTGCTTTTTTCATATCTTTTGCATTTTGTACAAATGAAATTGCAAAATAATCAACTTGATTTTCAACTCCCCAAGCAATATCTTTTTCATCTTTTATTGTAATTACATCAATATCAATTACAGTATTTGGGAAATTCACACCTTTTTTCGAACCTAAGATTCCATGGTTTTCGATTCGTGCTTTTACTGTTTCTCCAGTTTCTATAACTTTAGCTCTTATAGTTCCATCATAAAGGTAGATATATTCATTTATTTTTACTTTATCTAAAATATCTGGGTAATTAATAGATACAACATAATCTTTATCACCTCTTTTATATCCAATCATATCATCTTTTAAAAACGTAATAATATCATCTCTATGAAGTTCAAATGGCTCTTTTACATCACCAATTCTTACTTTTGGTCCTGAAATATCTTGTAAAATTCCAACAGTTTTTCCTACATTTTTCATAGCTGTTCTTATATTATTCAATGTTTCTAAGTGATATTCATGACTTCCATGAGAAAAGTTTAATCTAAACATATTTGCACCAGCTTTAATTAATCCTTCAATCATTTCAATAGTGTGGCTCGCTGGGCCTAATGTTGCTAATATTTTTGTTCTTTTTTGCATAATTCTCCCTATACTTATAAAATAAAGTCAGTTGATAAAAAGTTCGATTTATGATCTCTTAAAATACTTGAAACAATCTCTTTATTTTCATTGTTATCTTTTATAGCAACCATTGATCTAATACTAAATGCTCTTAATGCATCACCAACTGAAAGTGTACTTTGAGCTGAATCTTTTCTTCCTGTAAATGGGAAAATATCAGGCCCTCTTTGACATTGAGCATTTATATTAACACGACTTACTAAATTTACTAAACTATCAATCATTTTTGCAATTTCATCTGAATTATTACCAAAAACACTTACTTGTTGTCCATAGTTTGATTCCATTAAATACTGCATTGGCTCACAAATATCTTTATATGTAAGAATTGGCACGATTGGTCCAAATTGCTCTTCATGATAAATTCTCATATCTTTATTTACAGGGAATAAAACAGCTGGGAACATAAATGTATTTTTAATTGTTCCTCCATCTTTATTTACTATTTTTGCACCTTTTGATGTTGCATCATCAATTAAATCTTTTAAATATGTAGTTTTATTTGCTTCTGGTAATGGAGTAATTTGAACATCTTTATCCCAAGGCATACCAAATTTTATTTCATCTACTTTTGCATTGAATTGCTCTAAAAAACTTCCAACAATATTTTCATGTATAAATAAAATTTTTAAAGCTGTACATCTTTGTCCATTGTAAGATAAACTTCCAGTAACACACTCATTAACTGCAACTTCTAAATTTGCATCAGGCATTACGATTCCTGCATTTTTAGCTTCTAAACTAAGTACTGATCTTAATCTATTTGGTTTTGGGTGATGATGCTCCATTGTACTTGCAACTTTTGAACTACCAATAAATGCTAAAACATCAATTTTTCCACTTTTCATTAAAGGTGTTAAAAGCTCAGACCCACTTCCATATAAAGTATTTACAATTCCCTTTGGAAAAGAATCTCTAAAAGCTTCAAGTAAAGGTCTATGTAATAAAACACCAAATTTTGGAGGTTTAAATATCACTGCATTTCCCATGATTAGTGCTGGAATTAAAGTTGTAAATGTTTCATTTAATGGATAATTAAATGGCCCCATACATAAAGTAACTCCAAGTGGAGATCTTTTTACTTGTGCTAGAATTCCTGATTCTATTTCTAATTGAGAGTTTTTTCTATCTAAAGTTTTTAGTGCTTCAATTGTATCTTTAATATAATCAACTGTTCTATCAAACTCTTTTTGAGAATCTTTTAGAGGTTTTCCAATTTCCCACATTAAAAGATTTACTACTTCTTCTCTTTTTTCAATCATTTTAGAAGTGAATTTCTCAACTGCTTTTATTCTATTAGCAACTGTCATTTGTGGCCATTCACCCATTCCATAATTATAAGCTTCCAGGGCAGAATCTAAAGCTTCTTGAGCTTCATTTTGAGTAAGTTTTGGATAAGTTCCTAGTTTTAATTGCTTACCATCTTTTAAACAAAGTGGAGAATAAACATCTTGTTTTTGTCCTTTCCAATGTTTTATAGTACCATTTATTAAATACTCATTTTGAGAAATTTCACCATCAAGTTTATACTCTTTTGGAACTTCTTCAATTGACGTAAATAAATTATCATATTTTTTATTAATTGTTTTCATAATCTTCCTTAAAATTCATAATAACATTATAATGATTAAAATATTAATTTAAACTTAAACATTATAATGTTATTATATAATGTTTATTTAATTTCATTTAATATAAACTTTTAAAACTATAGAACATAAGGATGACATTTGTTTACTAAAAAAGGTAGCCCTCTATACTTACAACTAAAAGATATTCTTTTAAAAGATATAAAAGAAAACTACAAAGCGGGAGAAATTATTCCAGCTGAACCAAAGCTTGAAGAAATTTATAAAGTAAGTAGAATTACAATTAGAAAAGCAATTGAAGAACTTGAAAGAGAAAATATAGTTGAAAAAAAACAAGGTCGAGGTACTTTTGTATTAGAGCAAAAAATTCTTTATGATGCAAATGCAATAGGTTCTTTAACACAAAGACTATCTAAGCAAAATCATAAATTAGAAACCAAATCTATTAAGTTTGAAATAATAGAAGGTGAGCATTTTGTAAAAGATCTACTTTTATGTAAAAAACTTCTATGTATTAAAAGATTAAGACTTCTTAATGGTATTCCATTTGCGTTAATGCGTAATTATATGGATTATGAAAAAGTACCTAATATTGAAAAAAACTTTAATATAGAATCTTTATATACTTATTTAAAAGATGAATATGAAATAGAATTTTATAATGCTCAAGAAACAGTGGAAGCAATAGCGCCTACAAAAAAAGAGGCAAAAGATTTAAATATTAAAGACTCTACTCCTTTATTATCTTTACATAGATTATCTTTTGATAAAGAAAATAAGCCAGTGGAATACTCAGAAGTAAGAATTAAAGCAGATATGTATAAACATAAAATTTATTTACATAATGATAATATTTCTAATAATCCTTCATAAAAAAGAGGAGAACTCCTAAGATATCGAAAGAACTTTTAAGAAAAATAATCTTACTTTATTCAGTTTCCCAAACTTTTTTTGTTTAGGAAATGAATATTTATACTTCTAAATTAAATAAAAAATTTCTCATCTAAAGTATCAATTAATTCTTGAACAGAAGCAACTGAATTTGCAAATAACTCTTTTTGTTCTTCATTTAGTTTTAACTCAATAATTTTTTCAATTCCATTGCTTCCTAACATAACAGGAACTCCACTTACAACATTTTTACAATCATATTCCTGACTTCCGCGATAAGACACACAAATCAATATCTTGAAATTTCAAATAATATCTAAAATCTGTTTTTGTATTTCAGATGGATTAATAGGTATTATTTCATCATCTATTTTTACAGCAATTATATGCTCAATAATTTTGCGTAAAAATTTTTGTGAGAAATCAAATTTAACATCATTTAGTTTTAATTTTCTTTCAAACTCTTTATAGATTGCATAAGATACAAACGAAATTAAGATATGAGCTTTTATTCTTGTTTCTAGTCTATGATAAATAGGTCTTATTTTTAGATCAGTCTTTGAGATTCTAAAAGCTCGTTCTACATCATATTGATTATTATAGTGTTCAATTATTTCATTTGCTGTAAGATTAAAATCATTTGTTATAAATCCTTTGATACCATCTAATTTTTGATCTTCAATTATTTTTTGATTATTGATATTAAAAGTGATATCACATTTATGATCATCAATATTAAGATATTTAGCATAGTATGATAGTTTTAAATCTTTTTTTGTGATATTTTTTGTAGTCTTTATTTTCTCTTCTAATCTTTGCAATGCTTTATCTCTATTGTACTTATCTTTTTTTGCTCTTTTGAATGAATATGAAAGCACTAATCTTTGATTTACATTTATTGATTTTGAAACGCTAGTATCTTCATCTATTTTTTCTTTATAGGATATATCTTTATTAAATTTTAGTGTATGAATAGTACCATCATCAATAAATGTTAGATTTGTGATTTTTTCTTTTAAATCACTTGCGATACTTCTTGTTTTAGCAGCTAAAATATATTTATAATTATTCTCTTCTAAATAAGCTATATTTGCATTATTTAACATTCCACGATCAGCTACAACTATAGGTTTATTTGGAAGAACAAATTTCTCTTGGAATTTTTTGAGTATATCTACTAGTGTATGGCCTTCATATTTATTACCCTCATAAACTTCAAAGCTTAATGGATATCCTTGCAGTGTTGTAAACAATCCTAGTTGTATCTGAGGACGTGCTAATTTACCCTCTTTACTAAATCCAATACGTCTAAGATCATCTTCACTCTCACTCTCAAAGTATAATGTTGTTACATCATAAAAGGTTAATACTATTTCACCTTTCATTATATTTTTTGTATATTCAAATACACAGGTCTCTATTTTTGATTTTATTTCATCTTGGTACAAAGTATCTAAAAATCTATATATTTTATCACTTGTTATATCAATATTTTTAAAGTAACTTAGATAGTTTATAAGTTCAAGTTTACTCCCTGGATATAATAATCTTGAAATCACCAAACTTTTAAACAAAAAGTTTTTATCCTCTTTATTCCTAATATTTTTTGTATTTATATCTTTAAATAAATCATTACATCCAATATTATTAAACAATTTTCCAAATATAAGCTCATCACCTATTGGAATAAAGTCTTGTGTATTTAAACTTGAAAGTAGTTCTTTAAGTAGTATCTTTTTATTTGATTCTGATATTTTATTTGCAAAAAGATTTTGAGATAAATCATTGATTTTTACAAGAGCTTTTTCATAAAATTTTTCAATCTCTAGATCTTCAAAACTACAACCAATAGTTTCAACTACTTTGTATCCTCTATTTGTTCTATCTAATATTTGAACACTTATACTACCACTAGCATTTTTCTTTTTTCTAACTCTTAAATTCATAAAGAAATTTTAACAAATATACCCTTGAGACACACAAATAGTGTTTTCTTATTACCTATAAAGCCCTTTATTTAGGGATTCATATTTTTAAATTATTGATTTATTGAGTTATCGCGGAAGTCAGGAGGAGAACTCCTAAGATATCGAAAGAACTTTTAAGAAAAATAATCTTACTTTATTCAGTTTCCCAAACTTTTTTTGTTTAGGAAATGAATATTTATACTTCTAAATTAAATAAAAAATTTCTCATCTAAAGTATCAATTAATTCTTGAACAGAAGCAACTGAATTTGCAAATAACTCTTTTTGTTCTTCATTTAGTTTTAACTCAATAATTTTTTCAATTCCATTGCTTCCTAACATAACAGGAACTCCACTTACAACATTTTTACAATCATATTCTCCATCAAGCATAACTGAACATGGATATATTTTTTTGTTATTATATAAAATTGCTTCTACCATTAAAGAAGTTGCATGAGCAGGTGCATAATAAGCAGATCCTGTTTCAAGAAGTTTTACGATTTGAAGTCCACCATTTTTTGTTTTTGTAACGATATCTTCAATATCTTCTTTACTTAAAAGTTCAGGTAAACTAACACCTGCAACTGTTGAATAATTAACTAAAGGAACCATAGCATCACCATGACCACCCATTACAGATGATTCGATTTGCCCTGCTCCATATCCTAATTTTTCACAAATAAAATGAGACATTCTAGCGCTATCTAAAATTCCAGCCATACCAATAACATGTTCTCTTGGGAATTTAAGTATTTTAAGTGCTGCATAAACCATTGCATCAAGTGGATTTGAAACAATAATTATTTTTGAATTTGGAGCATATTTTTTAATATCTTCTAAAACAGCTTGCATAATTTTTGCATTTGTTAAAAGTAAATCATCCCTACTCATTCCTGGTTTTCTAGGAATCCCAGCAGTGATAACGATAACTTCACAATCTTTTAAATCTTCACCACTCTTAGCAGCTTTTACCATAGTATGTGACTTTTCTGCATTTGCTGCTTGTGAAATATCTAAAGCCATAGCTTCAACTATATTTTCTCTAATATCTTTTAAAACAATTGATGAGCAAATTCCCTTTGATGCAAGTGAATATGCAAGTGTAGAACCTACATTTCCAACACCAATAATTCCAACTTTCTTATTTTCCACCATAAATCCTTAATTATCTTTTATATCTTTATAAATTTATTCTTGCCATGCACTAATAGCATTTAGTAAACCAGCACTTGAAGAATCCATATCTTTATAAGAGTAGTCTTTTTTATTATCACAATTTTGAACATGAGATAACATTTCAGATGCTAACTCTTTTCCAAGTTCAACACCCCATTGATCAAAAGAATCAACTCCCCAAATAATACCTTCTACAAAAACTCTATGCTCATATAAAGCAATAATTTTTCCTAAAGTTTTAGGGTCTAATTTTTTGTATAATAAAGTAGAAGAAGGTCGATTTCCATTAAACTGTCTATGAGGAGCAAGTCTAATTGACTCTTCATGGGAAACACCTCTTTTTTCTAATACTCTAATAACCTCATCAACTCTTCGTCCTGCCATTAAAGCTTGACTTTGTGCTAAACAGTTTGCTATTAATAAATCATTGTGCTCTTTCATATTGCTTTCTGACTTATTAACTCCCAACATAAATTCACAAGGAACTATTTGAGAACCTTGATGTAATAATTGGAAAAAAGAGTGTTGAGAATTAGTTCCTGCATCACCCCAAACAATTGCACCTGTTTTTTCATATAACATTTCACCACTTGAAGAGATACTTTTTCCATTACTTTCCATGTCAAGTTGTTGAATATACGAAGGAAATGAACTAAGTCTTTGATCATAAGGCAAAATTGCTCGTGTTGGATATTCACAAATATTAATATGCCAAATTCCAATTAGTCCTAAAAGTACTGGCATATTTTCTTCAAGTGGAGCATTTTTGAAATGTTGATCCATTTCATAAGCACCATCTAAAAATTCAGCAAAATTTTTTGTTCCAATTGCAATCATAACACCTAACCAATAGAACTCCAAATAGAATATCTTCCACCAACCCAATCCCAGTATCCAAATACACGATTATCTTTAATACCAAAATCTTTAGTTTTTTCTAAAGCTGTTGAAATAGCTGCAAAATGTTCACTTACATTTTGCTCACCTACTGCATCTTTCATCCAAGTTAATGCTGTTTTAGCATTAGTCATTGTTTCAATAGTAGTAAATGTTTTTGAAGCAATTAATATTAAAGTTCTTTTTGGATTTAAATCAGCTAACACATCTGTTATATGTGAAGAGTCAATATTAGATACAAAATGTACATTTGGTCCATCATGAAAAGGTTTTAAGGCTTGAGTTACCATTGCAGGTCCCAAGTGAGAACCACCAATTCCAATATTTACAATATCAGTAAATGATTCATTACTTGAAGATAGAATTTTTCCATCTCTAATACCATTTGCAAATTCTTCCATTTTCTCTAAGCCATCATGCACATCTTGCATAATATCTCTATTGTCAACATATATAGGATTATCTAGCTTATTTCTAAGAGCTATATGTAAAACTGCTCTATTTTCAGTGATATTTATTTTATCACCTCTATACATTGCATCTCTTTTTTCTTCAACATCACAAACTCTTGCAAGTTTAAAAAGTGTATTTAATACATCTTTATTCATATGAAGTTTAGAATAATCAAGAATCATATCATCAATCGAAGTTGAAAATTCTTCAAATCTTTTTGGATTTAAAGTAAATAAATCACTAATTGAGAGATTTTTTAATTGGCTTCTAATTTGCTTTAATCTTGCAAAAAGAATATCTCTTTGTTCATCCATTACTAAGCCTTGTTTCCATTGATTTTCGCAATTGAGCTTTTAGCAATTCTAGTGATTTCTTCAAACTTTTTCTCTTTTAATAAGTTTTTAGGAACTAGCCATGAACCACCCACACATAGAACATTTTTTAAGTCTAAAAAGTCATTCATATTATCTAAACTAACTCCACCTGTTGGGCAAAAATTCATTTTAGGGAAAGGTCCAGAAAAAGCTTTTAAAAGATCTATTCCACCAACTTGAACAGCTGGAAATAGTTTACAAGCAAATAAACCATTATTTTGTGCAAGCATAATTTCTGATGCGTTTGAAACACCTGCAATTAAAGCAATATCATTTTGCTTTGCACTTTGTATTAACTCTTCACTAATACCAGGTGAGAATATAAAAGCCGCACCATGTGCAATTGAATCTTCTAAATCTTTTTTATTACAAACAGTTCCTGCTCCCACATTCATAGATGGCATCTCTTTTGAGATTAACTCAATAGCTTTTAATCCAGTAGGTGTTCTTAAAGTAATCTCCATGATGTTTATTCCACCATCTTGTAAAGCTTTTGCAAGTGGTAAAGCATCTTCTATATTATCTAAAGCAATAACAGGAACGATTGGCGAAATACTTAATACTTCTGTTGCGTTTAATTTCATCTTAACTTCTCTCTTTTCCAATAATATCAAAAATAGTAGCACCCTCTTCTGCTGTACTAATATTTGCTCTAACTATTGAGAATAAATTTCTTCCATAATTAGCGTGATTTGCAGATAAATCTGCTTTTTTTATTTGTCTTCTAATTTTTTCTTCTGAAGGTATTTCTAAATTTAATTTTCCGTTTTTAACATCTAAACAGATAATATCACCATCTTCAATAAGTGCAATATTTCCACCTTTTGCAGCTTCTTCAACAAGATGAATAGCTGATGGAACTTTTCCTGAAGCCCCTGACATTCTTCCATCTGTTACGATGGCAACTTTATAACCTTTATCTTGAAGAACTCCAAGTGAAGGTAATAATCCATGAAGTTCAGGCATACCATTTGCTTTTGGACCTTGGTATTTTACAACTGCTACAAAATCTTTGTCTAATAAACCTTTTTTAAATGCATCTTTTAATTCATCTTGAGTTGAAAAAACCATAGCAGGAGCTTTTACATATAAATGCTCTTCTTTTAGTGCTGAAGTTTTTATAATACTTCTTCCTAAATTTCCTTCAAGTAAAGTGATTCCACCCTCTTTTGAAAAAGGAGCTGCTACACTTGAGATAATATCTTTATCTCTTGAAACTGTTGCACCTTTGTTAAAAGTTAATACATTATCTTTTAATGATGGTTCAACAATATAATTTTTTAAACCAAAACCAACTACAGTATTTACATCTTCGTGTACAAGACCTGCATTTATTAATTCATGAATAACAACGCTCATACCACCTGCATCTCTGAAGTGATTAACATCAGCACTTCCATTTGGATATAACTTACATAAAAGTGGAGTAACTTTTGAAATCATATTAAAATCATCCCAATTTAAAATAATTCCAGCAGCTCTTGCCATTGCAATTAAATGGATAGTATGATTTGTAGAACCACCCGTTGCCATTAACCCAACTATTGCATTAACAAAACTTTTTTCAGTCACAATATCTGCTATTGGTGTGAAATTATTTTTAAACGCTGTTAAATTTAATAGTGTTCTTGATGCTTCTTGTGTTAATTCATCACGAAGTAATGTATTAGCATTTACAAAAGAAGAGTTAGGCATTTGTAGTCCCATCATCTCTAAAAGCATTTGATTTGAATTTGCAGTTCCATAAAAAGTACAAGTCCCACTACTATGATACGAAGCTGCTTCTACTTTAAATAGTGCCTTTTCATCAACTTTACCTTGAGCAAATTCTTGACGTACAGATGCTTTTTCTTTATTTGAAATACCAGATGGCATTGGACCAGCTGGCATAAATATTGCAGGTAAATGTCCAAAAGATAAAGCTCCAATTAGAAGTCCTGGAACAATTTTGTCACAAACTCCTAAAAATATAGCTCCATCATAAACATTATGAGATAAGCCAATTGCAGCACCCATTGCTATATTATCTCTTGAAAATAGACTTAATTCCATTCCTTCAAAACCTTGTGTAACACCATCACACATAGCAGGAACTCCTGATGCAACTTGAGCAGTGGCACCTTCTTGTAATAAAGTTCTTTTTATAAGTGGAGGATATACACTAAAAGGCTCGTGAGCAGATAACATATCATTATATGAAGTAACTATTGCTATATTTGGAGTAAGCATATTTGACATAGCTTCTTTTTCAACGCTGCTCATAGGAGCTATTGTATGTGCTAAATTACTACATCCCATTTTTGATCTATTTACTTTTTTAGAGCTAACTTCTTTAACTCTATTTAAATAAATTTCACGACTTGTTTTTGATCTTTCTATTATATTTTGTGTAACTTCTAGTATTATTTCATTCATTTGTAATATACCTCAATTTTTTTCTTATCTTGATTTAATATTGCAGAGATAGGCATGTCATTGCTATTTGCACCTTCAAGAACTTTTTTATATACATTTCGTTTTTCAACACCTTCAAAGTGCAAATAGATATTAGAAGCACTTAATATTGCTGTTTTAGTTAGACTCATTCTTTCATAAGGAGCTGTATCTGGTTTCATACAAATACAAATTTTATTGAGAGTTTCTAATGATTCTTTTAATTTAATATTATTAGGAAATAAAGAAGCTGTATGTCCATCATTTCCCATACCTAAAATTAGTACATCCAAAGGAAATAACTCTTTTTTATAAATATCTGAACAAAGCTCTTGTGCATCTTCAATATTTATATTTTCTTGATACATTGATACAAATTGTGCTTTTTTTGCAAAATTTACTAAAAGTGAATCTCGAACAAGTTTTTCATTTGAATCTTTATGATTTTTATCAATCCATCTTTCATCACAAAGGGCAATTTTTACTTTTTCCCAAGGAATATCAAAAGAACTAAGTTTTTCAAATAAAGGTTTAGGAGTACTACCTCCTGAAACCAATAAAGAAGCACTACCTTTATGTAGTATTGCTTCTTCTAAATTTGCAATAATTTTTGAACTTAAAGCATCAATTAATTCTTTTTGCTCTAAAAAGAAATGTTCATTATTATTCTTCATGCCAATCCCTACCATCTTTTGCAACTAATTGAATACTTGCACTTGGTCCATTTGTTCCAGCTGTATATTTTTTCATAGGAACTAAATTATCTTCCCAAGCTTCAAGAATAGTATCAACCCATTTCCATGCACTTTCAACTTCATCAAGTCTCATAAATAAAGTAGGATTAGATCTTATAACATCAAGTAATAATCTTTCATAAGCTTCATTTTTTCTTTTTAATGTACAAGGAGTCATTAATTCAAGATCAACTTCTTCTAGTCTCATATTTTTACTTAAATCTGGAACTTTATTAATTAAACTTAATGTAATACTCTCTTCAGGTTGAAGTGTAATTACTAATCTATTTGAAGATACGGGCTCTCCATTATTTTGAAAAATTGAATGGGGAACATTTTTGAATTGAATAACAATTTCAGAATTTCTTTTTTGCATTCTTTTTCCACTTCTTATGTAAAAAGGAACGCCATTCCATCTCCAGTTATCTATATCTACTTTTAAAGCTGCAAAAGTTTCTGTTGTACTTTCAGATACTCCATCACCTTCTAAATATCCAGGAACTGGTTGTCCATTTATTGAACCTTTTTCATATTGAGCTCGAACAGTATTTGAAGCTACGTTTTCTCTAGTAATTGGTCTAAGAGATCTTAAAACTTTTACTTTTTCATCTCTAATACTATTTGCATCTAAAGAACATGGTGGTTCCATTGCAATTAAACAAAGTAGTTGCATAAGATGATTTTGAATCATATCTCTCATTGCACCAAATTGGTCATAATATCCCCATCTACCTTCAACACCCACACTTTCTGCAACTGTTATTTGTATATGATCAATATTAGTAGAATCCCAAAGTGGCATCATAATTCTGTTTGCAAAACGAAGAGCTAAAATATTTTGTACAGTATTTTTCCCTAAATAATGATCAATTCTATAGATTTGATTTTCAGTAAAATAACTTAACACCTGATTATTTATTTCTCTTGCAGATTCTAAATCTCTACCAATTGGTTTTTCTAAAACAACACGACTACTTGGTTTTATTAAACCCCAATGATTTAAAGATTTACAAATGTCACCAAAAAAACTAGGCGATGTAGATAAGTAAGAAATTCTATCTTCATTCGTACTTTTATCTAATAATTTTTTTAAATCTTTGTAAGTATCGTTATCGCTAAAATCTACATAAACCGCATGTAAAAGTTTTTTAAACTTTTCAAATGCATCTTCACTAAATAATTCTGGTTCTATAAATTCGATTAATTTTTCTTTTGTAAGTTTTATATGCTCTTCTTGGCTTGTTTTTTGTCTCGAAACTGATATGATTTTACTATCAGCATCTAAATAATCATCATTAAAAAGATGATATAAAGCAGGGATTAATTTTCTAAAAGAAAGATCCCCATATGCTCCAAAAATTATGATGTCAGAAGAATTTTTTATTTCATTCATAAATTTCTATCCTTTATTAAAAACATGGCAACATAATAACATTATAATGTTATAATTGCCATTAAATATAATTAAAAATCTAACTCATTAAAAAAAGGAGGATTTGCACCTGTTCTACCTACACTAATAGCAGCTACTTTATTTGCAAATTTTAATGATTCTTCTAATGATTCTTTATCAATATTAATTAAATCTTTTTTTGAAAAACTTTTGTGTTTAGATAGTGAATATAATAAGGCACCATTAAAGATATCTCCAGCACCAATAGTATCTACCACTTCAACTTTTTCTCCACGAGAAGTTACTTCATAATTCTTTGTTTTTATAATAGCTCCTTCACTTCCTTTTGTAAGAACGATAATACTAAGACCCAAATTTAGCCACTGTTTGTATATTTCTTCAAAAGAACCATTTGGATATAACCATTCTAAATCTTCTTCAGATATCTTTATAATATCACTTTGAGATAATATTTTTTCAAATCTTTGTATAAAAAGTGATCTATCTTCTATAAAATTAGGTCTAACATTTGGATCATAGAAAACAATTTTCTTTGAGCTTTCTTTTGCAATGAAATTTTCAATTTCTGTTCCATTTGGTTCACTCATCAATGATATTCCACCAACATAAATAGTATCAACTACACTATCATCTAAAACAACATCTTTTAAGCAAATAGTTCTATTTGAACTATTTTCATCAAAAAAACTATATGTTGTAGTTCCATTTGCAATTTTTGCAAAAGCTAAAGTTGTGTTATTTGATGTTTCAATACAAAATGAAGTATTAACTTTTGAATTATTTAACTCTTCAAAAATCATTTCTCCGAATAAATCTTTAGAAACTGCTCCTAAAAAACCAACATTAGCTCCTAGTCTTCCTAAACAAATAGAAGTATTTAAAATCGCTCCTCCTATTTTTGGAATAAAAGCAGTTTCTTTACTATCTAAAGTAGTAGGTATCATGTCTATTAAAGCTTCTCCACAACATATAATCATTTTGTATTATCCTTTAGTATTTTTGCTATTGTTTATTATAATTTATAACTGTATTTTCAACACCATTTTCCCAAATACTGTTTAAGAATTTTGAGAATGTATTTGCAAAATATTCGTTTTGTGCTAAATTTCCGTAGATATCTTCCATTTGAATGAAAACTATTGGATTAGTTTTTGCTTCTAAAGCCAACTCTTTTAATTTATCTTTTCTACCATCATTTATATCTATTGCTTTATTATTTTCATCAGTACCAATTGAATAACGACACCATAAAGCACACGTTAATATTAAACCGTCAACATTTACATTGTTTTTAATTCCGCTTTTAATACTATCTATAATAAATTTAGGTTGTTTGTTTGAATTATCAAAACAAATCCTTGTAATCGTATCTTTAATATATGGATTAGCAAATCTATTTAAAACAGTATTATAATACTTATCTAAATCAACATCAATAATATTTTTTAATACAGGTATTACTTCTTTATTCATAATATTATCTAAAAAAGTTTTTACAGTTTTGTGTTCTAATGCTTCATGAACATAATCAATATTTAATAATGCACTCACAGATGAGATAGCAGCATGAGAACCATTAAGCATTCTGATTTTCATTAATTCATATGCTTCGATGTCTTCCACAAACATAACACCTACTTCTTCTAAAGCTGGTCTTCCATTACAAAAGTTATCTTCTATAATCCATTGAATAAATGGTTCACAAAAAACAGGTCTATTATCAATATATCCATATTCACTTTGAATAAATGCTCTATCAGCATCTGTTGCAGTTGGTGTAATTCTATCAACCATAGAATTTGGGAAAGCTACATTTTTTTCAATATATTCACTTAATGCTGGATCTATTGCAGCAGATAATTTAACTACTACATTTTTTAATACATCTCCATTATGAGCTATATTGTCACAAGTTAATAAAGTAAAAGGAGCAAGACCTTTTTCTTTTCTAATTTTAAGTGCTTTAATTAATATACCAAATGCAGTATTTGGGCTATCTGGATTTTTAATATCTGCTTGAATTTCTTCGTTTTGAATATTAAAGTTACCATAAGAATCAATATAGTAACCACCTTCAGTAATTGTAAGTGAAACTATTTTAATATTTTCATTTATTAAAGACTCAACTAATAATTTATTATCAACTTCAATAAAATCAATCATTGATTGTAAAACACGTACACTTGTAGTTTCACTATCTCTTGAAACAACTGTTGTTAAGCAATCTTGTTTTAAAAGATCATTTCTCATAAAAGAATCATATTCTCTTAAACCTGCACCTACGATACCATAGTTTAAATCTTTTCTTTTATTAAATAAAGCATCTAAATAATATGCTTCATGTGATCTATGGAAATTTCCAACACCTATATGTATAATACCTGCAGTCAAATCAGCTTGATTATAATTATAATCAGCCTTATTGAAAGATTTGTTTTCTAAGAAATTTTTATTTAATATCATTTTATTGCCTTATCTTCATTGTCAAAAAAGTAAAATTTAGAGTCATCACAGTTTAAATATGCCGTATCACCTATTGCAAGATGATCTGGATTATCACTTTTAACTGTTATTATTTCATCATTATTAAGTTTCACATAATAAATCATATACTCACCTAAGTTCTCAACTAAATCAACTACCCCTGTAAATTTACAGTTTTCTTTAGTTGATAAGTTGAAATGTTCAGGTCTAACACCAACTGTTTTAACTGTATTTCTTCTATTGTCTAATCTATTTTCAATATTATTAACTATATATTGAGCTTCAGAAGAATTCTCTGTTTCAATAAAATTCATTTTAGGACTTCCTATGAAACCTGCAACAAATAAATTATCTGGACTTTTGTATAAATCATCAGGTGATCCAAATTGTTGAATTACCCCTGCGTTTAATACTACAATTCTATCTGCTAAAGTCATAGCTTCAACCTGATCATGTGTTACATAAAGCATAGTAGCTTCTAGGTGTTTATGTAATTTTGCAATTTCAATTCTTGTATTAGATCTTAAGTTTGCATCTAGATTTGATAATGGCTCATCAAATAAAAACACTTTTGGCTCTCGAATAATTGCACGTCCAATTGCTACCCTTTGTCTTTGACCCCCTGATAAATTTTTTGGTAATCTATCAAGTAAATTCATCATTTGTAAAGAAGTTGCTGCTTTTTTAACTCTCTCATCTATTTCTGCTTTTGGTACTTTTGCAACTTTTAAAGAGAATGACATATTGTCATAAACATTCATATGAGGATAAAGTGCGTATGATTGGAATACCATTGCAACTCCTCTTTTTGATGGAGGAGTATCATTGATTACTTCTCCATGAATTAAAATCTCACCACTTGTAATTTCTTCTAAACCAGCGATTGTTCTCATTAATGTTGATTTTCCACAACCACTTGGTCCTACGAAAACAACGAATTCGCCTTTTTTAATTTGTAAATTTGCACCTTGAATTATTGTATGACCTTCATAAGCTTTTACAACATTTCTTAATTCAACTCCTAACATATAAGTTCCTTTAATTTTTTTTAATAATTTCTAATATTCTAATAATTTTATTTAACAGCACCAAAGGTTAAACCTTGTACTAATTGTTTTTGACAGAACCAACCAAATACTACTATTGGAGCACATGCCAATGTTGAAATTGCTGATAACTTAGCCCAGAACAATCCTTCAGGACTTGAATATGAAGCAACTAGTGCTGTTAATGTTGCTGCGTCTGCTGAAGTTAAATTTATAGACCAAAACGCTTTATTCCAACACAATACAATACTTAATAGTCCAGTTGAAGTAATTCCACCCCAAGATAATGGTAAAACAATATGTCTCATCTCTTGAAGATAATTTGCACCATCTAAACTACAAGCTTCTAAGATATCTTTTGGTAAATCTTTAAAGTATGAGAATAACATCCAAATAATAATTGGTAAATTCATAAGTGCAAATATAATAATTAATACTATTTTTGTATCTAATAAACCAAATTTTTGTGCCATTAAATATATAGGAACTAATACTCCAACAGCTGGTAACATCTTAGTTGATAACATCCATAGTAAAACATCTTTTGTATTTTTCGTAGGAGAAAAAGCAAAAGAGTATGCTGCTGGAACTGCAATTATTAGTGATAATAAAGTTGCACCAAATGATGTAATAATCGAGTTCATTGCATGATGGAAATAATCACTTCTTTCATTTACTAATGAATAGTTTTCAAAAGTAAAATCAAATACAAATAACGGAGGTACAGCAATTGCTTGTAACTCTGTTTTAAAACTTGTTAATATCATCCAAAATATTGGGAAAAAGAATACAATTGCAATTAACCAAGCTAATGCAACTAGTAATCTATGGGTAATCTTTTGTTTAGTTTTATAAGTCATTTTTTATTCCTTATGCCATTAAGCTTTTGCCAACTTGCTTGATTAAGAAGTAAGCTACAATATTTGCTAATATGATTGCGAATACACCACCAGCTGATGCAATTCCAACATCAAAATTTAATAAAGCATTTGTAAAAATCATATATGTTAAGTTAGTACCATCATTACCTGGTCCACCACCTGTTGTAATTAAAATCTCAGCAAAGATTGATAAATGGAATATCATTTCAATCATTATTACAATTGCAATTGATCTTGATAAATGAGGTAAAGTTAAATAATAAAACTTTGCAAAGAATCCAGCACCATCTAATTCAGCTGCTTCTTTTTGCTCTTGATCTTGCGATTGTAAAGCTGTCATAAAAATCAATAATGCAAATGGAGTCCATTGCCAACTTAGCATTATAATAATTGACACCAATGGATAATCAGACATCCAGTCAATTGGTTCTAATCCAAAAGTATTAGAGAAAAATGCAAACATCCCATAAACTGGATTCATGAACATATTTTTCCATAATAAAGCATTTACTGTAGGCATTATAAAGAATGGAGAAATAAGCATAACTCTTACTATTCCACGACCTGGGAATGTTCTATCAATTAAAACAGCTAAAATTATCCCCGAGATAATGGTAACAACAATAATACTCACTACTAAAATTAATGAATTTAAAATAGCTGGCATAAATGCAGCATCTGTCATAAAAAATTCATAATTCCCTAAACCTTCGAATCCATTATCCATAGGACTTAAAAGGTTATACCTTATTACCGAAAAATACAAAGTCATTGAAAGCGGTACTATCATCCATAAAAATAAAACGATGATACTAGGCGCTTTTAATAAGTTCATAACGGTGCTTTTATTTAATTCAAATTTCATTATTAACCTTGTTAAATTGTTTTGTTATTTATAAAAAATTTATTATTTTAAATAGACATGAATCAAAAAAAGAGTTTCCTCTTTTTTTGATTTAGATATTATTTATAATATCTTGCTCTTTTCATTGTTCTTTCAGCTGTTTCTTGAGAATCGGCTAATGCTTCTTTTACTGAAATTTTTCCAGCTAATGCAGCACTCATATCTTTTCCAACAGAAGTTGCAATTCCTTGAAATTCAGGAATAGTAACAAATTGTACACCTACAAAAGGAGTAGGCATTAAAGTTGAGTCTTTTGGTTTTGCTGATAAAATTGCTTTTAACTCAGCATCTGCAAAAACTGCTGCTTTTTTGAAGTTTTCATTTTCATAAGTACTTTTTCTTGTACCTGTAGGAACTTTTCCCCAACCATTAGTATCACCAACTAATTTGATATACTCTTTAGAAGTTGCCCAAGAAATGAATTTTTGTGCATCTGTTACATTTTTACTACTAGAAGGAATAGCTAAAGCCCAAGACCATAACCAGTTTGCACCTTTACTTGTAACTCCAACAGGAGATTGTGCAAATGCAACTTTGTCAGCAACTTTTGATTGTGCTGGATCTGAAATAAATGATGCTGCAATTGTTGCATCAATCCACATACCACATTTACCTTCATTAAATAAAGCTAAAATTTCATTAAAGCTATTTCCACTTGAACCTGGAGGTCCATATTTAGTTAATAAGTCAACATAGTAATCCATTGTATTATTCCATGCTGCTGAGTTTAATTGCGGTCTACCATCTTTATCAAACCATTGTGCTCCAAAAGTATTTGCCATTGTAGTAATCAATGCCATATTGTCACCCCAACCTGCTTTTCCTCTTAAACAAATACCATAAACTCCTTGATCTGGATTATGTATTACTTTTGCAACTTCAGAAATATGTTCCCAAGTTGGATTATCAGTAATAGTCATACCTGCTTTTTCAAGTAAATCTTTTCTATACATAAGCATAGAACTTTCTCCATAAAATGGTGCTGCATAAAGTTTTCCATCAGATGATAATCCATCTACCATTGCAGGTAAAAGATCTTTTTCATCATAAGCTGCATCAAACTTCATTTCTTCAATCCAACCTTTTTTACCCCACATTGGTGCTTCATACATACCAATAGTCATAATATCAAACTGACCACCTTTAGTAGCAATATCAGTTGTAACTCTTTGTCTTAAAACACCTTCTTCTAAAACAACCCATTTAAGGTTAATACCTGGATTCTCTTTTTCAAAAACTTTTGATAGTTTTTGCATTTCTACCATGTGACCATTATTAACTGTAGCAATAGTTAAATCACCAGCATTTAAACATACACTAGCAATTGCAGTAACAACACTCGTTTTTAGTATCTTTTTAACATTCATCTCTCTCCTTAGTTTAGTCAAAAATAAGCTTTTGCCAATACTGATAGCAAAAGCTCACTACTTGAGAAAATAATAACACCTTGAAACTAAATTGTAACTTAACAGAAGGCTATTTTTTATACTATTTTAAAAAAAAAATTTACATATTTTTCTTTAGTTTTTTTTAAGTTTTAAATAACTCTTTTAATAAAATCTAATAATAATCTTTTTGTAAAATAAAAACTTGTATACTCCTATTTATAAAATTAATAAAAGGCTCAATATTTTGGAAATTGAAAATTATGAAAATATTCAATTAATCATCTTTGATTGTGATGGAGTTTTAATAGATAGTGAAATCATAAGTGCAAAAGTAATATCTATGCAATTTAATAAACTAGGAATTTACATAGATACACAATATGTACAAAAACATTTTATTGGACAATCATATTTAAAGGTAAAAGGCCATGTTCTTAAAAATTTCAATATTCAGTTAGCAGATAATTTTGAAGAAGAATACAGAGTTGAATTACTAAAAGTATTTGATAAAGAATTAAAAATTATACCTGGAATTGAAGATATTTTAAAACAATTAAATATCAAAAAATGTGTTGCAACAAGTAGTAGTAAAACCCGAGCAACTAGTTCATTAAAAACAGTTGGTATATATGAGTATTTAAAAGATAATATTTTTAGTGCATATAATTTAGGAGATAAAGGCAAACCAGCTCCTGATATATATTTAAATTCTGCAAAAAAATTTAATATTGAACCTCAAAATGTATTAGTAATAGAAGATAGTCTAGTAGGAATTGAAGGTGCTAAAAAAGCTGGTATGAAAACTTGGCATTTTATAGGAGCTAGTCATTTAATAACTTGGGATAGAAATCATCAATACTCTTATGAACCTGATTTTGTATTTGATGATATGAATAAGTTTTTTGACTATTTACCTCATTTATCAATAAATAATAAGAAAGAAGAGCAATCATGATATACAAAAAAGGTGATAAATATGATTTAGCAGCACGAGCAGGATGGCTTTATTATGTTGCTGGATACAATCAAGAAGAAATTGCAAATGAATTTGGTATTTCTAGACAATCAGCACAAAGAATGGTTTCATTATCAGTAAGTGAAAAACTTATAAAAGTAAGGCTTGATCATCCTATTGCTAGTTGCATGAAACTAGCATCTGAATTAAAAAAGAAATACTCTTTAAAAGAGTGTGAAGTAATTCCAAGTGTTACGCAAGAAATTAGTACAAATGTGGGCTTAGGACAAGCAGGGGCTCAAATATTAGAAAAATATTTAGAATCAAAAGAGCCATTAATTATAGGTTTAGGGACAGGAAAAGTTTTAAATATGATTGCAAATGAGCTATCACCTATAAATGGTTCTCAACATAAACTTCTATCTTTAGTTGGAAATATGGCAAATGATGGTTCGGCGTCTTCCCATGAAGTTGTTAGTAAAATTGCAGATAAAACAAATGCAACATACTATCCTATGCCTCTTCCTTTAATAGTTAAAACTGAAGAAGAACGAGATTTATTACATAATCAACAATCAACAAAGAATATTTTAGCCTTATCAGAAAAGGTTGATATTTCATTTGTAGGAATTGGGCAAATAGACGGTACTGCTCCTATGTATAAAGATAACTTTATCACTGAAGAAGAGTTAAACTCTTTATTAGAAGCAAAAGCAGTAGGTGAAATTATAGGTTGGGCCTTTGATATTAATGGAAATATAATAGATGGGTGTACAAATAAAAGATTAACAAGTATTCCTCTTAAAAAGAATCCTGAAAAATTAATAATAGGAATTGCAGCAATACAAGCAAAATTAACAGCAATAAAAGCAGCTTTAGAAGGTAAATTAATTAATGGCTTAATAACAAATGAGATGTGTGCAAAAGCTCTGTTAGCTTAGAGTTTTGCTAAATAAAAAAGCTTTTTACAATAATTTGTTAGAAGCTTTTTTATGGTTAAAATTATTCTTTGTAAAAATTACAATTTTCTAATTGCAATTGATTGCTTTTTCATTCTATATAGTTCATTCTCTTCATTTAAAAATTCATCATAATCCAAAACTTCAAAAGCATCATCAAAAAAAGTTTTTAGTTCATCTTTTTTTAATAAAAAATCTGGATTTGAAGAAGGTTTTTCATTTATAATATCATGCATGTATGTTTCAATAAATAAAATTCCATCATTTTTAAGAGCATTTGAGAGTTTAACAATAATATTTCTATCTAAAAAATTTGTCATAACTATAAAGTCATAGGAATTTTCAGGCACTTCATATTCATCTAAATCTACAAGTTTACAAGAAATATTTTCAAATCCTTTGCTTTTAAGTGAATCAAGAGCCACTTGCGAAATATCCAAAGCATCAACTTCAAAGCCATTAGCTGCTAAATAAACAGAGTTTCTTCCAGTTCCACTTGCTACATCAAGAGCTTTTTTGCCTTTTACTTTTTGTATTATTTCAATCAATTTTTCACTAGGTCTCCTCTCTTCAAGTAAAGAAGGAGTTTCTTGATATTTTTTATTCCATTTTATTTCATCTTTTTTTGCCATATTATCTCTTTATTTTAATCTAAAATAGTTTGAGTATCAAGAATTGAAAATGTATCAACTACACTACCATCTTCTTCACCTATTCCCATGAATAATATAGTTCCCATATTTTTTGCCATGTAGATATGATATTCATTTTCCATAAATGAATCTTTACATGATAGTTCTACTACATCATTATAATTTTTATCTTTAGCAAAATATTCTGCTTTAAAATAGGTATTTATTTTATCTTTAACGTTTATATTTTTATGGTAATTAGTAAAAGTACAAACCAATATATTTCCATCAATATCAACTTCATCAATTACTTTATCATTGATTTTTATATCTTTTTTATAAGAAGAAACTTGCTTTTTATCAAGCTCAAACTCTTCATTTATATCATTTTGTGAAATATTATATTTTAAATCAACATTTTTATCCAAAAGCATTGATTTATAATTTTCCTTATTAATATCCTCAAAAAAACTATACTTTTCTATTTGATATATACCTGTTTTATTTTTTTTGTAAACATTAAAATCTACATAGCTACTTGTTTTATTGCCATTATTATATTGTTCAGTGTAATTTTTATTTATAACAACTTTATTGTTATCTAAACTTTTCATATTAAACCAATGAGTAGATAAATCATAAGTATCAACATTATCATTTTTTTCAGCACAAGCTGTAAAAAGTGATAAAACTGCAATCGTACATATACTTTTTTTGAACATAATTTCTTCTTTTATTGTATTTGATTAGTAAAATCTATATAAAAAAAAACCGAGGCCAAAGACCTCGGTTTTTAAATCCCAAAATAACTATTAAGAGTGAACTAAGTTTTTTAATTGAGCTGGAGTAACTTGGTGGAAGTTTAAGTATTTATAAACACCCTCTCTGTTTTTCTCTGTAATTTTCTTAGGTACGATTTCCATATATTCTTCAACAGATGGTAATCTTCCTAAAAGTGCAGTAACAGCTGCAACTTCAGCAGATCCTAAATAAACTTGAGAACCTTTTCCTAGTCTATTATCAAAGTTTCTTGTAGATGTTGAGAATACAGCAGCACCTTCAGAAACTTGAGCTTGGTTACCCATACATAAAGAACATCCAGGAATTTCAAGTCTAGCACCCGCAGCTGCAAAGATTGAATAGTATCCTTCTTCTGTTAATTGCTCTTTATCCATTTTTGTTGGAGGCGCAACCCATAGTTTTGAAGGAACTTCACCCTCACCTTTAAGTACTTCACCTAAAGCTCTGAATAATCCGATATTAGTCATACAAGAACCTACGAATACTTCGTCGATTTTTTTAAGTCTTTTTGGATCATTGTTGATGTTTGTTAATGTATCAACATCATCTGGATCGTTTGGACAAGCTAAAATTGGCTCAGTAATTGTATTTAAATCGATTTCGATAATTGCTTTATATTCAGCATCTGCATCTGGAGTTAATAACTCTGGGTTATTGATCCATTCTTGCATTTTATCAGCTCTTCTTTGAAGTGTTTTAGCATCTTCATAACCTTCTTCAATCATTTTTCCAATTAAAGCGATGTTAGATGATAAATACTCAATAATTGGCTCTTTATCTAATTGTACTGAACAAGCTGCTGCTGATCTCTCTGCTGCCGAATCTGATAATTCAAATGCTTGCTCAACTTTTAAGTCTGGTAAACCTTGAATCTCAATAATTGTTCCAGCAAATACATTTTTCTTACCTTTTTTCTCAACAGTTAATAAACCATCTTGAATAGCTTGGTAAGGAATAGCATTAACTAAATCTCTTAAAGTAATACCTGGTTGCATTTCACCTTTAAATCTTACTAATACAGATTCTGGCATAGTTAAAGGCATCATACCTGTAACTCCAGCAAATGCAATAAGACCAGATCCAGCTGGGAATGAAATACCAATTGGGAATCTTGTATGAGAGTCTCCACCTGTACCAACAGTATCTGGTAAACATAATCTATTTAACCATGAGTGAATAACACCATCACCTGGTCTTAATGTAACTCCACCTCTTGAAGAGATAAACTCTGGTAAAGTATGTCTTAATTTAATATCAGCTGGTTTTGGGTAAGCAGCAGTATGACAGAATGATTGCATAACCATATCAGCACCAAAAGAAAGTGCAGCTAGTTCTTTAATCTCATCTCTTGTCATTGGTCCAGTTGTATCTTGTGATCCAACAGTTGTACAAATTGGCTCAACATACATACCAGGTTTAACACCTTCAATTCCACAAGCAACACCTACCATTTTTTGAGCTTGAGTAAACCCTTTTCCATTATCTTTTGGTTGTGTTGGAGCAACGAACATATCAGAAGCACCTAAACCTAAAGCAGCTCTAGCTTTTGCAGTTAAACCTTTACCAATAATTAATGGAATTCTTCCACCTGCTCTCATTTCATCTGTTAATGTATTTGGAGCTAATTTAAATTCAGAAACAACAGCACCATCTTTTAAGATTTGTCCAGCGTATGGTTTAATAGTAATTACATCACCTGTTTCTAAAGCATCAACAGAAGCTTCGATTGGTAAACATCCTGAATCTTCTGCAGTATTGAAGAAAATTGGAGCAATAATTGAACCTAATACAACTCCACCTGTTCTTTTATTTGGAACACCTGGAATATCTCTACCCATATGCCATTGAACTGAGTTGATTCCTGATTTTCTTGAAGATCCAGTTCCAACAACATCACCAACGTATGCTAAAGGGTGACCTTTTTCTTTTAAAGAAGCCATCATTTCTAATGGTTTTTCCATTCTTGATTGTAACATTGCAGTTGCATGTAATGGAATATCAGATCTTGTAAATGCAACAGTTGCAGGAGATAAATCATCTGTATTTGTTTCACCAGGAATTTTATATACAGTTAGAGTCATTTCTTCTTCTAAAGCTGGTTTATTAGTAAACCATTCAGCAGCAGCCCATGATTCAATAATTTCTTTAGCTTTTGCATTTCCAGCATCCATTAATTCTTTTACATCATTAAATGCATTATAAACTAATATAGTATTTTTTAATTCTTTTGCAGCAGCTGATGCAACTTCATCAATTTTTAATGCTTCAACTAATGGAGTAACATTAAATCCACCCATCATCATTCCTAAAATTTCAACAGCTTCAACTTTTGAAATTACTGAACATGTTACGTTTCCTTGAACGATGTCATTTAAAAATGCAGCTTTAACATAAGCAGCATCATCAACACCTGGATTAATTTTATTTTTAAATAAATCTAAACAATACTCAGCTTCAGCAACTGGGTTAGCTTTTAATAATTCTACTAATTCAGCAGTTTGTTCAGCAGTTAAAGGTAATGCAGGTAAACCACCTTCATTTAATCTCTCTTGCGAATGTGCTTTATAATTTGCTAATAAACTCATATATTATCTCCTCTTTTATTTTAGAAAGTTTGATTTATTATATCACAAAGAAAAAAATTAGTATGTACAAGTTTTGTAAAGAATTGTACAAGTTTTTATTTATGTAAATAAAAGTTACACAAAAATAGCGCATTAAGCTAAATTAAAACAAAAAGATGATTAATTGACATTTTACAGACGCTATTTCTAATTTAATACTGTACAATTATTGTACATCATATTATTTATTTAAAATAAGAAATCATTAAATAATTGTAATCAATACTTCATATAAATCATCAATATACTCGAGCTTTTAATCTATTATTAGTATATAATTAATATAAAGAAAAGTTATATTATTGTCTAATTTCATATAAAAAGATCAAGAAAAGGGAGTAAATGTTATTAGAAGAACTTCAAAAAAAATTACATAATGAAATTCCACTTACTAAACTAATGAATATAAATATTAAAGAATACAATGAAAAAGAACTTATAACAACAGCACCTTTAAATATCAATATAAATGATAAAGGAACTGCATTTGGTGGGAGTTTAAGTACTATGACTATTATTTCATCTTGGAGTTTATGTTGGCTTATTTCAAAAGAGCTTGGCTTTAATAGTAAAAATATTGTAGTAATAAAAAATGAAAACTCTTATAAAAAACCTGTAACAAAAGATATTGTTTGTTATACACAAAAACCATCACAGCAAGAGATTGCAACTTTAAAAGAAAAATTACAAACTAAAAAAAGTGCTTCAATTAAAATAAATTCAATAATTATAGAAAATAATGAGACTTATGTAGAATTTCAAGGATATTATGTAATTAAACTATAATATCCCTTGTAGTTATTTGATTCCGTCCATTATCTTTTGATTCGTATAAAAGTTTATCAACTTCATCATAAATTTGATCACTATTTGCATCAGGACTAGCTTTTTTGATATATCCTAAACCTATTGATATGGTTAAATAATTACAAATAGTAGAATTACAAGCGATGATTTTTAAATCTTCAACTTTTTTTCTTAGATTTTCCATAATAGAAATAGCATTATCTTTACTATCAACTTCAAATATTATTGCAAACTCTTCTCCACCTACTCTAAAAACATAATCTGTTTGTCTATTTAAAATTTCTTTTAATACATTTGAAACTTCTTGTAAAGCAATATCACCTTTATGGTGACCATAGGCATCATTATAATCTTTAAAAAAATCTATATCAATCAAAGCAAAATAAAATTGATAATTGTGTCTGCTTAATAAATTAATTTTTTTATCAATTATATTTTGAAAATATCTTCTATTAAAAAGCCCTGTCAAGTGATCTGTAATGCTTAAATTACTTAATAATTTATTTTTTTCATCAAGTTCATTTAAAGTTTTTTTATAATCACCAACATCCAACATAACCCCAACAAGACCTAAGATTTCACCATCAACAACAAAAGTTGATTTATAAAATTGGTAAGATCTGATTTCTTCATCAGCACATTTTACTTTTGCCTCATAAAACTGCTCTTTTACTGCTAAAAAAAGTTCTTGATCTTTCTCATGATAAATTTCAGCATACTCTTTTGGGATAACCTCTTCTAAATCACAAAGTGTTTTCCCTATAATTTCCTCTTTTGCGATTCCTAAAATTGTTTTTGAAAAAGCATCATTACAATGTTGATAAACTCCATTTATATCTTTATAAAAAATAGGATTAGGAATAGTATCAAATAATTTTTTAAAAAAAATCTCATTTATTTTTATATCTTGCTTTAGAGAATTTAGTATTGATGAATTTTCAAGTTTTTTTATCTTTTCTTCTAACTCTTCATAGCTAGGTTTTTTATTCATAAGCTACCTTTATTTTTAAAAAATAATATTTATAGAAAACTAATTATTGTTATATTTATTTTTTGTAATATAGTACATAAATTATTAAATAACGATTTAAAATAGGCATTTTTAGATTTTTTTGTTAATATTAGTTAAAAAATAGGAAAAGAAATGTCAAATATAAAAAAACTAGAAAACGTTCTAAAAGAGGAACTAATTCCAGAATTAGATGAAAGTCTTGAAGAGATGATGGATATTGTTGATAGTGGTGATTGCTCAAAGGATGATAGAGATGAGCTTAAATATCTAGAAGAAATGAAAGCATATTTTGATGAAGTTGAACTTGATATTGCAAATAATAATATTACAGAAGAAGATGCTTTGGATATTTTAGAAGTTTTAGAAGATATGAGAATAGATAAAGAGTAGGTATCAACTCTTTTCTTATCTAAAAAAAAACTTTTTAATAGCTTTTAGATATTCAGCTGAGCTTATAAATGAACCTATAATAATAAATGCACAAGCAAGGGTGATACTTAAAGTAAAAGTTGCATATCCTAATAAAACCAAAATAAATGTGGATAATAATGGTGTAAAATATGAAATCGAACCTAAAAGTTTTATATCTGCATTTTTAACCCCATAGTCCCATAAATAAAAAGCCCCGCCAACAGGCCCTAAACCTAACATTAAAGCTCCAAAAAGCTCACTTTGATTTGGGATTACTGTTATTTCAAAAATAAAGTGACAAATAGTTGATAAAATAACTGTTACAATACAAAATCCAGTCACTGCATAAGTTGGAATATGAGATAGTGTTCTTGATATCACAGAATATGATGACCAAGTAAGTGCAGCAATTAAAGCAAAAATATAACCCCACATATACTGTACTTCGAAGCTGAAACTACCATTTTTTGAAACTAATAAAAAAGCCCCTACAAGTCCAAATAAAGCGCCTAAAATGTGAAACCACTTTAATTTCTCATTTGGTAAAAAAGCAGAAAATAGAACAATAAGTAAAGGCCATAAATAATTTAAAAGATTCGCTTCAACTGCAGGTGCATTTTTAATAGCTAAAAAATAAAAAAAATGATAACCAAAAAGACCTACTACTCCTATAATCCAAACTTTTAAAGGAAGTTTTAATAACTGTATTATCTTAATATTTTGCTTTTTTAATAAAATCAATCCTATACATGAAGCCACGAAAAATGCCATAGCTGTGAGTTGAAAAGCTGGAATATGAGTAGTTAATATGGAAAATAAAGCTAAACTTCCCCACATAATTATGGCTAAAATACCGTAGATATTACCTCTTCTTGCTTGCATATAAAACCTTAATTTTTTGGAACTATATCTAAATTAATATAAAGTTCTTATATTTAATTTATTATTTATAATATGAGTAAATTTGACATAAAAGAGACAAAAAATAGATTTTAAATTTATCTATTTAAGAAGAAAAAATTATCTATTTGATTTTTTGTTATAATATTTTTATAAATTAATTTTAATTTTATGGAGGATATGAGATGAATAATTATAATTTCAAAACATATAATGAGCTTTTTTCCTACATATCAAACACTTATGATAATAAAAAATTTTTAAACTATCTATCAAATGGCCAATATAAAAATATTTCAACAAATGATTTTAAAAATAAAATAATTTGCCTAAGTCTTGCTTTAAAAGATTTAGGGATAAAAAAAGGTGACACAGTTGGTATTTTTGCTAATTCTTCACCTTTTTGGTTAATTTTTGATTTT
This sequence comes from Arcobacter acticola, assembly GCF_013177675.1. Taxonomy (NCBI): domain Bacteria; kingdom Pseudomonadati; phylum Campylobacterota; class Epsilonproteobacteria; order Campylobacterales; family Arcobacteraceae; genus Arcobacter; species Arcobacter acticola. Next base: position 1,898,732 of record NZ_CP042652.1, read on the forward strand.
GCCATTCATGAAGTTGGAGCCATAAGTGTTCCTATTTTTGCAAATATTTCAAGTGTTAATCTAAACTTTGAAATTAAAGATTCAAAAATGAAATATATGTTTATTGACTCACAAGAAAGATTAAAAGATATCGAAGAGGAAAACTCACACTTAACTTTTATCACACATAATTTTTGTATAAAAGAGCCAAACTTTTATAATTTTGATGAAATTTTAGTAATAGGTCAGCAAATCTGTGATTCAAAAGGTTTTACAAGCCATAAAGCAAATGAAGATGAAGTTTTTTCTATTATTTATACAAGTGGAAATACAGGAACACCAAAAGGTGTAATGCTAAGCCATAAAAATATAGTTTCTCAACTTCATGATATAAATACTCTAATAAATTTAGAAAAAAGTGAAATTGCACTATCACTGCTTCCACTTGCACATATATTTGAGCGAACTGTTATGAGTTATTATTTAAGTCGAGGAATTAGTATCTATTTTGTAGATGATATAACAAATGTATCAAATTTGTTAAAAATAGTAAAACCAACTATTATGACGGCCGTTCCTAGACTTCTTGAAAAAATATTTAATAAAATCAAATCAAATATTTCTCAAAAGCCCTTAATCTTAAGGTTAATAGCAAGTTTTGCTTTTAAATATGCACTAAAAGAAAGTATAGATAAAAATGCCCTACTTTTTAAAATCTATGACAAAATTGTTTATTCAAAATTAAGGGAAATTTTTGGTTCAAGACTTCAAAAACTAATAAGTGGAGGAGCTCCTCTATCAAAAGAGATAGCACAATTTTTTGTAAATATTGGAATTCCCGTTTATCAAGGTTATGGATTAACAGAGTTTTCACCTGTAATTTCTACAAATGCTCCAAATGCAAACAAAGTTGGATCTTGTGGAAAAATTCTTCCAAGTGCAAAAATTAAAATAGATGAAAATAAAGAGCTTTTAGTACGAGGTCCTTCTTTAATGAAAGGTTACCTAAATCAAGAAGAGTTAACAGCTAAAACTATCGATAAAGATGGCTGGCTTCATACAGGAGATATTGCATCTTTAGATAAAGATGGCTACCTTTATATTACATCTAGGGCAAAAGAGATATTTAAAACTTCAACGGGAGAGTATGTTAATGCTGTTGCAATTGAACAAAAGCTATCAAAAAATAGATATATAGAGTTTGCAGTTGTAATATCTCAAAATAGAAAGTACACAACGGCCCTACTTTTTGTAGATATTGAAAAATATGAAATTGCAAAAAAATCAAATAAAAGCTTAACTATAGAAGAGTATTATAATAGTAGTGATATTATTAAAAATATTTCAAACTATATAGAAAATATTAATAAAGATTTAAATCAATGGGAAAAAATAGTTAATTTCAAAATCATTACCAATGATATTTCAATAGAAGGTGGTGAATTAACACCTTCTATGAAAATCTGTCGAATTGTAATTGAAGAAAAATATGAAGAAATTATAAATAGTATGTATTAGGAGCTAAAAATGAAAGAAAGAATAGCCGTAATTGATGGATTAAGAAGTCCAATAGCAAAAGCAAATGGAAAACTAAATGACGTAAGTGCTGATAACTTAGGTGCAATAATTACAAAAGAGTTAGTTTTAAGAAATAACCTAGAGTATAAACTCTTTGATGAAGTAATCATGGGAAATGTAGCCCAACCTGCAAATGCTGCAAATATAGCCAGAGTTATGGCAATTAGAGCTGGATTTCCACAAAGTACACCTGCATATACAGTTCATAGAAATTGCGCGTCAGGAATGCAGTCAATTTCAAGTGCCATTGAAAAATTACACTCAAATCAAGGTGATTTATATTTAGTTGGAGGAATGGAATCAATGAGTAATATTCCATTACTTTATAGTGATGAATTTAGAAATTTTATTACAAAATTTACCTACTCTAAATCACTTGCTCAAAAACTTAAAATATTAAGCTCGTTTAGATTGGGATTCTTAAAACCTACTATTGGTTTGATTTCGGGATTAACAGATCCAATTTCTGGAAAAATCATGGGAATTACAGCTGAAAACTTAGCAAATGAGTTTAAAATTAGCCGTGATGCTCAAGATGAATATGCTCTAAAATCTCATTTAAAAGCTCAAAAAGCAATTGAAAGTGGAATATTCAAAGAAGAAATTCATCCAATAATGACGAAAAATGCTTCAATAATAGATGATGATGGTGTAAGATTTAATCAAACAATCGAAGCTTTAAATAAATTAAAACCAATTTTTGACAGATTAAGTGGAACAGTAACAGCTGGAAACTCATCTCAAGTTTCAGATGGAGCTTGTAGTTTAATAGTTTGTACTGAATCAAAAGCTCGACAATTAAATCTTGAACCAATTGGATTTATAAAAGATTATGCTTATGCTGGACTTGATGCACATAGAATGGGATTAGGGCCTATTTATGCCACAAAAAAACTATTTGATAAAACGGGTGTTTCTTTAAAAGATATTGATGTAATTGAATTAAATGAAGCTTTTGCAGCTCAAGTTATTGCAAACCTTGAAGCATTTAAATCAGATGATTTTTGTAAAAAAGCATTTAATAGTAGTGCCTTAGGGGAAATTGATGAATCTATTTTAAATATAAATGGAGGAGCAATTGCTTTAGGACATCCTGTTGGTATGAGTGGAGCTCGAATTGTTTTAACAGCTCTTAAAGAGTTAAAAAGAAGAGATGATAAACTAGGTCTTGCAACACTATGTATTGGTGGCGGGCAAGGTGCATCTTTCTTATTGGAGGTATAAAATGAGTAATATGACATTAGAGATTAAGCAAAATATAGCAACACTTACATTTGATTTGCAAAATGAAAAAATAAATAAATTATCATTTGAAATTTTAAAAGAGTTTAAAGAAATTCTAAACACAATTGAAAACGACTCTTCCATAAAAGCTTTAGTAATAGATAGTGCAAAGAAAAATATTTTTATTGCAGGGGCTGATATTAAAGAGATTGAAAAACTAAAAGATGAAAAAGAGGTTTATGAAGCTTTAATGGAAGTTCACGAAATCTTTAATAAGCTCGAAAACCTTCAAATTCCAACAATTGCATATATAAATGGTGCTTGTATGGGTGGTGGTCTTGAACTTGCCCTTGCTTGTAAATATAGAGTTTTAAGCACAAATGAAAAAACAAAACTAGCCTTTCCAGAAATAAAACTAGGAATTTTCCCAGGATTTGCAGGAACTATTAGAGCTCCTAAATTAATAGGCCTTGTAAATGCCCTTGATTTAATATTAACTGGAAAAACTATTGATGCAAAAAAAGCTTATAAAATAGGTCTTGCTGATATGATTTTTGATGATGCACAAAAAGAGTTTATGTTAGAAGGTTTTGTAAAAAAAGCTATTTATGGAACAATTAAAAGAAAATCTAATTTTAATTTTTTAAATTATGCACCATTAAATGAAATAGTATTTAGTAAGGCATTAAAAGGCTTAGAAGCAAAGGTAAATAAAGATTTCAAAGCACCTTATAAAGCCTTAGAAGTAATAAAAGCTACCATAAATAAAGAGCTTGATGATGCTATAAAAGTAGAGGCAAAAGAGTTTTCAAAACTGGCTGTTTCAAAAGAGTCAAAAAATATGATAAAACTATTTTTCCTTTTTGAAAAGCTAAATAAAAACTATACAAAAACTTCAAATCCAATCTCAAATGCAATAGTTCTTGGAAATGGAGTTATGGGAAAAGGAATTATTTGGTTATTCTCAAAATATTTAGATGATGTTAGAATAAAAATAAGAGATATTTCACAGGCAAATGAGATAATAAAAGATGTTTCAAAAATCTATGATTATTTAGTAAAAACAAGAAAAATGACAAAAAATCAAGCCGAGTTTAAACTAAATAAAATCTCATATACCCAAGATTTCATAGGTTTTAAAAATTTTGATTTTATTATTGAAGCTATTGTTGAAGATGAAAATATAAAAAAACAAACTTATAAAGAGATTGAAAATGTTGCAAATGAAAATACAATAATTGCTACAAATACATCATCAATTTCAATAGAAAAATTATCAAGTGAAGTTAAAAACAAAGAAAACTTCCTAGGAGTTCATTTTTTTAATCCTGTAAATTTAATGCCACTTGTGGAAGTGATTCCAAATTCAAACACTTCAAAAGAAACTATAAATAAGGTATTTGAACTTCTTATTTCTTGTGGAAAAACACCTATTTTAGTGGGGGATTGTGCTGGATTTATTGTAAATAGAATTTTACTTCCTTATATGAATGAAGCTGCTTTTATTTTAGAGCAAGGTTCAAAAATAGAAAGAATTGATAATGTAATAAAAGATTTTGGAATGCCAATGGGACCATTTACCCTTGCTGATACTGTGGGAGTTGATATTGGATATAAAGTTGCAACTATTTTAAATGAGTCTTATGGAAGCAGAATGCCAATAGCTTCTATTATTGAAAAAATGTACAATGCAAAACTTTTAGGGGAAAAAACTAAAGCTGGTTTTTATGAATATGCAGGACGAGATACTTATCCAAACTCACATGTTACGTCTATGCTAGAAAACAATAATAAAATTATCGAAGACGATGAGATAGTTCAAAGATGTATTTATATTATGATAAATGAGGCATCAAGATGCCTTGAAGAAAATATAGTAACAGATGCATCAATTATCGATTTTGCAATGATTTCAGGAACTGGATTTCCAGCTTATAAAGGTGGATTACTATCTTATGCAAATGAGATTGGTTTAAAAAACATCTTAGAAAGTTTGAGAAAGTTTGAAAAAGAGTTTGGAAGTAGATTTACACCTTCAAATTTATTAGTAAAATTAGTTGAAGAGTATGAAGATTTTGAAACAGGAGAAGCATTATGGAAGCATTAATTTTATTGTTGGTTATATTGGTTTTTGGATTTTATTCATTTCCACTATATAGTTATTTTGCATTTATTGCAGTTTATTCTTTAGCATTTTGTGATGTAGGGTTTATTTTCTGGACTATTTATTTACTAGCTGCACTTGTGCTATTAATACAATCATTTAGAATAAAATTTATTACATCTAAAATTGTAAATTTTATAAATAAAAATGGTCTTTTACCAAAAATCTCAGCAACAGAAGAAGCAGCACTACAAGCTGGAACAAACTGGGTTGAAGCAAACTTTTTTAAAGCTCAAGTTAACTTCAAAGAGATTCAAGCTGAAAAAGTAACAGTTTTAACACCTGAAGAACAAGCATTTTTAGATAATGAAGTAAAGCAACTTTGTGAAATGACAACAGATTGGGAAATTTTCCAAGATAGAGATTTCAGACCTGATGTTTGGCAATTTATCAAAGATAAAAAATTCTTTGGAATGATTATTCCAAAAGAGTATGGAGGACTTGGATTTTCTGCAACTGCACACTCAAAAGTAATTGAAAAATTAGTATCACGTTCTCAAGTTTTAGCAATAACTATAATGGTGCCAAATTCACTTGGGCCTGCTGAATTAATCTTAAAGCATGGAACTCAAGCTCAAAAAGATAAGTATTTAAATGACTTAGCACTGGGAATTCAAGTACCTTGTTTTGGATTAACAGAACCAAATGCAGGAAGTGATGCCACATCTATTTCATCAAATGGTGTTGTTTTTAAAGATAAAAAAGGTAATTTAAAAATCAGATTAAATTTTGAAAAAAGATATATTACCCTTGGAAATATAGCAACTTTAATAGGTCTTGCTTTTGTATTAAAAGATCCTGAACACTTACTTGGTGAAAAAGAAGACTTAGGTATTACCTTTGCAGTTATTGATGCAAAAACAAAGGGAATTGATAACTCAAAACGACATGATCCACTTGGTATTCCATTTGTAAACTCACCACTTTATGGAAAAGATGTGGTTATTCCTTTAGAAAATATTATTGGAGAAGAAAAAGGAATTGGAAAAGGTTGGCAAATGCTTGTTGAATCTTTATCAATTGGACGAGGAATTTCACTTCCAAGTGTAAGTCTTGGTGGAAGTAAACTGGCACTTAATGTGGTAGCCTCATATTCACAATTAAGAGAGCAATTTGGACTTAGTATTAATCATTTTGAAGGCGTAGAAGAAAAAATTGCAAAAATTGCAGCCTTTACTTATATGTTAAATGCTTCAAGAAATTACACTTTAGATGCTATTGATAATGGTGCAAAACCAGGAGTTATAAATTCTGTTATGAAATACCACGCCACTGAGAAATTTAGAACTATTATAAATGATGCAATGGATGTTTTAGGAGGAAGCGCTATTATTAGGGGAGAAAACAATCTTTTAGCCCATGCTTATTTTGCTATTCCTATTTCAATTACAGTTGAAGGTGCAAATATTTTAACAAGAAATTTAATGCAATTTGGACAAGGATTAATTAAATCACATCCATATATTTATACACAAATAAATGCTTTAAAAAACAATAATGTACAAAGTTTTGATAGGGCATTTTTTGCACATATTGGATTAGTATTTAACTCATTTTGTAAATCTTTAGCTTATTATTTAACAAGGGCACAAATTAATTGTCAAAAAGGGCACTTCCAAAGATATAAACAAAAACTTACATGGGTATCAAGTGAATTTACACTTTTAACAAATGTTGCTTTAGCAATTTTAGGACCAAGTCTTAAAAAAAGAGAAAATATTAGTGCACGATTTGGAGATATTTTATCAAATTGTTATTTGATAACAGCAACATTAAGGGAGTTTGAAAATAATCCAAACCAAAAAGATGAAGATTTAGTGGATTATATTTGTAATTATTGTTTTAATGAAATTCAAATAGCAAGAGAAGAGATTATTATAAATATTGGTTACTTAGGATTTTTACTTCCACTTGTAAAAATCAATCCATTCTCTATAAAAGAGAAAGACTCTTTAAATGCAAAAATTGTAAAAAACTTAGAGAATGAAGATTATCTAAAACAAATGACATCAAGTTTATTTATTTCAAATAGCAAAGAAGATAGATTGGCAAAAATCCAAAAAGCTGTAAAACTAAATAAAGAAGCACAAAATAGTTTTAAAATTCTAAAAGAAGCTATAAAAAATAATACTATACAAAAAGATAATTCAGAAAGTATGATAAATGAACTTTTAGAAAAAAATCTTTTATCAAAAGATGAGATAGAAAAAATGCTAGAAGCCCACGCACTAAAACAAGAAGTTATAAGTGTAGATTCATTTAAAACAAGTGAGTATAAGGCTCAACGATGATAAAAAGTGATTTGTTAATTAACATAAATGGTTATGTTTTAAGTTTACTAGAGAAGATTCTTGATGCAAATATAGAAATAAAAGGAATTGAAAATATTCCTATAGACAACCCAAAAATGTTTGTTGCAAATCATTTTACTCGAACAGAAGCTATGCTAATTCCATATACTTTATATAATCTAACGGGCAAAAAAGTAGGTGTCATTGCCGATGATTCACTTTTTAAGTCCTATTTTGGTGATTTTTTAAAAAATCTAGGAGCTATGAAAAAAAGTGAAGCAAATAGAAATGAACATATTATTGGTGATTTAATAACTTCATGTAAAAACTGGATGATATTTCCAGAAGGGATGATGGTAAAAGCAAAAGATATTAGTAAAATTGATAATAACTTTTGTGTAAAAATTGACAATGCTTGCCAAAGAGTTTATACAGGAGCAGCAGTTTTTGCCTTAAGTTCCCAATACTTTAGAGAAAAATATTTTGATCATAAACTTGATGATTATGATTCTTTTAGCCAAAAGTTTTTTATAAATGAATGTAGTGATATTAATAAAAATGAAACAATGATTGTTCCTATTAATATAAGCTATACAAAAATTAGAAATGGAAGAAACTTTTTAATTGATATGGCTGAAAAGCTTATTGATGAAATGGGTGAAAATTTTAAAGAAGAGTTAGAGATTGAAAGTAACTTAATATTAAACTCTAAAATTATAATTCATATATTAAAGCCTATTAGTACTAAAAATATTATTGAAAACTTATATAAGCAAAATCTTTCACAAGAAGATGTAATCTCTAAATTAAGATATGAAGTCACCCATGATTTTATGAATTATATTTATGAATCTTTAACTATAAGTTTTGATCATGTCTTTGCACTAATACTTCATTTATATCCAAAAAATGAAATCAATATTGAATATTTTAAAAGATTAATTTATATGGTAATTCATAAAATAAAAGAAGCCAAACTATTTTATGATGAAGAGATTGACAAAGATTTAATTTATTTAATATCTTATGAAAAATTTAAACTATTTGATAATATTTTAGAAATAGCAATAAATACTCAAATCATAACAATTGAAGAAAATGCATATTTAATAAATAAAGAGAAATTATTAGATTCCCATACTCACAATACCATAAGATTAAAAAATATTTTAAGAGTAGTTTTAAATGAAATATTAATCAATGAAAAAGTTGTAAACATAATACAAACACTATTATCAAAAGATGAAAATGAAAATAATTCCCAATTAGTAAATATATTAAAAAATGAAGAAAATGAAGAGTTTGAATTTGCCTATGAAAAAAGTAAAGATTATGAAAATATAAAAGCAAAAGAGATAGGAAAAACAAAATATTTTGATATTGATAAAGCAAAAAATTGTGTTATTGCAATTCATGGGTTTTCTTCATCTCCCAAAGAAGTAGAACAATTAGCTCTTTTCTTAAATGAAAATAATCTAAGTGTACATACACCAAGACTAGCAGGGCATGGAATAGTTCCTGAAGAGCTAAAAGAGAAGAAATGGGAAGATTGGTATAAGTCTGTTTCACGGGCTATTGTAATTGCCTCATTGCAATATAAAAAGATTTATATTGTAGGGTTTTCAACGGGTGGATTATTAGCTCTTTTAAGTACTAAAAAGTATTATAAAGAGTTTGTAGGATTAGTTTGTATAAATGCTGCACTTCATTTAAATGATCTTCGAATAAAAACATTAGTTCCTGCTATTTCCTTTTGGAATGATATAGTAAAAGTATTTGGTGAAAATGATTACACAAAAGAGTATGTGGATAATTTTCCTGAGAATCCAGAAATAAACTATAATAAACACTATATTGATGCTATTGAACAACTTAGTTTATTAATGAAAAGAACAAGAAAAAGCTTACATAAAATAAGAAAACCTATTTTAATAATTCAAGGAAAAGACGACCCAATTGTAAATCCAAGTTCTGCCCATGAAATATATGAAAAGATAGAATCAAGATATAAATCTTTAAAAATAATTGATGCTTCAAATCATGTAATAATCATAGGGGAAAAGACTAAAGAACTTTTTACTGACATATTAGATTTTATAAGCCAAGGAGAGTAATAATCTATTTTGTAATAAAACTTATTATAGAATAAATTATAAAACTTATTAAAGGATTACTATGAAAATTATAAAAAATATGGTTTTAATACTGCTAAGTTTAATAATTATTATTGGATGTACACACAAAACTCCTTATACAAATAGATCTCAAATGATATTTATGTCAAGTGAAGAAGAGTTAGCCCTTGGTGAGAAATCATACCAAGAAGCACTCGCTGAAGCAAAAGTTATCACAGGAACAAAAGATGCTAATAGAGTAAAAGCTATTGGAGAAAGAATTGCAAAAGTAGCCGATAGAAGTGATTTTACATGGGAATTTAATCTTGTTGAAGATGAAGCTTTAAATGCATTTTGTTTACCAGGGGGTAAAGTTGTAGTTTATACAGGTATTTTAAAAGCAGCACGTAATGATGACCAATTAGCAACTGTAATTTCACACGAAATAGCCCATGCACTTGCTAGACATGGAGCTGAAAGAATGAGTTCTGCAAAAGTACAACAAGGAATTCAAGTATTAGGAAATGTTGTTTTAGCAGTTGGAGCACCTGAATATCAAAATGTATTTAATCAAACATATGGAATTGGAACGCAAGTGGGAGTTATGCTTCCTTATGGAAGAATGCAAGAGAGTGAAGCTGATGAAATAGGTATTTATTTAATGCACAAAGCTGGATATAATTTACAAGAAGCACTTAAATTTTGGGAAAATATGAGTGAGGGAAAACAAGAAACAAATGAGTTTTTATCAACACATCCAAGTTCAAGTACTAGAATTGAAGATATTAAAAAAGTAATTGTAAAAATACAATCTCAAGCAAACATCTAAAATAAGAGTAAATCTATACTCTTATTTTTTTATCTTCATACATTTTCTCATCTGCATAATTTAATAAATCCTCAATATTATCACCATCTTTTGGATATATACTCACTCCCAAACTAAAAGATAAAGGTATTGTTAAATCTTCAGTATAATTTAGTGGATTTTTTTTTGAAATTTCTTCTATTCTTTTTAATGTTAAATTTAAATATTCTAATGATTTAAGATGTTCAAAAAGTATTACAAATTCATCTCCACCAATCCTTGCAAGTGTGTCGTCATCTCTTATAATATCAGATAAAACTTCACCAAGATGTTTAAGTAACATATCCCCAACATGGTGACCATATTCATCATTTACTTTTTTAAATTTATTTAAATCTATAAAACATAGGGCAAAAAATTCTTCTGAATCTTTACTTTTCGAAATAGCATTATCTATTTTCCTTATTAACATAGAACGATTTGGTAATCCAGTTAAACTATCATGATCAGCAGAATATTCAAGCTCTGATTGAATTTTTTTAAGATATGTAATATCTTGACAAATAATTATATTATCTGCTCTATTATTATAAGTAAATTTCATTGGAATAATATCTGTATGAAAGAAAATATCAACGCCATCTAAATTTGTTGCTTGTAAAATACTACTAACTTGTGTAGATGAAATATTAACCTCTCTTGAAAAGAAATATTTGGAGAAATGTGAACCTATCATATCATTTTGGTTTAAACCAAAAAAAGATGTACAAGCTTCATTGGCTTCAGTTATTATTCCTTTTTCATTTATATGAAAACTAATTAAATTCTGATTTATTAGATTAAAATACATCTCATTGTTTTTTATATCTTCTTTTTGATTTTCATAATGTAAATTCTCTTGATTTATTAACTGTATTGCTTGTACATAATCCATAGTAAGTTTTGATTGTTTGGTGAACATTGCTATATAAAAAATTTTGTTTGTTTCGAAATAACAAAGTTCTATATTAACATCATAAAATATATCTCTTTTTGAAAGCATTGGTATATGTAAATAATCTTTATTATTGATATTTAAATCTTTTAGTTTTTCTTCTAAACCAACAAATTCCCAAAAGAAATCTCTTATGTCTGAATTTACACTTATTGTTTTGAAATCATCAACAAAATCTATTAAATTATCTGTAAACTCAACAATTTTGAAATCTTCAGAAAATAATATACAAGAGATATTATATTTCTTGCAAATGATAGGTAAAATCAATCCTGATAAAATCATAATAATTGCTCAACTATTTTTTTACTTAAAACACCAAATAATTCTTCGATATTACTGTTATCTTTTGCCGAAGTTTTAGTAATAAATACTATATTAGGAAAAAGTTTCTTTAAACTTTTAAGATCAATTTCCTCATACTCTAAATCACTTTTATTTAAAGCAATACAAATAGGTAAGTTTGGCATTGTTTCTTCACAAAGAGTTAAATGTTCAGAAATAAAATTAATTGTATTTTTTCTAGTTAAATCTGCAACAATAATAAAACCTTTTGCTCCATTTAAATAATGACTTAAAATTGGTTTAAAATCTGTTTTTCCTTCAATATCCCATATCATAGTATTTGAAGTGTAAGTTTTATTATTTACATAAGTATCAATAACTTTATTTAAAATAGAAACACCAATAGTGCTTAGATATTCTTCATTAAAATTATTATCAATATAACGTTTTATTAAACTTGATTTACCTGTTCCAAAATCTCCTAATAAAACAATTTTATAAGTAAACATCCAAAACCTTTATTTTTTAATAAAAAATGTATAAACTAAAAGTATATTATATCTAATTTTATTATTAAAAACTTTATTATTTATTATTATTTTAAATATGAGATAAAAAATGTGTTATATTTATAAGGATTTTTCTTAGAAGTAATTCTAGTATATACTTTATTTTTAAGTTAAATTGATAGGATTGTAAAATTCTGAGATTTTTTATTCAACTCTCATAATTGAGAATTGAATAAATTTATAAATTAAGCTATATTTGTATAAACCGCTTGAACATCCTCATCATCTTCAAGTTTTTCTATTAATTTACCAATCTCTTCTTGTTGAGCTTCTGTAAACTCTTGAGGATTATTTGGAATTCTTTTTAACTCTGCTTTTGTAAGTTCAATTCCTAACTCTTCAAATTTTTGATTCATATTTCCAAAGTCTGTATAGTTAGCATATGCTAAAACAACACCATCTTCTTCTTCAATTTCTTCAAGTCCAGCATCAATTAATTCTAATTCTAATTCTTCAATATCCATATCAGCTGTTTTATTAAATTCAAAAATAGCTTTTCTATCAAAGAAAAATTCTAAAGAACCAGTTGGTACAACTTGTCCACCGTTTTTATTGAAATACATTTTAACATTTGCAACTGTTCTTGTATTATTGTCTGTTGCAGTTTCTACAAAAATTAAAATTCCATGAGGACCTTTTCCTTCAAAGTTTACTTCAGAAAAATTTGTTGCATCTTTTCCACTAGCTCTTTTTATAGCAGCATCAATATTTGTTTTTGGCATATTTTCAGCTTTTGCATTTAAAATAGCTGTTCTAAGTGCTGAGTTCATTTCAGGATCTGGAACTCCTGCCCGTGCTGCCATTTCAATTGCTTTTGCTAATTTAGGGAAAATTCTTGACATTGCTCCCCATCTTTTCATTTTTGACGCTTTTCTATATTCGAAGGCTCTACCCATTATAACTCCAATTTGTTTTTCAAATTTTTGTTGAATTATAGCAAGTTTGTAATAATATAATTATAAATATAAAACTTATTCTAAAATAAAATTCGATAATATAAAGGATGAAAAAAATAATATTACTCTCATTTATCCTATTTTTAAACTTAAATGCTTTTAATCTGTCCAGCTCAAAAGTAAAAAATGCAAATACAGTTTTAGTAAAAATTAATGGAAAAAACATAAGCGAGCCAAAATTAACTTTTGATAAACAAAATATAAATTTTTATAAAAATCCTTTTATTTCTGATTCCTATTATGCCCTACTTCCTATTTCTTATTATCAAAAACTTGGGAAAGATAGAATTATCTTCTCTTATTTAGAAAATAATAAAAAAATATTTAAAGGTTTAGATTTAGAAATAATTGATGGAAAATACAAAAGTGAAGTAATAAATGTAAAACCTTCAATTTTTAAACCAAATAAAGAAAGAGTTGCAAGAACAAAAAAAGAGTATGAAGAAGCTATGGAAATTTACAATAGTTCAAGTGCAGAAATTTACTGGAAAGATGATTTTATATATCCTTTAAACTCGAAAATAACCAGCGATTTTGGAACAAAAAGAGTTTATAATAAAGAGCTTAAATCATACCATGGAGGAACAGATTTTCAAGCAAAAGACAATACTCCTATTATCGCTTCAAATTCGGGAATAGTTCGAATTTCATCAAATAGATTTTATGCAGGAAATTCAATAGTGATAGATCATGGACAAGGCGTTTACTCATGTTATTTTCATTTAAATACAATGAATTTCAAAGTTGGTGATTTTATAAATAGAGGTGAAATTTTAGGTCTAAGTGGAAGTACTGGAAGAGTTACGGGCCCACACTTGCATTTTACTTTTAGAATAAATGGCCTACAAGTTGACCCATTACAAGCAATTCAAGTATTAAATAATTTAAAAAACACTTATTAAACATTCTTTTTATAATTTTTTTATATAATATGAGTAACATATAAGAAAGGATAAATTTGAAAAAAATAATTTTATTACTAGCTTTAACAATTTTTTGCTTTGCCCAAGACAAATATCAAGATGATTTTGTAAAAAGTTTTGATTCAGAGTATAATGAAAACAAAATTGAAGTTTTTGATCCTTTAAGTGGTTACAATAGATTAATGACTGATTTTAACGATAAAATATATATGAATGTATTAGACCCAACAGCTAGAGGTTATGAATATATAGTACCCCAAACAGTAAGAATTAGTGTTGATAATTTTTTCAAAAACTTAATGTTTCCAGTTAGATTTGTAAACAATATATTACAACTAAAATTTCAAAATTCAGCAGAAGAATTAGGTCGATTTGTAATAAATACAGTTTGGGGATTAGCAGGATTCATGGATGTTGCAAAAAGTGAATTAGGCTGGGAAGCTCATAATGAAGACTTTGGACAAACTTTAGGTTTTTATGGAGTTGGGGATGGTTTTCATGTAGTATTACCTTTCCTTGGCCCATCAAATTTAAGAGATATTGTTGGTATTGGAGCTGATTCTTATGTAAGTGTATTAAGTACTACAGGAAGCAGTGATTTAAACTATAAAATACCAGATACTTTCTTACAACAAATGGGAATTACAACTTTTAGTATCGTAAATTCCACTTCACTAAAGTTAGGACAATATGAATCAATAAAAAAAGATGCTTTAGATTTATATCCATTTTTAAGAGATATTTATACGCAAGCAAGAAAAAAACAAATAGAGGAATAATATAAATGATGTTTAAAAAAATTTTTACAATTTTATTAATAATTGCAGCTACATTTTCTTATGCAAATGCTCTAAAACAAAATGAAATAAAAGAACAAATGACAAAAAAAATCGATAGTGTTTTATTGGTTTTAGAAAAAAAGAATTTAACAATCCCTCAAAAAGGCGATGAAATCATTAAAATAATTGATGAAGTTTTTGATTATGAATTAATGGCAAGAATTTCTCTTGGAAAAGAGACATGGAATTCAATATCTGAGCAAAAACAAAAAGAATTTACAAAAATATTTGAAAATAAATTAAAAAAATCATATATAGAAAAGCTTGAACTTTATAATGATCAAAAAGTTCAAATTATTGCTTTAAAGCCATATAATAATACAAGACTACAATTAGAAACACAATTAGTAGGAAAAGAAGGAAACTATCAAATAAACTATAATTTCTATAATAAAGCAAAAGATTCTGAGCAATGGCTAATTTATGATGTAGATTTAGTAGGAGTTAGCATCATACAAACATATAGACAACAATTTGCTGGATTATTAAAAGAAAAATCTTTTGATGAAATGCTTGTATTATTAGAAAAATCAAATAGTAAATAATGATAAAAAGAATATATGATACTTTTATTTTAAAGTATCCAAGTGCTGTTTTAATTGCTTTAATGATATTTATCTCAAGTTTAGCTTATTATGCTACAAAACTTGAGATAGATGCTTCTGCTGAAACATTACTACTTGATGATGATAAAGATTTGAAATTTTTTAGAGAAGTTAATGAAAGATACAATAGTACAGATTTTTTAGTTGTTACATTCTCTCCCAAAACAGATTTACTTTCAAAAGATAGTCTTGAAACTATAAAAAACATTTCTGAAGATTTTTTAAAAATTGAAAATATTGAAACTATAACTTCAATTTTAAATGTTCCCTTGCTTCAATCACCTGTTCGTCCAATATCAGATTTAGTTTCAGGAGTAGAATCACTTGAGACAAAAGAATTTGATAAAACTCTTGTAAAGAATGAGTTTTTAAATTCGCCCCTTTATTCAAATGCCTTAGTAAGTAGTGATTTTAAAACTACTGCTTTAATTTTAAATTTAAAAAAAGATACAAAATATTTTGATTTACTTGAACAAAGAAATAGTTTATTGGCTAAAAAACGAGAAAACAACTTAAGTGATGAAGATAATAAAAAACTTGAAGAAACAATTTTAGAGTTTAAAGCACATAGAGATAGACAAAGAGAAAATGAAACTATTGAGATACAAAATATTAGAAATATTATCAAAAAATATGAACCAAGTGCTAAAATATTTTTAGGTGGAGTAAATATGATAGCTAGCGATATAGTTGGCTATGTTAAAAATGATTTACTTATTTATGGAACATCTTTACTTCTAATTTTAGTATTTATTTTATGGTATATTTTTAGACATATTAGATGGATTATAATACCCTTATTTATATGTTTAGTATCTGTTATTGCAACAGCTGGAACCTTAGGTATTTTTGGCTGGGAAGTAACTGTAATATCATCTAATTTCATTGCTTTACAATTAATTATTACCATTTCAATAGTTTTACACTTAATTGTAAGATATAGAGAATTAAATGTAAAATATAAAAATGCAAGCCAATATAAACTTGTGATAAACACTATTTTATCAAAATTCAATCCATCATTTTTTGCAATAATTACAACCATCACAGGATTTGGTTCTTTAGTTTTATCAAATATCCAACCTGTTATTAATCTAGGACTTATGATGAGTACTGGGATTGCTATTTCTTTAGTTTTATCATTTTTGATTTTTCCAGTTATTTTGATAATGATGGACAAAAAAGATGAGCATGAGCAGGAAAACACCAGATTTTCTTTTATAAAAAAATGTTCAAATATTGTAGAACATAATGGAAAAACAATTATTGTTACAAGTATTCTATTATTAATCTTTTCTCTAAGTGGAAGTTTAAAACTTATAGTTGAAAATAGTTTTATTAGTTATTTTAAACAATCAACTGATATATACAAAGGGATGCAAGTAATTGATGAAAACCTTGGAGGAACTACTCCTTTAGATATCGTTATCAAATTCAAAGATGAACCAAAAGCCATAGTAAAAGAAGAAGTAAAAGATCAATTTGATGATTTTGAAAATGAATTTGCAAAAAATGCAGATGATAAACAATATTGGTTTAGCCAAGATAAAATGGACACAATAACTGCTGTTCACGATTATCTAGAAAGTCTTCCAGAAGTTGGAAAAGTTCAATCACTAGCAACTTTATTAAAAATTGGACAAACATTAAATAATGGCAAAAAGTTAGATGGAATTACTTTAGCATTATTATACAATCAGTTACCTGCTAAATACAAAACTTTAATACTTTCTCCATATATTAATATTGATGAAAACGAAGCTAGAATTACTATTAGAATAGTTGATTCAAATCCAGATTTAAGAAGAAATGATTTACTAAATAAAATAAGAGATGATTTAAAAACTGTAATTCAAAATAAAGAAACAACTGTTAAATTATCAAATTTAATGGTTTTATATAACAATATGCTTCAATCTTTATTTAATTCTCAAATTGCGACTTTGGGATTTGTAATTGTAATTTTATTTGTAATGTTTATAATTTTATTTAGATCATTAAAAATAGCTCTAATAGCAATAGCAACTAATATAATACCTATTTCAGCAATATTTGGAATAATGGGTTGGTTAAATATTCCTTTAGATATTATGACTATTACAATTGCAGCAATTGCCATAGGAATAGGAGTTGATGATACAATTCACTTTATACATAGATTTAAAGAAGAATTTAAAAAAGATCATAATTATGTTAATTCAATAAGAAGATCACATGAAAGTATTGGATATGCTATGTATTATACTTCTTTAGTGATAATCATGGGCTTCTCTATTTTAGTTTTATCAAATCTAATTCCAACTATCTATTTTGGTTTATTAACTGTAATTACTATGATTACTGTATTAATAGCTAATTTATTGTTATTACCAAGATTAATTCTCATTTTCAAACCATATGAAAAACTAAAGGACAAAAATAAATGAATGTAGCAATATATTGTGGTTCTTCATTTGGGAATGACATAATTTATGAAGAATCAACAAGGATTTTAGCCAAGAAATTAGCTTTAAAAAAATTAAATATTGTTTATGGTGGCTCACTTCAAGGATTGATGGGAATTATTTCAAATGAGTCACTTAAATATAATAATATGGTAACAGGTGTAATTACATATGACTTAGTTACAAAAGAAATCGAAAATAAGAATATTACAAAGATTTACAAAGTTGATACAATGAATGAACGAAAAGCAAAGATGGAAGAGCTAGCAGACGCTTTCATAGCAATTCCAGGAGGTTATGGTACACTAGATGAGACATTTTCTGTATTAACAGCTGCACAAATAGGACACCACGAAAAACCCTTTGCTTTTTACAATATAAATGGTTACTATAATAAACTCATTGACTTTTTAGAAAACTGTGTAAAAGAAGGTTTTATTGGAAAAAGTTTTGTTGATATGCTTATTATTAGCGATGATATTGATGAAATTATAAGTAAAATTTTATCATACAAAGCACCAAAAAATAAGTGGGTGAAATAATAAAGCTAATATAAGCTTTAAGCTATTTACCTTTTGTTAATCTTCTATTTAATAAGAGTTAATAGTAGTAAATTATAATTATCTTACAAGTTAATTACAAACTTAATTTTTTGCGATGTTAAGATTTTAGATTAACCTTCCTCCTACTACTATATACAAAATTCAAAGTCCACCAGGAAAGCTTTTTAGCTTTCCTTTTTTTTAAATTACTTACAGGAAAAACTACTTATGAAGAAATACATATTATTTGATAATGATGGAGTTGGAGAGACTGAAAATTGGTACTATGAAGCAAATAAAAAAGCTTTGAAACAATTAGGCTTAAATCTTCAAAGGGATGAATATCAAGAAATAATGGCAAGGGGTGGCACAGCTTGGGAACTTGCAATAAATGCTGGAATCACAACAGAAATTATAGATAAGAAAAGAGTTCAAAGGGATAATTATTACCAAGAGTTTTTACATACAAAAAATCTAGAAATATCAAATGTAAAAAAAGTTCTAAAAAATCTTTCAAAAAAATATAAGATGGCAATAGTAACCACATCAAGAAGAGTAGATTTTGAGCTTATTCATAAAAACAGAGGAATAAGTGACTATATGCAGTTTGTATTATGTGTTGAAGACTACGAAAGAGCTAAACCCTATCCCCTGATCCATATTTAAAAGGTTTAGAGCTATTAAAAGCATCTGCTAAGGATACTATTGTAGTTGAAGATTCACAAAGGGGATTGATTTCTGCAGTTAATGCAAATATAGAGTGTGTAATTGTAAAAAATGAATTTACAAAAACACACGATTTTTCAAAGGCTAACTATTTTATAGACACTTTAGAGCAACTAGAAACTATTTTAAATTAGTTTTTAATTGCTAAATTTATATACTCTTCTAAACTTTCTTTTGAAGTTTTACCAACAAACTTTTTCACAAATCTACCCTCTTTTGTAAATAGAAACATTTCAGGAATTTTTTTAACATCACCTAATTGTTTTGCTAATTTAAAATTTTCATCTCCTACTGTAACAGGATATTCTATTCCATGTTCTTTTATAAAATCTAAAATCTCTTGTTTTGGTTTATCTTTTTCAAATAAAACAGAAACTATTTCAAAATCATCTTTATACTTTTCTCTAAGCTCTTTTAAAATAGGAAGTTCTTCAATACATGGTGGACACCATGTAGCAAAAACATCAACTAAAACTGCTTTTTTACCCTTATACTCTTCAAAATCTAAACCTTGAGTTGTACTTTTCAAAGTAATAAATTTTTCATCTGTTGTAAGTAGTGTGAAGTTTTCTGAAACAAACTCAACCGGTGCACTATTTTGGTGTGTACCTGGTTTTACCATTGCACTTTCGTCAATTGTTGTTTTAGTATCACAAGCACTAAATAAAAGACCAGTAACCATTAAACCTATTAATAAACTTTTTTTCATTATTTACCCAAACCTGACAATTCTTGTATTAAATTCTTAGCTTCAATTTCATCAAAAAATATATTCATAGAAAGTTCATAATTTACTCTTTTTATAAACTTTATTCTTTCTTGAAATTGTAATTCTTTATTATCTTTATTCTCTTCTAAAATATTTAGAAGTTCCTCTTTATAACCTTGAATTAACTCTTCTTTTTTTACGGGTGCTGATTTTATACTAATATTTTTATTCTTTTTAAAATAAATAAAACCTACAGTTAAACCTGCACTTAAAAGTAAAGCTAATACATATTCCATTTTATTTACCGCTTCTTGCTATCGCTTTTGCTTCTTTTGCTATTGTTTCAGCTCGTCTTGCAACTTCTAGAATCTCAGCTACTTTAGCATTGTAATCAACTTCATTTTCTAGTTTTTCAATTCTCTCAAGTACATTTCTATAATCTATATGACCAATAGTTTCTAAAACTCTTGGAGCATTTAAAATATGTTTTATAAGTCCTAAATCTTTCCAATTAAAGGTAATTTTATTATCCAAATATTCTTTATAATTTTCATTTATTTGTGTTTCATTTTTAACAAATGCCAATTCTAAATTAATATCATCATTTTCTTCTTTTCCAAAAAAATTATAATATAAACTTTGTAAATAACTTGGATTCTTTAAATTTGAAATATACTCATGAACTTTTTGTTTCTCACCATTTTCAATCATATAAGATAAAATTACTTCAGAAATTTTTACATTGTTATTTGAAAATAAACTATCTATTTTATCATTACAATTAGTAAATATTTTCCCTGATTCCTCTTTTGTTAAAGCTTTTGCAAATTTAAATAAATTTAAATTAAAAGCAAAACTAAATCTATTTATCTCCTCTTGTAAAGGAGTTAAAATTGACTCAGGATTTTTTAAACTATTTGCATAAGTTACAATACTATTTACATATTTAATGTCATTTTCTTTAAAACTAATATTTTTATAATAATTTTCAATCTCTTTTATTAAATCTTCATCCAATAATATTCGAGATTTATTTTCATAGTATTTAGTTAATTCTTCATTTGCATATTTTTTTGAACTATTAGCAATCAAAGAATATACAGATGAAATTTGCTTATAAGATTTTATTTTCTTTTTTATATTAAAATCTTTTAGTAAAGCCAATTGAGAAGTTAAGATACCTCCTTTTAGGGCATTTAAACTATTTGCAACCTCACTTCCTCTTTTTGGTAATTCTAAAGCAATTTTTGATAATTTACTATCAAACTCATCAAAATCAGAAATATTTTGTATTTTTGACACAAGCCTTAAAAGCTCTGATTTTTTAAAAGCACTTCTAATAAACAAAGCTACTATTAACAATAATACTAATAGTATTAAAACTACTACATAAATACCATTTGGATTTTGTGAATAAATTAATCCTAAATCAAAGTTTGACTCTTTTACAAGTGTAAAAAAATCACTAGTTTCTTCTAAAAATGACATCATTCTCCCTTTTATTTATAAATTTCAGCCTCTACTAAATCAAATAAATCTTTTTGCGATAAAACACTTAATCTTTTTTCATTTACAAAAATAGTTGGTGTTCCCCTAACATTTAATTGGTTTGCATCTTGCGTATCAATATCCATAATTTTATCAATTTGTGGATCTTTTGAATCTTCTTTTAATTTATTAATATCTAATTCTGGAATTACACTTAAAAATTCCCATAATAATTCTGGTTTTTCATTATTGTGTTCTGCCCATAAAGGCTGTTTTTCAAATATTACACTTAAAACTTCTTCGTATTTATTTTGTACTCTTGATGCTTCAAGAATTTTTACTGCAAATCTTGAATTTTTGTGATTTGGAATATATCTAACAACTAATTGAATATCTTCATGATATTCTTTATAAACTTTTCTCATAATTGGGTGAAATAGTGCGCATGATTCACATTCAGGATCTAAAAACTCAACTACTGAAATATTTTTTTTATTATCACCAAATTTTATTGAGTGATCTCTAACTAACGAAGAGCTTTTACTCAATGTTGCTACTTCTTCTTGTTTTTTTTCATTATTTTTATAAAAATAACCAAACCCTACAAATAATAACACTAAAACAACTAGTGTTCCTAATACTAACTTCTTATTCTGCATTTAATTTAATTCCTTTTTCATTTTTACTAATAAAATTAGTATTGTAGTATATGCAAAAAAAGATAACAAAGGAATAGTAATAAAACCTAACCAATTGATATAAGCTGTTGAACAAGGTACGCCTTGTACACAAGGTGCTAGATTTTCTGGGATTATCCCAAACATTAATAAATTATGATAAATTGATATAATCCATCCAAAAAGTACTAATAATATTGCATATTTAAATACTTTATCATCAGGAAATAAAAGATTCATCAAAAATATAAGAACTAATGAATACATAAATATTCTTTGATACCAACATAAAGAACAAGGAATAAAATGCATGATTTCTGAAAAAAATAGACTTCCAAGAGTGGCTATTAAAGATACTATAAAAGCAAAAAAGACATAGGTCAAATTAGAATTTGACCTATTTTGTGAGTCTGAACCCATTAAATTAAGCCCCTCCACCAATATCTGAATTTAATTCATCATGAATTTTACTTCTTGGAATTGAATCACATAGAGCAACTGATTCATTTAGAGCTTTAAAAAATTCACCAATATTTTCATAAGGAATTTCAACTTCAGAAACTTTAGTTTTACCATGGGAAAAAATAGCAATACTAACAACTGGACTACTGTATTCACCATAAGGTTTTTCAATATGTTCAATTCTTACTGTATCATCAGTAGAATGAGCTAGCTTAAACGTCTTAACTTCAATGTGCTTTGATGGCATAATATACTCCTTTTATTTTATAAATAATTGTAACAAAAAATTGTAGCATAAACAAAACATTTTTACTTATTTTATTGAGGTTGCCGTTAAAAAGAGATAATTTTTCCCAGTTAAAGTAACCCTATATTTTTTTTGCTGTAAATATTTCTTACAAAAATAAACATCTTTATATAAAACAGATTGCTCAGAGTATGAATAATTAGCTGCCTTTGCACCATAAATCATTTCACCATTAATCCATCTGCAATTTGGAAAACCTAAAATAATCGAGCCTTTATCTTCTAAATAATTTTGAATTAAATCCATAAATAGTAATTTAAAATTTAATCCCGAACTTTGCAATGTTCCTATTGAAATCAATAAATCTGCTTTTTTTAGATCTAATTCATTAAGCCTATTTATATCATGATTGTAAAAAGTAAAGTTTTCATCAGGAAATCTATTTTTTGAATATTCTATTGCACTTTTAGAATAATCAATCCCTACTAAATTCATTTCATTTAATATTTTTTCATCTACTAATTTTTTTATAACTTCGAATTCATCAGCTTTATTTATACCTAGATTTAAAATATTTCTTTTTTCTTCAATTTTTACATTTTTTAAAGCATTTAAATATGTATAAACAAAAACGGGTTCTTCATTTTTATTAATTCTAAAAAAAGTTGAATTCTCTCCATATTTCTCGTTTTTTTCATCATTTAAATCATTATGAAAAGAATCAAGTTTATTTAATTTTTGAAATTTTAATATAACAGTATTCTCATATAAATGAATAACTAACATTTTACAAAATAAGATTTCAGCCAAATCACTCCACGATTTATATGATCTATATATAAACTTATTGTTTTCTATTTTTAATTTTTCGCCTGCGTAAATATCATCTTTTACATTTGGATTTAGAACTTCTATAGATATTTCATTATTATTTTTTAACTCATTTTCTAAATATTGAATTATTTCAAACATTTCTTCATTGATAATTTTTTTCATTTATAATCTCATTTTTTACACAATTTTTTTGATTATATTATACTTTTCAAAAATATACAATGTTTTTTATAGCTTATTAAATTAAATTAATATTTAAGTTTAATAAATTTTTAATTTTATACACTTTTTCTACATTTTATTTCTATACTATTGTCACTGTAATATTTATTTAGGAAAAAAAGGATTAATATGAACATTCAAACAGCAGACTTATGTGATAACAATAGAGACAAAAAAATAGAAGTTTTATCTTCAAAATTTACAAACTATGGCGGATTAAAACAATTTTCAGGACAAATTGTTACTGTTAAATTAGATAAAAGTAATTGGCTTTTATTAGAAATGTTAAGAGATGAAGATGGAAAAGGAAGAATCGTAGTAGTAGATAATTCACAAGAATTTTTTGGAGTTGTAGGAGATAAGTTAATGGCTTTTGCACTTAAAAACAATTGGCAAGCAATTATTTTAAATGGTTACGTAAGAGATACAGATGAAACAAAAAACATCAATGTAGGCTTGGCTGCAATTGGAACTTGTCCATTAAGAAATTTTGAAGAAACTCAAGGACAAAGAGATGTTGAACTAAGTTTTGAAGGACTTACTTTTAATACAGGTGATTATATTTATGCTGATAATGATGGAATTATTCTAACAAAATCAAAACTAATGTAGCATCTATTTTTAAATTCACTATTTTTAAGAAGAAGTATCTCAATTTAGTTAACAATATAATAAACGAAAAAATGGTAATATACTCAACTAATTATTTAAAAGGAAACTAACGTTGAGATATATTATCTTAGGTCTTATCATGGCAGGTTTATTCCAAGTGTTTTTTTGGATTACACAGGATAACCGTGTGTCATTAATTGAAACTTCATTTGAAAAAGTTGAATCTCTTTCATACTCTCCATTTGAAGGTTACGATAAAAAAGTTTTATCACCTGAACAAATTGAAGAAGATGTAAGTATGCTTTCGCATTTTACAACTAAACTTCGTACTTACTCTACTGCGGATGCTAAAGTAATTCTAGAAGCAACTTCTAAAACAGATATACCTATTGACTTAGGTATTTGGATAAGTGGTGATCATAAAGAAAATCATTTAGAAATCCAAAGAGCATTAAAATTATTGGAAAAATATCCAGATAATATTGCAAATGTTATAGTAGGAAATGAGACTCTTCTTAGAGCTGATTTAGAGGAAGAAGAATTATTCGCTTATATTGATTTTGTTGCAGAATTTACTAATAAACCAATCACTTGTGCTGAGACATGGGATGTTTGGGAAAGAATTCCAGATCTTGCAAAACATGTAGATTTTATCACTATTCACATCTTACCTTATTGGGAAAAAGTGCCTATAGATAGATTCAATGATTTTATTATTGAAAAATATACTCTTGTTGAAAAGTTATTTCCTTATACAAAGATAAATATTGGGGAAACAGGATGGCCAAGTCATGGGTATAATAATAATAACGCCGTTCCAAGTTTAAAAAATCAAGCTGTAGCAATTAGAGGTTTTATAAATCTTGCTTCTGAAAAAGGTTGGGATTATAATATTGTTGAAGCATTTGATCAACAATGGAAAGGTTATGATGAGGGAAATGTTGGACAATATTGGGGAATTTTCACATCTGATAGAGAATTAAAATTCTATTTAAGTGGTGATATTGAATTAAATCAATATTGGCTATACCAAATGATTGCTGCAATTATTATTGGAGCTTTATTAACATTATTTGGACTTAGAAACCAAAAAATGAATATCAATCATGCATTAGCTTATGCTGTTACAGCTCAAGGTATGGCATTTGGTATTGTAATGGCTGTTATTTATCCATTTGCAAACTATATGAACTTTGGTATGTGGGTTATGTGGGGAATGGGAACATTCTTAATGATTCCATTAATCATTATTACTCTTGCTAAGGCAAATGAATTATTTAGAAATTCTTTAGGAGTTGGACCAGAAAGACTAGTACCTCTTGATTTAAGATCAGATAATATTCCATTTGTTTCAATTCATGTTCCTGCATATAAAGAGCAACCTCATGTATTAGCAGAAACATTACAAGCATTATCAAGATTAAATTACCCTAACTATGAAGTTTTAGTAATTATTAATAATACTTCAGAAGAGTATTACTGGAAGCCAATTGAAAAGTTATGTCAAGAACTTGGAGATAAATTTGTATTTATGAATATCACATGTACTGGATTTAAAGCGGGTGCTTTAAATGCTGCACTGGATTATACAAATAAAAAAGCTGAAATTATTGCTGTTATTGATGCAGATTATGTTGTTGAGTCTCCTTGGTTAATTGATTTAGTTCCTTTATTTGATGATCCAAAAGTAGCAATCGTTCAAGCTCCTCAAGATCACAGAGATGGAAATGAATCAATTATAAAGGCTGCTATGAATGCAGAATATGCAGGATTCTTTGATATTGGTATGATTGATAGAAATGAAGAAAATGCTATTGTTGTTCACGGAACTATGGTAATGGTTAGATTAAGTGCCATGATGGAAGTTGGTGGTTGGGGAACTGATACTATTGTTGAAGATAGTGAATTAGGTCTTAGATTATTTGAAGCTGGTTACCTTGCACACTATACAAATAGAAGATATGGTTATGGATTACTTCCTGATACTATTGAAGCATTTAAAACACAACGTCATAGATGGGCTTATGGTGCTATTCAAATTCTTAAAAAACACTGGAGAGAATTTACACCATCAGCTACAAAATTAACATCTAGACAAAAAAATAAATTTGTTGCTGGTTGGTTCTTTTGGTTAAGTGATGCTTTAGGTCCTGTTATGGCTATTATGAATATTATTTGGGTTCCTGTTATTATATTTGTTGGGGTTACAATTCCAACAATTCCATTAACAATTCCAATTATTACAGCATTTTTAGTAAATGTTTTACATACTTTTATTTTATATAGAATCAAAGTAAAAACATCATTTAAAAATACAATTTTAAGTTCTATAGCATCTATGAGTTTACAGTTAATTATTTTCAAAGCTGTTTTTGATGGTTTTGTAAAAGATGGTTTACCGTTTAAAAGAACAGATAAAGGTGGTAAAGCTAAAAAAGCAGCTACCGCTACTAACCCTATTAAATATGAAACTATTTTAGGTACATTATTGTTAATATCATTTTTCGGTTTAATATTTACAAATTATACAGGTATTACTGAAATTTATGTTTTTGCAGCAACTATATTTATTCAAAGTATTCCTTATATCTCAGCAATTATTATGAGAATATTAGAAGTACAATCTTTAAAAAATCAGAAGTCTTAATAAGACTTCTGATTTCCTAACAAATTTCAAATATTTTTCTAAAATAACTCTTTTTAAATCTACTATTTATTAACTATTCTGTATATTACGCATCCAAAAAAATTCCATGACAAGGATTAAATAATCAATAAAATAATTATCTATTTATTATTATCTACAAGTTTATTTTCAAATGATTTCAAGTTAAATGCACTTGCAAAAGAACAGAAAAGTTTAATTAATAAATATGAAATGAATATAAAAATAGCCAAAGCAAAAAGATTATATGAAAGAATAAACCTTTTATCTCAAACACTAAACTGTTTTAAAAACTCACATAGTAAAAAAGATATAACAAATTGTAAATATGAAGAGCAAAAAAAGATTATGGAAATAATAAGTAAGTGAAATTAGAAGCCAAAAAATGACTTCTAATAATATAGTTTTCTAATCGATAGGAACTACAGGGTTAAGTGTTGATGTATTATGTAAGAAGTGTCTATGTTTTTCAAATTGATCGATAATATCAATCACAATTGCATCTTCATCATAACCATAAATATCATAAGCTTTATTTCCATCTTGTAAGTAAACCTCTGCTCGAGCGTATTTTTTTTGCTCTTTAGTAGGATTTACAGACTCAGGATAAGCATAACTTGGAGTATCATAATTTCTAGCACGTACTTCATAAATAAAGTCAAAATCATTTGAATGCTCAACTCTAATAACAGAAATTGCACTTGCTTTATCATTTGAAATATCTACGTTCCATGAGTAATTATTAAGCTCTTCTTTTACAGCTTGCATTGCTGTAAGAACATCTTCATTAATAAATCTTTTTGTTTCTTCAACTTTAGGAAACTCAATAATTCTATTAAGTCTTACTTTCCATGTTCCACTAATTTTTCCATGACGACCTGCATTCATATGGTGTCTTAAACTTTCATTTCTAATTGTTTCAAGATTAAGTGCTTTATACAGCCCCCAACAAGCAATTAACATAACAATAGCAAAAGGTAAAGCTATAATAATTGAAGCTGATTGTAAAGCTCCTAAACCACCTGCAAGTAATAAAGCAATTGCAACAATACCTTGAGTAACTGCCCAAAAAATTCTTTGCCAAACTGGATTATTATCTTTCCCACCTGATGCTATTGTATCAACTACAAGCGATCCTGAATCTGATGATGTAACAAAAAATGTAACAACTAAAATAATTGCTATTATTGAAGTAATACTTGCAAATGGGAAATGCTCTAAAAATTTAAATAAAGCTGTTGAAACATCAGCTGAAACAGCTGTTGATAACATAGTAAAACCATCATTCATAATTGCATCTAATGCACTATTTCCAAACACAGTCATCCATAAAAATGTAAATCCAACAGGAACAAATAAAACTCCAATTACGAACTCTCTGATTGTTCTACCTCTTGATACACGAGCTATAAACATCCCAACAAAAGGAGCCCAAGCAATCCACCAAGCCCAATAAAATAAAGTCCATGAACTAATCCATGAAGTTTTATCATAAGCATATTGATTAAAAGTCATAAATACAACATTTGATAAATAAGAACCTATATTTTGAATAAATGCATTTAATAAAAAAAATGTAGGACCAGCTAAAAAAATAAATAGTACTAAAAAACCAGCTAAATAAAGATTTAACTCTGATAATCTTTTAATTCCACCATCAAGACCTAAAACAACTGAAATTGTTGCAAGTGCTGTAATAATAGCTATTAAAATTATTTGATTTGTAATATCAACAGGAATATCAAAAAGATAATTTAATCCTGAATTCACTTGTAAAACACCAAATCCAAGAGAAGTTGCAACTCCAAAAACTGTTCCTAAAACGGCAATGGTATCAACACTATGTCCAATTCCACCATATATTTTATCTCCTATTAAAGGATATAACGCAGATCTAATAGATAATGGTAAGCCATGTCTAAAAGAAAAATATGCTAATACTAAACCAACAACAGCATAAATTCCCCAAGCATGTAGTCCCCAGTGAAAAAATACTATATTCATAGCCATCTTAGCTGATTCTATACTTTCAGCTGTTCCAACAGGAGGTGATACATAATGCATTACAGGTTCTGCAACACCCCAAAACATAAGCCCTATTCCCATTCCAGCTGAAAAAAGCATAGCAAACCAAGAAAGATTTGAATATGCAGGTTTTGATTGATCAGGGCCTAATCTAAACTTTCCAAAGGGAGAGATTGCTAAAAATAGTACAAATAGTGTAAAAATTCCTACACTTAACATATAAAGCCAACCAAATTTTTCTGCTACAAAGTTTTTAACTGTACTAAAAACCTCGCTTGCAACTTGGGGCATTATCATCGTAAAGACCACTAATATTACTATAAATAATACAGATGGTATAAATACTGGTTTTAAGATCGTTGTCTTAATTTCTTGACTCATTATTTTCCTTTTCATTTTCTAAATTTTGTTCTAAGTCTAGTTCTAAAACCACACTTCCTGAAGCCACGGGAATATTTACAAACACACTCATATCATCATCTGCAATTCGTTTTTTAGATAGTGAATAGAAACCTAAAAAAACACCTAATATTGCAAAAATGACAAAAATAAATTCACTATAGTAATAAAGTCCAAATCCTAATATTATTGGAGCAAGAAATGATCCTAATCCATAAGTAAATAAAAGTGCTCTACTAATTTCAACTATATCTTTATTTTCATCTACAACATCATTAGCTCTTGCAAGTGCTAAGGGATAGATTGAGAAAATACTAAAACCTAATAAAACTCCTAATACATAAATCATATTCTCATAAGATAAAACAAAAATAAATAATGTAGAAATAAGAGCTATATAAAAGCCATTGTAAGCAAGAAGTTTTCTTCTTCCATACTTATCAGATAATAGTCCTATTGGCCATTGAGAGATAAGACCTCCAATAATAGAGCAAGCCATAAATAAAGAGAGCATTTCAATAGAAGAATATTTTTGAATTAAATATATAGGTATCATTGTAAAAAATCCACCAACTAAAAAACCACCAATAAAACTGCCCATTAATGCCAAAGGTACCACTGAAAAAAGCTTCGGGAAACTATATTTTTCAAAAGGTTTTAAAATAGGCTCTTTAATCTTTGTCATTGATATAAATAAAACAGAAAAAAGTATTAATACTGAGCCTAAAATAAAAATAATATAAGTAGTATCCCCTTTTATATTTAAAAAAAGTTGCCCCACTGCAGTTGCTAGATAAAAGATAATTGTATAAATAGCAAGTATTTTTCCCCTATGAGTTTGGCTAGACTTTTCATTTAACCAACTTTCTAATATTATAAGTAATGCATAAAATGCAAAACCTGAAATAAAACGTAATATAGCCCAAAGGTACTCATTAAAAAACAAAGCTTGAACTAAAAATGAGATAACCATCAAAGATGCAAATGTAGCAAAACTTCTAATATGCCCAACAGAAGATATAATCTTTTGACTAAAAATAGATGAGCCAATTGCTCCTAAAAAAAACGAAGCATTAATAAGACCAATTATTGCATCATTTAAACCTAATTCTTTTAGATAAACTCCAACATAAGTAAGTATCATTCCATAACCAATTGCTAAAAATGCTATTGCAAAAAATAAAGAAGAAATAGGACTTAGTGAAAATTTTTCTATGTACGAGTGTGTGTTTGTATTGTCATTCATATGCCCAAAATAACATATTTTGTCTTAATTTTTACTGTTAATTATATTTTTGTTTCTTTAAAGTAATCATATTATTATATAATAATAACAAAATATAATATGGGAAAAATCATGAATGTAAAAAAATTAATATCTTATTTAACTTGTGAGAAATTTGAAAAAGAGGTATTTAAAAGTATAGAGGAACGATATAAATGTAATATTATAAAAGATGCAATTATTATAAATATAAAAGAAAATCAAGAAATAATATTATTTAACTATGGTGTTCTAATTTCTTGGAATGTAGAATTTGAAAATATAAAATTTTTTATGGATTTTATAAAAAACTTTCAAGTAAATAGTTTTGAAATTCCATTTATTGAAGAATTAAATTATACATTTGAAAGCGAATTCAAAATAAACTTTGACACAATTTATTTAAATGATTTGTCATCTATATCAAAAATAGCAATTTCTCAAGCTTTATCTCAAAATGTAAAATTAGATCAATTTGAAAAAGAGGTACAAACAAGTATTGAAAATAATTCAAATATTCCTTTACAATTAGCACAAACAGGAAAAATAAAATTAACAAAAAAAGAGATTTCTAAGAAAATTGGAGAATTATTTTTAGTAAAAAGTAAAATAAATTTACATTATGATTTACTTGATACTCCTGAGTTTTTCTGGGAATATCCTGAATATGAAAATCAATATGAAAAAATGATTAAATATTTAGATATTAAATCTAGAGTAGAAGTTTTAAATAAAAAAGTTGAAATTATTCAAGAACTGTTGCATGTTTTAGGAGATGAACAAAAGCATAGATATTCATCTTTTTTAGAATGGATAATTATTATTTTAATTGCTTTTGAAATAGTTATAAATCTTAAAGATCACTTTTGGTAGGAGTTCAAATCAGGAAAGTTACTTCTTAAACTTTCCATAAACCATACAGCTGGGTCATGTTTTATAGTTCTATATTTAGCATCTCTTTCTAAAAATAAAGGATGATTTTCAAACTTTGTATATTCATAATGACCAATTAGATATTCAATAGTTTTATACTTTTCTTTTAAATATTTAACTAACTCTATATTTGCTTTTAGTTGCTCTTGTGTTAACTCTTTTTTATTGCCACCAATATTTTCTATTCCAATACTTGAAAGATTTAAACCTATTACATGTCTTGCCATATAAGTTTCTGGCATTAAAGCATAAATACTCCCATCAAAATCTACTAAAAAATGTGCTGATACATTTAAGTTCCCAGCTTTCATTATGTAGTTTCTATCAGCTGTTAAAGTCTCTGAGTTAAATCTATCATATGATTCTTTTAAATCATCCATTGCAGTATGATGAATAACAATAACTTTAGGAACTATATATATATTCTCAACATCTAAGCCATAAGAGTTTTTTATATATTCTTTTGTTAAATCAATTCTTTTTTGTGTAAAATTTAAAGGCATTTGTTTAATTTCAATAGAATTTGCATAAATAAAAAGGGATAATATTAGTAAAAATTTTTTCATAGTGCAATTGTAACAGATTTTTTGTGAATTTCATTTGTTAATTAAATGAATAAAACTATATAATATAGTACAAATAAAAAGGAAGCTTATGCAAAATATAAAAGAAAATTTAAAAGATTTAGTGGAAAACACTATGATTCCTGAAGTTGAAAATTATTTAGAAGATTTATTTAAACTTTTAGAAACAAATTCACAAACTCCTGATGATGTATTAGCAATAGAAGAAATGGAGTCATTTTTAGTTGAATTACAAAATATTTTAGCAGTTATAGAAGAAGACAAAATGCCAGATAGTGAATATCAAAGAATTTATGATTATATTATGCAAAACATAGATGAGCATGCACATGGACATGAACTTGAGCAACAAGAAGATTAGAAATCTACTTATTTTCTAACTTAACTAAAGCCTCTTCCACCAATAAACGCCCTACTTCAAAATGGGCATGAACAAATTTTTTAATATTTAAATCTTTTAGTAAAGCTTTTTCATCTAGTGATTCAATTTTTAATAAGATATTAGCTTCCTTATGAAATTTTAAAACTGCTTCACAAATCAATCTTTTCATATGAGTATCACTAACAGTTATTATCACACTAGATGCCTCATCTACTTTTAAAGACTCCAAAACAGGCAACTTATCTAAGTGTCCAAAGTATGCCATATATCCCAGTTTTCTTCCAAGAAGTACATGTCTTAAATCATCTGAAATTATTACAAAAGGAATATTTCTTTCACTTAAATCTCGTGCAATTACCCTTCCTAAAATGGAAAATCCACAAATTACAATATGATTT
Source organism: Arcobacter acticola (assembly GCF_013177675.1). NCBI lineage: Bacteria > Pseudomonadati > Campylobacterota > Epsilonproteobacteria > Campylobacterales > Arcobacteraceae > Arcobacter > Arcobacter acticola. The sequence continues at coordinate 1,931,674 of NZ_CP042652.1, forward strand.
TTTGCTTTAATTGGTGTAATTTTATCAGATTCATAAAACTCAACAACAAAATATGATGCAATTTTATAAATATTATTTACTATAAATGGTGTTAATATCATAGATAAAACTGAAATTAGTATCAGAAAACTTGCTATTTCATGTGAAATCAGATTGTTATGTGAAGCTAAGGCAAAAATAGCAAAAGAAAATTCTCCAACTTGACAAAGGGCAAAAGCTGATTTAATAGCTGTACTTTTATCTGATTTTCTTCTAATAATTACATAAACAACTAAAGCTTTAATAAGCATGATAGCTATAAAAATAACCAAAATTATATGCACATTATATAAAAAATATAAGGCATCTATTTTTGTTCCTACACTAAAGAAAAATGCTCCTAAAAGAAGATCTTTATAACTAGAAATATCAGATTCAACTTTTACACTAAAGTTTGTATCAGAAATAATCATACCTGCTATAAATGCTCCCAAAGAGTACGTAAATCCAACTTCATGAGCTAAAAGAGATGTTCCTATAACTATTGATAAAACAGACCCTAAAAATAACTCCTCTATTCTTGTATCTGATGCAAATTTTAAAAGCCAAGAGATAATCTTTTTTCCAACTGTAAACATAAAAAATATAATTGCAAGTGCTAGAACAAAGGTTTTAGCTAATACTTCACCTATAGATAAAGTATCATTTGTCAAAAATGTAATTAAAAGTAAAATAGGAATAACAGCTAAATCTTGGAAAATCAAAATAGCTGTTGATTTCTCACCATAAGGAGTATGATTATCCTTTGATTGTTTTAAATAAGTTAAAACAATTGCAGTTGAAGATAAAGAAAAAGCCAAAGAAACTATAAGTGAAACTTCAAGCCCTAAATCAAAAACAAAAAAAGTCACAAGATATATTAATACAGCACTAACACTTACTTGTAAAAAACCATTTAAAAGTAAAATTTCTTTCATTTTTTTAATTTTATCAAAGCTCATTTCAAGACCAATTGTAAACATCAAAAATACAATTCCAAATTCAGCAATAAGCTCTAAAGAACCTATATCAACACCATTAAAATTAAAGCCATAACTAATAAGAGTACCTGTTATTATATATCCGATAATATGGGAAATGCCAAATTTTTTTAATATAATATTTAAGATTGTAGCTATAAAAATAGTTAAAAATAGCGTTAGTAAAATATTTTCCATATTTCTCTTTTTTATAAAATGTATAAAAATTATATCAAAAAATGATTTGGTTATTTTATAATTAACTGTATAAAATATAATCTATGAATCTTCTTTCATAAAAATGCAAAAAATTTTTAAATAAAACATAAATTAGATATAATTCCCAAAAGGATTTATATGAAAAAAACATTCCAACTAATAGTTGAAAACAAAAACAAAGATAGACAAGTTGATTCTATAAAAAATGAAGTAAGAAAATATATCAAAAGAGAAAGAAGTAAAAAATTACCTGAAAAATGTAACTACTGGAATTTTGATTGTAAATTTGGTAAAACTGAAGAAGAAGCTGTAACAATCAGATTTGTAGATATTACAAAATCAATTGACATAGCAGCTAGTGAAAATCTTGATAGTTTCTTTTTAGAACTAGTAGCACGTGCTGAATTTAGAAAGCCAAAAGAAAAAGGTCAAGAAAATGAAGATGAATTAGAAGATTAATTTTCTTCTATTTCATTATGTATGATAATATGAAAACTGATCATCTTTCTCTTTTAATTTATATCTCTTAGATAATGACTCAAAAAATGCCTTACCTAATTCTTCACATTTTAAAGCTTCAAAAGTAAGTGCTTCATCTAACATTGGATTTATTATTAATTGATTTAATATATTTATATTTAAAGTAGGATTAATTCTTTTTTCTAAAATAACTTCATCATTTTGACAAATAAACCCTTCTTCTAAAACTTTTGCATACCAACCAGTTAATCCATTATCAAAAATAATTTTTGTCATATCTTGTTCATTTGTATTAGCACTTAATTTCCAACAAGGCTGTCTAGGTTGTGTTATTTGTACTTTAGTTTGCCCTATTTTTAAAATATCTCCAATACAAATATCTTCTTCACAAATATTTGATAAAATAAGATTCTCTCCAAAATATGCCATATCTGTCATTTCAAAACTATCATTAAAAAAAGAATTTATTTTTTTGTAAGTTAAGGCAGAAAAAAGAAATAAGGCTTTATTAATTCCTCAATGATGAAGCAAATCACCTTGCTCATCATTTTTAAATCCAGTTTTTGTAAGATATGCTTTTAAAACTGGATATTTTTTTATTCCTGAAACTAATTCACTTCTTTTATTTTCTATTTTTGTTGTACTTACTTTTCCAACTTTTATATATAAAACATTTGAGATTTTTTCATTCATTTAAAGCTGCCTTATTCAAAAAATTATGATTTTCTAAATTTCAATACTATAAAAAGAAGAGAAGATCTCATCTTTTAGTAAAGTAATTATTCCTTTTTTATCTTCTAAATTTTTTGAAGAATCAAAGCTATCCGCAACACCAAACCAAGGTTCAATACATAAAAAAGGCGCTCCACTTGGTTTTGACCAAAGACCTAAATAAGGGAACTTTTCAAATTCTAATCTTATATTCTTTGTATTTTTCATATTTTTAAAAGATATTGTTTTAATAGATAAATCATTAAAAACTAAAGCATCATCTTTAAATAACTCTTCACTTAAAGGTATTTTATTTTCAATAATCTTTAAATCTGCATTATCATAAACTAAACCTTTATCATTTAAAAAATATCTTTTTGTATTTTGAATATTATTAAATTTAAAATAAGCATCATTTTTTTCTTCATTATCTAAAGGCCAATTAAAAGCCGGATGAGCTCCTATGGAAAAAAGCATTTCACCATTTGTTTTATTTCTTACTTCATAAGATATTACTAATTTATTTTCTACTAACTCATAAGAGATATCTAGTTCAAATAAAAAAGGATATTTTTCTAAACTCTTTTCATTACTTTGAAGCCTAAACTTTAAGTAATCATCTTCTTTTTTTACAAGCTCAAACTCACAATCTCTTGCAAATCCATGTTGAGTCATATTATATTTTTTATCTTTATAAAAATACTCATCATCTTTTAGTCTTCCAACTATTGGGAAAAGTATCGGGGCATGACGATTCCAATATTGTGGATTGGCTTGCCAAATATATTCTAGGTTTTCATCTGTTTTTTTCAAGCTATTTAATTGTGCTCCAAATGAGTCAATTTGAGCTGCTATATGAGTGTTTTTTATTTGAAAATTCAATTTATTATTCCTTTTATTTTTAATGCTTCCATAGTAATTTCTTTTCGTAATGGCAAATCTTTCATTCCATGGGTAATTATGTTTGTAGCAAAAAACCAAACATCATCTTTAGTTTCGATATATCCAACATACCAACCACTTTCAGACTCAAATCTTGTACTCCACCCACTTTTTGCTCTAAGTATAAAATTCTCATTTTTTTCTTCTATCATAATATTTTTTAATGTATTTATATTTTCTATTTCAAAAGGTAAATCATTTTTATATAGCTTCTTTAAAAAATGAACTTGTTCAAAAGCAGTGATTTTCAAAGATCCATCCAACCAAAAATCACTCACATCTTGCCCAATAGCTTTATTTCCATAATTTAGTTTTTCTAAATATTCTTTATATTTTGAAGCTGCAATTTTTAAAGTAAACTCTTTATAACACCAAACACATGATAATTTAAACGCTGACTCTAAAGTTTGATCTTTATTCCAAGGGGTCATTCCTTTGTCAGTTTTATCCCAAAAAATTATAGAATCTGCTCTAATTACACCTTCATTTAGTGCCATTAAAGTATGAGGAATTTTAAATGTAGAAGCAGGACTCAAAAGAGTTTCAGCTCTTTTTTCATTATATATATAAAATTTTTTTGTATTTAAAGACTCTAAAACAAGAGTTCCTTCAATATTCTTATTTTTAAAAATATTTTCTAAGTCACTATCACTTGCCATTAAAAATGAATTGAAAACAAAAGTTATGAATAAAAATAGTTTAATTTTAGATAGGTTGATTTTAATAGACATTAAAACTCCATTGAAAATTTTATTGTTTAATTTTAACAAAATATATTGATAATTTTTATAAATATCGATAAAATAAAATATAATCTTTATAAAAGGATAAATTATGCAAACATCAATGTACAAACAAAGAAGTTTTCAAGATGAGATTTTAGAAAGTTTTGACTCAGCGTTTAAACAAGTAAAGTCATTTTTGTATAAACATCATACTTTACTTGCATATTTTTAAAATCTAGTTATTTTTAAAACCAGAATTAGTTCTTCTATTTTTAGAAGTATTATTTGTAGCGTGGTTACTATTTTTACTTCCGTATTTATTATCACTGTTTCTATTATTGCTATTTTTATTTTTTGAAGGAGCTGCTTCTTCTTTTTTTCTTCCAGATGGTTTTCTTGAAGCATCTTTTGGTTTTGCAGTTCGGTTTTGATTCGAACCATTTCCTCTATTACTTCTATTTCCAATTGGTTCAGCTTTTATATTTGGATCTACTTTAAAACCTAATATTTCAACTTTTTTAATTTTTTGTTTAATTAATTTTTCTATTCCAAATAGGTAATCATGTTCATCTACACAAACTAAAGAAATTGCATCACCTGTATTTCCAGCACGTCCAGTTCTTCCAATTCTATGTACATAATCTTCTGCGATATTTGGTAATTCAAAGTTTATTACATGGGGAAGTTGGTCTATATCAATACCACGAGCTGCAATATCAGTGGCTACCAATACTCTTACATTTCCTGACTTAAAATCATCCAATGCTTTTGTTCTTGCACCTTGTGATTTATTACCATGAATAGCAGCTGAAGTAATGCCATCTTTTACAAGGGCTTCACTTAGTTTATTTGCTCCATGTTTTGTTCTTGTGAAAACTAAAACTTGCTTCCAATTGTTTTTATTTACAAGATAAAGTAAAAGCTCTTTTTTTCTTTCTCTATCAACGTGGTGAACAATTTGCTCAACCTTATGAGAAGTACTATTTGCAGTTGCAACTTCTATTAAAACAGGTGAGTTTAGTAGACTATCTGCTAGTTTTTTAATATCTTCTGAAAAAGTTGCTGAGAAAAGAAGATTTTGTCTCTCTTTTGGGAGAATTGCAAGAACTTTTTTAATATCGTTTATAAATCCCATATCAAGCATTCTATCTGCTTCATCTAAAATAAAAAATTCTATTTTTCTTAAATCTAAACAATTTTGAGAAACTAAATCAAGAAGTCTTCCAGGAGTTGCAATAACTATATCAACACCTTTTCTTAAAAGTGCAATTTGAGGGTTAATTCCAACTCCTCCAAAAATAACTGCTGATTTAAAAGGAAGATATTTCCCATATGTTTCAACACTAGCTGCAACTTGAGCTGCAAGTTCTCTTGTAGGAGTTAAAATAAGTGCTCTTACATGAGATTTTTTATCTTTATTATAAGAAGTTTTTAATCTTTGTAATAATGGAAGTGTAAAACCAGCTGTTTTTCCAGTACCCGTTTGAGCACCTGCTAGAACATCTTTTTTTGATAAAATTACTGGAATTGACTTTGCTTGGATAGGTGTTGGAGTTGTATAACCCTCTTCTTTTATTGCACGTAAAAGTTCCGCACATAAACCTAAGTTTGAAAATGACATAAGTACCTTGTTTTTTATGAACCTATCAAAAGCTGTAAACTTGAGTTACGATCTAGGTTATATAATATGAGTTTAGTTGAGTTGTAAAGTGGATACAAAAACGAAGTCAGGCATAGACCGATGTACGCTGAAATTACGTAATTATAGCACAATTAGTAAAATTAAAACTATTTTTGAATTAATTTAGATTATTTCACTGTTTTTCCAGAAAAGCAAGAGCAGCTAAATATGCTTGTTCTTGATATTTTTTTAAATTTCTGGGAAATTCAATATTGTTTTTTTTCTCAAAGGCATTGATAGTTTGAGCAGAAATTAACTCAACTTTACAAACGCTATTTAGTTGAATGATGGCTTCTACTTTAAAAGTATTTGCACCTCCTGAAAAAGCGCCTTTTTTAGCTCTTTTTTTGATAAGAACTTGCTCTATTTGATTCTCTTGTAGAAAATCATTAATTGCTTTAGAATAAGTGATTATATTTTCTTGGATTTCATCATCTTCTAATTCTATTTTTTTTATTCTCAAATCTAAATATTTTATTTGTTCATTGTTCTTTTCTAAAACTACTAAAATTGTATTATTTGCTTTTAAATCAATTGCACATATTTTCAAAATATACTCCTATTTTGTATATTTTGAATTATATATGATTTTATTTTTTAAATTGGATTTTATTTCATTTTGTAATGAAAATCTAATTTTTCCCAATTAATCCATTAAATATTTTGCCCAAATTTACAGTTTCATTTTTTGAAAGTTCCACATCTTTTGCAAGGTTTGAAAACTCTAAAATAGCACTTTTTACTTCATCAATTATCTGTTTATACTCTTTTATTCCATGCTTTAATGCAAGTTTTTCAAGATGATTTATATTCGGATTTTTGCCTTCATTTAGATATGTGGTGCTATGTTCAGTTCCTACTCCATAAGAAAAAGTCAAATCATAAGCAGGAGTTAGTTTCCAAGAGTTTTTTTCATCTAACATAAAAGAGAAGTTTTTTGCATGGTCGTCTCTATTGTGTGTGAAAAGATTAAAAACTGCTAATCTAAAAAGCTTTTTTACTTCATTTATATCTTTTGTTAGATGAAAACATAAAGTTAATAAATCATCATAATCAAGAGAGGGAATTCTAAAGTCACTATGTGTAAGTCCTGCCACACTATGAATATGCAATCTATTATCTTTTATTCTATCAAATCTTTTTATTGCAAAATAGTTATTTTTTTTACCTTTTAGTAACCTTGTTTCAGGTATTTCAATATTTGCTTTTCTTGCCATTAAAGAGTAAATATACTCTATTTTCCCAATATTTAATCCATCATTTGAGTTTGGGAATTTGATTATATAGTGTTCAAAACCCTCTATTAATTTTTGGCTCCCATGGAGTATTTCATTTTTATTGTTTAGTTGAGTCATTATTTTTGGTCTAGCTCCAGCACTACTTCCACCAATAGCCAATAATGTATCAAGAAGTTCATAACTAGAACCATTTAAAATATTTATTGAAGAGTTCGCTAAATCATCTAAAATTATTTCTTGATTTTTTGTTTCTATCTCTTCAAATATTGGCTCATAGCTTAATGCTCCAATACCATATTTTCCAACATAACACAATCTATCAAGTGGTGTAATATCGTGAAAATTTATTCCTTTTGACATAAGATGTCTATCTAAAAGCAATTTTCCCCAACCATCAGGTAAACTATCTGCAAAAACTCCAAATAAACCATCAAAAACATTATCATTACAAACTTGTAACTCTTTTTTTAGTGGCAAAAGATAAGGGGATAGATTTATATTTTTTTGAATAAAATCTAAATCATATTCAAAATATATTTTTCTATTTTTTAGTGCTAACTTTCCAACAAAGATTTTGTCATCAAAATGATTTAAAAATACATTTACTGTTTTTATCATTTTATAGCTCCTCTTTTTTTCATAGGTTTTACTTTTAATAAATCATCCATAGAATCGTATTGTTCATCTTTTTTATTCGCTATATTTTGAAAATCATCTAAACAATCCAATACAAATGCAACTTTGAGCAAAGATTCAAAAGAGATTTCTCCACTTGATTCAAACCTTTTTATACTTCCAAGACTTACTGCACTTTTGTTGGAAAGTCCTTCTTGAGTTAAGTTTAAAGATAATCTTTTTTGTTTGAATTTATCTTTTAAATCTTGCATTATAGATTTTGGTGTTGAGATATTAATAGCTAACATATTAGTCCTAAAATAGATATTTTATTTATTATAGCTAAAATATTATCTATTAATACTTTTATTTAGTTAGATTTTTTACGCTTCTTCTGTTACATAAAATGTAGTTTTACCGTTTTTAGGGTCAAAATTTTCACCATTTTTTGAAATATATGTATTTATGATTTTTCTAGCTTTTACAAACGAACTTGCGTTTCCTATCTCTTCTCTTTTATCATCTTTTGTGATTACTGTTTTGTCATAACCTTTTGCAAAATTTTTAGCAACACTTGCATCTGCAAATGTGTACTTAACTATATCAATATCTCTTTTTACATCAATTGTTGCTTTTTTCTTTTCATCTTCAAATCTTAAAATTCTGTTTCCGTTTGATGAAATTTTCATTGTTGTTGCTGTTTCGATATTTTCTGTGTCTTCAACAATCACGTACTCTTTTCCATTTATTAATAGTATATCATCATCTAATTTTTTGATTTCTTTTATTAAAGTCTTTTTCCCTTTTGCCATTTTGTAACCTTTTATTTTATATTAGTTTCATATTGTATCTAATATTTCTAAGCTATTCTTAAAATATAATTTTTTCAGCTATAATCTATATATCTTATAAAAATCAATATGAATCGAGAACAAAAATCAAATGAATTTATTATCAAAAAATAGCCCTGTAGAACAATCAATTATTAAAATGAAAGAAGTTTTAAAAGACGTAGGTTGTGAGGCATCTTTTTCACAAGAAAAGCATCCTTTAGAAAACTGCTTTTCAGTAAATTTAGCTTCAAATGAAGCTCCAAATCATATCTATTCAAATGGAAAAGGTGTGATTTCAGATGCATCAATTGCAAGTGCTTATGGAGAATATATAGAAAGATTACAAACAAATAACTTTTTTATAGACTTTCACCTTCCAAATAGAAAATATTATCCAGATGAAATTGCCTTTGAATTTGGTGGAAATTATTTAAATGATGAATTAAAAGAAATTTATAGTGCAGATGGTGAGTTAGAAGATAAAGACTTAGTAGATTTTAACAGTGATTATATGGATAAAATTGTTGCACTTCCTTTTATTAGAGAATCAGATAAAGTAAAAACATATATTCCAATAAATATTTTAAGTAATCTATTCGTAAGCAACGGACTTGCAACTGGAAATACAGCAAATGAAGCAAAAGTTCAAGCACTTAGTGAAATCTTTGAAAGATATGCAAAAATCGCTATCATCAAAGAAGGTTATGCACTTCCTAAGTTTCCAGATGAAGTTGTAAAATCTTTTCCAAAAGTGGCTAAAGATGTACAAACTTTAAGAGATTTAGGTTATATCATCGAAGTTTTAGATGCTTCTTTGGGTGGAGTTTTTCCTGTAACTGCAATTTCACTAATAAACACTAAAAACAATACTCTGTTTGTATCTTTTGGAGCACACCCTATTTTAGAAGTAAGTCTTGAGAGAACAATGACAGAACTTATGCAAGGAAGAGATTTAACTAACCTTGATGCTTTTGAAATCCCTACTTTTGATATGAGTTTGGTAGCTGATAGTTTTAACTTAGAAGCTCACTTTATTGATTCAAATGGAAAATTAGGTTTCCCATTTTTATGTGCTAAAAAAAGTTTTGAATACGCACCTTGGAGATATGAAGGGAACGGAAGTGATGACGAATACGCATTTTTATTAGATATTTTAACTTCACAAAATAGAGAAATGTATTTAAGAGAATATACATATTTAGATTTTTATTCTTGTCAAATGATAGTTCCAAATTTCTCAGAAGTTTATCCACTAGATGATATGGTTTATAACAATAAAAACAATGGAAAACTAATCCGAGATATGGTTTTAAACTTTGAAAAATATGATGTAAATGAAATTTTAGACACAGTTGATAGTCTTGATGACTCTTTAAATATGCAACTATATATTGGTGTAATTTTTAAAGAAAACTTCACAATGGGAGATTTTAAAGCTCAAATGTTACTTCTTTTAGAAGAGTATGATGATGCTTTAGAGATTTTAGAGTTTTCAAATAATAAATTTGGACATCTAGTAGCTCAATTAATTAGAATGAGTAATGATGAACTTGAATGGGCGGATTATGAAGAAGCTTTAAACAATGTTTATGGAAAAGAAAAAATTCAGAGAGCTGTAAATATTTTAGAAGGAAAAGAGTTTTTAATCAATAGAACTTTACATCAAGATTATAACAATATGCTAAGTATGTTTGATAAACTTGAAGTAAAAAAATTGGCTTTTTATAAAAACTAATTTGATATAATCAATAAAAACTAATTTGATATAATCAATAAAAATTAAATAATTATAAGGAAAAAAATAGATGCAATATGTAGAAACATCAAGCAAAAGTGTTCAAGAAGTAGTTGATTGTCTAAAAGAAGTATCTTCAAAATATAAATTTGGAATTCAACATATTCATAATGTAAAAGAAACTTTAAAATCAAAGGGAATTGATTTAGCAAATGAGTGTCAAATAGTTGATATTTGTAATCCTCAAATAGCTGAAAAATTCTTAAGTGAAGATATGTCTCTTTCTATTATCATGCCTTGTAAAATCTCTGTTTACACACAAGATGGTGAAACAATGATAGCTATGAACTCACTTGTTCAACTAGTTGATGATATAAATCCTGATTTAATCGAAATTGCACAAGAAGCACAAGAGCGATTATTAGAAATTATTGATGAAATAAAATAGAGTCTACTTTGGAAATATTATATAAAGTATTTGAAGTAGCTATTGTTTTATATTTCGTTTATATGCTTGTGAAAATATTAAGATGTAAATTTGGAAAATGTAATATAAAGTAAATAAAAGAATAAGAAGAAAATATGATCACTCAATTAAATGCAGATAGTGTAAATACAGTTTCACAATTAATACAACTCTCTGTTGCTCCTGTTTTTTTATTAGCTGGAGTTGCAGGATTGTTAAATGTTTTTACAGGAAGACTTTCACGAATTATTGATAAAGTTGATAAATTAGATAAATATGAAGAAGAAAATATCTTAAAAGATGAAAAATCTATTTTAAAAATAACTCAAAGAAGAGATTTTTTAACTATGAGAATGAAAAACACAAACCTTGCAATACTATTTTCTACAAGTACAGGTTTACTTGTAGCCATGGTTATTGTAACTATGTTTTTAAGTGCTATTTTTAATTTTAAAGACTTTTTATTTATTGCTATTTTATTTATTTTGGCAATGATTTGTTTAATAATATCTCTATTTTTATTTCTAAGAGAGATTTTTTATACCACTTCTTTTATAAACAAAAAGAAAAGTTATATACCCTAAAAAAAAGTAAAAACAAAATGTTTTTACTTTTTTACATTTGTAAAGATTATCTCCACTAAAGTTTCAGGCGTTGACATACTAGCTTCTACGCAAGCTCGTGCAGGAGGATTTTCTTTTGATACCCATGCATCCCAGATTTCATTAAAGTCTGAAAAATCTCTATCTATATTTTTTAAATAAATTTCTGCTCTTAAAATATTTTCATTATCAGTATTTGCTTGTTCAAAAAGATCTTTTGCAATATTTAAAACTTCTAGTGTTTGACCTTTTACATCAACAGTTTTATCAGTTGGTACAATTCCTGCAAAATAAATTACACCATTGTGCTCAACAATTTTACTCATTCTACTTCCAACTATTTGTCTATTTATCATTATAACTCCTTTAATTTCTGAGTATTTTAAGTATATCATTTTAAAATAAAAAATCATTTATTAATTCAATTAATACTAAAATCCTTTTTAAAATCAATAAAAGGCACTATTTATGTACACACCAATTTCTTTAGATTTCTTTGACCAACTAAATGTAGCAATGCAAAGAAAAATCCCATCAACTGTTGTTTTTCTAGATAATGGTGAGAAAAAAACTCTTAAAGGTTTAGTTCATACTATGGAAGTAATTGATGGAATTGAATATATGATTTTAAATACAAAAGAAAAAATAAGACTAGATAAAGTTGTACTTTTTAATGGAAGAAGACATAAAGAAGAAGAATAAAAAAGGAATTTAAACCTTTTTTATCTTTTTGTTTTTTCTAATTTTTAAGATTTTATAGAGTCTTTTCCATTAAACTCTTTTGCATCAGCTTGTTCTATAATAGTATTTGAAATAAGAAGTGTTTTTTGTGCTATTTCATTTGCAGAAGAGGCATTTTGTGCATTTTGTTGAGTAATTTGATCTAAACTATTAACAGCATCATTTATTTGAATCATTCCAGTTGCTTGCTCTTTACTAGCAGTTGTAACATTTTGAATTAAATCTAAAGTAACAGTTATATTTTCATTTAATTGAGCATAACCTTTTATCATATCAGAAGCTATTTCTTTACCTTCATAAGTTTTTCTTTGTGCATTTTCAACTAAGTCTTTTATTTGTTTAGCAGCTTCTGCACTTCTACTTGCAAGTGTTCGCACTTCTCCTGCAACAACTGCAAATCCACGTCCAGCTTCACCAGCAGTTGCTGCTTCAACGGCTGCATTTAATGAAAGAATATTTGTTTGAAAAGCAATTTGATCTATGATTGTAATAGCTTCGTTAATAGCTGATGTTTGAGAATTAATCTCTTCCATAGAAACCACAGTTTTATTTGCTAAGTCTTGACCTAAAGAAATTGAAGTTTTAACTTTATTACCATAACTTGCCATTTGTGTAGTTGTTTGAGTATTGTTTGTGATATTTGAAGTTATCTCTTCTAATGAAGCTGCTGTTTCTTCTAAAGATGCAGCTTGAGAATTTGCAGCATTTGCAATTTCTTGCATATTTTTAGTTAGAATATTTGCATTATTACTTAAAGTAATCCCTATTCTTTTATTTTCAAGTAAAGTTTGAGTAATAACATCACCTAATATATTTACATCATTTTCTAACTCTTTGATTATACCTTCAAGATTATTTTGTGTTAATTTTGGTCTAAAATCAAGTTTTGAATATGAAGTTAATACTTTTAAGATATTTGAAATATTACTATTAAGTGTTTCTAACATTTCATTAATAATATCTTTTAATTCATTTAAAGAAGGATTGTTTGAACCTAGCTCTATTTTTGTATTTAAATAGCCTTTATTAATAGCATTTGTAACTCGAATAGTATCAGCTATTAAAGCTCTATCTTTTTGAATATTTGCTTTTGTATCTTCAATATTTTTGTTGATAATTTTTGACATCATTCCTAATTCATCATTTGATTTTACATCAATAAGTTCTATATCATCTTTTTCAAAATTAATAAATGCAAAAAAGTTTTCAACACCTCTTTTTACAGATGCAACATCAATTAAAATAGTAAAGGCAATTGTTCTTGCTAAAATCATAGTTAAAGCTATTCCCAAAATACTAAGTAAACCAAATATAATCATATTTTGATTTGAATCGCTCATTTCATCATTTATTGTAATAATTAAAGTTTGGGAAATATAATCTTCAACTTTTTTTAGTAAATTGATTTTTTCTGTAATTTCTTTAAACCAATGATTAGCATCAACTTCAAAATTTGTTTCAATATCACTATATAGTGCAATTTTTCTTATTCTTTCAACTTCATCAACAGAATCACCTTTTAAATTCGTTTTATAAAATTCAACTACTTTTGAATCTGAAACTTTTAAAAATGAATCCATATATGCATTTTGCTCTGCAATTAAAGTGTAAAATTTAGCTTTCATACCTTCACCAAAACTATCTTTTGCAAAAGTATTAGTTCCAACAGCTCTCTCAACGCCAGCTCGTTCTTTTGATAATAAGAAATTCATATAAGAAACTAATTGTTGAGAAACAGTAGCACTATTTGATAGTTTTGTAATACTTCCTATTACATTTAATAACAATTTATTTAAATCTGTATAATAGCCTATTGCAATGCCAGCGTTTAAAGATAAGGAATTAACCCCATTTCTAGTATTGTTTAAGTCTTCGATTTTCTTTAAACTTAAATTCAAATTTTCTAAAAATTCTGAACTATATTCATTTTTATTAAAAGTGTTTAATAAAGTATTTAACTCTTTTAATTTTTCATCAACATTTAATCTTTGAGCTGGCAATTCCACTTTAAACTTTTCACCAGAACTTCCAAGAAACCCAGCTGTCATGCCTCTTTCTTTTTGAGCTTCATGAACTAAAGCCCCAATTTTTGTAGAAAGAATAACAACCCTATCTAATGCACGTAAGTTTTTAGAAGTACTAAATGAATCTATAGCTAATTTTGCTGCTAATAAAATAACCACAATAAGTGGTATTAACATTATTAAAATAAGCTTTTGTTTTATCGATAATTTCGAAAGCATAAAAAACCCCAATTTTTTTAATTTTTGTGATTTTAACTGAATTAATAATAATTAGTGATGATTGTGGTCAAGAGATTAATAAAAATAATTGAATGAAGTCTTTTATATTTGAGTTTAAATAAAAGTAATAACTTTTATTTAATTTTGTTGTTAAGAATTACTTTTGTTTTTTCTATATTTAAACCAGATTTTGAACTTGCGTCCGCCAAATTTTCGTTATTTGCTAAAAGTCTTAATAAAACTTCGATTTTTTTGTTTGTTTTTATATGTGTAATTGACATATGATTTTCCTTTTTTTTTCTTCATTATATGAAGTTAATCAAAAGATAAATATGAGCTTGTTGTCTAAATGTAAATAATGTGTAATATCAATAGTGTGGGAATCAATAAAAAGCATAAAATAAAATAACAGATGAAACTCGAATTCATCTTAAGTGGACACAGTATAACTAAATTGATTTATAAAAGCAAGCCCTATACTATTTTTTAGTATACTCCTTCTTAAAATTAAAAGAAATAGAGAAAATAAAAATGACCATAGATAATAGTTTTATAGAGTTAATATCCCATAAAAACACACTAAACAAAGAACAATTTAAAATATTAGCTTTAGATTATCCTGCCTTAGATAACTGGAAAGAATTAGCTTTAAATAAAGAAGTATCAAAAAATGATACAAATTTATTAATGCTTTTAAAAGGTGACTTATCTTTAAAAGCCCAAGAACAAATAATAAAAAACTATCATATGGTATTAGAGTTTAACAATATCAAGGCAAAATCAGTTTATAAAACAACTACAACACAAGAAATTCCAAGTCCTAAAATAGAAGATGATGAAGAAGAGCATATAAAAATCTACTGTGATGGTGCATGTTCTGGAAATCCAGGGGAAGCTGGAAGTGGATTAGCAATTTATTCAAATAAGAAAAATCCCGTTTTACTTTATGGTGCTTATGAAAAAGACGGAACTAATAATATCGCTGAATTAAACGCACTTTATCAAGCTTTATTAATAGCTAGACAAAGCAATAACCAAAATATCATCTCTATATTTTCAGATTCAAAATATAGTATTGATTGTATTACAAATTGGGCATATGGTTGGAAAGCAAAGGGTTGGATCAAAAAAGGTGGAGAGATAAAAAATCTTGAACTAATAAAAGAAGCTCATTATTTATATGAAAAATTAAAAGATAAAATCGAAATAAACCATGTAAAAGGTCACTCAGGAGTCGAAGGAAATGAGCTTGCTGATAGAATGGCTGTTCATACGATAAAAGCAAAAAACAAAGATTTTGCTTTTTATTCATATAATAAAGTGGAAGAAGTTCTATCTTTAACTTCATATTAAAGATGATTTGAGCACCATTCAGATATTATAATAAATATTATTTAATAAGCACAACGAGGAAGAAAAATGGTTGAAAAAAAGGGTTCAATATTAACAGTTAGAGAAGACATCAAAGTTTTTGATTGCACAATCAGAGATGGTGGTCTTGTAAACAATTATCATTTTACAGATGAGTTTGTAAAAGCACTTTATGAAACATGTGTAGCTGCTGGTGTTGATTATATGGAAATTGGTAAAAACGTATCTCCTACAGTAATGAGTGAAGAAGAGTACGGAGCTTGGAATTTCTGTAAAGAAGCTGATATTAGAAAAATTGTAGGTGAAAATAATACAAGTCTAAAAATTGCAACAATGGCTGATGTTGGAAGAACTATAAAAGAAGAGATTCCACCAAAAAGTGAAAGTGTTGTAGATATGATAAGAGTTGCTACTTATATTCATCAATTACCTGAAGCTATTGAATTAATCGAAGATTTTCATGCAAAAGGTTATGAAACTACTTGTAATATTATGGCTATTTCTAAATCATTTGATGATGAATTAGACCAAGTTTTAGAAACTCTTAGCAAAACAAATGTAGATGTTATTTATATAGCTGATAGTTTTGGTTCATTTTATCCAGAGCAAATCAATAAACTAACTGCAAAATACCTAGGTGCTGCAAAACCTGTTGGTAAAAAAGTTGGAATTCATGCTCATAATAACCTTACTTTAGCATATGCAAATACACTTGAAGCTATGATTTATGGAACAAGTTATTTAGATGTTACAGTTTCAGGACTTGGCCGTGGAGCTGGAAATTGTGCTATGGAATTATTATTAGGTTTCTTAAAAAATCCAAAATACAAATTATTACCTGTACTTAAATTTATCGAAACTCACATAGTTCCTTTAGAAAAAGAGTTAGATTGGGGACCAAGTGTACCTTATATCCTAACTGGACACTTAAATGAACACCCAAGACCAGCTATGAAAGCTAGAGATGAAGGTGATACTCAATATGTAAAGTTTTATAATAAACTAACAGAAGAGTATAGTTAATATTTAACAGTATTCTGTAGTCTTCACCGATAAAAAAGGGATTAGTTTTTTAACTAATCCCTTTTTTTTGTTAAAGTTGCATTCGTTATTGAACTTAATGGTTCATTCACCTTAAATATTTTTGCTTTTATATCTGAATAACCAAAAGATTCAAGCCTTTTTGTGTGCATTTCTAAATATCTTTTCGCATCAGCTTCATTATCAAAAAGATATATTCCTCCTGCTTCTTTTGTTTGCTCATTTTCTGTCCAAATTTTCCAAATCAAACCAGATTCTTCTGATATATTTTTTGCTAAATCTACAAAAGCATTTGAAAAATCTTCACCAAAAATTACATCATGTGGGAAGTCAACTTGTAATAAATATGCCATCTAATTACCTTTTATTTTTATTTAATTTTAGTGTTAATAAACTTTATTTTCAGTTATAATGAAAACAAAAAAGGAATCATTATGTCTGGTAAAATTATAAAACTTCTTATTTCAAAAGATCCACAAAGTACTATGATAAACGTAAATCAAATGGTTTTAGAAATTGATAAAGGAATATTTGGAGATAGATATTATAATCAAATAGGAACTTTCTCAAATAAAGAAACTATTGAACCTGATAGCCATGTAACTTTAATAGAATTAGAAAAGATAACTGCCTTAAATGAAGAGCATAACTTAAATATTACAGCAGAAGATTTTAGAAGAAATATTGTTGTAACAAATTGCGATTTAAACTCACTTGTAGGAAAAGAATTTCAAATAGGCGAAGTTGTATTAAAAGGTATTAGACTTTGCGAACCTTGTAAATATTTAAGTGATAAAATAAATGAAAAAAAAGCATTAACTGAAATGGTTCATAAAGCAGGTCTTAGAGCCCAAATTATCAAAGGTGGAAGTATTGATTTAAATTCACAAGTAGAAGTTAAATAACTTCTGCTTGATAGCTTTACTTTTTAATCTCAAAACCACTTTTTATAATATCAATTCCATATTTATTTCTTAATTTTTGCATTTGATTTGTCAAAGCTCTTTTTTTTGTATCATTTTCATATTCAAAAAGATTATAAGTATATTCATTTACCTTTGCAAAATTTGAAACTGTAATATTTAACTGAATAATTCCATGAGTTTTATGGTTATCTGTACTTTCAAAGAGTTTTACCATTTCATTTTTGAAGTCCATTTCATTAAAAATTCTATTTACATTTATATAGTTTTTTGATTTAACTTTATATTCATATCTTATTAAAATGGCATAGGTAAGTGGATTTACATTTGCTTTTTTTACTAAAAAGCATAGATATCTACAAAGTATCATTACTCTTCTTTTTAACTCAACTCTATCAAAAATAACATCAAAAGTTCGCCCTATTCCTATTGATTTTTTTTCTCGCTCTATGGTGAGTTTATTATCTCTAATTCCGCAAACACGATTGTATAAATCAATTCCTGGTTGTTTCCAAGAGTAAAAAAGTTTTTGATTTTTTTTAATATCTCCAAGGGTTTTAATTCCATAACCTTTTAGTCTTTCTTGAAAAGCTTTTCCAATACCTGGAAACTCTTTGATTGGAATATCTTTTATAAAATTTCCAATATTATCAACACTTACATATTTAACCCCATCTGGTTTTGCATATTCAGTTATTAGTTTTGAAAGATACTTTGTATTTGCAATTCCTATTGAAATGGGAAGTTTTAGCTCATCATATATTTTTTTCTTCAAATAATATGCAAAAGCTACCACTTCACTTTCATCTATATAACCACTTACATCTCCAAAAAATTCATCAATAGAAAATTGTTCAACAAGGGGTATTTCTTTTATTAAAAGTTCTTTTAATTTTGTTGATAATTCATGATACAAAGGATAGTTTGGTGGAAGCATTTTTAAGTGTGGACATAAAGTTAAAGCTTCATTTACACTCATAGCTGTTTTTACTCCAAAAGCTCTTGCTTCATATGATGATGTTGTTATTATCCCTCTTATTTTTCCATTTTCATCTACAAAATACTCTTTGAAAGTTTTTTGACCTTCATTGGTAAGAATTGTACTTACAAAGGCACCACTATTTTCTGAGATTTTTCTAATCTCTTTTTTTGATGAAAAAATATTAAGATTACTTCTTCCTCCAACCGCAACTGGAATATGAAACAAACTATCATCTATAGTTCTGTGAGCAGAAACAAAAAAGCAATCTAAATCTAAGTGAATGAACATAATGCCATTTTATACTATTTTTAATATGAACTGCCATTATATTTCATTTTGCAATATTTATTTTAAACTTTTATTTATCTTATTTTTAAGGTTTTTAAACTATTATATTAGATTATACTTTGTATAACTAAGGAGAGAAAAATGAAAAAACTAGGTCTACTATTATTATGTTTGAGTAGCTTGTCATTTGCTGCTGAATATGATCCTGTAAGGGGAGAAATGTTATCACTATCTTGTACTTCATGTCATGGAAGTGAAGGAAAATCTGAAGCTATTACACCATATATTGCTGGTATGGGTAAAACAAATATGTACCAAATTTTATTAGATTGAACCCTCTGAATAAAATCACTTTTACAACTTAATTCCAAGATTCAGTGTTTTCTTAAAATTTAAAATCTACTTTTTAAGATATTTTTTAATTTCTTTAATCTTTTAACTAAGTTTAGTCACTTTCCCCCTCTAGTAAATAGCTCAATATAGCTATATATTCCTATTTTCATACTATTCACACCTTTGTATCAGATTTGGCATTCGTCTTAAATTATAAGCGGCTGCTATTAGAAATACATGTTGACTATTTTTATGTAGTCCAAGATATTTAGTTTCTGTATATTTCATTAGTTTTTTAATAAAAGCAAATGGTAATTCAACCAGTGCTCTTACTTTTGAGAATTTAGTATTATTTTTTGATTGTTTAGTTCTTAGTTTAGATTGTCCTCTTACTCTTCTTTCAGTAATACCATTGAATATACCTTTTGAACGTAATGTTCTTTTTCTCTCTTGTGACATGTATCCACTATCAGCGAATACTGCTTTAGTCTCATCTTTTGTGAGAGTATCAAACTGTGTTGAGTCATGAGTCTTTGCTGTGGTTGTTATTACTTCTTTTATAATAGAGTTCGTATCAGTTGCAATATGTATTTTATAGCCATGATGCTTTCTTCCTCTTTTTGAAGTATAACTTGCATCTTCATCATTTGCTTTATTTGAAATAGTTTTACCATTCTCATCTTTTCTTTTTTTTGGTTCACTTGAGTGAATAAGTGTTGCATCTACAAGTGTTCCTTCATTAAGTATGAGATTATTTTTTATCATGCTATTTTTTACTTCTAGGAATATAGATTCTAGAAGATTGTTTTTTATTAATGCGTTTCTAAACTTACAGATAGTTGTCTCATCAGGAATAGTATCGTCTTCTTTAATATCAAGAAACTTTCTAAAAGATATACGGTCATGAATAAGTTCTTCTGTAAGAGGATCACTTAAACCATACCAGCTTTGTAAAAACAAAGCTCCAACTAGAATATTTACAGGAATTGATGGTCTTCCTTGTTTCCCCTTATTAGGTTTATAGATGCTTTTTTCGATTAGAAGTTTTTCAATTTGCTCAAAAGGTATAAGTTCTTTCATCTCTGAAAGAAATTTTGTACTCTTTTTACCACCTTTATACTCTAGTGCATAATCGAAAAAACTTGTTTGCATGATTCTTACCTCAGATATATAATTCTTTTTAGTATATCTATTTTATCAAATTACCTCTGAATTCTTATTGTTTATTCAGAGGGTTCGATTATAAAAGTGGTAAAAGAACTGAAACTATGATGCAAAAACATGCAAAAGGTTTTAGTGATGAAGAGTTAGAACAAATTGCTTACTACTTTTCAAATATTAAAAGATAGAAAGGATACAAGATGATGAATAGAAGAACTTTTAATAAAATACTTTTAGGAACAACAGCACTATCTTTTGTTACATGTGCAAGTATTGCAGATACGAAACTTCCTGCTAATAAAAAAAGAGTTGTAATTGTTGGAGGTGGATTTGGTGGTGCAACTGCTGCTAAATATCTAAAAAAATTTAGTCCTGATACTGAAGTTATTTTAATTGAACAAAATAAAGATTATTATACTTGTCCATTTAGTAATACAGTAATTGCAGGAATGAATAAAATTGATTATATAAAACATGACTATAAAACTTTAGAAGAAAAATACAAAATTATTGTAAGACATGAAAAAGTTGCAAAAGTTGACGGAACTATAAATAGTGTTATTTTAGAAAATGGAGAGATTATCCCTTATACTAAAGCTATTGTAGCACCTGGAATTGATTTTAAATATGATAAAGGTTATATTGAAGGCTCAGAAGCATATGCACCTCATGCATATAAAGCAGGAGAGCAAACTGTACTTTTAAGTGAGCAATTACAAAATATGAAAGATGGTGGAACATTTGTAATGGTAGCACCTAATAATCCATTTAGATGTCCTCCTGGACCTTATGAAAGAGTTTCTTTAGTTGCTCACTATTTAAAACATAATAAACCAAACTCTAAAATTATAATTCTGGACCAAAAAAACAAATTCTCTAAACAAGGATTATTCCAAGAGGGTTGGGAAAAACTTTATAAAGATATGATTGACTGGAGAAGCGTTGAATTTGGTGGAAAAGTTATCTCTGTAAATCCTAAAACAAAAGTTATAAAAACAGATGATGGTGATGTAATTGCTGATGTACTTAACTATATTCCAGAACAAAAAGCTGGAAAACTTGCATTTGATTCAGGACTTGTAGATGGTGATTGGTGTCCAATTAATACTAAAACATTTGAATCAAAACTGGTAAAAAATGTTTATGTAATTGGTGATGCATGTATTGCTGGTCCTATGCCAAAATCTGGATTCTCAGCAAACTCACAAGGGAAAATTGCAGCACTTCAAATTTCTAGGATTTTAGTAGATTTACCTCTTGTAAATCCTCCAAAACTTGCTAACACTTGTTATAGTTTAGTAGCTCCAAACTATGGTATTTCAGTTGCTGCTGTTTATGAAGCACATGATAATGAAATAGTTGATTTAAAAAGTTTAGGAGCAGGTGGATTAAGTCCTTCATATGCTGATGAAAGTATCAGAATGCAAGAAGCTGAATATGCTATTGGTTGGTATAAAAACCAAATGTCTGATATATTTAGATAAATTTAATTTGATAAATAAGACACTTTTGTGTCTTATTTACTTAGTTATATATTGAATAATTTGTTGTGGTGCTTCACCAATTTTTACAACATTTGGCTCTTCAATTAAATCTCTTTTATCTCTATTTAATCCAAAAGTAACTTCGTAATCTCCACTAGGACAAGAGATGATACTCTTAGCTTCACTTAATTTCAACTCTTTACAACCATCAAAACTATTATTTGAGGCTGCAAACAAAGTTGATGCAGCAATAATCAAAAATAATGATATTTTTTTCATATTAATACACTATTTATTTAAAGGATTGATTAACTCTTCAAACCATTTATTAGCGTCTTCAACTGTCTCAAATCTTTTTGATTTTGCAACTTGGTCTTTACCTTCGTAGAATCTTACTCTAATTCCATCTTCTACATGGTCAATTTTTGTTCTTGTGATTTTTGATAAGTTTAAATAAACTCTTTCATTTAATTTTACAAACATTTTCGTTCTCACTTTCTTTTGATTTTGTACATTTTACTTGAATTATCTTTAAATCCAACAAACACCTGAAAGATTTATATTTACAAAAATTTTATCTCCTGGAAGTAATGCTTGTTTTTTCATCTCTTCTCTAGTAATTTTACTATTAAAATTCATTCCACTAATAGAAAATTCTACTAATAAATGATTTTCATTTGTTTGTTGATAAATAGAGCAAACCGTTGCCACAAGAGTGTTTTCATTTTGCATTTCATCACAATCTTTTCTACAAATATCAATATGTTCAGTATTTATCATCATTACTGAATCTCTTTTCTTTGATTCACTATTTGCTATAGTTAATCTTTGACCATCTGAAAAAACTTTTACAAGATTTCCTTCTTTATTTTTTTCCCATGGAGCAAAAAGAAGATTTACACTACCATTTTCCACAAGATTTCCTTGAAATAATGCGATCCTTCTATCACAAATATGATTTAACCAATTATGATCGTGACTTGAAATAAAAATAGTTGTGTTGTATTTTTGTTTTGCAGTTAATATTGCTTCTTTTATAAGTTGTGCTGAATTTGTGTCAACACCCGCTGTTGGTTCATCTAAAATCAATACCTTTGGCTTTAAAATCAATCTTGCAGCAAGGGCCACTCTTTGGGATTCTCCACCTGAGAGTTGACTCCATTTTCTATTGGCAAAATTTGTATCTAATCCTACTAATTCTAATGCCTCATAAACTTTTTCTTTTAAGTTATCCGTATCATTTCTTAGTTTTAATCCATAAGCAATATTATCAAATACTGTTCTTTTTAAAAGATAAGGATTTTGAGGAACTATTACTATACTCTGTTTTGTTTCTAAATCAATTTTTTTATTGCAAATACCATTAAATGATATTTCGCCTTTTGTTGGTTTACAAATAAAAGAGAGTAATGAAAAAAGCGTAGATTTTCCACTACCATTAGGTCCAAAGAAACCAATAATTTGGTTTTCTTCTAAATATAGTGTATCAACACTAAGCACTTTTTTACCATCATAATATTGTTCAATATAATTCAGTTCATATAAGTTACTCATTGATTCCATTTCCTTTTTAATACAGATAAAGCAATATTAACCATCAAAGCAACTGCAAATAAAACTAAACCAAGTGCAATACCTGTTACAAACTCACCTTTACCCGTTTCAAGTGCGATTGCAGTTGTGATTGTTCTTGTATGGTATTTTATATTTCCACCAACCATCATAGAAATACCAACTTCTGTGATAATTCGTCCATAAGCAGTCATAGCAGCTGTCATAAGACCAAATCTTGCTTCTATTAGAGTTCCTATTAAAATTTGATAAGAATTTGCTCCTAAGCCTTTTAAAGAGGTATATAATCTCTTATCAACAGCTTCTACTTGGCTTGCAGTTAATGCAATAATAATAGGAAGACCTAAAACTATTTGACCCATTATTATGGCTTGTTGGGAAAAAAGTAAATTATACTCTCCCAAAGGTCCTACTTGGGAAAGCATTGTATATGCAATTAATCCAATTACAACCGTTGGCAAAGCTAAAAAGGTATCTACAATTGTTCGAATAATTGTTTTACCTGGAAATTGATAATATCC
Organism: Arcobacter acticola; assembly: GCF_013177675.1. NCBI lineage: Bacteria > Pseudomonadati > Campylobacterota > Epsilonproteobacteria > Campylobacterales > Arcobacteraceae > Arcobacter > Arcobacter acticola. The sequence continues at coordinate 1,955,579 of NZ_CP042652.1, forward strand.
AAGTAAAAAACCCAAGGGTAGACCTATTATTAAACTAATCATTAATGATAATGAGGAAACTGTAACTGTTACACTAATTGCTGAGTAAACACTTTCGTTTCCTGACGTAAGAAGATCAATCGCTTCATTGAAGCCATCTGTAAAAAGATTCATTCTATAAACTAACCCTAACCCTTGGAATTTTTATTTATTTACTTGCGTTTGGTGTAAATAATGTTTTATCTAATAATTTAAAATCACCAATGAATTTTTGTGTTTCAGGTTTTATTAACCAATCACTAAAGCTTTGTGCTAATTCTAATTTTACATTTGGACATTTAGCTTTGTTAACTGGAATAACACTATATTGATTAAATAAAGTTTTATCTTTTTCAACAACAATTTTCATTTTATTATCAGCTCCTTTTTGAGCTTCATATTTAATCCATGTACCTCTATCTGTCATTGTATATCCATTTTTTTCAGCAGCCATATTAATAGTAGTTAGCATACCTTGACCTGTTTGAATATACCATAAATCAGTTTCTGGAATAACTTGTGAAGCATCTTTCCAAAGTGATAATTCTTTTTTATGCGTTCCTGAATCATCACCTCTTGATAAGAAGTTTGCTTTTGAATCTTTAATTATTTTTAAAGCTTCAACTGTACCTTTACCACTTACATGAGCAGGATCTGCAATTGGTCCAACAATAATAAAGTCATTGTACATAACTTCTTTTCTATCAATTCCAAAGCCACTTTCAACAAGTTTTTTTTCAGCAGCAGGTGCATGAACTAATAAAACATCAACATCACAATTTTCACCCATTTTAAGTGCTTTTCCTGTTCCTGTTGCTACCCATTTAAGATTAGTTCCTGTTTCTTTTTCAAACTGTGGTGCTAAATAATCTAATAATCCAGTGTCATCTGTGCTTGTTGTTGTTGCCATCATTAAAGAATCAGCTGATAAACTCATAGCTAATAGTGCAGATAGTCCTACTGATAATAAAGTTTTTCTAATCATTTTTTATTTCCCTTTTATTAATTAAATATATTTGTTTCTTGCGCTGTTGATTTGTTATTGAATTTAATAACATACACTTCTTGCCCCACATCAATAGATGATGTACTTTCTTTTGTTACAAGAATAGAATTACTCTCATATAAAGCTGTTATCATTCCTGATCCATATTTATTGTTTCTAGTGACTTTAAAACCTCCATTTTCAAGTTTACCAAGGACAATATTCACTCTCCCTGCTTTTGTTTTAAATTGCTCATGATTCATAGCAAAGGCTGTTTCATGATAAATATTTTCATTTCCTTGGATTTTATTTAAAATAGGAATTGCAAATAAATAAATATTAACCATTGCAGTTAGTGGATTTCCAGGAAGACAAATAACAAGAGTCTTGTCCATCTTTCCCATCATAATAGGACGACCAGGTTTTATATTTACTCCATGAAATGCTGTTTGTAAACCATTTTGTAAAAAAGCTTCTCCTACAAAGTCAGCATCTCCCATAGAAATACCTCCACTTGTAATAATTACATCATAATTTTTTAGATTTTTTATATAGTTTTTTGAGTCTTCAAGATTATCAGGAATTACTCCACAATAAGTTGCATCAAAACCTTTTTCTTTTAGTTGAGAAATTAAAGCAAATGAATTACAGTTATAAATTTCTTCCTCATCTGCTCTTTCCCATGGCTCTTTTATTTCATTTCCAGTTGATAAAACTGCAATTGAAATTTTTCTAAAAACTTCAATCATTACTAAACCTTGAGAAGCTAAAAGAGTAATATGAGATGAGTTTATTTCTTCACCTTTTCTAAATAATACATTGCCCTCTTTTTGCTCTTCTCCTTTTAGTCTTAAGTTTGCACCTTTTTTGATATCAGAGGGAATTTTTACTGTTTTTTCTGTCACATCAAAACAGTTTTCAATAGGAACAATAGTATCAACATCAGAAGGAACTTTAGCTCCTGTCATGATTTTATAACACTCATTTTTTAAAAGTGATTCTTTTACTTTTTCACCTTTATCACCTGCAAATATAGTTTTATTTATACTTAAAACTTTTCCTGCATCTTCAAATTTAACAGCAAATCCATCCATTGCAGAATTATTAAAAGAAGGTAGATTTTTTACACAAACTACATCCTTTGCAATTATTCTTCCTATTGCTTCACCAATAGAAATCATTTCTGTAAAAGTTGTAGCAATTGATAAATCCAAACTCTTTTTTACGGCATCCGTAAAATCTAAAAAATTCATTTTCTCAGCCATTTAATTTCCTTGATTCAAAACTTTTATTTGTTTATATTTTTTTGCAATAGTATTTACAATTTTTTCTATCTCTTTTTCTTCTAATTTCTGAGTAAAAGTTAAAGAAATAGAGTTTCTACTTGTAGTTTCATCATATCCCATAGCCTGAATAATTCTAGAAGGTCTTGAAAGTCCAAGAGAACAACCCTCACCATTTGTAATACAAATTTCATCTAAGGCAAGTGTTCGTATAAGCTCCCTTGCTTTTATATTTTTTAAAGCAAAATGAAGGCTATAAGGTAAAGTTTGTGAGTTATTAACAAAGAAATAAATATCTTCTTTTAATGCATCTTTTAATTTTTCTATAAAGATATCTTTTATTGATATTTCAAATCTTTGATTTTTTAAAGCTTCTAAAATATTAAAAAGAGCAATTCCATCTTTGTTTGAGATGGCTTGTTCTTCAAATAAATCTTCATTAAAAAGTATTAATCCATGAAAAGAATATCCTGTTAATTTATATGGGTCAAAATAAATTACATCAGAATTTTTATCAAAATGGGCACTGGCATTTGAAATAATTTTTGCATTTGTTGATTCTTTTATTTTTTCAAGAGGTGTTTGAACAAAAGTATCCATCACATAAGAAGATATGAAAATAAAATCTATATTTAAATCTTCTAATTTTTTGATATTTACATTTCCATCTTTTAATAAATCAATCCAAATTATTTCAAATCCCAACTCTTCGAAAAGCATTGCTGCATCTATCAAACTTTGTGTTTCACCAACACTTATTGCAATTTTTCCTTTTTTACTTAATTCTAATAATAAAGATAAAAAACCACTTTTAGAAAATGAAAAACTATTAATATTTTCAAATGAATATTTCTCTTTGAACTCTTTTTCAGTTTTGTTATACTCTTCATTATTACTTAGAATATTTAAAGACATATCATCTTTAATATGCAAATTTTGCATATTATTATATTGCAAAATATTAAGTTTATACATTTTTACTTTCCTTTACTATATCAGATTCCCTATCTAAAAAAAGTTCTTTGAACCTTTTTTGAGAATACTCTTTTATATCTTCATCAAGTGTTTTATAAAGTTTCATTAACTCTTTAGCTTTTAAAGTTAATTTACTTCCACTATCTTCTGCTCGACCTTTTTTTGTCAATACTAAATCATCTTCAATATACTCTTCAAGAATTTTTATATGAGACCATGCTTTTTTATAGTTCATTCCAACATTTTGTGCAGCTTTTGCTATTGAGCCTGTTTGATCTATTTGATTTAAAATCTCAGTTTTTCCGCTTCCAAAAATAAGATTTCTATTTTCATCTTCAATCCAAACTTTAACTTTTATTTCCATTTTTATGACCTTTTTTTTCTCTAAAACATCCTAATTGGCAATGAACTACTTCAATATCAGAGTTTTTAACAGTAGAACCTACTGTTCGTAGTGTTGAGTTTTGAGCTTCATCCCACAATACTTTACATTCTAAAGTTTTATGGCCCATATAGTTTTGTTTTAATTTATCATAAACATGAATATTTGGGTCTTGAAATTTTAATTTCCCAAAAACACCCAACTCACAATTTGTAATTTTTATACCTAAACTTTTTGTAATGGCACTCATCTCTTTTGGTTTTTTACCAATTAATCTGGCAACTTTAAAAGCTTTTAGACAAGAGAGTTTCCCCTCTTCATCTAAATTTGTCATAAGTAAATCTTTTTGAACTTTATCTAATTCTATTTTTAAATTATCATCAATACTAGACATCTATTCTTCCACCATGCGTATAAAGATTCATTTTTTTACCCCTTGCAAATCCAATAAGAGTAATTCCATGTTTATGTGCAGTTTGAACTCCTAAGTAAGTTGGCGCAGTTCTTGAAACTATTATTGGAACCCTATGCATAACAGCTTTTGTAACCATTTCTGAACTTAATCTTCCACTTACAAATAATATTGATTTTGTAGTATCAAGTCTTTGAAGTTTACATTTTCCAACTGCTTTATCAATAGCATTATGTCTTCCTATATCTTCAGCTGTTACTGTTGTTCCATCTAATAAATAAATCATTGCTTTATGAACACAACCTGTTAAATTATAAAGTTCACTTTCATGATAAAATATTTTAATTTCACTTGAAATAGTTTCGGGTTTAACTTTGAAAGCAGTTTGATTAAATGGTATTTCTAAACTTCCTTCAATATTTCCAGTGACTCCACCACCACATCCACTTACTAGTGTTTTTTCTTTATATAAGTTTTGTAGTGAATCTTCATCAATTTTTGCTTTTACATCTACTCTTAATCCATCTTCACTAACCGTTAGCTCTTCGATGTCATCAATAGATGATATTACATTTTCACTCATTAAAAAACCAATTGCATGTGCGTCTTGATCTTTTGGAATACACATCATTGATATGGCTTTCTCTCCGTTTAAAAAAAGGTTAAGACGTGACTCATCAATAGTCACGTCTTCAAATACAGTTGCTTCATTTTCTATAAGTTTGTCAATTATTACGGTTTTTAAATATTTGGCGTTGTCCATATCTTTCCTTTAATATGCAAAATTAGCATATTATAATATATAAAGAAAAGCAAAGAGCTCATAAAGAGCTATTTACTAATCTTTTTTTAATAAATTCTTATCCTCTTCTAAAACGTCGGGTCTTAATTGTTCTAGATACTCAAGAGGTAATTTTCCAGTTACAACTCCTGGGATGTAACCTTTTACAGATACAAAGTATGAATAAACTGTTTCAAAAGTAAAGAACGAAATAATCGCACTACCCATAAAATGTATAAACAAAATAAATCTTTTTATCTGTATAGTTTCAGCATGTGTTGCAGCATTTGGAAACATATACCAAATTACAAATCCACTAAGTACTAATAATGAACCAAAAGCAACATACATATAATAATTAATTCTATCCATATGCTTATACTTTCCTCTTAGGAAAATTTTATTCCATATTTTAGAACTTGGTCTTACGAAAAATTTGTGATCTTTAAAAGCAATTATAGTCATAATAAACCAAATTGGCATCCATCCAAGACCTACTATTTCATGTGTTGCTCTCATTAATCTTGCAATATATCCACCACCTGTCCAGTTTCCAAATGTAATTGAAAAACCTGTGATAAATAGATACATCATAATGATAATATTTAGTAAAATTACCAATCTTTGAAAGATTGAATAAATTTGAACCTTATCATTTTCCCTTGTAATTTTTGCTTGTTTTCTTCCTTTTGCTACAATAAACATAGTTAAGAATAAGAAGAATTCAACTGTAAATACTATTGGAAGTAAATGCTGTCTTTCTTCAAATGCTCTTATAACTTCTGGTGCAATTGCATCATATCTTGGTCCAAAAAGCCCTACTTCCATCTGTTGATAGTGAGTTAAGCTTTCAAATGGTACCACTTGACCTGTGAAATTACCTTGCAACATTTGTAATATAAACTTATAAACATAATTTATATCAGCAATTGATGCTAACCAGAAATACCAATATGTTAAAAGGATGAATAAAAAGCCTATAATTAAATAGGCCTTATATTCACTTAGAAAACTTTTATTTTCCATACGCTTTATCCCAACCATAAGGCATAGTTTGTACACCATGACCAAATGACATTACTCTTTCTCTATAGATATTTGAAATTGATTCAGCATCTCCAACTAGTAAAGCTTTTGTTGAACACATAGCAGCACATACAGGAACTTTTCCTTCTGCAATTCTATTTTGTCCATAAAGTTCTCTTTCATGTTCACTATTTGTTTCATCTGGACCACCTGCACACATTGTACATTTATCCATTACACCTTTAGTACCAAAAGCACCGTTAGCTGGGAACTGAGGAGCTCCAAATGGACAAGCATATAAACAATATGAACAACCAATACATTTATCTTTATCATGTAAAACAATACCATCTTGTCTGATATAAAAACAATCAACAGGACATACTTGTTCACAAGGTGCATCAGTACAATGCATACAAGCAACAGATAGAGAAAATTCCATCCCTTGCTTACCTTCATTTACTGTTACAACTTTTCTTCTAGAAATTTCAACAGGTAGTTCATGTGCCTCAGCACAAGCAACAGAACAACCATCACAATGAATACATCTGTGCTCATCGCAGTAAAATTTCATTCTGGCGAAATCTACATTATTATTACTCATGTTATTCTCCTACACTCTTGAAATCTGACATAATCCACCTTTTGTTTCAGGGATTTGAGTAACAATGTCATAACCGTAGTTAGTAACAGTATTTGCACTCTCACCTGTCGCATAAGGAGCAGTTCCATCAGGATATTTATGAAGTAAACTTTCACCTTCTAATACACCTGCAAAGTGAATTGGAATAAATATTCTATCAGGACTAACTGAATGAGAATAATGTGCTTTTACTTTAATTTTTGTTCCTTGAGGTGAATGAATCCACATCATAGAACCATCTCTAATACCATATCTTCCTGCTAAATCTGGATTAATATCACAGAACATTTCAGGTGTTAATTTTGCAAGATATTTACTAGCTCTATTTTCCATACCAGCACCATTCATATTTACAAGTCTTCCTGTAACTAAGTTAATTGGGAAATCTTTTGCCCAATCTTGTTTAGTTTGCTCAGAAATATATCTTGTATCAACTCTCCAGTGATCTGGTTTATCGGCAAAACTTGGATATTCTTTTACTAAATCACTTCTTGGTGAATGTAATGGTTCTCTATGTTTTGGAATAGTATCAGCCCAATCCCAAACTTTTGCTCTAGCTTTTGCATTTCCATAAGGCGCAATTCCAGCTTCCATACATTTTTCAGCAATAATATCTGACTTATCAACTTTCCAGTTTTTACCAATTTTTGCTTTTTCATCTTCTGTTAAAGTTATTCCTAAAACAGCTTCAATATTTTCAGCTGTGATTTCAGGGTATCCATCTTTGTTGTTTGAATCTTTTGGTGCACTACCTTTACCTGCAAGTAAATCCACACCATCTTTTTCAACACCAAATCTGTTTCTGAATCCCATTCCACCTTCTTTAACAGGTAAATTTATATTATATAAAACCGGGCTTCCAGAATGAGATGTTGTCCAACAAGGCCATGGTAAACCATAGTACTCACCAGTCATATCTCCATAACCTCTTAATGTTACTTCATCAAACATATGCCAATTGTCTGTATGTTTTTTCAATCTATCAGCTGTCCATCCAGTTAATCCAATAGTTTTGATGATTCTTGCAATTTCATTTGTTGCATCTTCAGGCCATGAGAAATCTTTCCCTTTACCCATTCCAGCAACTAATTCATCATAGAATCCTAATCTTTTAGCTAATTCAAACATAATGTCTTGGTCAGCCTTAGATTCATACATAGGTTTAATAATCTCATATCTCCATTGAGCAGATCTATTTGTAGCAGTTACTGAACCACTTGTTTCAAATTGAGTTGCTGCTGGTAAAATATAAACATCATTTTGTTTGTCTGTTAAAATTGCACCTTCATTAACAAATGGATCACAGAATACAGCAAGTTCTAGATTATCTAAGGCTTCTTTAACTTTTTTTGTTTGAGCAGTAGAAGTAATTCCATTACCCATTACAAATAAAGCTTTTAATTTTGTTCCTGCATTATGAATAGCATCTTCTCCAGGATTTTCACCTAAAACTCCAGCCCACCATCTAGCTAATGTAAATCCTTTTTTACCCATCCATGATGGATCTTTGAATCTACCTTGAAGCCAATTAAAATCTACTCCCCAAGATGATGCAAAATATTTCCAAGAACCTTCTACTAAACCATAATATCCAGGTAATGAATCAGCTAAACAACCAAAGTCTGTTGCCCCTTGAACATTATCATGACCTCTTAGAATATTAGTTCCACCACCTTCAACACCCATGTTTCCAAGAGCAAGTTGTAAGATTGGAGCCATTCTAGTATTTGATGTTCCATTTGTATGTTGCGTTAATCCCATTGCCCAAACTAATGTTCCGGGTTTTGCAGCTGCATATAATTTTGTAATTTGTAAAATTAAATCCGCTTTAACACCTGTAACGTCAGCCACTCTTTCAAGAGGCCAATTTTTAGCTTCAGCCATAATTTCATCCATACCAAAAACTCTATCATTAATAAAGTTTTTATCATGCCATCCATTTTCAAATATAATATTTAACATTCCATACATAAATGGAATATCTGTTCCTGGTCTAATTTGTGCATATAAATCTGCTTTTGCAGCAGTTTTTGTAAATCTAGGATCTATTACAATAATTTTTGAATTATTTCTTTCTTTTGCTTTTAAGAAATGTTGAAAACCAACTGGATGATTCACAGCAGGATTCGCTCCAAAAATTATAATCGCTTTAGAATTTTGAATATCTCCTAAAGAATTTGTCATAGCACCATAACCCCATGTATTTGCCACACCGGCAACTGTTGAGCTATGTCAAATTCTAGCTTGGTGATCTATATTATTAGTTCCAAACATTGCTGCAAATTTTCTATAATAATACGATTGTTCATTATTGAATTTTGCTGATCCTAAAAACATCGCTGAATCAGGTCCTGACGTTTTTCTTAAGTCTTCAAGTTTAGATGCAATTCCATCTAAAGCTTCATCCCAAGAAATTCTTTGCCATTGACCATTTTTCTTAACCATTGGATGTTTAAGTCTTACTTCTGATCTAACCATATCAATCATATCGGCACCTTTACAACAGTGACCTCCAAGAGATACAGGGTGATCTTGTGCAACTTCTTGTCTTACCCACACACCATTTTGAACTTCTGCTATTACACCACAACCAACAGAACAAGCAGTACAAATAGATTTAACCATTTTTGAACCTGGAAAAGGATTTTTAATCTCTTCAACAGTTGCTTGTCTAGTAGCAGTAGTGCTTGCAAAAGATGATGTAACTCCAAATGCAGTTGCAACTGCAGCCATTTTCATAAATGACCGTCGTCCTACTTTTGCATTTAGAGATTCATATGTATTTGCTGACATACTATCTCCCTTTTACTTATTTTGCAGTCTTGTAAAATTCTTCCCAAGCTGCAGTTTTTTTGTAAAGAATCTCTTTTTTTCTAGAGCTCCCTAAAACAACACCATTATTGCTATCACCTTGAACAGATGATTCACTACTATTAGCCAACACACTCGAACCACCAACAACTGCCGCTCCCGCAGCGACCATTGCAGCTTTTTTTGCAAATTCTCTTCTGCTTTCTTGCACGACTGACCTCCTTATAGAAATTGAGCCCCTAAAAGGCACTCTTAAAAACTTAAGGTTTTTAAAAGGCACTTTATTAAGAGACTTTATAAAAAAAGCAAAACTTTCTTTATAAAATCTCTAAAAAGGTTTTTACCTTTTTAGATTTCTGTTTCACCCACACTTACAATATCAATAGGACAAGCTTCTTCTTCTTTTGGTCCTAATGCTTTTAATGCTTTATTTCTCGCACGTCTAGCCATTTCTTCATCTGAAATAACATCACAAGTTTCTTCTTCTTTTTTTACTATTCGCTCTTTTTTAGGAGCTTTAGATACTTCTAAATATAATCTTTCAAAAGCAACAAATGAATGAAGAACTATCATTAACTCTTTATATATTTTAGAACTATTATGCTCAAATACATCTTTAGCAAACTCTTCAATAAATTCATTTAAAATTTCAGCAAAAATACAATGAACTGTATTTTCATAAACTTTTTCACCATTTGATATTTGATTTGTTAATTCTGCCATTAAAGAAAAAATAAACCCAACTGAATCTTCATACTCAAAATAGTTTTTTTCATCTCTTCTAATTTTTGTTTTAGCAACAAATTGAATCATCTCAACTCTTTTTTTACCTGACTCAACGCCTTCATCATAGAATGATGCTGTTTGTCTGATTTTTTTAGTTGTTGGATTATGAAATAAATCATCAAACTCTTTTAATAAAGCAACATTTGAACTAGGATCCAATAAGCTTGAAATATTTTCTAAAGCTTCACCTGAAAGTTCATCAAGAGGATTTTGTTTTAAAATATTTATTAATCTTAATAATTCAAAGTAGTTCTCACTCTTAGAACTCTCCACAAAGAAATTTGCAAAAAGGTTGTAGTATAAAGCTCTTGCTTTATTTATTGTTTGATTATCTTGCATTATTTTCTCCTTGATTTTTTTTATCAAAATAGCTTTGCATCATAATTTTTGGTTTACAATCAGCACAGCAATATAAACTTCTCTCTTTTACAGGATCAACAGAAAAAATTGGTCCCATCATAGCTGCTATTTTTTCAATAGCTTTAGTTGTAGCAAACTCTTTTCCGCATTCAACACAGGCAAAAAGCGTATCTTGTGCTAAAACACTGTCTTTAAACCAAGATGGTTGTAGTTCTATAATATCACGCTGTATTGTTAAACAATCTTTTTCAGGACATGAAATTTCACAGTAACCACATGAGGTACATAAACTTGGATTTAATCTTAATGTATTATCTTTAGCATCTGCAATTAATGCTCCAACATTACAAGATCCAACGCAAACTAGACATAAAGTACAAGTTGATTCATTTACAATTACTTTTCCATAATGTACATGTTCACCTGTTTTAACAATACCTAGATTATCTTCACCTATGAGTTTTTGAAGTCTATGTGAAAAAATCTCTCTTTTTTTAAGAGTGTCTTGATTAAAATTGAAATATGAATTTTCCACAAAAGAAACTTCTTCCAATGCAGTTTTTAATTCATCTTCATTCATAGCTACTAAAATTGCATCTTTTGAATATTTTTTTTGATAAATATCATTTACAATTCTAATTGCATCTTTTGAACCTTTTGATAAAAAGTCACTATAAAAGATAATTTGAGATCCTGACATTTGAAGAAGAGTTAAAAAAGAAGATTCATCTAAAAACTTTTCACCTTCAATTGCAAGAGGTAATACACCTTCTTTTAAAAATGATTCTAAATTTGTAATATTCATTTTTTCAGGAATAATTAAAGGGTGAGTCTCTTTATAAAATTTACTAACTTCATAGATAGATTCTCTATTCATAGGTGCATATTCTAAAGCACCACTTGGACATACAGAGATACAACCTCCGCAACCATGACAATCTATTTGTGAAAAAGTTAATGTTTTAGTTTTATCATCTTTAGTAATAGCCACCGTTGGACAAACTTCTTCACATTTACTACAAATAACTTCTCTTCTTCCATCATATTGGCAGATTGATTTATCATAAGTTGTGAATTTTTTATAAGAGTATGAATTTATATTTTCTTTTAAAGTTTGTATTACATCATCAACACTTGATAAATTTGGATCAAAAGTTCCGCTTTGATCTAATCCCATTTGTTTAGCATCAAACCAAACAATTTGAGAAACATTTAAAGTTACATCTTCTCCCTCATCATCAACAATTACTTGAAGATTTCCGATATGTCCTGATATTGATTTAATTATCTCTTCATTTATTGAAAAAAGTTCGAAATCATCTGATTTAATTTTTGATATAAATAGTTCATAATCTTCTGATTTACTTGTGATTAGCAGAAGTTCTTTTGAAACTTCACTTGAATATGAAATATCTTGAGCAAAATCGTATTTTGTCGCAGCAATTTCATAAAGTTTTAAAACATTTTTAATTTTATCTGATAGTGAATCTTGTGTATTTTTTATATAGAAATCTATTTCTTGTGCACTTAGTTCACAATTAATTTCTTTTGAGTTTGAAATTAAAAAACTTTTATCTTTTAGTTCTTCAATATTGTTTGTTACTAGTATCTGCTCACTGATGGGAAAATCTAGCCCCGAAGCATTATAATATATAAAATCTTGCATAAACTATGCCCTTTTTACTAAAAGTTATTTTATTTATTTTATATGTTTAAAAATTAAACAATACTTAAAAGTTAAAAAATATTTTACCTTTTTTGTTAAAACTGTTACTTTTGTATACTATCAATTTAAAGGGAACCTCTAAAAATACCTTTTAAAGCTCCCAACTTTTACTTTTTTTGATTTTTAAAAAATCTCAGCCCAATTCTAACTGAACTTTACTAAGAATTTTGTGGAAATCACCCTAATATTTTGGATATTTCATCCATTTCCCAACTCTTTTCATATCAATTTTACCTTTTGTAATCTAACCATCTGTTCGTATCTGACTAAGTTGTAGGTAAGGTTCGTAAGTCCTATTGTGGACTTTATCCTATCTATTCCAATTGAGAGAAGATTAAGTGCATTATGCATTTGAGTTGTAAGTGTTCCAAATATATGTTCAACTCTTACTCTTGTTTTAGAGTGTTTATAATTTTCTTTATGCTGGGCATTGGTTAAGGGTTTGTTTCTGTAGGCTCTTTTGATAACTTTTGATTTCACATTTTTACTTTCGAGATATTGCTCAGTCTCTTCAGATTTATAAGCACTATCAGCATAGAGGGTATTATCATCTCCATCTATCAAATCTTTAACCACTTGTGAATCATGGGTTGAAGCTGGCGTCACTTCATATTTAGTGATAATTTTAGTTTTCTGATCTGAGGCTACATGATCTTTATATCCATATTCTCTTTGACCTCCTTTTGTTGTCCATCTTGCATCACAATCTTTTTGAGCTTTTTTATTTGGATTGTCTTCAAAGCTTTGTGGCATTTTATCCTCTTTGATTTGTTTATTTTCATCTCTTGTATTTCTTTGTTTGGGTACATTTACAAATGAAGCATCAACGATTGTCCCCTCTTTGGCAACTATTCCATTTGAGATAAGTTTAGAGGTAAATAGTTCAAATAATTTTTTGGATAAACCTTTCTCTTTTAGTTGCTCTTTAAACAACCATATAGTCTTTTCATCTGGTACATCATCACCGATTTGCAATCCTAAAAAATCTAAAAATGATAATCTATCTTTGATCTGAAATTCTGTTTGTTCATCTGAAAGATTATAATATCGTTGAAGTATTAAAATTTTAAACATTAGCAATTTATCGTATGGCTTTCTTCCTGCATTTGACTTTCTATCCTCTTTTTCTAAAGCTGATTCAATTGTTTCTCTAAACATCTCCCAATCAATAATCTTGTTTAGTTTTTGTAGCGGTGGTTGATGTTTATTGATTTTTTCCAATTGAAATTCGTAGTCAAATAGTCCTGCCATTTTTTAACCTTTGTACCTATATTTATATAGATATTTTAGCTAAAAAGTCCTACAAAAAGCCTTACATAAAGGGTTTTGTCGCTTTATTGCAAAGTATACATCATCAGTGATTTTATGAATATTTTCAATTTTTATGAATATTGACTAATTTTTAGAGGTGCCCTAAAGTATTTTTTTTAATTTTTTCTGTAAACTATCACATGATAAAACGACTACCTATAATTATATTTATATTTATTATTTTTTATATATATTTCAAAGATGATGTATTCAAAGATAAAACAATTGTTATTGGCGCTTCACTACCAAATAGTGGAATTATAAAATCTTGGGGAGATGCTGTTACAAGTGGTGTAAATAGTTATTTAAATTATTCAAATGAAAATCATTTACTTGGAAATAAAGAGATTAAATTTCTAACATACGATGATAAATACGAGCCTGAGCTCACCTTAGAAAACACAAATAAACTTATTTATAAAGAAAAAGTATTTGCTCTTTTTGGTTTTGTTGGAACTCCCACGGTAAAAAGAGTTTTACCTATTTTATATGATGAAAATATTCCATTTTTTTCAGCATTTACAGGAGCTTCTTTTCTAAGAGATAATAAAAATGAAAACTTCATAAATTTTAGAGCATCTTATAATCAAGAAATTGAAGCATTGATAAACTATTTGTCTAAGCAAAAAAAGCTAAATAAAGTTGCCGTTTTTTATCAAAATGATGATTATGGAGAAGAAGGATATATTTCATTATTACAAGCCCTTAAAAATAAAGATATAAAACTTGTAGCTGAGGGTTCTTATAAAAGAAATACCCTATCAATAAGTCATGCTTTTAATGAAATAAAAGATGCAAATCCCCAAGTTATATTTATGATAGGAGCTTATAAAACAAACTCTTTATTTATCAAAAAAGCAAAAGAAAATGAAAATCTAAAAGATACAATTTTTTGTAATATCTCTTTTGGTGATGCGAACTCTATGATAAAAGAACTAGAAAAACTAGATACAAATACTCAAAATCTAATTTTTTCACAAGTTGTTCCTAGCTATATAAATAGCGATATTCCTGTAGTTTTTGAGTATCAAAATCTTATGAAAAAATATTATCCAAATGAAGAATTAGGATTTTTATCCCTTGAAGCATTTTTATCTGCAAAAGTTTTGGTAAATGCAATTTCTAGAATTCAAGGTGATATTACTAGAGAAAAGTTTATTTATATGCTAAAAACAACACCTACTAACTTATTAGAAGGAATTAATATTAAATTTGAGAACTCTCAACTTTTAAATAACGTTTACTTATTTGAGTATAAAAACAATCAATTCCTTGAGTTGAAAAATGAAAAATAAAATTGATAAACTAATAAATTATTTTGATAATTTAAAATTTAGATATAAAACTGCTTTTTTAATTTTTATAATCGCAGGAGGAATGATTTGTATTATTATACTTTCACAAATATCTATTTTTGCAGTAAAACAAGATTTTGATATTTTATTTGATAAAAGAACAAAAAGTTTAATGCAACTAGAAAATATAAAAGATACCTTTCAAGTAAATGTTCAAGATACATTAAGAGATTTTGAGAAAAAACAAATCTCTTTTGAACAAACTTCTGAAGTTTTAAAATTAGCCCAAGAAATTATTGATAAGAACTGGCTTTTATACAAAAATCAAATAAAAGTACAAAATAAAGATTTTTTAACAACTTTTATTAAAGATTTCATAATTAAAGAAGAAAATTATTATGAAAATAAAGCCCTAAAAAACAATATTATGAATAATATTAATACAAAAATGCAAATCATAAAAAGTAAACTTGCTAAAATAAATATAGATACTAATGAAGAAAAATTCCATTTAGAACTAAATCTTCAAATAAATGCCGTTTCTATTTATCTAACAAGTTTAATTAATTATGATTTATCATTAGCTATTAATGAAAAAAGAAATACTGATAAAATTTTTAATATCATTTTGATTTTCTCTATTATTTCTATTTTTATAGTATTTTTATTTTCTATTATTTTGTCTATTTTTATTATAAACAATTTCAAAAAATTACATAATTCACTTGAACAAAAAGTTGATATAAAAACAAAAGAACTTCAAGAGTTAAATATGTCCCTTGAGTCAAAAATTTCAAAAGAAGTTTCCCAAAATAGAAAAAAAGATATTATCATGTTCCAACAAGCAAGACTTGCATCTTTGGGTGAAATGTTAAACAATATTGCTCACCAATGGAGACAACCATTGGGATCTATTACCATGATTATTCAAAGCTTTCAAACAAAACTATTATTAGGTAAATTAACACCTGATTTTGTTGATGAAAAAGTTAAAGATGCCCTGTTTCTAGCTAATAATATGTCAAATACCCTTGATGATTTTAAAAACTTCTTTTCTCCAAATAAAATAAAAAGTAAATTTTCAATTAAAAATTGTATTGAACACTCTATTGAGCTTTCAAAATATTTATTATTAAGAGAGAATATAAAAGTTGAGTTAACAATAAAAAAAGATGTAGAAATCAATAGTTTTTATAATGAATTATCTCATGTGTTCTTAAATATCATCACAAATGCAAAAGATGCTTTATGTTCAAATGTTAATAAAAATGATAGAATCATAAAAATAATTGTAAATAAATTTGAGAATAATCTTGTTGTAAATATAGTAGATAATGCAGGAGGAATACCTCAAGAAGTTTTACCAAAAATTTTCGAACCTTACTATACAACAAAATATAAAAGTGCAGGAACTGGAATAGGACTTTATATGTCTAAACAAATAATTGAAAAACATATGGAAGGTCAATTATCTTGTAAAAATATTCGCCATAAAATAAAGGATGAAAGAGTTTTTGACTGTACTTTGTTTACAATAAAAATACCTATAAAAAACAACTATAAAGAGAGTGATGATGAATAACAATGATTTAAATATTTTACATGAATTCAATATTTTATATCTTGAAGATGATGAAAATCTATTAAAACATACAAAAGATATTTTAGAAGATTTTGTAAACAATATTTATGCTGTAAAAACTATAAGTGAAGCTTTAGATATACTTTTAAATAAAAAAGTTGATGTAATAATTTCTGATATTTTATTAAAAGATGAAAATGGTATTGATTTTTTAAAACACATAAAAAATAAAAATATAAATATTCCTACTATTCTTACAACTGCTCACACTGATACTCAATATTTATTAGATGCAATAAGATTAAAAGTTGAAAACTATATTATAAAACCTATAAATATTAAAGAGTTATTAAATAGTTTACACGATATTTTACTTCCAATTGTTCAAAAAAAAGAGATTCAAAAAAACAATAATTTAATAAAAACAATTTCAGCTATAACAGATGGAAAGCAAGTTGCAATTATAAAATATATTCTAAATAATTTAGATAATGAAAACCTTTTTACAGCTTCATATACAGATATAATGGATAGTTTTTCAATTTCAAAACCAACGCTTATTAAACTATTTAAAGAGTTAGCAGAAAAAAATATCTTGGTAAAAGTTCAACATAAAACTTATAGATTCAATGAAAAAACATTAGAGAATCTATAGTTTATATGCTTTTTTATTTAACTATACCTTTTTCGTACCATTTTCTAAGCCATGCATCAAGTGGATACATAAATTTATAAATAGCAGGAACTACTAAAAGGGTTAAGATAGTTGAACTTATAAGTCCTCCAATAATTGCTATTGCCATCGGAGCATTACTTTCATGCCCTGCTCCACTTCCAAAAGCTAAAGGAAGCATAGCTCCAATCATTGCAAAGGTTGTCATTAAAATTGGACGTAACCTTTTTTCACCTGCTTCTAAAAGTGCATCATCAATACTTTTTCCATCTTTGATTGCACGATTTGCAAAATCCACAACTAAAATAGCATTTTTACCAACCATTCCTAAGAGTAAAATAATCCCAATCATTACAAATAAACTAAAAGAATTTCCACTTAAATATAAAGCAACCATAACTCCTGTAAAAGATAAAGGCATTGAAATCATAATAATAAAGGGCTGAATAAGTGATTCATATAATGCTGCAAGAATAAGATAAATCAAAATTACAGCAAAGAAAACAGCAGAGGCAAAAGCCTTATTTGTATCTACCATATTTTCAACATCTCCTGTATAACGATAGCTATATCCTAAAGGTAAAATTTCTGGCATTTTAGAATCAACAATTTCTACGATTTTATCAAGGGAAGTATTAAAAATATTTGCTGTTACTAAAACTTTTCTTTCCCTATCAAATCTGTTTATTGAAGCATTTCCTAGAGTTTCTTCGATTTTTATTAATCCATCAAGAGCAACAAATTGACCATTTGAATTACGAACTTGTAGTTTTTTTAAATCATCAAGTGAAGATCTAAAATTATCTTTTAATCGAACAGTTATATCAAATTGTCTTCCATTGTCTTCAAAATATGAAACTGCACTATCACTTGAATATGCTGAACCTAAAATTGAAGCAATATCTTCAACACTAACTCCTACTCTTTGGGCATTTTCTCTTAAAATACCAATTTTAATCTCAGGTTTTCCATTTTCAAAATCTCTATCAACATCCACAACACCAGGAGTTTCTTTTAGAATATTCATTAACTTTGTAGATAAAACATCTAATTCTTCAAGTTTATCACCTTTGATTACAACTTGAACAGGTGCTGTTGTTGTTCCTGTATCAAAATCATCTACTTTCTCAACAGATATTATCATATCTTTAATTGATGAGAATTTATCCCTATAGTATTGAATTATTGCTTCTTGTGTTTTTGTTCTTTCTTTTAAGCTTTTAAGTTTTACATAAACTCTTCCTTTATGTAACTCTTGAGCTGAGTTATAACCAATCGATGAAATTGAATATAAAATATCTTTATCCTCTTTTAACATATCATCAAAGGGAATCATAGCTTTTTTCATTGATTCTAAATTAATTCCAACAGGTGCTTTTATAGTGATTTGAAACTCTGCATTATCTTGCATTGGTAAAAATGACATTCCAACTTTTAAAGTAGTTGAAGCAACTAATATACCAATTGTTACAATAATCGTAATAGTTTTAAAACGAAGTAATGGCTTTAATAACCAAGTATAACTTTTATCAATGGCAGATAATATAGGCTCAGTTGCATGATAAAAACGACTTTGTTTTGTACTTAAAACCCTTGCCCCAATACTTGGAATAAACATAATGGCAACAAAATAAGAAATTACAATTCCAGAAGCAACAGTCATTGCAAATGAGTTAAAAAACATTCCTACAATTCCATCCATGAAAGCCACTGGTACAAAAACTGCTAATAAAACAGATGAAATAGCAAGAATTGAAAAAGCAACCTCTTTTGCACCTTCAAAAGAAGCTTGAAATGTTGTTGCGCCATCTTCCATTTTTTTCATGATATTTTCAATTACAACAATAGCATCATCAATAAATATTCCAATTGCAAGGGTAAGTCCAATAAGTGTTAAACGATTTAAGTCATATCCCAAATAATCAATAATAGCAAAAGTTCCAATAACAGAAGTGGGAATTGCTAAGGCTGAAACAAAAGTAGCTGTTGTATTTCGTAAAAAAACAAATACAATAAAAACAGAAAGAAAAGCTCCAAAGATTAGGTCAAATTGTACATTATCAATATTTACCATAATTTTTTCAGATTGATCTTGAAGTATTTTAATTTGTGTATTTTCACCTGCAAGGACTTGAAGTTTAGGAAGTACTTTCTTTACCTCTTTGATGATATTTAAAACATTTTCCCCTGAGATTTTTTTTACTTCTAAAGTAACACCTTGTTGACCATTATAAGAAGAAAAACTTTTTGCATCACTTAGTCCATCTTTGATTGTTGCAATATCTTTTAATCTAACACCTGATTTTACTAATATATTACCAATCTCTTCAACATTTTGCGCATCACCTTGAGCTTTTAAAATAATCTCTTGGTTTTGATTAATGATTTTTCCAACACCTTGTTTTATATTTTGTTTTGAAATAATAGCACTTACGTCTAAAGCGCTAAGATTATATTTATTTAATAAAAAGGGGTCTATAAAAATACGAATTTCTCTATCTTGATATCCTAAAATATTAACTTCCCCAACACCTTTTATTCTTTGTAATTGAGGTTTAAGTTTTTCATCTGCAAGTCTCATTAAAGAGCTTGTATCATTTCCATCTGAAGCTATAAAAAGACTTATAACAGCTCCTGCGCCCCCTAATTTCTTTACAACTGGTTTATCAACTTCAGAAGGAAGATTTAATGCACCTATTTTATCTCTTACATCATTTGTGGCTTCATCTAAATCTTTTGTAAGTTTAAACTGGATGGTAACCGCACTAAAACCTTCATAACTTGTTGACATAAGTTTATCAATACCATCAACACCTGAAATCGCTTCTTCAATCTTATCAGTTACTTTTGTTTCAACAGTAGATGGATCTGCTCCATTGTATGTAGTTTGAACTGTAACTATTGGAAAGTCAACATTAGGAAAAAGATTGATAGGCATACTTTTATATGACATAATTCCAAAAATAACAAATGTTAATACACCCATCAAAGTTGTGATTGGGCGATTTATAGCTAATTTATACATTATTTACTCTGCTTTAATTGTGCCATTACCAAAAAGACCTGGCATAAGATTTTGTGCTTGAACTTCAGCTTGCATTTGTCTTGTTTCTTTTAAAATTACTGGATATACTTTTGTAATAGTTCCTTCATAATCTGTATCACTACCATCAACTTTATATATAAACTTTTGCCCTACTTTTACTTTTTGCCAATATTTCTCATCTAATTTTAATATCAATTTCACATCATCTAAAGCAATAACATCAATAAGTTTAGTTTGAGAAGCTAAAACAATAGCACCTAAGTCAATATTTTTTTTAGTAATCACTAAATCATAAGGTGCTCTTAACTCAGTTTTTCTCAAAATGATTTCTTTATTTTTAGCATTTAACTGAGTAATATCCCTATCAAAAGTGTAGTTCTCCATTTTTTCTTTATCTATAACATTAGATATTTTTGCATATCTTGAATAAGTATTAGCCGAATGTTCTGCATTCTTTTTTGCAATTTCATATTCATTTTTTTCTTGTGTATTATTTAAAGAAAGAATTAAATCATCTTTTTTTAACTTATCACCAACATTTACATTTAAGGTACTTACAATTCCTGATACAGAAAGTCCAAGTTGTGACTCTTTATCACTTACAACATCAAATGTTGCATAAATATCCTCTGCAAACAAGGAATGAAACATAAATAATATAATTATAAAAATCTTTTTCATTTGATAATTCCTTTAATATGTTCACTCATTTTATTAAGTAGTTTTGATTTATTCATAATTTATCCTTTGTGTAATTGTCAAGTAAGTAACTAAGATGTTTATTCAAAATATTTTGAGTTTCATTAAAAGTCATATTTGAAGCTTTTGATTTAACTAATAGACCTTTTAAAAGTAGAATTATTATATTAGTTAAGTTATCAACATCATCAATTATTAATTCACCTTTATCAATTCCTTCATTTAAATACAAAAAAATAAAGTCATAATCTTTTTTGAAAAAACTTTCAAAGTATGCTGTATAAAGTTGGGTTTCATCAATAAGCATTGAGCTTATAAAATGTTGAAAAAGTTTAAGTATTTGCTCTTTATCAAACTCTTCTTGAAGTTGATTAAAATTAAAATACTCTAGGATTTTTTCTTTTGCACTCATATTTACTGTGATATTTTTTTGAAAAGTTTCTTGATGTTGTGCAGAAAGAATATCCCAAATAGTAAAAACTATCTCTTCTTTATTTTTAAAATAAAGATATATAGTTCCTTTTGCTACTTCAGCACTTTTGGCTATTTCATCAATACTTGTTTGTTGTATTCCCTTTTCACAAAAAAGTTTAATAGCAGATAATGCTATATTAGCTCTTTTTTCATCTTTATCTATAATTCTTGCCATAAAATACCTTTTTTAATGAATGACCGTCAGTCATTTATGAAATAATACATCTTTTAGATTTACTTGTCAAGACAAATAATTTTATTAGGAATTTTAAAAAGAGTTTTGTTTTATTTGTGATAAGTTTGAGTATTTTTTGAAAAAGACAAAATGAAAATAGAATTAATCTAAAATCTTTAAAATCTCTTCTATTTTAGAAATATTAGTTTGTGAGAATTCATCTTTTTCATCTTCATATTTAACTTTATTTATTTCTAAAAGATTTGCTAGTTCTTCTCTTAAAATAAACTCTTTTTCACTTACTATTCTATGGGAAAAAGTCTCTTTTAAATCAAATTCTACATTCGATTGAATGTCTATTGAAAAGTTTAAACTATAGTGAACTTCTCTTCCTTTAATATAAGCTCGTGAAGCTACAAGATAAGCTGCATAGAAAAATACATCATCCATTTCTCTTGAAGTATAGGTCATTTTTATTAGATTTTTTGCATTTTCTATCAAATCATATTTAGAGTAATTTTCTCCTAATTTTGTAAGAATATCTAAAGTCTTATCAAAGTCAAAATCTTTAATCAGTTCTTTTTGTATTTGCGCTAGGTTCATTTGTTTTAGCCTTATTAAAATCATTTTTTTAGTTAAAAAAGTGAAAGTATAGCAATATATTCTAAATATAGGAATTGAATTTATGCTTTGCTTGAATTATACTTTTGCCATTTCAATAAATAAAAAATGTGAATTTTCTAAGGCTTTTATATTTATTTGTTTTTCATTTATTATTTCCACTGCATCACCATTATTTAAGACAAGCCCATTTATATCTGATTTTCCTTCAATTTGTACAAAATAAACCTGTCTATTTTCTTCTATATGAAAATCTAAATTTTTATCTGAATCTAATTGACTAACATAAATATTTATGTCTTGATGGATTTTTATATCAGCTGTTCCATTTTGCCCTGATACTATATTTAAAAATTTATTTTTTCTCTGTATTTCTTCAAATTTATTTGAACCATAAAGTCTTGGAAGTCCAACTTTAGGTGGTATAATCCATATTTGTAAAAGTCTTAAATCAAGAGATTTATTTTTATTATATTCACTATGATATATACCATCACCTGCACTTAAATATTGAATATCACCTCTTGTTAGAGTCTCAATATTTCCTAATGAATCTTTATGTGTTAGTTCCCCATTAATCACATAAGTAATAATTTCCACATTTTCATGAGGATGCATATCAAATCCAGAAGTGGTATGGATAATATCGTCATTAAGCACTCTAAGTACTCCAAAACACATATTCTTTGGGTTATAATAATTTGAAAAACTAAAATGAAATCTACTTTCTAACCAGCCTAAATTAGAAGTACCCATATTCTCTTTTTGCAATTTTTTTAACATTTTTCACTCCTGATATAATACATTAATCAATTATAAGTTTCCTTTTCATCAAAAATAAAACTCTCCATTGAGATATTTGAATAAATCATTTCTTTATTGAAAGATTTCCCTTTCTTATTTATGGCATTTCCATAAGCTATAAATAAGGGTAAAAAATGTTCCGTTGAAGGATGATTTTTATAGAAGTTAATATTTTTTGCAATATTTTTTAATTCATCTTCTTTTGCATTTTCAATAATATTTACAATATCACTATTAAATTTCTTTGCATAATCTTTTGTAGTAAGACTCATACCCATATCGCCTAAGTTATGTGTAATACCACCACTACAGATAATCAAAGCTTTATCTTTAAATTGTTGAAGATTTATTCCTAAATTAATTAACTGTTCAGTACTATAAGAACTTGGAATACTTATTTGTAATACTGGAATTTTAAGATCTTCATACATCAAGGCTAAGACATTCCAAACTCCATGGTCATAACTTTTTCTATTTTCATCTATTGAAATATCAATATTATTTTTTTTCAATTTTTCAATTAATTCTAATGTTAATTTCTCATCACTATTTATTTCATACTTTACTTTATATAATTCATCTTCAAAACCATAAAAATCGTACATTATTTTATTTGCTTGGGGTGAAATAATTTTTAAATCTTTTGTTAAATAATGTGCTGAAAATATAATAATATATTTTGGTGTTTCTAAATTCTCTGCTAATTTCTTTATTCTCTTTTTTGATTTGATATCACTCAAAATAATATTTGGAGCGCCATGTGAAATAAATAGTGTTGGATTCATAATTTATACTTATTTAGAGTGAGAACCATCACAAAATGGTGCATTCGATGTTTTCTTACAGGCACAAATATTATATTTTTTAGTTTCAGATACTGTAAATACTTTAGGTATAAACTCTGTTCCTTTGTGTGAACCATTACAGAAAATTCCATCTTCACTTTTACCACAAGTACAGTAATAGTACTCTTTATTTGCTTCTAATTGTGTTGCCATAATTTTATCTTTTTTAAATTTTAGCTAATTACTTAGCTAAAATTCCTTCTACTTCAATGTTTAATTTTACAGTTTCATCAACTAAAACTCCACCAGCTTCTAATGCTTTATTCCAGTTAAGACCAAAATCTTTTCTATTAATTTTTCCTGTTAATTCTAAAGCAACCCTTTTATTTCCCCAAGGATCAATCGCTTCTCCATTATTTTCAAAATTAAGTTTTACATCTTTAGTTATACCTCTAATTGAAAGTTTCCCATATGCAAAATCACCATCAATTTTGTCTAATTTAAAAGTTAAAGTAGGATGATTTGCTTCATCAAAGAAATCAGCAGATTTTAAGTGCGCATCTCTTTTTGCATCTTCTGTATTAATTGAAGCAACTTTTGCTTCACCAACTAAACTTTTTAATGTTTTTGTTTTTTCATCATATTCAAAGTTACCACTAAATGTATCAAATTTCCCATTTACGTTTGAAATCATTAAGTGTTTTACTTTAAATCCAACATTCGAATGACTTGCGTCAACATTATATGTTCCTGCAAATAGAGCACTTGAAGCTACAAGTGATGCTAAGCTTAATTTTAAAAATTTCATTTTATTCCTTTTTTTATCTATAATATATTACTAATTAGTATTAATAAAGCAAAAAAATATCAGTTTGCCTTATAAACCTTGTCCAATAAATCATATAAAGTATCTAGTTCTTTATCACTTAAAATTTCTAAAGCTTTATTCAAATTATTTGCATGATTTGGAAATACTTTTTCAATAACATCTGTTCCCTTTTGAGTAATAGACAAAATAGATACTCTACTATCATTTGGATCTTTTATAGAAGTTATCCATTCATCTCTTTTGAGATTTTTTACCACAACTGTTATATTCCCAGGTGTGCTCATAGTAAGTTTTGTGATTGAACCTATATTTAAATCACCTAAGTGATATAAAACTTCTAGAACTTTAAATTGATTAAACGTCAGATTATGTTGTGATAAATAGTTCACTGTCATATTGTTTATTTTTAAAGCTGCTCTTTCTAATCTAACAACAGTTTTCATAGATTTATCAGTTCGTAAACCATAAGATTTTAGTGATTTATTATTCATTTCATACTCCTTGGAAAATTATACTACTAATTAGTAATAATGTCAAGTATTTAAAAAAAGAATTAATATCTTAATTATCAGCATACCATTTAATGTATTTTACTATGGTGCTAGTTTTTAATATTTAATTTTTAATATTATGCAAAGTAGTTGATATTAAAACTCCTTCGTATGAAGTAGTTTTAATTGCACTTAAAATTTCTTTTAAGTTTGTTTTATCATTGTAAGTAACTGTAACTTCTTTTGTATTTAATCGTACACTAACTTTTTCAACTCCATCTACAGCTTTTACTGCTTTTTTTACAGCTGTAGTACATAAAGGGCAATGCATTCCTTCAACTTTTATAAGTGATTCATTTGAAGCAAAAACAAAAGAACAAAAAGCAAATATTATAAATAAAATTTTCATAATCTAATCCATAAAGTAAGGTATTATTTCAGGGTAAAACAACAAAAATACTAATAGGAAGAAAAAGCCTATACTAAAGGTATAATGAGTAATTTTTTTTCTTCTATCTTTTTGGCAAGAGATATTTTTATTTGATTGTCTTATTGCTAAAATAAATAAAATAACTGTTAAAACACTCATAGGAATACGTAGATATTCTAAACTTGTAAAATAAGTCAAAATACCACTTGATACTCCAAAGAATATAAATAAAAAAGCTGGTAAACAGCAAAGCGTAGATAAAAGAGCAGTGCTAACTGCTCCAAATATCGTTAACCTATTTTTTTTCAAATGATTTCTTGTGAAGTATAAGAATATGTAAATGTTTTAGGAGTATAGTAATCAAGAGCATCTTCTCCAACCTCAGCATATGGATAACCTAACATATTTATAGGATATTGAGTTGGTTTTGGATTTAATACAAAATCTCTAGCACTATTAAATGCAACCCAGTTCATTTCCCAAGAACCAAAGAAATATTTTTTAACATCTTTTACTTTTTTGTCTTCATTTGTTAATTTTTCAGCAAGTCTTACTTTTGTAACATCAGCAGGATCAGCAGGAACCCATCCTAATCCATCTATATAAAATTCTGCACGACAATGTTGAGCTCCTGTAATATTTGCAAAACCTTTATCATCTGCTTTACCACAAGCATTTGAGATTTTTGATTGTCCAGCTCTTATACCAAAAACTTCTCTAGAAGGAATGCCTAAGTTTCTTAATAAACATACCAATACTGAACTAATATCTGTGCATTTTCCACCATAGATTTTCTCTTCAATAGCTTTTTTAGCATCACCTAATCCACAACCAATTACACTATCATCTCTATACATAGTTGTAACCGTCCAGTCATAAACAGCTTGTGCTTTTTCAAGTGGAGTTTTTGCACCTTTTGCGATATCTTTTGCATATTTAGTTAAACTTGCGGTAATAGGAATATGAGTACTTCCTTCTAGGAATACTTTTACATCTTCAGGGTAATTCATACTTGATGTAGCCTTTGAGAAATTAGTTGTTCTTTCTTGCATAATTACATCAAAGTTAACTTCTAATTCAGATTTTTTATCTGATTTGTCCCATTTTACATATAAAACTCTTGTATCGTATTCATTTTTTACAATTTTTGCTTCAGTAAAATTTCCTTTATAATCAAAAGATACAACTTTATGGTAACTTTCATCTTTTGGAAGTGGTATCCAAAGTTGTGTAGATTCAGTACTTGGATTTATTGAATAAGTATTTGCAACACTAAATTTTCTTGGTTTACTTGTAATTCCAAATGGATTTATTTCTTTATTTGCAAATGCAAAACTCGGAGCTAATACAGCAACACTTGATAAAGTAGCTGTTGTTTGTAGAAATGTTCTTCTTTGCATGGGGGATTAACCTCTAATAGTTTTTTGTTCTACAGAAGAGATAAAGTAAATATAGTTAACTTTATGTCAAACCATAACCTATGGTCTTGAACTAATTTGAAAGATATTAATATATCTCTTATAAATAAATACTTAAAAAGTAAAAAAAAATTTACTTGAACATAATGAATATTTTAATAAATTGTAAGTATAATAAATTACTAATTTAAATAAAAACCCATATAAATTAATATAAGGAGAAGAATGAACAACGAATATAAACTAACAAAATTTGTTCAAGCTGCTGGTTGAGCTGCAAAAATGGGTCCGGGTGATCTTAAACAAACTATTTGCGGTTTAACTCCAAGTGATGAGAGAATTTTAGTAGGATTTGATACAAGTGAAGATGCAAGTGTATATCAAATAAATGAAACACAAGCAATAGTTCAAACACTTGATTTTATAACTCCTGTTGTTGATGATCCATATATTTATGGACAAATTGCAGCTGCAAATGCACTTAGTGATGTATTTGCAATGGGTGCTGATGTAAAAACAGCCATGAATATTGTAGGTTTTGACAAAAAAAATATTTCTAAAGAGGCTTTAGGACTTATTTTAAATGGTGGAAATGAAAAAATCAAAGAGTGCGGTGGTGTACTTTTAGGTGGACACACTATTGAATCACCTGAAATGTATTATGGATTATCAGTTACAGGAATGATTCATCCAAAAGATATAATTAGAAATAATACTTCAAAAATTGGGCATGTATTAGTTTTAACAAAACCTTTAGGTATGGGTATATTATCAACAGCAATAAAAAGAGATTTATTACCTTTAAACTTTATAAAAGATTGCGCAAAAATAATGGCAAGTTTAAATTACTTACCATCAAAAATAATGAGAAAATATGATGTAAGTTCTTGTACTGATATTACAGGTTTTGGACTACTTGGGCATGCCTTAGAATGCACAAATGAACTGGTTACCTTTAATATTTCATGTAATGATGTGCCAATTGTAAATGAAGCTATAGAGTTATGTGCAAATGATGTAATTCCAGGTGGAACAAAAAGAAATATAAAATATGTAGAAGATAAAATTTTATATATGAACAACCTACCTACTTATTGTAAAGCTTTATTATGTGATGCACAAACATCAGGTGGTTTATTAATAGCCATGAAAGAAAGTGACGCTATTGAGTATATAAAAGAACTAGAAGAGCTATCTTTTGGTTATGCAAGTATCATAGGACAGGTAATTCCAAGAGGAATAAAGCCTATTATTATTCATTAAATTAAGTAAAGATTTTTTCTTTACTTAATTACTTAAAGTGTGCAAACTTTATTTTTACCTGTAGTTTTAGCTTCATATAAAGCATCATCTGCTCTTTTAAAGATACTTTTTACATCATCATCTTTTTGAAACTCTGATAAACCTAAACTTATAGTTTTAGTCCCTACTTTATCAAATTTTATATTTTCTACAATTTTTCTAATATTTTCTGCAAGGATTTTTGAATTATCTAAATTTGTATTATTACAGATAATTAAAAACTCTTCTCCACCCCATCTTCCTATAATATCAGTGATTCTAATATGAGTTCGTAATGTCTTTGCAATTGTTTGTAAAACATAATCTCCTACATCATGACCATATGTATCATTTACACTTTTGAAATTATCTACATCTAATAATATAATAGAAAAGTTTACGTTATATCTTCTAAATTCTTCAATCTTTATTATCATTAATTCATCTAATTTTAGTCTATTATATAAACCTGTTAATTTATCAGTTACTGATAATTCTTCAATTCTTTTTTTATCGGTTATATCTTCAGAAATTGATCTATAACCTATTTTTATATTATTTTTAAAAATTGGTTCAATATTTACATTAAAAATTATATTAGTTTTGTTTTTCTTTAAATTTTTAATTTCTCCTGACCAAATTTGATCTTTATTTATTGTATTCCAGATATCTTCAAAAACTTCATGTTTCATATCTGGATGTCTCATAATACTATGGGTAGAGCCTATTAGCTCTTTTTTTGAAAAACCAGTAGCATTACAATAAGATTCATTTACATCTGTTATTATTCCTTTAGTATCTGTTGATAATATTGGAACATATTTATTAACCATTTTTTGTTGTTCTTCTCTTTCTTCTTTAGCTTTTGTTAGTTCATTATTAAGAAGAATAACAGTCCTATTTTTATATAAAACAGCTAATACAATAATTAAAAATATAGCAGTAATTTGCCATAAAATAGTATAGTCAAATGCTTGTAAAACTTTTATTTCAATCCATTTACCAATAATAGTTCTTTTATGCTCTAGACTTATAGAATCCAAAGCTTTTTGCATAATAGTATTTAAAATTGGCTCATCACTTCTTGACCCAATGCTAAGTTCTATATCAAACTCTAATTTTCCTGCAATTTTTAAATCTAACATAGAATACTTTTGAATAGCATAACCAATAGTAGGCATAGTATCTATATATCCAAAAAGTTCACCACTCCTAACTCTTTCTAATCCTTCTTTTGTATCTGATACATCAACAATTTCTACAGAAGGATTCTTATCTTTCAAAACTTCAATAAATGCATAGTTTCTTACTATTCCCACTTTCTTATTATTAAGAGAAGTACTATCTTTGATAAAAAATTTATCCATTGTAGTAGCAATAACAAAAGGTTCTTCTACATAAGGTTTAGTAAAATTTATTGCAATTCTTCGACTTGGAACATCCATAACTACAGGTAAAACATCACATTTTCTATCTTTTATATTTTGTAAGGATTCTGCCCATTCTTTAGTAGGTATTAGCTCAATTGGTTTATCTATATATTTTGAAATTATTTTCATAATATCAGCACCAATTCCTTTGTGCTTACCATTTTCATCAATTTGTTCAAAGGGAAGCCAGTTTGGCAATACACATATTTTTATATTTTTTTTGGTCTTTAGATATTCAATTTCTTCACTATTAATATCATCATTTAAATATTCAAATGATGTTACACTCATCCATTTCTGTTTTAATTTATTTATTTCACTATAAGGAATAGCTAGATTTACTTTTTCTAGAATAGATTTTAATATCTCATTTTCTTTTGATACAGCCATGGGTAGATTGGTTTTAAATGAAGTTCCAAAATCATCAACACTAATAGTTTTAATATTACTTAACCAATTTCTTTGAATATAGTAATTAAGGGTAGGTAAACTACCGATTACTGCATTTGATTCACCTAAGGATAAAGTTTCAATGGATTTTTCAGTTGAAGAAGTTAATAATAAAGTATATTTTGGGAATTTGTTTTTTAAGTAGTTATGTAAAAAAGTACTATTAGTAACGGAAATCACTTTATTATTTAAATCTTTCATTGATTTAATAGTGCTATTTTTATTAATTGCAATTCCAGTATTGTATTCAATATGATTAAAGTTTGTAAAAGCTAGGTATTTTTCTCTTTCTTTAGAAACAGCCACATGAGGGATTAAATCTATTTCATTATTTTTTAACATCAAAAGATATTCATCCCAAGATTTATCACTAATAAACTCTATTTTAATTCCTAAGTACTCTCCAACTAATTTCATATAATCAACAGAATAACCCTTTGGTTTTCCATCTTCATAAAAATTAAAAGGAGGCAATGTAGGTAAATTTGCAACAGTTATTTCTTTTTTATTTTCTAAATACTTTTTTTCTTCATTTGTAAGAGATAGTTTTTTATATTTTCATTTATAATCTGAGAATTAAAAGGCACTTCTTGATTCTTCTTTGATTGAGTTTCAGTTAAAATATTTTGCGATGCATTTAATATAATTGTTGTAAAACATACTAATAAAATAATAAATATTTTTTTCAAGCTATAGGCACCTTTTAGTGTTAATACAATATTTTAACATAGTAATATTAATTGAAGTATTAATGCTTTTAATTAAATTGCACAAACTTTATTCTTTCCTGTGGTTTTAGCTTTATATAAAGCATCATCTGCTCTTTTAAATATAGACTTAGCATCATCATTTTGGTAAAATTGAGTTATTCCTAAACTAATAGTTTTTCTTCCAACTTTTTCAAAATTTGTTTCTTCAACTAATACTCTTAAATTTTCAGCTATAACTTTACAATCTCCTAAATCGGTATTACTACAAATAATAATAAATTCTTCTCCTCCCCATCTTGAAACAATATCTGATATTCGAACATTCTCTTTTAAAATATTAGATAGGGTTTGTAACACATAATCACCAACATCATGTCCATATGTATCGTTTACCATTTTAAAATCATCTATATCAATTAATATAATAGAAAAATCTGTTTTATATCGGCTAAACTCTTCAATTTTTATTAACATCAGTTCATCAAGTTTGAGTCTATTATAAAGACCTGTTAATTTATCAGTAACAGATAATTCTTCAATTCTTTTTTTATCTGTAATATCTTCAGAAATCGATCTATAACCTATTTTTATATCATCTTCAAATATTGGCTCAATATTAACGATAAAAATTATAGTAGTTTGATTTTTTGTCAGATTCTTAATCTCTCCTGACCATTTAGCATTGTTAGTAATTGTTTCCCATAACTCTTTAAAATAACTATCTTTCATATCAGGATGTCTCATAATACGGTGAGGTTCTCCAATCAATTCCTCTTTTGTGTAACCTATGGCTCTACAAAAAGCTCCATTAACATCTGTAATAATACCTTTTGTGTCAGTGCTAAGTATTAAAACAAAATCATCAACCATTTTTTGTTGATTCTCTACTATTTTATTTGCTTTTGTCAACTCTTGATTTACAAGAATAACCGCTCTATTTTTATATAAGACTGCTAATATAATAAATAAGAAAAAAGCTGAGATTTGCCATAAGGTTTTATAATCAAAATCTTGAGCTACTTTTATTTCTACCCATTTATTAATAATAGCTCTTTTTCTCTCTTCGCTAATTGCATCTAAGGCTTTTTGCATAATATCAGTTAAAAGAGCTTCATCATTTCTTGAAGCAATAGCAAGCTCAATATTAAACTCCAAGTTTCCTGCTATTTTTAAATCAAATAAAGAGTATTTTTGAATACCATAAGCAACTGTTGATAGGGTATCTACATATCCATATAATTCACCACTTCTAACTTTTTTCAATCCTTCTTCAATATTTTTTACTCCAACTACTTGGATTAAAGGATTTTTTTCATTTAAAATTTCAATAAGAGCATAATCCTCATTAACACCTATTTTTTTATTACTTAAATCAGAACTATCTTTGACATAAAACTCATCTAACTTAGTCACTACAACAAAAGGTTCTTTTACATAGGGCTCTGTAAAATTCAAATAATCTTTACGACTAGGTACATTTATAGCAACAGGTAGAATATCACATTTTCTATCTTTTATATTTTGTAAAGATTCAGACCATTTTTTTGTGGGAACTAATTCTATTGGCTTATCAATATACTTAGAAATTAATGCAATAAAATCAGCACCAATTCCCTTATACTCTGTATTAATGTCAATACTACTAAAAGGAGGACTATCAGGAAGCACACACATTTTTATACTTCTTTTAGTCTTTAAATAGGCTAACTCTTCAGCAGTAATTTCAGAATTAGTAAATTCAAGAGGTGTGATACTCATCCATTTTTGTCTTAATTTTGATTTTTCTCGATATGAAATTGAAGCATCTACCTTTTCTAATATTGATTTTAATATTAGATTGTCTTTTGATACAGCCATTGGGAAAATTGTTTTTAATGGTATTCCTAAATCATTTAATACTACTGTTTTAACATTACTTAGCCAATTTTTTTTGAATATAATAGTTAAGACTAGGTAAACTTCCAATAGCAACATCAGCATGTCCTAAAGATAAAGCCTCAATAGATTTTGCAGTTGATTGGGTTGAAAGTATTGTGTAATGAGGAAATTCTTTTTCGAAATATGCTTCTACAAAGGAATTATTTGTGACTGCAATTACTTTATCCTTTAAATCTTTTACTGATTTTAAACCACTATTCTTACTAATTGCAACTCCTGTAATATGTTCTATATGGTCAAAATCTGTAAAAGACATATACTCTTTTCTTTCTTCAGTAATAGCAGCATGGGGAATTAAATCAATTTCCCCTTTTTTTAGCATTATTAGATTTTCAGCCCAAGTTTTATTACTAACAAACTCTATTTTAGTGTCTAAATATTCCCCAACTATGTTCATATAATCAACACTATACCCTCTAGGTCGTCCTCTTTCATAAAAATTAAAAGGAGTGAATGTATCTAGATTTGATACTTTTAATAACTTTTTATTTTTTATATACTCTTTTTCTTCTTTTGTTAAAAATAAACTATTTTTATTTAATAAATGTGAAGAAGAGAACCATTTTTTATCTATTGCTATATTCTCTTCTATAGAAATTGCTTTTAAACCTTTATTTAAAATTGAAATAGCTTCAGGATAATCTTTTCTAAGTGAAAATACCAAATCAAGTTCACTATTTAATACTTTATATGCAATTTTTAAATATGGTAACTTTTTTTTCTCTGCTGTAAAAAAGATATCATGATTTCCTAAAACAAAATCAATCTTTCCATTAACTAAGTCTTTTAATTGTTCTTCAATTGAAGAATAAGGTACTAATATTGAGTTTTGATACTGAGTCAAAAGTTTTTTATCAAATAAGTTTGCCTCTTGATAAGCTATTTTTTTATCAGTAAGGTCATTCAAAGTATATATATCTTCTTGATTATTAGCTAAAGTAATTAAATATTTTTGTGTATTTGCATAAGTATCTGAAAAGTTAAAATAATTTTCTCTTTCTTTATGAACAACGCTTGTACTTAATCCATCTATTTCTTTATTCATAGCTTTTTCAACCATATCTTTCCAGTCTCCTAGTATCAACTGAAAATTTGCACCTGTTTTTTCATTTATCAAAGTTAAAATATCTTTGTCATAACCTGTTATAAAACCATTATTATCAATAATAAAAGGAGCCCAACTTGAATCTGAACCAAGTGTAATAATAGGATGTTGTACTAGCCAGTTTTTTTCTTCATTACTTAACTCAACAGAAGCTGCAGTTAAAATCAATGTATTAAAATATATCAATAAAATTATAAATATTGTTTTCAATTTTAATCACCTTTCAATATCTAAGATATAATAGTTATATCGTTCCATTACTCTTATTATACTATAGTTTATAATTTATTGAGAGTAAATTATTTTTTACCATATGTTAAGTTGAAATCAATTTTTAATTTGATAAGATTTGTGAATTTATATTAATAAGTATGATTTTAAGGCAATAAAGTGGCGAGAAGATGTAGGAATCGAACCTACCTCGGCGTATTACACATAAACCGACAATCAGGGTTGAAGCCTGTGGTGCCCACCAGGTACACATATCTCCCACTTTTAGAAATCTAATTCTACATAAAAAATTTTAAAACTATCTGAAAGGGTAAAAGTGATTTTACTAAAATCTATTCCAAAAATTGATAAGTTTATCAATAACAAGGCTTTTGATGGGTTTTCAAAAGAATTAATTACAAAAATTTCTAAAAAAATTATAGAAAATTTACGAAAAGATATATTAGAAAACAAGATAGATTCAATAAATGAAGATATTTTAGTATTTCAAGTTATAGAAGATTATAACAATCTAATCGAACCATCATTGCAAACTCTTATAAATGCAACAGGAATTATAGTTCATACAAATCTAGGAAGAAGTTTAATAAATAAAAAAAGCCTAGAAAAAGCCATCCAAATAGCAACTTCATACAATAATCTTGAATATGATTTAATAGAAGGTAAAAGAGGTGAAAGATACTCACATATAGTAAAAACTCTTCAAAATCTAACAGGATGCGAAGATGCTATTGTTGTAAATAACAACGCAAGTGCTGTATTTTTGATTTTAAATACCTTTACTAAAAACAAAGAAGTGCTTGTAAGTCGTGGTGAGTTAGTTGAAATTGGTGGAAGTTTTAGAGTACCTGAAGTAATGGCTCAAAGTGGAGCTATTTTAAAAGAGATAGGTACTACAAATAAAACACACTTAGCAGATTATGAAAATGCTATAAATGAAAACACATCTATGCTTATGAAAGTTCATAAATCAAACTACTCTATTGAAGGCTTTTCAAGTGATGTTGATTTTGAAGATATTGTAAAAACAGCTCAACAAAACAGTGTTATAGATTATTATGATATGGGTAGTGGTCATATGATTGATTTGCCTTTTAATCTATCTCAAAAAGAGCCTTCAATTTTAGAAATTATGAAATACAAACCTTCACTTCTTAGTTTTTCAGGGGATAAACTTTTAGGAAGTGTTCAAGCAGGAATCATAATAGGTAAAAAAGAGTTAATATCTAAAATCAAAAAAAATCAACTTTTAAGAATGCTAAGGGTTGATAAAATCACTCTTAGTATTTTAGAAGATAACCTAAACTCATATTTAAAAAATGACTTAGATGATATTCCCACATTAAAGATGCTTTTTACTTCCCTTGAAACACTTGAAAATAGAGCTAATAGTTTAAAAGAAAAAATAGATACTATTTGCACAGCTCAAGTATTAGAAACTCAAACACTAATAGGTGGGGGAACAACTCCAAATAGAAAAATTCCATCTTTTGGAGTAACTATTTCATATAAAGATTTTAAACCAAATAAAATAGAAAAACTTTTTAGACAAAATAATCTAATATGTAGAATTGAAAATGAAAAAGTTCTTTTAGATTTTAGAACCATCCAAGAAAATGAAATAGAACAAATCGCAAAAATTATAACTAAGGTTTTTAATTAATGTCAAATATTATCATAGGAACAGCAGGACATATTGACCATGGTAAAACTGCACTTATCAAAGCTTTAAATGGGTTTGAAGGTGATAGTACAAATGAAGAGAAACAAAGAGGAATCACAATAGATTTATCCTTTTCAAATCTTACAAAAGGTCAACAAAATATCGCTTTCATTGATGTTCCAGGACACGAAAAACTTGTAAAAAATATGATTGCGGGAGCTTTTGGATTTGATTATGTGATGATTGTTGTAAGTGCTGCGGAGGGAATAAAACCCCAAACTGTTGAACACTTGGAGATTATTAATCTTTTGGGATTAAAAGAGATTATAGTTGTTATTACAAAAAAAGATTTGGTTACCCTTGAGCAATTAGAAGAGAAAAAAGAGCAACTTTTAATGTTTTTAGATACTTTTGATTTTGAAATTAAATTTATTCACGAAGTTTCCATCTATGAAAAAGAGTCCATAGAAAAACTAAAAAACTCCCTATTTTCCATAAATAATAGTATCAAACAAGAGGAAAATTTCTTTAGATATTATGTTGATAGGGTTTTTTCTCCAAAGGGAATTGGAACAGTTGTAACGGGTACAATTTTAGGTAAAAAAATAGAATTAAATGAAAAAATATTTATTTGCGATTCACAAATGGAATCAAAAATAAAAAATATTCAAGTTCACAATATTAATGCTCTTGAAGCAAATATCTCAAATAGAGCAGCTTTAAACCTACAAGGTGTAAATATTAATCAAATCAAAAGAGGAGATTTAATCACAAAAAAAGGTCATATTAGAGGTTTTGATGGTATTGATATTTCCTTTAAATGTCTAAAAGATAAAAAACTTCACCATAACCAAACATATACTTTGTTTATTGGGGCAAAAAAAGTTGAAGTAAAAGTTCTATTATTTGATTGTATTACAACTTTAGAAACAGGTTATGCCACACTAAAAGCGGATGAAAAACTATATTGTATCTTTGGAGAGAAAATAATCTTACGAAATGCAAATGATACTATTTGTGGTGGGAAAGTTTTAAATCCTATTATTGATCCTATGAAAAAAAATCAAAAAAGAAGATTATTAGAAGCTTTAGATAATAGTGATTTTACAGCTGCATATAAAGAGCTTTTAGATGCCCACAAAAAAGGCTTAGGAATTATCTCTTCAACTCAAAGATTTGCACTTTCCCATGAAAGAGCAATAGAGTTTGCAAATGAACTTGAAAATGTTTTTGTTGATGTTAAAGAGCTTGTTATTTATCCAATGGAGACAAAAGATTTTATAAAAGATTTTATAAAAATAATCTATACAAAAAATACCTATGCCCTACTTTCAAATGCTTCAATAAATCTAAGACTAAAATGGGCAAGTACAGCTTTTATTCAAAGTGCTTTAGATGAACTTGTAAACGAAGATTTTTTAACAAGAGATGTTTCACTTTATAAAAATTCAAATATCAAAGAAGATTTTACAAAAGAGTTAGAAACTGTATTTTTACATAGATTAAAACAAGAAGATATTACACCAACAGCTCCTTATAATATCTATGATGATTTAGATATTGATAGAAAACTAGGTGATGATATTTTGAAATCTCTAACAGCAAAAAAACAAGTTATTAGATTACAACATAATCTTTTTATACATTTTGAAAGTTTAAATAAAATAGTGAAAGAGATGAAAAACATCATAAAAGAAGATGGCTTTATAGATATTTCAAACTTCAAAACTAGATTTGATTTAAGCAGAAAATATTTGATTACCTATCTTGATTATTTAGATAATTACTCAAATATTAAAAAAGTAGAGAATAGAAGAGTTTTTGTTTAAAACTTTTCTTTTTATAAGTTATTTAGAAATGCCTGCTAAAATTTCACAATGAAATTAACAAAAGAGCAAGAAGAGATAATCAATAGTGATAAACTCTCATTTAAAATCAATGCCGTTGCAGGAAGTGGAAAAACAACAACACTTTTAGAGTATGCAAAAAAAAATTCCCACCTAAAAATTTTATATCTTGCATATAATAAATCTTTACAAGTATCACTTCAAGATAAACTAAAAGAGTATAAGCTTCCTTCTATGCACGTAAGCACAATTCACTCACTTGCATATAATAAAATAGAAGCCTACAACTACAATCTTGCCCACGATTTAAAAAATCAAATCATAGAGCGAGTTATAACACAACACGAGCTAACAGTAAATCAAAAATCATATTATCCAATACCTGAATATGTGGCTTTGATAAAAGATTTAGTAAATTTTTATTGTAACTCCTCTTTAATAGCACTTGATGATAAATTAATAGAATCATATAAAAAACAGTCAGATTTGGGAGCTAAGATACTTGAGCTTTTAAGTAAAAATGAAAAAAGAGTATTAGAGCATTTAAAAACTATTCTAAGTGCTATGAAAAATAAAATCATAGATGCCACTCACGATTTTTATTTAAAAATGTTTTATCTTAATAAAAAAGTATCAACAAACTTACCCTATGATTTAATTTTAGTAGATGAAGCTCAGGATATTTCAGATGTGATGATTGGAATTGTTGAAAATCAAACTTGCAGACGTATTTATGTTGGAGATTCTTTTCAACAAATTTATACTTTTAGATTTGCTACAAATGCTTTAAATAAAATAGATTTACCCTCATTTGATTTAACAAAAAGCTTTAGATTTGGAGATAATTACGCAAAAATCTTACAAAATAATCTAAATAAACTATATGAAATAAACTCAAGTAAAACTCTAAAAATAACTGGATTGGAGTGCACAACTCAAATAGGAAAAGAGCATATAGATTTTAATAAACCCTTTTGTGTTATTGCTAGAAGTACCTTTGGATTGGTTCAGCAATTAGTCTATTTTATTCACGATAAAAAGAAAATATATTTTGAAGGCGGTTATAATTCTTACTCATTTATGAATCAAACTGTTTACTCTATTTTTTATTTAAAACAGAAAAAAAACGACAAAATCACAATAGATGAAATCAAAGATTTTGACACAATAAGTGAACTTGAGCAGTTTGCAAAAGATACAAAAAATCAAGATTATTTAAATATTATTAAGTTCATAAATACTTACGGAGATAATATATTTGAAATAAATAAAAAAATCAAAGAACATCTAGTAAGTGATAAAAAAGATGCCGATATAATATTTACAACCACTCATAAATCAAAGGGTTTAGAGTATGAGCAAGTTATAATGGCAGATGATTTTATTTCAAAAAAAGAGATAGTAAATACAAAAAATAAAATCTCATATCAAAGAATAAACGAAGAGTTAAATATCTATTATGTAGCAGCAACCAGGGCTAAAAACGTAATACAAATAGCAGATTTAAATCTTACATATACTTACAATGAAAATGATGATAGTTCAAGTTTTGTAAAATCAAGATTCATAAACAAAAAAGCTGATAATAAAAAAAGTAAAGAACTACAAGAAGAGTGGCTGAAAAAAAATCGAGTAAAAAAAGTTAATGCATTTTAA
The DNA here is from genome assembly GCF_013177675.1 of Arcobacter acticola. Classification (NCBI taxonomy): domain Bacteria; kingdom Pseudomonadati; phylum Campylobacterota; class Epsilonproteobacteria; order Campylobacterales; family Arcobacteraceae; genus Arcobacter; species Arcobacter acticola. Next base: position 1,994,711 of record NZ_CP042652.1, read on the forward strand.
AATAAAATATATAAGCAAGCTATGTATAATTATTTGATAAAATAATAATAGAAATAAACAAGGAAATTCAATGCAATATTTTGGAACAATTGAAACTAAATATGAAGAGATTTTTTTAACTGAAAGTTATATGTATTTTAATGCAGAAGATGAAGAAATAACAGTTAAAGAATTAAAAGAAAAAATAAAAACAGCAAAAGATAGAAAAAAAAATATAATAGGAACTATAATTTTATACAGTCCAATGGTGACGCCAGTTGGATATGATTCAAATAAATATTTATTAGAACAAGATTTTGAAGATTTTGGTAAAATGGTTGAGTTAAAAGGTGAAAATCATATCACTATATTTAAACAAGCTATGAGAGAACATTGCGCAGGGAAAATAGTAGAAATAAGAAATCTATTTAATTTAATAGAAAGAAACATAGATATTCCTGTTTTATTAGAAAAATTTAATAGTGATTTAGAAAGTTACAACTCTTTTCAAACAACACAATTTGACAGAGATATTATGTATTTAGATGCTGCAAATTTAATTCCAAGTGGTAAGTTTGTATTCTTCTGTTGGGGAGATAAAATCAAAGAAAAAGAGTTCCCATACATAAATGATTATGCAAGAACACTTTATGAAAGTAGTATGAAACTTGGTAAAAAAGTTGTTTACGTTTATAAAAAAGAAAAAACTCAACAAGGAGCAACTGATTATCTACAATTTTCAAATCCTATGCAAAATCATAAATATAAAAATGCAATTATCTCTTCAATAAAAAAAGCATTTGAAGAGTTTCCACCTTCTGTAACACCATACGAATAGGAAAATCTATGTCAAATATTGAATACCTAAGAACCCAAACTGTACTATTTGTAGAAGATGAAGAACTAGCTAGAGATGTACTTGCAAAAATATTAACTAAGCTTTTTAAGAAAGTTATAACAGCTGCAAATGGACAAGAAGGATTAGAAAACTTCAATAAAGAAAAAAACACAGATGAGCCTATTGATTTAATAATATCAGATATAAATATGCCTATTATGAATGGCCTTGAAATGTTAAAAAATATTAGAAAAATAGATTCAGAAGTTCCTGCAATTTTTGTAACAGCAAGAAATGAAACCAATAATATATTAAAAGCTATTGATTTGAATGTTTCTAACTATGTAATTAAACCTATAGAAACAGATGTTTTATTAGGAAAAATCTTTGATGCTTGTGAAAAGAAATTTATTCAAAAACAATTAGCTGATAAGCAAAAAGAGTTAGCTGTATATTTAGAAGCCGTTGATAGTGTTGCTTTAATTTATAAAATGAACAATGAAGGAGAGATTATCTTTGCAAATAAAGGTCTTTCTGAAGCTTTATCATATTCAAAAGAAGAAATAGAAAAATTACATTTTAATGATTTAATTCATCCAGATATTCCTAAAGAACAGATTCAAAATACATGGAAATTTATTAGAGAAGGAAAAATCTGGAGTGGAAATACAAAATTTATTGGGAAAAATAAAGAAGCCTTTTATTTAAAAAATACAATATTTAAAATGAAAACCAATTCAATTGATGAGTATATAACAATTGGATTTTCTACTACAAAAGAAAATAATGAAAAACGTGAGTTCCATAAAAAAGTATTAATGAGTATCCAAGAATTCAATAAAAAAGAGTATGGATACAAAAAAGAAATTGCTGAATTAACAGATAAATTAAAACAACTAGAACTTTATATCCCTAGATTATATGAAGAATTAGAAGATCAAAAAGCAAAAACAATTAGTAAAAATAGACAGTTAGAACATTATGAAATGCAAATGCATAATGTGGATGAAAAATATTATGGCCATATGACTGTAAAAAGTAAAGAAGTTGAAGAATATTCAAAAGTTATTTCTGGTTTAAGACAAGAAAATGACAAGCTTAAAGAAAAAAATGAATCATCACAAGAAGAAATTGCAGCAACTAAAAAAGAATTAGCTCTTCTTATGGAAACAAACAATAGTAAAAATAGAAGAATAAATGATTTAAGTGATGTGATAAGATCTCTAGAATCTAAAATAAGAGATATTACAGCTGGATCATAATCTTATTTTATCCTATCTTTTTTGAGGAAGGGCTATAATATACCTTAGTCCTTTTTCACTATTATTTACTTTTAGATCTCCAGAAAAACTATTTTTTATTACAAGTTTAACCATATATAAACCTGTTCCTGTACCATAAGGTTTAGTTGTGTAATAAGGATCGAATAATTTTTCTAAACTTTCTAATTTAACTCCACCTGCATTATCTTCAATAATTAATATGGTATATGTACCTTTTGATAATACTGTAATATTTATCTCTTTATTTTTTATTTCTCTTTCTTTGAAAGCATCAATGGCATTATTTATAATATTTAGAATAACTTGATCTAGTTCTGTTTCTATTCCATAAACATTTAGATCACTAAGTTCTAAATTTAATTTTATTTGATTTACTACAAATTGATTTCCAAGAAGTCTTAATGATCTTTCAATTGCATCTTTAATGCTGAAATCCCTTTTTTGTTTATCTGGATTAAAAAAGTCTCTAAAATTGTCAATGGTATCACTTAAAAATTTTATTTGTTCACCTGTATTTTTTGAAAATTCATTGATAAAATTTTCATCTAATTCATTTAATTTAAAATTACTTTTTACATCACAACAATATAAAGACAAGATATTTAAAGGTTGTTTTAATTGATGAGAAATAACACCTATCATTTCTCCCATAGTTGCCATTCGTGATTGGTGAATTAAAATTTTATCTTTAGATACAATTTTAGCTTCATCTATTTTTTGCTTTTCAAAAATATCAATATAAACTTTTAATTTTGAGTTTAATAAAATATCATGTATAGGTTTAGTTATATATTCAACAGCACCTAAGTTATAACCTCGTGTTTGATATTCATCTTTATCATAAATACCAGTAATAAAAATAACTGGAATATTTTTTGTTCTATCAATATTTTTCAAATATTCAATAAATTCAAAACCATCAATTTCTGGCATTTGAACATCTGTTAATATTAAATCAATATTTTCTTTCATCAATATTTCTATTCCCTCTTGTGCACTAAGAGCAGTAAAAATATTTACATCAAAACTATCTTCAATCATCATTCTTAAAGAATATATATTTTCAGGAACATCATCAACAAGTAAGAGAGCAAATTTTTCCATTATTTTTCCAATTTATTTAAAATATCATTTAGAAGTTCTATTTTTGATAAGCTTTTATTTACATATTTATTATTATTTTCCATAAGTTTAAAAGATAAAATTAAAAAATTTATATTTTTATCTAAACAATAAGATATAAAATCTTCAACTTCATCATTTAAGTCTTTGTCATCTAAAAGCAGTAAATCATAAGATTTATCTAACTTTTTATAAGATTCTTCTATTGATTTACTATAATCTAATTTGATATTTTCTTTTTTTAAAGAAACAGCAAGGGGGAAGAAAAAAGCAGGATCACTATTTATAATCAATAAGTCTTTATTTTTCTCAATAATTGGATTTTTAATATCAATATTTTCCTCTTCCATATCAAAGAATACTATATCTTCAATAATTGTATTATTTTCTCTTGATGATATAGTAACTTTATCATCGGAAATATTTTGAATATTTGTTTTTTTAGGCAAAATTAATTCAAAAGTACTACCTTTTTCCAAAGTAGAAAAAGCTTTAATATCTCCTCCTAATAAAATTGCCAATTCTTTTGAAATAGCTAAACCAAGACCTGTACCACCATATTTTCTAGTAGTACTTCCATCTGCTTGTTTAAATCTTTCAAAAATATGATTTAACTTATCTTTTGCAATTCCAATACCTTCATCAATTACTTTAATAGTAATATCATTTGTATTTTCCTCTAAAATAATACTAACAGTACCTTTTTGAGTAAATTTTATTGCATTACTTAATAAGTTTTTTAAAATTTGTTTTATTCTATGGCTATCACTTAAAAGAGTAATTTCATTAATAAAACAAGTAAATTCTAAAGTAAGCTCTTTTTGATTTGCCAAGGGGTTCATCTCAGATACCAATTCTTCGATTAATTTATTTATATCAATTTTTGATAAATTAAGAGATATTTCCCCTGCTTCAATTTTTGAAATATCTAAAATGTCATTTATTAAAAATAATAAATCATTTCCACAAGTATTAATAATCTTCATATTTTTTATTTGTTCATCATCTAATTTTTTATTTTTATTTTTAGCCATAATTGATGAAATAACAATTATTGAATTTAAGGGAGTTTTTAATTCATGGGACATATTTGCTAAAAAATCATTTTTATATTTATCTGATTCAATTAATTGTTTTTGCTGTTCTTTTAATTCATTTGTTAAGCTGTTAAGCATTGCATTTTTATTTTTCATTCTTTGAACATTTAAACAAGCATCAATACTAATGTTTAGTTTTACAATTAGATCTTGAAACATAGATAATAAAAATTCAAAATTCACATCTGTTTTTTCATAAACAATTGCAAAAACTCCCTTATCTAAAGGAATTAATAATATTTTTTTATCATCAAAATCAATAAGTTTTGTAAATGATAAATTTTCAATATTTGTTTCTAATAATTTTTTATCAAATATATCTTCGGGGAAATAAGATAAATATAAATAAGACATATTTGATTCATCTAATAAATAAAAAAAAACCATTAGAAGCATTTGTATCCTCAACAAAAGTAATTATTACTCCCCCAACAAAATACCATAAAAATCAAGCTGCATAACTAATACTTGGGTGTTTAAAAAAGTTAGATACTTTTTGAGTATCTTTTATTAAATTATCCATATAATTCTCAGTATTTTCTCTAAGTTCTGTAAGATTTGTCGGTATTCTATTTTTATTTGCATTTCTCTTATAATCTTGATTTAGATATTCATCTGGATTATAATCTGGTGAATATGGCGGAAGATAAAAAATAGCTATTCTATTTTTATGTTTCTCTATCCAAGCAGTTACAAGTTTTGCATGATGTACACGAAGATTATCAACTATCATATATACTTTTTTCTCACTCGATTCAATTACTTTTTGTAAAAAATCTATAAACTTCTCTACATTTACACTTTCATCATAAAGAGCAAACATTGTTTTACCTGTATTAGTTATTGCACTAATCATATTTATTTTAAACTTTCTTGCTGGATGTTTTAGTACAGGTTTATTTTTACTTCCTATTGGTGCATATCCTTTTAGATTAGTAGGTAATGATACACATGCAGTTTCATCAGCCCACCAAATATCTGCACCATCAGCTTTAGCTTGTATTTTTATCTTTGGATACTCTTCTTCTAACCAAGCTTTTGTTTTCTCATCTTTCCTTTCATATGCCCTTTTGATTGGCTTTTTACTTGTAAACTTCCACTTTTTTAAATAATCCCCAACTGTTGAGATAGGCAATTCTTCTCCTATCTCTTGTTTTATTAGTTGTCTTACAGCTTCTCTTGTCCAAAGAGCAAATTTAAATTGTAGTTGTTGCGGATTTTTATCAATAATAAGTTTGATAATATGATACTCTTGATCTTTAGTTAGTTTTGCGCCAGTCCCTTTTTTTACACCTCTATCTTTTATCTTTAAAGCTTTCACTCCACCATCATTATATAATTTCTTCCAAGCATACACTACCCCTTGAGTTATATCTAATATTTCCATTATCTCTTTTACTGGCAATTCCCGTTGAAATAATTTTGCAGCTATATTCCTTTTCTCTTGTTGTTGCTCTGTTGTTAATTTTCTTGCATCTATTCTTTCATTTTTCATACTCAAATTATATCATAATATTACTGTATTTTATCGGTGGAGTAATAATACTTCTTTTAGCATGTAATTTAGATCTAAACTATTACCAATTGAGCTATGACATTTGTAGGTCAAGGCTAAATGTTCCATAAACATAATCTACAACCTTTTCAAATTAAATAATTTTTAATTATTGAAATAATAATACCATAAAAAATACTAATTAATAGAATCCTATAAAAATAAAGATTTGTATTATGAAATTAAATATGCTAGAATAATCAAAAAATTTAAGGTAGAAACATGAAATTAAAGAAAGTATTATTAAGTATTGGTTTTTTAGGACTTATAGGAGCAAATGCTGGTGATTCAAACTCTGTAAAACATTATGGTTTTTCAGCAGTATTTGGATTTACAAGTGAAACAATAATTCATAAAAATTTCACAAGTTTAAATGATATAGAAAAAGTTTCTTATGCAACTTTATTAGGTTCAACACCTGGATTAATAAAAGAATTAACAGATGATAAATTTTCAAATGAAGATATGGCCCCTAATAATTCCATACTAAATTAGACAACAAGCCGACTTGCTCTATAATTAGGTACTTTAAAGCGAAAAAGTTACACCTAAAACTTTCACCTACTGGGTGTAACTTTTTCTAACTCAGGATTAGATTATGGCACAGACTATCTTAAATTTCAAACTACAATCCACAAACGAAAAATTAACTCCTAGAACAGGTGTAGCAATATTTGGGGAGTATCTCAAAGGTATAAACCTTGAGAGTCTTTGCAATACAAACCTTCCTTTAGCTAAACATCCAAACGGATATACTCCGTTTGAATTTATTTATCCATTGATTCTAATGCTTCACAGTGGGGGTAGAGTTCTTGATGATATTAAAGAGATACGATTAGATACAGCACTCTCAACACTTCTAAAAATGGATAATATTCCAACAGCATCAGCGTTCACAAAATATCTTCATAAGCATAAGACTATCGGGGAAGATGGAATAAGAAAGATCAACAAACAGTTCTTAAAAAGATTTCTAAAAAGTATCAAAAGTGAAGAGCTTATCTTAGACATAGATGCTACATTTATTGAAGCACATAAAAATACTGCAAAGTGGTCTTATAAAAATGCACCTGGTTATATGCCTATGGTTGGACATATTAATGGCGGATATGTAATTGATGTTGATTTCAAAGAGGGTAATGAGGCACCTGCAAGCAAAAACTTAGAGTTTATCAAGCAGTGCCAAGGACAACTTCCAATCGGAGTAAAGTTTGATAGGTTTCGTGCTGATAGTGCTTCGTATCAAGCTGCTATTTTTAACCACTGCGATAAAGAAAATATTCTTTTTACTGTAACAGCTAAAAAGAACAAGAATGTATTTGATTCAATCAAAGATATTAAAGATGATACATGGCAATTTTTTTCCAAAAGAGAGAAAGTTTCAGAGTTTACACATACAATGCAAGATACAGATAATGCTTTTCGGATGATAGTAATTAAAAAAGATATAACACCGATTCTTCCGACAATGGAGGAGTATATATCGGATGAAGTGATGATGCAATATCAAGATGAGATTTATTACTGTATTGCTACAAATGATAATGATTTAAGCTCTGAAGAGATTATTAAACTTCATCGTCAACGTGGTGAAACAAGTGAGAACAAGATTAAAGAGTTAAAGAATGGCTTTAATATGAGTTATCTTCCAACATCCAACACACAAGCAAATGCCTTTTACTTTGCCATTGGTACTTTAGCATATAATCTGTTTTTACTATTCAAACAGATTTTAGACTCTAATATGCAAAAACATACAGTAAAAACAATCAGATACAAGCTTTATAATATCGCAGGTAAAGTAGTTTCACATGCCAGAGAGATAACTCTAAAAGTTAATGAACAGTTTAAAGAATTGTTACAAAACATCAGATACAGAGCTTATGAAGAGAGCTTACAATGACAGCTAAAAACTTAAAAATCCTATTTTTCAATAAAATAACAACAGGATACTATCGCCTGAAAAACTGTAAATCTCGCAAAAAGTACCAATATCTCATTAAAATTGGAGTCAAAAAATGTGAAGTATAATTTTATAGCCTAATTTAGTATTTTTATTCTGAAAAAATTGATATTTTTTTACAAGTAAAGAGCAGAAATTGTACTATGGATTTATTTGGGATGGCATTTAATGTAGCTGGTGCATTAACAGGAGCTTTAATATCTAATTATTTAAATAATAACACTTCAATCTTTGTAAGTCATAATAAAGAAGAAAAAGCAACAAAAGTTAATTTAGCATATAATTTCTAAAATTTTTGGATTTTCCAAAAATTTTAGCTAACTTTAATAAACTTATGATTATAATTCCATCCACTTAAATTACTGGGGTATCGCCAAGCGGTACGGCAACTGCTTTTGGTGCAGTCATTCCTAGGTTCGAATCCTAGTACCCCATCCATTTAATTTAAGTACATTTTCAACGGTGAGGTTGGAGAGTGGTCAAATCCTGCGGACTGTAAATCCGCCGCCTACGGCTTCGAAGGTTCGAATCCTTCTCTCACCACCACTTCTAAATGGTTCGATAGCTCAGTCGGTAGAGCAAAGGATTGAAAATCCTTGTGTCGACAGTTCGATTCTGTCTCGAACCACCACTTCTTTTGAAGTCTTTAATTAATATGTACATGTGCGAGTGTGGCGGAATAGGTAGACGCGTTGGACTTAAAATCCAATTCCGGTTTCGGAGTATCGGTTCAATTCCGATCATTCGCACCATATTATTTACAATCAACTATGAAATCAAAATTTACTGTTCAAATTAATATAAAAAATAATTTATTTTTGCTTATATTAAAATTCTTCTGCTATTATTCCAATTATTAAAATATTGGAAAAAATTATTTATGATAAAAATACTTATACTATTTCTTTTTCTTTTCTATTCAAATATCTTTGCACAAGAAAAAAAACTATCTAAAGTTTCTTTACAACTTCATTGGAAATATCAATTTGAGTTTGCAGGTTTTATTGCAGCACGTGAAAAAGGTTTTTATAAAGATGCTGGTTTAGATGTTGAGTTAAAAGAGTATGAATTTGGCCAAAATATAATAGAAGATGTAAGTTTAGGAAAATCAAACTATGGTATTTATAACTCAAATATTTTAGTAGAATATATAAAAAAAGAACCTATACAACTAATATCTTCATACTTCAAAAGATCGGCACTTGTTCTTATTACAAAACCTGATATAAAATATCCAAAAGATTTAATTGGTAAAAAAATAATGGCAGTGGGGAAAAATGATTTTGATTTAAATTTTAATTATATATTTTCTTTACAAAAAATTAAAATCGATGATTTAAATCTTATACCTCATAGTTTTGATGTGAAAGATTTTGCAGAAGATAAAGTTGATGCTATGACTGCTTTTATTTCAGATCAACCTTACAAACTAGACAAATTAAATATAAAATATAATCTTATAAATCCTAGTGAATATGGACTATTTAACTTACAGCTTGAACTATTTACCTCAGATAATGAAGTATCATTAAATAGAAATAGAACAGAAGCCTTTAAAAAAGCTAGTTTAAAAGGATGGGAATATGCTTTAAATCATCCTCAAGAAATTATTGAAATCATATTAAAAAAATACAATACTCAAAATTTAACAAAAGAGTTCCTAGAAAATGAAGCTATTTACACAGATAGATTAATTCTTCCAAAAATGTATGAAATTGGATCTATTGATGAAATGTTCTTATTTAAACAAATAGATGCACTATATACTGACGTAAGCTTTACTTTAAACGAAAAAAAACAACTTGTTAATGATTTTATTTTTTCTTCAACAGAAGATTTAGATGTGAAAAAAAGTGAAAAGAACTATCTTTTAATAAAAAAAGCCATGCCCTTTTTAGTAATTATATTAATAATATTTATTTTCAGTCAATTACTTCTAAAAAAATATAATAAAAAATTAAAAAAAGAAGTTGATGATAAAACCCTTGAGTATAAGAAAAAAAACCAAGAGCTTATAAATGCAAATCAAAATTTCTTTGATTTATTAAATACAGCAATTGAAGCTATTGCAATATTTGATGAAAATGACAATTTAGTCAAGTTAAATAAATCTGGGAAACTTATGTTTAATTATTATTTTAAAAAGAATTCTGAAAATAAAACAATATCAGATTTTATACCCGAAGATTTTATTTCTGAAGTAAAAGATAGACTAAATAATAAAATATTTGAACAGGTTGAAATAAATCTATTATTACTCCCCCAACAAAATACCATAAAAATCAAGCTGCATAACTAATACTTGGGTGTTTAAAAAAGTTAGATACTTTTTGAGTATCTTTTATTAAATTATCCATATAATTCTCAGTATTTTCTCTAAGTTCTGTAAGATTTGTCGGTATTCTATTTTTATTTGCATTTCTCTTATAATCTTGATTTAGATATTCATCTGGATTATAATCTGGTGAATATGGCGGAAGATAAAAAATAGCTATTCTATTTTTATGTTTCTCTATCCAAGCAGTTACAAGTTTTGCATGATGTACACGAAGATTATCAACTATCATATATACTTTTTTCTCACTCGATTCAATTACTTTTTGTAAAAAATCTATAAACTTCTCTACATTTACACTTTCATCATAAAGAGCAAACATTGTTTTACCTGTATTAGTTATTGCACTAATCATATTTATTTTAAACTTTCTTGCTGGATGTTTTAGTACAGGTTTATTTTTACTTCCTATTGGTGCATATCCTTTTAGATTAGTAGGTAATGATACACATGCAGTTTCATCAGCCCACCAAATATCTGCACCATCAGCTTTAGCTTGTATTTTTATCTTTGGATACTCTTCTTCTAACCAAGCTTTTGTTTTCTCATCTTTCCTTTCATATGCCCTTTTGATTGGCTTTTTACTTGTAAACTTCCACTTTTTTAAATAATCCCCAACTGTTGAGATAGGCAATTCTTCTCCTATCTCTTGTTTTATTAGTTGTCTTACAGCTTCTCTTGTCCAAAGAGCAAATTTAAATTGTAGTTGTTGCGGATTTTTATCAATAATAAGTTTGATAATATGATACTCTTGATCTTTAGTTAGTTTTGCGCCAGTCCCTTTTTTTACACCTCTATCTTTTATCTTTAAAGCTTTCACTCCACCATCATTATATAATTTCTTCCAAGCATACACTACCCCTTGAGTTATATCTAATATTTCCATTATCTCTTTTACTGGCAATTCCCGTTGAAATAATTTTGCAGCTATATTCCTTTTCTCTTGTTGTTGCTCTGTTGTTAATTTTCTTGCATCTATTCTTTCATTTTTCATACTCAAATTATATCATAATATTACTGTATTTTATCGGTGGAGTAATAAGAAGTGATAAAACTATTTTTCCTGGTTTAATTGCTGTAAAAACAATTCAAATAGAAAATAAAATTCATACTATTATTACTATAGTTGATTTAACTCAAATAAAACTTCAAGATAAATTCCTTCAACAACAAGCAAAACTAGCACAAATGGGTGAACTTCTAAGTATGATAGCACATCAGTGGAGACAGCCTTTAACAGCTATTAGTGCTGCAAGTGAAAATCTAAAATTAAAAACACTATTAAATAAAATAGATAATAATACTATTCATACAGCAACAAATGATATCAATAAATACACAAGCTATTTAAGTAATACAATAAATGATTTTAAAAATTTTTATAAAACAAATAAATCAAAAGAATTGACAAATTTAAATGAAATGGCGGAAAAATCATTAAATATTATTGAAGATTCTATAACATTTAGAAATATAAGAATCATTAAAAATTTGAAGTCAACTTCATCAATTGAAACTTTTATGAGTGAAGTAACACAAGTTATTTTAACTCTTTTACAAAATGCAGAAGATATCCTTTTAGATAAACAAACGCAAAATCCATATATAAAAATAAACACCTTTGAAAATGAAAAACATCTGTATCTTCAAGTAATTGATAATGGTGGAGGAATTCCCCAAGATATAATAGATAAGATTTTTGATCCTTATTTTTCAACTAAACATGAAAAAAATGGTACAGGGTTAGGATTATATTTCGCAAAAAGTATTATAGAAAATAATTGCGATGCTTTATTAACAGTAGAAAATAATCAAGATGAAGCTATTTTTACAATAAGATTTAAAAAAGAATAATCTTTTTATTATTAATTAAGTAAAAAAATATTGTTAACCAACTTTTTATATACTAGGTGTTATCATATCTAAAACATGATGTAAAGGATTATATTTGAGATTATTAATTTTATTAATAATAACACTTAATATATTTGCGCAAGAACTAGGAAATTATATTGGGCCTACGCTATCTCAATTAAATTATCTTAACAATAAAAAAGAACTAAAATTATGTATTGGCCCTGATTCTATGCCCTTTGAAGATTTTGGAGAAAATGGCGAATATATTGGACTTACATCAGACTATTATAAAATATTTTCTAAAAATCTAAATATCCCAATCAATGTTGTACCTGTTAAAACATGGAAAGAATCTATAGACTTAGCAAAAGATAGAACATGCGATATTATATCAGCTATGCAGACAGAAGAAAGAAAACAATTTCTAAATTTTACAAGTCCTTATTTAATTACACCTGTAGTAATTGCTACAAATAATGATAAACCTTTTATTTCAGATTTCAAAGATTTAACAAATGAAAAAATAGGTGTACCTAAAAGTTATGCTTATGTTGAAGAACTAAAAAAAATCTATCCTAATATAAATTATGTTGAAGTACCAACAATAAAAGATGGTTTAAAAAAAGTTATAGATGGTGAATTATATGGACAAGTTGGAACCTTAGCTAGTATTGGATATTTTTTTATCACAGATTTTATAGGTTCTCTTAAAATTGCAGAGAAAACAGATAAAGTAAATTTAGAATTAGGAATAGGAGTTAGAAATGATGACCCTATACTTTTTGATATCTTACAAAATCAAGTAGAAAATATTGATGAATCTTTTCATAACAAAGTACTGAACAACTGGATAAATATTAAATATAATACTTCTATTGATTATACTTTAGTTTATCAAATCCTATTTCTAGTATTTATTTTGGCATGTTTTTTTATATATAAACAATTACTTCTAAATAAATATAATAAAAAATTAATAAAAGATGTTGAAGAAAAAACAAAAGATTATAAAATCAAAAATGAAGAACTAATTAATTCAAATCAGAATTTTTTTGATTTATTAAATACAGCCATTGAAGCCATTGTAATATTTGATGATAGTAATACTCTTGTTAAGTTAAATAAATCAGGGAAAATCATGTTCAATTATTATTTTGATGAAGAATCTACAAGTAAAAAAATATCTGATTTTATACCAGATAATTTCCTGTTTGAAGTGAATATTAAACTAAAAGATGAAATATTTGAGCCCTTTGAAATAAACCTACTAAGAAGCGATAAAACTATTTTTCCAGCTTTAATTTCAGGAAAAACTATTTTAATAGAAAATAAAATTCATACTATTTTATCTGTTGTAGATTTAACTCAAATTAAACTTCAAAATGAATTTATTCAACAACAAGCAAAACTGGCACAAATGGGTGAACTTCTAAGTATGATTGCACATCAATGGCGGCAACCATTAACTGCCATCAGTGCTGCGAGTGAAAACTTAAAATTAAAATTAATTTTAAATCAAGTGGACAATGAATTAATACAAGATACTACAGAAGATATAAATAAATACACAAAATATTTAAGTAATACAATAAACGATTTTAAAAATTTTTATAAAACAAATAAATCACGGGAAACAACAAATTTAAATGAAATGGCGGAAAAATCATTAAATATTATTGAAGATTCCATAACATATAAAAATATAAAAATTATTAAAAACTTTAATTCAAGATCAGATATTAAAACTTATATGAACGAAGTAACACAAGTTATTTTAACTCTTTTACAAAATGCAGAAGATATTCTTTTGGAAAAACAAACGCAAAATCCATATATAAAAATAAATACCTTTGAAGATGATGAATATTTATATTTACAAGTAATTGATAACGGTGGAGGAATTCCCCAAGATATATTAGATAAAATTTTTGATCCTTATTTTTCAACTAAACATGAAAAAAACGGTTCAGGATTGGGATTATATTTTGCAAAAAGTATTATAGAAAATAATTGCGATGCTTTATTAACAGTAGAAAATAATCAAGATGAAGCTGTTTTTACAATAAGATTTAAAAAAGAATAAATTTTTATTTTAATAAATTTATCAAATAAAAGTATTGCTTCGTTATAATTTGACTTTAAAAATATAAATAAGGATAATTATGGCAAAAATAGGAATATTAGTTGCTAGTTCTAATAACAATCAAAAATTAGGATTAAAACTTAAAGAGTTAGCACTAGGTCAAAATTGTGAAGTAGAATTAATAAATTTAGTTGATTTAAGATTACCTCTTTATAGTACAGTTGAAGAGCAAGAAAATGGAATTCCTGAATCTGCTTTGGATTTAGCTACAAAAATATTAGAACTAAAAGCTTTTATTATTGTTGCTCCTGAATACAATGGTGTTATGCCTCCTGTACTTAATAATGCAATGGCGTGGACTTCTAGAGCTACAAAAGACTGGAGAGATGCTTTTAATGAAAAAATTGTAGCCCTTGCTACTCACAGTGGTGGTGGTGGAGCAAAAGGTCTTCAAGCTATGAGAATTCAATTTCAACATTTAGGTGCAAATATTCTTGCAAGAGAAATTTTAACTACTTATGAAAAACCTTTAAACGAAGAAACTGCAATTGCTATGATAAATACACTTGCAAAACTATCTGAAGCTTAAGAGAAATCTTAAGCTTTAAAATCTATTTTTTACACAATTTTGTCTCTCAAATGTAATTTATTTTATGCTAAAATTTTCTTATGAAAGAAAAAGTATATGTCCTAGACACAAATATCATCTTACAAAATCTTCAAAATCTCTACAAAATTTCAGACAATAAAACTAACCATATAGTAATCCCAGAGACAGTTCTTCTTGAATTAGAGGATAAAAAGAAACTGACTAGTGAACTAGGATTTTATTCAAGAGATTTTGCAAGATTATTAGCAAAGATGAAAATAAAAGAGGTTGATTATAAACTTGGCTTTAAAGTTGTGAAACTTTTTAATGATGAGATTAATATTGATATTATTTCAAAAGATAAATATGACACTGTAATTGAGCAAATACATATTTCTGAATCAAATGATAAAAGAATCATAGAAGTTGCTTCAATAGCCCAAGAGTATTACAAAGGCTGCCAAACAATCTTTTTATCCCTTGATGTATATGCAAGGACATTTGCACTATTTAAAAGCATCAAAACAGAAACATTGCATGATGATAAATCAACAGTTCCAAAGTTTAATTTTGTAAAAAGTATGGAATTGGATTCATCTTTATTTAATAGTTTGGAAAATAAAGATATTAGTCTAATAGATAAGGAATATGAGCCTGAGAACTTTGCTTATAGTTTTGAAAGCAAAGATGGAAATACTGAATATGCACTTATTATTAATGGGAAAATTGATGTTCTAAAAGAGAATGATTTTAAATCATTAAATGTAAAACCTGTAAATTTAAAACAAAAACTATTTACAAAAGCAATATTGTCAAATATGTATGAGCTTTTAGTTATTGATGCAAAAGCAGGAAGCGGAAAAACTTTAATGTCAGTGGTAAGTTCAATGAGACTTATAGATCTAGGACTATATGACAAAATAGTATATGTTAGAAATTCTATTGAATCCCTTGATAAAGGTGCTGATATTGGATATTTAGCAGGGAATGATGAAAAATTTAGAATCTATAATATGGCTTTACAAGATACCTTAGAGTTTATTGCAAAAAAACATCTTAAAAAAAGTGAAAATAAAGAAAATCAAGAATCAATAGAATCAAAAATTAGTGAATTACAATCAAGATATTGTATTGAAACTTTATGGCCAGGTGAAGCTAGAGGAAGAACACTAAGTAGTGCTATTGTTATTATGGATGAGTGGCAAAACTCAAGTGAAAAAACAACACAGTTAATACTTTCAAGATTAGATGAATCTTGTATGGCTATTGTAATTGGCTCAAATAGACAAATAGATAACTTATACTTGAATAAGTATAATAATGGTCTTACAACCCTCTTAAAACAAACAAATGTGCTACATCCTGAGCTTAAAATGTTTGCAATAGAATTAGAAAAAGCAGTTCGTGGTAAATTTGCTCAGTTTACTGAAAGAATTTTTGAAAATAGAAAAGATTGATAAAAATTAATTACTAATAAAAATAGAACTTCTTAGTTCTATTTTTTAGAAGAACACTTTCCTTCACTTCCACAGCCACAGCCACTTTTCCCAAATGTTTTTTTAAGAATAAAAAACAAAGCTAATAAAACAATTGCATATATAAAATAGTCTTCCATATTCATCCTTTATTTATTGATAATAATTATTAGTATAATATACTCTTTGTAATTAATTAGAAATTAATTCACATATTACTTATAAATTAAGCGATAATAAAAACTAACAAAATTATAATATACAATAATATAAACAGAATATTAAAAGGAAATCAAATACAAAATAGATTAATAAACGACACTATATACAATCATATAGAGTACACAAAACTTGAAGATAAGATTTTACAAACTAAAATAGTAAATAGATTACAATTTATAACACAAAATGCACTGGCATACTTTTCATATCCATCAATTACAACTAAAAGATTTATTCACTCTTTAGGAACTATGCATTTGGCTTCTTTTATGTTTAAAAATGCCCTTTTAAATGCTGATAAAAAAACAAAAAATGATTTTCTATCTTCCCTAAAAAGAGTTATAAAATTAATAATCAAAGAAGAGAGTATAAAAGTTACAATCGATGATATGGAGTATTTTGATAATAAAGCTTTATATCAATTCACAATTCCTACAAAATCAAAATCACAAAGAGCAGCATATTCTGTATTTCTTCAAACATTAAGAATCGTTGCCCTACTTCACGATGTTGGACATTTACCATTTTCACATCAAGTGGAATATGCTTTAAAAAAAGTATATAACAAAATAAAAGATAAAGAAGAAAATCAAGAATTACTTTGTGCAAAAGAGCTAAAATTCAAAGAAAATTATGAAAATATAACTAACAATAGTAAAGATGTATTACACGAAGCTATTGGAGAAAATCTATTAAAACTTCTTTTTGATTATGAACTTGAAGAGTTAATAGTAAAAACCCATGAAAAAGAGTATATAAGGCTTATTAAAAGATTATGCATTTTAATTCTTGAAGAGCAAGTTTATGAAGGCTTTGATTTCAAAGTTTTACACAATTTTATAGATAGTACAGTTGATGCGGATAGGCTTGATTATATAAATAGAGATATGCTTGCAAGTGGCTATATAACAGGTCCAAATGACCATATAAGAATCACAAAACAAGCTGTTCTTGTACAAAAAAAAGAAAAGTTTTATTTGAGTTTCTTTGATATGAGTTTAATTGATATAGAGCATATGCTAGAGATGAGATTTAATCTTTATAAAAAAGTAATCTTTAATCATGGTATTGCAAAAACAGATACTTTACTTGAAAGTGTTGTTCAATATTTAGCTACTAAGTATTTTGAAAGTGTTGACATAAATGAAAAAATTTCAAATAATATTTCAATGTTGTGGAATTTCAAAAATAAAGACAATGTGGAAAAAGAGCTTGATATTATTTCTATGCTTGATGAAAACTGGTTAATTTCTTTATTTAAAACAAAATATTTTGAGATAAAAGATAAAGAAAACCCAACACAAGAAGATATAAAATATCAATATTGTTTTGAAGAGGTTTTATTTGGAAAAAGAAGATTTAGAAGTCCTTGGAAAAATCTAAATGAATTTTATAAGGTATTAGATTTTACAACAGTTGAAAGATATAAATTTAGAGAGAGCTTTGGATATATAACTGATATTAGAGCAAAAAAACTTCAATTAGAATTAGATAGATTTATCAAAAGATGGGAAGAAAAAGAGGATAATCTATATCTTTCTTATCAAATAGTTTCTTTTAAACTAGGAATTGCAAAAGAGTTTTATTTATATGATGGAGAAGAATTAATAAATCTTGATGAAATCTCAACTTTAAGAAAAAGATTAAAATATTCTATGAGAAATACTGTTCCTTTTTATTTATATTCAAATAAAAAATATATAAATGAAGAGATGAAAATAGAATTAAGAAATATATTATTTGACATTTTTGGGGAATGAAACAAATAGTTATTTCGCTAAAATAAAAAATATCAATTCAAAGGACAGATTTTGGATTTAACAAGTTTAAGAGCGAAATATACAACAAAAGGTTTGGATATAAAAGATTTAAACCAAGATCCTTTTATGCAATTTGAAACATGGTTTAATGAAGCTATAAATGCAAAATTAACAGAACCAAATGCTTTTTCTCTAGCAACCGTTGGAAGTGATATGATGCCAAGTATTAGAACTGTATTACTAAAGATATTTGATGAAAAAGGTTTTGTTTTTTTTACAAATTATAAAAGTACAAAAGCAAAACAAATTGAAGAAAATCCAAAAGCTGCAGCTTTATTTGCATGGTTAGATTTAGAAAGACAAGTAAAAATTGAAGGAAGTATTGAAAAGATTTCTAGTACTGAATCTTTAAAATACTTTTTATCACGTCCAAAAGGCAGTCAAATAGGAGCTTGGGTTTCACACCAAAGTGAAGTTATAACTTCAAGAAGTTTACTAGAGCAAAAATTTGATGAGATTAAAAAAAAGTTTTTAAAAGGTGAAGTTCCTTTTCCATCTTTTTGGGGTGGATATGCAATAAAACCTATACGAATTGAGTTTTGGCAAGGTGGACAAGATAGACTTCATGATAGATTTTTGTATGAACTTCAAAAAGATAATACTTGGACTATTTCAAGACTTGCTCCATAAGAATAAATATTACAAAATGAAATTTAATTTCGCTTTTTGATATTTTTTAAGTAAAATAAACTTATAAAATATCAGGAGTTTTAATATGATATTAGGTAAATGCCCCTATTGTAAAGCAAATGTTGTAGCTATTAAAAGTACAGCAAATGGTAAAAAAGTAAATTTATACACTTGTGAAAATGCAAAAAAAGAGTACGATGATAGTGATCAGTTTGTCTTTACATCTGATTCAACTTGTACTTTTAGAGTATATTCAAATGTGTTTTTAAGATGGAATAAACGAAGTTTTTCTAAATATGAAATGAAAAAACTTTTAGAAGATGAACAAGTAATTATTAGACTTCATGGAAGACGTGGTACTTCTGAATACTTTAAATATGTCATAACAGATAAAGAGTATGGAGTTTCTATTTTATGGGATGAAGAAGTAGAGAACGAGAAAGAAACTTTCTCGTAATAAATATTAATCTCTTCTTGAAGTTGTTTCTAATAAGTGAAATCCAAAATCAGTTTTAACAGGACCATGAACTACATTTATTGCTTCATTAAATACTACAGCATCAAATTCAGGAACCATTTGACCTTGGAAAAAAGTCCCTAAATCCCCACCATTTGAACCTGATGGACATGAAGAATATTCTTTTGCAATATCTTCAAATTTTTCACCATTTGATATCTTTTCTTTTAATTGTAAACATAACTCTTCACTATCAACTAATAGATGTCTAGCTGTTGCACTTTTCATTATTTTTCCTTACACTGTATAAAATTTAGACGGATTGTATCATAAGCAGTTGATTAAATTTCTTAATCAAAAAAATTCTATTGAATTTTTTCCTTGTTTTTTAGCTACGTACATAGCTGTATCTGCTTGTTTAATAATATTTCTAACACTAACTGAAGAATCGTTAAATAGGGTAATCCCTATACTTGGAGTAGATACATTTTCATGCCCATCAATGTGAGTAATTGCATTTAATGAATCTTTTATTTTTTCTGCAAGATTTAGTATATTTATCTTTGCATTTTCCTTATTATTTCCAATATTATCAAGTAAAATAATAAATTCATCTCCTCCAATTCTAGCAAGAGTGTCTTCATCTCTAATTACTTTATGTATAGTTTTAGAAACCATAACAAGTAATGAGTCTCCAACATCATGTCCTAAAGTATCATTAACTTCTTTGAAATTATCTAAGTCAATAAATATTAATCCACCTACTATTTGATGTCTAACTACTTTTGTAATTGCATGTTCTATTCTATCAAGTAATAGTAATCTATTTGGTAAACCTGTTAAATTATCATGAGTTGCTTGGTATTCTAGAACTTTCTCTTTATCTTTTTGTTCAGAGATATCAATATATTGACCTAAAAAATGAGTGATAACATTATCTTGATTTTTAATTGCTGTAATAGTTGTTCTCAAAGGTATGATTTCGCCATTGAATTTTCTATTATAAACTTCACCACTCCAAAAACCATTTTTCCTTAAATCGTTCCATAATTGATTTCCAAACTCTTTATCTTGGTGATTTGATTTAAAAATTCTTGGATTTTTACCTATAATATCACTTCTTGAATATCCCATAACATTACAAAAAGCATGATTTACTTTTATTATTTTTCCTAACTCATCGGTTATTATCATAGGTTCACTAGATTCAAAGGCAAAAGAGGTAATTTTTAGCTCTTTTTCTTGATTTAACCTATTCTTTTCATAATCAAATTTTTCTAAAATATGAGATAAATCACTTACTAGTTTATCAAATAACACTTCACCTTCATAATCAAAAAATTTGTTTTCATTTGAATATATTACAAAAACAGAAACAACCTCAGCAAATTTTTTAATAGGAAAAGCTGCTGCTGATTTTATCCCAAATTGTTTCGAATATTTGAAAAATACAGAGATGTTATTATCTTCAAAAGATTCAATAATCACATTTGATTTACTACTAATTACTTTGTTAATCAAATTATCACTATTTAATTGTCTACTTTCATCAAGTCTCATTAAAAGTAAATCTTTTAAGACTCCCTCTTGAGCATATACTTCATCTTTTTTTACAACATCATCATTTTCATCTTTATTTTCAATATCATAAATAAAACTAAATACCATACTTGGATGTTTAGAAATAATCTGATGTATTTGTGAGTATAAATTTTCTTTTGTATTATTTTTCAATAAATACTTGTTTGTGTCATTAAGTAATTCATACACTTTTTTCTGTTTTTCAAGCTTATCAAAACTTATTTGTTGTTTGAAAATTATATTCTTTAGTACAAATAATAAACTAATAAAAGTTACAAAACATATAAATAAAAATAATAAACTTACATTTTGATCAATAAATGCTGTTTTTTGAATATCTTTTGTAGTTTTCTCTAAGTTAGCAATTATAATACTACATATTTCATCTAGATCTTCTATTCTTTGAGTAGAAATTTGCAACCATTGATCTAAACTTATTGAATTATTATTTATATTATTTTCTATATTCAATCTTATTTTATCTATTTTATTTGTTAATTCTTTTGGTATTATCTCATTATATTTATTGAAAATATCCATAGAAGAATTTTTAATAAAATTGTTAAAACTTTCTAATTGATATGATTGTATTTTTATTAATTCATTTTTAACTTTATTATCAACTTTTCCTTCATTTATAATAAAAGAAATTAATGCACTTTCCATTACAAAAGATTCTTTATATACTAGAAAATGGTATATATTTATAAATTCTTCATTGAAATTTGATGCGGATTTAATTGATTTTATTGATGAAATTGATTCTAAAAGTATATTATTTATATCAGAATATTTAGAAAGAATATCCATTTTATTCATTGCTAGATTTTTTACTTCAGCACGTATTTCATCTAATTCATGAAATTTTTTTTGAAGTTCTTTAATTACAGTAAATATTTCTTTTTGCTCAGGAACATCTAAAATATAGGTATTTGCATTTTTTAAATAATTATTAAAGTCTAAATCACTTGTCTTTTTTTGTTTCTCTAATTCAAGAGTTATACCCTCGTGTTTTGCATCATATAAAATAGATAAACCTCTTTCTTTTTGAATAGAGTATATTAGAGTTTCTGACATTTTCATATATTGCAAGTTATAATTGGTTTTATATATTTCATCCAGTAGTTTTATTTTATCAAGAACTAGTACCGTACTAAAATATAAAATACCCAAGGCAGGAAGGGTAAAAATCATAATAATTTTTAAAAACAATGTATTCTTAAACACTCTTAACCTCCCCATTTTTTAATACTTATTTATTATATTTATTTCTCGTAAATTCTATACAATTTACCTTTGATTTTTGATTTAGATAATTTATCTAGAACATAATCAATTTTTTCTTTATTGATTGCAACATAAGAAGAAAAATCTAAAATATCAATTTTCCCGATATCACTTTTATCTAAACCAATACCAGCTGTTAAAGCTCCTAAAATATCTCCTGCTCTTAACTTGTGTTTTTTCCCACCATTTATAAAAATAGTTCTTTGAGGTGAGTCGATTTTATAAGATAAGTCATCTTCAATTTTTGATACATCTTCCTCTTGGATATCAGGGAAAGTATCTTTAATAATATCATATCTATCTAAATCATTTTGCGTATATAAAGAAACAGCTAAACCACCTTTTCCAGCACGAGCTGTTCTTCCAATTCTGTGAGTATGAATTTTCTCATCCAATGATAAATCATAATTAATAACTAAATCCACATCATCAATATGTAAACCACGTGATGCAACATCTGTTGCTATTAAAATAGGATATGATTTATTTGAAAATAAAATTATTGTTTCATCTCTTTGTTTTTGTTCTAAATCTGAATGAAGTGTTAAAACATCTAAACCTAAAGCATATAAATCATCTGCTAATTGGTCACATTTTATTTTCATATTGCAAAAGATCAAAATTGATTTTGCTTTATTTGATGAGATAATTCCTGGAATTAAAGCTGTTTTATTATCTTCTCTTACTTCATAGAATTTTTGTTTTATATAAATTTTTTCTTCATCTTCGATTTTAACAAGTACTGGATTTTTTAATACATTTGAAGCTAGTTTTTCAATATTTTTTTCAAAAGTTGCTGAGAATAAAAGTGTTTGTCTTTTTGTAGGTAATGAACTTATGATTTCCATAATATCATCATAAAATCCCATATCTAACATTTTATCAGCTTCATCTAAAACTAAAGAGTTAATATTTTCTAAGTCAATATTATTTTGCTGTATATGTTTTAATATTCGCCCAGGAGTTCCTACAAGTATATGTGCTTGATGGCTTAAAGATAAAACCTGAGGTTTAAAAGGCATTCCTCCACATAAAGTCAAAACTTTCATATTATGAATATGACGTGAAAGTTTTCTTAGTTCTTGTGCAATTTGATTTGCAAGTTCTCTTGTTGGAGCTATTATTAAAGATTGAACTCTAAAGTTTTTAATATCTAATTTATTTATTAAAGGAATACAAAAAGCAACAGTTTTACCTGAACCTGTTTTTGCTTGTGCAATTAAATCATAGTTTTCTAAGCTTAGAGGTAAACTTTTTTGTTGAATTGCTGTTGGTTTTGAATAACTTAATGAATCTAAATTTGATAAGAATTCTTTTGATAAATTTAATTGTGAGAATTTTTCTACTAAAATGATAAAGCCTTTTATAGTTTTTTTCTATTATATCAAAACTATAAAGTACTTTATACGAAAATTTAGTTATTTTTCTATTTTTTTGAAAAGATAAGAGATTGATAAAATTATTACTAGAACTATTCCTAATCCTACATATTTAAAATCATCACTTAAGCTAAGTATATATTCACCTGCTGAATAACTTAAATATCCAACGACACAAGCCCAAAGAATTGTAGCTAAGACATTAAAAAATGCAAATTTTGTTGCTGAATATTTTGTAATTCCCATTGCAAGGGGAATTAATGTTTTTATTCCATAAATATATTTCTGAACAAAAACTACCCAAGAACCATATTTTCTCATCATCAAATGAGCTAGAGCAATTTTTCTTCCATATTTTTTCATCATATCTTTTGCATAATTTTTATTTTTCCTAGCTAAAAAGAATAAAAATTGATCTCCTAAAAAGTTAGAAATACCTGCAACTAAAATAGATACATAAATATTTAAATCACCTGCGTATGATAAAACCCCTGCAAAGATAAGACCTACAAATCCTCCACCAAATGAGTATAAAAATAAGGCAACATATCCCCAGTCTTGGATTAATTGTTCCATGAAATTAAGCCTTTATTTCGAAAATTTCTAATGCTTCAATTACATCATCATCTTCAATGTCTACTAAATGCTCTTTTATGTTTTCTAATGCTTTTTTAGCAATATACTCTTTTACTTTTGCTCTTACATCATTTATATCATCAATGATTACAAAACCACTAAATTGGATTGTATTATCATAACAAAGTAAAACACCTTCACAATTATCTTCTATAAATTCACTAATTTCTCTATAGTTGATTTCTAAAGCACTTGCATGCCAACCATAATCTTCAAGAACTTTATCTTCAAACATTTCAACACCATCACTTTGGTGATCAAAATAAAGCATATTATCTTTATTCATATCAATAATATTTTGCCAGTTTGAAACAGGTTTGATTTTACAAATTGTTCCCAAGATATTTGGCTTATAATCAGCAAATAAATTTGATGCAATTGCTTTTGCATCAAGCATTGATGAAATTTGTTTAGGAGTTATTTGTTTAAAAATTACAGCTTTTTTCTTTACATCATTTTCACTAGTGTAAATATTTCCATCAACATCAATGATTATTGGAGTTTTTGAACTATGTAAATTTAAAATTTGTGTAATATCGATATTAAGTTCTAAATCTTTTATATTTATTTTTTTCATTTTAAAATATCCCTTTAAATTAAGATTGCGCGATTCTATCTAAATATATATTAAATATTATATTTAATAAATGTATATAAAAAATTATTTATTTTTTATATACATTTTATTTTTTATTTTTATTAAAGAATAATGGAATATAATCAACGTATTAATTCGTAAAAGGTTGTTTTTGATATTTAAAAATTTTTTTTCTTATCTTTTTAAAAAAGTAGAAATAAAAACTCTTTTTTTAGTTGATATATTAAACATGCAAGACTTAAATGCTATTTATGGTTTTTCTAATGGCAATTATATTATAAAACAATTAAACTCAATTCTAAAAAATGAAACCAAAAACTCCATAAAAAAGATTTTAAATCGTGAATTTCATATAAAAATAAAAAATTCTCATGCCGATGTTTTCAAAATATTAATTTATGATGATTTATCAATTGAAGATATTATAAAAATAAAAAATTTAATTTATGAAAATATAGTATCAAATGATTTTAAATTACTTGATAGAAACTCATTAATAAATATTGATATAACTATAGGTTGTTCTAAAAGTGATGACAATAGAACAAAAGTTTATGCAGAAAAAGCCTTACATAATGCAAAACAAGATTTTCTTCACTATTCTTATTATGATTCATTTTTATATAAAAACGAACTAATAAATGAAGATTTAGTTGATACCATAAATTATAGTATTCAAAATAATTTAGTAGAGCCATATTTCCAAGCTATTATGGACAATAATACAAATGAAATTGTAAAATATGAAGCATTAATGAGAATATTTGATAAAGATGGAAATATGATTATGCCAAATGTTTTTATTTACAAAGCAAAAAAATGTAGACTTTATAATAAACTTATGGAAATATTATTTGATAAAATTATTATTTATATTTTAAAATATAAAATACATGTGAGTATAAATTTGGATTATATTGATATTTTAAATCCACAAATAAAAAAAACACTATTATCAAAGATAAAAAATAATAAAATTGGTTCATATTTAACTTTAGAGATCTTAGAAAGTGAAAAAGTATCAAATTTTGAGTTAGTAAATAAATTCATAAATGAAACACAACAATATGGTGTAAAAATTGCAATTGATGACTTTGGAACTGGATTTTCTAATTATGAAAATATTTTAAACCTAGAGCCGCTTGCAAATTCCACCATCATAAACTAGTGAATTTGTAAACCTACTAAACTTATCAAGCAGATCTTTTAAACTTTTAATCATTTTACCGCTTTATGGGTCAATTTTAGATAAAAAACTATTATTGGGTGCGTGCTTGATGGTTGAGTTTTAAAAATGGCTAATTTTTAGTGTTTTTAGCTAAAAGTTATGTTACCATTTTCAAACTCTGATGAATACAAACTGATAAAATACCAAATGCTAAAACAGAAGCTACTTTTGTAGCTCCTTTATAATAAATATTACTGCATCCAAAGTCTTCTTTGAGGTATTTATTTACACGCTCAACCATACTTCTTTGGTTATAGTGATGGGTATCTAAACTTTGAGTAAGGTTTAGAATTTCAAATTTCTTTTTTTCATCTTTTATAAGTTGAATTTTTCCTTTTAACTCTTTGGAGTTCTTCGGATTGATATCAATAAGCGGTCTATGATTTAGTTTTTTGGAAAAATCTCTGATAATATTGCTGTCGTATCCTGCATCTTGTAAGTCATAAAGATATGATACTTTTTTGCTTGTCTCGTTTATAAGAGGAAGTGCTACTGAGCTATCATGAACATTTGCCCCTGAATAAATAGCAGTAATAGGGATATCTCCATCTACTACACTGATATGGAGTTTCCCTCCTATCCATGTTTCAAAGTTGCCTTTGGAATTCTGTTTTCTTCCAACTCCACACTGCGTTGATACCAAAGATAGCATCTGCTTTGTGGTTTTCATATCTTCTTGTTGCTGCAAGATACTGGGTGTTTTAGGCTCTCTTGTTTCACCTTTTTTAGGTCGTCCTCTTCTTTTTGGTTTAAACTTTTCTTTTTCAACTTTTACAGGTTTTTCTCTCAGTGGTATTTTTGTTGCATCACTTGCATTATAAAAAAAGAGTGTATCCCTTAGATACTCCTTCACAAACTGCTCATGCGTCTTTTGTGCAATTTTAAGAGCACTTAACTCTTTAAATACTCTACTAAATTTAGACTCACTTGGAATATCGTTTTTATATCTCCACCCACACAAGATCCTCAGCGTTCTATCACTATGAAGTCTATCGATAAGGTCTCTGGTTGTTTGGATATTGTAAACACTCTTTGCAATAAATGCTCGTGCAATCTCTTCTCTATGCTTTGGAGTGTTTGTAATAGATACGACAGTGATATTTTTTTCAATCGCAGCAAAGTCTAATATCTTAATAAGCTTTTGCTCTTTATTTGACAACTCTTCTAATTGAAGCTCTCTTTTCAAAGAAGGAAAAAGTGAATTTTCAAGATTTAAAACCTTAGTCCACATTTTAGATAGACTTGAAGATATTTTTGGTAGAATAATTTCCATAAGTTGAATCGCTCTTCTGTTAAATTTTTGTAGTAAAAAATTATAACTTATCTGAAGTTTGATTCAACTTTTTAAAATTTAAATCAGCTTAAATTACGGGTTGTTTTTTATAATCTGCAAGTGGCTCCCTAGATATTAATTATATTAAAATTGATGGTTCTTTGATTAGAAAAATCGATGAAACAATATATTTAAATCTAATAAAAAGTATAGTTTCTTTTTCAAAAGAACAAAATATAAAAATAGTTGCTGAATTTGTGAGTGATCTAAAAACCCTAAGATACGTAAAAAGTGTCGGAATAGATTATTCACAAGGTTATCATATAGGAAAACCCATGCATATAAATGATATCATCAAAGGAAATAAATGAACCATAAGCTAGAGCAAATTACAAATTTAACTATTAATAGTTTGTTGAATAATAAAATAATTCTTCCCTCTTCATATTTTGAAAAGTTTAATCATTATGCAAAAGAAATAGAAATAAATTTAGATGATATTGATTTTACAAAAGAAATAAATAGTTTAATACTTCAAGATTTCAATAAAATTGAAGAGTATATGAAAACCATAATTTCAAGCACAATTAAACTTCAAGATAATGCAAAAGATGCTAGCAAAGCTATTTTAGATAAAGACACAGAGTCTTTAGACAATGTTTGTGAAAAGATGATTAATTTAGAAGAAGAAATCAGAAACTTAACAAATCAACTATTTATTGATGATATAACAGGTATATATAATAGAAAATGGATTTATAGTAAATTATTAGATGAGAATGCAAACTTTAAAGAAGATGGGATTTGCATATTATTAGATGTGATTGATTATGATTATATAAAAAAAGAGTATGGAGAATTACTTGCTAATAACCTCTTAGCTTTTGCAGTAAATTTCATAAATGAAAAATTAAAAGATGAAAAATATAATTTTCAAATTGCAAAATATCTTGAAAATAAATTCTTCATTTTTATTTTTGATGAAACAAGACAAGAAATTTTAAATAAAATAAAAAATCTTGAACAAATTTTATTAAAAACAACTCTTAAAAGTAATTCTGGTTTATTAATAAAAGCAAAATATGATTTTAAATTAAATTTATTTAAGAAAAATCAAAATTCAAAAAATATTTTTGAAATACTATTGGCTTACAAAAAAGAAGAATAGAATCTTCTAGTCTTTTTTGTAGCCTCATCTATTGAAATTTCAGAAAATCTAATTTTTGTATTTGCTTTAACTTGCGATAATTTAAAACAATCAATAGCTAAAACTGAACCAATTTTAGGGTAACCACCTATTGTTTGTCTATCTTTTAGAAGTATTATTGGTTGTCCATCAGATGGCACTTGAATTGCTCCAAAACTTATTCCCTCTGAAATAATTCCATTAACATCACATAATATCGACTCACCATTTAACTTACATCCCATTCTATTAAAATCATTACTCACTGTAAAACTATTTGAAAAGAACTTCTCTTTTTCTTCATTAGCAAATAAATCACTCTGATAAGATAAAACTACTCTTAAAATCAATTCATCTTCATAAGAAGGAATTAACTCTTTTTTAAATCTAGCATCAAATGAACAAGAAATTTCTTTAAAAGCTAAAATATCACCTTTTTTTAATTTATCACCATTTAATCCACCAAGATTTTCTTTTATGGTTGTACTATTGCTTCCAAACTCTTTTTTAATGTCAAAGCCACCAAAAACTCCTAAATAAACTCTAATTCCTTTTAATATTTTTCCTATTTTTATAATATCCCCTGCTTTTACATTATGGGTTTGCCAACATTGCTTAGAAATATCATTTATAAAAAGTTCACAAATTGCACCTGTAATTGCAATTTGAGTAGGAGCATTTGCTTTAAATATTACATTTGAAAAAGCAATTTCAAGGATATTTGTATCAAAGGAATTTCCAAGCATTTTATTAGCAGCATAATAAGCATACTCATCCATAACTCCTGAGTTTGTAACTCCAATATCACTGTATCCATAACGCCCCTTATCTTGAAGCATCACTAAAATAGGATTATTTATAATTTCTAAACTCATATTATTCCACCTTGAGATAAAAATTCTTCTTTTGATATAGGATTAAATTTCACTTTATATCCAACACTTAAAGGAGAAAGTTTCTCTAAGTTTTTATCAAAAAGTTCCATTGCAGTTCTACCTATAATATTCCAACCACCAGGACTTTGCTGTGGATAAACAGCTGTTTGAGTATCTGCAATTGCAACAGAACCTTTTGGAACACTTTTTCGTGGACTTGAAAGTCTAGGAACTGCAATTTTTTTATCAACACTTGCTAAAAAAGCAAAACCAGGAGAAAAACCTATTGCATAAACATCATATGATTTTGAAGAATGTATTCTTATAATTTCTTCTATTGAAAGATTAGTTTTTAAACTCATATCATTTAAATCTAAACCAACCTCATCTCCATAATATACATCAATATTTATTATTTCTTTTACACTATTATCTTGGTAATCTAAATCTATATTATTTTTTAGTATTTCAACAAAAGAAGAATAATCATATTTAAAAATATCATACAAAATATAAATACTTGTATATGAAGGAATAATTTCTCTTATTCCCTCAATATTTAGATTTTTTAATGAAAAATATGCCTTCTGTACAATACTAGCAATATCTTCACTTATTTCATTTCCAAAATAAATAACTAAAGAATCAACAGAAGCTATTTTAAATATCATTCAGTGATTTCCTTTCTAAGGATTTTTATAAATTCTAAGGCATTTTTTGTATCACCATGAACACAAAGTACATCTGTAGCCAAAGATAACTCTTTTCCACTAATACTATTTAATGTACCTTTTTCTTTTAAATCTTTAATTCTCTTTATTACTAATTGCTCATCATCAATTACAGCATTACTTTGTGATCTTGAAACCAAAGAGCCATCATCATTATAATTTCTATCCGCAAATACTTCATATAATAAAGAGATATTATAAGCTTTTGCAATTAAAGCATACTCCTCATTTTTTGGACTTGACAGTATCATTAGTTTTATATTTTTATCATAAGAAGAAATTGCACTTAATATTGCTTTGAATACATTTTCATTATTCATCATATCATGATACAAACCACCATGTGGTTTCACATAAGATACAGATGTACCATGTGCTTTACAAAAAGCATTTAATGCCCCTGTTTGATATAAAACAATTGCACTTATTTCTTCATTAGAGCAAGACATACTTCTTCTACCAAATCCTACTAAATCTTGATAACCAGGATGGGCACCAATTGTTACGTTATTTTTTTTTGCTAGAAGAACTGATTTATTCATAATAAGAGCATCACCTGCATGAAATCCACAAGCTAAATTTGCCATATCAATATATGGCATGATTTCCTCATCTAATCCCATTTTCCAAATACCAAAACTTTCACCCATATCACAATTTAATTTTATACTCATTTTGTTCCATCCTATTTCTTTCGTTTACTATACCAATTTTATTGTTTAGAAGTGTGAAATCAGTGAGTTTTTTTTATTTAGATATTAAATTTTGAGAATTTTAGTTTTTTGAATATACTGGGGAAAATTCCCCAGTTAAAAAATCTAGAATTATTTTGCAGTCATATATTTTGGTAAGAATTGTACGATTTCTGGGAAAAATGTTATTAAAACAACAGCCACAATCATTAATAAAAAGAATGGTAATGTAGCTTTTAATATATATTCAATTTTTTCTCCACTTATACTTTGTATTACAAACAATGAGAAGCCTACAGGTGGAGTTATTTGGGATAATTCAACCATAAATACTAAGAAAATACCAAACCATAAAGGATCAAATCCAGCCATTACTATAATTGGTAATACAATTGGTAAAGTCATAACTACAATAGAAATTCCATCAAGAATCATTCCTAAAATAATATACATTACTCCAATTATTAAAATCAACATCAAAGGACTTAAGCCTAATGTTCCTATAAATTCACTAATTGCCCTTGCAATTCCTAAAAATCCTACAACTTGTGATAAAAATCCAGCTCCAACTATTATAAAACTTATCATAATAGAAGTTTTTATAGTATTTAATAAAGCATTTTTCATTACATCAAAGGTAAAGCTTTTAAAATAAACTGCTAAAACAACTGCACCTAAAACACCTAAAGAAGCAGCTTCTGTAGGAGTTGCAAGACCTCCATAAATAGAACCTAAAACAACAAGTATCAAAGAAAATACTGGAAACAAATCTTTTAATGAATGAATATAATCATTCATAGTATATTTAACGTTTTCTTCTGGAACTACACTTTTATCAATTCGCGAAACAATCATTATGTAAACAGAATAAAGTGTTGCAAGTAACAATCCAGGTAGTATTCCTGCCATAAAAAGCTTACCTATTGATACATTAGATAATACTCCATAAATAATCATAATAAGAGAAGGAGGAATTAAAAAACCTAATGTTCCACTTCCAGCTAATGAGCCAAGAGCAAGTGATTTTGAATAACCTCTTTTTTTAAGTTCATCAAGTGTAATTTTTCCAACAGTTGCAGTGGTTGCTGAGCTTGAACCTGAGATTGCTGCAAAAAGTGAACATGCAGCAACATTTACATGAAGAAGTTTTCCTGGAACAAAATTCAGCCAAGGAGTCAATCCATTTAAAAGACGTGTTGAAATTGATGATTTATATAATATTTCTCCCATTAAAATAAATATTGGTAAAGCTGCAAGAGACCATGAATTCAAAGAATCATACATTGATGAAGCTAATAAATCCCCAATTTTATCAAAAATTGAAATAACAGGAGGAAGATTATTTTCAAATATCAACATACCAACAATACCAGTTAAAATAAGCGAAACTCCAATCCAGATAGAAGATAAAAGAAACACAAACATAATAAAGATTAGAACAATTGATAAAACTAATGGATCAGATATCATTTTTTAATCCTTTAATAACAAAGATTAAAACACTTAGTATAAATAAACTCAAGCCTAATGGCATAACTAATTGTGTTAAATATAATGGTGTTTGTGATACTGATTCAGAAAGCATTTCCATTTCATATGAATCAAAAGTAAATAAAATTGTGCGATAAAGTGCAAAAAGTAAAACAACAATAGTTATACTTCCTGCAAATATATCAATAAATTTATTTGATTTCTCACTCATTCTAGAAGTTAAAATATTAATTCTAATATGTGCATTTTCTTTAAAAGTATAAGATAAACCTAAAAATACTGAAGCTAAAAATAAATATCCACTATACTCATCGGCAATAAGAGTAGAAGTATTAAAAAAATATCTAATGAAGATTTCTGTTAAAATTAACAAAACCAAGGAAACTAATAATATTGAAGATAAATAAGCGCCCCACAAAGAGAGCTTATTTACTAAATTATAAAGTGTTTTCATAACTTATCTTCTATATTCTTCAAATATTTTTTTTGTTTCATCATCAGTATCAGCTAAATATTCTAGTAACAATTTATCTGCAACAATTGATAATTCTTTCTTTAAAGTTTCATTTGCTTCTGAAATTTTAATACCATTTTGAGCCATAGTATCAAGTGCATCTTTATCTTCACTTTTTACAACTTCCCATTGTTCTTTTTCAATTTCATCTGCTGCTTTTAATATTGCTTCTTGTTGAGATTTATCTAAAGAATTCCAATAGTCAAGATTAATAGTCACAGCTTGCAAAGGATAGGCATAACTAATTTTTGTAAAGTTGTTTAGAACTTCCCAAAATTTACCATCTTTACCTGATGTTGAAGAAGTGATAACTGAATCAACCATTCCCGTTCTAAGTGCTGAGTAAACCTCTCCCCAAGGAAGGGCAACTGCATTTCCCCCTGCACCATTTACAAAATCAGCAGAGTTTTTATCATATGTTCTTGTTTTTACACCTTTAAAATCTTCAATAGATTCCATTTTTTTATTTGCATAAAATCCAGATGCTGGCCATGTTACACTATAAAGAAGTTTTTGATTCCATTTTTTAGCAGTATCTTCATACGCTGGTTTTGAAATTTGATAAAGTTTATATGCATCTTCATAAGAAGTTGCAATAAAAGGTAAAGCTGAGATTCCAAAAACTTTTCCCCCACCTGCTGTAAAAGGAATAAACATATCAGCCATTGCAACTGTACCATCTTTTACTGCTTTTAAAGGATTACCTTTTACTAAAGAAGAACCTGGATGAACTGTAATATCAACACTACCTTTAGTGTAATCTTTTACTAATGAAGCAAATTTCTCGCTACCTTTTGTATGAAAATGATTTGCACTTTCTCTTTCATTTAAATCCATTTTTACATTTGCTGCAAATACAGAACCTGTAAGAGTAGCGATTAATAGACATTTTTTAAACATTGTATCTCCTTATTTTTTATATAAGGACATCATAATAATTCAAAGTGAGCATTGAGTGAGTTTTTTACATAATTATTAGGAATTTATTAATTTATACCCTTCTTGTGGTACATTAATAATCAAATCAATAGGTAATCTTTGTCTTAACTCTTTTATAAAAGTTTTTAATGCACTCATACTCATTAATTTATCTTTCCATATATACTCTTCTATTAAAGAGTATGTTAAAACTCTATTTCTATTTTCATGAAGTAAAAGTAAAAAATCTTTATCTCTTTTTCTCAAAATTATAATTTCATCTTTACAGTATAATTCACGTTTTTTCATATTAAAATAAATATCATCAGTGAATTTTATTTTATTTTCTAATCTGTCTCCAAAAGCTTTTATAATACCATTTAATAAACTTTCAGAAACCACAGGTTTTAAAATATAATGATTTATATTTAGATTTATTAAACTCAAAAGATACTCTTCACTTGAATATGCTGTTAACATAATAATAATTGTATTTAAGTCATTTTTTCTAATTTCAGAAATTAACTCAATCCCATTCTTTTTTGGCATTTCAATATCAGAAATTATAATACTAGGTTTATATTCATAATATAACTCATACCCCTCTTCACCATTTGATGCTTCATAAACATCAGCAAAATAATACTTTAAAGTATTAACTAATCTTTTTCTAATACCATCTTCATCTTCAACACATAAAACTGTATAATTTTTTAATTGTTCTGTAATATCACTCATTGTAAGCCTTGATTTTTACTTTAAAAATAGCGCCATCATCTACGTTTTCAACACTAAGCTCACCACCCATATTTTTCTCAATAATCATTTTTGACATATAAAGACCAAGTCCTGTTCCTTGTAAACTACTTTTTGTAGTGAAATATGGTTCAAAAATCAAATCTATATATTCATTTTCTACACCACCTGCATTATCTTTTATTGTAACAATTGCATAAGTATCTATGTAGTCTACTTCTAAATTAATTGTTGGATTTTTTATCTCTCTTTGAATTAAAGCATCTTTTGCATTCGACATAAGGTTTAATAACACTTGAGCAAATTCTCTTCTATACCCATATATTTCATAATTCATTTTAATATTATAATGTAAATCAATATTATGATTTTTAATGGAAGCATTTATTAAAGATATAGCTTCCATACAAGGGTCTTCTATATAAAAATGTACTTTTTGTTTATCTGGCTTAAAAAAATTCCTAAAATCATCAATAGTATATGACATAAATTGAATAAGTTTATTAGACTCTTCAATTGATTCTTTTATCATCTTATCATCTACTTTTTTAAATTTTGAAGCTGTTTCTAACTCCATAAGTATTCCAGCTACTTCACTTAAAGGTTGTCTCCATTGATGAGCTATCATTGATAGCATTGTTCCCATTCGTGCAAGTCTTGATTGATGAAGCATTGCTCTATCTTTTTTTTGAGCTTCTTCAATTGCAATTTGAATTTTTTCTTCTAAATTTTTATTTATATCTTCAAGTAAAAGTTCTTTTTTCTTCACGTTTTCTTGATATTTCTGAAATACTTCTGTAATTTTTTTTGACATGAGAAAAGATAATAAGCTAATAATTAAAATAATAAGAAAAGAAATAAATACAATCAATCTAACATATTTATCAATTTTTTCTTCTAATAACTTTTTATTCTGAAAAATAGATTTTTGAATATCATCAACATAAAGACCAGCACCTATTACCCAATTATACTTTTCATATAATCTAAAAAAACCAAGTTTTTTTGAAAAACTAACTTCTCCAGGTTTTTGCCAAAAATATTCTATAAATACGCCCTTTGGACTTTTTACTGTTTTGTCAATAAACTCTTTTGTTATAAAAGTTCCTATAGCATCTGTTAAGTCAATATCATAAGTGTTTAATCTATCTTGTCTAAAAGGATGGGCTTTTAAATAATAATTTGTATCATGTATCCAGATATAGCCATGTTTACCATAACGAATAGTTTCAGTATATTTCAAAATTTCATTTTTTAATTCATTATCATTTAATTTTGTATTATGATTTACATGAAACTCTATGTAGTTGACAATATAATCAACCTCTTTTTTTAAAATATCTTCTTGTCTTTGAAGATACTCTTTTTCAAGCCTAATGCTTTCTTCTTCAAAATAATTATATTGATTTTGTATAAAAAAATATATAGTGAAAAAAGCTACTAAAAGAACTGTAATAATAGGTGTTAAAATAATTAATTTTGGTATATTTCTTTCTGAAAACAAAAGTACTCCCTATAAAAAATCTACTTTATCCAAATCAAGTGAGATTAAAGTGAGTTTTTTATTATTTAACAAAATAAATTAATTTTTAAGGCATTAAATAATATAAGCTAGTGATTAACTAGAGATAAAAGAGAGATGAATGAAAAAAGAAAAAGTTATATGTAAAGATAAAATTGCAGTTGATTTTAATGATGGGAAAGAGTTACTACAAGATTTAGGAAAAAGTGTTACAATATTTGGAAGTGCAAGAACTTCTAGCGATGACAAATATGCAAAATTAGCAGAAAAATTAGCATTTAGACTTTCAAAGAAAAATATAAATGTAATTACAGGTGGTGGTAATGGCATTATGCAAGCTGCTAATAAAGGTGCTTTTGAAGCAAAAACAGCTGAATCAATTGGACTTAGCATTTATTTACCAAATGAAAAAACAAAAAATGAATATATTACAAAAGGTTTAACTTTTAACTACTTTTTTTCAAGAAAATATATGTTAGTAAAATACTCAAAAGCTTGTGTTATTTTTCCAGGAGGATTTGGGACATTAGATGAGATGTTTGAAGTTTTAACACTTACACAAACTGGAAAATTAAATGGTTTTAAGATTTATTTAGTTGGATGTGATTATTGGAAATATCTAATAAAATTTATAGAAAAATCTTTATATAAAGAAAATATGATTGATAAAGAGGATTTAAATATTATTACTTTAACAGATAATATTAAACAAATTGAGAAAGAGATTGTGTTATTATAAACATAAATATGTGTACAAAAATAAAAAAGGATGAGTTATGAAAAAAATCTTACTAATAACGTTTTTTCTTACAATTTTTTTGTATGCACAAAATGATAAAAAGATAACTTTACAATTAAATTGGTTAAATCAATTCCAATTTGCCGGTTATTATATGGCAAAAGAAAAAGGTTTCTACAAAGACGTAAATTTAGATGTACAAATAAAAGAATCAAATTTTAACACCGATGTAATAAAAGAAATAGAAAGCAAAAATGCAGATTTTGCAGTTGGAAGATCTTCATTAATAATTGAAAAAATAAATGGAAAAGATATTGTTGCATTATGTGCTATTTATCAAGAATCTCCTCTTATACTTTTAGTAAAAAAAGATTCAAATATAAATAGTGTAAAAGATTTAAGAAATAAAAAAATCATGATTACTCCAGATGCAAGATATTCAGCCCCAGTGTTAGCAATGTTAAGTGCAAATGAGCTTACAATAAATGATTTTATGGTACAAAAACACTCTTTTGATATTAATGACTTAATCAATAGAAAAACAGATGCAATGGCTTCTTATATCTCAAATGAACCTATTCTATTAAATGAAAAAGGAATTGAATATACAATATTTAATCCTAAAGATTTCGGATTTGATTTATATAGTGATATTTTATTTAGCTCTTCAGAATATATAAAAAACAATCCAAAAATAACAAAAGATTTTTATGAAGCAAGTTTAAAAGGTTGGAAATATGCCTTTGAAAATTTAGCTGAAACTGCTGAAATAATATATTCAAAATATAATACTCAAAATAAAACATTTACTCATTTAGTAAAAGAAGGTGAAGTTTTAAAAAAACTTGCATATACAGGAAACAATGAACTAGGTGATTTCAATGATAACAAATTAAAAAATATAGCAAATGTTTTTAAATTATTTGGCTTAGTAAATAAAGATTTAGATCTAAAAGAATTCATATATAAAGAAAACAAACCTAAAATTATAAACCTAGAAATTTCAAAACAAGAAAAAAATATAATCATAACAATTTTAATTTCATTATTTTTAATTTTTTCTTTAATTATAATTTTATTG
Source organism: Arcobacter acticola (assembly GCF_013177675.1). Classification (NCBI taxonomy): domain Bacteria; kingdom Pseudomonadati; phylum Campylobacterota; class Epsilonproteobacteria; order Campylobacterales; family Arcobacteraceae; genus Arcobacter; species Arcobacter acticola. The sequence goes on from NZ_CP042652.1 coordinate 2,032,503, forward strand.
AGAAAGAACTCTCAAACAAAAAAACTTTTACAGACTGTTATAAACTCTTCTGATGATTTGATTTATTATAAAGATAGTAAATTAAGATATATTGGTTGTAATAAAAGTTTTGAAAATTTACTTGCTAAAAAAGAAAGTGAGATTATTGGTAAAAATGATTTTGAACTCTTTGAAGAAGATCTTGCCAAAGTTTTCAGAAGAGAAGATTTTGAGGTACTTGATGAGAATAATTTAATCACAAGCAATGAATGGATTATATTTGGTCATAAAAGAATTTTTTTTCAGACTAAAAGAATACCTTTTATATACAAAAATAAAAAAATAGGAATCTTAGGCATTGCAAGGGACATAACAGGTTTATATGAAATTCAAGAAAAATTAAAAAAACAAACTTATTATGATGAACTTACAAAAATATTTAATAGAAAAGCTTATAATGAGAGAATTCAAGAAAAATTTGATTTATTTGATAGATATGATACTAATTTTACAATAGCAATGTATGATATAGATGATTTTAAAAAAATAAATGACACCTATGGACACGATATAGGAGATAAAGTTTTAGTAGAAATCACTAATGAAGTAAAATCAATTATTAGAAAAACTGACTTCTTATTTAGAGTTGGTGGGGAAGAGTTTGTTATTATTTTTGATAAAATATCACTTGATGAATCTTATGATATTGCAGAAAAAATTAGAATTAATGTTTCAAAAATGCAAATTATTGAAAATGAAAAAATTACAATAAGTATGGGTATCACGCAAGCAATAGCAAATGACAATCCTCAATCTATTTATGAAAGGGTTGATAAGCTAATGTATCAATCAAAAAGAAACAATAAAAATCAAACCACAAAGGGTTGATTTTTAACTATTTCTAGCTCTAATATTGATAAATATGATATTTGGAATTCTCTTTTGCTTTTTTTTCTTCTAATTTTTTATAAACTTGTAAAGCTCTTTGTTTTAAATCTTCATTTATTTCTTTTGTATTATACTCTTTGATTAAAACATCTAAAACCAAAATATAAACTATACAATTAAGCTTTAAAGAGTCTTCATTTCTCATTAATTTATCTAAATCAACTGCATAAACAGCCTCTGAAAATGTAAAGAATAATCTTTGTTTAATATTTTCAAGTCTATATGAATAACCCAAGATTGTTAAAAAATTTTCTTCAAATTCTTCATGAAAATTTAAATCTTCCAAATCTTTAGCAAACTTAGATATTTGCTCCTTATGTTTTGTAGCAATTTCTTCTGATTCTATTACTTTATTTTTATAGTAATAAATAAAATCACAAATTTCTTTAATTAGTTCTATAACTGATCCTTTTTCACAATTTTTGCATAGTTCGTATTATATAATGTAAATGTAAAAAATCAACATATTATAGGAATCATTATGAAAAAATCAATTATAGTATCAACATTAATTTTATCTTCAAGTTTAACATTTGCTTTTGACTTAAGTGCAATTGCAAAAAATGTAGTAGAAAATGTAACGAAAGAGCAAACAACAACGCAAGAAACAAGCACATCAAATCTTAGTGATACAACAGTTTCAAATGGACTAAAAGAAGCTTTAAAAACAGGTGTTAATTACGCAGTTACTCAATTAGGAAGCAACAATGGATATTTAAATAATACAGCTGTTAAAATACCATTACCAGATAATTTAGCAAAAGCAGAAACACTAATAAGAAGTATTGGTGGAGATAAAATGGCAGATAATTTAATAAACTCAATGAACACAGCAGCATCAAAAGCCGCTCCAAAAACAGCAGAAGTATTCGTAGAGGCAATAGATAAAATGACGCTAACAGATGCACAAGCTATTTTGTCAGGGGGAAATGATGCAGCTACAAACTACTTCAAAGCAAATACAAGTGATTCATTAAAAAAATTAATCACTCCTATTATTCAAGAAACTATGAAAGAAAATCAAGTTGCATCTTATTATGATACGGCAAATAATTTATATAAATCAAATGTAAAAGGTTTAGTTGATAATAGTGGAGTTATGGGACTTGCTAAAAATTTTGGAGTTGACTCTTTTATTCCTGGAAGTTCAGATGAAAGCTTGGATGAGTATATTACTACAAAAGCAATTGATGGATTATTTACAATGATTGGTCAAAAAGAAGCAGCAATTCGAGCGAATCCACTTGAACAAACTTCTTCAATACTCAAAGAAGTATTTGGGAAATAGACTAAGATTTTTCTTAGTCACCCCCACTTGTAGTTCTAAAATATCCTTGAATAGCATTGTTTTTTACTACACTTGTATTTAAAGTTAAGTTTAATTTCTTATTTCTTTCAAATTCATATTTATAATTTTTATCAAAGTTTTTTAATAAACCTTCATATAAATCACCTTTTAAATCAACTATAAAAATTTCTTTGTTTATTTCATAAATATAAATCAAGTTTAATATATAAGTGTTATCAATTCTATATACCATTAATTCATAGTGCTTAAACTCTTTTTTTTCTATTAAATCCATTGATTTAGCTCTTATATCACGCTTTAGCAAACCTATAAAAAAAGAAAATGCTTGCCCATTCCAAGAAACATCAGCATCAGTATGAATATACTCAATATAAAGGTTATTTGCAGTTAGGGTGAAAGCCTCTAAAACATAAGGATCATGTCTTGTTTTTGTTTCAATATTTGATATGGAAAATAGATAAAAATTGTCAGAATCTATTTTGAATTTTAATTGATTTTCTTCTAAGGTAAAATAGGGTCTTGATAGCTTTGTAATTGTTTTAAAAAATGATTTAAAAGCATTTGTGATCATACCCATATTGAAGCCTTTTATTTAATCTTAAGAATTGTACTTTAACATATTTAAATCATTTATACAAGTATTTTGTAATAATTTTATTAAATCTTTTTTTTAGATATAATCAATTTAATAATAATTAGGAAATATATGAATATAGAAAATTACTTTGAAAAAAATGAGATTATAAAAAATCTTGGGAAATATGAACTTTTTTACCAGGTTACTTTGGGAAATCTAATCAGTCTAACTAATGCAAAAGATATGAATTATGAAATAGAATTCCAACTAGCTCTTGGATCTATTTATGAACTACTAAAAGACTTAAGAAGCCTAGAAGATGAAAGTATATCATTTGAAGAAGAACTAAAAAAACAAGCCGCAATGGATGCTGTTCAAAACTTTGCAAATGAAAATCTAGAACTATTAAAAAATGGTGAAATAAAAATAGAAAAAATAGTAAATCACATAAATGATGGAATATTTTTTAATGAAGCCATGGAAGTTGTCTGCAATGAGAATCTAGAACATCAAATTGAAAAATGGGAACAAATAATTACATCTGATTTAGCAAAAGCAATATTAGAAAGTATTCAAGAATTAGAAAAAAATGAAAACTAAAATTCCTAAGAATTTTAGTTTTGTGAATCTAAACTTCTTTTAAAAAGAGCCAAAGTTGAAACAAAAAACACTACTCCAATAATAAAAATAATTAACATCTTTTCCCAAATAATACTAAGACCTGCTCCTTTAAATAAAATTGCTTGAGATAAGTCCACAAAATGACTTGTAGGCATTAGTTTCATAAGCTCTTGTAAAATCATAGGCATACTTTCATAGGGGGTAATACTTCCAGAAAGTAGCATTAAAGGCAAAATAGCTAAAATAAATATCATTCCTAATTGTGGCATATTTTTAACAATTGTTCCCATAAATACTCCCATAGATGTAGTTGCAAATAAAACTAAAAAAGTACACAATAAATACAAAGGAACAGAACCACTCAAAGGTATTTTCAAAATAAGCTCAATAACAACCAATAAACTAAAAGATACACAAACTAAAACCACTAAACAAGTAGAAAGTATTTTTGAAAGCATAATTTCGAAAGCTCGTAAAGGCATTACCATAAGATGTTCAATTGTTCCATGTTCCCTCTCTCTTACAAGAGCAGCACCTGAAAGTAAAATAGAAATCATTACAATATTATTTATAATTTCATTTATACTACCAAACCACATACTAGTAAGATTTGGATTATATTTATATCTACTTACAATTTTTGGATTAACTGAATTATCATATGTTCCTTTTAAAAAAGTTTGAACTTCTTGAGTTATTATATTTTGAATATATCCTGAACCAATTCCTGCTTGTGTCATTCTTGTAGCATCTATATTTGCCAAAATATCAGGAGATTTTCCTCCTAGTACATCTTTTTCAAAATCTGCTGGTATTAAGATAATAAAAGTGTAATATCCTGAATCTAAATTAGCATTAACATCATTATAAGAAATCATAACAGGAGTATTAAATCTAGGCTTCATAAAGGAATCTATGATTCTAGTAGAAAGAGTTGATTTATCACTATCTACAAAAGCAATAGAGGCATTACGAAGTTCTGTAGAGGTTTGAGTTCCTCCTATATAAATTGCAAAGGAAAAAGAGTAAATTACCAATAAAACCATAACCTTGTCATAGAAAAGTGTTTTTAACTCTTTTATACTTAAATTATATATATTTAAAAAAGTTCTCATCATTATTTTTCCTGTTTTTTTAAAACAAATAAACTTAACATTATAATCACAACAGTAGAAATACTTAAAGCAAAAAACTCAAGATGTAAATCAGAAAAAGAAACATTTTTACTAAATAATCCTCTACTTATATTTATAAAATATGTTACAGGAAAAGCTTCACCTATTAGTCTTCCTATTCCTTCTAAGGAACTAACAGGATCTTTTAATCCTGCAAATTGAACTGTTGGTAAAAGTGTAAAAATTGCGGTTCCAGCAAGGGCTGCTATTTGTGTTTTTGCAAAAGATGACATTAGAAGTCCAATTCCAGTTGTACAAATAATATAGAGTAAAGCTGCAAAACTTAAAGTAAAAAAACTTCCTTTTAAAGGAACATCAAATATAAATACTGCAAAAAATACAAGAATAAAAAAACTAATCATACTAACAAATACATAAGGCAATTGTTTCCCTAATAAAAACTCCAATTTAGTAACAGGTGTTGCATAAAAATTTGTAATTGAACCTAACTCTTTTTCTCTCACAACACTAAGCGCCATCAAAATTGCAGGTATAAAAATCAAAAGCATAGGAATAACAGCAGGAACAATAGAATAAATACTTTTAAAATCCTGGTTATATCTATATCTTAAAAGAATATTTACATCTGAGATTATATTCATTCCAAAATTTTCTTTATAAAATCTTTTTATATAATTATAATGCAAGCCTTGAACATATCCATGAATTGTCTCTGCTCGAAAAGGAAAAGTACCATCTATCCAAACAGCTATTTCTTCAGAATAACCTTTAGTAAGATTCTTACCAAAATCAGGAGGAATAACAAATGCAAGACTTATCTCGCCTTTTTTCATTCTTTCATCTAATTGCGCAAAAGAGTCCAAAGATTCTTTTTCTAAAAAATAACGCGAGCCTGCAATATTTTCTATATAACTTTGACTTAAAGGAGTTTTATCTTGATCTAAAACTGCAAATTTTAAATCTTCAACATCTAAGCTTATTCCATATCCAATAACAAACATTAAAATAACAGTTCCAAGTAGTGCAAAAGTAAGTCTTACTTTATCTCTAAATAGTTCTAATGATTCACGATAGCTATATCCAATAACTCTTAGAAGAGAAAAAAAGCTATTGTTTTTACTTTTCTGTACACTTGTATTAAAACTTAGTTCTTCAGTTTTTTCTTCATTTGCAGTTTTTCCTACAGCTTCTTCTAGATATGAGATAAAAGCCTCTTCTAATGTATCTTTATTTTTTAAAGATATAAGCTCTTTGGGAGTATTTGTAATTAAAACTTTTCCTTGGTGCATCAAAGAAATTCTATCGCATCTTGCACCTTCATTCATAAAGTGAGTAGAAATAAAAATAGTTACATTGTCATTTCTTGATAAATCAATTAAAAGTTCCCAAAAATTATCTCTAGAAATTGGATCAACACCTGAAGTTGGTTCATCTAAAATAAGCATTTTAGGTTTGTGAATAACAGCTGTTGCCAAAGAAAGTCTTTGTTTTATACCCAAAGGTAAATCTATTGCTAAATTGTCTTTATAATCTTTTAAATCGAATTTTTCTAAAAGATATTCTATTCTTTCTTCTCTATCTTCTTTTATATGAAAAAGCTTTGCATGTAATTCTAAGTTTTCTAAAATAGTTAATTCATTGTATAGGGAAAAAGCTTGGGTCATATATCCTACTTTTTCTTTCATCTGCAAAGAATTATCTTTTACTTCTTCTCCAAAAAGTTTAGCTTTTCCACTTGTAGGGGTTAGTAGTCCTGTTAGCATTTTCATTGTTGTAGTTTTTCCACAACCATTTGAGCCTAAGAAACCAAAAATTTCACCTTGTTTTATTTTTAGATTTACATTATTAACTGCAATAAAATCACCAAATTGCATAATTAGGTTTTCAGCCTCAATTGCATAATCATCTTTATAATCATTTTTTACAGGAACTACAAGTTTTTTATGCCCTACTCTTTTTTCTTGGGGTAAAAGTTGGATAAAAGCATCATCAATATTATCGCATTTTGTTTTTCCTAAAAGCTCTTTTAACGTTCCTTCTAAAAGAATTTTCCCATCATCCATGGCAATAATAGTGTCAAAGCTAGCAGCCTCTTCCATATAAGCTGTTGCTATTAAAACACTCATATTTTCATTTTTTTCTTTTATACTAGATATTAGTTTCCAAAATTCTCTTCTTGATAAAGGATCAATACCTGTAGTTGGTTCATCTAAAATCAAAAGATCAGGATCATGAATCAAAGCACAACAAAGTCCTAGTTTTTGTTTCATTCCTCCTGAAAGTTTCCCTGCTGGTCTATCTTTGAATTGAAGTAAACCTGTACTTTTTAATAGTTGAAGAATTCTTTCATTTCTTTCTTTTTTTTCTTGTCCAAAGAGTCTTGCAAAAAATTCTATATTTTCATAAACACTTAAAGTCATATATAGGTTCTTCCCTAAACCTTGTGGCATATATGCAATTCTTGTACAGATATGTTTTCTGTAGTTTTTATCTTTTATTTTATCACCTAAAACTTCTACCTCTCCTATTTGAATTATCTTCACACCTGAAATTATAGAAAGAAGTGTTGATTTTCCTACTCCATCAGGTCCAATGAATCCTATCATTTTACCTGCTGGAATATCTAAAGTAATATTTTCAAGTGCTATAATATTTCCATATTTATGGGAAAGGTTATTTATTCTAGCAACAAAATCACTCATTTTATTCACTTAATCTTTTTGGTAAAGTACTTAAAGATTCTGGCCAAGGCGTATTTTTATCATATTTAATATATGCAATTCCTGGCAGTCCGGTTTTTATTTCTTTAAAATATTTTTCTAAAACTGTTGCATCAATTCTAACTTTTACTCTAAACATCAGTTTTTCTCTTTCTGCTTGTGTTTCTATCTCTTTTGGAGTAAATTGAGCTAAGGGTGAAACAAAAGTTACATGAGCTGGTATTGTTACATTTGGAACAGCATCTAATACAATCCTAGCTTCTGAATCAATATTTACAAGTCCTGCTTGGGAAGTTGGAAGAAAAATATTCATATAGGTATTCATTAAATCAAGAACAACTAAAACCTTCCCACCACTTGCAACTACTTCACCATTTTGAGCAATTTTATATAAAACTCTTCCTTTTATAGGTGAATAAAGTTTTGAATCTTCTATATTTACTTTTATAGTTTCCATTTGAGCAATTGCTGCATTTATTGTAGCATCAGCACTTATTACTTGACTTTTAGCAGCACTTAAAGCAGCTTTTGCGCTTTGTAGTTCTGCCTCATTTTTTTGATATTCAGCAAGAGGGATACTTTTACTTTTATATAAAGAATTTGCTCTATCATAATTTTTTTTCACTAAGTTTAATGCACTTTCTTTTTCTTGAACGATTGCTAAAGTATAGTTTTTATTTTCAATTGCTTGTTGTTTATAAGCTGTAACTTCTTGCAATTTTGCATTTAATTCTTTTATATCAAGAGAAGCTAAAAGTTCATCTTTTTGTATTAAAGAGCCTTCATCTACACTAATGTTTAGTAATCTTCCTGCTAATTTTGATGAAATATCAACTTGAGTAGTTTCAATTCTACCATTTCCAACAGCAAATCCTTCAGGGACTTTTGATTGTTTATTTGCAATCACATAAAAATAAACAGCTGCAGAAACTGCAAGCAAAAAAAGTAAAACTATTATTCTTTTCAACATTCTATTCTCCTAATTTTCACATAAAGCATCTAATAAAATATTTGAAATAAATTCTTCAATATAATTTAATATTTTTTTATTATCTTTATCTAAATTTTTAATATTTTTTAATTCTAAAGGTGTTTTTTGCATTGAATAATAAGTAAATATTGTTCCAAGAATCATGGCTTTTATTTGATAAAAATCAGTATTTTTGTATTTTTCTTTTAGATTCAATTGTAATACAATTTTTTTCATACAAATAATGTCATTTTCAATATTATTTGAAATATTACTTTCAATACCTATATCAAAACCTGCCATTTCTCGAAGAGTTAAAGGAATTATATTAGGATTATCACCCATAGTATTAATTAATGATTTAATATATTGTTTAAATTTTTCTTTAGGTTCTAAAGTACTATTAGCTATGGCTTCTCTCTCATCTTTATCTAATTGAATAAGAGAAAGTATAACCTCATTGTATAAACTTTTTTTGTCTTTAAAGTGATAATAAATAGTCGCTTTATTAATTTCTAGTTTTTTAGCAAGATTATTCATACTCAAAGCACTATAACCCAAAATAGCAAATTCACTTGTTGCAATATCTAAAATATGTTCTTTTATCATAAGATGCTCGATTCTTAGTAACTAACCGTTCGGTTAGATTAAGTATAAGATAATAAAGATTAAATGTAAATTAGATTAAGTATAAGATAATAAAGATTAAATGTAAATAAGAATTATTAAAAAAGAAAGTAAGTTAAATGGAATAAATAAAAAACTAGCTCTCAAAATAATTAAAAGAGCTAGTTGTATAAAGATTCAAGGCGAAGTGAAATTTTTGAGATTGAACGTACATTAGTACGTGATTGAACAAAAATTTTACTTCAACGCAGAAGATTTATGCAAATAGCTCTTTTAAAGAGCTTTTGCTGTGATTCTTGATAATCTTTGTGCGAAAGCTACAGTATCTGTAATATCCATACCCTCAGATAATTTTGCTTGATCTAATAAAATCCAAGATACATCTTCGATTGTAGAATCATCTGCACAACCATTTAATTTTTTTACGATTTCATGGTCTGGATTGATTTCTAAAATTGGAGCTGATGCGGGCATTTCTTGTCCCATTGCTCTCATCATTTGCATCATTTGAGCCATTTGTGCATCACCTGCATCTTTTGTTACACAAGATGGAGATTCACTTAATCTTGTAGTGATTTTTACTTCTTTTACTGCATCACCTAATTTATCTTTAATTTTTTCAACGATAGATTTGAATTTTTCTTCAACTTCTTTTTTCTCTTCTTCGTTTTGTTCAACTTTTGGAGGCTCACAAGCTGTAATATCTTTGAATTCCCATTCTTTAAAAGCACCCATAGTTGGAGTTATAATCTCATCAATTTCTTTATCATCTAAGATTAAAACTTCAATTTCATTTTTCTTATAAGATTCTAATAATGGAGAGCTTTTTAATACTTTTTCATTTTCACCAACGATATAGTAAATAGCTTTTTGCTCTGAATCAGCTCTATCTTTATAAGCTTCTAGTGAAGTCATTTTCCCAGCTTCAGTTTTTGTTGATTTGTATCTTAATAACTCTAAGATAGCATCTTTATTTGTATAATCTTGGTAAACACCCTCTTTTAAAGGTCTGATATATTGAGCTATAAATTCTGCATATTTTTCTTCATCTTTAGAAAGTTTTTTGATTTCTGAAAGTATTTTCTTAACAGATGATTGTTTAATATTTGCCATTACTCTATTTTCTTGTAAAATCTCTCTAGATACATTTAATGGTAAATCTTCTGAATCAATAATACCTCTTACAAATCTTAAGTAAGTTGGTAATAATTCTTTTTCAGAATCTGTGATAAATACTCTTTTAACATAAAGCTTAACACCTGGTTGGAAATCAGCTCTATACATATCCATTGGTGCTGTTTTAGGAATATAAAATAGTGTCGTATATTCACTAACACCTTCTACTTTTGTATGAATTGAAAGCATTGGATCTGTTGAATCATGAGAAATTGATTTATAAAAATCATTATACTCTTGCTCTTTTAGTTTAGCTTTTGCTTGCATCCATAAAGCTGTTGCTTCATTTATTTTTTCTCTTTTATCTTCAATAGATTTAGCAGCTTCTTTTCCTGCTTTTTTATCATCTTCACTTAAAGTTTCAGTAACTTCTTCTTTATAGTTTAAGAAGATTGGATATGCAATATGATTTGAATATTTTTCAACAATATTTTTAATTCTATATTTACTTGCAAATTCACTAGCTTCTTCATCTTTTAATTTAATATAAATAACAGTTCCAGATGATTCTTTTGTACAAGGTACTAAATCAAATTCACCTGTACCATTTGATGACCATTTGTAAGCTGTTTCAGAGCCTGCTTTTTTAGAAATAACATCTATGTTATCAGCCACCATAAATACAGAGTAAAAACCAACACCGAATTGACCAATAAGGTTTGAATCTTTTTTAGCATCACCTGTTAGTGCTTCAACAAATGATTTTGTACCTGATTTTGCAATTGTACCAATAGAAGCAATTAAATCTTCATCATTCATACCAATACCATTATCTGAAATAGTTAAAGACTTATCAGCTTCATCAAAAGAGATATTAACTTCACCTTTCCAAGTAGCATAAGCGTCTTTTAAATTTTCATCTGTAAGTCTTAAATAGTTTAATTTATCGATTGCATCACTTGCATTTGATACAAGTTCTCTTATAAAAATCTCTTTATTTGAGTATAAAGAGTGTGTCATTAAGTGTAATAATTGTCCTACTTCTGTTTGAAATTGATGTTTTGCCATTATAATTTCTCCTATAATTTATTAATTTTAGAACAGAATTTTATCAAAACTTTATAAAAGGAAGCTAAAGTTTTTATTAAAATTAGCACTTTTTATATAAGAGTGCTAATTTTTAAGTAGATTATTTAAACTCTGTTTTTTCAAAGTTCTGTAAATATCGAAATCACTATCAATACTTACTATATTTTTAATTTTTTCTTTATTTGAAATATACATCAAAGTTCCATCAGCTAAATCCATAGGAATATCAATATATTTTTCCATCATTACCCTAATATTTGATATTTCATCTTGTGAAATATCATAAACTTCAACTCCACCAACTTCACACCATTTTAAAAAATCAATTTGAACATTAAGATTAAAATCAAGCATATGAGAAACTTCTGTTATAACAGCCCAAGAAGTGATTAATTTACCATTGTATGATTTTAAAAATTCAACTACTTTTAAATGATACTTATCACTCCTATCAAAAAGTGCAATCAACGGACCGCTGTCAATGATTGTTTTTTGCATTTATTTTATCTTTTATTTTTTGTTTATAAGTTGTAGATAAATCATCTCTTCCACTTGAATATTTACCAAAAAATTCACTTCCTAGTTCATAAGGAGTTTTTTCTTTTGATTCATTTTTTGTCATATCAAAATAGTATGTTAAGGCATCTTTGATAATTTTACTTTTTGAAATATGCTTTTGTTGAGCTAAGAAATTGAGTTGATTTTGAGTATTTTCATCTAATCTTATAGATAACATTTCTATTCCTTTTTAGTTTTGTATTACATATTGTATCACAAAAATTTCATAAAAAACTATATTTAAAATAACATAATTACTTTTATGTTTAAATGTATAATTTTTTTAACAACATAATTTAAAGGTTGAAAATGAATAAAAAAGAAAAAGCATTATTTGAAAAAGCAAAAAAATTAATTGATGATAAAAGAATTGAGATAATAAAATATGCTAATGAAAACAATTCAAGTCATTTAGAACTAGTAAAAAAAGATATTTTTCAATTAAGAAAATATATAAAAGGTTGTATTTTGTTGAAAGAACAAGATATAGATAATTTATTATCAAATTTAGTTCAATATCGTATATCTTTAAGTATTCCAATAAATAATGCAAAATTTGCAAGAACAAGGATAATGACTAACTCAAAAGAATATCCTAAATATGACGATGTTTCAGTTCTATCTTATACACCTTTACACTTACAAAATAAAGTTTCACAAGGTAGATTTAATAAAAAAGAACAAAGAATGTATTATGGCTCTATTTTTTACGATTACAGTAATCTTAATGTTCCATTTAGTGAAATAGATTTAAAAGAAGTTGATGACTATGTCAATACTTTAATATCTGAAGTTACTCAAAATATAAATCTAAGAATCATAGGTTTGTTTTCATTTATTGAAAATAAACATCCATTGATAGATTTTCATCCAATATTAAAAGAAATAAGTGATTACTATGAAAAAACTCATGAAGAAAAATTATTAAAAGCAATTAAAATGGTAGATGATTTTTTTGTAGAAATAACTACTTCAAAAGGAAATGAAAGAGTTTATAATGTTACTTCTATATTAGGAAATATTTATTTAGAAGATGAAAGTATAGACGGAATTTTATATCAATCTGTTAAATCTGATGAAGTTCCAAATGTTGTTTTAAAAGCAAGTTCAGTTGATACTAAAGTTAAACATTTTGAAGCAAAGATTGCTTTATTAACAGAAGAAAAAGATGGAGAATATATTATAAAAGAATTAAATAAAGGTAAAATAGACAACTGTAAAATAATTTGGAAAAAATAAATAAAACCTCTTTAATCATTACCAACATTATAATCTGCTAAAATAAATTCTTATAAAAAATGAGGAAAATAGATGAATAAAGAAAATTTTTTAAACGACTTACAAAAGATATATGATTTTTTAAATGAACAAAAAAACCAAACAAATAAAATAATAACTCATCTTGAAAATGAAGAGTTTGATAAACTGCAAATCATTAATGATTTTGCAAAAACTTTAGGTCTTGAAATGACAAAAGATTTAAGATTTGCACTTGTTACTAGACTTGTAGGATTAAGAGATGATTCTTTAGTTCAAGTTCTAAAAAAACTTGAAAAAAATGAAAAAGAAATAATTGAACTTCAAGAAAAAGCTTATAATTTTGTAAAAGAGTATTGGCATGAAAATCATACAAAACTAATAGATTTAATAGTTCAAAATAAATTATTAACACCTTTTTATCAAGAAATATTTATTGGTGTTTATAATGTGGGACTTCAAATGTCAGCATGGCAAACAACATGGACTTCACATATTATAAACGGAATCAATAAAGAATTGCTTGCTAAATTTGATGGAAATGAAGAAAAAGTTATGGAATATCTTGAAAATGAAAAGCTTTTAGATTTAGGACATGGTGGAATTATTGCTGATAGATGTTATTCAGCGTTAGTAAAAGATGGTGATAAATATAAATCACAAGCTTATATTAAAGCCTTTAAAAAAGAAACAACTGAAGTAGTAGATGCCCTAGAAGAGTTTGCTGATAAACTAATCGAACTTGAAGATGATATTTATAATCAAAAATGGGATTATGTTTTATATATTCAAGCACTTATAAAAGCATTTTCTGAAGATAGAACAGATGAACTTGTATCAAAATGGGCAGATGTTGATAGAGCTTGGATGAAGATAAAAACACCAATTCAAATAGGTCATCCTTTAGAATATTACGAAGATCACTTTAGAAAAGCTGTTGCACTTGAATGGGATATAAGACTAACTAATCCCAAATTTGCTCAAAATGACCATAGGGTAAATAAAATAAAAGATTCATTTACAAAAATTTATAATAGTTTTGAATCAAATGAGAAATATGAGAAAATTTATAATTTCTCTTTAAAATCACTTGATAAAGTTCAACTTTATGTAGGACGACCTGCACTATTTTTTGGAGCAGAATTACAAGGGATGTTTTCAGCGCAAGTTGTACCAAATGATGAAGTAGTATCTTTAGAAGAAGGTAAAAAAATCTTTGCATTTTCTGATGAAATTTTACAAGCAAGCAGAGCTAAACCATTTTTAGCTTTAAGTAGAGAAATCTTTGGACAAGAACTATTAACTCATGATAGAACATTTTTATTTAATGAAACTGCATCTTGGCATCAAGTATATGATATAAGTACTGTAGGACACGAATATGGACATATATTATGGTGTGATGAGCAAACAGAATCTGTTATGAATAAAACAGGGAATTTTAAAAATATAGAAGAGTTCAAAGCAACAACAGGAGGACTTATTTCATATTTCTTAGATACAAATACAGATGAATCACATCTAAAAGAGCAAGTTTTAAGTGACCTTGTAAAAAGAAGTGTAGGATTAATTGGATGGATGGAAGTTGACGAAGTTCAACCATATTATTGTGAAGGATTAATTCATTTAAATGGTTTATTTGATACAGGTGTATTAACTTGGGATGAAAATAATAAAAAGTTGAATATAGATTTAAGTGATGAAAAATATGAAGAATTAAGAAAATGGTATATAGTAAATTATACAGCTTTAGCAAAACACTATTTAGATAAATTAGATGCTACAAAATTCTTAAATTTATACGCTACAAAAGTTGGAAAATATTTTATGCCAAATAATGAAAAAATTTCTTCTTTTGTAAAATATTATTTCAAAAGATACCAAGATATAGGACAAGAGATAGATACAGTTGATAAAAAAAGCAATTATTTGAAATAAAATATTTGTAAAAATTTAAGCATTTAAATATCCAATATCATTTTTCATGCACTTTAATTTATTTAATAAATTAAGAAGCATGAAAACGATATAATATGTACAAATAAATTACTTTTAAATACAGATAAATTTTATTTTAATCTGATAGAGATGTTAATTGAATTAGTGAATTTGTTAAAAAAATTAATAATTTTTTAGGGAACCTTGATAATTGAAACAACCTTATCAAAAAAAGTACTTTTAAACTGTAGAAAATTAAGAAAAAATCTTAGAGCCAAACTATTTATAATCTTTTCTCCCAATATAAATCACTTACATAAAAACGGCGTATTTTTATAAATACAAATAACTTATTTAAATCTGGAGTACAAATTTGCTTAATATTTTAGTTACGGGGGCAAAAGGTTTTATTGGTAAAAACTTACTTAATGCGCTAAAAAACAATAAAAATATTAATATCTTAGAGTTTGATAGAAGTAATACAATTGAAGATTTAGAAAAATTAATTTCTAAATGTGATTTTATTTTTCATCTAGCAGGAGAAGTAAGACCAAAAAGTAGTGATGAAGAGTTTAAAAAATCAAATATTTTATTAACTAAAAATATATTAGATATTTTAGAAAAACAAAACAAAATCGTACCTATTTTATTAGCCTCTTCAATACATTCAAAGTTATTATTAAATGAATATGGTAAAACAAAGAGAGTCGCTGAATTATTAATTGAAGAGTATTCAAAAGAAAAGAAAATAAATTGTTTTATATATAGACTTCACCATGTATTTGGAGAAGGTTGTAAAGAAAATTATAACTCTGTAATAAGCACTTGGATGTACAATAGCATCAAGAATTTAGATATAATTGTATTTGATAGAAATATTGAAATGCATTATGTATATATTCAAGATGTAATAAATGAATTTGTATCGAAATTAGAAATAAATGACGCTAAAGAAACATACTTCGAAGTTGAATCAATATTTGATACAACACTAGGAGAAGTAGTAGATTTTATAAATGAATTTAAGTTAAATATTCTAAATGAGAATTACAAAATTGAAAATAATGATTTTAAACAAAAGCTATTCCAAACATATCAAGATTATTACAGGAAATTAAATGCTTAAAAATATGGTAAAGGACTTCTTAATTGACTAATGAGCCTAAAATAGGACTGGTTACAGTTTTATATAATAGTATAGAAGTATTAGAAGATTTTTTCCAAAGCTTAGTAAATCAAAGCTATAAAAACTTTATATTATATGTTATTGATAACTCACCAAATGATGATGTACTTAATGAAGCCATAAGATTATCAAATAAATTTAATATTAATTCAGTTTTTATAAATAATAATGCAAATCTTGGTGTTGCTAAAGGTAATAATCAAGGAATAGAACAGTCATTAAAAGATAACTGTGAATATGTATTATTATTGAATAATGATATTGAATTTGCTCAAGATACAATTAAAGATTTAGTTGAATATACAGTAAAAAATGATGTATCAATAATAGTGCCAAAAATACATTACCACAATACAAATAAAATATGGACAGCAGGTGGTCACATATCTAAATTAAAAGGAACATCTCCTCATAGAGGTGAACTTGAAGAAGATGTTGGTCAATATGAAAATATCGAATATGTAAATTATGCACCAACTTGTTTTATGATGATTAAAAAAGAAGTTTTTGAAAAAGTTGGATTAATGGATGAAAAATATTTCGTTTATTATGATGATAGTGATTTTATTTATAGAACAAATGAAAATGGATATAAAATTGTATATTTCCCAAAAGCTGTAGTTGCACATAAAGTAAGTGTTAGTACAGGAGGAAGTGAAAGTCTATTTTTTATTTATTATGTAACTAGAAATAGAATCTATTTTATAAGAAAAAACTTACCTTTTATCTATAAGCTGATTAGCTTACCTTATTTCTTTTTAACAAGAATGGTTAAATATAAATCATACAATCAAGAACAAAGAAAAACATTAATAAAAGCAATCAAAGATTCATTTAAACTATAAAAATATTTGGAAGATACTGGCTTGAAGAAAGCCCTTAAAATCAATCTATAGATTGTGCTTAAGGGCTATATATTTAAATTTAATTTATACTAAGTTCTAGAATTTCCCTAAAACTAACTCAGTTGATGCTAATGATTTATTAGCTGAATCAAGAGCTTCAATACCTACTTTATAAGTATTTCCTTTTCCACCTGAACAAGGTGCTAAATATGCTCCAGGAGTTTTCTTGAATCTTGTTCCTGTATGTGCAGTTACAACTTCAAAACCATCTACTAATTCAAATGTTTCACCACCTTGTGCTGGAACACTAATTTCTTTTGCATCTGCTGCTACTTTGTAAGCAACAATTCCATGACCACCATTATCCATTTTTGTAAATGTTTTATCACTATAAGTGAAAACTAACTTAGCCGTACCACTTGGAATATTTGAAACTTTTAAAGGTGGAGTTGAACCTATTTTGCTTTCGTTAAAGTTTGAGCAAACTTCATCTTTAGGAACTGTCATACCGTCCCATTTAGCATCTGTAAACTCGGCTTTTAAATCACTTGCAAATAATGAACCTGAAACTAATAATGTACTTAATATAATTGATTTTAACATGTTATTTCCCTTTTTTAAAAATATTTTTAATGATAGCAAAAATTTTAGATATTAATAAATAAAATTTTGTCTTATAATTACTATTTTCTTTATTTAAATATTTTACTATTTCATAATTCCCAAACATCGAAGCAAACATAATAGGAGTAGTTCCCATTCCATTGTTTTCATAAATATTTGCACCTGCTTTTACTAGAACTTTTACGATGTCTAAATAACCTTTAAAACAAACACCTGCAAGTGGTGTTTGTCCTCTATCGTTCTTTTTATCAACATCTGCACCCATATCAACTAAGAGTTGTGTTGTTTCTAAATTTCCATTGTATGAAGCTAACATTAAAAGAGAATTTCCTTTATGATCACATAAATTTATAGGCATTTTAGCTTCTAGCATTGCTTTTAAATCTTGAGTTTTCCCTTGTCTTGCAAAATCAAGTGCAAAAACCTGAAGTTCTTCATATCTTCTTTGTTCTTCTTCTAATATAGCTTCCATTTTTAGATTCCTAAAGCTTTTTTAACTCCAGCTGCATAATCTTTATGAACTTGTTCAAAAAGTGCAAGTTGTCTATCAACTATGTTTCTTGGAACTCCACCCATTGCTTCAGCAATATTAGAGAATAACTGCTCTTTTTGATTATCACTCATTAAATTAAATAAAGCTGTTACTTGTACAAAATCATTATTCCCATCTCTGTGATTATATCTATCAGCCATATCACCTGTTTCAAATGCAGGTTCTGCAAAACTTGCATCTTCTACAGCTCCACCAAAGCTATTTGGCTCATAATAAGCATCTGTAGGCTCTTTAATTTCATAATTCATAGATCCATCAGCATGATAAGTATTAACATCAACTATAGGTCTATTAACAGGCAACATTTCATAATGTGTTCCTACTCTATATCTATGAGCATCTGGATATGAAAAGATTCTAGCTTGTAACATTTTATCAGGTGAGAAACTAACTCCAGGAACTACATTCGATGGAGAAAATGAAGCTTGTTCAATTTCATTAAAATAGTTTTTTGGATTTTCATTTAAAGTCATTGTTCCTACTTTTATCATAGGATAATCACCATGTGGCCAAACTTTTGTTAAATCAAATGGATCAAAGCTACAGTTTTTAGCTTCTTCATTTGTCATAATTTGAATTTCAAAACTCCATTTTGGAAAATTACCAGCTTGAATATTTTCAAATAAATCCCTTTGATTTGATTCTCTATCTTTTGCAACAATAGCTTCAGCTTCTTTATTTGTAATAGTTTCAATTCCTTGAAGAGTTTTAAAATGGAATTTAACCCAAAATCTCTCACCACTTGCATTAATTAAACTATAAGTATGAGAACCATATCCATTTACATGTCTATATGATTTTGGAATTCCTCTATCAGACATAAGAATAGTTACTTGATGTAAAGATTCAGGACTTAATGACCAGAAATCCCAAGCAGCAGTGTTTGATCTTAAATTTGTTTGTGGATGTCTTTTTTGCGTGTGAATAAAATCAGGAAATTTATATGCATCTCTTATGAAAAATACAGGAGTATTATTACCAACTAAATCCCAATTACCTTCACGTGTATAAAATTTAAGAGCATAACCTCTTACATCTCTTTCAGCATCAGCAGCACCTTTCTCACCTGCAACAGTTGAGAATCTAAGTAGCATTTTTGTAGTTTCACCTTTTTGTAAAACTTTTGCTTTTGTATATTTTGAAATATCTTCAGTAATTTCAAGAACTCCAAAAGCTCCACTTCCTTTGGCATGAACTACCCTTTCTGGAATTCTTTCTCTATTTTGGTGAGCTAATTTTTCTATTAATTGGTAGTCTTGCATTAAAACAGGACCTCTAGGTCCTGCTGTCATAGAGTTTTGATTATCTGAAATTGGATTACCAGCAGTTGTTGTCATAACTTTTTTCATTTTTTATCCTTTAATTTTATTAAGGAAAATATTTTTCCTTTGATAAATTTATTCTATATGATTAAACATTAAAATAAACTTAAAATTTATTTTATAAAAGACCTTTTTTACATTGAAAAAATCTTTTTACATAACTAAATATATCCTATAAAATTAAATATGATTTAAATAAATAGTAAACAAAAGTAAATACAAAAATTATTTAATACTTGGGCTTATACTTTTCCAATCTTCCCTTAATGTTTTATTTAAAATAAATTTATCTTTAGAACTTGCAATTTCATTATATTCATAAGGAGTAACAACTACAATTCCACCTTTTAATATACTAGTAAAAGTATTTGATTCAATTTTTGAACCAGAAAAAATTGAGAATTTCATTTCAAAACCACTTATGTCATAGAATTCAGAGTTTTTTCGAACAAATTTTTTATATTTATCATCAATTAAACAGTCAACAATAACTTTTGATCCATCACTACTTAAATCAACTTTACTTACTTTTCCTATTTGAACATTTTTATAATAAACAGGAGCATCAACATTTACACTTGATGCTGTACTATCTTCTACTTGGAAAACTGTACCAAAATGAGATTTTTCAACAGAAGGTTGATCTTTTAATCCATCAAATTTTGTTTGTGTATTCGCACTTGTACTTTTGATTACACCTATATTTACAGCCATTACAGTTGAGCCTGCATTTGCAATTTCTTGTAGCGAAATTCTTGGTTTTTTTAAATAATAGATTGTTCCTTCTTTAGCAAAAGAGGCATAATCATCATATATAATTGCTTTTACTTCAACTTTTTGATCTTTATTTAATGATACTTTTGTAACTTTCCCTACATTTACACCTTTGTATGTAAGTTGTGAAAAGTTTTCTTGAACACCTTCAACATCATCAAAAACAATACTAATACTATTTGATGAATTTTTCATAGCATCTTCACTTGAGAAAACTTCATAATTATTATAAGTTATAGGAGAATCTGTATCAAGATGAATTGAGCCTTCTAAAAGCGAAGTGAAATTATCAACTTCAAATAAAACACCACTTAAACTAGCTTTTAAATTTACAATTCCCTTTTTATAAAATCTACTTTTTTTAGTAATATATTTTTGAAATGGAGTATAAATAAATAATCTAACTGTTGATCTTCTATCATCAAAATCTATATCTTTTACAAATCCTATTTCTTGATTTTTATAAATTATTGCCATATTAGGTTTGATTTCAAAATCATTATCAAAAAATGCATCTATTGTAATTCCAGTGTTATACACTTTTTTTAATTTTTCAACGTCTTTGAATGAGCTATAAAGTTTAAACTCTTTTTTTGTTAATTTTTCACTTCTTTTTTCACCAACAATTCCAATAGCCCCATTTAATAAAGGTTCAACTCCACTATAATTTATATTTAAATCTAAAGCTTTCATTTCAACTAATTTTGAACTCATATCATAAAAAAGTATATGGTCATTTATTAAATCTTTATATTGATCATCAATAGAAACTACAATTTTTACTTTTTGTAAATTTGAAGTTAAACTATAACTATCAACTTTCCCCACTTCAATATTTTTATAATATATTTTTGATTTTTCACTAATAGAATTTAGGCTATCACTATAAAGTTCTAACTTAATTGATCTATTATTTTTATTTATATCTTTTTTATCAATAGCTTTAAAAATATTATTAAAGGTTCCTTCTTTATAAACTAAAGATACAAAGTTTCCTTTTACTATATTTCCAAGATTTTCAACTCCTTCAATAGAAACAGTTGGCTCTTCAACAAAAAACTTAGTGTTATTTGTAAGTAAATATCTATAATCATCATAAACATAGGCTTTTGTTTGTAGAATTTCATTTTGTAAGCCTACTGTTAATATTCGCCCTATTTCAATACCTTTATAAATAATTGCACTATTTTCTTCTATTCCATTTGCTTTTTCAAAGTTAATATGAAAATACTCTTTTTTTCGCAAATCATCTTTTTTTGCAAATAGTGTATAAACTTCTTCTTTTTCTATTTTCTTTGCATCTTTATTTGGTGTAACAACTGTAACTCCACCTACTAATGCTGAGTATAAAGAGCCAACTTCAATGTTTAATCCACTTGCTCCATAATTTACTTTTAATGCTTCATTTATAACAAATTTTGAACTTTGGTTTACTAAATAATTAAATTTATCATATATATATGCACTTAAAAAAACTTTTTCATACTTAAACTCTTTTGAAATAATCTCACCGATTTGAAATTTATTATAAAAGATTGGAGTCCCAATTTCAACATTGTCTTTATCGTTTGCAATTAAAGATATATAGTATCCATTATCTTCATACTCGTCATTTGGTTGAGTATCTAATCCCTCAAAAAATAACTGTTCATTAGTACTATTATAATCTTCTTCTTTTTTAAATTTTGGAGATAATTCTATTTTATGTCCTGAAATTAATGTACTTAGTCCTGAAATTTTTGTTAAAGATATTGTTGGTTTTCTTATCCAAAATTGCGAACTTTCATTTGCAACATATTTAGCAACTTCTTTTTTTACAAGAATATTTACTTTTACACTTTTTAAATCTTCATGCATACTAATTTCCGTAACTTTTCCAAGTTGTAGTCCTTTGTATTCTAAAGGAGTAACACCCTCTTTTAAGCCTTCTGCACTTTTGAAAATAACAGTTATATTTGTTCCTTTCTTCATATAAGATTCATAGGCAATCCAGCCTAAAACTCCTAATATAATTAAAGGTAAAACCCAAATAAAAGACACTGGTTTTTTTTGTTCTATCTTTGGTTTATAAACTACTTGTTCTATCTCTTGTTTAACTATTTCACTCATCCCAAATAATCCTTGTATCAAATCTATGTGCTGCTATCATTGTTAATACTACCATCAAAGCAAAAGAGGTCGCAGCAATTCCCCCTTTGATATTAAAAATCTCATCTAACTGTATAACTGAAGCTAAAATTGCAACAACATAAATATCAATCATTGACCATTTTCCAATAGCTTCTATAAATTTAAAGATTTTAACTTTTGTTTTATTTTCCATTTTTATATTTATTTCTAATGATATAAAAATAAAAAGTAATCCTGCTAGTTTTATTATAGGTATCACAACACTTGCTGCAAATACCACAAAAGCTATAAAGTAACTTTTATACTCTAAGAAACTAATAACCCCTTCTAAAATTGTACTTTCAACTTTAACTCCAAGCTTAGTAACTTCCATCATAGGATAAAGCATAGCAGGGATATATAGTAAAATTGCACAAATTGTAAGTGCTATTGATGTTTGTAAAGAGTAGCTAATTCTTCGCTTAACTTTATGCTTGCATCTTGTGCATACAAATTCGTCATAATTTTCTTTTTCATACATTTTATGACAATTTTTACAAGATATTAAAACCATCTATTCTCCAAAAACACTTTTTCCCTCAAATCGTTTATTAGACATATAAAAACAAAAAACATATGCTAACATAACATAAAAGCCAATATCAAATTTTGTTGAATTTACTAATCCAATAAGTTTAATATACGTAACAATTATACTTACTACAAAAACTTCAATAAATCCCCAATGTTGAAAGAAATGAAAACTATCATGGAGCAAAGTTTTTGTAAAAAACTTAATTTTCGTTTTTGATTGTATAAATGAAAGTATTATTACAAGAGAATTCAATATTGGAGCTACAATAATTGTAAAAAATACAATCACAGCTACAAAAAAGAAGTTTTGCTCGAGTAAAATAGACACTGTTCCAATCAATGAAGCTCGTAATTCTGTATCATTTATATTTAGTGACATAATTGGATAAATATTTAGTACTCCAAATAAAAGAAGTGATGAAATAGCAAAATATAAAGAATCTTTTGAATGTTTTTTACTTCCACTTAATTTTGTATTACATCTAGGACATCGTTGTACTAAATTTGTTTTTAATTCTTTTTTTATAAATAAGCCACAACTATAGCACTCTACAATTGTATTTATATTTTTATGCATCAAAATCCTAATTTAAAAAATCTCGGCATTTTACCACACTTAATATTCTTTAAATACAAAAAGTGTTTAAAATCTAATATATTGTATTATGTTATCTGCAAATATGCAAATCAATACTATATTTTAAAAGGTTAATAAAAATGCAATTTACTATTACACAAGGACAATTAGGTACTAGACCTCCTGTTGTAAAGCCAGATCCAAAGGTTTTAGAATTTTTAGGAGAAGAAGGAATGAGAAAGTTAATTTCTGATCACTATGATTTATTAAGAGAAAGTAACATAAAAGGATTATTCCCACCAAGTGATGAAGGTTTTGCTCTTGCAAAACAACATTCAGCTGATTTCTTTATACAAATTTGTGGAGGACATCCATATTTTAATGAAAATAGAGGAGCACCAATGATGGCTGCACGACATCAACCATTTGCTATTACACAAGAAGCTAGAAGGATATGGTTAGAATCTTATATTATGGTTTTAACACCACTTAACATGCCAGATGACTTAAAAAAATCTTTCTGGAACTATCTTGATATTTTTTCTATTTGGATGATGAATACTCCTGAAAAATAATAAAAATGGCTTCGCCCATTTTTATTAAATAATATTATTTATCCTGTATTTGTCGTAATGTTTCTTAATTTAATAATATTTTTACAAAAAATATACTTAAAATAAATATTTTTTTTGATATGATAATAAAGTTATTTCTTATTAGGATCAATTATGCCAAAAACTTTCAAAAATTATATTTTTTCAGGACAAATTATTCTCGTTTCAATAATTTTTTTAATATGCTTTGTATTTAGCACTTATTTACACACAACCCTTACAAAACAAGAAGCATTAAAACATTCTCAAGCCATATCAAATCAAATTTTTTCTTCAATGTACCAAGTTATGAAAAAAGGATGGAGTAAAGATGATGTTAATATATTTACAAAATCATTGGAAGATAATTTTGTAAGTAGCAATTATGAAATAAATATATATAGAGCTCAAAAAGTAAAAGAAATTTTTGGTGAAATACAAGAAAAACAAAAAGATATAACATTAATAGATGTACTAAATGGAAAGATTGGAAACTTTGAAAGTTTTGAAAATAATACAGTAAGAACAATAATACCTCTAAAAGTAAAAACAGATTGTATTTCATGTCATGTAAATACTATTGAAGGTGATGTTTTAGGTGTATTAGAAGTAAAACAAGATTTAAATGATGTTTTTCATGAATCTAAATATCAATTTATTGCATTTTTTCTAATAATCATTCCTTTATTTTATCTTTCTGCATTTTTATCTTCAAGATATACAAGTAAACAAATAGTTGATAGTTTAACTTTATTTAATAATAAAGTTAAAAATATAAACTCTGTACAAGATTTTAAAGAATTTGATTCAAAAAATATTGATTTGCACTTTAAAGAGTTTAATGAAATTGTTAATAATGTAGATTTAATGGCAGAAAAATTAAAAGGAATTGCTGTTGATAAAGAATTATTAGAGTTTGAAATAAGACTTCTAGATAAATTTATTATTACCTCAGAAGTTGTAAAAGATTGGAAAGAGTATATTAGTGAATTATTAATTGAAATTAACAAAATCATGGAAACATATACTTTAATGACTGTTTTTAGAGTAGGAGATGACCAGTTTGAAGTTGACATTTTTTGGTTAGGAATGCCAAAAGAAATACAAAAAAATGTTTTTGAAAAATACATAAATAAAACAATTAAAGACTCAGAATATTTCCAAGGAATGAGTGATTTTACAATTAAACATATAGTTGCAGATAGAAATAAGTGTCTTAATGAAGTAAGAGAAGAAGAGATAGAATATCGTTCTAAATCTTTATTTTTAGATAGTCCAAAGATTGGTGGAATTGTAGGAATTGGATTACAATCAGCTTTTTCAAATGATCCTATTAGATATATCGTTATTGATTCTATTTTAACAACTATGGCAAATTTAGTGGGTTCAGTAAAAGCTATTAATAAATATACTCAAGACTTAGAATATTACGCTGCACGTGATCCATTGACTGATTTATTTAATCAAAGAGTATTTAACGACATGATGAGTTATGAAATTAAAAGAGCAAATAGACATGAATATTCATTTGCTTTAATGGTAATTGATTGTGATAATTTTAAACCTATTAATGATAACTTTGGACATGCCTTTGGTGATAAATTTTTACAAACAATAGCTGATATTCTAGAAGAAGAAAAAAGACCTGAAGATGTTGCTGCTAGATATGGTGGAGATGAATTTACTATCATACTTCCTGAATGTGATGAAAACGGTGCATTAACAGTCGCAAAAAGAATAGCAGAAAGAATAGCAAATAAAAAACTAATAGCTCCTGATAATACAAAAGTTGGTCTTACTATTTCAACAGGAATTTGTGTATATCCTCAACATACAATGTCACAAACAGATATGTTTGTAATTGCAGATGCAATGATGTATCAAGCAAAAGAAGAAGGTAAAAACTCTATTAGAATTCCTGACCAAAAAGATATATCTTCTATTCTAAGAAATAATCAGGAAAAATCTTCTTTATTAATTAAGG
This sequence comes from Arcobacter acticola, assembly GCF_013177675.1. NCBI lineage: Bacteria > Pseudomonadati > Campylobacterota > Epsilonproteobacteria > Campylobacterales > Arcobacteraceae > Arcobacter > Arcobacter acticola. The sequence continues at coordinate 2,058,509 of NZ_CP042652.1, forward strand.
CCATTGAAAATGATCAAATAGAAGCTTATTTTCAACCAATAAAACCATCTTTATCAAATAATGATTTAGTAATTCATGAGTTATTAATGAGAATAAACCAAGATGGTAGAATCGTTTCAGCTTATGAATTTATCGAAATTGCAGAAGCTAGAGGATTAATAAATACTATGGATTTAATGGTTATTGAAAAAGCCTTTAAAAAAATACGAGAAACAAACTATGAAGGTATTTTATTTATAAACTTATCACCTAAATCTTTAATCATGGGAGATTTCATTAATAAAATAAATAATTTTGTAAAAACTTATGGAATTGTGAAAGAACATATTGTATTTGAAATAACAGAAAGAGAGACTGTAAAAAATTTCTCTCTATTAGAAAAATTTGTTCATGCTTTAAAAGCTGAAGGATACAAATTTGCTATTGATGATTTTGGTTCAGGATTTTCATCTTTCCACTATATTAAAAAATTTCCTATTGATTACATCAAAATAGATGGTGATTTTATTATAAATATAGATAAAGATATAAAAGATAGAGCCTTTGTAAATAGTATAGTAACACTAGCTAAAGAGCTAAATATTAAAATAATTGCTGAATTTGTAGAAAGCCAAGAAATAGTTGAAGTTTTAAATCTTTTAGAAATCGATTATTACCAAGGTTATCATATTGGAAAACCAATAGATAAATTTATCTCTTTAAAATAAAAATTATAACTTATAAAATAGTACTAGAAACTAGTACTATTTTTATATTTATTTTTTACTTGTATTAATTCCTGGTTGTTCAGGCGTTCCTATATAATCATCAGGAAGAGATGTTGTTTTAAAATAAGCAATTACAGCTCCAACAACTAAACAAAAAATCACAATTAATCTAACTGTATTTCTTTTTTGTTTTGATTCATTTCCGTTATAATCATCTATTTTATCTAAACTTGGTTCATTATTAAAATTACTCATAATTTACTCCTTTATATTTTTCATAAGTATATCTAATAATTTCTTATATTAATAATTATAAATTTAACTTATATTAAAGAAACCATTAACTGATTTACTGTAATTGTAATATCTTTAATATCTTTATTTTCTTTAGCCATAAAAGTATCTAAATAATCTCTGATTTTATAAAATTTATCTTTTTCATTTGCTATGAAATTTGCAAATGCAATATTAGGTTCTTCATTAACTCTTTGGAATTCTAAAATCTTTTTTGTATAGTGAACAACAATATACTCAATAAATTGTAACACTTGATTTCTCAAAGCCATATCACTTGCATTTACAACTTTGATTTTATTTAAAGCAAGAATAATATCTAAGATATTAAACTCATGAATTAAAGAATAAAACAATACTATTACATCTTTAAAAGAATGTGGCGTATTTTCTTTTACTATAATAGCAGCAATTGCAAATCTTAAATAATCAATAACACTATAAAATTTATTAAACTCATCATCACCTTTGATTATGACTTCAACTTTTTCATTATGAACTTCTGATAGTAAAGCAAATAATTCAGATTTATGATCTAAAATATGTACTGAATCTAATTGATTTTTTTGAAGATATTTTACCATCCACTTTGTACTTGAATATAAAACATATTCTAGTTTATTTATTAGTTTATATTGTTTTTCAACAGGCATAATTGCATCTTGTGCATATATTTTTTCTCTAATCTCTTTTGTTCCAAATAATAATTTTACAAGTAAATATGATTTTATTTTTAATAAAAATTTATCATTTCCAAGTTTATTATAATCTGAAATAAAAGTAATTCCTTGATTGTTTATTACAATATCAGCCATCATAGTTGCTATTATTTCTCTTTTTAAAGGGTGATGTGCTATTTGTTGTTCATATGCACCAACAAACGATTTTGGGAAATATCTAAATAAATATTGTTGAGCAAAAGGCTCATCTATAAGTGTTGAATCTAGTAATATTTTTTTAAGAAAAATTTTACTGTAAGAAAGTAGTGATCCTAAAACTGGTCTAACAATAGAATCATTTATATCAATAATATCACTTAAATTTTCATTTTTAGGAATATAGAAATCTCTTCTATTAAATGCTTCTACTTCACTTTCTAAAATTTCAATTGCTTTTATATAATCATTTGGATATTTTCTTGAAAATTGCTCATCAATAGATATTATACAAGCTTGATCGTAGTTATTTTGAAGAACTAGTTCAACAACTGCTTGAGTTAAAGATTGCAAAGTATCCCTAGTTTGTTGCTCACTTAAAATACCTTGATTTTTTATTATGTTTAATAGAATTTTTAAATTCACTTCATGATCTGAAGTATTTACACCTGCTGCGTTATCAATAGCATCTTGATTTATTCTACCACCTTTTAAAGCGAATTCTATTCTAGCTTTTTGAGTAAAACCTAAATTTCCGCCCTCACATACTATTTTTGCTTTTAATTCACTTGCATCTACTCTTACAGCTTCATTTTGTTTATCACCTAAATCAAGATTATTTTCATCACTTGCTTTTACATAGGTTCCCACTCCGCCATTAAATAATAAATCAACATCAAGAGTAAGAAGTTTTTTACATAACTCTTCACCTGAAATTGTTTTTTTAGTGCATTTTATTAATTTTTGTATTTCAGGACTTAACTCTATTTGCTTATCATTTCGTTTAAAAATTCCACCACCTTTTGAGATTAGCTTAAGATCATAGTTTTCCCAACCACCGTTTTGTGATTCAAAAAGTCTTTTTCTTTCCATATATGATTTTTCAATATCAGGTTTTGGATCAATAAATATTTCCCTTTGAGAAATAGCAGCAAGAAGGTTGAATTTTTCTGATTCCATCATTCCATTTCCAAAAACATCCCCACTCATAGAACCAATTCCCACAACAGAGATCTCTTCTTTATGAATATCAATACCCTCTTCAATAAAAAATCTTTGAGTTGATACCATTGCACCTCGAGCAGTGATTCCTAAATCTTTATGTCCAAAACCATTACTTCCTCCACTTGCAAATGCATCCCCCAACCAAAACTCTCTTTGTTTTGCAATACCATTTGCAACATCACTCATAGATGCAGTTCCCTTATCAGCAGCAACTACGAAATAAGCATCATCTTCATCATAAGAAACAACATCAGGATTTTTTACAATTTTTCCATCAATCATATTATCAACTAAATCTAAATTTGCATTTATAAATAGCGAATAAATTTGCGTAAAAAACTCTTTTGTAATTTCACTTGAATCTTTGTTTATTACAAATCCGCCTTTTGCACCATCTGGAATAATAATAGAGTTTTTACCCTCTTGAGTAATCATTAGAGATTTAACTTCTTGTCGATAGTCATCATGTCTATCAGACCATCTAAGTCCTCCTCTTGAAATTTTTGTCATTCTTAAATGAATACCATAGAAATCCCTATGATAAATAAAATTTTCAAGATTTGGTTGTAAACCTTTTAAATCTTTTCCAAAGTTTTTTGTATCAATTTTAAAAGAGATTGTCTCTTTATTTAAAAAATAGTTTGTTCTTAAAAGTGACCTTAGAAATTGTAATGTTAAGTTTAAAATTTTATCATCAAGTATTTGGGGTACTAGTTTTATCTTTTGTTTTATATCTTCTTCTATTTTTATTAATAGCTCATTTTTATTTTTAATTTTTGGATCAAATTTTGTAAGAAAATACTCAACAAATAAAGCTGTAATTGAGTGATATGTTGTAAACGTATTTAAAATTGCTGCTGAATTAACAGTAAGAACTGCTTGGTCTAGGTACTCAATAAATGCTCTTAAAATCATAATTTTTCTGAAATTTAAGTTCTGTTCATAAACTAAAGAAAAAGCTTTTGAGTGTTTTACTGTTGGATCTTGTAAAGATTGTGTAACTATATTTTCAATATTATCTTTTGCAATATCCAATTTTTTCAGATCAGAAATATTTAAATTAAATCTTGAAATAAAAATTAAATCTTTTTTATGGGTAACATTATAAGTCACCTCATCAATAATCTCAAATCCAATATTGTGCAAAAGTGGTGTTATATGAGATAAAAAAAGTTGTTCTTTTGAGAAAATTTTTATATATTTACTATCTTTATTATCTAATATTTTTGTAACAATTCTATTTTCTAGAACTTCATTAAAAAGTTGTTCATCAACATTTAAATCATCACTTGTTAAAAGTTGAGAACAAATTGCGTTAATATCATGAGTAGCCATATTTAAGTCCTTGTAAAAAGTATAATATGAATATACTACTCTTAATAACTTAAATAATTGTTAAATAAATGATTATTTATATAACTGTATTTTCTTTAAACAGCCTTTATTTCACATATTTTTGCTTTAAGTAATTTTTGTAAATCACTAGGCTTAACTTCTATATCAAGTCCACGTTTCCCACCACTTATAAAAATAGTTTTAAAACTATTTACACTCTCATCTAAAACTGTTCTTAATAGCTTTTTTTGTCCTAAAGGAGAAATACCTCCAAGCAAATAACCTGTTACTTTTTGAGCTTCATCTTTATTTGCCATTACAGCTTTTTTTACACCAAAAGCAGATGCCACCTCTTTTAAGCTTAATTGATTTGATACAGGTAGAACACAAACAACCAACTCTTTTGGCGTAAGTTCTACTAATAGAGTTTTATAAACTTGATTTGCATCTAAACCTAACTTTTCTACAGCTTCATCTCCAAAATCTGTGCAAGCAGGGTCATGGTCATATTTGTGAACTTTAAAATCACATTTGTTCTTTTTCAGTAAATTAATTGCAGGTGTCATCTAGTAAAAACTCCTTTTTTATAATTTCTTCACCATTTATTAAAATAGAAATATAATGAATCCCTAAATAGTGTTTTCTTGTGCTCATATTTTTAAAGCTTTGTTTTTTTATAAATTTTTTTGAATTTGATTTTATCTCATTCTGACTTATCATAAAGACTTTTTTATTATGATTTTTATTTGATTTTAGATAATCAATAGCATATTCTATTCTTACATTTCCAATCTCTTCTTGGGATACTAATTCAAAAGAGAAATTTAGACTTTCATTTATTTTAACACTTAAATCACAAGAAAAGTTTTGTATATCCACATGTTTTGATTTATCAAAAGAAAAAAGTTTTAAAATCTCTTTATCAGCTTTTTTTAAAAGTGTTCTAGATGCATGCTTACAAATCCAATCAAGATTTTTTGAAACTCCAAGATTTGTTTTTATAAAATTTATTACTAAATGTGGATTATCTTTTGAAATATCATTTAGATTATTTGCCACTGATTTTTTAACATACAAACTTTTATCATTTTTTAAAAACTCAATTATTTCAAATACTTTTGTTGGATCTTTTTTAAACTTAGACAATGCAATAGCCCAAGGAAGTCTAGGTCTACAACCTTCACAAGAAAGCCTTCTTAAATGTTCATTTGAACTTTGACTCCAGATTTTCATTTGTGTCATAGTTTTATCTTCGTATTTTAAAATAAATTGCCGAATAGCAAACTCACTACTTGAATCTTGTGTAAAAACTTCCAATGCTTTCATAGACTCTTCAAAATCATCAAGGCCAAAAACCTCAACAAAATCCTGAAAAAACATAGCTTCAAATGAGCTAAAATCTTTTGATACTTCTTTTAGTATTTCCAACTGTTTATCATAAGTAAGAGCTAAACGTTTATCTAAATTAATTGCAATATGTCGCATACGAGCTTTTAATTCTAGACTTTCCCAAGTATTATCAAAAATAGAATCTATAAATTTATCTGTATCAAATTCTTTATAATTATCTTTTATTTTTAAAGCTAGATTTTTTATATACTCTTTTGTATATACATTTTTTAACATTTACTTTTGATTTAATTCATAAATATATGCATAAGTTGTATTTCCACCGTTTAATGTAACTTTTACAAGAACCCTACGATACTCTTCTCCTTCAAAGCTATCTAATTCATCCAATTTTTTATAAAGTTCCTTTGAAGTAAATAGAAAACCTTTAATTTCATTTGCATTTTCATCTAATATAATTCCAGGAAACCCAAGATCAGAACCCCATCCTTCTTGATGTAAAACTCCTTTAACAATTCCCTCTTCCCAAATACCATCAATATCACTTAATTTATGTTCATTTGGTCTTCCAGGAGCTAGGGTTCCATATATAAATAATTTTTCCATATTTATTCCTCGTATAATTTTATATTTGTAAAATATTTAAGTTCATTTAGGATTTTGAACCATTTATTATTTCTTCAAAAAATCTTTTTTTAGTTTTGAGAACTAATCCAAGTTGTACTTATAAATGTACTATATTAGAAAATAATTTTTCTTCATTGTGTGTTAATTTACAATAAAATTTATTAATTCTAATTAAAAAGTTTTTATACAATTTTAATATGTGGCAAAATTAAAACTTAATATTATAAATAAAGCAAAAAATTAACTTTATTATTTCCATATTTATCATATAATTCAAAAATTAAATAAATACAATATATTAGGAAATCAATATGTCATATAGAACTTTAGAAGAAGAAATAAAAGTATTAGAGCAAGGATTGCCTCCAGTTGAAGGTGATGGTTTTATTGGTGGTAGATTAGATCCCCAAGAAGCTAGTTTAGTTTTAGTTCCAGTTCCATGGGAAGCTACTGTTTCATATGGTGAAGGGACTGCACTTGCTCCTGATGCTATGAGACTTTCAAGTCATCAACTTGATGTTGAAACATATCATTATATTAAGCCATATACAGCTGGTATTGCCATGCTTGAAACTGATAAAAGTCTATTAAAACTAAGTAATAAAGCCAGAAAAAAAGCTTTAAAAGTTATTGAAGCCTTAGAAAATGGTAAAAAAAGTAAGAAAGCTCTAAACTTTGTAAATGAAGCTTCAGATACATTAAACAATGCAGTATATGAAAAATCAATAGAACAATTAAATAAAAGTAAATTTGTAGGAGTTGTTGGTGGTGATCACTCATCTCCACTTGGACTTATCAAAGCTTTAAATGATACTCAAAATGAGCGATTTGGAATCTTACATGTTGATGCACATCATGATTTAAGAAAGGCATATGAAGGTTTTACATATTCTCATGCTTCTATTTTTTATAATGCAATGAATGAATGTGACAAAATTTCTAATTTAGTTCAATTTGGAATTAGAGATTATAGTAGTGAAGAATCTCAAAGATTGTTTAACTATGGATATAAAGGTGCATGTTTGTATGACACTGATATGCAACAACAATTAGCTTGGGGGGTTTCATTAGAAAATGTTTTTTCACCCTATATTGAAAAACTTCCAAGAAATGTATACCTATCAATAGATATAGATGGATTAGAGCCATTAAACTGCCCAAATACTGGAACACCTGTTCCTGGTGGATTAAGATATGGGGAATTAGAACATCTAATATTTATGGTGGTAAGAAGTGGAAGAAATATCATAGGTTTTGACTTATGTGAAGTTGGTGATAGTGTTGATGGTTGGGATGCAAATGTTGGTTCTAGGATTTTATACCAACTTTGCGGAGCATTATTAGCTAGTCAAGGTAAAATACCATACAAATAAGTCCATTAAAAAGAAGGATACATAATGAAAGAATTTGATTTAATTATTATTGGAGCAGGAAGAGCCAGCAATCTAGCTGTTAGTGCTGGTAAAGCTGGTAAAAAAGTTGCTTTAATAGAAAAGTCAACTTTAGGCGGAACTTGCCCAAATAGAGGTTGTGTACCTTCAAAACTATTATTAGGTTATGCACACGTTGCAAATGCAATAAAAGAATCCCAAAGACATTTTATTGACTCATCTATAAATAGTATTGATATAAAAAAAATATTTGAAAAAACAAACAGTTATATTTCAAAAATCGATTCAATATATGAAAATAAATTTAATGAAAATGTTCAAATCTTCAAAGGTGAAGGTTCATTTATTTCAAATAATATAGTAAAAGTAAATGATGAGCAATTAACAGCTCCTAAAATAGTAATTGCAACGGGAACAAGACCTATAGAAGCTCCCCATGAAAAAGCTTGGACTAGTGATGATATATTTCCTTTACTTGGCGATATTCCAAAGTCTATTACTATTGTTGGAGCTGGTTTTATTGCTTGTGAGCTTGCAAGCTTTTTTTCAGGTGTTGGAATTAAAACTACACTACTAGTTAGAAGTCAAAGAATTTTAAGTAACGAAGACGAAGAGATATCTGCAATTTTTAAAGATGAATTTAGTAAAAAAATGGATATTTTATTTGATACAAGTATTAAAACTACAAATTATGAAAATAATCAATTTAATCTTATCCTTGAAAATAAAGATGGAACTACAAAAGAACATCAAAGTGATGCCCTTCTTTATGCAACAGGAAGACAATCAAATACAGATACATTAAACCTTGAAAATACATCTATTCAAATAGATAAAAGAGGTTTTATAAAAAGAGATAAGCTTTTTGAAACAAATGCAAAAGGAGTTTATGTAGTAGGAGATGCATCAGGAAAACACATGCTTCAGCACGCAGCTGCTTATGAAATAAATCATCTAGGAAAAATATTACTAGAAGATTGTAAAGAACCTTTATATTTTAAATATATGCCCCATGCAGTTTTTACAGAACCTGAAATTGCAAGTGTTGGAATAACAGAGCAAAAAGCAAAAGAGAAAAATATAAAATATATAACAAGTACTACAAACTGGTTAGCAAGTGCAAAAGCTATGTCAACTAGACTACACTATCCAGTTACTAAGTTTCTTATAAATCCAGATAATTATGAAATATTAGGATGTCATATGATAGGACCTGAAAGTTCAACTATGATGCATCAAGTCTTAGCAGTAATGCATATAAATAACGATGTAAGACATATAAAAGAAATGCTTTATATTCATCCAGCATTAAGTGAAGCTTTACTTCCAGCAGCTGTTGCAGCTGTAAAAGAAGTTGAAAAGTATAATAAAAAAAGTTAAATATGAAAAAAAGATTTTTTAGTTAAAAAGCAGATAATCTGCTTTTTAATTTTTGGTACTTAACATATAAATATTTCCACTATCGCTAGAAATATAAATCTTACCATCAGAAGATTGAATTACATTTCTTATTCTCTCATTTAAATTTTCTAATAATCTCTCTTCTTTTATCACATTGTTACTCTTATCAAGAACAATTCTATTTAAATGTGTTAATTTTAAAGCTCCAGAAAAAATATTACCTTTGTATTTTTTAAATAAATCCCCATTATAAACCATAAGCGAACTAGGAGCAATTGATGGAATATAGTATTTAATAGGCTGTTGCATTCCTTCTTTTGCTGTTGATTCTCCAACAGCAAAATCATTCCAATACTCTTTTCCATAAGAGATGATAGGCCAACCATAATTTTTACCTTTTTCAATCAAATTTATTTCATCACCACCCCTTGGGCCATGTTCTATACTCCATAAATTTTTACTTGTTTTATCATAAAAAAGTCCTTGAGGATTTCTATGTCCATAAGTATAAATTTCAGGAAGTGCATCTTTTTTATTAATAAAAGGATTATCACTTGGAATTGAGCCATCAAGATTAAGTCTTATAATACTTCCAGCATGGTTAGACAAATTTTGTGAGTTTTCTCTAACTCCCCTATCTCCAATTGAAAAATATAGATGACCTTCTTCATCAAAAGTAATTCGACTTCCAAAGTGTCTTGAAGTATCTGAAAAAGCTTGACTTATAAATAAATCATTCCAATTAATTAATTTATTATTTTGTAGTTTTGCCTTTGCTAATACAGTTGTTGATTTACCTTTTATTTCTTTTACATAAGTGAAAAAAAGTTCATTGTCTTTTAAAAAATTTGGACTTTTTTGAACATCTAATAATCCGCCTTGTCCTGTGTAGTTTAAGTTTTGAGTATTTGAAAGATTTGAAATATTTTTGATTTCTTTAGTTTTTATATTTAAAAGAGCGATTTTACCAGTTTTAACAGTAAATAAAAGTTCATTATCAGAAATAAAAGTCATACCCCAAACAACACCTAAATTTGATGCTATCTTTTCAACTGTAATATTTGTATCTTCACTTTTAAATTGGATAGTTTGAGAAAATAAAAGAACAGGTAATATTATAAATAAATAGATAAAATGCATAGTTTTTCTCCTAGATAATTTATTTAATATATACTACCTATTTAAAATTTACTTTTACCTTTTTATTTATTCAAATCTTTCACACATCTTATATAAAATTTATCCACCATTAACTCTCTATTAAAAGCTCCTGATAAAAAATTCACAACAAAAGCTTCCCCACTTGCTCCATGTCCAAAAGTTTTACTTGACCAGTAATTATCAGATACAAAATATTTAAACTCTTTTGGCAATGTTGGATTATAAGATTTTGTATCTACAATAGAAAATAATTCTAGAAAATTTGGCATCTGCCAATTTTTGTACCCATCAAGTTCAAGATTTTGACAATAATTTTGCGCTTCTAAAAAATCTCTTTTAATAACCGTGCCCTCTTTTGTATCTTGCCACAATAAATTTGTTTTTGAATCTTTTAATATAAATTCACTTTCTTTTATCATTTGAGCATTTGAATAAGTAAGAATTGACATAAAAATAAGAGCGTTTAAGATTTTCATAATTTAACCTTATAATAAAAATTTTATTTTATTATAACTTAGTAGATTTGAAATAGTATTGATTATAATCAAAAAAAGATAGTGATTAATAATTTTTATTAAATCACTATCTAATTGTTTTAGATTAATCTAAATTTGCCTCAACATAATCCCAATTTACAAGTTTCCAGAAGTTTTCTAAATAAGCAGGTCTTGCATTTCTAACATCAATATAATAAGCATGTTCCCAAACATCACATACTAAAACAGGTTTTAAATTATCTGCAAGTGGTGTTTGTGCATTTGCAGTTGTTACTATTTTTAGTTTTTGTGCATTATCTTGAACAAGCCAAGCCCAACCTGAACCAAAATGTCCTATTGCTTTTGCTGTAAACTCTTTTTTAAATTCACTAACAGAACCAAAACTTTCAACTAATGCTTCTTCTAATTTTTCTGAAATTGCACCTTGAGTAGGAGTTAATCCTTTCCAAAAAAAATCATGATTGTAAACTTGTGCAGCATTATTAAAAACAGCCCCTTCTGAGTCATAAACTATTTCAAGTAAGCTCATATCTTGGTACTTTGTATCTACTATTAATTCATTTAATTTGTTAACATATGTTTGATGATGTTTTCCATAATGAAACTCTAAAGTTTCTTTTGACATTAAAGGAGCTAAAGCATCTAAAGCGTAAGGTAAAGTCATTAATTCGTGTTTCATGGTATATCCTTTTATATATTATTTTATTTTATTTGCCAACATTAAATTATAGTCTAATTTAATTAAATTATATCAACAATAAAAAAGGGATTTGATTAAATTAAAATTTAAGAAGAAAAAGGAACAAAACCATAATAGGTTTTATTCCTAGCTTATAAAGTATTACGCGAATGCAGGTTCTAAGAAAGGAATGATTTGTTTTTTTCTTGATAAACAACCATCTAACCAAACTTTTCCATCTACAAGTTTTACATTAAATGCTTTTTCAAAAATAGACGTATCTTCTGAACAAACTAATACTTCTGAACCTTCTTTCATAATATCTGTTAAGATTAAACAAGTTGTATGTAAGTTGTTTTCAATTCTTAATTTTTCTAAATCAGCTTGTAATTCAGCTTTAACACTATCAAAAATAGATAAATCAATAACTTCAAGTTGTCCAATTCCAACTTTTGTTCCATGCATATCAAATGGTTTGTAATCTCTTAAAATTAATTCTCTTACAGGAACTCCTGAAACTGCTGATTTAACTTTGAACATCTCCATTCCAAGTGCACCAAAATCTTCAACACCACAAATAGTTGCTAATTCTCTAACAGCTTTAATATCAATTTCTGTACATGTTGGTGATTTGAAAATTACAGTATCAGATAAAATTGCACACATCATAATTCCTGCAATATTTGCAGGGATTTCAACTTTATGATAATCATACATTTCTTTTACAATTGTATTTGTACAACCAACTGGTCTAATCCAACATTCAAGTGGAGTTGAAGTTGTAATATCACCTAATTTATGGTGATCAACGATACCTACAACTATTGCTTTATCAATATCAGCTGGAGCTTGACCTTTATCAGAATAATCTGTAATAAATAGTTCTTCACCTGCAAATTCAGTTTTTAATAATGGTGCTTCAAATCCAAATCTATCTAAGATAAATTGAGTTTCAGGAGAAACCACACCTTGACGTGCAGGAATTGCTTCTCTACCAATTTTATTTAATAAATATCCTAATGAAATCGCTGAACAGATAGAGTCTGAATCAGGAGTTGTGTGTCCACATGTATAAATTGCCATATAAAGTCCTAATTTTTATTAATTTTTGCCATTTTATCTAAAATAAAGTTATTGTTCTTTTAAATATATCAATTAACTATTCAATTTTACTAATAACTTGATTTCTACCATTTTGTTTTGCTTGATATAGTAATTCATCTGCTTTTTTTATAATTTCTTTTTCATCTGTATCAATATCAGTATTTATAGTTATTAATCCAATACTAATTGTAACTATAGGTGAAACTGTTGATTTTTCATTTGGAATTTTATGTTTTTTAATATCTTTTTTAATTTTATCAATGAGTAATAAAGCATTTTCATTACTTGTATTTCCTAAAACTAAAGCAAACTCTTCTCCACCATAACGAGCACAGATATCACCTGCTCTTTTTATATTTTTTTTTAAAACTTTACCTATTTTTTTTAAGCAATTATCGCCCTCTAGATGTCCATATGTGTCATTTAATAATTTAAAATAATCTATATCTAAAAGAGCCAAAGAAATAGGTGTTTTCTGTCTTTTCCAACGTTTTAATTCTTCTTTTATAAATCTATTAAATGCTCTACGATTGTAAATATTTGTTAACCCATCTACCAAAGAAAGCTTTAAAGCTTTATCTTCTGCTAATTTTCTCTTTGTAATTGTTTGATGAGAAATAACAAAGTATTCAGTCTTTTCAAAAATAAAAGACTCAACACTCATTAAAAACCAACGTTTTTCTTTCTTTCCATGACAAGGATACTCTAAATAAAAAGTTTTCTCTTTATTCTCAATTACTTTCCTTATTCCAACTGCTGCTTCAAAACCAAAAGATTCTCCATTTAAAGATGATTTATCACAAACTTCTAAATAATTAATTTTTTGCCAATCAGAAGCATTTGTTATACAGTGATTATTTTCTCCAAAACTGTTCCAACTTTTATTTGTAAAAATAATATCACCATTTTTATCTATTACAACAATATGATTTTCTACTGTATCTAGTATTGATTTAAAAAAAATTTGATTATAAAGCATTTTAATTCCTTATTTTAATGGCATAGTTATAATAAATAATGCTCCAATAAAATTTTCACCTTCAAATTCATAACTCGTGTTTTCAACTTCTAAAACTCCATCCATATGTTTTGTTATAATCTCTTCTGACATATAAAGCCCTATTCCTGTTCCTTGGCTTTGATGTTTAGTAGTGAAGTATGGTTCAAAAACTCTTTTAATAATATCTTCTTTTATTCCTCCAGCGTTATCTTTTATTTTTATTATTAAACTTGTATCTTCTTTATATATATCTACGAAAATATATTTTTCATTAGGGATTGATTCTAAGGCATCCATTGCATTTTTAAATATGTTTAATAGTACTTGAAGAAATTCCCTTTCAAATCCAGTTATAGATAAATCATCAACATTCCTAATCACTTTAATTTGTTTATTATCCAATTGAATTTGAAGAAGCTTAAATGTTTTATCAAGCGCACTATTCATAGAGAAAAGACTCTTTTCTCTATCTGGCTTAAAAAAATCTCTAAAATCTTCTATAGTTTCACTTAAATGATATGCGCTATTTTCTATAGTATTCAAAGAGCTTAATAAAAAATCGTCTTCTAAAAGATCTAACTCTTTTTTAATTTTTATACCACTTGCAGAAATTGTTATTAAAGATAAGGGCTGTCTCCACTGGTGTGCTATATTTTCCAACATTTGCCCCATGGCAACTAATTTTGTTTTTTGTGCTAAAAGTTCATACTGTTTTTGATTTTCATCTATATATCCTTTAATATCAGCTTTATATGCATTTAATTTTTTTTCTATTAAATAAGAAATATAAAAAGATATCCCTAATAAAATAATAGTTGAAAGAAAAGAAGCTAAAAGTAATTCTTTTATATTTTTTTCATAGGCAAGAGCCAATGTCTTTTTTTCTTTATCAATTAAAACAGCAACATCATTTTCATAAAAACCTGTACTAATTACCCAATCCCATTTTGGAATCGTTTTCAAATAAATAATTTTTGATTCTATAGTAGTAGTGCTTGGTTTGTAAAACTCTAAAGAAACATATCCCTGAGATTCATTTATTACTTTTGAAATTGCATTTAAATTATTCTTATCATTTACACTTTTTATTTTTGCAAAGGCATTTTCTCCTATTAGACCTTTATTAATATGACTAATATAGTTATTATTTTTATCTGTGATTATAAGATAACTATTTTCTCCAAAACTAAACTTACTAATTTGTTTTATAACATCTTTTTGTATACTTTTATTAAAATCTTCTATATATTCACCTGTACCTATAAACCAATCTAATTCATATATATTTTTAATAAAACCTATTTTTTTATATTCATGCTCATCTTCTTGAGTCTTTTTCCAATACCATGTTTGATATGATTCATCACTATTTTTTAGTAAATTTAAGGATTCTTTTAATGCAAAAACACCTTCTGAGTCTTGATGTTTTATTAAGTTTTCATCTTCTAATTCTGAATTTAAACCATGAAAAATATTTTTTCCATTTTTATCATATATAAAAAAATATCCTCTATTATCGTTAAATTTCATATCTCTTAATACTATTTTAATTAGGAGCGTTATTTCTTCTTTAGTATAAATATCTTTGTATTGATTATAAATATTTATAATCACTTTATGGGCATCATAAATTTTTGTTTTAAGAGTTTTTTTAAGAGTTTCTTCTGTGCTATTTTGTTCATCGATAATATAATTGTAAATATAATCAATTTGTTCTTTTATTAGTTGTTTTTTTTCATTAAAAAATCTTACTTCAGTTTCTTGTTTTATTTTTTCAAATGTTTCTTTATGTTCAAAATATAAAAAAGTTGTAAGAGCGATAGAAAGTAATAATATAATAATAGATAATAAATATCTAATTATAAATAACAATTTTTTCTCATTTGCTAAATACATAATAAACCTTTTTATTAATTATATCATTTTTATTGTTCTATATAAGATAACACTTATTCAATAAATCAATTAACTGTTTACTTAAATCATTTAATATTTTAATATTATTTTCTGATATTGGTAAACCTGATTTTTTTAAACGAATTAATTTATTAGCATGCTCATGAATAGTAAAATGAATATCTATTATAGATTGAAATTCACATTTATTTTCATATTTTTTAGTATTTTCACCATAAAGCCACTGGGAAAATCTACATTCCCTATGATTTTGCTCTTCTACTGTAAAAGAATTATTTGTTAAAAAAGATATGATATTTTTTATCCAAGAAGAGTGTTCTATTTTCGCATGGAGTAAATGAATATCCTCACGACTTATAGGAGAAATATTATTCCAAAGTACATTTGGTTTCCATGTATTTATCCATTTTACTATATTTTCTGCGGGCATTGGATAGGCAATAAAATACCCTTGTGCAACTTCACAACCTAATTGTAATAAAATTTGTCCTTGCTTAATATTTTCTACTCCTTCTGCAATAATATCACGGCGAAATGCTGTTGCTAAACTTATAATACCTTCAAGAATTGCTAAATCATCTGTATCAAAAAGCATATCTCTTACAAAACTTTGATCTATTTTTAACTCTGAAACAGGAAGCCGTTTTAAATAAGTTAAAGAAGAATAACCTGTCCCAAAATCATCAAGTGCAAAGTTTATACCAATTTTTTTACATGTTTCCATGATTTGAGATACTTTTTCTATATCCTCAATTGCACTTGTTTCTAATACTTCAAGAATAATATTATTAGGTTTAACAGTAGGATATTTATTAAATAATTTTTTAAGATAATTAAAAATACTTCCAGATAAAAGATGTAAAGCATCAATATTAATACTTACAACAATTTCAAGTCCCTCTTTTTCCCAACATTCAATTTGCTCAAAAGCTTCATTTAAAACCCATTCTCCAATTTGAATAGATAATAAATCTCCTTTTATCATAGGTAAAAAATATCCAGGAGTCAAAATACCTTTTGTTTTATGATTCCAACGAATTAAAGCCTCTAAACCAACAACTGTTCCTTTTTTCATATTAACTTTTGGTTGATAATAAAGCATAAATTCATTATTTTTTAAAGCAGTTTCTATTATTTCTATATTAGCATGTTGTGTACGTATATTTTCATCATGAACAGCATCGAAGATATGAAAACGATTTTTACCTGCTAGTTTAGCTTGGTACATAGCTTGATCTGCGAAACGAAGTAATTGGTCTGCATCAAAAGTATCTTTGTCATCAAAAAAAGTAACTCCAAGACTAGCTGTAACTTTCATATCACATTTTTCTATAGTAACAGTTTCAGATGCCGCTTGAAGAAGTCTATTTATCATTGGTTTACATTCTTTATGATTTCCTAAATTATGTAAAACAGCTACAAACTCATCTCCTCCAAGTCTAGCTATAGTATCACATTCTCTTAATGTTTTTTTCATTCTATTTGCAATTATTGTTAAAAACTTATCTCCAATATTATGACCATAAGAATCATTTATTTCTTTAAAACCATCTAAGTCAAGATATATGATTGCTATAGTAGATTTATTTCTATGCGCATGTAACATAGCTTGATGTAATCTATCAGATAGTAAAATACGATTTGGTAAACCAGTTAGTGCATCATAATGTGCAATGTATTCTAAGTGCTTTTGTTGTTCTTTTAATCCACTAATATCTGCAAAAAGTGCTACGTAATGAATTAATTCACCAAAATCATCTTTTACAGCTGTAATAGTTAACATTTCAGGAAATAATGTTCCATCTTTACGTTTATTCCATATTTCTCCTGTCCATGAACTATTTTTATTTAACTCTTCCCACATTTCTTTATAAAAAATAGATAAATGTTTTCCTGAACTTAATATTTTAGGATTGTGACCAATTAATTCTTCTTTTGAATATCCAGTCATTACTTCAACAGCATGATTAACATCTATAATTTTATTTTCTGAAGAAGTTATGATTATACCTTCATGACTATGAGTAAATACGCTTGCAGCTAAATGTAATTTATTTTCTGAGACTCTTCTTTGAGTGATATCTTCACCCGCACTTAGTGTTCCTATAATTTGATTTGATTCATCCAATAAAAGAGAGTTATGCCATGCTATTAATTTTTTTTCTTTGTTTTTAGTAACAATATAATTCTCAAAATATTCTTTTCCTTCTAAATTTCCATTAATTATTTCTAAAAAAACTGGATATACATTTTCTTTACCCTCAGGTTGTGGCAAACAAAATTCAAACCATTGTTTTCCAATAAGTTCTTCTTGGGGATAGCCTAAAAGATCACATCCTTTACGATTTACAAGAGTAATACATCCATTGATATCTATTGAAACAATAATAGCTTCTACGGCATAAAGATAGCTTTCAAAACGATTACGCTCCAAAATTAAATTTTTTTCTAATTTTTTTGTTGCAGTGATATCTCTTGCAACACCTAAAACACCAATAAAATTACCATTTGAATCATGAAAAGGCGTTTTTGAAGTAGATAAAATTTCCTTATGACCATCTTTTACAAAAGTTACTTCTTCTTCATTAATATTTTGTTTTTTAGTAAGCAATACTTTATTATCATTTTCACGAAAACGATCTGCTTGTGATTTTTCAATAAAATCATAATCAGTTTTACCAATAATTTCAGACTCGCTAGCTCCAAAAAAATCTTCAAAACGATTATTACATGCTAAATAAACCCCATCTTTATTTTTCAGCCAAATTAAGTCGGGGATATCTTGAATAAGTGTTTTTAAAAAACTTCGTTCATATTTAAGTTCAGTTTCTATTCTTTTTTTATTTGCAATATTGCCTAATAATCTACTAAAAAATCCTAATAATTCTATTTCAAGTTTTGTAAACTTATGTAATTTCTTTACAGCATCAAATCCTACAAATCCTATACATTTGTTATTTTCAAAAAGAGGAAAGGTAACTAAACTTTTTATATCTTGTGAAGATAAAATTTCTTTTAATTTACCTTCTTGCAAAGCTTTTACATCTTCGATAATTACATATTTGCCTTTTGAATGAAGCTCTGGCCAATCAACCACAAAACTCATACAGATATTTTGAAGATTTTGTATATGAGGTTCAATATCAGTATTACACCACTCATAAGTATTTGTTGCTGTATTTAAATCAAAATTATAATCAAAAATGTAAGCACGATCAGCACCCACAAATGTTGCCATTTCTTTTAATGCATTATTTATTTGTAAATCAATTTGATCAAGTGGTAAATTTATAAAAGAGCTGGATAATTCTAAAAATAATTGAAGATATTTATCTTGAAAGATAATTGTTTCTTCATGTTTTTGATGTTGCTTTAATTCTTTTATAAGCTCTAAAGTGTTTGGAAATAAAGTAGAATAAATAGAAATAATTATTTCAATAAGAATATTATGATTATCATTTAATTTATTTTCTGCTTCATTTTTTGCAGTATTAATATCAAGACCAGATTCTACACCTAAAATAATATAAGCCATTTTACGATCTGTTTTAAGAATATGTGAAACTAACCAATCCACTAAAAAGGCTAAAACTTCATTGGATAATTGATTAAATGGCTTAAGGTCTTGCTCTTTTTTAAATTGCAGTATTTTATCTATAAATTTTTGGTGTGTGTTTTTATGCTCAATATTTAAAATATCATTTTCTAAATATTTGTGCCAAATTTTTTCTTCTGATTGGAAATGACATAGAGCATATTCAATAAGTTCATCAAAGATACAATTTAATTCTTCAGTATTTGATTTATAAGTAACAAAAGTGGCTAAACGATTAAGAATAGCTACTAGTTTACTGTGTTGAGTATCAATAAATTCTAAACCTGTATCAAAGTGATTATTCCATGGAAAAATATCTATTGTTTTCATTTTTATGCTTTTTTGATAATTTTTATTTATGCAGTTAAAAGATAGTTAAAACTCTTAATAAAAGCAAGTCCATAAAAAATTATTTATTTAAATCTTAGCTAAGTTATAATAATAGGTATATAAAACTAATTAAAAAAGAGTATCAACTCTTTTTTAATATATGTGTTTCAACAACCCAAGAAGCAAAAGGAATTGAAGAGGTAAAAGCGGGGCTTACAGCATTTAATACATGTACTGAGTTAATATCAGATTCAACAACAAAATCTTGTACAAGTTCTAGTGTATTTTTATTTAAAAGTTGTGCTCTAATACCCGGTGTACTCCAAGAATCATAACCTTTATGGTTCATATTTTGTGTTAATTTCGTAGCAAGTCCTTTTAAATAATTTAGATTATATTTTTTTATTTCACTAAAAGCTAAGCTTCTAAATCCAAAAGCATTACTTGCAAATAATTTCATTTCATAAAAAGTTATTTGAAGAAATTCTTTTAATGAAAAGTTATCAAAACCTTTATAATTTTCTCTCCAAAAAGCGGGAATTGCTGTTGGACCTATTTTACTTTCATTATCTACTGTAAGTGTATAATGAACTCCTAGAAATGGATTATCAAGATTAGGAACTGGATAAACATTTGTTGTAAGATTTGAGATATTACTTTTATCTTTTAAATAAATTCCTTTAAAAGGAATAATCACATAATCTTTAGAAAAACCAAAATCACGTGCTATATTATCAGCATATAATCCAGCACAATTTATGATTTTTTTAGCAGAAAAATCACCCTGTGAAGTTCTAACCATATTAGCTTTTGAACTAAGGTATTTACAATCAAGCACTAATTCAACACCTAATTCTTGTATTACTTTTGCAAATTCTTTTGTAACTTCTTTTGGATTTACCGTTGCTGTACTTGGACATAAAAGTGCTTTTTTATGAGTTTTAATATTTGGATATAGCTCTTTTAATCCTTTTTCATCTAACCAATGAAGCTCAACCCCATTGGCATCCCCTCTTCTTTTTAACTCTTCTAATCCTTCAACTTCTTTATCATTAAGAGCAACAACAACTTTTTGACATGGATTAATTTTTAGATTTCTTTGATTACAAAACTCTTTTAAAGCTGCATTTCCTTCTTTTGTAAACTTTGCTTTTAGAGAGTTAGCTGTGTAATAAAATCCAGCATGTAATACACCTGAGTTTCTACCACTACTGTGCATTGCGACTTCTTTTTCTTTTTCCATAACTAAAATTTGAGCATTTGGAAATCTTTCTTTTAAATTTTTTGCAATATTTAATCCAATAATTCCAGCTCCAATAATCAAATAATCATACATTTAATATCCTAACTCTTCATCTACTAAGATTAATATAATTCTATTTTTTTCATCAGCTTTTACCCATGAAAATTTATTTGCAATATTATCAAGATTATGACGTGGTTCTTTTCCCATTTCAATGGCTTTTGAATTCATTCTATCGATATTTTTAACAGCGGCAACTTCCATAACTCTTTTAAAACCGGCTTCTACATCTTTTACTATTTTATTTTTTCCAACAATTACTAAAACTCTTCTAGGACCATAACAAAAAGCAGCAACTCTATTTCCGCTACCATCTGCATTTACAAGTTTTCCATCAAGGGTTAGAGCATTTGTTCCTGTAACAAAAATATCAGAAACTAAACCTTGTCTTCTTCTCTCAGAATTTTCTTCCATAGTAATACCAGTTTCATATTGGTTTTGTAATTTAATATCTTTTTTATTAACTAAATAATCTAATAAACCAATTTGTCCAACACTAACACTTCCACCAAGACCAACACTCATTCCTGATTTTATGAATGTTTTTGATAATTCAAAAGCTTCACTTTTATTTGAAACACAATGAACTTCATAACCACAATTTTCTAAAGTATTAACTAATGCTTGCATATTTTTTTCCTTCTTTAAATAACATTTTATGTAAAATCATCGATACTGCAAAGATTATAAATCCTACAATATGTGTTGTTTGAACTATACCAAAAAATGAATCAATATTATATGCTTCATCTTCTGTTAATAATAAAATTGCAGCAAGTGCAAATATAGCCCTTTCTAAAATCATCATTTTTTTATCCCAGAAACCTTCCATTACAATTGAAAAAGATAAAATTCCAAAAAAAGCAAAAATAAATACTTCAAATTTTTCATACCAATCACCTGTTATAAGTGGTGTAAAGGCAAATAATAAAGGAAGAATATACATTCCTTTTCCTATTTTCCAAGAAACTAATCCTGTTTCCATAGGAGGTGTTTTTGCAATTGCAGCTGCTGCAAAAGCTGCTAAACATACAGGTGGAGTAAGATTTGAATCTTGTGATAACCAAAAAATAATTAAATGAGCTGATAATAAATACATAGCAACTTCAGGAATTTGAATTCCCGCATTTGCAAGTGCTGCCATTTCTGGACTTAACATAAGTCCCAAAAGCGCGGGTGCACTTAAAACTGATAATACAACATAAGAAGCAGTTACAGGTAATCCCATTCCTAAAATAAGAGAGGCTAATGCAACTAAAATAATTGCTATTAATAAAGAGTTTCCTGACCATTCCATAATAAGTTGAGAAAATGTAATTCCAATTCCAGAAATATTAATAACTCCTACAATAATACCAACAGCTATTAATAAAACACCCGTAACTATCATATTTTGACTTCCAAGAGCTAAAGCTTCTAAAATCTCTTTTATTCCCATTCTTTTATTTTTAGTTAAATACGAAGCTAAAACAATTGTAACTATTGCAATTGAAGCTGCATATGTTGGAGAATATCCATAAATTAAAAGCCCTACTAAAGTTGTTAAAGGAATTATAAAATGAAAACCTTCTCTTAATAATGGTAAAATTTTTATATTGTTATTTTCGCCTTTTATATTGTTCTCTTTTGCATGAATATGAATATAAAAAGAAATAGATGCAAAATATAAAATTGCAGGTAAAATAGAAACTGATACAATGGTTACAAAAGGAATATTTGTAATTTGAGCCATAATAAAAGCTCCAGCACCCATAATTGGTGGCATAATTTGTCCACCTGTACTTGCTGCTGCTTCAACTGCTGCTGCAAAGGTAGGTTTAAAACCAGCTTTTTTCATCATAGGAATTGTGATAGATCCAGTTGAAACTGTATTTGCAACTGCACTTCCTGAGATAGTTCCCATCAAAGCAGATGAGAAAACAGCTACATGACCTGTTCCACCTGTATATTTCCCCGCAACTGCATTTGATACATCAACAATAAAATCTCCAGCACCTGATTTTAATAAAAATGCTGCAAATAAAATAAACATAAATACATATGTTGATGAAATAGTAGCAATTGGACCAAAAAGTCCTTCACTAGTATAAAACATTCTATATAAGAATCTTTCATAATCCATTCCAGCAAATGCAAAAATTCCCTCGAAATATTGACCTAAGAATAATATATATGAAATACAGAAAATAATTATACCAGGAATAATATATCCTGTTTCTCTTCTAACTACTTCAATAGCAAGTGCAATAGTAAGACATGTAACAATTATATCGCTTGTTCTCATTTGTCCACTTGCGACTTCATATAAACTCTCTTCAAATAAAACCATATATACGAAAGTAAGCAAAGAAAGAATTGCAAATATAATATTTATTATACTTATCTTATTTTCATTTTTACTTGCTTCATAACTTAAAAAACCAAGAGAAGCTAGAAGTGCAAAGTGAGCTGAATTAAACCATAAGTCACTTATACCACCCCAAATATTCACATAGAAGTGAAAAAGAGAAATTAGTATTGCATAGACAAATATAATTTCTTTAAAGTATTTAATTTGTATCATGATGATAGTCCTTATTTTTTATAAGCTACATAAATGATTTTTAATCACTTATGTAATATATAAAATAAAGAGAGGAAAACTCTCTTTATTTTTTTTAGTTATTATCTATTAAAGCATCAGGTATTTTTATACCTTGTTCTTTGTAGTATTTAGCCGCACCTTTATGTAAAGGCATTGGTAATCCAGCGATTGCTTTTTGAATTGACATATCAAGAGTTGCTTTATGTACACTATTTAAAAATGGTAAGTTTTCATAAATTGTTTTAGTTAAAAGATAAACAGTTTCTTCAGGTGTATCTTTTGTAACAACTAATAAATTTGGTTGAGAGATTGTATTAATATCTTTATCTTGACCTGGATATGTTCCAGCTTTAATTGTGTATGGATTCCATACAGGATAGTTATCGTTAATTGCTTTTAAGTCTTCTGCTGTAAAATCAAGTACTCTAATATCATTATTACCAATTGAAGCAAAGGCATTAGTAACAGCTGAAGTTGGAACACCTGATGGAGTTGTCATACCATCAACTTTTCCATCTTGAAGTGCAGTAGAACTCGGGCTATAACCTAAATATTGTTGGTCCAATTTAGTATAATCAATTCCTAATGAACTAAAAATAGTTTCTGTTGAAATTCTAGAACCTGAACTTCTATCACTCATAGAGAATCTTTCTCCATAAAGGTTTTTCATATCTTTAATATTACCAGTTTTAGCATATTTACTTTTTATAGTAATTTGCTCAATATTTTCCCAAAGCATTGTGATTGATCTTAGATTTTTTTGAGGTTTACCTTCGTATTCATCTTTACCTTGCCAAGCCATTGAACCAAATAAACCTTGTAAAAGTGCAAAATTAACTTCACCTTTTCCAAGCATGTCAATATTTTCATTACTTCCTGCACTTGTAATTGCTGAAAAAGTTGTTTTATGATCTTTTGCTAATTTAATTGATGCAATTGTAGCAATTCCAACACCTACTGGATAATATGTCCCACCTGTACTTGCTGTTGCAATTACATATTTATTTTCATCCGCTGCATTTGCAACACTTAGCATCGTAGCTGTAATTGCTGTTGTTACCAAGATTTTTTTTAAAATAGAATTTCCAAACATAATTTCTCCTTAGTTTTTTATCTAGGAGAAGTATATCATTTTTTGAAACAAAATTGTTTCAAAATTGTTTTAAATTTTAAAATTTGTTTTAGAAACACTATTTTATAAGAGTTTTAAGAAGTGAATAAAATGATATTTTGAAACAAATAAAACAAATTTATCTAAAATAAAGGTATATTAAATAATATAAATTCAAAATAAGGACATTTGCATTTTTGGTTTTTTATACTAATAACTTTTCTAAACTCAATTAAAAAAAAATAGCTTGAACTATAGGGATTTTTTTCTGCCTTTGATGAAGCCGGAAGTTAGATATTTATTTTCGGTTACGCCCGAAACTGTTTGAGCGTTAAGAAATGGCCTAAATGGCCGTTTTAGCGAGTTTTGCAGGGCAGAAAATAAATATATAACTGTAGAGTAGCTTTGCCTTCATCAATTCGGCAGTCTTTTTTGCTTACTTTTTTGAGACCAAAAAGTAAGAAATGTGGAAACTTCCAAGTTTTCAAGAGAAACTAAAAAACTATTAAAATAAAATAATATAGCAAAAGAAATAAAAGGATTAGAAGTTAAATATATCATTTAATTGTACCGCCTCCCCTTTTCTTCAAGATTTTCTTATCTTAATAAAGTTAGTTCTTGTTTTCCATCAATTTAACAGTTTCTTTACTCCAATATCCATTTGGTTTGTACCAAACTGTGTATGATGTTTTGAAAACATCATCATTGGAAGCATTTGTAAGAGCAATTGTAAATTGAGAGAAATATCCGCTACCATCTTCATCATTTTTTCTGTATTCTTGATAAACTCTTAATGTATTGACTTGAATAGAATAGTATTCTTTATTTTTATCCCATTTTTTTAAAAGTGAAACATATTGACTAACCGGTGTACCATTGTTTGTTTCATAATGATCTTGAAGATAATATTCCTCGCCATCAATAATTAAATCATTAAAATAATTCATTGCTACTCTATCTGAATCACAACTCACTCTTTGTTGAGAGCCTTGCCAATTAAAAAATTTGTCCCATCCTTGAAGAGATACTGTAACTATAGTAGAAATAATAATTACTTTTAAAATATTTCTCATAAATTTTCTTCTAATGTTAATTTTGAACCATCGCTAGAACCTTCAAATTTCATAATTACTTTTTTACATGTACATAATATTTGACCTTCCAAAATATTATCTAATGGACCAGTTATAGCTAATATAATATCTAACTGATTGAGATGACATGGAACCAAATTTCGTTCTTCAATTACATTAGAAATTAATATTTCTATATCTTCAACTTGTGATTCTTCAAAATTACTTTGCCATATGAAGTTTTTTTTCATAAATTCACCTTTATTTTAGATTATACTTAAATGTAAATAGAATATAGATAACTATTTATTAAACATACATTATATACACAATAGCCTGAAAACCAATAAATAGAATACAATATCATGATAAACCTGCATTATATTATATTTAGTAAGAACTCAATTAATGATTAATTATTTCTCTCTATCAAATACCCCAACCCCTTTTTAGAAACAATGAAGTCATCATCCACAATTTTATCTTTAACTCTTTTAATCACAGTTCTCATAGTTGCATCAGAAGTTTCACTATCTTTCCAGATAAATTCTTTTAAATACTCTTTTGTTTTTATCTCTTTTATATTTTTAACTAAAGCCTCTATTAGTAATTTTTCCTTTTTTGATAAATCTACTAATTCACCATTTCTATAAAGAAGATTTGTTTTTCTATTATATTCATAGGTATTATTTATTTTTAGAATCACTTCTTCTACTGGCTCATTTGATTTATCTTCTAAAACTTTTGATTTAACCTTTTTCAACATCTCCATCATATTTTTTACTTCCAATGGTTTTACAAAATATGAAATAACATTTAGATTTATTGATTTAAAAAGATATTCTTCATCTTTGTATGCTGATACGATTATAAATTTCTGATCTTCATTTATTTTTGTTATATCTTCAATCATTGATAAACCATCAAGATTTGGCATTTGAATATCTGTTAAAACTAAATCAAAGGTCTTATTATCATTGTAAGCTTTTTCATAAAGTTCTAATCCTTCTTGCCCATCACTGGCAATTTGAACCTCATCAAAAATAGTATCAAGATAAAAACTTAATATTTCTCTTGCATCTTCTTCATCTTCTACTAATAATACTCTTGTAATATATTCATTCATTTTTTAATCCTATAAAGTTAAATGTTTAAAGTAATGGTAAATTTAACACCATTAATTATATTTTGGACTTCAATTTTCCCTTTCATATTAGTTTCAATAATCGATTTTGTCATATAAAGCCCTATTCCTGTTCCTTGAGTTTCAAACTTTGTTGTAAAGTATGGTTCAAAAATTTTGTATAAAATTTCTTCATTTATATTTCCACCATTATTTGATATTTCTAATATCATTTTTTCTTCATTTTTGTATAAAGATATATTAATAAAAGCATCAAAATCTTCTATATCTTTTTTAGAAAGTAAGGCATCTTTTGCATTATTCAAAATATTTAATAAAGCTTGTTTTAGTTCATTTTCATAATTTGTTATTTCAATATTTTCATACTCAAAGTTTATTTTTATATTTTCACTTTCATATTGATTTTTCACCATATCAAGTAAAGTATCAATACTCTCATTTACAAAAAATTTATTTTGTGTTTTTGATGGTTTATAAAAATTTCTAAAATCATCAATTGTTTCACTCATATACTCAATGTGCTTATTTGCTTTATTCATAAATTTATCAATCTTCTCTTCACTTACTTCTTTGTTTTTATAATTATCTCTTAAGAATTGAAGTATTAAAGAGACATTATTTAAAGGTTGTCTCCATTGGTGAGCAATATTCCCTAACATCTCTCCCATGGCTGCTAGTTTATTCTGCTGGATTAAAATTCTATCTTTTTCTCTATTTTTAATAAGTTCTTCTTCAACTTTTAATTTTAATTCTTCTTCACTTAGTTTTATTTTTGTAATATCATTTAAATAGCCATAAAAGTGGCTTATTTGCCCAGTATGGTTTTTAATAAGAATAACTCTACTTGATATCCATCTTATTTCATTTGCAGCATTAACTATTCTACAAGTAAAAGTAAAATGTGGTAGATCTTTTTTTACAGCTGCATTAATAGCAACTTGTACATTTGCAATATCTTCTTTATGAATTAAATCCATAAATCTCATATTCTGTTTTTCAAACATGTTTTTAGTAAATCCAAAAATTTGAATACTATTTGAAATATATTGAACTGATAAGTTCTCATCGTTCATAAGTTTAAAAATTACAATTTTTCCATCTTCAACTAAAAGCTCAATATCCAATAACTCTTTTTTCATTCTTTTATTTTTGTCTATGTCCATAGACATCATTAGCATTCTATCTAGCTCATCATTATCATCAAGAAAAGATTTACCTCTTGCTAGTACCCATTTAAAACCTTCATTTTTTGTTTTTAATCTATACTCACAAATAAAAGTATCATCAACTTTTGCAAATATTTTATCAAATAATTTTTCCACATTTATTTTATCTTCATTATGTATTAGATTAAACCAATCAGAAAAAGTTAGCACTTCATCTTTTTCATATCCAAACATATCCAACCACTTATCAGAAAAATATATTTTTTGGCTTTTAAAATCAATATCCCATAAACCATCATTTGAAGCAATAATCGCCAACTCAAACCTTTTTTTCCAATGAATTAAAGATACGGTTTTATTTTCAAGTTCATCATTATATTCTGTAATGATTTTTTTAATAAAATTTATAAAAAGATAAGTAAGTAGTATTAATAGTGTTGCACCAATTAAAATATAACTAAGAATTTTCAAAAGTAGATTGCTACTGTCTTTTTTAATTTTAGCAATAGTATCTTTTGTTTGATTTTCTACTATTTCATTGTTATTAAATGTTGAAACTAAAAAATTATATTTTTTATAAAGATAACTATAATTTTTAAACTTGTCGTTATATCCAAAGTCAGTAAAATAGTGTTTTAAAAGCTCATAAGATTTAGTGTCTTTTTCATTTTTAAATAACTCATTTGAATCAACATATTTTTTCTTTTTGTTAAAATTATATGTTTTTTGTGAAATGAGATCATAAAACCAAATATCGAAATTATTACTATTAATAGCATCAATTATTGCATTTTTTGTAATCATACTAATTGAGTTAATAGTAGAAAGAGCCCCAATATAATACTCTTCATCATCAATAAGAACCTTATCATAAAAACTTAATCTCACAGTATTTGCAATATCATCCTTCCAATATTGAAGATTTTCATTACCTTGTGAATAGATATACATTAAAATAAGATCTTTATATTTTTTATCTTTGTAATTAAAAATTAAATTTTGTAAATAAGTAATTGATTGTTTTCCATATAAAATATCTAAATTTTCTTTTTTAAAAATAGTAAGATTTACATTATTTGTTTCTTCTATATTTTTTAAATAAGTACTTAATTTATCAAACTCTTTTAAACGATTTGATTGAATATATCCAACAACTTTATAAGTAATATTCTTAAGATGTATTTCTTCTTTTAAAAACCTATTTTTCAATTTTTTTTCAACATAAGCTTTGAATCTACTAATTTCTTCTTTTTGCGCAAATTCATAATTTAAAAAGTATTTTTGTTTAAGTAAGTCTATTTCTCTAGATTGTTTTGAGTCTAAAATAAAAAAAGTAATAAGAGAAGATAATAAAGCAATTACAATTATAAATATCAATGGTATTTGTGAATATAATCGCTCTATATCGTTTAAGCTATATTTTTTATCATTTTTAAAAAGCATATAATAACCTGTTTCATAATTGTTTCAAACTAAACAATTATATTGAAACTTTGTTAAAAGTAACTAATTAACTAAAAATTGCCCTACTGATCTATTTTTTTTAAGTCTATTATGCTCAACTACAACTCCATGCATTGATAAATAAATACCATTTTCTATTGGTGCATTTAAAAATCCAATTGCTTGAGAAAAATTCATAGTTGCTTCAACTTCATCAATACTCATAGGAACCATTGCACCTGTGAAAACTATTTTTTTACCCTCAATTTTATCTTCAATAAATTTTGAAGTTAAATCAACAGTATCAGTTCCGTGAATGATGATAATTTTGTCACTTGTGCTATTTTGTATCTCTTTTAAAATAGTTTCTCTATCTTCTTGAGTAAAATCTAAACTATCTTTTGAAACAATATTTTTAATGTCAAATTGTACATTAAAACAAGATTTTACAATCTTGTCTAATGCGATATTATCACTTGGAACTTCTAATTGTCCTTTAATTGGATTATATCTTTTGTTAAATGTTCCACCTGTATTTAATACAGTTATTTTCATTTTGCATCCTTAGAAAGATTAGTTACCATATTTTCAGGTCTTAATAATTCATCAAGTTCTTCTTTTGTAAATAGTTCTTGTTCTAAAATAATGTCATAAACTCTTTTGTTTGTTTTTAAAGCTTCTTTAGCAAGTGCTGAACTCTTTTCATATCCTAAAATTGGATTTAAACAAGTTACAAGTGTTACTGAATTTAAGATATTTTCCATACAAACTTCTTCGTTTGCAGTAATTCCTTTAACGCATTTTTCACCTAAAGAATAAAATGCTCTTCTCATCATATTAATTGAAGTAAATAATTTATAAGCAATTAATGGTTCAAATACATTTAATTGTAATTGTCCACCTTCACTTGCCATTGCAATAGTCATATCAGCACCAATTACTTCAAAAGCAACCTGGTTTACAACTTCAGGAATAACAGGATTTACTTTTCCAGGCATTATTGAGCTTCCTGGTTGCATTGGAGGAAGATTTATTTCATTAAATCCAGCTCTTGGTCCTGAACTAAGAAGTCTTAAGTCATTACAAATTTTTGATACTTTAATTGCAACACTTTTTAACATTCCAGAAATATGTACAAATGAACCTGTATCTTGAGTAGCTTCAATTAAATCACCTGCAGCAATATAATCAACACCTGTAACTTCTCGCAAGTTTGAAATAACTTTTCTTTGATATGCAGCTTTTGAGTTAATTCCAGTACCAATTGCAGTAGCACCTAAATTAACTTCTCTTAAATGAGCTTGTACATCTCTTAATCTAAAAATATCTGCATCAATCATAACCGCAAATGTTTTAAATTCTTGACCTAAAGTCATAGGAACAGCATCTTGTAACTGCGTTCTTCCCATTTTTAAAACATCTTTAAATTCAACAGATTTTTCTTCAAAGCAATCTCTTAAAAATCTTAAAGATTCTTTTAATTTATATATTAACTCATGTAAAGTTAACTTAATAGCAGTTGGATAAACATCATTTGTAGATTGACTCATATTAATATGATTATTTGGATGAATAATGTCATATGAACTTTTTGGTTTTCCTAAAATCTCTAAAGCACGATTTGCAATAACTTCATTTGCATTCATATTTGTAGAAGTTCCAGCTCCACCTTGAATAGGATCTACAATAAATTGATCATGAAATTTTCCATCTATAATTTCATTACAAGCTTGAACAATTGCATCTTTTTGCATATCAGATAAATCGCCTAACTCATAGTTAGTTAAAGCACAAGCTTTTTTTACTTTTGCAAGTGATTTAATAAAATTTGGGAACAAAGATATATCTGTTTTAGTAATATTAAAATTTTCTTTTGCTCTTAATGTTTGTATTCCATAATATTTACTGGGATCTATCTCTTTCTCACCTAAAAAGTCTTTTTCTATTCTTAATAATCTTTCCATAAAAATCCTTTTAATTAATAATTTCATTATAATATAAAATAGAAGTATGTTAAAAGTGTGCAATATTTCTATTTATGTAAAGTATACCCTTCTTGAGGTACATTTTTGATTATATTAATTGGAATTTTATTTCTAAGTTCTTTAATAAATGATTTTAAAGCATGACTTGTCATCTCCTTATCACTCCAAAGTTCAAACTCTATTTCTTCATATTTTAAAATTGAGCCTTTTTTTTCATACAATAGATGTAAAAATCTTTCTCTCTTTTTCTTAAATGAATAACTTCATCCCCTTTATAAATAAGTTCTCTTTTATGTGAATCTAAAAATAAATCCTCACACAATAAAATAGGTTCAACAGCTTTTATTAAATATTTTTCTAAGGCTTCATTTAACTTTTTTAAATTTAAAGGTTTTAAAATAAAATGACTAATATTTAGATTTATTAGTTCTATTAAATACTCTTCATTTGAATAAGCTGTTAACATAATAATCATAGTTTCATTATCTGTTTTTCTAATTTTTTTTACAAGTTCAAGACCATTGCAATCTTTCATTTGAATATCTGTTAATACAATCTTTGGTTTATAATACTCATAAAGTTCATAAGCTTCATTTCCATCACAAGCTTCATAAACTTCTTTAAAATAATACTTCAAAGTACTAACTATTGTATCTCTAATACCATCTTCATCTTCTACACATAATATGGAAATGTCTTTTAATTCTTTTAATAATTCTTCATTCATTTTCTATCCTGCTACTATTATTTTAAACACAGCACCATGAGCATCATTATAAATACTAAGTTCTCCACCCATATTTCGCTCAATTATTAACTTAGAAATATAGAGTCCAAGACCTGTACCTTTTGATGAATCTTTTGTACTGAAATATGGATCAAATATCAATTCTTGATTTTTTTGTGCAATACCACCTGCATTATCTTTTATTGTAATAATAGATAATATTCCTTTTGTATCAATATTTAAATCAATTTGTGGATTTTTTATACTTCTTTCAACTAAAATATCTGCTGCATTACTTAATATATTTAAAATAACTTGAGAAAACTCTGTTGGATACCCAAAAATTCTTTTGTCATTTTCTATATTTATATTTAATTTTATATTAAAATTTTTTAATGAAGCTCCAATAATATTTATTGCATTTTTACAAGAGTCTGAAACTAAGAACTCTTCTTTTACTTTATCGGGTTTATAAAAATTTCTAAAATCATCAATAGTATTTGACATAAACTGAATCATCTTATCACTTCGTTCAATTGCACCTAAGATATGTTTTTCATCAGCTTTTTTAAATCTAGTTGCAGTTTCAAGCTCCATCAAAATACCTGATAGTTCAGTAAGTGGTTGTCTCCATTGGTGTGCAATCATAGAAATCATAGAACCTATTCTTGCTAATTTAGCTTGCTCTAATATTTTTTTATCCTTTTGTTTTCCCTCTTCAATACCACTTTGTACTTTCATTGATAAGTTTTCATTTAAAGAGTGTAATTCTTCTTCTCGTTCTTGAACTTCAATTTTATATTTTTTCACAACATCTTTTGTAATTAAAATCATTATATATGAAAAAAATGCCATAAAAAGAGTAACCACTGAAGTAACCGCTAACATGAAACTACTATATTCTGTATTCATGATTTTATTTTCATTTATTTTATTTTCTATAAATAAATCTAAATTATTATTTTCTTTATTAGTTTGAAGATATAATTCTTTATACTCTTTTATATTAGACTCAAAATTATTAGAAGAAAGTTTTAAATGATATGAGATAGAAAGAAAAGTTATAAGAAAGATACTTAGAAAAGGGATAACAATTACAAAAAAAGGGATTCCTTCTTTGTTAAACATATAAGACCTTTTAATTATTATTTTAAATATATCATGTCTAAATATTACTTAAAAGTAAGTGTTTCTAACAAGAAATTTAAAGAAGAAGAATTTAAAATTCTTCTTCAAAGAAATAAAAGCTAAGCTTTCATTCCTTTATTTTTATTTTTTTTGTCGTTAATATTATCAACGATTTCTTTCCAAGTTTCTTTTTCAAAATTAAACTCTACGTAATCGTTATATCTAAGAACAGGAGTTTTCCCTTCTTTGATTTGTCTTTCATAACCTTTAATTAATTGTAAAACTGGTTTGTATAATAAAGCAATTACAATCATATTAATAACTGCTAATAATCCCATACTTAAATCAGCAAATGCGAAAATAGAACCTAAATCTTGAAATGAACCCCAAACAACAAGTAAAATACAAACTATTCTAAAAATATTGAAAACAAATACATTACCTTTAGAAAAGAAATTTAAACTATTTTCAGCTAAATAATAGTTATAAATCATTGAAGAAAAACCAAATAAAAATAATGCAATAGTAATAAAATAACCACCCATTGGACCAATATGCTCAATTAATGCATTTTGAGTTAATAAAATACCATCAGCACCATTAGCCCCTGGAGTATAAACACCTGATAAAAGAATTATAAATGCCGTACATGAACATAAAATAATTGTATCAATAAATACAGAGAATGATTGAACAATACCTTGTTGAACAGGATGCCCTACATAAGCAACTGCAGCTACGTTTGGAGCAGATCCAAGTCCTGCTTCATTTGAAAACATACCTCTTTTTGCACCTTGTAAAATAACAGCTCCAATACCACCACCAATAGCTGAACTTGGGTTAAACGCTTCATTAACAATCATTCCTATTAAACTTGGAATTTCATTAATATTTAAAACAATAACAACAAGTGCAATTAGTAAATATCCTAAAGCCATGATAGGTACAATAACTTCAGACATTCTAGCAATTCTTTTTACTCCACCAAAAATAGTAACCCCAAAAACAGCAGTAACTATTAAACCACCAATCCATGTTGGAAGATTAAATGAAGCTTCAAATGAAGTTGAAATAATAAAAGATTGAGTTGCATTAAAAGCAAAACCAAATGTAATAATTAATAAAATAGAAATAATTACACCTAACCATCTTTGACCTAATCCTTTTGTAGCATAATAAGCTGGACCACCTCTATAAACGCATGAATCATTACCATCTTTTTCTTTATATAGTTGTGCTAAAGAACACTCAAAAAAACTAGTTGCCATACCAACAAGTGCAATAACCCACATCCAAAATACAGCACCAGCTCCACCAAGTGTAATTGCAACCGCGACACCTGCAATATTACCACCACCAACTCGACCAGCAACACTTAGCATTAATGCTTGAAATGAACTAATATGACCATCTTTATCATGCACTGTATCTCTTAAGATATTGAACATCTTAAAAAAGTATCTAAATTGAACAAATCTAGAACTGATTGTAAAAAAAATCCCTAATGCAGGTAGTAAATATATTAATATATTACCCCATATAAGATCATTCAGAAAAGTATTGATTTCTGCGAACATTTATTCTCCTTGTTTATATATAAGAAAACTTTATCATGTAGGAGAGTGTTAAAAGTGTCTTTTAGTAATAAAAAATATAGTTTATATTAGAAAGTAAATAAAACTGAAAACAAAATAGTTTCAGTTTTATTTATAAAGAGTAAGAAGAGTTTATTTTTTTAATTCTTTTAATATTTTGATTAAATAATCAGCAGAATTTTTTGCACTTGATTTTAAAAATTCATCAAAATCAAATCCTGCATCCATATCAGCAGTATCAGAAATAGCTCTTAAAATAAAAAATGGTACATTTAAAGCATCACAAACAACAGCAACACTAGCGCCTTCCATTTCTAAAGCATCTGCATTAAAAGTATTTTCAATAAATTCTTTTCTTTGTGTTGAATGAACAAATTGATCACCTGTAGCAATTATTCCTTCGATAACTTTTAAATCATTTTCTTTTGCAACTTTTATAGCTACATCTCTTAATTCTTTTGAAGTTTCAACAAATACTTTTCCACCAGGAACATATCCGTGAGGATGACCAAAAGCTGTAATATCTAAATCATGTTGGCATAATTTATCAGCAATAATTAAATCACCAATTTTTAGCTTAGGATTAATTCCACCTGCAACACCTGAAAATAATAAAGTATCACATCCAAATTTTTCAATCATTGTTGAAGCAGTTAAAGAAGCAAAAACTTTTCCTATTTTTGAATAAGCTATTACAATATCTAAACCATTATAATTTACTTCATAATATTTATTATTTGCATATTCAACAACATTTACTTTATCAAAATATGCTAAAAGAGGTTCAATTTCTTCTTCCATTGCCCCCATTATTGCTAATTTAGTCATTTAATTCACCAATAACACTCTCTAAAGATTTCATATCAGAAACATTTAGTGTAGGAACTTTTGTAATTTTTCTATTTAGACCTTTTAAAACTATTCCATTTCCAAACTCTATAAATAAATCAATTTTTGATTCATGTGCCATAATTGATTGTTTATATTTAACTGGACTTGTAAGTTGAGCAGATAATAACTCAATAGCTTCATCTTTTGTAGTATATGCTTCAGTACTAACATTTGAAATAATAGGCATAAATTCATCTTTTAAATACTCTTCTAAATAAGGTTTTAAATTTTCAACAGCAGATGTTAATAATTCACAATGAGAAGCAACTGACATATCTAAAACAATAGCTCTTTTTGCACCTGCTTCTTTGAATACTTCAACTAAAGACTCTAAATCAGCTTTAATACCAGCAAGAACTAATTGACCATCCATATTATAGTTCGCTGGCCAAACTTGTTTTCCAGCATCTCTTTGCTCTTCACAAATTTTTTCAACAGCATCATCATCAATTCCAACTAATGCCATCATTCCAGCCCCTCCACCTAAACAAGCTTCAGTCATAAATAAACCTCTTCTATGAACTAATTCAATAGCATCTAAATAATTAATTGCGCCAGCTGCAACTAAAGCTGAAAACTCACCTAATGAATGTCCTAAAACAAATTCTGGAACAATATTACATTTTTCTTTGAAAATAGCATTAGCAATTGAACTTACAAGTAAAATTGCAGGTTGAGTAAATTCAGTTTTTCCTAAATTTTCATTTTCTTCAAATAATAGTTTTTCAAAATCAACATTTAATCTAGCGCTTGCATTAGAAATCATTTCCTTTGCAATTTCACTATTTTCAAAGAAATCTTTTCCCATTCCAATTGTTTGACTTCCTTGACCTGGAAAAATAAAAGCAATTTTTTTCATATGTTTTAACCTTATTGTAAATTTTATATTAAATTAAAAAAGCAATTATACACTTTTAATTTAGTCTTTAAAATAAAAAAGCCCAAGAGCTTCGTGCTCTTGGGCTTTTTTTGATATTTTTGTCATAATTAAATCTGAGATTTAATCCAAAGTGTTTCGCATACTGCGAACTAATGACAACCACAACCACCATGTGATTGTTTAGGTTGTTCAGATCCACAAGAACCTCCACCATGGTCATGTCCATGATCGTGACCACCGCCACCACCACAACAACCACCACCCATAGCAGCCATTCCACCAACAACACCTGTTTGAACTTCTTCTTCAGTTGCATCTCTTAAAGATAATACAGAAACTGAGAACATTAAAGTTCTTCCAGCCATTGGGTGATTGTAATCAATTGTTACATCAGAATCAGAGAAAGATTTAACTACAACTTGTACAGTTTCACCTTGTTCACCAGTTCCATATAAAGACATCCCTTCAGTTAATTCAATACCAGCAAATTGCTCTTTTGGTAAAACTTGAACTGCTTCATCATTATATTCACCATAAGCAAGTGCAGGCTCTACTAGAACATCTGCTTCTTCATTTGCAGCCATTTCAACTAATTTAGACTCAAGCCCTGGAATAATTTGACCTTTTCCTGAAATAAATTCTAATGGTGCTTGACCAACGTTTGTATCTAATTGTTCACCAGTTTTTGCATCTTTTAATGTATATTCAATACCAATTACTTTTGACATATATTTTCCTTATTAATTATTATTATAATTTAGTTAAATTTTTTTTCGCTATCCCAGCTTCACTTGAACTTGGATAAAGATCTATTAATGTACTATAAAAATTCTTAGCATTTTCTTTATCTTTAGTATTTTCAAATGAAATAGCACTATGCAATAATAATGTAGGCATATAAGCTGCTTTATCATAAAGTACAGCAGATTTTTTAAAATGACTTATTGCAAGATCATATTTTTTTCTTATATACCACATTTCACCTAGGTAAAAATTACTCTCAGCTGGTTTATAATTTACTTCTACAAGTTTTTCATATTTAGGAATCGCACTATTATAATTTTTAGCATCAAAATCACTTTTTGCATCATTTAAAAGTTTTACTTTATCTTCTGCAGTTAGATTTTCTTTTATTACTTCATCAGCTGATACTTTCGTTTCCACTGCTGATGATTTTGCTTGGTTAGTTTTTGTTGGAGTTACTTGAGTGGTTTTTACTCCTAGAGTCTTTTTTAAAGCCTCAAATTCCTCTCTTGTAATAAATTGTTGCATATTTTTTTCTAATTCTGAAGAAGAAACATAATCTGAATTTATTTTATTTACTAGAGTTGAAATTTTAGCAAGTGCAGCTTTTAAAGTATTAATACTTTCTTTCATCTCTTTTTCAGAGTCGCTTTTCATATTTAGAAGTTGTTGAGATACATTTTTTATTTCAGCGGCATCGCCGTTAGAAGCTAAATCTGAAGATTGGCCTATTTTCTGTGATAATTCGTTAATCTTCAACACTGTTGAATTTAACTTTGCAGAATCACCTTCATATGTAGATTCTAAGCCTTCTAATCTTCTATTAATAGCTTCAATCAATGAATTCATATCCCCAACTTTTGAAGATAAAGAATTAATATTTGTTTGGTTCTTTAAAATATGCTTTTCCGAAGAATTTAATCCATAAGGACTATTTGCATTTAAATTTCCTGCATCAAATACCGAAACCTCTTGGGCTCCGGCTATTGAAGATACTACTAATAGAGATAGAAGATACTTATTCATTTAAATTATTTACTTAAATCGTGTTCAACTCTTCTGTTTTTTGCCCAACAATCTTTAGTTTTTTCAGTACATACTGGAGAACTTTCACCTAATGAAACTAAAGAAACGTTTGCAACAACACCATTAGCAACTAATACATCTTTAACAGAGTTAGCTCTTTTTAATCCTAATGCGTAGTTATACTCATCAGTTCCCCATTCGTCTGTATTACCAGAAACTTTAACAGTAGTATCAGATTTTAATGCAGCTAATTTAGAAGCATTTGACATTGCATTTTCTTTGTTTTCACCAGCTAAGTCATATTTATCAAAACCAAAATAGATGTTAGCAATAAATACTTTTTGACCGTTAATCATAAAATATTGACCATCAGCAGTTTTTTCTAAAGCAGAGAAGCTTCCATCAGCAATATTTGTGTCAGGAATAGTATTAGCTACTTCTGGTTGCGCAACATTTTCAACATTCATATCAGCATTTTTCTCACTACAACCTGTAGCAAATAATAAAGCTGCAACTAAAACAGAGTAAAGACCTAATTTTTTCATAATTTTTTTCCTTGAAGTAAAATTTGTGGAATAATACTGAACTGAACCTTAATTATAGTTTACGTTTTCATATTTCAACACATTTACTTATAATATCTAAATAAATATTAATTTTCATTCAGTAATGAAAGTATAAATCAAATAAACTTAAAGTTTAAGAATAAAATATAAAAATGTATTTTTGGTTACAAAAGAAGTTTTAAAGCCCATATAATGGGATATCATTAAAATAGTATAATGAGATAATTTCTATAAAAAAGATTTAGAAAAGAAATTTATGAAAAAAATAAAAAATCTAAACCAAATGTATAAAAATACATTTGATTTAGCATGTTTTTACCAATCAATAGATTGAATTCTTCCACCACTTAATGGGAAAAGGAATGATTTACTATATTCAAGTCTAATTATACCAACAGAACTAACTCCGCTTAATGATTTAATAAACAATAATGTTTGTCCATCATTAGAGAATTTAGGGAATTGGTTAATCCCACTTGATGTTAATCTTGTTAAATTATCTGTTTTAGTAGATATTAAATAAAGATTAAAACTTTTATCAGCTAATTCATTACTTGAATCTTTACTACTATATACAATTGAATTTTTGTATGCAGTAGCAGACGAGTTATTATTACTATGGTAAACTAATCTTTCAACAGCAGTAGAATTTATACCTTGAGCAAAAATATTTGGATTTCCAAGTCTATCTGAAACAAATACTATTCTTGAATCATCTTCGATAAATTGTGCACCAACATCAATTCCACTAAATTTAGTTATTTGTTTTTTTGCTTTTGTTCTTGCATCAACTAAAAATACATCTGGTTGATTGTTTGGTGATGCTGTAACCAATAATTTACTTCCATCATCATTTACATCAGAACAAGCTATCATTCCATCAGACTCCATAATAACATCTTTACTTCTAGTATAAATGTTTAGTTTAACCAAAGTAGGATTTTTATAATTGTATGATGTATAGTAAATAGTTTTTTGATCTTTATCTGCCCATTTAGGGAAAATATTTAAACCACCTGTAACAACTGTCTTCTTATAAGTTAAAGTATAATCACCAATTAAGATATCTGCTTTACCAGGACCTTTATATACAGAGAAAACAACAAATTTATCCATCCAATCTACACTAGGTGCTTTGAAAAATGTATTAATTGATATTGCAGCTTTATGTGCTAAGAAAACATATCTATCTTCTTGTGATGTAGTAAAGTTTTTTTCTAAAATCAAAGCTCTTGCATTAATGTCATATAATTTAGTCATTAATGTATACTCACCAGATGCTTCTTTTCTAGCTGATAAATTTAAAAATAAGCTAACACCTTGATTAGATAAACCAATAATATCCGGTAAATCTTCATATGCTGCTCTACTTGTAACAGTAGCAATTTCAAAGTGCCCTGTTACTCCTAAATCATCAATTAAACTTTTTCTAATTTTTCCTAAAGTTTCAATTTCTGTTGCATTACTAGAAACAGAAACTAAAATTTTTGGTATTGAATTTGCTTTTTTAACAATTTCTAAATTTGCATCAACTTCTGCAAAAACTGTACTTAATATCATTGATATTAACAAAAATATTTTAAACATAATTTTTATCCTTCCGATTTGAAATCAACATTAATTCTGATTGCTTTATCTTTTGTAGGTATTGGATAAGGAATATTCCTTTGTTCATCCAAAAATGCCTGTAAAGACGTGTCAAATGCTTCATCACCTGATTTATTTACAAAACGATAATCAAACTTACCATTTAAATCAATCATAATTAAAACAACAGCCTTTAGTCCAGAACCAACTGGTACCCAAACTGATAATAAATCACTAACTTTTGAAAAATATTCATCATTCTCAACGCCTTTATTTGCATTGGTACTTTTTGCATTAGTTGTAGTTTTTTCATCATCTAACAGTTTATCAATCTTAATATTTGAAGATTTTTTTTCTTTTTCAAATTTAGATTTAAATCTTTTAGGATCTGCTGATTTTTCAACATTATTAACTTCTTCTTTTGCAACTTCTTTTGCTGTTTCTTTAACATTTGCAAATAAAGATTTTAAATCAGGTCTTTTTTCATTTGAAACTGAAGCAGTTTTTTCTTGTACTTCTTCTTTTTCAATTTTTTTCTCTGCTTTTTTCTGAATCATTTTCTTATCACTTTTTTCAACAATCATATCAAGTTCAATTGTTGTTGAAGTTGGAGCGATACTAATCATCTTTGGCTCAGGGCTCATAATATAAAAAAGGATTCCAAGACATAACATAACATAAAATGAAATCGCTATTATACCTGAAATTATAAATGAAGATCTATTTTGCATTTACTATCCATCTGTTACTAATGATACTTTAAGAAAACCTGCTTCTTTAACTGATTTTAAAACAAAAATAATATCATCATATTTTAGATCTTTATCTGCTCTAATATATATTGGAGTAGCTTGATCTTTACCAGTTGAAAACAATAAAAAGCTATCTGGGAAATTAGTTATTTCTACTTTATTTTTATTTAATGTGACAATTCTATCTTTTGTAATTATAATATCTATTTTTTGAAAATCTTGTACTTGTTTAGATTTACTTCCAACAGGAAGTTGAATAGGTTCTTCAAACTCAATTACTGGAGCTGTAACCATTAATATAGCTAATAAAACTAACATAATATCAACTAAAGGTGTAATATTTAATTCTGGTTTATCATTAAAATCGTACACTATATTAGCCTTTAGCAATTAAAATTTGCGATTCTGCCTTAAGATAAATATTTAATTCATATATTTTTCTTGAAATAATTTGATGGAATGTATACGCAAATATTGCTACTAAAATACCAGCAGCTGTTGCAACTAATGCTTCGGAAATTGCAGGAGCAATTACAGAAAAAGCAACTTTTGATTGACTTGCAAATTTTGCAAATGATTCTAATATACCAACAACCGTTCCAAAAAGAC
The DNA here is from genome assembly GCF_013177675.1 of Arcobacter acticola. NCBI lineage: Bacteria > Pseudomonadati > Campylobacterota > Epsilonproteobacteria > Campylobacterales > Arcobacteraceae > Arcobacter > Arcobacter acticola. Next base: position 2,100,091 of record NZ_CP042652.1, read on the forward strand.
CAATAAAAGGTGATGTTGAAGATATTATTGCTAACCATGAAATACCTTGGCTTGCATCTTTAATTAAATTAATTTCGCATGCATATAGTAATTCTTTAGAATTTGAATTATTAGAGCACTTATTTAGTGCCGACAGTGGGGAAAACCTAGCTTCTCTTGAAGTTAATGATTCTAATGCTTTTTTTTCGTTACTAATAAGTTTAGTAAGAGCAGCATTTCGATAAAAGAAAATCCAAAATGTAATGATTAGGTACGTTGACAATAGTGCTAAAACTATATAAGTTATAGCACTACTATTTGCCAAATAATTTAGTAATGTAGTTATCATGAGCTTTTATGCAAATGAGTTAATTTTTGCTTCAACAGCAGCAACTGAAATATTAGAATCTTTTACAGATTTAACTAATTCTCTAGCAGCTTCAATGTTTTTAGCAAGTTCAGAGTCTTTTCCAGCTGTTAATGCAATAGCTCCATCTGCTAATACATCAACCGATTTTTCATCTACTTTTGCATGTCCCCAGTTAATAGCAACTGCTTCAGTAGAATTTGCTTTTTCAATAACAATTACACCAACCGTTAATGAAGAAACTAATGATGAGTGTCCTGGTAGAACACCGAACTCTCCCTCTTTTCCAGGAAGAGTTACAGTTTTTACGTCATCATTAAATATTTCTCCATTAGGTGTAACTATTGATAATCTAATTGTATCCATGTTATGCCTTATGGTTTTTTGTTATTTCATTTTCTCGGCTTTAGCAAGAACCTCGTCGATTCCACCAACCATATAGAATGCCATTTCAGGGATGTTGTCATATTTACCAGCTAAAATTCCTTGGAATCCTGCAATAGTATCTTTTAATTCAACATATTTACCTGGGCTTCCTGTAAACACTTCAGCAACGAAGAATGGTTGAGATAAAAATCTTTCGATTTTTCTTGCTCTTGAAACAACAAGCTTATCAGATTCTGATAACTCATCCATACCAAGAATAGCAATAATATCTTGTAAATCTTTATACTTTTGTAATACAGACTGAACGCCTCTAGCTACATCGTAATGCTCTTGACCTAAAATATCTGCACTTAAGATTCTTGAAGATGAATCTAGTGGATCAACTGCTGGGTAGATACCTTTTTCAGCAATTTTTCTATTAAGAACTGTAGTTGCATCTAAGTGAGCAAAAACAGAAGCTGGTGCTGGATCTGTTAAGTCATCCGCTGGTACGTAAACTGCTTGAACAGAAGTAATAGAACCTTTAGAAGTAGAAGTAATTCTTTCTTGTAATTTTCCCATTTCTGATGCAAGTGTAGGTTGGTATCCAACAGCTGAAGGAATTCTTCCTAATAAAGCTGACATTTCAGAACCTGATTGTGCAAATCTAAAAATATTATCAACGAACATTAATACGTCAAGACCTTTTTCATCTCTAAAGTATTCAGCCATTGTTAAACCTGTTAATGCAATTCTATTTCTAGCTCCTGGAGGCTCACTCATTTGACCATAGCACAGTGCAACTTTGTCAAGAACGTTTGAGTCTTTCATCTCATGGTAAAGGTCATTCCCTTCTCTTGTTCTTTCTCCAACACCTGCGAATACTGAGTATCCTGAGTGTTTAAATGCAACGTTATGGATTAATTCCATGATAATAACTGTTTTACCAACACCAGCACCACCAAATAGTCCAACTTTTCCACCTTTTGAATATGGTGCTAAAAGGTCAACAACTTTGATACCTGTTTCAAACATTTCTGTTTTTGTTGATTGCTCTTCAAAAGAAGGAGCAGATCTATGAATAGACCATCTTTCAGTATCTGCAGGAATTGCTTCACCTTCATCAACTGGATCACCAATTACATTGAAGATTCTTCCAAGTACAGCTTCACCAACTGGAACTTTAATAGGTCCACCTGTAGCAATACACTCTTGACCTCTAGTTAAACCTTCTGTCATATCCATAGCAATAGTTCTAACTCTACTATCACCAATATGCGCAGCAACTTCTAATACTAATCTATCAGCATTAGCATTAGCTAATACTACATCAATAGCTTCGTTAATTTCTGGTAAGTATCCGTCGAACTCTACGTCAACAACCGGACCCATTACCTGAAGAATTTTACCTTTCATGCGGGCAGCTCCTTTAAATTATTTTAATGCTTCAACACCACTGATAATTTCTATCAGCTCTGTTGTAATTGCAGCTTGTCTAGCTTTGTTATATTCTACTGTTAAACTATTAACTTTCTCTTTTGCATTTTTAGTTGCAGCTTCCATTGCTTGCATTCTTGCAGAATGCTCAGCAGCTAAAGAGTCAATTAAAGCATAATACATATTGAAATCAATATATTTTTCTGTTAATTCATTTAACACTTCGTCTTCATCATCTTCAGGTTCAATATTTAGCATAGAAGCAGTATCACTAATTTCAACTTTTTCTAAACTGATTGGTAATAATTCTCTAACTCTAATTTCTTGAGCTAGCATATTTAAGAATCCATTATAAACTAAAACTACCTTATCAGTAACTTCGTTTTTAAAGTCTTCTACAACATCATTAATAAAATCAGCTGCTCTATCATAATCAGGAGCAGAAGATAAATCAGAAACTTTTTGTTCTAAAGTCATACCTTGGAAAGAGAAGAAATCAACTCCCTTTCTTCCAGCGGCTCTTAATCTAACTTTTGTACCTTTAGCTTCATATTGTGCAATTAATTTACTAACTGCTTTAATAGTTGCCATATTAAAACCACCGCAAAGTCCTTTATCAGCAGTTACAAAAACAATATCAACTGTTTTTGGAGTGTCATTTTGTACAAATGCTCTACTAATATTTCCTTCGTCTTGAACTTTGCTAACTCTAGCAGCAATATCAGAAAGAACGTCATTTATTTTTCTTGAATAACTTCTAGCTTGCTCAGACAATTGTCTTGTTCGAGTAAGCTTTGCAGAAGAAACAAGCTTCATAGCTTTAGTTGTTTTCTGAGTATTTTTAACACTACCTATTTTTACTTTTATTTCTTTTAAGTTAGCCATTGACTAATCCTTAGTTTGCACTAAATACAGTTTTGAACTCTTCTAATGCAGCTTTTAATTGCGCTTCTGTATCATCATCAATTTTTTGTTTAGATTTAATAGCTTCTAAAATATTAGAATACTTTTGTTCAAAGAACGCATGTAATTCAGCTTCAAATCTTACAACATCACTAACAGCAACATCATTTAAGTAACCTTTTGTACCAGCATAAATAATAACAACTTGTTTTTCAATAACAAGTGGTTTATTTACACCTTGTTTTAATACTTCAACCATTCTTTGACCAAGCTCTAATTCTCTTCTAGTTGCTTCATCTAAGTCAGATGCGAATTGTGCAAATGCTTCAAGTTCTCTATATTGTGCAAGTGATAATTTTAAAGTACCAGCAACTTGTTTAGTAGCTTTAATTTGTGCAGCTCCACCAACTCTTGAAACTGATAAACCAACATTAATTGCAGGTCTAATACCTGAGTTAAATAAGTTAGTTTCTAAGAAAATTTGACCATCAGTAATAGAAATAACGTTTGTTGGAATATACGCAGCAACGTCTCCAGCTTGAGTTTCGATGATTGGTAATGCAGTCATAGACCCAGCACCTCTTTCATCAGACATCTTAGCAGCTCTTTCTAATAATCTTGAATGTAGATAGAATACATCTCCTGGATATGCTTCTCGACCTGGAGGTCTTCTTAAAATTAATGACATTTCTCTATATGCAACAGCATGTTTAGATAAATCATCATAAATAATAAGTGCATGTTTACCATTATCTCTAAAGAATTCACCAATAGTAACACCTGTATATGGTGCTAAAAATTGTAATGCAGCAGAATCAGCAGCTGAAGCGTTAACAACAATTGTATATTCCATTGCACCTGATTCTTCTAATGTTCTAACAACAGAAGCAACAGAAGATGATTTTTGACCAATAGCTACATAAATACAAATTACATTCTCACCTTTTTGGTTAAGAATTGTATCGATTGCAACTGTAGTTTTACCAGTTTGTCTATCACCAATAATAAGCTCTCTTTGTCCTCTTCCGATTGGAACAAGTGCATCAATTGCTTTAATACCAGTTTGTAAAGGTTCATGAACTGATTTTCTAGCCATAATCCCAGGAGCTTTTTCTTCAACTAATCTTGACTCAGTTGAAGCAATTTCACCTTTACCATCAATTGGTTCACCAAGAGCATTTACTACTCTTCCAACCATTCCATCACCAACAGGAGTAGATAAAAGTTCTCCAAGTCTTCTACAAGAAGTACCTTCTCTAAGACCTGTACCTTTTCCAAGTATAACAACACCAACTGAAGATTCTTCTAAGTTAGAAGCAAGACCTCTCTCACCATTTTCAAACTCAACAATTTCCCCAGCCATAACATTTTTTAGACCGTAAACTTGAGCAATACCATCTGCATAAGAGATAATTTTACCTGTTTCATTTACATCTACATTTAATTCAAAGTTATCAATTCTTTCTTTTATAATAGAACTGATTTCATCAGCTTGAATTTTTGCACCCATTCAATTTCTCCTTTGTAAGTTCTAAACTGCTTTTAAAATATGATCTATTAACTGTGATTTTAATCTCTCTTTTGAGAAAGAAATTTCAACCCCTAGTCCATCAATATCTACTTTAATACCATCGTAATCACAAACATTTTGTGATAATGATAATTTAACATCAAATTTTTTACTAAATTGTTTTTCTATTGAAGATACATAATCATTAGATAACTCTTGATTAGTATAAACAACTCCAACATAACTATTATTCATTTTTGCAATTTGAGAATCTAACTCTTTTGCAATAAATGGTAATAATCCTAGTCTTCTTTTTTCACCAAGTATTTTGATGAAATTATTTAAAGTTTCATCTTTTGCTGCATCACATAAAGAGATAATTAAATCTACTTTTGAAGAAACAGCAATCTCAGGAGAAGACACTATCGAATTGAATTTTTCATCAGCAAATGCTGAAGAAATAACATTTAGCTTACCGCTAATAGCAACTATAGTTTCACTATTTCTACCATCAACTAACGCTTTTACGTATCTTTTTGCAACTAAATCATTCATGTTATGCTACCTTTTTAAGAACAATATTTGCTAACTCATCTTGAGTTAATTTAATATTTTCTGAACTTAATAGCTCTTCAAGAACTTTAGCAACAACTTCTCTCTTAGCCTTTGATGTTTCAACTTTCATCATTTCATCTAAACTTTTATTTAAATGAGTAATATCTGAATCAACAGCAGTTGCAACTTTTTGTTTAACTGAATCTATATCAGCTTTTGCACCTTCAATTATATCAGCAGCAATTTTTTTTGCTTCTTCTAATTTTTTCTGTGCATCTGAAACTTTATCTTTAGAAGCTTTTAAAGTATCTTGTACTTTATCAAGCTCACCTTGAATAGATAAAGTTCTATCAGCAAAAAATGCTTTAATTTTATCAGCAAGTAAATACCATAAAATTCCAGCAAATATTATAAAGTTAACGGTTCTTTGTACTATATCAGTTTCTACCGCACCTTCGTTTGCAAGTAATGCAACAGGAGCTAAAGCCAATCCGAGTAATAATATTCTTTTCATTTTCTATTCCCCTTAAATTGAGCTAAGCTTAGCTTTTAGGCTCTCATTAAATTGAGGCATAGAAGATACTAAAGAATCTCTTAGAGCTTTAGTCTCGTCTTGTAAGTTCTTTGCAAATTCCGCAGACTTTGCTTCTAAATCAGATTTAGCACTTGCAAGTTTTGCATCAGCACTATCCTTTGCTTCCTTATAAGCTTGTTCTCTAATTGCAGCTGCTTCCTTTTTAGCTTTTGAAATGATATCATTTGCTTCCGCTAACAAACCATCTACATCAGCACCGTTTGATTTCGCATCTTCTAAATCTCTTTTTATAGAAGCTGTTCTATCATCCATGTGCTTTAGTAAAGGCTTGAAAAGACAACTGTTTAGTCTAGCAACAACCAAAAGAAAGATGATACCAGAGCTAAGCAATAATACAGGACTTATGTCTAACATTCATTCCTCCATATTTTTTACAGTTTAGTTTAACTAAAACTTGATTATTTTAGCAAAACTAACTATAAAATTATATTAAAAGAAAAAATTAGATTGTAATTTTTTAGATTTTGTTACTATTGTAAATTAAAATATGAAGATATTTTCTCAATATCATCTTGTGAGTTAAATTCAATTTTAAAGTAATTCTTTTCAACTTTTACTTTTAAATCGTTTTCTTGAAGTTTATTCATTAAATTTTTTAATGGATTAATATCATAAGTGTTTGATTCTTTCTTTTTCTTAGGTTTATCACTATTTTTTTCTTTTAAATCTTTAACTAATTTTTCTGTTTCCCTAACTGAAAGTTTTTGTCCAATAATTGAATCACATACCATTTTTTGTTCATCAACACTAAGACCTATCATAACTTTTGCATGACCTGCACTAATTTTGTCCGTTGCTAAAAATTGTTGTACATATGAGCTTAATTGTAACAATCTTAATGTGTTAGTTATAGAAGTTCTACTTTTAAATACTTTTCTTGATAATTCTTCATGGGTAATATTATGTTCATTTAGTAACTGTGCGTAACAATATGCTAATTCTATTATATTTAAATCATCTCTTTGAATATTTTCAATTAAAGCTAATTCTCTTAATTTAAATTCATCGGCATCGATTATAATAGCTTTGATTTTATCAATTTTTGCAAGTTTATGAGCTCTTAATCTTCTCTCCCCTGCAACTAAAGTATAAGTATTATTATCATTTTCTATAACAACAATAGGTTGTAACAACCCATGCTCTTTAATTGATTCACTTAAATCATTTAATTTTTCTTCATCAAATATTTTTCTTGGTTGATTTGGATTAGCTTTAATAGATGCAACATCTATTTTATTTACACCTGATTTGTTGTTTCTAGTTGAACTCTCATATGCTGATTCAACTTCTCCTAATAATTCTCCTAATCCTCTACCTAATGCCATATTCTTTCCTATTGATAAAAATTAACCTGCAATTGCTCTTGCTAAATTTGTATATGCTTTTGTACCACTTGAGTTTGTATCATATAACATAATTGGTTTCCCAAAACTAGGGCTTTCTGCTAATTTAACATTTCTTGGAATCACCACATATGAATCATCATCAATTTTAAATAGTTTATTTTCAAAATGTTGTGCTAAATCTGCAAATACTTGTTTTGACAAGTTATTTTGAGAACTGTACATTGTTGGTAAAAAACCTCTAATTTGTAAACCTTGGTTAATAGTTTGTTTTACTAATTTTATAGTGTTCAATAACTGTGCAAGACCTTCTAATGCAAAAAACTCACACTGAATTGGGATAAGAACAGATGTTGATGCACTTAAAGTATTTATTGTAATTGGTCCAAGTGCTGGAGGTGAATCGATAATTATATAATCAAAATCTTTTTTTACTGGATCAATTTTTCTTTTTAATACTAATTCTCTTTCTTTTGTATTTTTATAAAATTCTTTTTCAATTCCTACAAGACCAATATTTGAAGGAGCTACTTTTAAATTTTCTATTTCAGAATCTAAGATAATTTCACTTAATTCTTTTGTCCCTAACATTACATGATAAATATTGTATTCATAAGTATCCCTATGAAATCCTAATGAAGTTGTAGCATTTGCTTGAGGATCAGCATCAATTAATAATACTCTTTTTCCTTCTAATGCAAGTGCTGCACTTAAGTTTACAGCAGTAGTAGTTTTACCTACTCCACCTTTTTGATTAGCTATTGAAATAATTTCTGTCATCTTAAACTAAATACCTTTTTATTGTTTACTTGTATTGAACCATCTTCATTTAATATCGCATTTTCGAGGGAAACTTTTTGATCATCTATGGTTGTTTGGAACTTTTTGCTATGTTGAAATTCTATCCTAAAGTCACTAAATATTTGCTTCCATAAAATCTTTTCCCCTAAGAGTTTAAAATAACTTTCCAGTACATTATTTACATCAATTTTAATATCTAATTTACCAAAAGCCTCATCTACAGCTAATAAATTTAATCCAATTCCACAATATATCAAATCTTTAGATACTGTAGTAATTGTACCTCCGATTTTTTTATTGTCAATATAAAAATCATTTGGCCATTTTAACCAAATCTTTGAGCCTAAGTCTTTTAATATTTTTTTTAGTATAAAAGATACATAAATAGAGACACTTTGTAATGGTAAATCACTAGGTAAAAACTCTTTTTTAATTACAAAAGAGAAAAATAAATTGCCTTTTTTCCCACTCCAAGAGTTTCCCCTACTTCCTAAACCATTTGTTTGATAATCTGTAAAAATACATAATGATTCTTCAAATCCATTTTTTAATATGTACTCTTTTAGATATGTATGTGTTGAGTTAACTTGTTCTAATCTTATAATTTTCATTTTTTGATTATACATAATATAAATAGAAGATTTTATTAAATATAATCTTTGTAAAAAAGGTTAATATGCTAGATCCTATTTTACCAATTGCAATTTATTTATTGTTGGGATATTTATTTAAAATAGTATTCCATGATAATTCAAAACAACTAATTGAATTTATTATATATTTTTCTCTTCCTGCTATTGTATTTTCTAAAATCTATCCATTAATTCTAGATCAGAAAATTTTCGGATTAATTCTTATGTTTATTTGTTTTATTTTATTAAATTTAATGCTTGCATATTTTATTGGTAGAATGATGAAATTAAACAAGTTGCTACTTGCTACTTTTATGATTATGGCAACTTTTGGGAATACCTCATTTATTGGTTTTTCATATATAGATGCATTTTATGGACAAGATTATATTGTTTATGGTTTGATTTATGATTTATTTGGTTCTTTTTTACTTTTAGTTTCAATTGGTATGTTTATCATCACTTGGGGAAGCGGAAGAAAAAATGATACTAAATCAATTTTTAAAAGCATTTTCTTATTTCCGCCTACTTTAATGTTTTTTGTAACTGTAATTGCAAAAAACTTTGAAGTTCCAAATTTTTTAATTTTAACATCACAAACACTTGGGTCTACACTTGTTCCTATTGCTATGATTGCAATTGGAATGAAACTTGAATTAAAACATATTTTTGTAAAGTTCCATATTGTTTCAATGGCTATGATTTTAAAAATGCTTGTTGTTCCAATTATTGTACTTATTGGGTTTAAATTTTTCTATGGTATTGATCAAACATGGGTTAAAGTAACAATTATCGAAGTTGCGATGCCTCCAATGACTATGGCTACAGTTTTAGCAATAAAAGGTGGATTAGATGAAAAAGTGGCTATTAATTCACTTGTATTAGGAGTATTACTAAGTTTATTTACAATTACAATGTATACCACATATTTAGGGTAAATTTTTTACTCTAATATGATTGTAAATTGCTCTCCTTTATAATCTTTTCCTTTATATGAGAACTCAACATTATCAAATGTAATAACACCATTTGTATGTTTTTCTATTATAATTTTTGTCATATAAAGACCTGATTTAGAGTTGTTATTTATCTTTTCTAGGTGTAAATTTTCATTAATAATATTCTTATTATTATCAAGTATTTTTTCACCTGAATTATTTTTGATAACTATATATTTTTTACCATCTTTTTGGAATAAGTCAATAAATATATATCTATTTTTATCTAAACTAACTTTTTGAATTAAACTATCTTTTATACTTACTAATAAATTTAATAATGCTTGTGTAAATTCATTTCTTAATCCATACATAGAAATAGAGATATCTAAATCTAAAATAAGTACTATGTTATTTTCATCAAATGTTACTTTTGCCAATTCTAAGCTTTTATAAATACTACTATTAATAAAAAAAGTTTCTTTTATTGTTTCAATATTATAAAAAGTTTCAAAATCGTCTATTGTTCCAGATAACTTATTCGTAATATCAAGCATTCGATCTAATTTAATTATAAATTCTGGAGAGTTAATATTCTCATATTCAACATCTAATTTTAATGAACTAGCATAAGCAGAAATTACGCCTAATGGCTCTTTCCATTCGTGTGCAATATTTCCTATAAGTTCGCCCATTGAAGACATCTTTGATTGATGAAAGATTATTGATGATTTATATTTATTATCTAAAACTTCTCTTTCTATTTTCTTTTCTAATCTTTTATTTGCGTTCTCTAATTCTTCATTTAATCTTTGAAGTTTAACAACATCGTTTTGAGCTTTTGAAATTGATAATGCAATAAAAGAACTAAACATTGATAAAGAATTTTTATCTTTTTCATTAAAATTTATATAATTGTCATTATCTTTTTTATTTAATAATTGAACAACACCTAAAACTTCATCTCGTATAGGATGAATTAAAGGAATTGTAATTATAGAGTGAGTTTTGTAATTTAATTTTTCATCAAATTCTTTAGTACCAGAATATTCATACTCTTTTGTATCATAAATATCATCAATCATTATAATTTTTTTTGTTTTAAAAGAATCAACAGCAAGGAATTTATTTTCAATAAATAAAGGGAGTTTAGAATCTTTTATCGTATAAAAAAGTTTATATATATCTTCATAAGATAATTTATCATTTTGGAAAACATGAAATTTTAGATATTCATCTTCTTTTATATAAATAGTTCCTGCTTCTGCATTTATTAATTCACGAGTGTATTTGAGTATCTCATGTAATAATACATCTAAGTCATTTATATTGAATAAGTTTATATCATAAATATGTCTTAATTCTAAATCTTTCATGAGTAAATTACTTTGTGTTAATTTTGAATTATTATAGCACTTAAATTATTATATTTCCAACTTCAAGTCTTTGACCTCTTACAAAATCAACAGAACTAATAGCTTTTTTAGATGGAGCTTGCAGAGTTTTTATCTTTAAGCTTCCTTTTTCACAAGCTACTAAAATATAATCTTTTTTTATTTCTAAAATTTCACCAGGATTATTAATCGATATTTCTTCATTTAGTTCAATATCTTTTAATTTTAATTCAGAAGATAGAAAAATTCCTGGCCAATAAGAATAGGCTTTATATTTTAAAATCAATCTTTTTGCATCTAAAAAATCAACTAAACCATCTTCTTTCTTTATTTTTTTACAAAAAGAAACTTCTGCTTCATTTTGTTTTAATGGTTTAATATTCTCAAAATTATCTAAAGTAGTAATCGTAAGTTTTGCAGCAATTTGAGAAAGTTCTTCAAATGCAGCAGATACTTCCATAGTAGGAGTTACTTTTAAATATTGAAAAGCTAAAATATCTCCACTATCAAGTCCCTCTTCCATTAACATAGATGTTACTCCTGTATATGAATCGTCATTTAACAATGACTCTTGAATAGGACTTGCACCTCTATATTTTGGAAGTAATGAAGCATGTAAATTTATACAAGGAGCAATATCAAGTATTTCTTTTGGCAAGATTTGACCATAGGCTGCAACTATTATAAAATCAGGATTTAAATTCTTTATTTGAGTAGTAGCTTCTTCATTTCCTCTTAATTTTAAAGGCTGAAAGATAGGTATATTTAAATTTAAATCTAAACAATACTGTTTAATATGAGGGGCAGTTAATATTTGTTTTCTGCCAACAGGTTTATCAGGCTGAGTAAATAATCCTATAATTTCATAATTACTTTGCAACAACTCGCTAAAAATAGTTGTTGCATAATCAGGAGTTCCCATAAATAAAATTCTTTTACTCATTTGTTTATCCTTTTATTTCTTTGCTTTAAAAATTGTTCCACTTTTATGATTTCCATCAACTAAAAAATCATAAGCATTTGTTAAATCAAAACCTGAAGTTAAATACATTGGAATATCATTTTTCATTAAAAAATCAGCAGCTTTTAGTTTTGTAACAATTCCACCTGTTGCAAATTCTGAATTTGCGGTATGTGTCATTTGTAATTCGCTAGGATCAATAAATGATACTTCTTTTTGCAAAACAGCATCGTCAAATTCCCTTGGGTTTTTATTATAATATCCATCAATATCTGATAATATTGCCAGCATATCTGCTTTAAAATGAAATGCCACATGAGCTGCTAATTGGTCATTATCACCAAATAATAGTTCATAATTAGCAATTACATCATTTTCATTTATAATTGGAAGAATCTTATTTTCTAAAAGAATTTCCATTACGTCTTGAGCATTTTTAGTTCTTTTTCTTGAATCAAAATCATCTGCAATAAAAAGCATTTGAGCACAACTAATGTTATGCTCTTTAAATCTTTTTTTATAATGTTTTAACAATAAAGGTTGCCCAATAGCTGCAAGTGCTTGTTTATTTGCAATAATTTTTTTATCTAGTTTCAAAGTAGTATACCCAGCACCAACAGCACCTGATGATACTAAAATTACTTCAAGTTTTTTTTCATTTTTTAATTTAGCTATTAAATCAACTAGATTTTCCATTCTTTCAATGGCTAGTTGACCGTCTTGTGTTAAAACGGCTGTTCCTACTTTAATAACTAATCTTTTCATTTATCTTGTTCCAATAAATTATATAATGCAAATCCAAGTGCTTTGATATTAAATTTTGTTAAAGATGAAATTGGTAAAACAAAATATGGTTTTGTATCATCAAATCGTGAATAAATTAAATCTTGAACATAATATGGATATTCTGTTTCAAATTTGAATTCATTAGATTTAGTAATTTCTAATCCAATATCTTTAATGAAATTTTCTATATCACCATCTAAATCTTCACCCATATATCCATCAACTTTACTTAATACTATTGCATAGTTTCTAGTTGATAATTCACTTGAGAATTTAGCAACTTCTTCTTTTAGAACATTGTATTGATCAATCATTGTTCTATAATTTGCAACATCAATAACAAATAAAAGAGTTTTTGTTCTTTCAATATGTTTTAAAAACTCTAATCCTAAACCTCTTCCTTCACTTGCACCGTCGATTATTCCTGGAATATCTGCCATTACAAATGAATTATAATCTCCAACTGTAACTACACCTAATTTTGGTGTTAATGTTGTAAATTCATAGTTTGCAATTTCAGGAGTTGCATTTGACGTAACTGAAATTAAAGTTGATTTTCCAACATTTGGATATCCAACAAGTCCAACATCTGCAATTAGTTTTAATTCTAATCTAATTTTTCGCACTTGACCTGGAAGTCCTGGTTGGAAATATGTAGGTCTTTGATTTCTAGAGTTTTTAAAGTGAGTATTACCTAATCCTCCTTTTCCACCTTCTAAAAATAAAACCTTTTCTCCAAGTTCTAATAGGTCAAAGATTACTTCATTTGTTTCATCATCAATAACTTGAGTTCCTGGAGGAACAATTAAAACTAATGCTTCTCCTGACTTTCCAGTCATTCTTCCACCTAAACCTTGTGCTCCATTATCAGCTTTGAAGAATTTTCTTCCTTTATAGTTTGATAATGTATCAGTGTTATTGTCCACTAAGAAGTAAACATCTCCACCTTTTCCACCATCTCCACCATCTGGTCCACCTTTAACAACAAACTTTTCTCGTCTAAATGCTGCACATCCCTGTCCACCTTTTCCAGATGTAACTGAAAATCTAGCGCTATCTATAAACATAATAAAACCCTTTTAATAATTAATTAAAAACTAAAAGCAAAATTATTATTTTCACTGTTAACTTTTAATTAGCTACATTAATTTTTAAATAAAAAAAGGGTGTAGGCAAAAGCCATACACCCTTTAAAGAAATCAATTTTATCCAGAATTACGAAGCGTAAACTGAAACTTTTTTTCTTTTTTTATCTTTAATTTCAAATTTAACAACACCATCAATTAAAGAATAAATTGTATGATCTTTACCCATACCAACATTTTGACCTAAATGTACTTTTGTACCTCTTTGTCTAATTATGATGTTACCAGCTCTTACTACTTCACCACCATACTTTTTAACACCAAGTCTTCTACCAGCTGAATCTCTATTATTCTGTGTACTACCCTGACCTTTTTTGTGAGCCATAGTTCTTCTCCTTAACTTTTGTTATGCTTATGCAGCGATTTTTGTAATTCTAATTTTAGTGAAGCTTTTTCTAAAACCTCTTTTTAACTTAGAATCTTTTCTTCTTCTTTTTTTGTAAATGATTACTTTTTTAGCTCTATTTACACCTGTTCCATCTAATACTACAACTGCTTCAACTTTTGCGTTTGCAACAGCATCACCAGTTTTTAATTCACCATTGTTTACAGCTAAAACATCAGTAATTTCTAAAGTTTCTTTAGCAGTTTGACCTGTATAATCAACATCTAAGATATCACCCTCAGATACTTTATACTGTTTTCCACCACACTTGATAATTGCGTACATCTTTACATCCTCTAATTCAATTCTATATGCTAAGTAGTTGATATATTCTCATATAACTCTATTTTTCGAACCGGAATAGTATCTTATTTTAGTTTAAACTTTCTTTAAGGCCAATAGTTTTTATCTATAATCGTTAGCTAATGCGATTGCTTCAACCATAATCATAGAATTTTTTGGCAGACCTTTTACTGAAACAGTACTTCTTGCTGGTTTATGATCTCCAAAAGCTTCTGCAAATAATACATTAACAATACCAAAATCTTCGATATTTTCTAAATACACAGATACTTTTACTACTTTTTCCATTCCGCTTTCTGCATCTTCCAATAATGTTCGTAAATTAGACAATACTTGTCTAGTTTGAACTTTAATATCCCTTTCAACCATTGTTCCATCTAATGTTACTGGAACCTGTGCAGATGTATAAATCATCCCATTTACCTTTACAGCAGGAGAGTAAGGTCCTATTGCTTGAGGTAAATTATCACTTGCAATAAATTTCATGCATAATCCTTAAGTTTATATAGCTGATGGAATTTTACATAAATTAAACTGCTAATTAAATAAATTATAAAAATTAATTATAAATTATAACTTACAAGTTTACCTTGCTTCAACTGATAGATATTATCTTTGATTTTTCTAATCAAATTTGCTTTTTGTCTAAAATCTAACTCTTTATCATAAGAAATTGCTGTTAATTTATTTGCATAGAACTTATATAATAAAGTAAGTAATTCTTGATTTAATCTTTCATCATCATAGTTTTCAAGTTTTTCATTTAAAACTATAGAATTTAATGATATGTTATTTATATCTGTTAAAACTAATTCAAATTCGTTTTTATGGGCTTCAAACATTGAAGCATCTACTATATCTAAAACAGCATCCAATCTTTGAGGTTTTTCTAAAATAGATTTAATAATACACAACTCTGCAATATCAATTTTAGATAAGCTTGGAGTGAAAGCTCTTTGTTTATTTGAACTTATTTGTATTAAATTTTCTCTAATATTTAATTTTTGAGCTAAATATCTTTTATACTCATCTTGATAAATTAATCCTAGAGATTTCAAATACTCATTTGATTCAATTAAAGCTTTTTGTTTTTGATTTGCATCATTTATATCATATTTTGAAATAATGTAATCAATAGCATAAGGAGTAAAGGAAATCGGATTTGCAAAAATTTCATTTAATTCTTCTACTTTATTTTTATTAACCATATCAGCAGGATCCATACCATCTGCAAAAATTATAACACCACCTTCAAATTCACTTTGAGATAACATTACAGATGCTTTAAAAGCAGCTGCTAATCCTGCTTTATCACCATCATAGGCTAATATTACTTTTGGTTCACCTCGTCTTAGAAGTGGCAAATGATCAGCTGTAAGGGCAGTTCCAAGAGTTGCTACTGCTGTATTAAAACCTGCTTGATGAAGCATAATAACATCTAAATAACCTTCACAAACTATTATTTGATTTTTTTTATAAATATACTCTTTGGCTATTTGATATCCATATAAAAGTTTTGATTTATTAAAAAGTTTTGTTTGGGGTGAATTTACATATTTTGCATTATGTCCAGTGATTGTTCTACCGCCAAAGCCTACAAGTTTACCACTTATAGAATAAATTGGAAAAGTAATTCTTTCAATGAATCTTGAATATAATCCATTTGTTCCTGTATCAATAATCCCTAAATCAATTGCATCTGTTAAATTATAATGATTTGATTTTAAAAAGTTTATTGTATCAGCAGAAATAGGAGCATACCCTATTTCAAATTTTTCAACAGAAAAATCTGAGATTCCTCTTTGATGAATATAATCTTTTACCGCAGGATTTGAAACAAAAAGTTTTTGGTAAAATTTATTAACTTCTTCAATTACTCTTGTATCTTGTTTTTTTTCAGAACTATTTTCTTCATATTCTAAAATAAAATTATTCATAGAAGCTAATTTTTCTATTGTTTCTGGATATGTTAATTTTTCATATTCCATAACAAACTTTATAGAATCACCACCTACTCCACATCCAAAACAATGATATATTTGCTTAGCAGGACTTACAACAAAAGAAGGTGTTGTCTCTCCATGGAAAGGACAACAAGCCTTAAAATTAGCTCCTGATTTTTTTAATTCTATATATTGTGAAATAATATCAACAACATCAAGATTATTTTTAAGATTTTCAATGGATTCTTTTTTTATCATATTTGGATTATACTCTTTTATTATTTTATATGAACTTTTATGTTAAGATTTATCAACTTATAAGATATAAACATGAAGGTTTTACTTGGGTAATATTGCTTTAGGATATAGAGATCCACTTTTTGGAATTATACTAATTGTTGCACTAATTTTTTTGATATCATTTTTCACATATTATTATAGTATTTATAAAGAAAAAATTGCTAGAAAAGATTATAGAAAATTATCTAAAAGGTTCGAACTTGGTAAATTAAAAGAAGAAGATTATGTTCATTTATATAAAACATATAATCTACCTTTTGATTCTATCCTACTTTTAGCTTCATCTTTTTTGCACAAAGGTGATCACAATAAAGCTATCTCTGTTTATCTTACTTTACTTGAGCATGTAAAAGATCGAGTAAAAAAAGAAGAATTACTTGAACTTTTAGGAACTACCTATTTCAAAGGTGGATTTTTACAAAGATCAAAAGAGATATTTTTAAGAATTTTAAAATTTTCTCCAAGAAATAAAAATGCCTTATTACATCTTTTACTTGTAAATGAAAAACTAAAAGACTTTAAAAAAGCAAAAGAGATTACACTATGTTTAGAAGAACTAGACAAAGATATGAGTACAGATAAAATCTACTTAGATTCTTTACTCATATTAAATGACTCTGTTTTATCATATGAAAGACGAACTGAACTTTTATATGACATTTTTAAAGAAAATAAAATCATTGAAAGAATTTTTGCAACATTTTTAATTCAATTTAATAAAGCATTTTTATGGGAACATATCTCTGAATTTGATTGTTCTAAATTTATTGATGTTATGTGGTATATGCCTCTTAATGATATTAATTTAGAAAAAGCAATTGAAAATGATTTTTTAGCTGAACTTTATAATGCTAAAGGTTACTTAAATAATTTGAAACATAGTAAAAATTTTGACTTTGATATTTTAATTTTAATAAATCAACATGAACATAAAATTAATGCTACTTTAGATTTTGAATATATATGTTCATCATGTAAACATTCTTTTCCTATTTTTGATACAAGATGCCCACATTGCCATCAAATTCTAACATTTAATGTTAAACATCACTTAACAAAAGCACTTTTTGATACAAATCAATCATTACAATAGATAATTTTTCTTCTTAAAAGCTATTATCAATTAACTAATAATAAAAGATGTGATATACTTCTAAAAAATTTTACAGAAGGAAAGATATGAGTGATTATTCAAAACTAGAAAAGTGTTTGGATTATCAGTTTAAAAATAAAGATCTGATAATCGAAGCACTTACACACAAAAGTTATAAAAAACCTTACAATAACGAAAGACTAGAATTTCTAGGAGATGCTGTTTTAAATTTAATTGTTGGCGAGTTTTTATTTACTAAATTCAATAAATCAAATGAAGGTGAATTATCAAAAATAAGAGCCTCGCTTGTGAATGAAACTGGATTTACTAGACTTGCAAATGAGATAAAACTAGGTGATTATATTTATATTTCAACTGCAGAAGAAAGAAATAAAGGAAGAACAAAAGCTTCTATTTTATCAGATGCTTTTGAAGCTATTATGGGAGCTATTTATTTAGAAGCTGGTCTTGAAACATTAAAACCTATTATTTTAGATTTATTAGAAAGATCTTATGACAAAATAAATTTAGATGTTTTATTTAGTGATTATAAAACAGCACTGCAAGAAATAACACAAGCACAATTTGCTTCAATACCTGAATATAAAATAGAAGGTTCATATGGACCTGACCATAAAAAAGAGTTTGAAGTTTCAATTTGGATTGATGGCGAAAAATATGGAAGTGCAAATGGTAAAAGTAAAAAACTAGCTCAGCAAGCAGCAGCTAAAATCGCAATAGAAAAACTAAAAGGAGAGTAAATATGAATACATTTGGTCACAGATTTAGATTTACAACTTTTGGTGAGTCACATGGAAAAGCTCTTGGATGTATTGTTGATGGAGTTCCAGCTGGAATTAAAATTGATGAAGAATTTATTCAAAATGAAATGAATAGAAGAAAACCAGGGCAAAATAAATTTGCAACAGCAAGAAAAGAAGGTGATGTAGTAGAAATACTTTCAGGAGTATTTGAAGGAATTACTACAGGAACTCCTATATCTATGGTTATTTTTAATGAAAATCAAAAAAGTAGTGACTACTCAAATGTAAAAGACTTATTTAGGCCAGGTCATGCTGACTTTACTTACTTTAATAAATATGGAACAAGAGATTATAGAGGTGGAGGAAGATCAAGTGCTAGAGAAACAGCGTGCAGAGTTGCAGCTGGATCTATTGCAAAACTAATGCTTCTTGAGCTTGGAATAAAAGTTCAAAGTGGTATTTGTGAAATTGATGGAATAAAAGCAGAAAATTATGATTTCTCAAAAGTTAGTGAATCTGAAATTTTTGCTTTGGATAAAGAAGTAGAACAAGCACAAAAAAATGCTATTTTAGAAGCTAAAAACTCTCACAATAGTGTTGGAGGGGTTGCTTTAATAAATGTATCAAATGTTCCTATTGGTCTTGGTGAACCATTATATTTTAAACTTGATTCTCAAATAGCAAATGCAATGATGGGAATAAATGCAGTTAAAGCTGTAGAAATTGGTGATGGAATGCTATCATCAAAAGTAAAAGGTTATGACAATAATGACCAAATTAGAGCCAAGGGATTTAAAACAAATCATAGTGGTGGAATGTTAGGTGGAATTTCAAATGGTGATGATATAAATGTAAAAGTTTACTTTAAATCAACTCCATCAATTTTTATAGAACAAGAAACAGTTGATATTTATAATAATGAAGTTGAGTGTAAATTAAAAGGAAGACACGATCCTTGTGTTGCAGTTAGAGGAAGTGTTGTTGCTGAATCTATGATGGCTTTAGTTCTAGCCGATATGGCACTACTTAATATGTCTTCAAAAATGGAAAATGTTAAAAAAGTTTATAGCTAGTCTTTTATTAATTGTAAATCCTCAGAATATAGAACTTTTTGCAAGTAATCAAGATGAACAAAATCTTACAAAACTTGCAAAAGCCTACCCTACTTTTATAAAAACAACTTCAAATAATAAGCTAATTTTCACAGATAATGATCAAATGAAATATAGTGATTTCATAGAAAATAAAACATATGAAGAGATACTGAATAATCCATCATTAAAAGATCAAATGAGTATGAAGTATATAAAAATAGATGAAAATCTAAATTATATACCTTCCCAAAATGAAGATGCAGGAAGAATTAGATATGAGCCATTTTTCAAAAAAATGTATGGTTCAAATCCCAAAGAAATAAAAAAAAATCTTACAAAAATAATCTGGCTTCCAAAAAGCTCTAAGAAAACTCTTTTAGTTACTACAATAAATGACGTAGATAAAAAACTTAAAGCCATATCAGATGAATTAGAGCTATTGCCAAAGGAACTTAAATCATATGTTAATAATCCAGCAGGAGCAACTAATTACAGAAAAATTAGTAATACAAACAGATTAAGTGCCCATAGTTTTGGAATAGCAATTGATATAAATGTAAAAAATTCTGATTATTGGCAATGGCATAAGAAAAAGGATAATCTTAACTACAAAAATAAAATACCTTTAGAAATAGTAAGAATATTTGAAAAACATGGATTTATTTGGGGAGGCAGATGGTATCACTATGATACCATGCATTTTGAATATAGACCTGAATTATTGAATTAAAGAATCATTTAAACTTATTTGTATATAATTACATCACTAAGCAACTCTTTGGTCAAGGGTTGCTTTTTTTATGCCTATGTTTTACCTAATCCTATATGCTTCTATTAAATTAATTTAAATATTAAAAGCATAAAGACTGAAATAACTTCAACAATATTAAAATCTTATGGAGAGAAAATCAAGAAATAAGTATATAATGATTTTATCTCATTACTGCATTAAGCGCAATTTTAGCATTTGGCCATCTATTATTCACATTTAACATAACCATTAAAACATCTTTATTATTACTCTTAGCACGTGCAATTAAACAAGCACCCGCTTCATTTGTATAACCTGTTTTAATACCTATGATATAAGGTTCATGGGCTAATAGTTTATTACTAGAATGAACTACGTATCTAGATTTTGTATTAATCGCATTAAAAGCATATTTTTCAAGCTTAACAATAGAATTAAAAGTTTTATTTTTTATTGCATATTCTGTTAATTTTAGTAAGTCACTAGCAGTACTTGCATGATTTCCAATATCAAAACCACAAGGATTTGTAAAATTAGTATTTTTCATTCCTAATTTTTTTGCTTTTACATTCATCATAGAAACAAATTTTTGTTTATTTCCATTTCCTAAATAAATAGCAATTGAATTAGCAGCATCATTTGCTGATTTAATCATTGCGGCATGAACTAAATCTTTTAAGTAAAACTTTTCACCAACCTTGAAGTTTGAAATAGTTGGTTCTACTTTTTTCATTTCAGCAGTAATAGTTACAACATTATTCATCTTTCCACTTTCAATAGCAAGTATAGCTGTCATAATTTTTGTTAAACTAGCTGGTCTTAAAATTTGATTTTCATCTTTTGAAAAAATCAATTTTTTTTGCCCTAAATCTTTTACTATTATTGAATCAAAATCTTTTTGAATTTTTTGAAACACCTTTGTGTCACTAGTAAGTGCCAAAGCTGGCAAGATAAAAAGCATAAATACAAGAAAAATTCTCATCAGGTCACCATTTAAAAAGTTATTTATAATACAAGTAAAACCAAAGGTATTTGTAATACATAGATATATTATATCTAATTCATAAATTTTTTACCCTTAAATTTGTTATTTCAATTCATTTTTTAATTCTTCTAATCTTGCAATTCTATCTTCAGTTGTAGGATGTGTTCTAAATAAACTTCCTAAAGTTGATTTTAAACCAGAAAAAGGATTGATAATAAACATATGAGCAGTTTGTTCTGTTGCATTATGAATTTGATGTCCGCTTCTAGCATAATTTTCAAGTTTAACCAATGCACTTTGAAGACCTGCTGGATTTCCTGTCATTCGAGCAGCTCCTTCATCAGCCATATATTCACGGCTTCTGCTTACTGTCATTTGAATAATTGAAGCTGCTAATGACAATAATATAGCCATTGCAATCATCATAATTGGATTTGAACCTTGTCTATTATTATTTCCACCAAACATTGCTCCAAACTGCATCATATTAGCTATCATTGCTATAGCTCCTGCAAACACAGCAGCTATGGTTCCCACTAAAATATCATAATGTTTGATATGTGATAATTCATGGGCAATTACACCTTCAAGTTCTTTCTCATTTAACATTTCATATAAACCCATGGTAACAGCAACAGCTGCGTGTTGATGATTTCTTCCTGTTGCAAATGCATTTGGAGTATGATCAGGTATTAAATAAACTTTAGGCATAGGAAGTCCAGCTTTTTGAGTTAGTCTTTGTGTGATTTTATAAACTGGATGTCTTGAATCCTCAAGTGGTGTTGCATCATAATGTTTTAATACTTGTTGATCTGAGTAATAATATGCATAAAAATTCATACCACCCGCAAGTAAAAATGCTATTAGCATTCCTGAACTTCCACCAAATGAATAACCAATAAATACAAAAATAACTGTTAAAAATGTTAATAAAAATACTGTTTTTATTTGTTCCATAAAATTCTCCTAATTTTTCTAATACTAGCAAAAAAAAGTTAATAAAAATTAAACTAAATATTATTTAAAATCGATTCTTTTTTATATGGCACCTTTGCGCTTGGAGTATTTTTAGAAGTACTTTCTAAATGTACATCTTGATCATCAAAGAAAATATCAGCTCCAAAAGCTTTTACAACTTCATACTTATCAACACCACCTAAGAAAAATGCTTCATCAAGTCTAACATTCCATTGAGAAAGTGTTCTAATCACTCTTTCATGAGCAGGTGAGTTTCTAGCTGTTATAAGTGCTGTTCTTATTGGTGTTTGCTCTTGTGGATATTTTGCTTGGATATTTGATATAACACTTAATAACTGCGCAAATGGACCACTATTCATAGGATTTGTTGCATTTTGTTTTTCAAAGGCTAAAAAAGCTTCTAAGCCTTGTGTCTTATATACTATTTCTGACTCTTCTGAAAATAAAACAGCATCTCCATCAAAAGCAATTTTTACTTGATTTGTATACTCATCAGCTGATTCTTCATATGGTAAAATTCTAGCTGAGGCAATTCCTTCATTTATTGCATCTTGAACATCCTGTTCATTTGCTGATAAAAATAAATCAACTTTAAATGGTTTTAAATATTTAGAAATTTCACTTCCTCCACTCCAAGCAGATCGTTGAATATCTAAGTTATATTTTTCTATTGATTTTGTAATTCTTAAACTTGTTGCTGAATTATTCCTTGACATAATTATTACTTCAACTTGTTTATCATTTGGAAAATCATCGTTAATTTTTAAAAGATTTTTAACTAATCTAAAAGCAGTACCTTTTTTTAATTGTGAATCTTCATTTTCAATTTGATATTTATAATATTCATCAAGACCTTTTTCTTCAAAAATTTTATTTTCATCTTCTAGATTAAATAAAGCTCTTGAAGAGATTGCTATTACTAATTTTTTATTTAAATCATATCCCAAAATATTATCCTTTATTTTTTATATTATACAAAATCTAGCTATAAACTTACTATGGTACTAAATTTGAAAATTTGAAAATTTTTTTATAGAAAGAAAAGCCAAATTAATCTAAAATCAAATTATTATTTTTTAAATTAAGAGTCAAAATGAAAAAACTTTATATTGTAAGACATACACAAAAAGAAGAAGAATTTACTAAAGATGATTATGATAGAGATCTAAGCCCTGAAGGCTTAGAAAAAGCTAAGTTAATTGCAGAAAATTTTGCTAAAAAAAATATACCTATTGATTTAATTGTTGCAAGTCCTGCCATTAGAACAAAAAAAACTGCAGAGATATTTGCTGATGCACTAGATTATAAAAAATCTATTATGTATAATGAAGTTTTATATATGGCTTTTGTAAATGAGTTATTTGAAACTATCTCTTATACTTTTGATACTGTTGATTCTATGTTATTAGTGGGACATAATCCATCTTTAACAGCACTTGCAATTACACTAGTTGGATTTAAAGAAAAGTTTGAACAAGGAGCAATTATGCAGATTATTTTTGATTGTGATTCATGGATTGATATATCAGTAGAAAATGCAAAATTAGTTTCTTATGAGTTACCTAACATATAATAAAATCCTTTTGGATTTTATTATTTAGTCTAAGTTTTTATTTAAAAGAACTAGTGAAGCTAAAGATGTTAACTCTTTTATACTCTCTTTTGTAATTTCTGGATTATCACCTAAAACTAAAGAAAATATATCAGTGAAGTTTTGTCTAGCCCAAACTCTCAACTCATCACCTGTTAAGAATTTATCAGTACTTAGAATCTTTCCTTTTTTATTTGTAACTATAACTTTCGCAGTATCAGTTTTTTCAAAATTTCCTTTTACTCCATCATTATTTTTTATTTGATATGAAACATTTGCTTCATATAATTTACCTTTTACAACCGTTCCATTATCAACAATTTTTCGAGGAAATCCTGTCGCTTTAAAAAAACCATCCCATTGATCTGCAAATAAACTTGTCATACCAAAACTTATTATTAATAAAAAAAATAAAAAATATTTTTTCATTTATTATTACCCTCTGTAATTATTATATATATTATTTACCTAAGCAAAACTCACCAAACATAACATCTAACATTTGGTCATTTTCATAAGGTCTTGTAATTGCTGAAATGTGTTCTAACGCTTCACTTATATAATGGGCAAAAAATTCTAACTCTCCACTATTTAAAGGAGTTTTAGATAAATCTATATTATAAAGTGTATTTTCAACAGAACTTATTTGTCGTTTAGAAATCAATGTCATTTCATCACTATGTGTATTTGAATCTAAAATATTTTCAACTTTTTTAATTAATGGACTTATATCCTCTTTTGTTGAAAGTTCAATAAAATCTTTTATATTTGACTTATCAAAATAGTTTTCTAAATCAGATTTATTTAATACTTTTATAATCTCTTTATGAGAATTTTCATCTATTAACTCTATTATCTTTTTATCTTCATCATCACAAATTTTACTATTATCAAAAAGTGCAATTACAATATCTGCTTCATTTATAGCTTGAATTGATTTTTCAATTCCTATTTTTTCAATCACATCACTTGCATTTCTAATACCTGCTGTGTCTACTATTTTAATAATATGAGTTCCTATTTTCACAGATTCTTCAATAGTATCTCTAGTAGTTCCTGCTATATCAGAAATAATAGCTCTATCATAGTTTAGAAGCTTGTTTAAAAGCGAAGACTTACCAACATTTGGTTTTCCAATGATTGCTACTTTAAAGCCTTCAATCATTCCTTCTCGTCTTTTAGAAGCATCTAAAGTATTTGTTAATTTTACAATGATTTTTTCCATTTTACTTTTAATTTGCTCAAAAATATCACTTGGTAAATCATCTTCTGCATAATCAATTGAAACTTCTGTATAAGCTAACATGAAAAGTAAATCTTCTCTAATATCATTTACAAAAGTTGTAAGCTCACCTTTTAATTGACGTGCTAATAATTTAACAGCATCTTCACTTCTTGCTTCAATTATTTTAGCAATTGCTTCTGCTTTTGTTAAATCTATCTTATTATTAAAAAATGCTCTTTTTGAAAATTCACCAGGATTAGCAAGTCTAGCACCTTGTTTTAAAACTTCATCAACAATCATATTTGCTATTGCAAATCCACCATGACATTGAAACTCTATTACATCTTCACCTGTAAATGAAAAAGGAGCTTTAAAGTATAAAACTAAAGCCTCATCAATAAGATTTTTATTTGTATCATACAAATAAGAAAGTGTAGCAAGTCTTGGTTGAAAAGCGTTTTTTTGAGATATTTTTGAAGCAATTTCATGAGCCTTTGGCCCTGAAATTCTAACTATTGAGATAGACCCAATACCATTTGCTGTTGCTATTGCAACAATTGTAGCATCATCAAACAAGATTATACTTCTCTTGCTCTGTACTCATTTACAAGTACGTATTTATCACCTCTAACATTTGTTTTTACAGCAACATATTTGTCTGGGAATTCATCTCTTAATTTTTTTAGTGCAATATGAACTAAAATTCCATCAAGTGGTTTAGTTTTAAAAGTACCTTTTTCTTTGATAATTTCGATTATTGGTTCAAGATAAGTATAAATTGCTTCTTCTTGGTTTTTCAAAAATTGTGCAACTTCAAGTCTTAACATTAAACCATATTTTTCATTTATCCAGTTGAATAAGATATATGATAAGGCTTTGTATCTATATCCTTCTTTACCA
Source organism: Arcobacter acticola (assembly GCF_013177675.1). Classification (NCBI taxonomy): domain Bacteria; kingdom Pseudomonadati; phylum Campylobacterota; class Epsilonproteobacteria; order Campylobacterales; family Arcobacteraceae; genus Arcobacter; species Arcobacter acticola. The sequence goes on from NZ_CP042652.1 coordinate 2,126,115, forward strand.
ATAAGTAAAGCTGAATCTTCACCTAAAAACTCTACGTATAAAGTTTCTTCATCATAAAACTCTACATTTATTTGATCAATTTTATAACAAGTGTCTTGAAATAATAAATTGATTCCAGCTTTTACTTCTTCTAAAATTTTTTCTTTATCTTTTTTAATGACAATTTTTGAAACTTCATTTTGAGAAGCTTCTTCATTGTAAAAATTATCAAAAATTTTATCTTTTGATTCAACTTTTGGAACTTTAATTAAAGGTTCTTTTTTTTCTTCTTTTCTTGAAAATTTTTCTTCTTCTGATTTATTTGAGTATTCAATTCTATCAGATACTTCTTCTATTCTAACATCTTTATTTTTGAAACTTTTAGTTTCTTGAACGTATTTCTTGCAGTTATCTTTGTAACATACTTCAATAATTGCATTTTTCTTTCCAAAACCAAGAAAGCCTTTACTTGGTTGTTGGATAACTTCAATTTCTAATTCTGTAATAGAACAGTTGAATTCTGCACTTGCTAATTCATATACTTTTTCTAAACAATCTGATTCAAACTTTTTCATAATAAGTTCCTAATTTTTTTCAGCTCTTTTTCTTTCGAATACACTATTGATATAGTATTGTTGCCCAATTGTAAACAAGTTATTTATAAACCAATATAAAGTAAGACCTGCTGGGAACCATAAGAAGAAGAATGTGAAAATAACCGGTAAGAACTGGAATATTTTCTTTTGCATTTCATCTTGCATAGTATTTGGTGTAATTTTTTGTTGAATATACATTGTTGCACCCATTAAAATAGGTAAAACAAAATACGGATCCATTTCTGCTAAATCGTGTATCCATAACATCCAAGGAGCACCTTTTAATTCAATTGCATTTAATAAAACTCTATAGATTGCAAAGAATACAGGAATTTGTAAAATTAATGGTAAACATCCACCCATTGGGTTTGCACCATGTTTTTTATAAAGTTCCATCATATGCATAGATTGTTTTTGTTTATCATCTTTATATTTAGCTTGAATTTCTTTCATTTTAGGAGCTAAATCTTTTAGTTTTTGCATAGAAACCATTCCTTTGAATGATAAAGGGAAAAGAACTAATTTAATTAAAATTGTCAAAATAACAATTGTCCAACCCCAGTTTCCAACATAACCTTGAATAAACTGTAATAATAAGAACATTGGTTTTGCAATAAATGTAAACCAACCATAATCAATTACATCAATTAATTCAGGATTTAAAGCATCTAAATCTCTATGATTTTTTGGTCCAACAAAACCTGAAAAAGTAATATTACTTCCACCATGAATAAAAGCTTGAGGATTTGATTCTGAATCTGGCATTAAAGAAATACTTAATGATTTCTCAAAATTATAAATAACTGTTGCATAATATCTATCAAAATTAGAGATAAATTTTACACCCGTAATATTTTCATTTTTATCTAAATCACCATCTTCGATAGTTTTTAAAGTATTGTCATTTAATTTTGATATAAATCCATGAACAGCATACATATCAGCTAAAACATTTGGTCTAAATCCATTTGTAATAAAAAATTGTTTATCATTTGTAGCGTTAACACTTAAGTCATAATGACCATCAGGATAAATAGTGAATTTTTTTGTTAAAACTGTTCCACTTAAAGTTTGAGTTAATACTAACTCTTGAGTACTTGTTGTTGCATCTACATTTGATAAACTAGCAACTGCTGGAACTTTAAATGCTTCAGTATTTAAATTTATATCTGCAAATCTAACTTCTAAAGGTCTTAATTGATTTGCTTCAAATAGTTTAATTTGACTTGCATTTTCATCTTTATATTTTTCTTCAAGTAATGTAACTTGAGCAATTCTACCTAAAGTATCTATTTCAATAATATTTTTTGCTGTTTTAATAACAGAAACAATTTGAGAACTAGCAATTGCTTTAGCAGATAAAGCATCAAGCGATTTTGACATATCAATTGGATTACCGTTAACATCTGTTGATACCATTTGCGTAGATGCATTTACATCAGGTGCTGCATTTTGTTTTTGCACTTGCTCTTGTTTTACAAGGGCTGCTTTAGCTTCTTGTTGCGGTTTTAAAACTAAAAACTCGTAAGCTATAAAAAATACAAAAACTACTAATGTCATTATTAACATTCGTTTTTGCATACCGTTATTTTGATTCATGTTGTTCATTCTTCTCTTTCCACTCCCGATTCTTTACTACTAAATACTTTCCATTTTTCAATGGGATATACCAATATTTTATTTTGATTTTTGAAAAATTGATATTTTGATTTGCTCTCAATCTTATGATAGGATAGTCAAATCCACCAGCAAAAAGTTGATTACATTTTAATATGCGTGTTATTGTAAAATAAATCGCCTTAAAAAAAGTATTGTTGTCCAATTGCCATAATGCATATTGGGAACAAGTTGGATAATATCTACACGATCCAAAAGCTAAAATAGTTAAATATCTTTGATAAAATCTTATCAAATATTTAAATATGGTTTTCATTTTAAAACTTCTAATCTCTTTAGTGCGAAATCAAAATCTTTTTTTAATTCTAAAAAATTTTTATCATGTAAGGTTACTTTTGCAACAAATATATAATTACCAATTACTAATTGTTGTTCATATGAAGCGAATAAAGCACGCATTCTTCTTCTTGCTTTATTTCTATATACTGCGTTCCCAACTTTTTTGGAAGTAACAAATGCAGCTTTTAATGTAGGATTAGAACTAAAAAAAGCGACAAAGCTGGTAGTATGCCATCTTTTGCCGCTTTTATATAGTCTATTAAAGTCTCTCGAACTATTAAGCCGATGTTCTTTATTTAAACAGCTAATTTATGTCTACCTTTAGCTCTTCTTCTGTTAATTACTCTTCTACCATTTTTTGTAGCCATTCTTACTCTGAACCCATGAGTTCTTTTTCTTGGAGTATTATGCGGTTGATATGTTCTTTTCATCTTAGATTTCCTCTATATTCACTAATTAAGTTGGGGATTATAGTTAAATTCAGCTTAAATTTTCTTTAGTTTAAATTTACTTTTACTTTATTATCTACAACATCAAACTCAATAACACTTCCCTCACCTATTTTATCTTCTAAAATTAAATCAGCTAGTTTGTCCTCAACTATTTCATAAATAGCACGTTTCAAGGGTCTTGCACCATATACAGGGTCAAATCCAATTTTAGCAATATACTCTTTTGCATTTTGTGTTAAAGAAATTTTAATATCTTTTTCTTCAACTTTTTTCTTGATACTATTAAATAAAATTTCTACTATATTTGTAATTGCGTTTAAATTTAATTGTTCAAAAATCACAATATCATCAAGTCTATTTAAAAATTCTGGTCTAAAATGAACTTTTAATTCATCTAAAACTGCTTTTCGTCTCTCTTCTTTATCAGATATTTCAATAATTCTTGCACTTCCAATATTTGAAGTTAAAATAATAATTGTATTTTTAAAATCAACTGTAACACCTTTGTTATCTGTTAATCTTCCATCATCTAAAACTTGTAATAAGATATTAAATACATCAGGATGTGCTTTTTCAACCTCATCGAAAAGTATTACACTATAAGGTTTTCTTCTAACAGCCTCTGTTAATTGACCACCTTCTTCATATCCCACATATCCAGGAGCAGCACCTACAAGCCTAGAAACTGCATGTTTTTCCATATATTCACTCATATCAAATCTAATAAGTGCTTTTGGATCATCAAATAAGAATTTTGCTAAAGTTTTTGCACTTTCAGTTTTACCAACTCCTGTTGGTCCTAAAAATAAGAAAGATCCAATTGGTCTAGAAGCTTCACTTAATCCTGCTTTATTTCTTTTAATTGCTCTGCTTATTGCTTTTAATGCTTCATCTTGTCCAATTACATCTTTTCTTAATACATCTTCAACCATCAAAACTTTTTGTTTTTCACTATCCATCATTTTATTAACTGGAATTCCAGTCCATCTTGACACAATACTAGCAATTGCATCTTCATCAACAGAATTTCGCAGAAGCGTTCCTTCTTTTTGCATTCTGTCCCATTTTTCTGTGTTTTCTTTTATTTTTGCTTCAAGAGCTGGAATTTCTCCATACTCAATTTGAGCAGCTTTTTCGAAATTTGATTCACGTTTTGCTATATTTGCTCTTGTTTTAAGTTCATCAATTTTTACTTTTAATTCACTTGTTGCATTAAATGTTTGTTTTTCATTATCAAATCTAGCTTCTAAATTTTGTTTTTCTTCATTTTTATTTGCTAACTCTTTATCTATTTGAGCTAATCTATCCTCATTCTTTTTAGTTTTTTCCATTTTAAGAGCTTCTTTTTCAACATTTAATGTTTGAATCTCTCTTTTAATAGTTGATAATAAAGTAGGCTCACTCTCAATTTGCATTTTAAGTTCTGCTGCTGCTTCATCTATTAAATCAATTGCTTTATCAGGTAAAAATCTATCTGTTATATATCTGTTTGATAATTTTGCAGCTGCAACTAATGCTGAATCATTAATAGTTACATTATGGTGAGTTTCAAGTTTCTCTTTTATACCTCTTAATATTTGTAAAGCTTCATTTACACTAGGCTCATTTACGTTTACAGGTTGAAATCTTCTTTGCATTGCTGTATCTTTTTCAAAATACTTTCTATACTCTTTTAATGTTGTTGCTCCAATAGTATGTAATTCACCCCTTGCAAGACTTGGCTTTAAAATATTAGCTGCATCCATAGAACCTTCACTAGCACCTGCACCTATAATTGTATGAATTTCATCTATAAATAAAATTATATTTCCAGCTTTTTTAACTTCATCAATTACAGATTTTAATCTATCTTCAAATTCCCCTCTATATTTCGCTCCTGCAATCATTGCACCCATATCAAGAGTAACAACTCTTTTATTTAGTAAACTTGTAGGAACATCTCTATTTACTATTCTTTGAGCTAAACCCTCTGCAATTGCTGTTTTACCAGTTCCTGGCTCTCCTAGAAGTATTGGATTGTTTTTTGTTTTTCTAATTAAAATTTGCATCATTCTATTGATTTGCTCATCTCTTCCAATTACAGGATCAAGTTCTCCATCAATAGCCTTTTTATTTAAATTAATTCCATATTTCCCAAGTGCTTCTAGATTTTCATCTCCACTTGCACTATCTATTGTATTTCCAGCTCTCATGGCTTCAAGCTCTTTTTTTGCTTCTCTTAAATCTATATATTTACCTAATACATCTTTTAATGTTTGCGAATCAAAGTTTGCTATTAAAAGTGTATCAACAGCTATATATTTATCTCCATAACTTGTCATTAATCCTTCTGCTTTTTGCAAGCTTGAAAGAAGATTTCTCGATAATTTTATATTCTCTTTAGTTACACTTGAAACACTTGGCAATTTGTTTGCATATGATTTTGCTTCAAGCTCAATTGCTGCTTTATTAACATTCATTTTATTTAATAGTTGGTTTAGAACCGAATTTGTATTTGTTAACAAAGCCCAAAGTAGATGTATCATCTCTACTTCTTGATTTTTATTATGCATTGCAAGAGCAACACTTGAATCTATTGTCTCTGTTAGTTGATTTGTCATTTTCTCAAAAATATTATTACTCATTTAGCACTCCTTAGTTTTAACTGCTAATAAAATTATAGCACCTTGAGTGATTGTTTGTCAAGTTAAAATAATATAATTTTTAAAATTTTTTATAATATTTTCCTTATTCACTATAAAAAAAGAATTCCGATAAATGATATAATTCACTTTTTAAAAGGATTTAAATATGTTATGTGGAATTGATGAAGCAGGACGAGGACCAATTGCAGGGCCTTTAGTAGTATCAGGTGTTGTATTATTGGAACAAATTGATGGATTAAATGATTCTAAAATATTAAGTGAAAAAAAGAGAGAAAAACTATTTGATGAAATAAAAGAAAAATCAAAATACCATATTGTATTTACATCAGCAAAAACAATAGATGAAATAGGATTAAGTGCATGCTTAAAAAATTCTATTTTAGAAATAATCGAAAAACTAAAACCCTATTGTGATGAATTCTTAATGGATGGAAATACAAGTTTTGGGATATCTTCTTTAAAATGGAAAATCAAAGCCGATGCTACTGTACCACAAGTTAGTGCTGCATCAATTCTTGCAAAAGTATCTCGAGATAGATATATGTACGGAATTAGTGAAAAGTATTCAAAATATAATTTTGAAAAGCATAAAGGATATGGAACAAAAGCTCATCTGGAAGCAATTAAAGAATTTGGTAGAAGTGATGAGCATAGATTTTCTTTTAAACTTAAAGCTTTAGATGAAAATATTGATAATAATTTGACTAGCCAAGCTATTATTGATTTTTAAAGATTATTAAAATGTATTCTTTATTATAAGCTTAGTTAAAGTAGAATCATTATTTACTTAAATAAGGGACTTAGATGGGAAAAAAGATAATTTATCAGTTTATTATAATCTCTTTTTTATTAATTTGTATTGTTAGTGCCATAACAATGTACAGTACAAAAAATAATTCAATTAAAGCATCTATTCATAATGCAGAGCTAATTTCCAGAATTGTTAAAAACGATTTAACTTCTTATATGGTAAATAATAATGTAAAACAAATAGATAGTTATATAAATTCTATGGCTAGTATAGATAATGTTAAGAATTTATGGCTAGTTAGAGCAGATTCTGTAAGTAATCAATTTGGAATAAACAAAAATCAAGAACCAAAAGATGATATAGATAAGAAAGTTTTAAAAACAGGAGAAATAGAATATAAATTAAATGAAAGTTTATTATATTCTAGTATGCGTATTACTGTTCCTTATAAAGCAACATTTGATAATGGAATTGACTGTTTAAGCTGTCATACTGCATCAGCTGGTGAGACACTAGGTGCTGTCTCTATGGAGTTAGATATTAGTGAATTAAAAAATATTGGATTAGAAGCTATTTATTTAATTCCTATAATTATGATTGTAGGTATTTTACTAATATTTTTTATTTTTAAAAATAAATTAGAGCAAGATAACTTAATTTTTGATAGCATTTCAAAAAGTTTAAGCTCTTCATTAAATGGAAATCTAAGAAAAATATCTTATTCTAAAGGATTATCAAAAGATATGATACTTTTGATGGAAAAATTCAATAGATTAATGGTAACTTTTAAAGATACATCAACAGATATTGATAAAAAATTAAAAGGTTTTATTGGAACTAAAACAAATAAATTTACAAATCCATTAGAAGACTCAAAAGAAATAGTTCAAAACTTATCAAATTTATATCAATTTAAAAAAGAAATTGAACTTGATAACACTAAAGAAGAGATTTATAATAGATTATCTGAAATATTTACTAATCAATTTAAGATCACAAGTTTTACTTTTATTGAAATTGACTTATCAAAACGAAAAATGACTACAGTCAAAGAAATAGGAAATACTTTTTATTGTAAAGAAAATATAGAAAATGAACCTCATTTATGTCGAGCAGCAAGAACTGAAAATGATGTAATTACAACAGAATATCATCATACTTGTCCTTATTTTGAAAAAGTTGATAAATTTCATTATTGTATTAGTACAAGTATTAGCAAAAATATTAATTTGATTATAAATTTTGTATTTGATGATAAAGATAAATTAGAATACTTAAAAGAAAAAATTTCTTTTATTAAAAGCTATATTAATGAATCAGCTCCTTCAATAGAAGTTAAACTTCTAATAGAAGCTTTACAACAATCAGCATTTAGAGATGGATTAACAGGATTATATAATAGAAAATTCCTTGAAGAACATACAAAAAAACTTATTCCTCAAGCATTAAGAGATAAATTTAATATTGGAGTATTATTATTAGATATGGATCATTTCAAAGCTGTAAACGATGAATATGGTCATGATATTGGAGACAAGGTATTAAAAGAATTAGCAAGAATCTTAAATGAAACAACAAGAGAATCTGATATTATCATTAGATATGGTGGAGAAGAATTCATTGTTTTACTTGTAAATATAAAAACAGAAGAACAAGCTATTTCTGTTGCAAATAAAATAAGAATTAAAGTTAGTGAAAATGAAATAGATGTATACGCAGGAAGTAAATTAAGAAAAACTGTTAGTATTGGATTATCAATGTTTCCTGAGGATTCAAGTTCATTAGAATCTGTAATAAAAAATGCAGATATTGCACTTTATGAAGCAAAAAGTAAAGGTAGAAATCAAGTAGTTAGATTTCAATCTGAACAAACTTCTAGCATAGATTTATTTTAAAATTTAAAGAACAGCCTATAAAATCATTAATTTTATAGGCTTCTTTGAAAACTATTTTGATACTTCCCCTATATAACTTTCAACTGTAGCTATTTTATTTTTCAACCTATTCTCATGGCCTTTTCTAATATCAAATTTCAATGTAGCATAAACTCTGTTACAACCTAGCTCTTCTAATCTTGAATAACATTTTTCTGCTAAAGCAAATGCTTCTGCTATTGTATTTATTTCTATAATAGTAGCCATTGAGGTAAGTTGATAACTCATACCACTATCTCTTATAATTTTAATAACTTCAGAAACTTCTTTACTTTTACTTTCACTTTTATCTGTGGGGAACATTGACATTTCTAATAATACACTCATAAATTAACCTTTAAATCTATTTATTTAATAATACATAAACTATTATAAAAAGTTTAATAAATAGACAGTAAAAGAGTGTACTGCTTTATTTTTTAATTGCTATTTAAAATTATTTTGATAACATATCTGTTAGTAAATATTAAAACAAGAAGGATTAAAATGCAACTAGATGTATCTGCAGAAGTAATATTATCTCAACTAGGATATTCAAAAAATGATGCTTCACTACAACAAGCTGAAAAAATAATAAATTCAACAAGTAATTTTGATAAATTCTCAAAACATATTTTCACACTAAATGACCACTTAAAAAAAATGAATGCATATGTTGCACTATCAAATAAATCTGATTATTTAAAAATCAAATGTGATGAAAATGATTCTAATGAAATCTTAGAAGAGTTTCATAATGAAGTTTCACATTGGGCAGATAAGTACAATGTAAAACTTGAAAAATTAGATAGTAGACACATATACTATATTTTAGGTACTCACTAAAATATTTTTCTATAACTATGACAATAAGGCATCTTTTGATGTCTTTCATAGTAATCTTGATGATAAGACTCTGCCTCATAAAACTTAACTAACGATCGTAAAGAAGTTGCGATTTTAAAACCTTTATTTTCTAACTCACAAATTAATTTTTCACATACTTTTTGTTGTTTTTCATCCACATAAAAAATTGCAGATAAATACTGACTTCCTATATCTGGACCTTGTCCATTAGTTTGAGTAAAATCATGGATTTCAAAAAATAGTTTTGTTAATGTTTCAAAAGAAACAATAGTTTCATCATAAGTAATCTCAACTACTTCTAAATGACCTGTTAACCCAGTACATACCATTTCATAGGTAGGATTATCAATATGGCCTCCCATATAACCAGAAATTGCACTAAGCACACCTTCTAGCTTTTCAAAGTGATATTCAACTCCCCAAAAACAACCCGCTGCGAAATATGCTTTTTTAATATTTTCATTATTCATTATTTTTCTTTCTTAAAATTTAAAGATATTGAATTTACGCAATGTCTTGTATTTTTTGAGGTAAGTTCTTCACCTTCAAAAACATGTCCTAGATGTCCACCACAAGATGCGCATACTATTTCTACTCTTCTTCCATCTGCATCTGGAACTCTTTTTACAGCACCTTCTATCTCATCATCAAAGCTAGGCCATCCACATCCTGAAGAGAACTTATCTTTTGATGTATAAAGTTGAGCATCACATTTTTTACAAGTAAAAATACCCTCTTCATAAAAATCATTATATTTCCCAGAAAATGGATATTCTGTTCCTTTATTTTCTATTACTCTTTTTTCTTCATTTGTTAATTCATTGTATTTCATATTTATATTTCCTTAATTATTTATCAAATCTAATAATATATTTTATACCATCATTTGTTTTTTCTATAGATATTAAACCAAAATTCTTCTCAATAAATACTTTTACTAAATAAAATCCTAAATCAAAATCATCTTGTAATAAAGAACTTGGAGTTAAAAAAAATCTATCTATTTGTATATTTTCATAAATTTTTGCATTGTCTTCATAGGTAATAAAGATTGATTCATTTATTTCTTCAAAAGATATATTAATAAACTTATTATTTAAACTGCTATTCTCTTTAAAGTTTATCATTGATTTATTTAGTAATTTACTAAAAATATGTTTAATTTCATCAAATACAATATTTATTGATAACAAAATATCACCTTGAATATTTATATTTATATCTAATTCTTTCATTTTATCTTTTAGTAAAAATAGTGCATTATCCAAAGAAACTTTTAAATTTACATTCTCTTTATTTTTATGATTATTAAAAGATTTATGAAAATCATTCATTATCTCATCTAATTTATTTATTTCAAAAAGTGTATTTTTAAATGTTTCATCTGATTTTAAATCTTCAATATTTTCAATTTTTATATTTAATGATTGTAAATAAAGTTTAATCTTATCAAGAGGTTTCTTCCATTGTATAGTTATTACATCAATTATAGAAGCCATTGCACTTATTTTAGATTGCTGAACTATTATTTCATCTTTTTGTCTAATTTGTTCAACTTGCTCTTTTACTGTTTTATTTAAATTTGAGTTTACATGTTTAAGTTCACTCATAAGTCTAGCTATTTTTAAATGAACTTCAACCCTTTTTAGTAAAACTTCACTATAAAATGGTTTTGTTATATAGTCAACTGCTCCTAATTCGAAACCTTTTACAATATCTTGCTCATCATCTTTTACTGTTAAAAAAACTATTGGTATATTTTTTGTTTTTTCATTTTCTTTAATTTTTGAACACACATTATAACCGTCCATCATAGGCATAACAACATCAAGTAAAATTAAATCAAAATTATTTTTTTCCAATAATTCGAAAGCTTTTTCACCATTTTGTGCATAAATAACATTATAATTTTTTAATATATTCATAGCAACTTGTAAATTTTTTGTATCATCATCAACTAGTAAAATTTTATTATCATATTTTTTATACATAACTTGCTCCAAATCTATCTTCTAATCTTTTTAATCTTACATAAGAGTTTACTTTTGTAATTAACTCTATTGTAATAAATGGCTTTACAACATAATCTATTCCACCACTTTCATAAGCTTGTGAAATATCTTGAGAGGAATTTTTCCCTGATAAAAAAATTATAGGTATATCTTTTGTTTTATTATTGTTTTTTAACTCTATACAAACTTCAAATCCACTGATATCTGGCATCATTATATCCAATAATATCAAATCGAAGCTATGTTCATCAACTAAATCAAGTGCCATTTGTCCACTCTTAGCATAAAACATTTTATAACCTTCATTTTTTAAAATATTCATAGCCATCTGAATATTTTTTGGAATATCATCTACTATTAATATTTTGCTATTTGTTTCCAATTTTTGCCTTTAAATTCTCAATTAGTTCTAAATATGTATTCATTAAATAATCTACTTTTTCTATATCAAAAGAGTTTATATTTTTTATTAACTCTTTAGAATAATTTTCCAATAAATGAATTTTTTCTTTTACAGATAAATCATCTAATTTTTTTGCAAACTCTTCAATTAAAGAAAAATCTCCAGCGTCTTTTATATTTTTCCACTCTTCTTTTAGCTCATTTTCTAATTTATCTAAAACAACTTTTAATCTTTGTGAATCAATAACACTAAAATCATCTATTTGAACTATCTCTTGATTTATAAAATGATATTTTAAGTATTTACCTAATTCTTCTATTAAATCATCTAATATTACAGGTTTACGTAAATATCCATCAAATCCAAACTTAGATACTTTTTCTAAATCTTTTCCCATTACAGAGGCTGTTAGAGCTATTATTGGAATATGTTTTAACTTTTCATTGCTTTTTATTATATTAGTAGCTTCATATCCATCCATAACAGGCATTCTTAAATCCATTAATATCAAGTCTACATTTATATTTCTTAATTTATCTATTGCTTCTTGGCCATTTTCTGCCATGATTAAATCTATATCAAAATCTTTGAGGCTAGCTTTTACTAATTTTCTATTTTCTTCAATATCATCAACCACTAATATTTGTGCTTTTTCAAAAACTATATTTGAAGCTAATAATTTTTGAGAGACAATCTCATCTTCAATTGAACTAATTGGAATATCTCTTAATAACACTGTAAAAGTCGAACCTATATTTTTTTTACTCTTTACTTTTATTTCACCATTCATCATATGAACTAATTTCGAACAAATAGCAAGACCTAATCCAGTACCACCATATTTTGCAATATTTTGATTATCTGCTTGTTCGAAAGCATTAAAAATAGTTTCTAAATTATTTTCTTCAATTCCAATACCTGTGTCTTCAATGCTAAATATTAAATCTATTTTACTTTTTATATCATCTTTATAAATATTCTCAACTTTAAGTTTTATATAACCTTTTTCAGTAAATTTAATTGCATTTCCAATTAAATTAAAAAGAATTTGTCTTATTCTTACACCATCAATTATTATAAATTTTGGAATTGTTTTATCTATATCTACCATAAAAAGGATATTTTTACTTATTATTTTTGAATGGAAAATTGATTCAATTTCTAGAAATAAATTTTTGGGATTTAAAGATTCATTTTTAACTTCTAACTTTCCTGCTTCTATTTTTGAAAGATCCAAAATATCATTGATAATACGTAAGAGTGAATTTCCACCTTTTCTTATTGAACTAAGATACTCTTTATGTAAGGGATTTTTTATCTCTTTTTCTAATATTTCTGTAAATCCAATTACAGAGTTCATAGGAGTTCTTATTTCATGACTCATATTTGCTAAAAACTCACTTTTTTGTTTTGCTATATTTTCAGCAACATCTTTTGCTTTTTTTAACTCTACATTTAGTGATTTTATAAAGTTTCGTTCCTTTTCTAACTCTTTTTGTACTTTTTCTTTTTCAAGTATTTCTAATTTTAATTTTCTATTCCAATAAATTGTACCAATTAAAATAAATAATGCAAAGATAATTATTTTCCAAATTAAATCATAATCAATTTTTTCTTCATAATCTACTTGTATCCATTTTCTATAAATTTCATCTTTTTTTTGAATAGAGATATTATCTAGCAATTTATTTATTATTGAGTGTAAGTGAGTATTATTTTTATCTATACCAAAACCATATTGGTAATTATATCCCGAAGGGCCTACTATTTTTAGATTACTTAAACTATAATTTTTACTATAATATTCAAAAGAAGGAATATCTAATATAAAATAATCAATCTGAGAATTCGATAACTCTTTTAATCCATCTAATGGATTATCAAACTCTATAATTTTTTTTATTTGAGGAAAATCACGTTTTATCTCTTCAATTACTGAATAACCTTTTACAGTAGCTATTTTTCTGTGAGAAATTGTATTAAATGAATTTACATAATTATCATTTCTATTATTTGCAATTATTACAATTTCAGCCCCAACATATTTATTTGAAAAATTTAAATATTCACTTCTTGTAGGAGAGTATGATATAGCATCTATTAAATCAATCTTTTTATTTTCCATTAAACTTATAGTATCAGCCCAAGAATCAGTTTTTACATACTCTAGTTTTATATTAATATTTTTAAATACCTCTTTTACTAAATCAGGAATAATACCAATATAATTGTTTTTATCATCATAAAAAGAGTAAGGAGGCCATAAAGGATCTCCTGAAATTTTAATTTTAGGATTTGCTTTTATCCAATCAAGTTCATCTTTAGTAAAAGATATTGAACTATTTTTTTCTTTTAGTTCAAAAATCCATTTTTTATTTATATTCTCTTTTTCTTTTCTAATAATAAAGGGCATTGCTTTTTGAACAATATTAAACAGTGTTTCATTTTCTTTTAAAACAGCCATAGATAGATCTATTTTGTCAAAATCTGCTTTAAATTTAACCTCTATATTTGTATATAACTCTTTTTGAACAAAATATGAAAATACAGGCAAGTTCCCGATAAAAATATCAGCTTTACCATAAGAAACCATTTCAAAGGCTTCTTTATTTGATTTTGCAAAAATAAACTTCATATCAGGATACAACTTAAGTAGTTTTTCATGGACAAAATTACCCCTTTGAACAGCCACTACATAATCTTTTATTTCATCAAATTTTTGAATTGGAAGCTCTTTTCTTGCAATTACCACAACATCAATATTTAAATATGGACTCGTATAGTTTAAATATTTTTCTCTATCAGTAGTTTTTGCAACGCAAGCTAGCATATCAAGTTCTTTTTCTTTTATTTTTGATATTACACTATACCAATCATTTGCTTGAACATTAAATTTCAAGCCTGTATAAAAACTAAGTAAATCTAAATAATCAGAAGCAATTCCTTGGTATTTGCCATTTTCATCAAGATATTCAAAAGGTGGCCAATCAGAATCTGCACCTATATTTACTATTGGATTTTTTTTAATCCAAAGAAGTTCATCTTCTGTAAAATTTATTTCATTATTTAATTTTTTTGATAAAACCCATTTCTTATTTATTTCATTTATTTGTTCTTCAGAAATGTTTGATAAAACTTTATTAAAAATTGTTTTTAATATATTTTTTTCTTTTATAACAGCAATTGATAATAAGGAAGGTTCAAAGTCAGCTTTTATTTTTATTTCAAGATTAGTCAATAAATCTTTTTCAATAAAATAAGAAATTGTTGGTAAATTATCTATATATAAATCTGCTTTTCCATATGATATAAGCTTTAAAGCTTCTTGATTTGATTCAACAAATACAAAATCCATATTAGGAAATTTTTTAACTAAAGAATCATAAATATAACCATTTTTTTGAACTACAACTTTAAAATTATTTATATCTTCAAATGATTTTAAAACTAACTCTTTTTTAGCAACAACTACAATATCAAGTGTTAAATAGGGATTTGTAAAATCTAAATATTCTTCTCTTTGGGGATTTTTAACAGCACAAGCTAATATATCTAGTTCTTTATTTTTTATCTTTTCAATGACATTTGACCAAACATCAGAATAAATATCAAATCTTAAACCTGTTTTTTCTGATATTATTTTTAAATACTCAGATGATATTCCATTATGTACACCTAAAGCATAATAATCAAAAGGTGGCCAAGCTTTATCGACCCCTACTTTTATAACTGGATTATTTTTCATCCATTCTAATTCTTGAACCGTGAAAATTGAATTATTCTCTTTATTTATAGAAGAAAAGAGAGAAGTGAGAAATAGAATGATAAAAAAAAGGTATCTCATAAAAGTCCTTAAATTGATTAGAAAACCTATTATAACATAATAAAATTACTTATTATAAAACTTTAAAAGATTCCTCTATTATTACTTTCTCATCAAATAATATTTTTCCTAAAAATACATCTCCTCTTTTAAAAGAACCAACTCCTGATGGTGTTCCACTCATTAAAATATCACCATCTTCAAAACTTAGAAAACTATTTGCTTCTTTTATAATTTCTAATGGTTTATTTATCATCAATGAGTAATCACCTTTTTGTTTTAATTCACCATTTATATAAAGTTCAATTCCAAGTTTTGAAATATCACCATCAAAATTTACAAATTTTGAGAAAACAGCTGCTCCATCAAAAGATTTCGCTCTTTCCCACGGAAGTCCTTTTTCTTTTAATTTACTTTGAACTTCTCTTAATGTTAAATCAAGTCCAAAAGATACGGCACTTATTTTATTATCTTCAATTAAAAAAGATATCTCAGCTTCATAATGACAAGAATTTTGATTTTTTGGAAAATCTAGTTTATTTGAAATTGCAGAATTTGGTTTTATAAAAAATACCATATCTTCAGGAACTTCATTGTTTAATTCCTTTATATGTTCCATATAATTTCGTCCAATACACACAACTTTTGATGGAAATATCTCTTTATCTTCTAATACTATTTTATTCATTTTTTACCTTTAAAATTTTTATTATATAATCATGGAAAATTATAACTAAAGGCCTTTTAAATGAAAGATAATTTATTGATTGTTTGGACAAATGGTGATATTGAAGTGGCTAATAAATTCCCACTTTTATATTCATCTGTAATTTTAGAGCGAGAATATTGGAAAACTGCACATTTAATGCTTTGGGGTCCATCAATTTTACTTGCTAAAAATAATCCCCAAATTCAAGAACAGTTAAAAAAAATACAAAAAACAGGTGTAAAAATGAGTGCTTGTGTTGTTTGTGTTGAAGATTATGATGCAGTTAATATACTAAAAGAATTAAATATAGAAATAATACATACAGGAGAGCTTTTAACAAAAGCTCTAAAAAATGATACTTGGGCTGTGATGACTATCTAATATCTTTCAATAACATCACGAATTAAAACTGAAGTAATTCCCCAGATTACTTCACCGTCATATTTATAAACCCAAATTTTATGTTGTTTATTTCCCCAAGGTTTTTTATAAGCAGCAGGAAGTCCTAACTCTTCAACTGGAAATAAAATCTCTTTTTGTCCATCTTTATTATATTTATAAGGTTGGATTTCATGGGATAAAGTATATTCTTCAGGCTCGTTATCTTTAAAAAATGAAATAGGAATAACAATAGTTTTTTCAACTTCATTCTCATCAATTTTCATATTTTTATATGCTTTTTTCTTTATTCTAGCAACAAAAGATTCAATTACTGTTCCAATTGGTGCAATATAAGTATCAAGTTGACCTAAAACCTTTATATCTTTAGCATCGATTCCTAGCTCTTCTTTTGTCTCTCTAAGAGCTGTATCTTTATAATCTTTATCTACACCTTTTTCGAATCCACCACCTGGGAAACAAATATCTCCACCTTGTCTTATATGTGCTGCTCTTTTTTGAAATAATAGATGATATTCACCTTTTATTTTTACAAGCGGTATTAAAACTGCACTATTAAAAAGTCTATGTCGTCCCAAAACACTTGGATATTTTGGCAAGTTTGAAACTAATTGCTTTAAATTATTTTTTTTCATTTTCTATCTTTATTGATTTTATAGCATCAATCATTGTTTTTACTATTTTTCTTAAATCTTCTTCTTTTATAGTATACGCAACAATTGAATAAATTAATTTTCCAAAAGGTCTAATCCATACTGCATTTTTAACACAATAATCTTGTATTTCTTGGGCATAACAATCATCTTTTAATTCAATAACTCCAATAGCTCCAATATTTCTAACAGATTTTACAAGATTTAACTCTTTTGCAAACTCTAATTCTTGAGTAAAAATTGTTTCGATGTTTTTTACATTTTCTTGCCAAGAAGTATCTCTTAACAAATCAATACTTGCATTTGCAACACTACAAGCTAAAGGATTTGCCATAAAAGTTGGTCCATGCATTAAAACACCAATATCACTATTTGAAATAAGATCACTAACATTTTTAGAAGTAATCATGGCAGCCATAGTCATATAACCACCTGTTAAACCTTTTCCTACTGTCATAATATCAGGTTTTATTTCAGCCCATTCACATGCGAACATACGTCCTGTATGTCCAAATCCGGTTGCTATTTCATCTGCAATTAATAAAATATCATATTTACTACAAAGTTCTCTTGCTTTTTTTAGGTAGTTTGGATTATATATTCTCATTCCACCTGCACCTTGAACAATTGGCTCTAGAATAAAAGCTGCAATTTCTTCGTTGTGTTTTTTTAATATCTTTTCTAGCTCTATTATTGAATCACTGCAATCACTTTGGAAACCTAGTTCTGGAGCTTTTGTAAAGATATGTTCACTTAGATATGTTCCATAAATACTGTGCATAGAATTATTTGGATCGCATACGCTCATAGCTCCCAATGTATCACCATGATAAGCATTTTCTAAGGCTAAAAATTTATATTTTTTTAAACCCTTTGCTTTTTGATAAAGTATTGCAGTTTTTAAAGCAACTTCAACTGAAACCGAACCACTATCACATAAAAAAACACTATTAAGTCCTGTTAAATCTATCAGTTTTTTAGACAAAATAGATGATTGTTCATGGGCCAAGCCCCCAAACATAATATGAGGCATAATATCAACTTGTTTTTTTAATGCTTCATTTAATTTTGGATGATTATAACCGTGAATTGCACTCCACCATGAACTCATACCATCTATGAGTTCTTTTCCATCTTCTAAAAAAATTGATGTTTTATTTGTGCTTTTAACAGGAAGTATTTTTGTTTTTGAAGGTAGAGCATTATAAGGATGCCAAACGTGAGCTTTATCTATATCTAACCAATTCAAGAGCTTTCCTAATGTATATATTGTTTAAATTATAGCCAAAGATTATTACAAAATTAATAAATCATTTTATTTAACTACATCCAGAACAATAACAGCTAAAGTTCCTTTATGAATTTTCTCATTATATTTAAATTGAGTATTTGTAATATCAATATGACCATTCATATGTTTAGTAACAATTTCTTGGCACATATAAAGTCCTATTCCTGTACCTTGAGCTTGATGTTTAGTTGTAAAATACGGTTCAAAAACTTTATCTAAGATATCCTCATCAATTCCACCCGCATTATCTTTTATTTTAATAATTGCTTTATTGTTTTTTCTAAGAATATCAATAAAAATCAATTTCTCATCTTCTTTAGATTCTAAAGCATCTTTTGAATTATTTAAAAGATTAATTAAAACTTGAATTAATTCTGTTTCATATCCATTTATTTTTACATCATCAATTGTACAAATTACTTTTATATTTTTTTCTAAAAAGTTTGCCTCTAGTAAATCTATAGTTCTATTGCAACAATTTTCTAAATAAAAATCTTCTTTTTCCCTTTGCGGTTTAAAGAAATATCTAAAATCATCAATTGTACTAGATAAGTATTGAGAGGTATTCATTACAGAATCAAGAGTTTTGTTAAAAAACTCATCATCCAAATCACCTAACATTTTTTTTATTTTTAAACCACTAACACTCGTAGTTATCAAAGAAAGTGGTTGACGCCATTGATGAGCAATGTTTTCTATCATTTGGCCCATAGAAATCATTTTTTGTTGTTGAGACAAAAGTCTATCTTTTTTTAAATTTTCATCTACTTCTTTTTTTATTTTTTCTTCTAGTTGATTATTTATTTCTCTTAGTTTTTTTGTTTTTTGGTGAACTTTTTCTATTAGTGTTTCATTCAATCTTTTTAATAATTTTTGTCTATAAAGAATGGCCATAAATATAAGAATTAGAAAAATAGAAATTTTCCAAATTATAGAATAATCAAATTCCTTTTGATATTCAGTAAAAGTCCATTTATTTAATATCTCATTTTTATTATATTCATCAATACTCAAAACAGCTTTTTGGAAAATACCATATAGTACATCATCAGGAACAGTAGCTATAGAAATATCAATATTTTCATCAAGCTTCGATGAGATTGAGATTTTAGTTAAATATTTACTTTGAATCTTATACCATGAAGTAGAAATAGTATCAATATGCCCAAACACTTCACCATTCAGAGTTTTTTTAATACCTTCATCTATATCTTTGACTTCTATAAACTCTATGTCTTTATATTTATTTCTTAAGGTATTAATTATAGAATAACTTTCTACTACTGATATTTTTTTATTTTTCAAAGAACTTATATTCTCAACTTTCGCACATAAAACCAAGTTCTTTTTTAGTGTAAGCACTTAACACAGCGATAATGTTGAGTAAATCTTTATTATCCTTGACAACATTTTGAATTTCACTAATTTTTGTCAATATTTGAATAAACAGTTGCATTGAAATTGCCAGTGTTTCAAGTTCACACTCTAAATCTCTAAAAAGTTCTCCTAGTGTTTGTGGCTCATGCTTTATGCGATTGATATAGCTTACAATATTGTAGGTAAACATTGAAAGAGTTATTTTCGCAATAAGTGCTTCATAGATTCGATTCTCTTCTTTTCCTAAACCAAAAAGGTTTCGTAAATCTTTATAACCTTGTTCAATATTCCATCTCTTTTTGTAAGTAGCTATTATCTCTTTACCTGCGATAGTTATATCAGTTGAGATAAAAACTAACAAGTCTTTGCCTGTGTGCAAAAATACGAGTTTAATCTTACCTAAAACTGCATGCTCTATAATTGCATCAAAGTATTTGTAAGATATTTTGCCATGCTGTCCGCCGCTTTTATGACGAGAGTTTTTTAAACTCTCATAGATTGCATTCATTGTTTTATGTTTGCCTTTAAAGTTCCAAATGAGTTTATTATTTGGAAGTCTTGAAATTACAGGCATACCGAGCTCATTAGCTTTTTCTATAAAGTTTGGTTTAGCGTACCAACTGTCAACCAATAGATAATCTGCTTCAACTCCGTTATTCAAGGCTCTTTCAAGCATCTCTATAGCAAGTGTGTTTTTACTTTTTATTATCTCACTTTTTCTTTGATATGAATTACTTCTATGATGGAGTTTACTTGTAAATTCTGATATCTCTTTTCTTTTACTATCATTCATCTTTATAGAAAAATCAACTTGAAAAGTTGAGTGTGAGTCTGCATAATTTAAAGATACAATGTTTAATGCATTGATACTTTTATGCTCTTTATTACTCCAAACATATTTACAACTTCCTTCAATGAATTTCCCTCTTTTGGGTTCTACTGTATCGTCAATAATAAGCAAGCGGTGTTCACCATTTTTATGTAATAGTTTTATTCTTTGCAAAAGTGCAGCAGCACTTAGTATCAAAAACTTTCGCCAGTTATAACGACTCTCTTTAATGAATCTGTAATAGGCGTCTTTACCAAATGCATTCTCACTGTTTTTTATAAAAGCTGATTGTCTTTTATTCATAATTAGCATATAAACAAAATGTAAGATAATTTGAAAAGGAGGATAACCAACTTCTCTTTTTACAAAGTTACTTTGTTTAAGTATTTTTGTAATTTTTATTTCTGATAATACTTCAAGAATTGGGTTTTTTAATATGCTTCTCATAGCAGTTTGAATATAATTGTCAAGTCCCATAAAAACACCTTTGTATAGTTGATTGTCGTTATGAAATTATACTAAAAAGTGCCTATTTATGGGCTTTATTATTCAACTCTGGTTCATTTATTTACTGGAATCTATGTGCGAAAGTTGAGTTATATTATTAATAAAAGAAGTATCACTTTTTGTTAAAAGAACAAATGGAATATTTAAGTATGGTTTTGTAAAGCTAAATATATCATCTCTCTCTTCTGTCCAAACAGCAGATGGCAAAATATCACATTTTCTATCAGCTGCAAATTTCAAAGATTCAGCCCAACTTTGTGTAGGAATTAATTTGATTGGTTTTTTTATTTTTTCTTCTATTAAATGCATATAATCAGCTACAAATCCTACAAATTCATCATTTTTTATATCACTATAAGGCATTGCATTAGGAATAACACACATACTTAAAGTGTCTTTTTTTTCTAAATATTTAAGTTCAGATTCTGAGAAAGTTAAATTTTTTAAATTATTCAAATCAAAAACAAATTTTTCTAAATCAATAGGAGTATCAATAAGACCCATAAGATTGTATAAATCATAAATTCTTTGAATTTTATCTTTTTTAATTTCTCCTAAGTTTGCAGTTTTAAAGTATGAAAGTTTTTTTAACTCTCTTCCTTCATATATTAATTCAGCTTTTGTTAGTTTTTCAGAATTATATTTTTTATATATTAAATCAGCACTTTCTTGGATATTTGAGTATGCATATTCCCATCCTTTTAATGAAGCTTTTTTAAACAATAACACTGCATTTAAATCACGATTTATAAGATTCTCACTTGTATATAACATATCACTATACATATCAAATCCGAAATGTTTTGGATCAAAAATATTATATTCTACAGATTTTTGATTAAGTTGGAATGGAGCTTTCGATATGTATGCAGAAATAACATCTGTATTTTTATTTAATAAATCATTAATATTATGAGTATGTTTTAAAAAATTTAAATCTTCAACTTTAACTTTATTTGAAATAATCATTGCTTTTAAAGATACTTCACTTGAATCATCAATTGTTGTCATTATCTTTTTATTTGAAAAATCATTTATTGTATTTATTCCTGATTCTTTTGTGCTTATTAAAATCAATGGAGTTGCTTGAAAAAGTGCATATAAAGCAACAATATTTCTATTTTTTGTTCTCTCTAAAATTAAAGTTTCACGTCCTACTGCAAAGTCTATTTTCCCATCACTAACTTCTTTTGGAATATCAATACCAAACTCAAAGGGTTTTATCTCTACATCAAGACCTAATTCTTTATAAAAACCTTTCTCTTTTGCCATATAATATCCAGCAAATTGGAACTGGTCAAACCATGATAATTGAATAGTTATTTTTTTAAGATTTTCGCTGTATAAAGAAGTAGTGAATATAAAAAATAAAAATAAAGATTTGATAAGTTTTGAAAAATTCAATACGAACCCCTAAATAAAAGTGAAAGAGTATATCAAAAAATAATTAAAAAAAAAGAAGATTAAAAAGAAAATAATATCAAAAGCTAAAAGCTAGTGATATTATTTATATGATTGTTTCTAATGTAAGAAGTGTCTAATTCCAGAGAAATATAAAGCCATTTCATATTCATTTGCAGCATCTATAATTTCATCATCTCTAATACTTCCACCTGGTTCAATTACACATTTAACTCCAGCCTCAGCAGCCGCATCAATAGAATCTCTAAATGGAAAAAATGCTTCAGATGCTAAAACAGCACCTTTTACATCAATTCCCATGTCTTCAGCTTTTCTTAAAGCAGCTTTTGAAGCGTCAACCCTAGAAGTCATACCCATACCAACAGCTACCATTGCAGAATTTTTAACATAAACTACACAGTTTGATTTTGTTAATGAAGCTATTTTATATGCAATTTCCATATCTTTTACTTCTTGCTCAGTTGCAATTCTAGTTGATTTTAGCTCAGAATTTCTAACTTCATCCTCTTTAACTTTATCAGCATCTTGGAATACAAATCCACCATCAACTCTTTTAAAGTCAATTGCATCATTTGCAAGTTCTAAATATTGTGTACCTTGCTCAAATAATTTAATTCTTTTTTTAGATTCAAATACTGCAACTGCTTCAGGTGTAAAAGAAGCTGCAAATACAACTTCTAAAAAGATTTCATTCATTTTTTCTGCTAATTCTTTATCAACTGTTCCGTTAACTGCAACAACTCCACCAAATGCAGAAACTGGATCACATTTAAGTGCTTCAACATAAGATTCTAATAATGTATCTTTAATTGCAAATCCACAAGGATTTCCATGTTTTACAATACAAACAGCCTTATCTTTTCCAAAAGCAGCGGCAATCCTTGCAGCTCCTGAAATATCACCCATATTATTAAATGATGCTTCACCTTTTACAGTTTTAAATTTATTTGAAAATTGCTCATCAAATTCGTATAATGCACCTTTTTGATGTGGATTTTCACCATATCTTGTATCAAATACCTTAGACCCAACAATAAATTGTTTAGCTCCCATTCCACCATTAAATCTTTTATTCATATAATTAGCAATCATTGAATCATAAGCAGCTGTATGCTCATAAGCTTTAATCATCATATCACGTCTAAATTCAACAGTGTTAGTGTCATTTTTAAGATTATTTAATACTAAATCATAATCAATAACATCTGTAACAATAATAACAGAATCAAAGTTTTTAGCAGCACTTCTAACCATTGCAGGTCCACCAATATCAATGTTTTCAATAATCTCTTCAAAATCATCTGTTTTTTCAATAGTTGCTTTAAAAGGATATAAATTTACACATACTAAATCAATACCTTCAACACCAAGTTCTTTCGCTTGATCTAAGTGAGATTGTTTATCTCGTCTGTGTAAAATCCCACCATGAATATATGGGTTTAAAGTTTTAACTCTACCTTCAAAACACTCAGGAAATTTTGTAACTTCATTTGCTTCAATTACTGCAATTCCTGCATCTTTAAGTTTATTATATGTTCCACCAGTACTGATGATTTCATAACCTAATGCTACTAACTCTTTGGCAAAGTTTTCAACACCACTTTTATCACTAACGCTAATTAATGCTCTCATATATGCATACCCTTTGATAATATATTTAATCACTGTGAAGCAATTTCTTTTATTTTAATAAGTGGGATTATATAAAAGTATTAGTTAGGGATAGCTTTCATAATAAAATAGTCTATTGATATACATCAATCATATGACCTATTGTTATATGATAAAATGCCCAAATAATAAGGTAGGTGTATATGAAAAATTTATTACTAATTGCATATTTAGATTTAAAAGAATCCATAAGAGCTAAGTGGTTTTTGGTTTATTCTTTGGTTTTTGGAGGAATGATAGCACTATTTTTTATAGCTGGTGTTACTCAATCTCAAGTTATGGGATTTTCTGGATTAAGCAGGTTGTTACTTATGTATATTCAAATTACAATAGTAATTTTACCAATATTTATTTTAGTAACAACCGTTCGTTCAATTTCTGGAGATAGGGATAATCATATTTTAGAATATATGTTATCTTTTCCTATTTCATTAAAACAATATTATTGGGGGAAAATACTAGGTAGATTTATAACTGTATTTTTGCCAGTATTTTTTGCAATGATTTTAGCAGTTATTTATGGTGTAAGTATTGGAGCATCTGTTCCTTGGGATATTTTATTTTTATATTCTGGATTATTATTTGCACTATCATCTGCATTTTTAGGAATTGCATTTTTTATCTCTTCATTTGTAAAATCAAGTGAAGTAGCCCTTGGAATATCATTTTTTGTATGGATTTTTTTATTAGCCTTTATAGATATTGCATTAATATCTTTAATGATGCAAAATAGATATGAAGAATCAATGATTATTGCAATTGCTCTTATAAATCCTATGGAGATATTTAGAGTTGCTGCAATTTCATTATTTGATCCAGAATTAACCGTTATGGGACCTGTTGCATTTTATATTTTAGATACATTCAATCAATGGGCATTTGTATTGTTTTCAATTTTATATCCAGTTTTATTAGGACTTGTATTTGCAGTATTTGGATATAAAATATTCTCAAAAAAAGATTTAGTATAAGGATTAAGTATGAAAAAAAGTTTAGTAGGCATTTTATTTTTAGTTTTTGGTTTATTTTTAGTTTCAGCTTTTGCTGATGATATTAAGTATGATATGAATTTTACAAAAGAAACTTCTTGTGAAATAAGAAAAGTTAAAATATATGAAAATCCAGCATGGGCTAGTAAAATTGATTTTACGAATGGCAAAAGTGCATTTTTCTGTTCACCAAAATCAATGTTTGAATTTTATTATAATATGGAAAAATGGGAAACTTTTGATGCAAAAGAGTTAGCTGATTTTAAAAATATACTTGTAACAGATTATAATACTTTAAAAATAATTGATGCAAGAAAAGCATTCTTTGTATATGGTTCACATGATATTTCTCCTGCTGGTGATGATTTAGTGGCATTTGAATCAAAAGAAGAAGCACAAAAATTCCTTGAAAAAAATAATGGAAAAAGAATTTTTGATTTTGATTCGGTTCTAAACTCATTAATTAGACTTCTAAATGGCAGAATTTAAAAATTTAAAAAATTTAAAATATTAAGAATTTATTAATTAATTAACAAATAATTAACAAAATCTTGATATGTATCATTTTTCTTAACTTTCCTTAGTGTTAGAATGTTATTGATATTTAATAACTTAAGTATTAAAAAATCTAATACATTAAGGAAAGGAATTTAAATGAAACCTGTACTTGGTAAAATCTCATCTTTACTTTTAGGAACAACGCTTATTACATCAGCTCTGGCTGCTACTGATGGAGAATTAGCAAAAGTAATGAAAGATAGAGGCTTATCTGAAATCGATGTAGTTCGTGCTGCGAAAACGTACAATCCTACTGGGGTTAAAGATAAATATGTAGTTTTCTCATCGGGTGGACAAAGTGGACAAATGCTTGTTTATGGCGTTCCATCTATGAGACTTTTAAAATATATTGCTGTATTTACACCTGAACCTTGGCAAGGATACGGTTACGACAAAGACTCACTTGAAATTCTAAGACAAGGAAATATAAGAGGAAGAGAGATAAATTGGGGAGATACTCATCACCCTGCACTTTCTGAAACTGACGGAAAATATGATGGTAAATGGTTAGTTATAAATGATAAAGCTAATCCAAGAATTGCTGTTATTGACTTAGAAGACTTTGAAACAAAACAAATTGTTCCAAATCCAGTATTTAAATCTGAACATGGAGGAGCATTTTTTACTCCGAATTCTGATCATATTCTAGAAGCAGCTCAATATGCAGCTCCATTTGATAATGAATACCATCCTATAGAAGATTATAAAGAAACTTATAGAGGTGGAGTTACTGTTTGGAAATTTGATTCAAAAATTGGACGAATTATTCCAAAAGATTCATTTACTCTTGAATTACCTCCATATATGCAAGATTTATCAGATTCTGGTAAAGGTATCTCTGATGGTTGGGGATTTACAAACTCATTTAATACAGAAATGTACACAGGTGGAATTGAAGTGGGAATGCCACCAAATGAAGCAGGTATGAGTAGAAATGACACTGACTTTTTACATGTATATAACTGGAAAAAATTATATGAATTATCAAAAGATCCTAAAAATGTAAAAATTGTAAATGATCATAAAATAATTCCAATTGAAATTGCAGTTAAAAATGATGCACTATTTTTAATTCCTGAACCAAAATCACCTCATGGTGTTGATGTTGATCCAACAGGACAATACTTAGTTGTTTGTGGAAAATTAGATACTCATGCTTCAGTTTATGATTTTAAAAAAATCCAAAAACTAATTAGTAATAAAGAATATGCAGGGAAAGATCCTTTTGGTATTCCAATTTTGGATATGAAAAAATCTTTACATGGACAATTAGAATTAGGACTTGGGCCACTTCATAATCAATATTCACCTGTTGATGGAGAAATTTATACTTCATTATATGTTGATTCACAAGTTGTAAAATGGAACTTTAAAGAATTAAAAGTTCTTGATAAAGAAAATGTTCACTATAACATTGGTCACTTAGCTGGAATGGAAGGGAAATCTGCAGATCCACAAGGTGAGTATATTATTGCACTTAACAAATTATCAATAGATAGATTCC
Organism: Arcobacter acticola; assembly: GCF_013177675.1. Classification (NCBI taxonomy): domain Bacteria; kingdom Pseudomonadati; phylum Campylobacterota; class Epsilonproteobacteria; order Campylobacterales; family Arcobacteraceae; genus Arcobacter; species Arcobacter acticola. Next base: position 2,153,421 of record NZ_CP042652.1, read on the forward strand.
AAAATGTTGGTCCTTTACATCCACAAAATCATCAGTTAATTGATATTTCTGGGAAAACAATGGATTTATTAGTTGATATGCCTTTACCTTTAGGTGAACCACATCAAGCTGTTGCAATTAGAGCAGAAAAACTACATCCTCATGTTAGATATGAGATGGGTACAAATACTAAAACAGGTGAACAACATATTGGAAAAACTCTTGCAGGACAAGAAAGAATTGAGAGAAATGGTAACCATGTAACTGTATATGCTACATTAGTTAGATCTCATATTAATCCTGAAAGAATTACTGTAAATAAAGGTGATAAAGTAACTATTCACATGACTAATCTTGAAAGAGCACAAGATGAAACACATGGATTTACTGTTGACAACTTTGACGTACACGCATCATTAGAACCAGGAGAAACTTCAACAATTGAATTTAATGCAGATATTGAAGGTGTGTTTCCATACTATTGTACAGAATTTTGTTCAGCACTTCACTTAGAAATGATGGGTTATTTAATGGTTAAAGACCCAAATAAAAAATATGAAAGTGCTCAAAAAATCAAAATGCAAACAATGACACCTGAGCAGTTAAAAGCTGAATATGATAAAACAGTAGCAGTTAATGCAGCAACTGATTCAGTTATTCAAAGTGTTGTTAAATTCTTAAAAGATAATAAATTTGGTGATCATAAAGTTGTAGCTGATTTAGTTACAGATGCACTTGATCAATATGGGAAAATTCCTGAACAGAAAAAATTATCTGATGAAGCTGTTAAAGCTGGAGATATGGAAAAAGCTATTTTATTTGAAAATATGATTTGGCAACTTATGGTTAAAACAGCAGACGTAGGGATCAGAGCAAAAGACACTTTAGTAAGACTAATTGCTACTAAACAATCAGATGCAGCAGCGCGTGGAGAAAAAACATTCGCAGAAGGTGGATGTAATGGTTGTCACGTTATTGGTAAAGTATCTTCAGGACCTGATTTAACAGGAGTTTTACAAAGACATGAAAATGGTGAAAAATGGGTTGCAGACTTTATTTTAGATCCAGAAAAAATGTATGGTGAACCTTATGTAAAAGGTATGATAGATTACTTTAATCTAAAAATGCCAAACCAACATATGAGTCAAGAAGAAACTAAAGATATTATTGAATATCTAAAATGGATTGATGAAAATGCAAACCTTTTCTAAAATCATTTAGATGAGAATAAAAAAGGAAGAATATAACATTCTTCCTTTTTTTATTGATGAGTATCAACATTTAAAATTTTTATTTATGATAATCTAACATTATAATAAGTTTTGAACTATAAATTATAATTATAACTTATAATTCAAAGCTTTTAAAGAAAGGAATTTTTCTATGCATCCTAGTTTTCTAAAATCTAAAATATTTGCATTACTGGCTCTTGTGATTATGAGTGTCTCTTTTACTTTTCCAATGATTGCATTTCATGGAACATTAAATAAAATCCATGAAGACAAAAGTGATGAAATATCATCACTTGCAATTAACACATGGAATTTATACAACCAAGGTAAATACAAAAGTACTACTACTCCAAAAGAAGCACATAATGATCTTGAGAAAATGATTAAAACATCTTCTGAAATTGGTGTTGCATCTCTTCCTATTTGGTCATGTTCACTAGAAGCTCCAAACTATCCAAAAGTAGCTTTTCCAGAAGGAATCCCTGTATTTTTCCACTTTGATGGATTTTCAGGTGAAGTTCATGAAATGAATACAATTAATCACTATGTGGGAATGGATCCTATGTGGAGAGGTGGACAACTTGAGCGAGAGATTGGTATTTATGCTCTTTTAGGACTATCTTTATTTATGATTTATTTTATTTTATTTAATAAAAAAATCCTAACTTATATAATGATTATTCCAGCATCTCTTCCTTTATTATTTATAGCTGATTACTCATATTGGTTGTATTGGTTTGGACACAACCTTCATGACTGGGGAGCTTTTAAAATAAAACCATTTATGCCTACAGTTTTTGGTGATGGGAAAATTGCACAATTTACAACTCACTCTTATCCAACAATTGGTTTTTATATGTTACTTGCAATTGGAATTCTTAGTTTATTAGCAATTTTAGCTAGAAGTAAAGCAATAAAAGAAAGTGGATTAGAGGATTAAAAAATGTTAAAAATTATATTTACATCATTTTTCTTTCTTATTACTTTTTTAAATGCAAATTTATTACAAGAAGCTATTGATAATGCAAAAGAAGGATCTATATTAAAACTTCCAAAAGGAGTTTATAAAGGTTCTATTGTAATAAATAAACCAATATCAATTATTGGAAAAGAAGATGGTGTAATAATTGATGGAGAGCAACAAGGAACGGTTATTCAAATAACTAGTCCATTTGTAACTATCAAAAATTTAACAATAACAGGAAGTGGTGATAGACACGATACATTAGATTCTGCCATTAAAATTACCAATTCTAATCAATCTGAAATTTCTGGAAACATTATAAAAGATTCATTATTTGGTATTGATGTTTCAATGACAAATAATTCAATAATCTCAAATAACTATATAACTTCAAAAGATTTAGATTTGGGATTAAGAGGTGATGGGCTTAGACTTTGGTACTCAAATGATAATATTGTAACAAAAAATAAACTTATCAAATCAAGAGATATGGTAATTTGGTATTCACATGGAAATGAGATTTCAGAAAACTATGGTGAACACAATAGATATTCACTTCATTTTATGTATGCAGGTAAAAATCTAGTTAAAAATAATACTTATAAATATAATTCTGTTGGAATATTTTTTATGTATAGTCAAGATACAACTGCTATTGGAAATACTATTCAAAGTTCATTAGGTGCAACAGGAATGGGAATAGGATTAAAAGATGTATCAAACTTCACATTAAAAGATAATACAATTATTTATTGTGCGCAAGGTTTATATATAGATAGATCACCATTTGAACCAGATACTAAAAACTGGATTGAAGATAATAAAATCTTATACAATTCAGAAGCTTTACATTTTCATTCTATAAGTGAAAACAATGTAATTAAATCAAATAAAATTCTAGGAAATATCGAAGATATTATAAATGATAGTAGAGGTGCTAAAACAGATTTAAATGAAATAGTAAATAATTATTGGGATAACTACGAAGGTTTTGATAAGGATGGAGATAATATTGGAGATACACCACATAAAGTTTTCCAATATGCTGATCAGTTATGGGTTTATGATCAAGATGTAAAATTTTTCTATGGTTCTCCTGTTATTGCATTATTAAATTTTCTAGCAAAATTAGCACCATTTACTCAACCAATTTTTCTTATGGCTGATGATAAACCTAAGTTAAAAATGTAAGGACTTAAAATGAAAGAATTACAAAAAGATAGAAGAGATTTTATAAAATTCTCAACATTAGGAATTTTAGGATTAACACTAGGAGCAGGAGTTGTTATTTCACCACTTGCTCTTCAAGCTCAAATGAAATTAAGACCACCAGGTGCAGTTAGTGAAAAAGAGTTCTTAGCTTTATGTATTAAATGTGGTCAATGCTTACAAGTATGCCCTTATCACTCTATAAAATTAGCAGATATGGCAAAAGGCCATGGAATTGGAACTCCTTATATTGATGCAAGAGAACGTGGTTGTTATGCTTGTAGTGCAGTTCCTTGTGTACTTGCTTGTCCAAGTGGAGCTTTAGATCATGCTTGTGAAAAACCTGAAGATATAAAAATGGGAATTGCTGTTTTAGAATTCCCAAACAAATGTATTGCAATGACAAATGAACTTGTCACAAAAGAACAAATAGCAAGAATTCATACTCATCCAAATAGTAGACAACTTGAACAAGATATCTTAGATAAGCTAGATAAGTTTGAAGGAAAACCTTGCACAATATGTGCAGATATGTGTCCAATTCCAAATGCAAGTAGTGCTATCTCAATGATACAAAGTGGAAATGGAATGAAACCTGAAATTTATGATGGATGCGTTGGTTGTGGAGCTTGTGAGGAATTATGTCCAGCTTTTGAAGCAGCTATAGTCATAAAACCTAGATTAACTTATGAAGATTATTATATTAAAGGAATTAGATCATGATAAAACAAATTATATTAAGTGCTGCATTAATTTTATTAATAAGTGGATGTGGAGACAATAAAAAAACTGAAGAGACTAAAGAAATCATAAAAGTAGAAAATACTCAAACTCCTTTAAAAATAGAAGTAGAAGAAAATTCAAATGCAAATGAAATAAAAGTTACTCCAAAAATAAAAGATGGTTCAAAAAATGAATCATATTATTATGATTATAATGTAAAAAGTGAATATGATCCAAATGCAAAACCAGCCAATGAAGATGCAGCAGTAAGAGAAAAACCAAGAACTACAATTGATGCAAACTTAAATGTAAGAAGTCCTTATCAAAAAGTTCAAATTTCATTACTTGTAAAAGGTTTGAGTAAAGAGTTTATAGTCAAATGTTCTGCTTGTCATAATGATTATGCAAATGGAATAATTGGACCTTCATTATTAGATAAAGATGCAACATTTATTTTTAATCAAATTAAAAAATTTAAAGAAGATAAAAATGCAAATGTACTAATGAGTGATTTAGTAAAACAAATGTCTGATGAAAATATACAAAAATTAGCTGACGAAATTTTTGCATTTAATAAAGAGATTAAGGAAATGAAATGAAAAATATAATTGCAATTGTTTCAACAGTATTTATAATAGGTCTGATGGTATATACTTTTTCAAATGGTAGAGCATTTCAAGGTGGGGAAGCTGGGAATATTATTGAGGATATGAAATATATCGATACTCCAAAAACAGTAGAAACAGTAGAAACAAAAGAACAAAAAAATGAAGATGAAGAAAAATTAAAAGCCTTAAGAGATAAAGCTGGGAATTCTGGAACATTTGAAGTTTCAAATGCATACAAAAGTAAATGTGCATCTTGCCATGGTGTTGATGGTTCAGGAGAACAAAATGGTAAAAAACTAATGGGTCCTAAATTAATTGGACAAGAAGAAGCAGTTTTATATAAAGATTTAGTTGATTTTAAAGCAGGTAGAAAAGAAAATCTTATTATGAAAGGTTTATTAATCAACCTTGAAGATGAAGATTTAAAAAACTTCGCAAAAGAAATAGCTGGATTTAAAGCAAAACAAGAAGCCTTAAATCAATAGTTAAAAGGAGAATAAAATGGATAAATGGAATACAAGAGCAACCATAAAAAACACAACTTTTATGTCTACTTTTTTTGATAAAACAAAAGATGGAAAAACAAAATTTTCTTATAGAATGAAAAGATGGATTGTAGTTATTTCTATTCATTTATTATTCTTTTTATCATTTCATATTGATATACAAACACTAGAAGGAACATTAAATGGTTCAAGATTTTTAGGTTTTCATTTAATTGACCCATTTACAACTATTCAAATGTTTTTAGCAACTTATCATATGCCAATTAATATGATTATAGGAACTGTAACTATTTTACTTTTTTATCTATTTATTGGTGGAAGAACTTATTGTTCATGGGTTTGTCCATATGGAATTATAAGTGAAATAGGAGAAAAACTTCATAATATTTTACTTACAAAAAAAATCATAAAAGAGCGAAAATTTGATCATAGAGTAAGACATATTTTTTGGTTTATATTTTTAATTTTAGCATTTACAAGTGGTTATTTAGTTTTTGAAACATTTAATGTTGTAGGAATTTTAAGTAGATTTATAACTTATGGTTGGAGTTTAGCTGTTGTTTGGGTTCTTGCAGTATTTTTAATTGAAGTATTTTTTTCAAGACGTGCTTGGTGTACATATCTTTGTCCAATTGGAACAACTTATGGATATGTTGGAAAAGTAAGTGCTCTTAGAATTCAATGGAATGATAATTGTGACCATTGTATGGTTTGTCATGATGTTTGTTTTGAAAATCAAGTATTAGATTTAACAAAAGCAAAATATGATAAAGAAAGACAAGAAAAAGGAATCAAAACTCAATATGTAACAGGCGCTGATTGTACACTTTGTGGAAGATGTATTGATGTTTGTCATTCAGATGCATTAAAATTTGATTTTAGATTAAAAGGCTTAGTATGATTCAAGTTAAAAATTTAACAAAAAAATTCTCTTCACATATATCTTTAGATAATGTAAATATAGAATTTAATAAAAACGAATATATAGCTTTGATGGGACCAAATGGTGCTGGAAAAACTACACTTATTCGTTCTATTTTAGGATATTATCACCCAAATAGTGGGGAAGTATTAATAAATGGACTTGATCCAATTAAACAAAGAGAAGATGTATTAGAGCATATTTCTTTTGTACCACAACTTCCACCCCCTATAAAATTAAGTTTAAATGAGTTAATGCAATATATAGAAGCTAGTTCAAACGTTGATAAAGATTTAATTATGCATTATGCAAATGAAATGAAACTAGATATTAAAGAAAATCTAAATAAATCATTTTTTAAACTAAGTGGTGGGATGAAACAAAAAATGCTTATAGCAATTTCATTAGCTAAAAAAAGTAATATTATCATTTATGATGAACCAACTGCAAATCTTGATCCAAAAGCAAGGGATGATTTCTATAGATTATTAAAACAAAATGAAGATGATAAAATCCTACTTTTTGTAACCCATAGATTAGATGAAGTAAAAGATATAGTTAATCGTCAAGTTTATATGGACTTAGGAAAAATAATTTCAGATGAAAAAGTTAAGGAAAAATAATGATTTCATTAAAAAGAAGAAAATTCATACAAAACACAGCAGCTTTAGCACTTATTCCAATATTTTCTGCTTGCGAGAAAAAGATTTCAACTGAAGTGCATGAAATCCATTGGGATAGAGATATGTGTGCAAGATGTGTAATGGTTGTTAGCGATAGAAATCAAACAGTTCAAGCAATAAATCCAAAAAATGGTAAAGTACATGTATTTGATGATATTGGATGTTTAATATTATGGTTTAGGGATCAAGATATTAAATGGGAAAATGAAGCAGTTATCTGGATAAATGATATAAAAACTTCAAAATGGATAAACGCTAGAACTGCATATTATGATACTATGAATATTACGCCTATGGCTTATGGATTTGGAGCTCATGAAGCAAAAGAAGATATTCAAGAAGGATTAGAAATTATTGATTTTAATGAAGTTAAAAAAAGAGTTCTAGAATCTGAGTAATAATAAAAAGGCGATGCCTTTTTATTATAAATCTTGCTCAATTACTTCTTTAAATCTATTGAAATAAATATAAGATACTTTATCTAAATCTTTGTAAATATCATTTATAGAGATTTTATCTCCTGTTACTTGACCTATTTTTGAATATTCAATATTAAACGAACTTGCAACTTTTTCAAATTCTGCACAGTTTTCAGGCCTAACTTCAACAATAGCTCTACTTAATGATTCTGAGAAAATATCTTTTGAATCATTTAATGAAATTGAAATCTCAATTCCAATATTACCCACAACAGCCATTTTAGCAGCACTTACTGCAATACCACCAACATTTACATCTTTTGCAGATTTTAATAAACCTTTTTTATTTGCTTCAATAACCGTATTCCATAATGCTAATTCTTTTGTAAAATCAACTTCAGGGTGAGTACCAGCTACTTTTCCATACATTTTTTTCATGTATAAAGAAGCACCAAATTCAGATTTTGTTTCACCTAAAAGATATAAAATATTTCCATTTTCTTGAACACAAGAAGGTAATACTTTATTTGCATCTTCATTAACTCCAACCATAGCAATTGAAGGTGTTGGGAAAACCCCTATTCCATTTGTTTCATTATATAAAGATACATTTCCACCAATTACAGGTGTATTTAATTCTCTACAAGCTTTTTTAATACCTTCGCAAGACGCCGCAAATTGCCACATAACTTCAGGATTTGTAGGATTCCCAAAATTTAAACAATCTGTAATTGCTTTTGGAACAGCACCTGTCATTGCAACATTTCTTCCAGATTCCATAACAGCAGCTGCTGCTCCTAATTCTGGATTAATATAACAAAGTCTTGTATTACAATCAGCACTCATTGATAAAGCTTTCCCTGTCTCTTTGATTCTAATAGATGAACCATCAAGTTTACCTGGACCTTTGATTGTATTTGTTTGAACCATTGAATCATATTGAGAATAAACCCAAGATTTATCAACAACTTCCATATCAGAAAATAAATCATCAAATGCAGCTTGATTTGAAATTTCTTTATCTAAAGTAATATCTTCAATACCATCTAAATATGCAGGTCTAGCTGTTGGTCTATCAAGAACTGGAGCTTGTTCAGATACTGGTTGAACAGGAACTTCAGCACATTTTTCACCATGCCAGAATAATTCCATATTTCCAGTATTTGTAACTTCACCAATAACTGCAACATCTAATTCCCATTTTTCAAAGATATCAATAACACCTTGTTCACAACCTTTTTTAGCACAAATAAGCATTCTTTCTTGTGACTCTGAAAGCATGAAATCATAAGGAGTCATACCCTCTTCCCTTGCTGGAACTTTATCTAAATGCATAATCATTCCAGATCCAGATCTTCCTGCCATTTCAAATGAAGAAGAAGTAAGTCCAGCAGCACCCATATCTTGAATACCAATAATTAAATCAGCTTTAAATAGTTCTAAACAAGCTTCTAAAAGTAATTTTTCAGTAAATGGATCTCCAACTTGAACAGTTGGTCTTTTTGATTCAGAATCTTCTGTAAATGCAGCACTTGACATAACTGCTCCACCTAATCCATCACGTCCAGTTTTAGACCCAACATACATTACAGGATTTCCTAAACCTTCTGCTTTTCCTAAGAAAATTTCATCAGATTTTGCAAGTCCAACTGTAAATGCATTAACAAGATTGTTTCCAGCATAACACTCTTCAAAAGTAGTTTCTCCACCAATAGTAGGAACTCCCATACAGTTACCGTATCCACCAATACCAGCAACTACACCTCTTAATAAAAATCTATGTTTTTTAGCAGTTTCACTATTTCCTTCAATTGAAGCAAATCTAATAGAATTCATATTAGCAATTGGTCGTGCACCCATTGTAAATACGTCTCTTAAAATACCGCCAACACCTGTTGCTGCACCTTGGTAAGGTTCAATAAAACTTGGGTGATTGTGTGATTCCATTTTAAATACAGCAGCATATCCATCACCAATGTCAATAACACCAGCATTTTCACCTGGCCCTTGGATAACCCATGGTGCTTTTGTAGGAAAACCACTTAAATATTTTTTACTTGATTTATATGAGCAGTGTTCGCTCCACATAGCAGAGAAGATACCAATTTCTACATAGTTTGGTTCTCTTCCTAAAATTTCTTTAATATTTTCAAATTCTTCAAGTGTTAGAGAGTGAGCAAGTGCTATCTCTTGAAGGTTCATCTCTTGTTTTTGCATCTTTAGCCTTAAAATATGGTTGTTATTTTAAGGCGATTATATCTAAAAAGAGTTAAATATACTTTTAATCCTCAGATAGAATTTTTACTTCATTATCTATTATTTCAATAAATAGCTCTTTATTTCCAATAAATTTAATTGTCGGACTTAAATATTCTTCATCCATAAAAATTCTAAACATATTTTTACCAAGTGAGTTTGGATAGGGAGAAATATCAATGTTTGTAAAGTTTATAGTTTTCTTTTCATCTTTAGCAAAAATTCTCTCTTTATACTCTTTAAACTCTGTAAAACCTGATTTATCATCTTTTTTAAACTCAGTTGAATAAAATGATATATAGTCATTAAATTGTGAATACTTCCATGCATCTTTCCATTTAAAAATAGAAGATAAAATAAGTGCCATTTCATCTTTTGTAGCTTTTTTAAATTGGTTTTGAGTTGTGATTAAAATAGTTTTCTTTAAATCTAAATTTTTTTCTAAATTTTCTAATTCATTATTATCTAAAGCAATACAACCTTTTGTAACACTTTCTCTTTCTCCGCTAAAAGGCTTACCATGAATCCAAATACCATAACCATTTTTGTTAAGACTTTGATCAAAAACATTAGGGTAAGAAGTAACTAAAGCAAAAGGACCATAAAATTGATCCAAGCCAGTTTTCTTTTCAATTAAATCATAAGAACCTTCAGGAGTTTTTTTATCACCTTCTGTATATTTATCACCTTGATTTTCACCTGTGATTACATTGTTTCTTAGAACAAGTTTGAAATCATTATCTTTAACTTCAAAAAGTGAAATTTCTGATTGATCTTTTTGAGTTAAAAGTACATATTTTTTATACTCATAATAACCATAGTCAACATTTTTATCTTTTAAATATTCTTTCCAGTAATCCTGATTTTTTAAAGTTTTTTCTATTTCCATTTCTACTGAATTTAAACCCTGCATTCTATATATATTAACTAAATCACTAGCATATCCATTTAATATTATCATCAAAAAAATTACAACTCTAAACAATTCTTACTCCATATTTATCTTTAAGTTGCGCCATTGTATAATACTTGACCTAATTATTTAATAAAAAAGCGACACACTAATGAAGAAAATCATCCTATCAATTATTATGTTATTTAATATATTATACTCTGCACAAGTAGAAGAATTACCTTGGCCAAAAGGAGAGAGTTTTTTAACTTTCTTGGATAAATATTCAATATCACAAAAGCTATATTTTGACTTAGAAAAAGAAGATAAAGAGTTATGTTCAGAAATAGAAGCTGACAAAACATATTACTTATATACAGAAGATGATGGTTCTTTAAATCAGGTATTAATTCCAGTATCAGATGATATTCAAATCCATGTTTATAAAGATATAAATAATGAATTCAAATTCCAAACTTTACCTATTAATTATACAGAATATACAGAAACTGTTGCAATAGAAATTACAGAATCTGTTTCACATGATATATTAAAAGCCACAGGGGATGTTACTTTAGCAGCAGTTATAAAGTCTCTTTTTAAAGATAGTGTAAACTTTAGGAAAATGCAAAAAGGTGATTTTATTGCATTAAAATATTCAAGAAAAGCATACTTAGGTAAACCATTAGGTCTTCCCGATTTAATGGCAGCAATGGTAGAAATTTCAGGGAAACCTTACTATAGATTTAAACATGATAAAGATGATAAATATTATGATGAAAAAGGTATTGGCTTTACAAAATCATATTTTTTTCAAATTCCTTTGAAATATCAAAGAATTTCAAGTATCTTCACAAAAAAAAGATGGCATCCTGTTTTAAAAAGATATAGAGCTCACTTAGGTACAGACTTCGCAGCACCTAAAGGAAGAACTATTTATGCAGCAGGAGATGGAAGAATTGAATTTGCAGGAACTAAAGGTGGTTATGGAAAAACTATTATTATAAATCATGGTAATGGATATAAAACATTATATGCACATCAAAATGGTTTTGCAAAAGGAATTAGACAAGGTATGGGTATCAAAAAAGGTGAACTAATTGGTTATGTAGGAAATACAGGGCTTAGTTCTGGACCTCATTTGCATTTAGGTTTATACAAAAATGGTACTGCAATTGATGCAATGACTGTCTTAACAAAACCTAAAGTTGATGGATTAGAAGCAAAAGAAAGAGCTACGTTCTTAGCAAATACAAAAGTGATTCAAAAAATATTTGATGATGAAATAAAAAATGACAAAAGAACAATTCCAACAAGATTAGATAGAGTTACAGATAAAAGTGAAATAAATATTTTATAAAAGAAACAAGGATAGAAATGGCTTTACTAAATAATGACAAAGATGTTCTACCTTTAAGTAGTATTTCAGAGCTTTTAAATGCAAAAATTCGTACATTAAAGATGTATGAAGATAAAAAACTATTCCCACTAAAAAACAATAAGCTTAAAAAGCTTTACTCTATAAATGATATAAAAATTATAGCTTTTGTTCACTATCTTGCTAATATAAAAAAAATTAATGCAAATGGAATAAGTTATATCTTAACAATGATTGAAAATAATATGGATGAAAAAAATAGAAATGATTTTTTAGATATGATAGAAAATAAACTTGAAAATATCTCTCAAAGTGATATTCAAGATCTAGAATCTTTTTAAAGAAGTAATTAAATAGACAATAAAATCAATAGAAAATTTCTATTGATTTATTTACGTAAAGAGTTAGAAACTATTGATAAAAACTCATCTTTAGTTTTCTTATTTGATTTAAAAAGCCCTCTTAATGCTGAAGTTACTGTTGTTGAACAAATCTTTTCAACCCCTCTCATTTCCATACACATATGCCGTGCATCAATCATAACAGCTACACCTTTTGGTTTTAAATGCTCATTTAAAGCATCACAAATCTGCTCTGTTAATTGCTCTTGAATTTGTAATCTTCTTGCAAAAACATCTACAACTCTTGGTATTTTTGATAATCCAATAACTTTTCCATTTGGAATGTAAGCCACATGTGCTTTTCCAATAATTGGTAACATATGATGTTCACATTGAGAATAAAACTCTATATCTTTTACCACAACCATTTCATCATTTGTTGATGTAAAAAGAGCTTTTTGAATAATCTCTTTTGGATCTTGTTTATATCCACTACACATAAACTCATAGGCTTTTCTAACACGACTTGGAGTATCTTGTAATCCTTCTCGGTTTACATCTTCACCAACATGTTCAAGCATTTTTTTAATTGCATTTTCAAACTCTATATCACTACTCATTAAACGTTTCCTTTAAATTTATATTTTTATTTATTTAGATTTAGTAAGTTTACTAAATCCAACCTTTCTTTTTAAATATTACAATTGGTGTGATTGCTGCAATTATCATAAAAGTAATTGAAAACGCATAACCATATTCCCAATGCAACTCAGGTATAAAATCAAAGTTCATCCCATAAATACTAGCTATTAATGTGGGTGGTAAAAACATTACATTTACAATTGTAAATATTTTCATAACTTTATTTTGTTCAATACTTAAAATACCAATAAATATATTTTGGAGATAATCTAATCTTTCAAAATTAAAATTTGTATGGTCAATTAGAGATTTAATATCTTTTAACATAATTGGTAAATCATTCTTTTCATCAGTAAATTTCTGAGATTTTAAAAGTGAAGTTAAAATTCTTTGTTTATCTGTTAAATTTTCTCTAATAATCATATTTAAATCTTCAAATGTAGAAATTTTTTCCAATATTTCTTGGTCGTCATTTGAATAATCTGTAAAAACATGTTTTCTGATTTTTGTTATCTCTTTAGATAAATTCTCAATAGTATCAGCATCAGCATCAATTCTAATATCAATAATCTTACAAAAAATAGAATAGCCATTTTTAAATTCTCTTGGTAACAACATAAGTTTTTCTATAAAAATATTAAAACTTTCAAGTTTTTTATATCTAACAGAAATCAATAAAGAACCTAGTAAAATAAATGACACTGTTTCATTGTATGCTGATTTAGCATCATCAACTAAGAAATAACTATTTATTTCTATTTTATTTTTTTCTTCTCTATATCTTGAACTTAGCTCAATCTCTTCACTTTCTTGTTTTGTAGAAAATTTCATATCAAATAAATTTTCAATAGCTTTAACTTCATCAAGAGTAGGAAGAAGCATATCAATCCAAATCACATCATTTTTATTTTCAATATTATCTAAAGAGTCAACACCTTCAACTACAAAAAGCTTATTTCCTTTTTTTATATAACAGTTAATCAAAGATACTCCTTTTCAAGCGTTTATCATGGTTCCCATATTCCAAATAGGCATAAATATTGCCAATACAATCCAAAGTATTAAAGCCATAATCACAATCAAAAATATAGGTTGTATTAAAGACGTTAGCAAATTCATTTTATCATAAAATCTATTTTTATAAATCTTTCTTATTTCACCTATTGTAATACCCAAAGAGTTTGAAATCTCTCCTGTATTTATAAGATTTAAAACTATATCATCAAATATATTTGTTTTTAAAAAAGAGTCATTGATACTTTTTCCATTTTGTAATAAATTATCAATTAGTGCTATTTTATCTAACAAATATTTGTTTTTTAATAAAATTTTTGATGAAATAAAGGCTTTGTGAAATTCATAATTTGATTTTAGCATTATATCTATTACTAAAAACAATTTATAAAGTTGCATATTTAAATAAACATCTTTAACTAAGAATATTTTTTCAATCAAAAGCTTATGAATCACGTATTCGAAATTTTTATTATATTTATAAAAAAATATAAGCCCAAAAGAAAATACCAGTAGAAATAAAAAAATCAAGTAAGAATAGTTTTCTAAAATATGCTGTGTTTCCAATAATATTTCAGTTGCAAGGGGTAATTGATTTTGGCTTTGTTCAAAAATCATTTTAAATTTTGGAATAACAAAAGTAAAAATCGATATTAATGAAATAAAAAAACTTATGATTAAAATTATGGGATATGATATTGCTTTTATAAAACTCTTTTTAATTTCCGAATCTTCTGTTAACAACTGACTCAATGCTTTCATATTTGAAGCTAAGTTTCCATATTTTTGAGATATTTCTAAAAAAGATAAAACTATATGATTAATCTGAAAATTATCCAAGTTTTCACTTATTGATTTTCCATTTGATAAACTATATTTAATAGCTTTTAAAAATTCTAAGATATTTTTATCTTTTTTATTTTTTATCAAAATTTCAAGGGCATCATTTATGTTTATATTTGCTTGTAACATCAAATTTAATTCATAAAAAAGTAGATTTAACTTTTTGTCATTTATTCTTTTTTTATTAAAATAGTTTAAATCAAATGTTTTTTTGTACTCTTCAATACTAATTATATTTTTAGGAAGTTTTTCATTTGTGATATTACTACTTTCAAGTGTAATTTCTTTTATAAAACTTGCATCTTGATATTTTATTTTATACTTTTTCATCAGTATGAAATCACTTTATAAACTTCATCTAAAGAAGTAATATTTTCTTCAACTTTTTGTTTTCCATCATCTAACATAGTTTTAAATTTTATAGTTTTAAGATACTCTTTTATTTCATTTATATCTGATTTTTTAAATATAAAAGAAGATATCTTTTCATCAATTCTTAAAATCTCAGCAATATTTGATCTATCATAATACTTTGTAAAATTACATTTCTCACACCCTTTTGCTTTACAAAAATTACAATAGTTCAAAACTAATCTTTGTGCCATAATAAGTTTTAATGTACTAGAAATCAAAAATGGATCTGCATCTAAATCTACAAGTCTAGAAATAGTCTCAACGGCATTATTAGCATGAATACTAGCAATCACTAAGTGTCCAGTAAGAGACGCTTGTAGGGCAATATCCAAAGAAAATTTATCTCTGACTTCTCCAATAAAAATCACATCTGGATCTTGTCTTAAAATATTTTTTAATACAAGTTCAAAACTAAGTCCAATTTTATTGTTTATTGCAACTTGACAAATTGAATCTATTTTATATTCAATTGGATCTTCAACTGTAATAATCTTTTTTTCTTCACTATCTAACTCTTTTAAAATAGAGTATAAAGTTGTAGTTTTACCACTTCCCGTTGGTCCGGAAATCAATATCAAACCTTGAGTTAATTTTAGTGATTCATTTAAAATTTCAAGTAAATTCGAAGATAATCCTAAAGTTCTTAGATTTTTATTTATATTTTTATTATCTAAAACCCTTAAAACAATTGATTCTGAATCAATTGTAGGCATAGTTGAAACTCTAAAATCAAAATTCTTCTCATTTATAAGTAAAGAGAATCTTCCATCAAGTGGAATTCTAACTTGAGTAATATCTAAGTTAGAAATTAATTTAATATAAGAAGAAATATATTTAAAAAAATCATATTCAAAGGCAAAAAATGTTTTTAATCTTCCATCAACTCTAAATTTAAATAAAATCAAATCCATATATCTTTCAATATGTATATCACTAGCTCGTAATTCAACAGAGAAAAGCAATACTTCTTCTAGAAAATCACTTATATATTTTTCAAAACTATTCTGAAAAATCGACTTAGAAGCTAAATTAAATAAAGCTATTTTTTTATCAAGATTACTTAAAATAAATAAAAGCTCAAGCTCATTAATCTCTTGATAACTAATCAATTTATCAAAATCATCTTTTACTGTTAGAAGATTTGAGTTAGAACAAACTGCAATTTTTAGATATATATTATCCTCATAAATAGGAATTATTTTATTATTGATAAAATATTCTTTCCCATACTTTTCAAATAACGAATAATCAATAAATGTTTTTAAGATACTCTTCATCTGCTAACTCCAATCTTATTTTTTTATTTTTATTTTCTAAAACAATAGAATTTCTGTTAATTTCATTAACTTTAAATCCATCAATTATCTCACCTTCTTTTAACCAAATATCATTTATTAAAATATATTCAGCAATTATCGCTTTTAGTTCATAATTATTTTGTGGAATTGGTATTTTAGTGATTTTAATTTCCTTAGCTATTTCAGATTTCTTTTTAACTATAGGTTTTATTTTCTCAAATTTTTTTATATAAAATTTATTTAGATCAATTTTTAAATCAAAAAAATGTGCATTTAAATCTTTTTTATCAGACATAGTAATTAAATTTATTTTTGTAAAACTATTTATATTTTCAATCTCTTTTATAAATAAAGGAAGTTGTTCTATTTTTGCTTCTATTTTTAAATCTACAATATTCTTTTTATTATTTAAAGAAAGAATTTCTATATTATTTTCCTTTGCCCTATTTTCAAGATTTGAGAAAAATTCTAAAAAAGAACTTTGAAATTTCTTATTTTCATACTCTTTAAAATTTATTTTGTTTTTTATGGCAATTGGTTCTTCTAAAACAAAAAAAGAACTTGAGAAATAATACAAAAGATATAAAAGCAAAAGAGGCAAAAGATATAGTTCAATTTTAGTTTTTAATGAAGCATTGGCAAATTTATTATTTATATAAGTTAACATAAGCTGTCACCTCATAGAGTTCCTTTTTTTCATCAAAATATATTGATGAAGAAATCAAACTTTTTTTATACTCTTTTAAAAATAGATATAAGTTATCTTTAATTTGGGAATTTAGAACAATTTTTATTTTTGGTTTTTTATATTCAAAAGATATTATTTGTAAACTATATTTATTTAGGTTTTCTAAAATTCCATTAAAATCATTTTCAAGGCTTACAAAAGTATGCTCTTTTTTGAATTCTTCGTAATTTAAACTTTGAGTATTTGTTGTTGGATTTTCAATTTTTTGTGAACTATTTTGTTCTATATAATAAATGCAAATATATACTAATATAAAAAGGTAAATCAAATAAAAAATGAAACTATTATTTTTTCTCTTATTTATATTTTTTAAATTGCTTTTTTTATTTCTTTGAAAATATTTATCTTTTAGTTCTTTTAGTTCATCTGCTTTTATTTTTTTATAGTTATTTACTTTTGTATTAAATTTTTTATTTATAAAATCAAGAAATTCTTCAATAGTTAAAGAAAATTCAATAGCTTGATAGTAATAAAAAACACCATTTTTATATAAACAAAAAAACTTATCTGTAAGATATAAATCTAATCCTTCACTAATATCATCATAAAAAAGCTCAAAAACTTGAAATTCTGCATTTGTGAATTTATTATCTATAAGAATAATTTGATACTGTTTTAGTTCTTGAAGATATGTAGTATAAATCAAATCATTACTTGAGTATTCTTTATTATTTAAATTCAAAGATGTCGTAACAAAATTTTTTAAACTATTATTATCTATTTCTTCTGAAACATCTAGTTCAAGTGAAAAGATTTGTTCTGTTGAAATATAATTTATCATAAAGCAATCCATATATAATTTTTTTAGTTATTAAAAATTATACAATAAAGAGCTTAAGGCAAGATATAAAATAATATTTTTATTTATTTAATAAGTGGATTGTTTAGTGTAATATAAAGAAGAGGTAGTTCCTCTTCTTTTAGAAAGTTACGTCGTAACCTAAGTCTTTAAGTCCTTGTCTGTCTTTTGTCCAACCTTTTTTAATTGAAACAAATAGCTCTAAATAGCACTTTTTACCTGTTAGTTTTTCTATTTTTTCTCTTGCATCTTTTCCAATTCTTTTAATTGCAACTGCATTTTTTCCAATAATCATACCTTTTTGAGTAGATTTTTGAACAATAATAGTAGCTTTTACAACATCTACATTATCTTTTTCTTCAACTTTATTGATTAGAACATCTGTTTCATATGGAATTTCATCTGAAATATTTTCAAAAATTGATTCTCTAATAAACTCTTTAAATAAATCTCTCATATTTTCAGTAGTCATAATTTCTGGATCAAATAAATATGGATGAACTGGTAAATGTTTTACAACATCATTTAAAATATCAGCTTTTGTAGTTTGTTTTTTTATAGAAATTGGAATTACAGCTTCGTATCTATCACTGTATTTTTCATATTCTTTGATTTTTTCTAAAACTTCAGCATTTGATACAAAATCAATTTTTGTAAGAAGTAAGATGTGTTTTACATTTTTCTTATTTTTTACTAAAAAATCTTCATAATGTGAAACTTTATCAGTAATAGGTGCTAAAAATAAAATTAAATCACAATCACCCATTGCTTTTAATGCCTCATCAAGCATAAATTGATTTAATAGTTTTTCAGTTTCATGAATACCTGGTGTATCCACAAATACAATTTGATCATCATTGTGCATTACAATAATATTTGATCTTTTTCTTGTAGCATTTGCTTTGTGTGAAACCATCGCAATCTTTTCACCAACAAGCCAATTTAATAGTGAACTTTTACCAGCATTCGGTCTTCCTACTACTGATACATATCCGCATTTTGTCATTTTTATCCCTTTGTAATCAATACGAAGTTTTCTTCGTAAAATCTAATTTTTTGCATTATACTATAAAATTATGATATTTAAAAATTTGAGAGATAAATAATGATTTGAAAAAGAATAATTTATCTTTTTCTAAAGCTTAAACTTTGTAATAAATCGTTTTTTGTAATTATTTCATTATTATTTAAATCAGCAATAGTTCTTGCTACTTTTAAAACTTTATTTATACTTCTAAAGGAGAGCTGATAATTTATTTTAGCTTTTTCTAGAATATTTTCTGATTCATCATCTAAGATACAATATTTTTTTATATCCTCATCTCTTAATTTCCCATTTAATTCACTTTGCCCTCTTTTCTTTTGTTTTATAAAAGCACTTATTACTTTTTCATGCAATTCTTTAGAACTTACAAAGTTTTTATTATCACTAAAAGCATCATTCATAACAACATATAAATCAATTCGATCTAAAAAAGGTTCACTTAAGCGCCCTTTGTATCTTTGGATTTCCATTTCATTACATCTGCACTCTTTTACACTAGAAAGTAAATTACCACAAGGACATGGATTCATAGCTGCGATGAAAATAAATTTTGTTTCATACATAATTTTTGTATTCACTCTTGAAATCAAAATCTTATTATCTTCTAATGGTTCTCTTAAAGCTTCTAAAATTGATTTAGAAAAATGTGGCAATTCATCAAAGAACAAAATACCATTGTTACTAAGTGCGATTTCTCCCATCTTTGCATTTGAACTACCTCCTCCAAAAATGGAAGATTTGGTTGAACTATGATGTGGACTTCGAAATGCTCGAATTGGTAGAAAATCTACCTCTTTATAATCTAATGATTGAAGTTTTGCTTTTTCTAAAATTTCTTCTAAATTCATAGGTGGCATAATATATTTTAGTCTTTTTGAAATCATTGACTTACCACATCCAGGGCTTCCTTCAAAGATTATATTATGGCAACCAGCAGAGCTTATAACAGCTGCATTTTTAGCCATATCTTGACCTATTACATCTTGAAAATCATCTATATAATTTGTATCAAAATAGTACTCTATTTCATTTATTTTTAATACTTTATATTCTAATGGATTTTTTTTAAATAAAAACTCTTCTTTTTTATTTGATTTAATAAAATTAATAGCATCATCTAAATTTTTTACACAATAGATTTCTAAATTTGGAATATTTGAGAGTTTTTTTGCACTTTCTTCACAAACTAAAACTTTATTTATAAGATTCTTTTTTGTTAAAGATAAAATAATAGGAAAAATTGAACTTGTATCTTTTATATTCCCATCAAGAGATAATTCACCAAAAAAATATATGTCATTAAAATCAATATTTTTTTGATCATAAAAAGCTATCTGTAAAGCTATTGCCAAGTCAAAATGAGTACCTTTTTTATTTATTTCAGAAGGTGAGAGATTAACAGTTATTTTCAAAGGTGGAAATTTAAATCCATTTGTTAAAAGTGCAGATTTTACCCTATCCTTAGATTCACTAATACTTGTACTAATCATTCCAACAATAGTAAAGGTAGGCAAGCCTTTTGTAAAAGTGGACTCAACATCAATGCTTATGGCATCTATTGTATCTAAAGAGGCTGACTTTATAATTTTCATATTTTACCCTTTAAAAATAATATTTTTAATTATATAATAAAAGGCCTTAAATCAAATATCTTCTATTTTAACTTCACTTGCTATAATATGAAAAAAATATAGGAATTAATACATATGTCATCACTTACAAATTGCCCTGAATGCAATCATGAAATATTATCAAGACTTGGAACTGTCTGCCCTGAATGTGGTCATACAATAGGATATTTTAATGGAGATAGAAAAAGAAAAGTTTATGGGAAATTTTTTGCATTAACTGTATTTGCACCATTTATATCACTTATTACAATATTATTCGCTTCACAAAATAAATATACAATGATAGTAGGAACACTGATTTATCTATTTTTAGCTGTAAAATCTTGTCCATTATTATTTAAAGAAATTTTTTTTACAAGTTTTGAGAAAGTGTTTTTTTGGTTAATTTGGATTATTGCAAATAGTATAATGTTTTCTTTGATATTTAATATCACTCAAAAGGGTTTTGAGTAGAATAAAAGGGAAAGGAATAAAAGATAAATTATTTTTTATCTTTTAACTTCTTTTTCCACTCTTTTTCAAATTTTTTTCTTTTAATTATTGACAGATGTTCTATAAATAAATGACCTGCTAAATGCTCCATCTCATGTTGCCATGCAACTGCTAGAAAATCTTCGCATTCCATTATTTGTTTTTGACCATTTCTATCAAAATATTCAACTATTATATGCTTTGCTCTTGTAACATCTTCACTAAAACCAGGAACACTTAAACACCCTTCAGTGAATACTTGAGTACCATCTTTGTGAGTAATTATAGGATTGATAGCTTCAATTAAATCATTTTTATCTTGAATATCTTCTTCATTTGGTAAATTGATTATCAAAACATTTAATGGGATTGCAACTTGAATTGCAGCTAGTCCAACGCCTGTTTCAGCCATCATAGTTTCATACATATCATCTAAAAGAGTGTGCAGTTTTGAATCAAACTGCTCCACATCTTTAGATTTTAATCGAAGTAATTTGTTTGGATAAGTTATAACTTCTCTAATCATTGCAATTCTTATTTATGTTTAGTTATAACTTCGTCAATTAAACCATAAGCACAAGCTTCTTCAGCACTCATAAAATTATCTCTTTCTGTATCTTTTTCAATAGTTTCAATAGTTTTTCCAGTTTGTTCTGCAATCATTGCATTTAAACTATCTTTCATTCTTTGAATCTCTTTAGCTTGAATTTGGATATCAGTTGATTGACCTTGAGCACCACCTGATGGTTGGTGAATCATTATTCTAGAGTTAGGTAAAGAATATCTCTTACCTTTTACACCAGCTGATAATAAAAATGCACCCATAGATGCTGCTTGTCCTATACAAATAGTACAAACATCAGGTTTGATATAATTCATAGTATCATAAATTGACATACCACTTGTAATTACTCCACCTGGAGAGTTTATATATAAATAGATATCTTTATCTGGATCTTCAGCTTCAAGAAAAAGTAACTGAGCAACAATAGTTGACGCAACTTGGTCATTTACTTCTCCACTTAACATAATAATTCTATCTTTTAGAAGTCTTGAATAAATATCGTAACTTCTTTCCCCTCTACCGCTTTTTTCAACTACATATGGTATATAACTCATATTCATTCCTATAATTATTTTCCTAATTTTTCATCTAATAATTTAGAGATAACTTTCTCTTCAATCATAGACATTTTAATAGCTGGTAAGTATCCAGCTTCTTGGTATTGTTTTACAACTTCTTGTGGGTTTTGTCCCATTTGCATTGCTTCATAATAAAGAACTTGCATAACTTCTTGATCACTTACTTGAATATTTTCAGCTTTTGCTAAAGAATCAATAATAAATGTAGCTTTTACAGAATTAACTGCATCTTCTTTTAATTCATTTCTAATTTCTTCAACTTTTGCAGGATCTTCTTGTAAAGCTTTAATTTCATCTTCACCCATTGATCTTACTTTATTATTTAAAGCATAGTTAATCTCTTGATCAACTACAGAATTTGGTAATGCAAATTCTATTCTCTCAACTAAAGT
This sequence comes from Arcobacter acticola, assembly GCF_013177675.1. NCBI lineage: Bacteria > Pseudomonadati > Campylobacterota > Epsilonproteobacteria > Campylobacterales > Arcobacteraceae > Arcobacter > Arcobacter acticola. The sequence goes on from NZ_CP042652.1 coordinate 2,175,973, forward strand.
TTCTAAATATGCAGGTTTTAATTCTTCTCTATAGTATTTACCCATAGCTTCAGATTTCATTTGCTCTTTAATTTTTTCTCTTAAAGTATCAATTGTTACATTTTCTTCATTTGGTAACATTTTTTGTGCAAATTCATCATTTAATTCAGCTGCTGCTTTTTCTTGAATTTCATGTAAAGTTACTTTAAAAGTAGCTTCTTTACCTGCTAAGTTTTTAGCTTGGTAAGATTCTGGGAAAGTTACAACGATATCTTTTTGCTCTTCATATTTCATACCGATAACTTGTTCTTCAAATCCTGGAATAAATGAACCTGAACCTACGTGTAATGGATACTTTTCAGCTTTTCCACCTTCAAATGCAACACCATCAACAAAACCTTCAAAATCGATAACAGCATGATCATCTTGTTTTACAGCTCTTTTTCTAGCAATTTTTGCTAATGGAGCAGATGATTTAGAAATTTCTTCTAATCTTGCATCAATATCAGCAGCATCAATTTCTTTTTCAGCAACTTCTGGAAGTAATGATTTATAATCACCTAAATCAATAGTTGGTTTACAAGCAACTGCGATTTCAACTTCGATTGAACCATCTTCTTTTTTATCAAATTTAGAAATATTTGGCTCACCAATTAAATCTTCACTTGCAATTGCTAATTCTTTGATACCGTCATTTAAAACTTTTCTTAATGCGTCACCTTCAGCATCTTCTCTTAATTTTTCAGCAAATCTTTGCTTAATAACAGTTACAGGAACTTTTCCTTTTCTAAAACCTTGAACATTCATAGTTTTTGCAGCTTGTTTAGCTACTTTGTCTAAATTTGCTTCAATTGTTTCTTTTGTAACTGTAGCAGTGATAACTGCGTTTGCTCCATCAACTCTATTTGCGTTAAATTCCATTAAATTTACTCCGATTGTTATAATTTTAACAGTGATTTTAGCTAAAAATTACTAAGTGTTTACTAAAATAGCACTTTTAAAGGAGTTTTGATTGTATTTTATCCATTTTCAGGTACTTTTTTTAATGTTAATACCAAGCTTTATTCTCATGTATTTAATAATCACAAAACAAAGTAAATTAACTTCTTATTTTTCAAAAAATGCCTTAAACAAGCTTAGTGTCTCAAATCAATATTTTTCTAATAAGGCTAGAAATATAACTCTTTTTTTATCTTTAATTTTTATGATAATAGCCCTTGCAAGACCTGTAACAAATGAAAAGATAAATGATATAGAAGCAGAGTTAAATGCTGTAGTAATAGCAATAGATGTTTCAAAATCTATGAATGCTATAGATATTTATCCAAATAGATTAGAATTTGCAAAAAAGAAAATACTAGATATTATTGATACTTCTAAAACAGAAGCAATAGGAGTTATACTATTTGCTAAATCATCTTTTTTGTTATCTGCTGTTACTCAAGATTTAACATCAATAAAACTTCTAATAAATAATCTTGATACTGGAATAAATTTTGACAACGGCACAAATATATTTTCAACTTTAGAAACTACACAAAAACTATTAAAAGATTTTTCAAGTAAAAATCTGATTTTATTAACAGATGGAGCAGATAATACAGATTTTGAAAAAGAAATTGGGTTTGCAAATAAAAATAAAATAAATGTTTATACACTAGCTCTTGGAACACCACAAGGTTCAGTTATAAAATTAAATGATGGAAATTTTTTAACAGATAAAAATGGCGATATAGTAAATGTAAAATTAAATGAATCAATAAAAGAATTAAGCCTTAAAACAAATGGTGGATATATAAATTACACACTTGATAACAGGGATATAAATCAAATACTAAATGATATAAATTCAAAGTCACAAAAAGAAAAATTTGATAACACTAAATACAAATCATATACTGAACTATTTTATTATCCTTTGGCTTTTGGTATATTTTTACTTTTGATTGCTTTTTCATCTCTGCCTACTTTTACAAAAAACAAATCATCTCTTTCAATACTTTTATTATCATTGATTTTTATTTCAAACTCAAATTTAAATGCCTCTTCAATTTTTGATTTCAATACAATAAAAGAAGCAAATAATGCCTATGAAAAAGAAGAATATGAAAAAGCATCAAATGAATTTAAAAAATTAGATTCAAATGAATCAAGAGATTATAATCTTGCAAATTCTTATTATAAAGATAATAAATTTAAAGAAGCTATAGAATTATATAAAAACATTCAAACTTCAAATAATGATCTAGAGTTTAAAAGATTACACAATTTAGCTAATTCTTATGCAAAAAATAAGGATTTTCAAAATGCAATTAAAAACTATGAAGAAGCATTAAAACTTAAAAATGATCAAAATACTAGAGAAAATTTAGAATTAGTGAAAAAACTATTGGAAAATAAAAATAAAAAACAAGAGCAAAATGACAAAGAAGATAAGCAAGAAAAAGAAAACAAAGATACTAAAGAAAAAGAACAAAAAAAAGAAAAAAAACAAAAAAATGATTCTAAAAATCAAGAAAATAGAAATCAAGAAAAATCAGAAGAAACCCAAAAAGAGAAAAAAGAAGAAGATAGAAAACAAGAAATAATGTCTGATTATGAAGAACAAAAATGGTTAAAAGACTTAGAAAGCCAAAAAACAAATTCTTTACTAAAAAAAATGGAATCTTCGAATGAAGATTCCATTTCAAATCCATGGTAAAATCAAAAAGATTAGTAGTCTTTTGATTTTCTCATTTGTAAAAGTTCTTTTTGAACAGAAATATTTATAGCCTCATTTGGATCAAAATCTAAAGAATAATTTCTTCCATCATAATCAACAGAATTTAAAATAATTTTCATAGCTTCAAGTCTAGCTTTATGCTTATCATCACTTCTTACAATATGCCAAGGAGCAGCTCTTGAAGTTGTTCGTCTTAGCATTTCATATTTTTTTTCAGAAAATTCATCCCATAAATCTTGTGCTTGCATATCAACTTCTGAGAATTTCCATTGTCTTAATGGATCTTCTATTCTTCTATCAAATCTTCTTTTTTGCTCTTCTTTAGAAACAGAGAAATAAAGTTTAATCAAAACCATTCCTTGTCTTACTAAATCTTGCTCAAAATTAACAACATCTTCCATAAAAATCTCATGTTCTTCAGGAGTACAAAATCCAAAAATTGGCTCAACCATAGCTCTGTTATACCAAGATCTATCAAACATTACTATTTCTCCACCTGTTGGAAAATGTTCAATGTATCTTTGTAAAAACCATTGGTTTCTTTGAGTATCATCAGGTTTACCAAGAGCTACTATTCTATAATGTTTATTATTCATATATCTAGTAATTCTTCTAATAGCTCCACCTTTTCCTGAAGCATCTCTTCCTTCAAAAAGAATAATCATTCTTTTATTCCCTTTTTCTAGGAAATTTTGAAGTTTTATTAATTCTATTTGATATTTTTTCAAAGCTTCTAAATCATGAATTTTTTGAATACCTTCTGCTAAAACTTCTGGCTTTAACTTTTGATAATCACCTAATATAGATTTAAAAAAATCATTTTCTTCTTTTAGTTTTACTAATTCTGCATTATCTTTTATTGACACCTTTTTTTCCTGTACTACTATTTTTTCTTCTGCTTTTTCAATTATAGTTTCATGAGGTTCTACAATTATTGTGTCTTTAAATTTTTGCATTAAATCAAATGCATTTTTAACACTCATTTTATCTCTTATGCTATAGCCTAAAACTTTTACATATCTTTTTTTATCATGTTGAAATCTTGTAATATATTTTTTTCCATATTTTACATGTGCCTCTTTTGAAACGTATAAGCCGCTATACGTTGTCATTTCAAAATCACTTAAATTCATTAGGCTAACCTTGCTAATTTATGGTCTTGTTCCATATTTTCTATTTCTTCAATTCCAGTAATTAAAATTTCATTATCTATTTCAAATATTTTATCATCTGTTTTACGTTCATAATTAACATTTAACAATATATGTTTTATACAATTTAATCTTGCAGCTTTTTTATTGTCACTTCTAATTACAGTCCATGGGGCGATGTCTGTATTTGAAGCCATCAACATTGAAAATTTAGCAATCGTATATTTATCCCATAAATTTTGAGATTCTTTATCAACAGGTGAAAGTTTGAACTGTTTTAAAGGATCTATTTCTCTTTTTTTGAATCTCTTTGCTTGTTCTTTTTTTGAAACAGAAAAGTAGAATTTAAATAAAATTATTCCTGATTTAACAAGCATTTTTTCAAATTCTGGAACTTCTCTTAAAAACTCATGATGTTCTTCAGTTGTACAAAATCCCATTACAGGCTCAACACCTGCTCTGTTATACCAAGATCTATCGAACATTACGATTTCCCCAGCACTTGGTAGATGTTGTGTATACCTTTGAAAATACCATTGTGTTTTTTCAATATCACTTGGTTTTTCTAAAGCCACAACTCTTGCACCCCTTGGATTTAAATGTTCTGTGATTCTTTTAATAGTTCCACCCTTGCCAGCAGCATCTCTACCCTCAAAAATCATAAGAACTTTTAGTCCATTTTCTTTTACATGATTTTGTAATTTTAGAAGTTCAATTTGTAGTTTTGTTAACTCTTTTTCATAATCTAAAGTCTCTTTTCTAACCCAAATCTGAACTTTTTTACGTCCCTCTTCTTCTTTTTCTTCTAACTTTTCTCTATCTCTATTTTTTTCTTTATAATCATGTTTTAAAGATTTTTCAGTATCAATTTCCTCCATATCTGAAAATTCATTATCAATAATTTTCCGCTCCTGCCCCATTTATTCTCCTATGAAAGTCTTACTTTATAGTCATTATATCCAAAGTTTTTTATAATTTGATAAGATTCTTCATTATGTTTTACAACAATTGATGGTAATTTAATCCCATTAAACGTTGTAGTTTTTACCATTGTATAATGAATCATATCTTCAAAAATGATTTTATCTCCAACTTTTAATGGCTCATCAAAAGAATAATCTCCAATAACATCACCTGCTAAACAAGTATTACCACCAAGTCTATAAGTATGTTTTTTTTCACCAGCAAGTCCAGAGTTTCTAATCATTGCTCTATATGGCATAGCTAAAGTATCAGGCATATGCGCTTCTGCTGATGTGTCTAAAATAACTAAATCCATACCATTATTTATAATATCAAGAACAGTTCCTACTAAATATCCAGTTTGCCAACCAACTGCTTCACCTGGTTCTAAATAAACTTTTAGATGTGGATATCTTGATTTAAAATCTTTTAAAAGAGTAATTAATCCTTCAACATCATAATCAGCTCTAGTGATATGATGTCCACCACCAAAGTTTACCCATTTTAACTTATCAAAATATTGTGAGAAATTCTTTTCAAAAGCTGTTAATGCACCTTCAAGAGCATCCACATTTTGCTCACAAAGAGCATGAAAATGAAAACCATCTAAAAATTCTAATTGAGACTCATCAAAATTTGCTTTTGTAGTCCCAAGTCTTGAAAATGGAGCACATGGGTTGTATAAATCAACATCAACAGATGAGTATTCAGGATTTAATCTAATACCTAATGAAACTTTTCCATAAGCTTTATCTTTATATCTTTTTAGTTGATTAAAAGAGTTAAAAACTAAGTGATTTGATAATGAAATAATTTCATCAATCTCATCATCTTTAAAAGCAGCAGAATAAGTATGAACTTCTCCTCCAAACTCTTCTTTGGCTAAAATCGCCTCATGAAGGCCTGATGCACAACATCCTTTTAGATACTTTTTGCATAAATCAAAAGTTGACCATAATGCAAAACCCTTTAGGGCTAAAAGAATACTAACATTAGCTTCATCTTGAATTCTTTTTAGAAGTATCAAATTTTTTTCTAAAAGTTTCTCTTCACACACATAACTTGGACTTGGTAGTTTATCAAAACTATCTACTATTAAATTATTTGTCTTCAAGTGGCTCAAAATCCTCTTTACTTACACCACAATCTGGACATTCCCAATCATCTGGTAAATCTTCAAATGCAGTTCCTGGTTTAATTCCAGAATCTGGATCACCTATTGCTGGATCATAAATATAATCACACGCGGTACAAATATACTTTTTCATCACAAACTCCTTTTAAAATGTTCTATATTTAAGAAAACTTTTTTATCAATAAATTTATGAATTAAGAGATTTTTTCATAATCTTCAACGCAGAGTATGAAAAAAAGAATTAATTCAACTCTAGGATTTTCCAAGGAAGACCTTGAGTCATCAACTCATCCATAAATGGTTTTGCATCAAACTCTTCAATGTTAAATACACCTTTATTTTTCCAAATACCTTTATAAACCATTTTCGAACCAATCATCGCAGGAACTCCTGTTGTATAGCTTACAGCTTGAGCTCCTGTTTCTCTATAACACTCTTGGTGATCACAAACATTGTAAATGTAAATTTTTCTTGGTTTTCCATCTTTGATACCTTCTATGATACATCCAATATTTGTTTGTCCAACAGTTCTTGGTCCTAAACTTGAAGGATCTGGTAATAATGTAGTTAAAAACTCAATAGGAGTAATCATCATTCCTTTATGTTCAACTGGCTCAATACCTAACATTCCAACATTTTGTAAACAATTCATATGAGCAATATATGAATCTCCAAATGTCATAAAGAATCTAATTCTTTTTAAACCTTTGATATTTTTAACTAATGACTCTAATTCTTCATGATATAAAAGATATGAAGCTTTTACTCCAATTTCTGGATAATCATGATCAACTCTTATTTCAAGTGGAGTTGTTTCAATCCATTGTCCATTTTCCCAATATCTACCATTTGCAGATACTTCTCTTAGATTGATTTCAGGGTTGAAATTTGTTGCAAACTTATAACCATGATCTCCTGCATTACAATCCATGATATCAATAGTGTGAATTTCATCAAATAAGTTTTGTTGAGCATATGCACAAAATACTCCAGTAACTCCTGGGTCAAAACCTGAACCTAATAATCCCATGATTCCAGCTTCTTTAAATTGATCATTTCTAGCCCATTGTTCTTTATATTCAAATTTAGCTTCATCTGGATGTTCATAGTTTGCAGTATCTACATAATCAACACCACATTTTGTACAAGCGTCCATGATAGTTAAATCTTGGTATGGTAATGCAACATTTAAAACCATTTTTGGATTAACTTTTTGAATTAATTTTACTAATTCATCTACATTATCAGCATCAACAGAAGCTACATCGATTTGCACACCTTGATTTTTTAAAATATCAGCCGCTATTGATTCACATTTTGAAATCGTTCTTGACGCTAATGTAATCTTTTCAAAAGTGTCTATGTTCATTGCACTTTTTACAGTTGCAACACGACTAACTCCACCTGCTCCGATAATTAAAATACCTTTTTTACTCATTATTCACTCCGATATATTTTATATATTTTTTTATATATTATTGTACTATTTTTAAATATAAGAATGGATAAAATAGTTTTAAATTGCTATTTTAGTGACAATCTGATTACAATTAACATCCTTTTAATAATTTGTTTTGTAAAATTCATTTTTAGGTTATGGGGATGACTTGGCATCGATTAGAGCAGTGAGTATAAGTTGCATGTCGGCCTGAACATGCCGTTACGCGGTTCATTTTTTTTAGACGCAAATAATACAAATTACGCTCCAGCTTACGCAAAAGCTGCGTAAGTTTTAAAAACTTACTGACTCGCCTTCGGGCTTGAGTCTTTTGGAGACTGGCACTACGGATTCTATCTATGTAGATAAATGCTGGTTCACCCTAGATAGATTATCTTTGAGGAGTTGATTGAAACTCAAAGAGAAATTCCAAATCTTAGCTTTATAATTGCCTGGGGAGTTGAGCTGTTGTAAAGTGAAATTATTCAACTCTGCTAAGCATGTAGACGCTTATGTGAACTGTTTTAAGACTGCGGTTCGATCCCGCACATCTCCACCAATACACAAACAAAACTTATAAAGTCTAAAAAGTACCTAAAAATGGTACTTCTTATCTCAATTACAAACAATACCGTCTAATTAACTATTATCAAATCAAAACTTTTAGGGGTATATTACTAAAAGCACTATTTGGCTATGGGTTAGTGAAGGTAAATTTCCAAAACCTATAAAATTAAGTCCTTGAATTACAATTTGGGAAGAAGAGAAAATTAATAACTGGATGAAAGAAAAGTTATAAATTTTTTTATGATATAATTTTATTATGAATAAAAATGAAATATTAAATAAATTAAAAGAACTAAAACCAATATATCAAAATGAAGGCTTAGAAATACTTGGAGTATTTGGAAGTTATGCAAAAGAAACAAATACTAAGTATAGTGATATTGATATAGCTTATAAATTAGATTATGATAAATTCTCTAAAAAATATATTGGTGGTTTTTCTAAAATATTAAGAATCGATGAAATAAAAGATGAATTAAAAACAATCTTCAAAACAGAAGTTGATTTTGTATCTGATTCAAATAAAAAAATCATGAAAGATTTAATATATGTCTAAAGCAATAAATAGATTAAATAAAATATTGGAAGCTATTTAAGATATTGATTTCATTATAAAATGACAGTAATCTAAAAATTACACAAGCAATAAATGATAAAATTATAAAACCAGCAATTAGAATGAATATAATAAGAATTGCAGAACAATTTTCTAAACTTAAGGATGATAATATTATTGAAGAAGTAATTAGATACAATTTACCTATTTTTAAACAGACTATTTTAGATATAAAAAAAGAATTTTAAAACTTTAGAAATTTATAATCTTAGGGTACTTTTTAGGGGTACTTTTATAATTTTGTCTTCAAAACTACCTATTTAAAGGCAAGTTTAATCCTGCATATCACATCAATTTATATCTCTTAATTCTTATTTTTAAAATATATCTTTCACTTATCACATACTTAATTAATTCATTATTACATACCTTTAAATTTTAATATACGAAAAACCCTTTATACTTAATTTCCGTACTATATTTTAATCCGATAGTATTTTTCGTATACTTATTTGATGGAATTTTAGTTATTTTTGAAGTTTTTGATAGTGTCGAAAACAGATGATTGTAAGCTGCTTTTAGAATTTGGATTCAAAAAGCTATTGCCTATTTATGTTATCACCCAAATAGATGTATAGTTAGGAATATAATATATAATTTGAAACATTGAAGGAGTATGTTATAATCTAAGTTTAATGATGATAAAACAATTTTTGCATTAAATCAAATTCAAAATTTATAAAAAGAATAACTTAAAATGAACAAATTAGAAAAAATAGCTACGGACTATCTTAATCAGAACAAACAACAATTTTTAAATGAGTACACAAATGAGATACAAGATACAGATGAAAAAATAGCTATATTTACAGCTGGTATGAGTGGTGTTGGGAAAACTGAGTTAGGGATTTTTTTTAAGGAAAATAATCCAGATATTTTACATATAGATACTGATAATATTAGAGAATTTTTCAAGCCAGTTGGTTATGATGGTCAGAATTCAGATGTTTTCCAAAAAGTTGCCAGTAGAGGATTTAATGGACTTTTTAACTATACTTTAAAAAAAGGTTATTCTATTATTTTAGATTCTAATCTATCTAATGTTAATTTAGCTATTCAAAATATTGAAAGATTAGCAAAAAGAGGCTACAATATTCATATATATTATCTCTATAATTATCCAAAAGTTTGTTTTGAATATGCAACAAGAAGAGAAGTAGTAACACACAGGAAAGTCCCTAAAGAAATATTTGTTAAGAGTAATTTTAACTCTTATAACACAGTATTAGAGATAAAATCATTATTTAAAGAGAGTATTAATTTACATTTCATTGATAAAAGAAATGATACTTTTTATCAAAATATTGATGATAATTTTATAAAAAATAAAATAGGAGTAGATTTTGAAATTTAATGATCAACTTATGAAAAATGCACTTATTAGAATAAATGAATTACAAGAAGAAATTATACAAAAATCAAAGAATATTAGTGGTGCAGAAGATTTTGTGAAACAAAAATTAGAGCTTTATGAAGAAGATGAAAGAATCAGAGCTATAGCTAAAGATATAAATCTTCAAGAAAAGCAAATTACAGATAATTTTTTTAATAAGTGATTCTAAAACAATATTAATAATTCAACCAATTGGAATGGTAACTAAAATTCAGACACTTTTTTCCCTATCGAAGTTCAACATTTTATTATATATACGAAAACTAACTTTATATTTTCCGACACTATATGGAAAACATATTTCTTGGTTTTCATATATTTTTAAAAATTCAAAAATATATGAAAATTACTGAGTGTCGGAAAACAGATGTTTAAAAATAATTTTTAGATAGCACATTTATTATTCCACTTGTCTACAAAATATAAATTTCATATTTTTTTAAATTAACAGCAGTATGTTAAATTAAAACAACTAAACTTACAGGAAAAATTAATGAAAATATTGGGTTAAAAATATTTGCTTAAGTTATTAAGTGAATTTAAAAAAATCATTCATCATTTATTTTATAATATGACTTTTATGTAACTTTTTTAACTCATTTTTATCATACTTTAAAAGCTTATCATCTTGTAATTTATTTTTATAATGCTCTATTTCAAAATCTTTCAACATATTTAATTTCATAAACTCAACAATTCTTTCATTATAAAAATTTGCCATTTTAATAATTAGATTTGTATATCCATTTCTTGTATTATTAATTTCAAGTGAAGAAAACTTCAATAAGTCTTTTGTTGCTTCTATATATGAAGGAAATTTATCAATAAAGGTAATTAGAATATCTTTTGCAGCTAGTTTAAATCTTTCATTACTAATCCCTAATATATGGGCAAGTCCATAAAAATCTTCCACTCTAAACTTAACTCTTTGATTAGGATATTTATTATTAACAGATAAACCAAGCGCATCACTATTTCCATAATAAATACCAATTGATATGACATCATATAATGGTGCTAGTATATTCTTTTCTCTTCCTATGTTTAAAGTAGCAATATTTTTTGCATGAAGATCACTATGCTTAATAATAGTAGAATAAAAATAAAATTTTAATGCATTAAACTTTTCTTCTTCATTATATAAAACTTCATTTAATTTACTAAATAATTTCTCACTTGTTGTTTTATATTTTTTAGTACTATCAATATTAAGGTATTGAGCAAAGTCTTTTTGATGATATTTATAATTTTCATATCTATCATATCTTTTTGTTATGTAGTGGAATTCTCTTTCCCCTTCTATTAATGCAGTATAAGGAACGTTAAATCCTAACTCATTTTTTGCAAAACTCATAAAAAGATGTTCATTAATTGCAATATGTGGATAATAACCTTTATCTTTTTTTTTAAACTGTTCAAAATAACTGGACAAATCTTCACTATATGGTTTAAGTAAATATTGAGCAATCTCATCGTTTGTTACTTCTGAAATATTTTTGTTTTCAAAATCAATATTAATATCCACTTTATTTTGATTACCACTTAAGTGTGAATGTTCTCCTTTAGTTTTAGCTTTTAATATTTCATTGTCTATTTTAAGATTGAAACCAGATAAAACATTTGGATAATCATTTTCTCCTAGTATTTTATTTTTTACACTGTACCAAGAAGGTCTTTTTGAATAATCACTTATATATTTCCCTTCTTCATAGCTATTTATAAAATCATATGCTCCATGGGAATTTTTCAAGTGAATTAACAACTCAGATAAATATTCTGAATTATATTCTCTTATTAACTTATCTCTTCTTGCATATTCAGGAATAAGATTCTCAAACTCTGGAAATAAATCAGGTCGATTTTTTTGCTCCATAAGATTATCTGGTTTCTCTCCTTTATAATTTTTATCATATAAAAATCCAAAACCATCTGTTCCGAATTCAAGAACACCAAACCTAACACCTTCTTTAAAAACAGTAATTTCTTTCGCGATATATTCATTTATTATAACTCTAGAATAAAAAGTACTTTTTCCTACTCCTGATTTTTTTACAAAATCATTCTTAATTAAAAAATTAACATTGTCAAGAAACGTTCTTTTAGGAAGTCCAAGCTTCTGTGATAATTCACTTGATGAACCTTCTTTTATTATTTCAAGTAGTGCAATAATGTTTCTTTGATTTCTAGATAAGTCATCAACTTTCATATCTTTCCTTTCGTGCAATTTCATGCGAAATATATAGTTTTTAAGTAATTATTAAATAATAGCATAAAATGTATAAATTGATATTTTTTCGTGCAATTTCGTGCGAATTTTATAATACTTTAGGATTTATTAAGAATATTCTATATTTTAGAGAATATTATAATTTTTATTTAACAATTGAGTTTTAGAAAAGAATTATGTATGCGGAAATGAATTTTATATTTTCCACATTAACTGAAAAACATATTTCTTAGTTTTCGTATACTTTTTAAAATATGGAAAAATTACTAAGTGTCGGAAAACAGATGTTTAAAAATAATTTTTCATCTACTTCTTTTTGCATATTTTTATCTTAGCTCTCTCGTGTATATTATTAATATTAAATTAAGTTTCAAGAATTATTCTAAATTTTATTTTCTTAATATAAAAAATTCATTATTATATAAATTAAATCTCAATAAATTGGATTATCTATACAATATAATGAATATTATGTTAAAATCATTCCTATGAAAACAATAGAATTAAAAAATGCTTTACCATTAAGTATCTTTTCCCATGAAATGATATATTCACTACTTGAGAAATCAATTAGTAATGTAAATGAGAAAATATCAAATCTTGTTAAAAATGGTGAATTAGTAAGATTAAAAAAAGGTTTTTATACTTTTTCTAAACTTTATCAAACAAAACCAATTAATCTACTCAGTGTTGCAAATACTTTATATTCACCATCTTATGTATCATTTGATTATGCTTTAAGTTATTATGGAATGATACCTGAAAGAGTAAGTGAAGTAACATCAGCTACAAGTAAAAATGAAAAATTATTTGATACTCCTATTGGAAGATTTAGTTATAAAAAAGTAAGTCTACAAGCATATTCTTTGGGAATTGATTGGATTTATGATGATATTGAAGGTGGAAGATTTATTGCAACTGCTGAAAAAGCATTATGTGATAAAATAAAATATGATAGAGGCATTGGAACTTTAACTCAAAATTCAATGATTGAATATCTAAAATATGATTTAAGAATTGATATTACTACACCTTTAAATTATGAACTTATAGAAATAATTGCAACTGCATATAAATCAAGAAATCTAAAAACATTGGCAACTATAGTAAAAAAAGGAAAATTATGACTCATCCAGCACTTATGAAAATGTTAGAAAAATATGATTTATCAAATTCAAATAGTAGTTTTGATGCATTAAGAGAAATTCTTCAAGAAATAGTACTGCTTGGGCTGTATGATGCTGGATTTTTTAAACATGCTGCTTTTTATGGTGGGACTGCTTTACGAATTTTACATAATCTTCCTAGATTTTCTGAAGATTTAGATTTTTCGCTACTTGAATCAAATCCAAACTTTGATTTAAAGCCTTTTCAAGATGCTATTGTTGATACTTTAAAATCATTTGGATTTGATATAACAATAGAAATAAAAGAAAAGAATTCAAATAGTGCAATAGCATCAGCATTTGTAAAAGGAAATACTATAGAGCATTTACTAAATATAAATGCTCCAAAAGATATTACTAAAGCTATTAACAAAGACAAAATTGTAAAAATAAAATTAGAAGTAGATACAAATCCTCCATTAGATTTTGAAACACAAAATGTAATTAGATTAACACCTAGACCATTTTCTATAAATGCATTTACATTACCATCTTTATACGCAGGGAAAATGCATGCGATTTTATGTCGAGCATGGAGTACAAGACCAAAAGGAAGAGATTGGTATGATTTAATTTGGTATATAGCAAATAATGTGGAACTTGACTCTAAGCATTTAAAATCAAGATTAACTCAAAGTTGTAAATATTTAGAATCTAATGATATAAAAATACCAGATACTCTTAACAAAGAAAGCATAAAAGAATTATTGTTACAAAGAATAGAAACTCTTGATGTAGAAAAAGCAAAAAATGATGTTCAACCTTTTATAAAAGATATTAGAGAAATTGAACTTTGGTCAAAAGAGTTTTTTATAGCTGTAATTGAAAATATGAAAGTTAGGTAAACAAGTTATGAAAATAGAAATTGAAACAGCAACCAATGGTTATATTATAACAATTCCACCAGAATATGAAGATAGTGTTGAAAAGAAAATTGTAATTCAAGAACTTGAATATGACCATAATAATGGTAAAAAAGAAGAGTTTGAATGTTTTCGTAATCTTGTCTCAAATTTGCAAGAAATTTTTGGTGTAAATAACTCTAAGCATAATACTATTGGATATATCAATGATATTTGTTCAGAAGATAAAAGATGGGAGTTTCAACAACAAATGAAACAGTCCTTAGAAAATCCAAAAAATGATTTAGGTGATTAAGATTAAAAATGACTCTTCCAGAACTTCGCCAAAAACTACAACATTTAGAATCTCAAAAAATTAATTTAGATAATGAGATTCTACAAACAAAAAGAGAAATAGAAAAATTATCACCTTTTTCAAAAGAGCAGAAAATTGAACTTTTTAAATCTCTTTTTATTGGTAGAAGTGATGTTTTTGCAAAATATTGGGTTAGTAAAGATGGATTAAAAAAAGGTTATTCTCCCTCAACTTATACTTTTAAAGGGAATGATTATATTCCTATTTCAAATGAGATTATTCAACAACATCTAGAAGGAAAAATTAGACTTGGCACTTATGTTGTCGTAAATCAAACTATGGCAAAATTTTTAGTAATTGATTTAGATAAAGCAAGTTTTATTGAAGATGCAAGAGCTATAAATAAAATCTCGTTAAGTCTTGGACTAAAACCATTGATAGAGCTTTCAAAATCAGGGAATGGTATCCATATTTGGTACTTTTTTGAATTAACAATTAAAGCAAAGGATGCCAGAAAACTAGGTGATATAATTATCACAAAAGCTATGGATACAACTAGTGGTATTGATATGACAAGCTATGATAGAATGTTTCCAAATCAAGATTTTGTATCACCTGATGCATTAGGGAATTTAGTTGCACTTCCTCTTCACTATGGCTCAAGATGTGAAAATAAAACAATTTTTATTGATATAGATACTATGCAACCATTTGAGAATCAATGGGAGATATTACAAAATATTTCAAAAATATCATTCTATCAAGTATCAGCAATTTTACGAGAGCATTTACTAAGCTCAAATTATGATGAGAACCTTATGCCTTGGGAAATTAAACGAGATAAACCACTTGTTTTCCCTAAAACAACCAAAGCAATTTTATATGATGCTTTATATATTGAAAAAGAAAATCTCTCAAAAGAAGTATTAAATAAACTACAAAGATTATCAAGCTTTTCAAATCCAGAGTTTTTTAAGTTACAGAATTTAAGATTTTCTACTTTTAATACACCAAGAATTATTACATCATTTGATATAAATGAAAAATATATTATTGTTCCAAGAGGACTTACAAATAAAGTTCTTAACCTTTTCAACTCTAATAAAGCAAAACTTTTTATTGAAGATAAACGATTTGTAAAGTCTATCGAGAAACTAAATTTTAATCTTACTTTAAAAGATGAACAGCAAATAGCTTTAGAAAAAATACTCCTACAAGATTATTCAATTTTGATTGCACCTCCAGGATTTGGTAAAACGGCAGTTGCAGCAGCAGTAATTGAAAAAAGAAAAGTTAATACCTTGATTTTAGTAAACAAAAGCAATTTACTTGATCAATGGGTAGAAAGATTATGTGAATATTTTCAGATTGATATAAAAGCCATTGGAAAGCTTGGTAATGGTAAGAAAAAACTAAATTCAAATTTAGACATAGCTACTTTACAATCACTAAAAAATAGACCTGAACTAATTGAAGAATATTCACAAATTATAATTGATGAAGCACATCATATTCCAGCAGTTTCCTTTGAAATACCTCTAAAAAGGTTTAAAGGTAAATTTGTTTTAGGTTTAAGTGCAACACCTGCAAGACAAGATGGGATGCATCCAATTATGTTTATGCAGTGTGGAGATATTGCATATGAATCAAAAAAAGAGATTAAAAAAATACATACATTAAAAACAATTGTTTCTACATTTGAAGCACTAAGTGATGATTTTTCATTAATTCTAAATGAAATGGTAGAAGATTTTGATAGGAATAATCTCATAATTTCTGAGATTGAAAAATTAAAAAATAGAAATATCTTAGTACTTAGTGAAAGAATTGAACATTTAAATATTTTATATCACATATTAGATGCAAAAAAGATAAAATCAACTCTTATACATGGTGGCTTAAAATCAAAAATGAAAAAAGAGTTTTTAAAAGAAGCTAATAGTTCCTCAATTATTTTATCAACTAGCTCATTTATTGGAGAAGGAATAGATTTTTCACATCTTGATGCTATTATTCTTACAATGCCCGTTTCATATTGGGGAAGAATAGTTCAATATCTTGGGAGAATAGGAAGAGATGGACAAGAGTGTATAGCTATAGATTTTTATGATGAAAATACTCCCATGTTACGATCAAGTTTTCAAAAAAGACAAAAAGGTTATAAAAAAATGGGTTATATTTCATTGAATGAAAAGGGATTATTTTAAAGAATAACTTTCTGCAGAATATGATTTTATATATAATTTAAGTAACAGCCCTTCCTATATACGAAAACTAACTTTATATTTTCTGACATCTAGTGAAAAACATATCTTTTAGTTTTCGTATACTTTTTAAAATTTAAAATATGGAAAAATTAATAAGTGTCGGAAAATAGATGTTTGTGAGTTACTTATGAAATTTCAATTTAAAAAAGCTATTAACCTATTTTGAGTAGGAATTAATGTAACTGGACAGGTACTTAATAAAAGTTTCTAAGCTATTCTACTTTAAGTATAGATTTAAGTTTCTAATTCAAAATTAGATAAGAAAAATAAATATAATAACTTATTGTCCATACGTATCTTCTTGCCATTCTTGAATGCCTTGTTCTTTATCTTTATATCTTTTTGATAGAGATAATCTATAAGCATTTGCTAATTTATCACAAGCTAGTATTTTCTTTATATTTTTTTGATTTTCTTTTGCATTAAATGAACATTGATTTATATGCTCAATAGTTATATCAGGGTAATCTCTTGAAATCAATTCTAATTCATTACCTATTTGAATATACCCACCTTTTATCACTCTAAAATAAAATCCTGTTTTATGTTCTTTTACAATTAATGCAGTTAAACTTTTTATTCCTAAAACAGAAGATATTTTCCAGCAAGGCTGTCTTGGTTGAGAAACTTCAAATATTACCTCTCCACATTGGAACTTATCTCCTAAGCAAACTTCTGAATCATCCAAGTCTTCGATAGTAAAGTTTTCACCAAATGCACATTCAGAGAGACTTAAATCATATTTATTTTTAAAATAAGGATAATACTTTTGACTATACACACATACAGCTTTATCAATTCCTCCATGATGTATTTTATCACTTTGTGTAT
This sequence comes from Arcobacter acticola, assembly GCF_013177675.1. Lineage (NCBI taxonomy): Bacteria > Pseudomonadati > Campylobacterota > Epsilonproteobacteria > Campylobacterales > Arcobacteraceae > Arcobacter > Arcobacter acticola. The sequence goes on from NZ_CP042652.1 coordinate 2,193,586, forward strand.
CCATTTTAAATCCAAATTCATTTACAATTAATATTTCATTTTTAGATACAAGTGTTTTTTTATATGATGTTTTATAAGAATTTCTTTTTCCATCATCAATTTCTTGTTCTTTTCCACAAAAAATATTTCTAATTCTTGATTTAATCTTCATTTTTAATCCTTTTTAGAGCAATTTCAATTCTTCTAAATCCCTCTTTTATCTCTTTATTTGTAATTGTTAAAGGGGGTAAAAATCTTAAAACATTTTTTCCTGATTTTAAAACTATTACTCCTTCTTCAAATAAAGTTTTTATTACGCTTTCTAATATATTTTCATTTTTTAAACGTAATCCTTTCATCAAGCCAAATCCAAGTATTTTATCAAAAACATCATCGTAATCATTTAGTATATTAAGTAATGATAAAGAAAAATAATCAGATGTACTCTTCAATACACCAGTATTTTTATGTTTTTCTAAAATCTCACATACTTTTAAACTTACTTGACAACTAAGATAGTTACCTCCAAAAGTACTACCATGATCTCCTGGTTCAAAAATCTCTTTATGTTTACTCATAACTATTCCAATAGGAACTCCACCACCTATGCCTTTTGCAATAGTTATGATATCTGGCTCAATATTATAAAAATTAGAAGCTAAGAACTCTCCCGTTCTATATACTCCAGTTTGTACTTCATCAATAATTAGCAAAATGTCTTTACTTTTTAGAAATCTAGCTAATTTTTGAACTTCTTCAATTTCAAATGTCATAAGACCACCTTCTCCTTGAATTAGTTCCATCATCACAGCAACTGTTTCATCATCAACACTTTTATATATTTTTTCAATATTTTGATTAAAAGAAAATCCTTCAGGATAAGGTGCAAAATCTTTTTTATGAACTTTTACTTGCCCCGTGGCCTTTGAAGTTGTAATGGTTCGTCCATGAAATGAATTTTCTAATGTTATAACTTTATATCTTTTACCATTATATTTTCTTTGCCCATACTTTCTTGCAATTTTGATTGCTGCTTCATTTGCTTCAGCCCCACTATTTCCAAAAAAACATGCCATGTCATAACCACTTAATTCAACCACTTTCTTTGCCAATAAACTTTGCGGTTCTATTGCAAATAAGTTTGAAATATGTGTAATTCTTTCTGCTTGTTCATAAATAGTTTTAGCAATGATTTTATTTCCATGACCAACAGAAACAACACCAATTCCACTCCCAAAATCTATATAATTTTTCATATTTTCGTCAAAAAGTGTTGCACTCTCACCTTTTACAAAATTAACATAGTTTCTGTTATAAGTATTTAATACATATTTCTTATCTAATTCTTTTAAAGACATTTTATTGTATTCCCCATTTTTAAATTACCACTTAGTAATTTCTTTTATTAACTTTATTTATTTGTTGATTTATTAATTTTGAATATTTATTCTCAAAATATTTTGTAGTATTTAAACTTAAATTGAAAAGACTTCTAATAATGTAAATATATATCTTTGTTACACTCATTTAATTTCCCTATGTTTTTTCAGCAGTATACATTTAGCAAAAAAAAATATAAATGGTTAATTAGTACAATTTATTGTATAATTTGTACATCAACCATAAAACAATAGATTATAAAAAAGATTTAACTTTGACTTCATTGAAGTTTTAAAAGGTTAAAATATAATATGGAAGATAAAGTAAATACATCAAGAAATAATAACTCATTTAGTATTAAAAAAATTGAAAAAAATATAAATGGTTTTTCTTTTGATATACGTCAACATTCTCTATATGAACTTGTTTGCATATCAAAAGGTAATATAAAACTTACTATAGATTTCCAAACATATGATTTAAAAGAAAACACAGTTTATTTAATAAAACCTGGACAAGTACATCAATGGATCAAAGATAAACAACCTAATACTTGCATAGGATATATTTTCCATTTTTCAAAAGATTTTTTACCCTCATATGATATGGTAAACAAATTATATGAAAAAAATTCTTTTCCTATTATAGAACTATCTTTAAGTGTTTTCAATAATATCAATCAGTTAATATCAATGTTATTAACTGAAAATCAACCTAATACTCTTTGTGCTTACTTATTTGGTTCAATATTAGAATATATATTAAAATCTAAAAAAAATACAAATAATTTATATTATAAAGATCAAAGAATCTATTTATTATTAGATCTAATTGAAAAAGAATTTATACACGAAAAATCAGCATTGTTTTATGCAAAATCACTTAATTTAACAACAAAAAGATTAAATGAATTAACAAAAAAATATTTAAATAAAACAGTATCTTCTTTAATTTTTGAAAGAATTATTATTGAAATAAAAAGAGAATTAACTTATAGTAACTTAACCATTACAGAAATTTCTAATAATTTAGAATTTAATAGCCTTTCACATTTTTCTAAATTTTTTAAACACTATACTTCTTCCTCTCCTTTAGAGTTTAAAAATTTAAAGAAACATACATAAAGTAAAATAAAAAATATATTGAAAAATTAAATATTATAATAAAATCTTATAAAAATATCATTGATTTAATTATTGTATTTTTCAAAAGTTCAAATCAATACATTATGGAAAAATCTAATCATCAATCATAATAAAAGATATTTATTCAAATTACAGAAAAATTGATATTAATCTTTTCTAATTCTTCAAAAGATCTGAAATAAGAGATTGAGAGTCTATAAATTCAAAAGTATCATTAAAAAATAAAGCTTTAGTATAATAAAACCAATCAATACTTTTTAAAATAATTAAAATAGAAATAGTGCTTAGAAAAGTATTGCAAAATGATTAGTCTTATTTAAGTAATCATATACTATTATAATAAATTATAATATATATTACAAAGGATAATTAAATGATGCCTTTTTCAGATGAGGAGATATATAGAGCGACAAAGTATAATTTATCTAAAATAAGTACTTACATTAGCTCTCATGGTGGGGATATTAGATTGTTAGGTGTAAAAAGTGCTACTATTTATATAGAACTTACCGGTGCATGTCATGGTTGTGCAATGAGTCTGATGACAACAAAAATGGTCGTACAAGAAGAGTTTAGGAAATTGATTCATCCCGAGATAAAGGTTATTAATGTTGATGGTATGCCAGGGAATGAACTTCCTAAAAATTGTTATAAAGAAGAAGAACCCATAAAAGAAAAAAGGGAAAATGGATTGATTAATAAAATTAAAAAGTTTTTTAAATTATAACTGAAAGATATAAAAAAGACTCGGTAGCCATCTATCTATATATTTAGTTTAATATCTAAACACAGATAAGACATTATATTATACAAATTCAAATCAAAAAAAGAGTAGAAAACTTATTTGGATACTTTGAAATAATTGTGTAAATACAAATTTTATCAAAAATTTAATTTATTGTTTTTTATCAATAAATATTCTAATTAATTGATATATAATTAATTCAATCTTATAAGATAAGAAGTAAAACCTTGATAAAAAAGACATCTAAAACAAAATCAAATACCATACAAAAGCAAAAGTATCTTAAAACATATTTACATCAAAGAAACTATACATTAAAAGATTTAAAATGTGAAATAGTTTTAATGATATGTGATATGTTATTAGAAAACTATTTATATGTAGAAGATACTGCGAATGCTGAAGAATTAATTTCAGATTTTACATCTGATGAAAGAATTACAACCTATAATACTATGAAAGACTTAAAAAAAGATATTCAAGAAAATATATTAACTATTGAAAAAGTTCAAAATATAATGATTCTTCAAAATGAAAATAAAGATACTTTAACTAAAGCCAGATTAGCTGATAGTACGTACTACTTCTATAATACATGTATAAACTACTTAGAATTTCTAATTACATCCACCTCCATAGATAAAAATAAAAAGATGTGGATTCCTGATCTAATATGTCTTTATTTGATTCAAGATATGAAGGAAAGTGGATATACATTTAATAAATTTACATTTCTTGATAAATATGATTTTGATAGTATATTCAGAATCTATGAAAAAATTAATATAACTTTTAAAAAAGTAGGAAATTTATCAATGTTTTCAAAAGAAAAAACTAGAATTGATATCATGTCAAATATTTCTTATGAAATAGTTACTAAATTAATTAATACTAAATATAAATAAGCATCACTTTTGCAATATTTATTTGTTTTAATTATTTAATCTATCGAGGTGATTAAAGAATATCATCTATTATCAATAATCACAAGTTTCTATTAGATTTAAAGAAATGAAGGAGAACTTAGAAATATTCTTTTATATGTTAACAGAAAATATGAGATTACTTTACATACATCAAATATTTAACTAAAGAATATTTCTAATTATATATTAAATACTAAAAGTATCTCTAACTTTTTGCTCAAATGCTTTATCGCTTAACTCTTTTCTTAGTGGTATAAAAGTTTTAGCCTCATCCCCCACAGGAATAAATATTTCTGAGTTTTCATCTTCTATAATATTTTTTACTGCATCAGCTATTGGTTGAGAAGAAGGACCTTCATTTATCGCTTTTGCCACTATTGGAACAAAATGTGCTACTAAATCTTTATAGGGTGAGTTTTCATCTGTTGTTTTTGAATTAACAACTAAACCCTTTTTTACAAAATTTGTTCCAAAAAGTCCTGCTTGGATAGAATGAACTCTTACATTATACGGTAGAGTTTCAAATCTTAAAGAGTCTACTATTCCTTCAACTGCATACTTAGATGCATTGTAATGAGCTAAAAGAGGAAGTCCCATCTTTCCTAAAAATGAGCTAATATTAATTATAACTCCTGCTTTTGCTTCTCTCATATATGGAAGAACTGCTCTTGTAACTTTGAGTAGTCCAAATACATTTACATCAAACTGATTAAACATTTCTTCATCTGTTCCATCTTCTACAGTTGAAAGAAGACCATATCCAGCATTGTTAACAAGAACATCAATTTTGCCTTCATCTTTTATAATCTTTTCAACAGCATTATTTATACTTTCTGTCTTAGTTACATCTATATATATGCTTTTTAATAATCCATCATTACTTATTGTATTTTTATCTCTTGTACCTGCATAAACAATATATCCATTATCACTAAGTAACTTTGATGTTAACTCACCCATTCCTGATGTTGCACCTGTAATTAGAACTACTTTTGACATATATAAATCCTTTTATTTTAATCACTATATTATCCTATAGCGAGATAAATAAAATAGATTTATATCAATAATGGAGGCCTTATAATTTAAAATCTATTTATTAAAAGAGAAATAAACGAATTTTTTTATTTCATAGTTTAATTATTATCTGAATTTCTTTTGTTAATACTTACTAGCCAATAAGAAATAGCTAAGGCAACTATTACTATGGCAATTATTAATAATTCTGTTGCTTTTTCTGTTGAAAGAGAATATATTAATACTTTTCTTATCAACGCTGCCATTGCAAGCATAATAAAAGCACCAATTGCAAAACCTTTTCCTTGTAAATGTTTTATCTCTTCATGTATTAACTCAATTGATGCCCATAGTACTAATAAACTTCCAAGTACTGTTAATATACCTTTTTCTATTTTTATATCAGTAAAAAATAATAAATAAATATCATAAACAAACAAACCAATAGCAAAAAAAGCAATAATTCCTAAGGCAAATGCTAAAAAGTAATTAATAAAAGAATTGAATTTTTTTAGTGAAGATAAGATTCCTTTTTCTGTTCGAGATAATGATAAAAATTTCCCAAGTTCTTCTTCTCTATAAGAACTAGTTAAAACATCCAAATTCATATCAATTATTTTTTCAACTGCATTGATTTCTCTTACATGTTGTTCTTTATTTTCAAAATTCTCTTCTATACTCTTAAGTACAAATGTTCTAACAAAAGTGAAAGCAGAATTTACATAGTGAGTAGGAAGACCAATTTGAACGTGAATTTCACCTATTTTATAAATAGATAAAAAATAAGATATATCATATTTACCAGAAAAAAGATTTATGAACCAAGCTTTAATTTTAATCTTATGTCTACTAATGATTTCATTGTTCTTTAAATATTTTGCAGTTCTTCCAAAACCCCAAATATAATCATAAAATTCATCAATAAATGTATCGGCTAGTTTTTCCATTCTTGGTTGAAGTTTTTTTAAAATAAGAGCTTCTTCTTCAGTAAATTTATAGTGTTCTTTTAACTGGGTATATTCTTTCATTTGTTATCCTATCAAATAATTCTAATATAAAAATTTAAATTATCTCTAGTAATTATACTTATATATTAACCTAATAAACTTTTTTTCTTCAAGAATTATAATATTATGTTAAAAACTCTTCAAAAGAATTATCAATAACAATATCTTCCTTATGTATTAATTTCTTAATAACCTACAATATCATTAATTTCATTTTCTTTTAATAGTAATAATAGTTTTCATTTAAATTCTTCTTTTAACAATTTTAAGAAAATAAGTTAAAAATTATCTTGATTTATATCAAAATATAATTAACTCAACTTTCGCACATAGAAAATCATAAATTCACTATATTCAAAAGCTTCATTAAACCCCATAAATAGACACTTTTAGCTATAATTGTTCACCACAAACATTAATATATAAGGGCTTTTTATGGGTATTGACAATTTTATCGAAACTGCTATGAAGAGTGTGTTAAAGAATCCTATAGTTTTAGTTTTAAGAGATATAAATTTTAGCAGTATTTTAAAACAAAGTAATTTTATCAAGCGTGATGTAGGTGTGCCGCCGTATATGGTGATCTTACAATTTTTATATATGTTCCTTATTAATAAAAAGATCTCATCCTTTATGAAATATAGTAATGACAGTTTTAAGAAAGATGTTTATTATAGATTACTAAAAAATAGTAAATACAACTGGAGAAAATTATTGTTGCTCACATCCGTGAACTTAATCAATAAACTTTCATCATTGCAAAAGCCAACTGATACAAAAGTATTTATCATTGATGACACAGTTGAAATTAAGCGTGGAAAATATATAGAAGGCAGTTGTAAGAATTTATGGAGCAATAAAGATAAAAGAGTAGTTAAGGGTTTAAATATTGTATCACTAAACTATAGTGATACTCATACCGATATGATGCTAGATTTTTCCATGAACTATAATAAAAATCAAATTATAGATTCTATTGATAATAAATATCACCATAGAAGCAATGCCTATAAACGAAGAATTGAAGGGAGAAACGGTAAAAATATCCAAGCAATAAATATGCTAAAACGAGCTTTAAGTTCAGGAATATATGCAGACTATCTACTTGTCGATAGCTGGTATGCAAAACCAAATTTTATCAAAGAGGTTAGAGATAATGGTTTGGATACGATTGCAAGGGTTGCAAAAAGCAATAGAATCTGGCAGTTTAGTGGGAAATATAAAACACTTGAAGCTCTATATAATCATGAAAAACAAAATAAAACTTCAAAACTTGGTAACTATAATTCCATCAAATACTCCTATGTTTCAACTATCACTACACATAAAACACTTGGAAGAGTAAAGATTGTATTTATAAGAACCAAAGAAAATCTAATACCAATATTTTCAACCAATATACATTTATCAGATTTAGAGATTATAAATACATACAAAAAACGGTGGAATATTGAGCAAGGATATAAAGACCTAAGGGAATACTTTCAATTCGGTAAAGAGGAAAACCGCATTTATGAATCCCTAATAGCTAGAATCACTCTATCATTCCTTGCATACAATTTAACAAGCTATATCAATCGTATCAATAATGAACCACAAACTTTAGGAAACTTATTCAAAGACTTAGAGTGTCAGCTTGAAACCCTTGCTATTTCAATGGAACTATTCCTAAAAATATTAGAAAACTTGCTCCAAACTACAGAAATTGTCAAGAGAAATAAAGATTTAGAGCTTATTATCAATGTTTTACGCATTCATACCAAAAAGCAACTTGGTTTTATGTGCGAAAGTTGAGTAATTAATTATTTTAGTTATTATTAATTGATTAGAAACTCTTATTTAAAAGCCTTTTTATGAATAAATATGTTTGTACTGTTTGTGGATATATATATAATCCAGAAATAGGTGATTTAGATTCAGGTATTGAACCAGGAACTGCATTTGAAGATATTCCTAATGATTGGGAATGTCCTGATTGTGGTGTTAAAAAAGAAGATTTTGAAATAATTAATTGAGGTGAGAAATGGGATTTAATATAAAAAATAACATTTACCTTGTAGGTAATGTAGATTGGGAAATTGAAAGTTATCAAGGATATAAATATTCAACACATAGAGGCTCATCATATAATGCATACCTTATTAAAGAGCAAAAAAATGTTTTAATTGATACTGTTGATTCAACATTTACTGATATATTTATTAAAAATCTTAAAAATGAAATTAATTTAGATGATATAGATTATATAATTATAAATCATGGTGAAAAGGATCATACAGGTGCACTTCCTGAATTAATGAAACTTATACCAAATACTCCAATTTACTGTACTAACAATTGTGCAAAATCATTAAAAGGTCAATTTCATCAAGATTGGAATTTTAATATTGTAAAAACAGGAGAAAAACTTAATTTAGGTGATAAAGAATTAATTTTTGTAGAAACTCCAATGTTACACTGGCCTGATAATATGATTTGCTATTTAACACAAGATAATATGCTCTTTAGTAATGATGCATTTGGACAACATTATGCTACATCAGCTATATACAATGACTTAGTTGATCAAAATGAGTTATTTGTAGAATGTTTAAAATACTATTCAAATATCTTAACTCCGTATAATTCAAAAGTAATCAAAAAAATTGAAGAAATTTTATCTTTAAACCTCCCTCTTGATATGATTTGTCCTTCACACGGAGTAATATGGAGAGATAACCCAACTCAAATTGTAGAACTGTATTTAAAATGGGCGCAAAACTATCAAGAAAATCAGATAACAATTCTATATGACACAATGTGGGAATCAACAAGAGATATGGCAGAAGCAATAGCCAAAGGAATAAAAGAAGCAGATAGCCAAACAGTTATTAAATTAATACACTTATCGAAAAAAGATAAAAATGATGTTATTACTGAAGTTTTTAAATCAAAAGCCATATTAGTAGGATCACCAACAGTAAACAAAGGAATTTTAACAACTATTGCTTCTTTATTTGAATTTGTAAAATCTTTAGAATTTAAAAATAAACAAGCAGCTGCTTTTGGTTCATTTGGATGGAGTGGAGAGTCTGTTAAACTAATTAATGCAAAATTAGTGGATAGTGGATTTGCGTTAGTAAATGAAGGACTAAGGGTTTCTTGGAAACCAGATGAAGAGACTATTAAAGAATGTGTTAAGTTTGGAAAGGATTTTGTTAAGGATTTAAATAAGTAAATTGATAAATATCATTTTATCTATTATTGTTTAGCAGTATAATCACAAAGTTATGAAGTAAAAGAACGGTATTTAGCATTCATATTTCAGAAATAGAATAAATTCTATTGAAAAGAAAAAAGTTGTTATTCATAAAATATAACAATTATAAATATTATAAATGGAAAAATGAATGAATATATTAGTAATAGAAAATGAAATTTATTTAGCACAAAAAATTGTATCAAAACTTATTAATGATGGGTATAATTGTGATTACATCGATTCACCAAACACGGATACTTTTACAAAAGAATATGATGTAATTTTATTATCTACTTCTTTCCCTTTTAATTTTTGTAATAATATAATAAAAAAATACAATGAGAATTGTATTATTATTCTTTTAGTATCTTATATTTCAGATGAAACTGTTACTCTTCATATTAAAAGTGGTGCTAAAGATTATATAATGAAACCATTTATTATGAATGAATTAATAAGAAAAATCCACCATTATAAAGAATGTAAAGATATCAATAAAGAACTTCAAAAATTAAGAAATTATTTTCAATTTACTATGTTAGATATCAAAACTACAGATGTTCTATCAGCAACTTCTTTTCCCATATTAATAGAAACTAATGTTCAGAAATATGCAGATAAATTAGTTTATGAACTATCCATTAAAATGGCCTTGCCAATTACTTTTATTTCATTAACGACATCCAATTGGCAAGAACAAATAAATAAAATTCAAAAAAAATCAATTATTTATTTAATTAATTATCAAACTTTAAAAAAACATCCAAAAGAAAATCTTTTGAAAATAATTGAAAATAAAAATTGTGTAATTTCTACATTAGAAGAAGAACTTGATTTTCCCTATACAAAGGTTGAAGCTAGAAATGCAAAAGGACTATTAGCTAATTCAAATATTATGACTATTCCTGATTATGTAAAAACTATGGTAACTTCTTATCAGCATAAATATACAGATACAGAATTATCCAAAAAACTTGGAATTTCTAGAAAATCTCTTTGGGAAAGAAGAAAAAAATTTGATATTGAAAAAAGAATATTAATAAGTTAAGATAATATTTAATTATTCCTAATATAATACAAATGTATTTAATTTAGGGGTTAATATGCTGCAAAAGTTACGAAATGTTTATCTTTTAAAAGATGTATGTGATGAAACCTTAAAAGAAATAGCTAAATATACTTCATATTTAAAACTATCAAAAGATAATATTCTTTTTTATGAAGGAGAAGATTCTAATTGTTTATTTCTACTTACAAAAGGTATAGTAAAGTTCTATAAAACTTCATCAAATAACAAAGAAATCATCATAAAATATCATTATAGTAATGAATTCATAGCAGAAGTTGCAAATTTTGAAAATATTCCATATCCTGCAACAGGAAAAGCTTTTACAGAAATAGAAGCACTAAAAATTGATTTTAAGAATTTAAAACACCTTCTTTATTCTGATGCTAACTTAGCTTTAGTCATTCAAACTTCACTTATAAAGAAAATAAGAAATCTTGAAAATCTTATACTTTTTGATGTAGTCCTTACTGCTGATGAAAGAATAGCAAAGTATATATGTGATAATACAAAAGAGTTTTTTAATACAAAAAGAATAATAATTGCTGAAATTTTAAATATCACACCTGAGACATTATCAAGAAGATTAAAATTATTCGAAAATGATGGCTTGATTAATTATCAAAAGAAATCAATAGATAAGGAAAAACTTAAAACTCTTTTCTCATAATCTAGAGAATTATTCTCTAGAAATAATATAAATTAATAAAAAATATTAAACGAATGTAGAATCTTTTGAAATAGATGAAACTACTTTTTTATTCTCAATCTTAAGTATCCTATCACATAATGGAAGCATGGCTTCATCGTGTGTTACCATAATAACTGCTACATTTTGTTCTATTGCTATTTTTTTAAGCATTTTAACTACGCTAATTGAGCGTTCATTATCAAGAGCAGCAGTTGGTTCATCTGCTAATATTATTTTAGGTTTATTTGCCAAGGCACGAGCTATTGCAACTCTTTGATTTTGACCACCTGATAGTTGTGATGGCATGGCAAGAGCTTTTTCACTAATATCAAAATATTTCAGAAGTTCCATTGCTACTTTTTCTGATTCTTCTTTTGACTGTCCACTTGTTTGAGGTAAAAGAGTTATATTATCTATAATATTTAAAAAAGGAATAAGATAATGCGCTTGAAAAATAAATCCTATTTTCTCCCTACGAATCTTTCTTGTATCTTTATTTAACCATTTGTTATCATATACTTTTTCATCGCCAAGCCATATTTGACCACTTGTGGGTTCTTCAACACATCCTATCATCATAAGTAATGTAGTTTTTCCAGCACCACTTGGTGCAATCAATGCTATTAATTCCCCTGTTTCTACACTAAAAGATGCTTTATCTATAACATCAACAAGACTATCACCTTTTCCAAAACTTTTTACTAGATTTTCAACACGAATACTTTGTTTATTCATATCATCCTCCTATTGCAGCTGCTGGATCAGCACTTATAACTTTTTTCACACCTATAAAAGATGATAAAATAGAAGCAATTATTACAACTATAAAAAGTAGCCAAGCATCAGAAATTTCTAATACAACTCTTTTGGGAAACTTCTCATATATTAGATGAGAAAAAATATTCCCTGAAATAAAAGCAATAATACCAAGAAGAAGTGTTTCTTGTACAATCATCTTTATAATTACGCTATTTGGAATTCCTATAAGTTTCATTATTGATATTTCTTTCATCTTTTCAAGAGTCATCGTGTATATGATAAGAGCTATTATAATTGTTGAAACTAAAATAAGAATACCCGTAAATAAACCTATTTGTTTCGCTGCTCTTTCAATAAGATTTTTTCCTAAAATATCTTCTTGTTCTTTTTTTGTATAAACACTTTTATGTTTCCACTCTTTTATATTTTTTGCAACTGCATCTGTGTTATATCCGTTTTTTAGTACAGCTATTATTGCATTTACCATTGTAGTGTCATTTCCACTTATACCACGTTCACGATCGTTTCTTACTCTATTATTAGAATATGAAAATTGATTTTTTTGTGCATCTTTTAAGCTGATGTAAACTAACAAATCACCTCCTGAAGATACGGTCTTTTCAGTTAGTCCTACCACTTCATACTTATCTCTTGCAAGTATTATCTCATCATGGAGTTTGAATCCTGTTTCTTTAGAAACAACAATTTGATAATGGTCTTTTGTTAACTTACTTCCTTGGATTAGTCTATCTGGGTTTATTGGATTTATATTACCAAAAGGATCATAACCAACAGCCATAACTCGAATAGGCATATTAGCTTTTGGAAGCTGTATATTTTGAAAGGTTATTGCTTCACTATACTTTACTCCATCAATAATACTTATAGAATTTTTTAAATCTTCATGAACTCTTGATGATTCGGCAAAAGGGCCTAGGGTATCTTCTTGAACTATCCACAAATCTGCATTTATATCATTAATTAATATCTCTGCATCAACAACCATACCTCGATATACTCCCATCATAATAAGTACAATTCCAAGAAGCATACCTACACCCATTGCAGTTACTAAAAACTTTCCAAGGGAGTGAGATATATCTTTTTTGGCTAGATTAATCATTGATGAATCCTCATTCCTTCACTTAAAGCTTTTTTACTATTGTCTGGTATGATTATAATATCTTCTGTTTTTATACCACTTATTATTGCAGCTTCATTATCACCTTTTGCTTGAATATTGAGCTCTTTGAAATAAGCTTTATTATCTATTAAAGTCCAAACCCCTTCTTTCCCATCTTCAACTTTTATTGTATTTAAAGGAATTGTAATTGCATTTGATATTGTTTTTGCATTTATAGTAACTCTTGCTTGTTCATTAATATAAAAAGGAATTGGTAATTCATCGAAGGCTACATTTATTTCTCTTTCTTGAGTTACAGCATCACTTTGTGCAACAATTCGTTTAACAGATCCAGTAAATTGTTTATTACTTTGAGAACGAAGAGTTATTTCTGCTTTTTGTCCAACTTTTATATCACCACTAATTTTTTCATCTATATAAGCTTTTATCCAAAGAGTTTTAGGATCAACGATTTTTAAAATAGTTGTAGAAGAAGCAACATTTTGTGCTACTTCTGCACTTTTAGATATTACATAACCATCAACTGGAGCATAAATTTGAAATCTAGATAATTTTGTTTTTAAAGAATCTGCATTTTTTTGCGTACGTTGAACTTCTATTTTACTTGACTCAATACGAACTAAGGTTGCTTCTAATTGTGCTGTTAAAGAATTTAAATCTGTTTTTGCTTTATCAAATTCAGATTTAGAAACAAAAGATTGTTTAACTAAGTTTTCATATCTTTTATAAGTAATCAAAGATAATTCTTTTTGAGCATTTAAGCTCTCACTTTCTTTTATTAGTGCCTTAAGCTCAGATTTTGTTTTCTCAACACTTATAAGCATCTCTTCAACTAATTCAGGCATATCAACTGGATCTATAGTAATTAGTAAATCACCTTTTTTTACCCATTGTCCCTCATCTGTAAGAATTGATATAATTTTTCCTCCTGTTTGAGCAGTAATAGAATATATATCTTTAGCACTTACATTACCTATTCCAAATACTTTAATATCTAAATTAGCAACTTTGGGTGAAAGAGTTTTATAAGTAGTTTTAACAATATAAACATTCTTATAAAAAAGAACTATCCCCACAATAACAAGTATTGCGATTATTATATATTTAATTCTTTTATTCATTGTATTTTTCCTTTTAAATAGTCAACTTGATCTATAGATGTACTTTTAGTGTAATAAGCCTCAAGTAGTTCTAATTGTGCAGTCAAGATTAATGACTCAGCGTCAAGTACCTCTATGTACGTTGAAAGACCTTCTTTATATCGTCCTTCTAGAACATCTTTTGTATCATTAGCCCAATGAAGTTGAGCTTGTTTTGAGGCAATAGTTTTATCATACCTGGCAATATCAATAAGTAAATTTGATAAACTTTCTTTAATAGCTAATATTTTAGATGATTGCTCTTGTTTTGCTAATTGAATATTAATTCTTGCTTTTTGTGTTTCTGCTTCAATTCTTCCTCCACTATAAAGTGGAACAACAACTGTAACACCAATAGTTGAAGTGTTATATTCATTTAAAGTATCAAAATGATTATAAGAAGCAACCCCATCAATTGAACCATAATGAGAAGCTTTTGCAGATTTATATAAAAGTTTATTTTTATCTATATTTAATGCATTTATTTTTAGTTGAGAATTATTACTTAAGATTTCCTCTTCTACTAAATCAGGTTCAAAAGAATAATTTTTCTTTATAATATCTGATTCAAAAGTAGTATCATCTTTTATTTTTTCTCCCATATATAAAGAAAGAGATTTCTTTGTTTTATCAAATGAAGCTTGTGCAATGGCTAGATTTTCTTCTGAAAAATAAACTGCTGATAAAAAACGACTTGAATCTGCTTTTGTTTTAAACCCTTGAGAAACTAGTCCTTGAGCTTGTTCATAATAAGCTTTTTTTGAATCCAAATCTTTTTTATGAACTTCTATTGCTTCTTTTTGAACAACAATTAGTTTATACAAAGATTTTATTTTGTAAGCCATAAGTGCTTTCATATCTTCTAAAGATAAGCTAGCTATATCTTCATCTATTTTTAAAGAATCTAATTTAGAAGAAGTTTTTTGGAAATCCCATATTCTTTGCTTTAAACTTGCACCTGCATATCCGCCATTTTTTTCAGTAGTATAAAAAGTTCCATTTGAAGAACTAGTGTAAGTTTGCGCAAAATCATACTCAGCTTGCAAATTTATTTGTGGTAAATTATCAGCAAAAGTTACATCATAATTTTTCTGCGATAATTCAGTTTTTAAAATAAAAGATTGAATATCTGGATTGTTTAAAAGAGTTTTTTCTATGCTTTGTTCTAAACTCAAAGTTTGAGTATAAGCACATGAGAAGAATAAGCTTAATAGTAATAAGCTTTTTTTCATTTGGAATCCTTTTTCAAAATAATATGCTTATTGTACTCTTCTCATATTAGCTTAATGTTAGGATAAAGGATTATTTATCAAAGATTAAACTAAAACAATTACTTTCTTCATTTGATGTAACCTCAATTTTTATATTCATAGCATCACATAAACGCTTAACTATATCTAATCCTATTCCACTACTATTTTGTTCACTATAATTTCGATTAAAAATCTTATTAGTTTCATTAATTTCCGCACCACTATTTCTAATATGTAATATTTTATTTTTTTCATAAATACGTACATATCCATTGTGACGATTATATTTACAAGCATTAGAAATGATATTGTGTAACACTTCTTTTAAAGCATTGGGATTTGTGTCAATAATCAAAGAATTCTTTGAAATATCAAATGTTATATTAGGATAACTAGGCTCATGAAGATGAACGACTTCTTGAACAATATCAAATATATTTACAGATATGATTTGAAAAGTTCTTTTTTCAAGTAAAACAGTTAAGTTTTCATGTAATTCTGTAACAGTATTTATACTTTTATTTAATCTCTCAATAGCTTTGATATTCTTTATTTGCGGATCTTTTTCAAGTAATTTAATATTTAATTTCATAGCAGTGAAAGGTGTATTTAAATCATGAATTAAATCTTTTGCAAATTTATCTAAAGTTTCAATACTTTCTTTTAGAGGTTTTAAAGAACTTTTTGCCAAATAAAAACTAAGTGTTGCAAAGATAAATAGCAATAAAAGTTGAACAGCTATAACTCTTAATAGTAATTCATAAACTTCATTATTAAAATTTTCATCTGATTTAAAAACTTGAAGATATGGTTCATTATTTGACATGGGAATAAGCTTTGTAAATTCTTTTCCTATTTTCTCAAAGTTCCTAATATCTATATATTTGTTATTAGTATCAACAAATTTATGATGATATTCACTAGAATAAGTATTGCTGCTATCCCCTATTTTAATATAACGAGCGTAGGTAATTAAAGAAAAATCTTCTGCTTTTAAATACCCTTCTTTCATTTGTTGAAAATAAAAAAATCCAGCAATTAAAATAAGTAAGGCAACACTAAAAAAATAAGTAATAAAAAACTTTAGAAAAGCATTTCTTTCATGACGATGCAAAACGATATCCTATTCCTTTTATTGTTGCAATTGGTAAGCCAATTTTACGTAAATTAGTAATATGCACACGAAGAGCTCCTTCGCTTATATCTTTAAAATCATCTAAAGAGTCAATTAGAAAATCTTTTGTCAAAGTAGTATTTATATTTTTAAAAAACAATAAAACAAGCTTTAATTCATAAGGAGTTAGAGGAATAAAAATATCTGATTTATAAAGTTCATTTTTTTCTATAAAAAAATGAAAATCATCAAGAGTAAGTTCATTACTATAAGTATGATACTGCTTTTTTAAAATAGCATTTATTCGAATAAGTAACTCATCAAAATCAAAAGGTTTTTTTATATAGTCATCTGCTCCAACATCAAAGCCTTTTGATAAAGATGCAATATCAGTAAGTGCTGTAAGAAATATTGCAGGAGTTTTATCACCACTATCTCTTAAACTTTTTAAAAGCTCAAAACCATTAAACAAAGGAACATTAACATCTAGTAGTAATAAATCGAATTTTTGTAAAAATGTTTCATCCAAAGCTTTTTGAGAATTAAGCACATGAACAATATCAAAGTTTTCACTTTCTAAAAGCTCAATAAGAGATTCTGCTAACATATGATCATCTTCTAGTAATAGTAATTTTATCATAAAGAATAATATCTAAATTAGTTCTTATTGAGTTTAAAATTTATAGCTAGATACAAATATTTTCTGAATAAATATGTTGTGATAAAGATTTTATTATTTCTTATAGAAAATAGTGCTTTAAGTTTGGCACATCAATTAAAAATTTAGGAATTTATAAATCATAAAAAACATTTATATTTTAACTATCAAATAAATTTTAAAAAATAAATACTTGTATACGAAAACTAACTTTATATTTTCCGACATCTAACGAAAAACATATTTCTTGGTTTTCGTATATTTTTGGAAATTTAAAATATGAAAAAATTTCTGGGTATCGGAAAACAGATGTTTTAAAATCTTAATTTAAAAAACTGCAAGCAATTAATTTAGATTAATACTACATAAAGATATTTATAATCTCTCATTTGCTTTTTTATAAACTTCCATATCATTTCTTTTTCCAATGGCAATAGTGTAAATTAATAATTCATCATCTTGAATTTCATAAACAATTCTAACTCTCTTTTTTGCTACATATACTTTTTTAAATCCACTTAGGTTCATATTATTTTTATTTCCAAGAGGAAGTCCAAGTTGAGGAGAAATTTGAATTTGCTTTAATTTTTTGAATACTTGAATTTGAAGTGCATTATCAAGTTCTTTTAAATCATCTTCAACTTTTGGATGTAATTGTAGTTCATACATTTTATAAAGAATTTGTATCTATGTTGAATTTTTTAGCCATATCATTTAAAGAAACATAATCAGACTTTGAAGTATTAATTCTGCTTTGAACTATTTCATATATTTCTTTATGTTCAATATTATTCATTAGCTCTTCAATCTCTTTTAATCTCTCATATTCCTGTGTTGAAATAACAACAGCTTCAAGCTTATTGTTTTTTAGAATACCGACTTTTTCTAAACTATGTTCTTTTAAATTTCCAAGAATTTTACTTATTGATTTTGTAAAGTCTGTAATTGATAATAATTCATTTTGTGTATAACTTACCATTTTATTAACTCCTATATTCTATGGTTTATATTATAGCTAATTTAATAGTGAATTTACAAATAAATATTTTCAAGTTTAAAAAAAAGTTAACTAAGATTAATACAATTTATTCTGAAATATTAACATTTTTTTTATTGATATTGAACTCTAAAAGTATACTTAGCAAAACCTTTTTACGGTAATTATTACGGTATTTTAATTTTTAATTAAATAACTAATTAATTTTTTCATTTAATATTTTAATTTCATTATTAATAGGATTTTGAATATTCTCAGCCTTTGCAATCTCTTCTTCTTCAACACCCTCTTTTAATGCATTTTTAAAATTTTTAATACCGCTTCCCAATCCCTTTGCAAGTTCAGGAATCTTTTTACCAAAAAGCAAAAGTATTACTATAAAAATCACTGCTAATTCCATACCACTTGGCGCACTAAACATATTTACTCTCCTATTGACTTTTTTGAAAGTATAACTTTTTTATTGAAGAATTAATCAATTATATTAATAAATCGTTTCTTTTATTTTTTTAAAGTATTTTTTTACAAAGTATAAAAGATCATATAACAGTTTTTGAAATATACAATCAAAAAATTTGTTAACTAATTCCTTTATTTTTAGTTCTTTTATTATATTATAGCGCACATGAAGAACAATTTTATAGCTCAAATACAAAACTTAAGCCTTGATTTCAAAGGTAAAAAACTATTTAAGAACCTAAACTTTAATATATTGGAAAATAAAAGTACCGCCCTACTTGGAAGTTCAGGAGTTGGAAAATCAACCCTGCTTAGATGTATAGCTGATCTTGAGATTGAGAATATCACAGATGGAAAAATAATATTAAAAGAAGGTACAAACATCGCTTGGCTTAGTCAAGAAAACTCACTTTTCCCTTGGCTTAGTATTTTGGATAATGTTCAACTATATCATCATCTAAAAGGAACTAAGACAAATCAAACTTTACAAAAAGCAGAAGAGCTTTTAAGCCAAGTAAATATGTCTGACCACCTAAATAAAAAAACCTATGAGCTTTCAGGTGGACAAAAACAAAGAGTTGCACTAGCTAGAACTCTTATGCAAGATGCAAATCTTATTTTGATGGATGAACCTTTTTCAGCCTTAGATGCAATTACAAAAATGCAACTACAAGATTTGACTTGTCATTTATTAAAAGATAAAACGGTAGTACTTGTGACCCATGATCCACAAGAAGCTATAAAACTAGCAAATCATATTTATATTTTAAAAAACCAACCTGTTGTTTTTGAAGAAGTTGCCTCTTTACAAGGAGCTTTACCTCATCAACTATCAAATGAAAAATTATGGAATTTGCAAGAAGAGTTAATATCAAAACTTCAAGAACAAAACAAAGAAAGTCAAATATGAAAAAAGTTTTAATAATATTACTTCCTATAGTATTTTTATTTATTTTGTGGCAAAGCATTATTGTGATTTTTGATTTACCTCACTATATAATGCCAAAACCAAAAGATGTATTTTTCCAACTAATCAATCAACATAGCTTACTTTGGGAACATACACAAACTACACTTTTAGAGATAATAATAGGAATAATTCTTGGTTGTATTTTTGGTTTGGGTTCTGCTTTTACTCTGCTTTATTTTAAAAAAATTGAGAAATATTTACTTCCATTACTTGTAATTTCACAAGCAATTCCTGTATTTGCAATAGCGCCTCTTTTGGTTTTATGGTTTGGTTATGGTATGGCTTCAAAAATAGTTATGACAGTGATTATTATATATTTTCCAATTACCACTGCTTGTTATGATGGCCTTAAAAACACACCAAAACAGTGGCTTCAACTTGCACATACATATAAGCTATCTGCTTTACAGACTTTATTAAAAGTACGCTTTAGAGCAAGTTTACCTTCTTTGGCTTCTGGACTTAAAATTGCAGTTTGTATAGCACCCATTGGAGCAGTTATTGGGGAATGGGTTGGATCTTCAAAAGGACTTGGTTATCTTATGTTACATGCAAATGCAAGAATGCAAATTGATTTGATGTTTTCTGCACTTTTTATACTAATTGTAATGACTTTAAGTATTTATTTTTTAACTGATTATTTAACAAAAAAGTTTATTCCTTGGGCTTCACATTTACATTAAATTGACTTAAATTCTTTTTTCAGATAAGATTTATTTTTTAGTACATAGGGAGCTTATATATAGGCTGAGAGGAAGTTTTGAACTTCGACCTTTGAACCTGATCTAGGTAATGCTAGCGTAGGGATTTGTTTTTGCAAATGTATTTATATACTTCAAATTTTGTCTATCTTTATTTCAAGATAAACTCTCTTCTTATATTATAAGTTAAAAGGAGAGCAATGACTATTACACAAGATCTTATCAAAAATTCAAAGCCTCATTGGGATAATTATATTAAACATGAATTTGTACAAAAATTAGCTAATGGAACACTGGAACTTAAAAACTTTCAACACTATTTAATGCAAGATTATATTTATCTATTTCATTATTCAAGGGCATTTGCACTTGCTATGTACAAAAGTGATAATTTTGAGCAAATGGAGTTTTCAAGACAAGCTTTAAATTCTATCTTAGATGAAATTCAACTACATATAAATTATTGCAAAGAGTTTGGGATAGATGAAAAATCAATCCATGAACAAAAAGAATCACCTGCATGTGTTGCATACACTAGATATGTGCTTGATTGTGGGCTAAGTGGAGATTTAACCCAACTTTATGCAGCTGTAATCCCCTGCTTTCTTGGTTATGCAAAAGTAGCTGATTATATCACTCTTAACAACTTAAGCGTAGCAAATAATCCATATCAATCTTGGATAGATATGTACTCTTCAAAAGAGTATCAAGAAGCAGCAAATGATGCAACTGAGTTTTTTGAAGGACTATGCAAAGACTTATCAAAAAAACAAATGGGAAAAATACAAGATATTTTCACAACAGCCACTCGTATGGAAATATCTTTTTGGCAAATGGGTTTAGACCTATCGTAAAAAATAAAATAAAAAAGGAAAATAATGAAAAAAACAATATCAAAAATAACATTAAGTTTACTACTTTTAAGCTCAACTGCTTTTGCAGATAAAGAGAAAGTAAGCTTACTTTTAGACTGGTTCGTAAATCCAGATCATGCAGCTATCATAATAGCTCAACAAAAAGGTTTCTTTGAAAAGAACAATCTTGAAGTAGAGATTATGGAACCAGCGGATCCTACAATGCCTCCAAAACTAGTAGCTGCAAAAAAAGCAGATTTAGCTGTTGATTATCAACCACAACTTCAAATGCAAGTGGCAGAAGGTTTACCATTAGTAAGAATTGCAACACTTGTAAACTCTCCACTTAATAGTTTAATCGTATTAAAAAATTCTGGTATAAATAAAATAGAAGATTTAAAAGGTAAAAAAGTAGGATATTCTGTAAGTGGATTTGAAACAGTTTTATTAGATGCTATGCTAAAATCTGCAAATTTATCTGAAAAAGATGTTGAACTTGTAAATGTAAACTTTTCATTATCTCCATCTTTGATGAGCAAACAAGTTGATGCAGTAATTGGAGCTTTTAGAAACTTTGAATTAAATCAATTAAAATTAGAGAAAGAAGAAGGAAAAGTATTTTTACCTGAAGATTATGGAGTTCCTAAATATGATGAACTAATAGTTGTTGCAAATAAAGATAATGTATCTCAAGTTAAATTTAAAAACTTTGTAAAATCTTTACAAGAAGCAACAAACTACTTAAAAGAAAATCCTAAAGAATCTTGGGAAGCTTTTATAAACTATAAACCAAAAGAGTTAGATAATGAACTAAATCGTCTTGCATGGGCTGATACTTTGCCATATTTAGCAGCAAATCCTGCTACTTTTGATAAAAAAGTTTATGAACAAATGGCTTTATTTATGAAACAAAATAAACTTGTCGAAACATTACCAAGTTTAGATGAGTATGCTCAAGAGATATTAAAGTAAAGAAAGTAGAGAATTAACTTTCTCTACTATTTTTTATTTAGAATTTATAACATCACTCATAAGTTTTATTGTTTTGTCAAAATATGGATTCCATGTAAGTCTTGCAAAATATTTTCCTTCTTCTTTTAATCCCCAAGCTGAATACCAAAGTTCATCTTCTTTTTCATTATAGATCTTATCTTGACCATTTTTGAACATTTTATATGAGCCATTTCTTCCATAAAAGAAATGATTTTTTTTAAATAATACTGATAGATGGGAAAAATTACCAATATGTTCTTCTGGAAGATAAGATGATAAAGAAGTGATTCTGTTGTCATTTGAGCTATTTTTTTTACCAAACCAAAGAAGTTGACTATTTGGGTTTTTAAAATTATTTGAAAAAATTGATACTATTTCTTCTGCCTTTATTACACTATCATCTTCACTAATTGTTACAAATACAGGTTTTGAAAAGCTCTTATTTTCTAATTCTTCTTGTACTCTTTGTAGGGATTTATAATATAGGTTTGAAGCATTCATTGATAATGATTCATATCGTAAAATATTTTGACTATTATCATTTTGAAACAACCAAGTTTTAAAATAAGTTCCAATTCCAGATAAAGGCAATAAAGTATCTTGATTTGATGCAAATCCAGGTGAAAAAAGCAATAATCCTGATATATCTTTTTCATTTTCTAAAGCATATGAAGTTACAAGAT
Organism: Arcobacter acticola; assembly: GCF_013177675.1. NCBI lineage: Bacteria > Pseudomonadati > Campylobacterota > Epsilonproteobacteria > Campylobacterales > Arcobacteraceae > Arcobacter > Arcobacter acticola. The sequence continues at coordinate 2,216,507 of NZ_CP042652.1, forward strand.
TAGCTCCTGTTGAAAATCCTCCAAGCCATAGTTCATCTACTTCTTTTTCTAATAATTTTATATGATGAGAAACAAGGTTTTCCCACTCTTCAAATTCTACATTTATTAAATCAGCAGGTTTACTGCCATGACCTGTTAATAATACTGTTCTAACTAAAAATCCATGAGAAACTAACTCTTGCGTTAAATCCTCAAAATAACCTGGAGAATCTCCAAGTCCATGAACAAGTAAAATTCCTTTTGATACATTTTGATTGATAGGTTTTCTTTCAAAAGGTGTATTTAAACTAAGTTCTAGATTTTGATTTTTGCTTAGAAAAACACGATTATCTTTTAGCCATTGTTTATTTTCATTTACATATTCTGAAAAATTTTGTTGATTATAATTTGGCAGAGATTTTGAAGATACATACAAAGGATTGTTTTCATTAGCAAAACAAAAGTTTATAAGTAATAATAGTAATAAAATATGTCTATTCATTTTTATAGTTTTGATACTCATAGAGTATCGCAATTTAACACAACCATAAAACAAGCACCCTTATATGTTTTACCTTCATATTCAAATTCTTCATTTGAAACGCTGATTGTTCCATCATGTCTTTCTCTAATAATTTTATCTGCCATTGCTAAACCTAATCCTGTTCCTCTTGATTGATGTTTAGAAGTAAAATATGGTTCAAAAACTCTATTTATAATATCATCAGGAATCCCACCACCTGAATCTTTAAAAGTTATGACTACTTGAGAAGTACTCTTTTTATAAGCATCAATAAAAATAAGTCTATCCTCTTCATTTGAAACGCTCTCTTTTAAAATATCTTTTGAATTATTAAGTATATTACTCAACTTTCGCACATAGATTCCAGTAAATAAATGAACCAGAGTTGAATAATAAAGCCCATAAATAGGCACTTTTTAGTATAATTTCATAACGACAATCAACTATACAAAGGTGTTTTTATGGGACTTGACAATTATATTCAAACTGCTATGAGAAGCATATTAAAAAACCCAATTCTTGAAGTATTATCAGAAATAAAAATTACAAAAATACTTAAACAAAGTAACTTTGTAAAAAGAGAAGTTGGTTATCCTCCTTTTCAAATTATCTTACATTTTGTTTATATGCTAATTATGAATAAAAGACAATCAGCTTTTATAAAAAACAGTGAGAATGCATTTGGTAAAGACGCCTATTACAGATTCATTAAAGAGAGTCGTTATAACTGGCGAAAGTTTTTGATACTAAGTGCTGCTGCACTTTTGCAAAGAATAAAACTATTACATAAAAATGGTGAACACCGCTTGCTTATTATTGACGATACAGTAGAACCCAAAAGAGGGAAATTCATTGAAGGAAGTTGTAAATATGTTTGGAGTAATAAAGAGCATAAAAGTATCAATGCATTAAACATTGTATCTTTAAATTATGCAGACTCACACTCAACTTTTCAAGTTGATTTTTCTATAAAGATGAATGATAGTAAAAGAAAAGAGATATCAGAATTTACAAGTAAACTCCATCATAGAAGTAATTCATATCAAAGAAAAAGTGAGATAATAAAAAGTAAAAACACACTTGCTATAGAGATGCTTGAAAGAGCCTTGAATAACGGAGTTGAAGCAGATTATCTATTGGTTGACAGTTGGTACGCTAAACCAAACTTTATAGAAAAAGCTAATGAGCTCGGTATGCCTGTAATTTCAAGACTTCCAAATAATAAACTCATTTGGAACTTTAAAGGCAAACATAAAACAATGAATGCAATCTATGAGAGTTTAAAAAACTCTCGTCATAAAAGCGGCGGACAGCATGGCAAAATATCTTACAAATACTTTGATGCAATTATAGAGCATGCAGTTTTAGGTAAGATTAAACTCGTATTTTTGCACACAGGCAAAGACTTGTTAGTTTTTATCTCAACTGATATAACTATCGCAGGTAAAGAGATAATAGCTACTTACAAAAAGAGATGGAATATTGAACAAGGTTATAAAGATTTACGAAACCTTTTTGGTTTAGGAAAAGAAGAGAATCGAATCTATGAAGCACTTATTGCGAAAATAACTCTTTCAATGTTTACCTACAATATTGTAAGCTATATCAATCGCATAAAGCATGAGCCACAAACACTAGGAGAACTTTTTAGAGATTTAGAGTGTGAACTTGAAACACTGGCAATTTCAATGCAACTGTTTATTCAAATATTGACAAAAATTAGTGAAATTCAAAATGTTGTCAAGGATAATAAAGATTTACTCAACATTATCGCTGTGTTAAGTGCTTACACTAAAAAAGAACTTGGTTTTATGTGCGAAAGTTGAGTATATTAATAAAAGCTTCACTTAATTCATTTATACTACCATCTATTAAAAGATTATCTTCAATCTTTTTAATTAATCTTATATTGTTATTCTTAATTGTTGCATCCATTAAAGCTAAAGTATAATTAAACACTTTATCGATTTTGATAATTTTATGATCTTTATCATCTTTAAAAAAATCTCTAAAGTTATCGATTGTGCTAGAGAGATAGTTAGCCTGTTGAATTACAAGATTAGAATACTCTTTTATTTGCTCCTTAGAAATTTCCATATCTAATTCAGCTTCCAAGTTTAAACCACTTGCGCTTGTTGTTATTACACTTAAAGGTTGTCTCCATTGATGGGCAATATTTCCTATCATCTCACCCATTGAAGCTAATTTAGATTGTTTTTCTAAAAGTTTAATAGATGATGTGTCTTTGATTATAAAAAGTAATGTTTGCTTATTAGGAAGAAGTGAAATAGAAATATGCACTGTAATTGTTTTATTATTCTTTGTTATAAAATCTTTTTCAAAATTTTCAACATGTCCTACGACTATTGCATCTTGTATTATTTTTATAATTTTTTCTCGATTTTTAGATACTGTGAATTCATAAAAGTTTTTACTCAATAACTCTTTTCCCTTATAACCTAAAAGATTTTTAAAGGAATCATTAAATTTTAATAAGTTTCCTTCTAAATCACTTATTACAATACCATCTTGTGCATATTTAAAAATAGCTTCAAATTCCTCTTTTTTATTTAAAATAAGCTTTTGAATATTCTCCTTTTGGGTTACATCAATTCCTATTGTTGCAAAATAATTCATACTTCCATCTTCTTTTAGAACTAAGGTATTTGACCACTCAAAAACTCTTTCTTCTTTATCTTTTGAAACCCAAATATTTTTAAAAGATTTTATAATATGACCTTTTTTTGCTTCTTCTACAAGATCCAATACTTTTTCTTTTTGACTTTCAGGCAAAAATCTTGACCAAAAATATGGCTCACTAGCTATCTGCTCTTGAGTATATCCTGTAAACTCTTGGGCATATTTATTAACCCTAATCATTCTGCCTTCATTATCAATTACTGCAATAACAGAGTTTGCATTATCAATAATAGTTGAAATAAAATCTCTTTCAGATATGATTTTTTGTTCTAATTCTTTTTGCTTTGTGATATCTCTAAAAGTTACATAAAGATAATTTTTATTTAAAATATTAATCGTAACAGCATTTACATGAACATCTATTATTGTGCCATCTTTTAGTCTATGCTTTGATTCAAACTGATCCCAACCACGCTTTATAATATTTTCTTGAGTCTCTTTTATTTTCTCTTCATCGTGGGAAGCTTCAATATTTATTATTTTTAAATCCAAAAATTCATCTTTTGTATATCCATACAATTGAGTAGCTCTTTGATTTACATCTGAAAAATTTCCACTTTCTGTATCAAGAAGTACTATTGAATCTAAAGAATAATTGTATATTGAATTAAATTTGATATTTGCTTTCTCAATTTCTTCTTGATATTTCTTTCTCTCATCAATATCTGTATGAGTTCCAATAAGTCTTAAAGGATTTCCCTCTTTATCTTTTTTAACAATAACACCCCTATCAAGTATCCACTTATATGAGCCATCTTTACATAATACCCTATGCTCATTTTGATAACTTTCTACTTTCCCTTCCATGTGAGCAGTAAGATCTTTATATACTTGTTTTAAGTCATCTGGATGTACCTTATTCTCCCATTCTTCAATGGAATCTTTTATTTCATGTTCTTCAAAACCAAGCATATTTTTCCATCTTGGAGAAAAATAAACTTCATTTGTTTGAGCATTCCAGTCCCATAATCCATCACCACTTCCATCAACTGCAAACTTCCATCTAAATTCACTATCTTCCAAAAGAGTTTTTTGTTTTACAAGATCTGCTGTTTGAATTTTAAGTTCATTTTCTAATTCTTTATTATAGTTTTCTAATATCTCTTTATTTTTAGCAAAAAGTTTTTCATATCTATAAGCCATTAAAGCGATTAAAAAAGAGATTAGTGTAATTAGTGCATATATCATATTATCTCAATTAATTATTTATACTATTTTTTTCAAGAGTAAAAATCCATTTACCATTTGGCACATTTATATCAAACTCTAGGGTATCTTTACCTTTAAAGTTTTTACTTTTTGCAAATAAAGGCCTTTTTTCTTTATCAGGATCAAAACCTTCAAGTTGATATTCAAAGCCATTATCTTTAATTTTTTCTTCAAGAGATTTCATAATAGAATCAACATAAATTATAACTGTAGAAAATCCCCAAAATTTCTCTTTATCATCTAAAGTTTCAAAAATAGGTTTTCTAGCTATCAAAGCATATTTATCATTTTGAATTAATTTAATTGGACCTACGAAAGTTATTCCTTTTTTTTCAATAGCTAATAATGCACCATCATCACGTCTTTTATCTTTTAAAAGATCATGTCCCATAGCACTTTTATTCTCTTCATAAGGGTAAATACTTGATACAACACCATCTTTTGCTAACTGTAAACAAGCTATAGAATCTTTTTCTTTCATAAGCTCTTTTGCCCATTTATCAAAATCTTTTGGATTATAATTATTTTGTTTTAATATAAGTATTTGAGAATCAACGGCTGTTATACCTTGTGAAATTTTTGTTTGAATTTCATTTACAATATTTTGTACCAATAAATTTGCTTTTTCAGAAGTTTTATTTTCTTCTTTTTCTTCATAAAACATATAAAAACTTATTAAAGTTATAAATACAAAAACAAAAGTAAATACAGAAGCGATTATTGGTTTCTTATCTTTAAAAGTATTATTCATCAATTATCCTTATAAAAAATTATAACTTTTTATTTGTTAAAAAGCACTCTTTTTCATAGGTTTTTTATCAATTTATTCATTTATAATATTGCTAAATTAATAATCAAAAAATGTAAAACTAAGATATTTTTTCATTATCACCTTATTTATACAATATTAGCTCTAAATAATTATTTTTTTAGAATTAAATGATAAAATATGGAAATTTTAAAATATAAAAAATTAAGAGTAATCTATGTTCAAATTTATCTTTTTATTAAGTCTTTTCCATTTGTATCTTTTTAGTGAAACTAGAACTCTAACATTCGCTCCTTTAGTAACAAAGGATATAGAAGAAATAAATACTCAATTTTTACCAATGATTAAATATCTAGAAAAAAAATTAAATGTTAAAATCCAAATAGATTATAATAGTGATTATGATGCTTTACTAGAAAAGTTTATAAATGGAAAAATAGATATGGCATATTTAGGTCCATTGCCATATTTGACTTTAGAAGAAAAATACCCAAATACAATGCCTTTGGTTAATTTTAAAAATGAAAAAGGTGAAGTCTCATATACTTGTTCTTTTGTAAGTTTTATTTCTACAGAAGGTTCTATTGAAAATATGACTAATACAAAGATTGCATTAACTCAACCTCTTTCTACTTGTGGATATTTATTTGTTAATGATGTACTAAATAATTCAAATACAAATATTGAAAAAAATAAATATAAATATTTAGATAGACATGATGAAGTAGCATTAAGTGTGATTAGAGATGAGTTTAAATATGGTGGCTTAAAAACTGATATTGCTCAAGGATTTACTCATTTAGGATTAAAAGAAATAGTTCGTTCCAAAGAGATACCAAGTTTTGTATTAGTAGGTAATTCAAAAACTTTAGAGAATAATATGCTTACAAATATCAAAAACAGTATGTTATTTGTAGAAGAAAAAGAATTATCATCTTGGCATAAAAGTATGAAATTTGGAACAAAAGAAATAAACAATGCAGATTATGATTATCTTCGCAATCTCATAAAATCAACAAAAATATCATATGAAAGTAATTTTTGATGAAATATATAATAAATAATATTTATCAGTTTTTTATAGTTCTTATTCTTTTTACAGGAATTCTTGCCTTAGTTTTTATAAATCATTATAAAAAAAGCAATGAAAAAGAATATCTTAATGAAAATATATCAACCCTTGGTATCTCTTATCAATCAAGTATTGATAAGTATCGTTTATTATCAAAATACATTTTTAATGAATCAATTAATAATGAATTAGTACTTTCTCTTTTTGAAAAAGGAATTAATTCAACAGATGATGAAAAAAAGTTATATAAAGGTTTATTATTTAGAGAACTACATCCTTTATACTTAAAATTAAAGGAAGAAGGAATAAGGCAACTACATTTTCATACAAAAGATAATAAAAGTTATATAAGATTTCATCAACCTGATAAATATGAAGATGATTTATCACTAGTAAGAAAAACTGTTAAATTTGTAAATGATGAAAATAAAGCAATAACGAGTTTTGAATCAGGGAAAGTTATATCAGGATTTAGAAATGTTTTTCCTATAAATTTTAGAAATGAACATATAGGAAGTGTTGAAATTAGTATTTCAACAAGAATGATGGTTGAATCTATTTCAGATTTAGATTCAAGAAAAGAATATTCTATTATTCTAAATAAGGATATTGTATTTGATAAATTATTTAAAAGTCAAAGCTTCTTATATGAAGAGTCAGTACTTAATTCTGATTTTGTAATTGAAGATATAAATTCTTCTTTGCCCGATTCACCAAAAACACTTAGCGATATCGCAAAAAGAATTAATGATAAATTGCATAATAATAAACAATTAAAAGAAGCAATGAGACAAGGTGAAAAATATGCAGTATTTGTAAAACTTGATGATATTTATTATGATGTAACACTTATTCCTATGCCTGGTATTAGCAAAAAGATTGAAGGTTATTTAATTGGATATCAAAAAAGTATAAATATACCAATCATGATGTCTTTTGAATTATATGCTTATTCTCTAATAATATTAGTAATGATAATTTTCATATCAATGCTACTAATAATACAAAGAAAAACAATGATATTAGAGAACGAAAGAAAGTGGTTTAAATCTATAACTGATAATTTGGTCGAAGGATTATATGTTATGGATTCTAATGCTAAAATCAACTATATCAATCCTAATGCTTGTAAAATTTTAGGATATAAAGAAGAAGAAATTTTAGGAAAAAATGCCCATACTCTTTTTCATTCCCATTATCTCAATGATAATATGAAACAAGAAGATTGCACTATATTCAAAGGAGTAATGAAAAATAAATATTTTACTTCAAAGAAAGAATATTTTAAAAATGCTAAAGGTGAAAATATTCCTGTTGCAGTAAATAGTAAATTGGCTTTATCTTCAAATAGAGGAATGGAGATAGTTACTTCTTTTTCTGATATAAGTATTCAAAAAGAGCTTGAAGATAAAAGTAATCTATTAATTAAAGCTCTTGAATCAAGTATAAATTGCATTGTTATAACAGATAAAGATGCTTATGTACAATGGGCTAATCCAGCTTTTGAAGAATTAACAGGATTTAAAATAAGTGAAATTATAGGTAAAAACCCTAAAGAATTTATCTCTTCAAAAAAACAAACAAAAGAGTTCTATGAACAAATGTGGGGAACTATTTTAAATAAAAAACCTTGGAAAGGTGAAATTATTAATAAAAAGAAAGATGGAACATTATATGATGAAGAATTAATAATAACTCCAGTTCTTGATGAAAATGAAGAAATAACAAATTTTATTGCTATAAAACAAGATATAACTCATCGTAAACTTCTTGCTTTAGAAAAAGAAGAGAAAGATAAAATATTTTTCCAACAATCAAAACTTGCAGCAATGGGAGAAATGTTAGGAAATATAGCTCACCAATGGAGACAACCATTATCTGCAATTTCAACAGCTTCTACGGGTATAAAGTTACAAAAAGAGATGAATTGTTTAAGTGATGAAGATTTTAATTATGCAATGAATACTATTAACAATTCTGCACAACATCTTTCTTCTACAATTGATGATTTTAGAGGTTTTTTTGACCCGAACAATGATAAAAAGAAATATTTTTACTTTCTGGGATGATTGATAAGGTTTTTAATATCATAGGTCAACAATTTATAACTCAAGATATTGAAATTATAAAAAACATAGAAGATATAACTATTTTATCTTTAGAAAATGAATTAATACAAGTTCTTTTAAATATATTAAATAATGTGAAAGATGCATTACTTAAGTTAAAAGATGAAAAAAGATTAATTTTTATAAATGCATATACTAAAGATAAATTCATAGTAATAGAAATAAAAGATAATGCAAAAGGAATAAAAGAAGAGATTATAGATAGAATTTTTGAACCTTACTTCACTACAAAACATCAATCCCAAGGTACAGGAATAGGATTATATATGAGTCAAAATATTGTTAAAAACTATTTAAATGGAACGTTAGATGTTTACAATGAAGATTATAAATATGAAGGTGTTGCATATACAGGAGCTAAGTTTATTATCATAATTTAAAATTTATAAAAACACTAAAGACTTAAAAGTCTTTAGTGTTAATTTAGTTTTTCACAAAGTTCTAATAAAGAGTTAACCCTAATAGTAGGCTCTATTTCCCAAGGATCAAAAATAGCTTCACTACTTCTTTGAATCCAAGCTGATTTCATTCCTGCTGAAATTGAACCTGTTACATCAAAAGAATTACTTGAAATCAACCAAGCTTCACCACCATTTACTTCTGCTGTTCTTAAAAAGTGTGCATAAGCTCCAGGTGAAGGTTTAAAAGTTTTAATATCATCAACACTTACAACACCTAAAAACAACTCTCTAACTCCTGCATGAATCAAAAGTTTTTCAACAGCTTCTTTTTTTCCATTTGAAAATGCAAATAATCTAAAGCCTTTTTCTTTTAACTTTGTTAATGCTTCTTTAACATCTGTAAATGCTGGTAATACTGCATAGATATTCATAAGCTCATTTTTTTGTTCACTTGAAAGTTCAAGCTTGTAAAATAAACAAGTATAATCTAAAGCCTGGGAAGTACAAACAGCAAAACTCACATAGTTTTGCATATGCCCTCTTCTAAATGAGTATTCAAGTTGTTTATCACGCCAAGTAGCTGAAAATGCTTTTGCTTTATCACCTATGAATATTTCTAATAAATCAACAACTCCATTAGTATCAATTAGTGTTCCATAAACATCAAAGGCAAGTGTTATGTTTTTCATGATATCTCCTTCGTTTTTTTCTATATAATTTTATTTATTTTTAGCCTTTTTAATCACCTCTATTATATCTTGTGGCTCACATCTTTTTGTATAATCTTCATCTATAAATGAAAATATAATCTCTTTATTTTTATTTATTACATAAGTTGCTGGCATTGGAATTTCATAAGAATCTTCTTTGTTATTTGCTGGAAGATTAATTCCAAAACTTAAATAAATTGGTCTTAGTTCTTCTGCTAGTGAAAATACAAGTCCATACTGTTTTGCTATTACATTTGAATTATCACTTAATACTTCAAATTCCAATTCATTTTTTTCTTTTGTAGCTAAACTTGCATCTGGACTTTGTGGTGAAACAGCAATTAATTTTGCACCTAAGGCTTTTAACTCTTCATTTCTTTCTTGTAATGCTTTTAATTCTAGATTACAATAAGCACACCATGTACCTCTATAAAAACTCACAACTGCAAAATCATTTTCTTCTAAAGTTTTAAATAATGAAACTTCATTTCCTAGGGCATTTGGTAATTTAATTTCTTTTGCAGTTGAGCCAACAGTTAGTGCGTTTTTGCTAAGACTTGAATTCTCTAGTTTTTTTGTAGCTTCTAACATCATTTCTTGAATTTCTTTTGGAGCTTTTTGTTTAAATGCTTCTTTATATTTATTTATCTCATCTATTAATCTTGACATTTTATTTCCTTTTATATTTTGTTTAATTTCTCTAATATGTTATAGAACAATTATTCTATAATATATAAAAAAAATTTATCTAATCATACTTAGTAAATTTTTAATTATAAGCCGACTATCTTCTTTTGAAGAATTATATTTTCCATGAACATGAAAACCATGAATAAAAGTCTCAATAGTAAGAGCCATTGCTTTTACATCTCCACTAAAATCACCATCTTTTTTCGCTTGTGTAAGATTTTCTTCCATTCCTAAACGAACATTATTAAAATACTCTTTTGTGATATTGTATGTTTCTTCAGTTACAAAATCTTTTTCTCTCATAGTATTTGAAAACAAACAACCTTTAAAATCTTTTTTAAAAGTAAAACTTTCAAAGAAAAGTTCAATTCCTTTTTTACCAGGATTATTTTTTAAAATAGTAAGTTTTTGAGCTGATAATTTTGAATAATAATTCTCAAGGGCATCTTTAAACAAACCTTCTTTATCTGTAAATAAAGAGTACATGGTTCTGCGATTTAATCCTGTATATGAAACTAATTCAGCCATAGATACACCTTCGTATCCTTTTTGCCAAAATATTTCCATAGCACTATCTAGTACTTTGTTTAAATCATATTCCACAGGTCTTGCCATTTTTTTCCCTTTTGTTTGTAAGATTATAGAACAATAATTCTATAATGTCAAGTTTAATGATTTTTGCTTCAAATTTCTATAAGTATGAAAACCTTTGAACAGCTTAAAAAAGAGAATCCAAAGGCTTATTTATTCTTATGAAAATCGTTTAATATTTGATAATGAAATTAAATGTGCAGTGATTAAAGGAATTGCATTTTTATTAAAAAGTTCTTCTTTTCTTTTTTTACTTAAATGTTTTAATTTTTCTTCATTTACTACATAAAAACCATTTATATTGTATTGTTCATCTTTTGAAACTATCACTTTTGCATTTTTTTCTTCTAGAAGTTCCCATTCATCTAATTGTTTTATAAAAGAAGATGTTTCTATTGAATCTTTTTGATATTGGTTTAAAAATCCTAAGATTCCATTTAAAAATTTACTATTATTTCCATCTTTATCAAATAGTTTTCTATTTTCATCTTTTTGTGTTTTGATTTTATAATCTTTTTCCACACCTAAAGTTAATTGTGATGATTTATTGTCTGTTACAAATATAAAAGGATATCTTCTAATATGAGCCGGAATATATTTATGTTTAGCCCAAATACCCTTTTCATCAACAAAAGTATTTTCTTTTTCTTTATAACCTAACATAACTGTAGCCATCCATGAGTTATTAGCATCTTTTACAAAAAAGATTGGATAATCTTTACATGATTCATAAAATTCTGAAATTGTTATTGGTGAATTCATCTGAGTTTTTGCAAAAGAGTAATCTTTAATTTCTTTAATTGATACATCTTTATCTGTAATTTTATTGATTGCTTCTAAATTGTTATACATGATTATGACTTCCTTATTACTATAAATTATTTTCTACTATATTTTAACTAATAGCTATTTAAAAGAAGGATTATCTTCGTAGAAAATATTTAAATCATCATGTGCATTAAAAAATTCGCTTAATATTCAATCAAATAATAAAAATTTCCTAAATTCATCTACTATTTTCTAATAAGCGCTATAATGCAGCCAAACAATAAACCAAGGAATCAAATGGCTACGAAAGCAACAATCTATAAAGCACTTTTAAACATTGCAAATATGGATACAAACTACTACAATGAGCACAATTTAACACTTGCCTTACATCCAAGTGAAACGGAACTAAGATTAATGGCTCGTTTAGTTGCATTTATTTTAAATGCAAATGAAGATTTAGTATTTTGTAAAGGTATTGATCAAGATGATGAGCCTGATTTATGGGAAAAAGCTTTAGATGGAGATATTGAACTTTGGATTGATTTAGGTCAGCCTCCTGACTTTCTCATTTTTATCAAAAATCAATTTTTCTAAAAGTGATATCCCTTATTAAAGGGCTTTATAGACTATAAAATTCATAAAAGTGTGTGTCCTATAGTCTAAAACCTGCTACAATTTTAGTATGAGTTTACATATTAGACAGAAGAAAAATAGTAGTGGAACAATCAGTATTCAGATTATCGATAGAGTTCATAGGAAATATAAGGTTATAGAAACTATTGCTTGTGTAAAAAATGATTTAGATTTACAAATTTATTTAGATGTTGCAAATAAACGTTTAGAAGAACTGCGTCAACAAATGTATCCTACTTTATTTGATGAAAATAAAAATGAAGAGTTAATATTCATAGAACTTGGAAATAATGATTTAATACCAATAGGTGATGAATTAATCTATGGAAAATTATTTGAACGATTGGGATGTTCTAGTGTAGATTTGGATTGTAAAAGACTTCAGATGTTTAAAAATCTTGTTGTATCAAGATTACTGTATCCTGGTAGTAAATTATATTTGATTGATTATCTTGAATATTTTAAAAAAGAGAGTGTAGATAAAAATGCTATCTATAGATTTTTAGATACACTTTATGAAGAGAATTTAAAACTACAAATTGAAAAATGTGTATTTGATCATACTTATGCAAAAATGAACCAAACTATTGCATTTACATTTTATGATGTTACAACCCTGTACTTTGAATCTGAGAGTGAAGACGATCTTAGACGTATTGGATTTAGTAAAGAGGGTAAATTAGCACGTCCTCAGATACAACTGGGATTGTTTACAACACTACAAGGATATCCATTAAGCTTTGAGGTTTATGAGGGTAATAAATATGAGGGACATACTTTAGTTGATGTACTTAAAAAGTTTCAAAATAAATTTCAATTAAAAAATAAACCTGTAGTTGTAGCTGATAGAGGAATGCTAAACAATAATAATCTAGTATATCTTGAAAATAATGGATATAAATATATCCTTGCAGCCAAAATAAAAAATATATCAAATGATTTAAAAGAGCAAATATCAAACTTGATATTTTTAAATGATGGAGTAACTCATACACTTAAATTTAATAAAGATATACCATATACTGATGAGAATGACAATAAACAATCCATAAATATCAATCAAAGGTTAGTTCTTTCATATTCAACGGCAAGAGCTAAGAAAGATAAACATAATAGAGATAAAGCACTTGAAAGATTAAAGAAAAAAATTGAATTCTCAAAATCTATCACAAAAAAAGATTTAAAACTATCATACTATGCTAAATATCTTAACATCGATGATCATAAATGTGATATCACTTTTAATATCAATAATCAAAAAGTTGATAATGATTCAAAATTAGATGGTATAAAAGGTTTTATTACAAATGATTTTACACTAACACCAAGTGAAATTATAGAACACTATAATAATCAATATGCAGTAGAACAAGCATTTAGAATATCAAAAACTGATCTTAAAATCAGACCCATATACCATAGGCTAGAAACCAGAATAAAGGCTCATATTCTTATTTCATTTGTATCATACTCAATTTATAAAGAGTTTGATTCAAAACTTAAAGAAAATAATATTAAATTTAAATTCTCACAAAAACTTTTAAGAGATATAATTAAACATATGTTTGCACTTAGAACAAATGGAAAATTAGTCTACTTGAAATTTGATGAAATTCAACAACAAGTTTATAATGCAATTAAAAATAGTTAAAAAGTGTGTGTCCATATGAGAAAGTCAGGAATTTAACACTTGCCTTACATCCAAGTGAAACGGAACTAAGATTAATGGCTCGTTTAGTTGCATTTATTTTAAATGCAAATGAAGATTTAGTATTTTGTAAAGGTATTGATCAAGATGATGAGCCTGATTTATGGGAAAAAGCTTTAGATGGAGATATTGAACTTTGGATTGATTTAGGTCAGCCTGATGAAAAACGTATCAAAAAAGCTTGTGGACGTTCTAAAAAAGTTATAATTTATACATATCAAGAAAATATGGCAACACCATGGTTTGCTCAGATTGAAGGTATTCTTTCACGATTTAAAAACCTATCTATTGTACATCTTAATCTTGATGAAGAAATAATAGAACTAGCAAAAAGAGGTATGAATTTACAATGTAATATCAGCGATAGTGAACTTACGTTAATAGAAAAAGATACAAGTACAACTATTACTCAAAGAGTATGTAAGTAAGGTTATTTAACCTTACTATTTATACTCTACTGTTTTTTTACCTTTATCAATCCATCCATAATTTATTCCACCTTCTAATTCATAAACATTTGTATAACCTACTTGTTTATTTAGAAAATTTCCTAGCATTTTAGTTCTATTAGCATGGGCGCAATATATTACAAATGCTTGATTTTTGTCTTTTACATATTTTGAAAATTCACTAAGCCATTTTGTAATATCATAATTTCCTTTTTCATCAAAAAAAGTTATTGGCTTAGCATTTTCAATAATTCCATATTCTTTCCATTCACCCAATGTTCTTATATCAATAACAACTACATTTTTATTTTGCATTTGAGTTAATTCATTCTCATTAACTACTTTTAAGTCTGCAAATAATGCAGCAAAAAATAGTGATAAAAGTACAAAAATTCTTAGCATTTATTTTTCCTTTGATTTTATTTTATTCTATAATATTTTTATTTCAAAATTACTTTTATATCATTTATACTTTTAAAGTCTATAAATTCATTTAAGATTTCTACTAGTTGCACAACTTCTTCATTTTTCATTCTTATACAACCAGCTGATTCATAAGAACCTATTGTTTTTTCACTAAGAGTTCCATGTATTCTAAAGGTATCTTTTCCATCAACCCTATGAGTTAGGTTTATTTTTGCTGAACCCATATAGTTCAACTTATCTCCACCTGGAACTACTGTTGGTAAATCTATTCCTCTTTTTTTAAAACTTTCTATAGTATCAGAAGTTGGATACCAAACAGGATTTAAGGCAATAGAAGTTATATTTCCCTCACCTAAAGGTTTTTTTATATCTTTTTTTGCTGTTGATACTTTATAGCTTTTTAGAAGTTTAAGACCTCTTTTACTTTTTCCACTTACGGTCATTATATTATTTTTAGAGTTTACAACAATTAGTAGTGTATCAAAATAGCTAAAAGGAGATAGAAGGTTATCAACTTTTCTTACAGGAGCTATTTCAGGGGTAAATTTATCTATTAGCTGACTACCAATAGTTTTTATTTCTTCTAAATATTTTACTTCAGATGCAATTATTAGTGATTTAAGTAATATTAAAATGAAAAAAAATCTATACATAAAAATCTTACTTAATCACTATATTATTAATTTAAAACAGCAAGTATTTCGTTGTCTTTTCTTGATATTCTATATACTTTATTTTCAATTCTATAAAGATCTGTATATTTGATATTTTCATATTTATTTGTATTAATCATTGTTCCTTTTTTTAGAAAAGCCATAGTTGCGAATTTTTTCGCTGGTTTCTTTTCTACTTTTTTAGTAGCTGTAACAACTTTTTTATCATTATTTACTTTTTTTGTTGAGCTTGAAGTTACTTTCTTTTCTTTATAATCCTTATAACTTATCATGTCAGGATCTTGTTGTTTAGCATATAATGAAGTTCCTATAAAAGCTATAATTGAAAATGTTATAATCATTTTTTTAATAAACATAATAATTCCTTTTTATTTTTTACAATTTTATCAGATAAAAACTAGAAAGTAAATTTAAATTTTTATATTTTTAGATATGGGTATTTTTATAGAAAACTTTGCTCCTTTATAAGGCAGGTCTTCATAAATATAATTTTCATTTATTGCACTAATTTCACCATTCATATGTTTAGTTAAAATTTCTTCAACCATATATAAGCCGATTCCAGTACCAATACTTTTATGTTTTGTAGTGAAATATGGTTCAAATATTTTATCTATAATATTTTCATCAATACCTCCTGCATTATCAACAACATCTATATTTATATAACTACCTTCTATATAAACATCTATAAATATATATTTCTTTTCATCTAAAACTTTTTCAAGTAATACATATTTTGCATTATTAAAAATATTCATCATTACTTGCTTAAATTCATTTTCGCTTGCAAAAATATTATCAGATTCAATTCTTTTAAAAATAATATTTATTTCTTTATATTTAAAATCTGATGACAATAATTTCAAAGTCTTATTGATAGCATTTACACAATCAAAATCATTATTTTCAATATCTTGTGTAAAGAAATTTCTAAAATCATCTATAGTTTCAGATAAATATTGAGTAGAATTATTAATAGAATCAAGAAAATCTATGATTTCTTTTTCCCCATACGTTCCCTCATATTCGTGCCCCAGTTTAACAGCTCCAGCTGCCACACTAATCACACTTAAAGGCTGTCTCCATTGATGGGCGATATTTCCTAACATCTCTCCCATTGATGCCATTTTTGATTGTTGGAAAAGCATTCTTTCTTTTTCTTTTATAATCTCTTCTTGTTGTTTTTGTTTTGAAATATCTGAAAAAATACCAATATAGTTTGTCAATTTATTTTTTTTATTATAAACAGCACTGATTGTAAGTTTTTCTACATATGACGTTCCATCTTTTTTCTTATTGACTATTTCACCATCCCAATAATTATTTTCTACTAACTCTTTCCACATATCTTCATAGAAATTTGGGTTATTTTTTTCAGATCTTAAAATACTAGGATTTTGATTTAGTACTTCTTCTAATTTATATCCTGTACAACGCATAAAAGCATCATTTACATTTATTATTTTATTTTTATCATCTGTAATCATAATTCCATCATGGGTGTTTTTAAATACTTGATAGGCTTGTATTAATTCTCGTTCATGTTCTTTCTTTTCACTTATATCTCTTCCAAAAAGTACTAATTCTTTTTTATCATCAATAATAATTGAGTTAATAGTAATATCAATATATTTTCTTTTAGAATCTAAATTAGTTATTACTAACTCTTTTTCAATATCGTTTTCACGATTTTTTATTGCATTTTCTAGCCAAATTTTACATTCATTATTAAAACAATATAAATCCCAAATATAAACCCCTATGTAATTATCTTTAGTATTTCCTAAAAAAGACAATACTGTATTATTTATCTTATTGATTTTTCCATCTTCATTTAAAATAAAAGAAAAAAAATGAGTTTGTTCAAAAAGTATCTTAAATCTTTTTTGACTTTGTATTTTTAGCTTATGAGTTTCTATCTCTTCTTGCTTAGTTTTATCATTTCTTATTATAAAAATTAATATCAATATAATAATAAACACCAAAAGAAGAGAGATAATAAATAAAAAATTTAATCTTTTTTCTTCCCAGTTTTCAAGGCTTTTTTCATAATCAAAACGAAGTAATAGCGATAGTGGATAATCTTTTATATTTTCAATTGAAATAATATTTTTATTTACTGACTTAAATTCTTTAATTCCTAAATAACTATTTCTTTCATTTAAAACATCTAAAATCTCATCATCTAATAGTTTCTCACCTATTTTTATAAATTTATCATTTGAAAATAAAACTTCACCATCAAAATTTAAAACTTCCATATGAGCTGATTCTTTTTCTAAATTTTGATTATATTTATTTAAAAACTGCTCAATATTTAATGCTAATAAAACTATATAATTTTTATTCTCAAGATGAACAAGCTTCGATATAGGAAGGAAAAGAGACTCTTTATTTGAATACTCAAGCTGATTTGTTATCTCTTTACCTTCATAAAAATCTCTTCCTACAAAGGAGTTTCCAAATCGTAAAATATCTTTTTTAAAAATAGGTTTAGGGTAGAATTCATCTGTAACTACAAATAAACCTAAATTAGATTTATTTGTACTTTTAGTAATTATTTCTTCATCTAAAATATTAATAGATCTAATATATGGATTTTCTCTTAAATATTTTAATAAATAATCATCAATGATTTTTTCATCTTCATTTTCTAAATATATAACTTCCAGACCATTTATAAATAACTCAATATTATAGATACTATTATTAAAATGTTCAGAAAAAGTTTTATTATAAATATTTGCTATATTTTTATGGGATTCTTCTGCATCTTTTTTTAATAAATTAGTTGTTGTTGAGATTATAGTAAGAACAATAATAAAAAGTATTAAGCTAATTAAAATTATTTTTTGTGAGGTACTTAGATTGTCTTTTTTCAAATTATTACTTTATTTTTACTATTGGATTTAATTCATTATGTTTAGCAATCTCATATAATCTACCATCAATCTTTATATCAGAAATAAACTTTTCTATTCGATTATAAAACTTATCATCTCCATAAGCAAGAGTCCAAGCGTATGGTGTTAAATGATAAGTAGAACTAGGTTTAATAAGTTTTGCCCAATCGGTTTTAGCTAACATTCTTTTTCCAAAAGGGTAATCAGTCATAAAAACATCTGCACGTCCTGATTGAACCTCTTGTTCTCTTGCGTGCATACTATCAACAACTAATAATTGAGCATTTTTTAATTTTTCTCTCATTACAGGCTCGTGGTATGTTCCCTTTGCAACAGCAACAATCACTCCTTCTTTATCAATATCATCCCAGTTTTCTATTTTTTTATTATTTTTTGTAGTAATTGCATAAATATCGCTTTGTAAGTGAGGTGTAGTAAATCTTACTTTTTCACGTCTAGATTCTGTATTTCCTATTGCAAACATTGCAATATCACATCTATCTTCAGTAATATCTGAAATAAATTTAGGAAACGAACTCGCTACAAACTCTAAATTAACCTTTAAATCTTTAGCTAATTCTTTAGCTAAATCAACATCGATTCCAACAAGTTTTTGTGTTCTATTATCCAAATAACTAATACCAAAATATTCAGGCCAAACACATACTTTTATGCTCTTTTCTAATAATATTTTATCCAATCTACTCTCTTGTGCAAACAAAAAGAGTTGAAAGAAAAATAATGAAATAATAATTTTTTTAAGAATCACTTTAAAGCCTTTTTATACTAATTAAATACATTATATATAAAAAAAGATTAAACAACTAAAAAGAAAATTTGTAGTTTTTATATTTCATTTAATATTAATATTTTGTCATTTCATCTTATTTTAGTCACTTGTAGCTTCATTTATTGATTTTTTAACAGATTTATATACACCTTTTGAAGTATCTTTTGTCACATTCCAAGCATCATTTGTATCTTGTTTTACACCGCTCCATGTTGCACATCCTTGAAATAAAATCATAAGAATAACTAATAATATAATTTTAATCATAGCTTATATCTCCTCAAATACTATTTTATTAATATACTTATATCATTTTTTTATATGAAATACAATTAAATTTTTTTCTCATTTTATTAATATGACTTTGGGTACAATTGCCTAAAAATTTTAGGATAATTATGACTAAACAAATAGAAACATCTTTATGCCATATGGCTTCATTTGCACCATTTGATGATGTAAGTGGCGCTTCACATTTCCCAATTTATAACACAGGGACTTTTGATTTAAAAAAGCAAAAGGGTGATAAAATATATGATTATACAAGAAGTGATAATCCTACACGTGAAGTTTTAGAAAACCTTTTCACTCATGTTGAGAGAGGTGCAGGATGTGTGTGTACACATACAGGAATAGCTTGTGTATCACTTTTATTTGAAACAGTTTTAAAAGCAAATTCTCATATTTTAGTGGAAGCTGATTGTTATGGTGGGACATTTAGATTATTAAAAATCTTTAAAGAAAAATATAATGTTACTGTTCATTTTGCAGATTTTTTAGATTTTGAAAATTTAGAGCATATTTTAGCAACAAATCCTATTGACTTAGTTTTATGTGAAAGTCCTACAAATCCAGGTCTTAAAATCATAGATTTAAAAAAAGTAGCAGATTTAACACATAAATACAATGCCCTATTTGCAGTTGATAATTCCCTTGCAACTTTTATTTCTCAAAGACCTTTAGAGCTTGGAGCTGATTTTTCACTATTTTCAACTACAAAATATATTTCAGGTCATGGAGCTGTGGTTGCTGGTGCAATCGTTGCAAAAACAGAAGAGCTAAGTGACAAAATCCACTACTATGCAAATGCTCACGGAAGAAGTCAAAATCCTATGGATGTCTATTTAATCAGTCTAGGAATTCCAACATTAAAAGTAAGAATGGCTGAACATGAAAAAAACTCTATATTAATTGCTAAGTTTTTAGAAGAGCAAGATTACATAGTAAAAGTAACTCATCCAGCTTTAAAATCACATCCTCAATATGACTTAGCAAAAAGCCAAATGGCTTATATTCCAGGTCTATTTTGTGTAGATTTTAACAGTATTGAATTAGCTGAGAGTTTTATAGAAAATACAAAACTTTTTGGAGAAAAATGTTCATTTGGAAGTCCAGATAGCAGAGTTGAAATTCCTGCAAAAATTTCCCATGCATCTTTTTCAAAAGAAGAACTAGCTGCCATTGGAATAAGTGATAGTACGGTTAGATTTTCTATTGGTTTAGAAAATGTTGAAGATTTAATCGCTGATATAAAACAAGCTGTAAAGAAGTAGAAAAAACATAGATGAGTCAATCAATTTTTAGTCATATTCCTTGTGGACAAACATTACCTTTAAATAACATTCACGCAGTTTCTGTTTCTATGCCAGAACTTCAAGATGTTATTGATTATGAAGAGCAAACACCAGAAATTTTAGAGAAAATAAAAAGTGCATATCCAAGATTTGTGATGCATCCATATTTAAAAATCCTAGCTTCTCATATAAAAGAGAAATACAAAGTTTCAAATGCCTATGAAGTTGTACTTTTAAGCTCACAAAAAGCTGTTGATGTGGTAAGTAGCAAATATTTTATTCACAATAAAATAGAAATAAATGAACCTTTTGGAGTGATTTTAGTTCAAAATGGAACAACACAACTACAAAAAGTTTTAAAGTTTATTCAACACGTTGGATATAACTTATCTTCAAGACTAGCTCAAGATTATCTATTTGAAATTGGATTATTAAATAATATTCACCAAGAAGAACTTGAAAATAAAACTATTGCAAAAGAGATTGTTATAAGTGAGTTAGCAAAGGCATATAAACAACCAAAACAAAATATCTGTTTAACACCATCTGGAATGAATGCAGTTTATTGTGCGCTAAAAGGATTAAAACCAATCCAAGAGCGAAATGGCAAAAATAAACTAATTCAACTTGGATGGTTATACCTTGATACTATGAATATAGTTGAGCACTATTTTGATGAAAATAAAATCTTTTATGATATTAATAATCTTGATTTACTAGAAGAATATCTAAAAACAAATGGTCATACAATTTCAGCAATAATCACAGAAATTCCAACAAATCCCCTACTTCAAACGGTAGATTTAGTAAGATTAAAAGAGCTTTGTTTAAAATATAATATTGTTTTAGTAATAGATGCAACTTTTGCAACACCATACAATCTTGATTTAAAACCCTATGCAGATATTTATATAGAATCACTTACAAAGTTCGCTTGTGGGAATGCAGATGTTTTAATGGGTGCATTAATTTTAAATGAAAACTCAAAAATCTCTATGATGTCTCAAGAGTTTTTCAAACACGCCGATGAGCCATATATCAAAGATATTCAAAGATTAGCTTTTCAAATAAAAGATTATGAAAAAAGAATGAAAGTAATATCAAAAAATACAAAACTTCTAGTTGAGTATTTTAAAAAAGCACCTTTTATAGATGAGATTTTTTATTGTTTAAATCCAAAATATGCCTCAAACTATCAAAAACTAATGATTGATGAGAACTCTTTAACAGGTATTATTTCTGTGACATTTAAAAAAGATTTCAAAGAGATATATGACAAATTAAACTTTGCAAAAGGTCCTAGTTTGGGAACTGAATTTACACTTTTAATGCCTTATACTTATTTGGCACATTATGATTTGATTTTGACAAAAAGTGGAAATGAATTTTTAGAAAAAATTGGACTTCCAATAAATCTTCTTAGAATCTCTGTTGGATGTGAAGATATAAATGATATTATAAATGAGTTTGAGAGAGTTTGACTAGAAAATCCACAAGCTTTTTAAAACTTGTGGATTGTTTTTTATAAGTCGAATAAATTCCCCGTAAATGTAGCTTCATTCATCTTTGCACTATTTGCCAAATCTTCAATATCAGCTCCACTTTTTACTAGTGAGTAAAACTGCGTTTCACCTAAAAGTAAATAATTCCAAGTTTTAAACTCTCTTAAATCTTCACTTAAATTATTTATCCTTTTTACAAAGTCTATTGTTGATTTTTGTTTTTGTTTTACATTGACATCTTTTAAATCTTTATCGGATTTTGTCTCCACTAAATATATATTTTTTTGCGTTTCTATCATAAAATCAGGATAATAACTAGCCATCAATCCATCATCTCTAAAGTAACTAATAGTTGCAAAATCGTGTTTGAACTCTAAAATTTTGATAAATTTTAACACTTTGCTATCTTTATCCAAAAACTCTAAAAATGCTTTTTCAAATCCGCCTTTATTTGATGGATATGATGTTTTTTCATATATTGTTTTTTGTAAATCTAGCGAAAAATTTGCCCTCATATTTAAGCTACTAACTTTTGAAAAATATATTTTATTTACAAGTGGTTTTATATAAGTTGTACTATTTTGCATATTGTAAATAAGTCTATTTATCTCATTTGTAATATGTGTTGTGATATTTGCATTTTTTAACATCAAAACTCGCCAACTCTCATCTAAAAAAGGATTAAACTCTTGTGCAAAAAGTTTGGTTCTTATATATTTATCCAAAACTCCTAAAAGTTGCGGTTGATATATTTGCATTGATGGTAAAGCTCGGTTATGTCCTCGTAACTTTAACTGTCCCATTTTGTGGGTCAAAATCTCCAGTAATTTTTGCAAATATTCATTATAAGAGTTTGCACTAAACAAATCAGCACTGATACTATAATCTCCAAACGTTGTTTTAACAGTCAATTCTTCACTATGAAAAACTTCCCCTCTGACAGTCCATGATTTGAGTTGTTCTAAGCTATGATAAGTATAAGGTGGCAAATCATTTACATTTATATTTGGAGTGCTTAATTCTTCCTCTTCATCTTTTATAATCTCTAAAAAAGCCATATCAAAATCTTGATAATTCTCTTTTAGTCCTACTTTTATCATATCGCCTGTACTTGTTCCCTCAATTGGTTCATTTTCATCAAAACCAAATTCATCACTTGAAAGTAAATCACCATAAAACTGCGTAAAGGCAGGATGTTCAATGATACTTAAAACATCCAAATAAGAGCTAGGACTTAGTTTTTCTTTTAAAACTCTTTGTCTATTTTGTTGTTTTTCATCTTCAAATTCAGCTCCTCGATACATAAGTCGAAGCCCTCGACCAATAGTTTGTTCAAGTAAAATAGAAGATTGGTTTGACCTCAATGGCACTATCACACAAACATTTGATACATCAAATCCCTCTTTTAACATCAAAACAGAAATTACAACTTTTGGATTTTCATAAACATCAAGATTAAAAAGTTTTTGTTTTAAACTAGCCCATTCATCTTTTGCTATTTCTCCATTTTTTTTAGAATGAACACCCATAAATTCATCACTTTTAAGTCCAATTTCCACTAAAAAATCTTCTACAAATCTCACAACTTCTGTATCTTCACACATAATTAGCATTTTTGGATGTTTTGGATTGTCAAGTGTAGAAAAATCTTTTTCTAAAATATTTAGTTTTGTAAGTCCTGCTTGTATCATGATTTTTTGACCATCACTTAGACCTATAACTTTATTTGAACCTTCATCTCTTAGGGCTTTAAAGTCTAACTCCAAAGTAGATAACTCTTTTCTTTTATCAATGGTTATCATTTTTACTAAACCATCTTTTATGGCACTATTCAAATCAAAATCCACAACAACATGAGGGAAATAGTGTTTTGCCCTATTTTGCCCACTTCCTGTAGTATCATAAGGCGTTGCTGAAAAATCTATTTGAATAAATTTAGTTCCCTTATTTTTGGCTATAAAATTCAAAGATTTTTGCCATTCTACCTCTTGAATTTCCCCTGCTGTTTTATTTTCATGGATATGATGTGCTTCATCATTCATAACAACTAAATCATCTAGCCCAGCTAAGTATTCTATTTCACCACCACTAAAATAAGCATTATCAAGAGTTTCAAGACTATTTCCTGCACTTATTCCAGGACGTGCTGGAAAAATATCAGCTATCACACCGCTTGGGTCATCAAGTGGGCTTATCTCTTGGGCTTCTTCTTTTCCCATAAACAAATGCCAATTTGAAATAGCCAACATCCCATCACTTGTGATTTTTTTGCCTATTTCATCTTTGTTTACTACACTTGAAGATAAAAAAGCTTTGATTGTCATCTCATATTTTTGTGATACAAAAAGCTCTTTATTTTTGAAAATATCACTTGTATTTACATCTCTACTTCCATCAACTCCCTGTTTTCCCATATAACTATCAAGCAATCTTTCATATACTATAAGCCCTGGAGCTATAAGCAAAAAGTTTTTTGAGTATCTTCCGCTTTTTTCTTTTTCAGCTCTTGCATTTAGATATTGCCAAATAAAAAGTGCATTCATAACCCAAGTTTTACCTGTACCTGTTGCCATTTTCATAGCGTATTTTGGGATATTGTATTTCTCTTTAGTTAAAAATTCAAAGTTTAGTTTTAAGATAAGTTCTTTGTCGCATTTTTCATAAATCTCTAAAACAGAGTTTATTTTGAGTATCTCATGTAGATAAATAGTATTTAAAATAGCTTGTTTTTGCCCTCTATGAAAATTTATTTCTCGTTGTGTTGTGTGAGGTTCACAAAACCAAAATTTTAATAAATCAGCACTTACAGGAGTAACAAGAGTTAGAAACTCTCCACTTTCCCAAAGTTCATTTACTATTTTTGAGATACTAAGAGCAAGTTTTAAAGGTATTTCACCTGTTAGAGTATTTATAGGCATAGGCATTTTATATCTCCTCTTTTACCATAGATTCAAAACCAAAAACATCAACAGCCTTAATACAAACAACTCTTTTATCTTTTTTTGGAACCATTATTTTAGCACTATAAATCACATGAAGTGGATCACCATCATTTGCAGTATTTTCCCTATAATCTTGCCATTTACTCCTAAAAGTAACCCCGTCAAAATCAGGGTCAATACTCCAATACTCAATAAGTGCAAGAGGGTCTGTAGCCATAAGTTGTTGAAGAGATTTTTTATCATTTTCATCAAGGGGAATATTATCAGGACTTAAAAGAATATAGTTATCAAGTTTGATTATTAACTCTTCAATAGTATCATCATAAACTGTTTTTTCTATTGGTTTTATAGTTAAATATTGAAGTGAGCTAAATCTAATTTTTCCACTATCTACAAGTTTTTTATATGTGGCTTTTGATTTTAGTTTGTCAAGTAAATCAGGAGGTATAACTAAAACTTCAAGTTTAGAGTCATTTAGTTCATTTATAGCACTACTTATATCATAGGCAAAATTCCATCCTAAAACTACAACTTTTTCCCAACCACCCAAAAAGTTATCTCTAAATTCAATAGCTTTTTTCAAAGTAGCAAATCCAGTGAGGCGACTAGGACTATCTATAAAAACCAAAGTTTTTTTATCTTTGATATATCCCAAATTTCGTGGATGTTCATCTCCAAATCCCAAAGCACCAGAGCCACTATCATCACTAAAAAGTGAAATCACAACTTGTGATAAATCTCCGATTCGTTTATAAAGTTTGCTAGACTCAAATGCTTCTTTTTGATAATCGCCGATAGATTGATATAAAAATGGTTTCACTTCATTGTCAATCAGCCTTTTTCTTTGCACCATAATAGATGGTTTTCCAATATCACTACTTATCCATCTTCTGCCTAACTTTTCAGCAACCGATGCAGTTGTACCACTTCCTCCAAAGAAGTCAGCTACTATTGAATTTTCGTTTGATGATGCTTTGATAATTTTTTCTAATAATTTTTCTGGTTTTTGAGTTGAGTAATCTACTTTTTCTTTAGCCATACCATTTATAGTTGCAATGTACCAAACATCAGTTGGTAAAGCTAATTCACTATCCCCTCTACCTTTATTTCCATCTGTGATTAATGCACCTTTATATTTTAATCTGTTTGCAGTTGCATCACTTATTTGTCGCTCTTCTAAAACTTCTTGTGCATTAAATATTATATTATCAGTATTTTTAGAATACATAAAAATATTATCGTGTTTTCTATTCCATCTGCTATCTGTTCTAATTCCCCAAGAATAATTCCAAATAATTTCATTCACAAAATTATTCTTTCCAAAAATATCATCAAGTAGAATTTTCACATAATGCCCAACATGCCAATCAATATGCACATATATTGAGCCTTTTTCACTCAAAAGTTCTCTCATAAGTGCAAGTCGTGGATATATCATTTTAAGATAACTAACCGTTCCATCTTTCCAAGTATCAGCATAGGCAAACTGCTCTATTACAGTTGGTTTTTGATTTAGATTTACATTTGGTAAAGTGATTTTTGTCCGATAATCAGCCTTTGAGTCAAAAGGTGGGTCAATATAGATTAAGTCTATTTTTCCTCTCATACTCTTTAACCCACTTGCACTATCTCCCGCAAGAAGTCCTTGCATCACCAAAATATTATCCCCATAAATCAGCCTATTTTTCCACTCTTCATTTTCATCAACAGATGGAACCTCTCCACGATAAAGTCCGCTTATATCTTTTGAGGGTAAAACTAACTCATTGGTTTGTAAAGCCAAAGCATTTCCACTATTGATTCGTTCAAGTATTCGAGCAACTTCTGCCCGACCCTCTTTTACTATTTTTGGTAACTCTTCTATTAATGATAAAGGCATAATATTTTTCTCTTTTTTTAAGATTTGGGAAAAGATATTATCTTTTTATATCTTAAAAGGCAAATATATATTTTAAAGTTTAATTATAAAGCAAATATATTGCTTGTTGTTTAATTAATACTTTTGGGTTAATTTTTTACTAAAAAAGGTTAAAAATATGACACAAAGAGATATGGCAGGATTATTAAAAATTACCCCAATGACTTTAAGAAACTGGAAAAAAGAAAAACCAAAACTGTACGAAATAATAATGAAAGGCTTCGCATTTGAAGATGCCGTGAAAAAAGCTCAACAAAATGCCGATGAACTGAAAGCTTTAGAAGAAGAGTTTAAAACCAAGAAGTAAATATTTATCCAAAACATTGCAATTTGACATATTCTTTTGCTTTTATTATTTTTGGTGGTATAATTTAAGAAAATTCATTAGGAAATATTCAATGATATGGGTCAATATTCTATTTCTAATATTAGTATCTTCTCTACTCTTGAGTGATTTAACTTTTTTAAAAATCATTAATTCATCAAATATTATAACTGTTGTAACTGCATTTGCTGGTGCATTATCTGGTGCATGGGGAGCATATAAACTACAAATAAATAAAGAAAACAAAAAAGAAGAAAAACAAAAAATTAATTCACTTAATAAAGCATTATTTATTTTATTAAGGCAAATTAATGCAATGACAATGTTTAAAATTGATTTAGAAAAAGTAAAAGAAAAAGAACCTATCGTAAGAGCATTTCAAATACAAGCATGGAAAACAAATCCATATAATGATTTAAAATTTAACTTTGAAGAACTATCTTTTATTTTAGATACCGAAGATTTAAATTTATTACATGAACTCTTTATCGTGCAAGAAAGTTTTGAACAAGCCATAGAAACAATAAATCAAAGGTCAATTTACTTTATCAATAAAGTCACTCCTGAGATGGAGTTAAAAGATATTGATAATAAAAAATTTACATTAGATGAATTAAAAACTGAAATGGATATTAATAAAATAAATGGATTAGTTTCAGGAACAGATTATATGTATATACATGTATATAGAACATATCAACAATTAGAAGATGTAACATCAAAATTATTTAACTTTGCAAAATCACAATATCCAGATAAAAAATTTATTCAATTTGAAAAGAGTATATCGTGATTGAAAATGTGTTTAAACTTTACTACACTGATAAAATAGACCTGTTTTCCAAAATAATTGAAAGTAGTATATTTGAGAGTATTTTCTTATCAATCATCGCTGCTGTAATTTTTAACCATATATTTGTAACCATACCATTTAATAAAAGAAAAAATAAACTCAGACCAATTATTGAAACTGATATGAGTTCTATATATTTTAATTTAACTATTACTTTTGATCTCATTTTTAGACATTACGAAAAATCACCTTCTTATTATCAAGATAAAATGAGAGGAAATCAGCTATCAAAAAAAGATTTTAATATAGCTTTACAAAATAAGGTTTCAAATAATAATTTTTTACTCGATAAAAATTTGGCTCCATACATGATGATAATAGGGGATAAGCTAGAAGGTCATTTAAACAAAATTAATGCTTTACTACAACATATTATTTCGCTTTATGATTATTGTTCAGTTGATGAAATTTTATTATTGAATAAATTAAGACAACAAATTGAAAAAATACAATTGGATAAAACTCCACTATTTATCAATTATGAAAATAATAAAGTATTGCCAATACCATATTCTCTTGAATCTCAAACAAATAACTTTTATCAACTATACTTATTATACATTGAATTAGTTACAACAATTATTTATACACATAAATTACTAGAAAAACTTAACTTTCAAAATAAGATAGTTTGCTTTTATTTTAGTAAAAATTATAAAATGTGTAAAAAAACTATTCAAGATTATAAAAGGAATTACCCAAATATGGATAGTACCTTTTTAGATTTATATCTTGCAAAATGTGAACTAAAATTAAATAATAATCAGAAATTTAAAAACTTAATATCTAGTGTAATCAAACAAAAACCTGAATTAATAGGACATAGATATATTTATGAAGAAATACTAAATATTGATATTGTCAATAATTTACTAAAAAAATATTATTCAGATGAAGAAATCAAAAGATTAAATGATACTTTGGTAGAAGAAAAAACTCAAAAAGAAAACTTTGAAAACCAAAATAAAAGCTTATATAAATATTTTCATCATAATAAAGAATACTCATTTAAAGAATGACTTAAAAATGGAAAGACTAGTAAATATTTTTGAGATAGAAAAAAACAATTTAATAACAGAAAATTTTGAATTAGAATATAAACTTAAAGAACTTGAGCAAACTATTGAGTATGCTAAATTTAGATGTTTACCTACTTCTAAACTAATTGAAGAACTATCCAATTATCAAATAGACACTTTTGTAGAAAATTATTTTTACAGATTAAATGAGTTGAAATTAACAGTTAAAGATTGTAATTTACTTATAGATTCTATAGATAAACTTATAAATAAATATACAAATTTAACGACTAAAGATAAAATAAAATTTGAAAATTTTATTAGACGATTAATTGTATATCTACCATCACATCTAAGACATAAATATTTTGATATTTTTATAAATTCGACAAGAAAATCAGGAAGAAAAATTGCATATAAATCCATTTGTAAAGACTTGCTTACAAAAAATCAAATAAATTTACTTTTAGAATTATATTTAAAAAAAAGAGAAGAAGAATCTCTCAAATCAATTATTTTTTCTTCTGTAAAACTTGATTTAGAAATTATTATATCTATTCTTGAAAAAACAGACAATAAATACTGGAAAGCAAGATTAATCCAAAATCTTATTCTCAATGAACAAAATGAAGTTTTAAAAATATATTCAATGTATCCATTTGAATTTGTACATGCAGTAGGCAGAATCGGTAATAAAAAATATATCAAAGTGATTAAAGAATTATTTGAAGAAAATAAAAATGATTTTGATTTTTTGTCAATTTATGCCTATTCATTAGGAAAACTGGGTGCAAAAAAAGAATTAAATAACCTTAGCAAATATATTAAAACAAAAGGCAAGGCTTTAAATTGTCCCCAAGGGACGAGCAAAGAAGTCTAAACTTCCAGCCCAAATACTTAAAAATATTATAGGAAAATTTATCTAAAATCACACAAACCCAATCTTTTTAGAAAAAAACTAAATTAATTTTTCCATATATTTGTTTATACCGATGATAATAATTTGATTTTTAGCAGTATCAATCTTATAAGGTACTACATATCCTTTAAAGATAAGATCTCTTATGTTGTTATTATTGAAGTAGATTGATTTTCTATATTTAAAAGGCATATTTGGAATATCATCTATAATTTCATCCAACTCTACTTGAAATTTTATAGCCAGATTCACACTATCTTGTGCTATAAATTCCATGATAGATTGAAGTTTTTGAAGATAACTAATATCCCTAATTATTTGCATATTTAGACTTGAGATTTTTCTTGAAGTTATTCATTTGATTTGTGTATTGTTCTTCTGATAGTAGCTGAGTATTACCATTTTCTATATTTTCTAAAGATTTCTGAAAATAGATTTTTGTTTGTTCAAAATCATCAACTACGAAATCTTCTTCTTTTACTGCAAGATTTTTAACCATACCCTTTTTTAGACTTTTAATAATAGTTAAAAATGACTCATAGTTATCATCTTCTACTTGAAGCTGTATAGTTTTCATTTCTACCTCTTTTTTATTTTATTGTATCTTATTTTGAATATAAAATCACATAAACTCAATTTTCTCAATCCCCTCTTTTACTTCATTTTAGCTTCTCTAAAACTTCCAAAGCTTCCATCTCAAACTTTGAAAAAGCAAACCATTTTTTGCCCAAGTCTTTAAGACTAGCTCCAACATGATAAATCTCTTTTTTATCAATAATAAGAAATCTATCATGAGCTTTTTTGAACTCTTTTAGTTCTATATTTTTATATTGAGAGCTATATTTTTGAAAGTCTAGATTCAACTGTTTTGAGATACTTTGGGTATATATTTTTATTTGCAAATTTTGATATTTGCTGAAAAGTGTAAATACTGTATCATTGATATAATTATCTATTAGCAATACTTCACTTTTTGCACTTTTAAGTAAATCATTTATAAAAGCATAAGCATCATAAATCTGTCCGTCATAAAATATCCCTTCACTAGGTTTTTGAGTTTTGTTTTCTAGTGCATTTAAAACTTGTTCTATTTTTGCATCTGTTTTAAGTTGATAATAGATTTGTTGTTTTTCTAAAGTTTCTATCCTAGCGTATATTAAATTATTTGAATTGATGAGTTTTCGCATATTTACAAAAGCTCTCATAATATTTATATGTATTTCTATAGCAATTTTACTTGTTAGCACAGTAGATAAAGAAGATACACCTTGCTCTGTAAAAACAAATGGTTTAGCTCCTCCAAAAGATTTTTTTGATGGTATCACAGATTGTGATACCAAGAAATCAATCTCCTCATCGTTTAGTTCAAACATAAAGTCATTGGGAAATCTATCAATATTCCTTTTTACCGCTTGTTTTAATGCTCTTGTTTCAACTTGATAAAGTACTGCTAAATCTCTATCAAGCATCACTTGAAATCCACGGATAGTGTAGATTTTATCTTGTAGGTTTTGTATATTTATTGTTGTTATTTGATTCATCTCTAAGTCCCAACTATTTATTTTTTTAATCATATCAAATGAATCTATTTTGATTTAAAAATATGACATTTTGCAATACAAAATCACACAAACCCAATTTTCTTAATCTCTTCTTTTGCTTCATCTTAAATATTTTATATATTAACAAATCCTTTACAGAAATATTCATCTTATTTACTGCAAATACTTTATTTCCCAAATCCTTGAAACTTGCTCCAAAATGATATACAATTTCATCACAAATCAAAAATCTATCATGAAAATTTTTAGTGATTTTTGCTTCAAGATTGGAATATTGTTTGTTATATTTTTGAATATCAAGTTGTAGTTCTTTAGAAATATTTTGAGTATAAATAGTAAATTTTACATTTTGATTTTTTGAAAATAGGTTTAATATAGATTCATTTATGTAATTATCAATTAAAATAATTGAAACTTTTGCACTTTTTATTAAATCTGATAAAAATACATAAGCATCAAATATTTGTCCGTTGAAAAATATTCCGTGTTTGATTTCTATTGTATTATTTTTGATATGGGATTTAATAATTTGAATATCATTTTCAAGAATAGTTAATCTTTGTTCTGTGATTTTATGAGTATTGATAGCATAACCATTTTGGATGTAGTTTTTAAGTACAGAAGTTGCCCATTGTCTAAAATGGATAGCTTTATTAGAACTTGTTCTATAACCTACTGCTAAAACAATATCTAAATTATAATACTTAATATCTCTTGTTTGTGTTTTATCTGATAGTGAACCATGTTTTGTGGTATGTGCAAAATTTGCACATACCACTTTTTCATCTAATTCATTATCTTTAAAAATATTTTTAATATGTTTTGATACAACACTTCTATCTATATCAAAAACTTTTGCAATATCATTGGTACTAGCCCAAATAGTATCCTTATCGGCAGATATTTTTAACTCTATCTCACCATTTTCATAGACTACTATATCTGATATTGTATCCATGTTTAATACTCCTAAATTTTATACGTACAAAACAATAACATAAAATTTTATTTTTATTAAAAAACATAACAAATTGCAATGTTTACAAAACAAAAAAGCCCCACCAAAAGGTGAGGCTTTAAAATATCTATAATTAAAACTTAAAATCTCTTCTAAAAATGCCAAAGAGAATATCTCTTTGGCATATAACTTTAATAAAAATTAAAGAATATTGTTAAATAGGATTGTCATACCCCAACCAAAATATATTACCATCCATAAAACCATAATAGCTAATGTATAATTTCCTAGTTTTGTTACAGCTACATCTTTTGAGCCATCAAAAATACCTTGATTTTTACCAACTTTCCACGCCATTGTTAATAACCAAGCAACTCCAACTCCTCCAAGAACTACGAATGTAAGTAAAAATAATATAATACTTGGTAACTCAAGATTAACTGGATATTCGTAAATGCTATATCCTAATTTTGCCATAATATCAAATCTAATAAGCTCTCTCATACCTGAGATTAATAAAGCCACCACAACCAATACTATTGTTGTAATATAACTATTACTATTTTTTGCAACCATCAATAATAATACAACTACACCTACAATAATCGCAAGAGATAATGGATTAAATAAATAACCTATTTGAAGCATCCAAGCAACAAAACAAAGTGCACTTATGATTAATCCAATAACACCCAGTTTAGTTCCAAGTGAAGCTGTGTATTTTATAAAATCAGGACTAAAATCTTCTCTTGTACTTAGAAATCTACTATAGTTTTGTAAAAAAATTCCAACAACTGGAATAGCTAAACTTACCATAAATGCTAATCTTACAATATTCATATTAAATGTCCAACCGCTGTTATCAACAACACCATTTGGAGCATACATATTCATCCACTCATTTGGCATAATAGAAGTAACTGCAAAGTTATGCATTAATATTCCGGCAAATACTAAAATTAAAAATGAAATAATACCAATAAGTTTTCCTCCACCTTCATTTTTTTTGTTTGCATAATAATACCAATAATACATACTGTAACCAACAACAAGTGTATAGATAAATATAAAAATCCACATACCTGATAATGTATTGGCTACATACCAGTTTGGATCATAAATAACTTGAGTAAACAAAAGTGGGGCAACACCTAAAACAATCAAAATAGATATACTAATCTTTCCAGTTTGAAGTAAATGTGGTGTTAAAATTTTCCAATTTGAATCACTTTTTTGTTTAAAAGTTCCAAAAATAGATAAGCCCATTGAACCAAGTGCTAATAAAACAAAAGCTGCATGTAATGCCCATGTTAAAACATAAAGTGCTTGAAATACAACTGGATAGAAAGGAACCCCTGCTGGGTCTCTTAGTGCTAATAATACTGATGCGTCCATAATT
Source organism: Arcobacter acticola (assembly GCF_013177675.1). NCBI lineage: Bacteria > Pseudomonadati > Campylobacterota > Epsilonproteobacteria > Campylobacterales > Arcobacteraceae > Arcobacter > Arcobacter acticola. Next base: position 2,250,608 of record NZ_CP042652.1, read on the forward strand.
CCTCCTTAATATTTCAATGACGCGATATATTCTGCAATCGCATCATATTCGTGTTCTGGTAGTTGAAGTGACGGCATATATGGCATTCCACCACTTCCAATAGCATATAATATTGATTTAATTGCATCTTTATCCATACTTGCAAGTCTATCTTTAAGAGGTCTATATTTACCTGTTTTTTCCAAAGAGTGACAATTTGAACATGCCATCCTTGTTAAAAGTTTCCCTGCTTCAAGTTTATTTTCTTCAGTTATTACTTTCAAATTTTCAGGAACAAATGGATTAACTTGTAAAAGACCTTTTTGCGCAATGATAGGTAATTCATTTTTAATATTTTTTCCAGGAACATCACGACTGATAATTTGATTTGAATAGATATATTGACCAGCAACATAAGGTTTTCTCATGGATTCTCTAAGTTTCTCACCTGGCCAAATTCCTCCAATTAAGATAACTAAAACCATTACACCAGCTAATGGAGTAGATATAAATTGTGGTTTGAAAATAGCTATTAAGAAGTAGAGTGAGAAAACAGCAGTAAGAATAATTCTATTTTGAATTACTTCTGCTTTTGTTATATTAAATACTGCATGTGCATTATCAGGTAATGTTCCCATATACCACATAAAAAAGAATATAACTAAAAATCCACCTAACATACTGATATAACCCATTTTTTTAGTTAACTCTTTTGCAAGTTCTAATTTTGTTTTCTTCATGGCACTTGAAATTACCATTCCAATAACACCTGAAAGCATAATCATAAAACCAATTCTTAAGAACATGTGAGGGAAAGTATTCGTACCAAAGAAAGCATCACTTGCACTTCCTGTTGTATAGTAAGCTTGTGTTCCTGGCCACATCATAAAGCTAATAATCCCAATAATAAGTGCCAATGTACCAACAGAGGCTAATGCGAAAGAAAATGTCAGTTTTAAATGGGTTTTTTTATCAATTTTATCAATGAAATATACAAGAACAAATACCCCAATAACTTCATAAACAAAAAATACCCACTCAGTTGCCCATACCCACACAAAGTTATGAATAAGTGCGCTAATACCCCTAGGACTTGCAGCTGTAGCTGTATACCAAATACCTGGGCCTGTTATTGAACCGATTACATATGAAAAAATCAGTAAGAACATACCGTATTTTTTCATATACGGATATAAATCACTTCTGTCTTCTTTATACGCTTTATACGCTAAAAATGCAAAAAGCATCGCAGCACCAACAGAAGTATGTGACGCTAAAATATGAATAGTACCAGTCATACCCATCATCCAAGCACTTCCATATTCTGGAAAATAAAACAATGGGAATTGTCCTATAATATCCATGAAGTCTCCTTTTTTAAATTAGAATGTGCAATTACAGCTAAAATAACAGAACCATCAAAAGTTCTTCCATAAGATACAAAATTATGTATAATTGCATTTATTGCCATTAACACTCTTTGAACTATGAAAAACATTTCAAATATGGGGTAATTAAACATACCCAAATCCTCCCTATATAATTTTTTGCTTTATGCAGAAAGCTATTTTAATGCTATGTTTGTTAATTGTTCGTTTGTATTTTGTTAATAAATTGTTAATTAATAATATCTATTTTGTAACCATTAGATTTATGAGAAGTAATTAAATCATTTCCTAATAATTGTCTAATTTTGTGAATATGAAAACGAATTACTCCATTTTTAGAGTTTGTATTTGCAGGGTAAACACCATTTTCAAGATTTTCAGAAGATACATAAAAACCTCTATATTTTAATAAGTAAGTAAGAATTAAAAGAGCTTTTTCACCTAAATTAATTTCATTCTTATTTATCAAAACTTTTTTATTAAATATCTCATATTTAATATTGTTTTTTAATGAAATGGAATCCGTATAAACCTTGAATTGTCTTCGTATAAGTGCTTTAACGCGTAGGATAATCTCTTCTTCATCTATATTTCTGATAATACATTCATCACAACCAGATAAAAAAGAGGGTTTAATAATATCAGGAATAGAAGTAATCACCATTTTCATAGTCATATCTTTGTATTCATTTAATAATTGAATTAATTGAAATCTCGGAAGTGATTTTTCATTAATATCTATTAAATATAAATCATATAAATTATTATAAACTCGTTCTAAAAATTCATTATTATTTTTACAAATATCAATATTAAAATCATTTTTTCTTAAAATTTCTATAATCTGGGAAATTGAATTATCTGTACTTTCTAAAACTAAAATTTTTAATGCTTTCAACAATATTCTCCAATTCAACAATGGGATTAATTTTAAAATAAATCTATTAATTATCTGTTAGTTAAACAGTGTATAATTATCAAAATTAAAGAAAGAAAAATTGTGATTACACAAGCAAAAAAACAAAATAATATGAATCTTGCAATTTTAATCCATAATGCAATACACGATATTGCAAATACCCTAACGGGTGAAGGTGAAAAAGATAAAATATTACAAACTTTAAATTTATATATTTCAATGGATATAAATAGATTAAGTTACAACAATATTTGGACTTATGAAATAGAAAATGAAATAGCAGGACTAATCTTAGCTTATGATTCAAACAGAGTAAAAAAGCTTGATGGTGCTATTTTAGAGTATCTAAAAACGAAAAATATCTTTTTAGAATCATTTGATAAAGAGTGTTTTGAAGATGAATTTTACATAGACACAGTAAGTGTTTTTGGAAAATTCCAAGGAAGAGGAATTGCAAAAGAATTATTTGCATTTATTGAAAATAAAGCCAAAGAAGAAGGCTTTGAAAAAGTATCTCTTTTAGTTGATTTTGAAAATCTAAAAGCTCTAAAACTCTATGAAAAAATAGGTTTTGAAAAAAACTGTATATTAGAAGTATCAAAACATAATTATCATCATATGATAAAAATGCTTTGATAAAAAATTTAAATCTAATTTAAAAACTACTTGAATTTAATAAAAGTAACAATCCTAATATAAACATAAAAATTGGTGCTACAATTTCTAAAATATTTTTGATTCTATTTGATTTTGAAGATACTTTCCCCAAAGAAACTCCCAAAAACGATGAAGCAAAAATAATCACTGCCATCCCAAGACTTATAGCAATACTAGCAAGTAAAACTGAAAAATATGTTTTCAATAAAAAAGCATAAACAAACAGTAAAACAGTTCCAGGGCATGGAATAATTCCAGCTGTTAATACAAAAATTATATTTTGTTTTCTTTTTAATTTATTATCAAATATTGGTTTATTAGAACTTGTTTTTACAAAATTTATATTTGATGCATTTATAGAGAAATTTGTCTTTTTTAAATCCACATTACAAGCACAACATGAAGATGATTTTCTACTTAGTTTTCTATATAAAATGTATAAAGCTAAAAGCATAATAACCAAAGCAGAAAATGAAGTAACATAAGAAATAGAATCTTCCATAAATTTATTTAAAACACTTTCCAATACAAATACAGAAACCAATACTAAAATCAACGCTCCTATAATATGAACAAAAGCCGTTCCAAGAGATACCATAAATGCTTCAAAATATGAACTTTTTTGAGCAGAAAAATATGAAAAGGCTAATGCTTTTCCATGACCTGGTCCTAAAGCGTGTAAAACTCCATACAAAAAAGAAGCAATTAAAAGAAAAAATAGTGCATAATTATCTTCACCTTTTTCAATATCTACCAAATATTTTTTCATATTGTAAGTAAATTTATCCAATAAATTTTCATTTTTTACTGTTTCTTCTACAATATTCTTTTCTTGTTTTTTTTCTATATTTTTTATTTGTTCATTAATTAGTTTTTCTTCTACTATCTCTTTTTTATCATCTTCTTCAAATATAGGTAAAGAGCTATCATTTATAGTAAAAGAAACATCATTTATATTTGTTTTTTTGGTGATTTTATAAGGAATATTAAGTAACTGTTTTTTTTCATCAAAAATTATAAAAAAATAGTTTTCATTGTCAAAGATATGAATATTTAAAATATTTTTATCATAAAGTTTATAATTTAAATCAATATTATATTCAAAACTTAAAACCGAATCTTTAAAAATCATTTTATAATTTTTTACTTCAAAAGGATTTGATTTTTCATTTATTTGTTTGTCATAAGAGATTTTAGTCAAGAAATTTTTAGGTTTTAAATATGCGATTAAGGCATCTTCAATCAGTTTTAACTCTTTGTCATTAAAACTAGTATCCAAATCTAAATCATATAGTTGTAAAAGCTCTTTTGTAAACTCTGAAGCAAAACTCCAATTAATCTTTAAGGTTTTGATATGTGTTTTATCAGCTTTTATAGATGTTGTAACGTGGGTTTTTGGTGTATATACAGAACATAAAGAGCATCCAAAAACAATGCTCTTTAAAAATAATAATATTAATAAAAATCTTATCATTTACTATAACTATTTGCTATTTCTTTCGCACTTAAAAGTAAACTTTCATTCCATTTTTCATTCAAAGGATCAATTGATATAACAGATGCTCCAATATTTTTCGATATTGTTTTTGCACTTTTTTGTGAAAATTGAGCAGATACAAAAACAATTTTTATATCATGTTTTTTTGCATCTTTTATAAGTTCTACCAATTCATTTGGTTTTGGCTCTTTTCCTTCAACTTCAACTGCAATTTGCTCTAAATTATATCTTTTTGCAAAATATCCCCAAGATGGATGAAATACCATAAAAGCTCTATTTTCATAAGGTGCTAAAATAGTTTTTACTTGAGTATCTAAATTATCCAACTCTTTTAAAAACTCTTCATAGTTAGCTTTATAAAATTCACTGTTTTTTGAATCAATTTTAATAATAGCCTCATAAATATTTTTAGCTTGAACTTTTACTAAAATAGGATCTAACCAAATATGTGGATCTAAAGCTTCATCTTCATGCTCATTTTCGTGTTCATGATTTGTATGAATTTCTTCTTCATCATGATGCCCATGTTTAGCCATTGCAAGTTTTTCTATTCCAATAGTTGTATCTACAAAAGTAGTGTTTTTTGCTGATAATTTGAACTTATCTAACCAAACTTTTTCAAATGAAACCCCAATATAAAAATAAATCTTAGAATTAACCAATGATTTCATTTGAGATGATTTTGGTTCATAAATATGTGGAGATGCACCTGGCAGGACCATTACATTTACATCAAATTTATCTTTTACTATTTTTTCAACAAAATATTTTTGAGGTAAAATACTTACACTTAATTCAGCCTTTGATGCATTTAATACTGTAAACATTGCTATAAATAAAAATAATATTTTTTTCAATATTTTATCCTTTTGTTTTCTTTGCAACTTAGTTGCGATTTGGAATTTTAATTAATTTTTTCTTTAATGCAACTTAGTTGTAAAAGTAAGTTTAAAAATAAATTGATATAATATTACCCATGAATGAAATAAATAACTTAAACAATATTACAAATATCAAATTAACAAGTGCGAGAAAATCAATTTTGGAACTTTTGATAAATTCAAATAAACCTTTATCATATGAAGATATGAAAGATAATATTTCTATGGACAAGGCAACTTTTTATAGAAACATAACAATTTTTGAAGAAGAATCTGTTATTAGTTCTTTTGAATCAAATGATAAAAAAAGATATTTTGAAATTTCAAAAACTCCCCATTCACACTTTATTTGTTCAAGCTGTTCAAAAATAGAGTGTATTCATAAAAAGATTGATTTTAATCTGCCTGAATATAAAATTGAAAATATAATTATAAAAGGTATTTGTAAATATTGTTTAAATAAAAAGGAAGAAAATGCTTAAAAAGTTTTTAATGATCGAAGACTTTATCTCAAAAGAAGCTCTAAGTGGGATACTACTATTTATAGCTACCGTTGCTGCTGTAATTGTTGCAAACTCTAGTTGGGGACAAGCTTATTATGATTTATGGCATATGCCATTAGGAATGACTCTTGGTGAAAAATCTATATCAATGAGTTTAACATATTGGATTGATGATGGACTTATGGCTTTGTTTTTTCTTATGGTTGGTCTTGAAATCAAAAGAGAAATGGTAATTGGTGAACTTTCATCAGTAGCAAAAGCATCTTTTCCTATTATTGCAGCTATTGGAGGAATGGTAGTTCCAGCACTTATTTATGTAGCTTTAAATACTGATAATCCATTAGGATTTGGTATTCCAATGGCCACAGATATTGCTTTTGCCCTTGGTATTTTAATGTTACTAGGAACTCGTGTTAATCCAGCACTTAAACTATTTTTAGTAGCTCTTGCAGTTGTTGATGACTTAGGAGCTGTTTTAGTAGTTGCTACTGTTTATACAAGTGAAATAAAAGCTGAATACTTTTTACACGCAGGTGTTACATATGCTCTAATTTGGTTATTAAACTATATGGGTGTTAAAAAGATTTTACCTTACTTAATTTTAGGTGTTTTTTTATGGATATTTATTCATGAAATAGGAATTCACGCAACAATCGCTGGAGTTTTATTAGCTTTTGCAATTCCTATTAGTTCTAAAATTGATGAGGATAAGTTTATTGAAAAAACAAGAGAATCACTTGATGAGTTTGAAAAACATAGAGATCCAATTCCTGTTTTAAATCATCATCAAATAGATGCACTTGAAGGTATGGCTTATGGATATGATAAGGTTCAAAATCCATTAGTAAGACTTGAACATAATCTTCATGGTTTATCTGCATTTTTTATTATGCCTTTATTTGCTTTTTCAAATGCAGGTGTTATTATTGATTTTTCTACAATAGATGCAAACTTAATGATTGTGTTAGGAGTTGTTTTAGGACTATTAATAGGAAAACCTGTTGGTATTTTTGGATTTACTTACTTGGCTACAAAAATCGGTCTTATCAAAAAACCAGATGATATTTCTTGGTATGATGTAATTGCAGTTGGATTCTTAGGTGGTATTGGATTTACTATGTCAATTTTTATTACACATTTAGCATTTAGTGATGAAACAATAATTGCAGCTGTTAAACTTGGAGTTTTTGCAGCTTCATTCATTGCAGCTCTTATTGGTGTAATGCTTATTATGATGAAGAAAAAAGCGTAAATACGCTTTTTCTTCAACTTTTAAAATAGCAATTTTATTCTATTTCTTATAATAATTATTTTGATATAATTCCCAATGACAAAACTATTAAAAAATACCCTATTTGAAAATGTTACACATATCAACGAAAGCTTTTCAAAACATTATCATGATACATATACAGTAGGTCTTACTTATGATGGGGTATTAAAAACATATAATTCAAATAAAAGTTTTGACTTTTATAAATACTCAATTAGAGTAAATAATCCAAATGAAGTACATGAAGGAATCAGTCAACACTGGTCTCACTCAAACTTTTACCCTACAATTGAGTTATTATCAAATTTATATGAGCAGATATTTTTTGAAAAAAAAATACCATTTTTTGAAAATCATATTATAAATGATAAGGTTTTATTTTTTAAATTACATAACTTTTTTGATTCATTTTTCAAAAATGAAGATGAAATTTTAATTGAAACTCTTTTGATTGATTCATTGTCATATTTAATACTACATTTTACAAACTATACAAAAAACTATAATGATATTTTTGATAATAAAATTATTGTAAAAAGATCTTTAGAACTTATAAATGATTGTATTGATGAAAATATAAGTCTTGATAAACTAGCTTTAAATTGTAATCTTAGTAAATACCATTTTTTAAGAGTTTTCAAAAAAGAAATAGGTCTAACACCCCACTCTTTTATTATAAATGAAAGATTAAACCGTGCAAATAATTTAATTAAAGAAGGAATTACCATTAGTGAAGCTAGTTTACTTGTGGGATTTAATGACCAGTCACACTTTACACGAAATTTTAAAAAATATTTTGGATACACGCCAACTTTACTTCAAAAAAATAGCAATATTATTCTATAATTAATTACTTATTTTATATACAATAATCTCCTAAAAATTACAAAAAGATAGATAATGACACAAGCAAACAAAAATATATTTTATTTTATGATGGTTTTAGCAATGGCAGGATGGGGTGCATCTTGGGTAAATGCAAAAGTATTAAGTTCTTATATAGATGAATATCAGATGATGTTTTTAAGAAATTTTTTTACAATAATTACCTTAGCTCCAATATTAGTAATAACTAGAAAATATTTCTATTCAAATACCAAAAGTCTTATTTTAGCTTTTATTGCTGCTATTGTAATGATTGTTTATCTAAAATTCTATTTTTTAGGGGTAAAGTTTGGAACAGCAAGTCTTGGTGGAGCATTAGTTACTACTTTGATTCCTATTAATACATTTATTTTAATGGCCTTGTTTTTCGGTAAAAAATTACAAAAAAAAGATATATTTGCACTTATTCTTGGAATGTTTGGGGTTTTAACTATTTTAAATATTTGGAGTTTTTCAATTGAGCAAATATTTACAGAACATAATTTGTATTTTTTAGCTGCATCTATTTTATGGCCTATTTTTACAATAATTTCTTCAAAATCGACAAAAACTTCGCCTTTAGTTTTTTCATTTTATATGTATGTTTTTATGACTATTTTACTTTTAATATTTTTTGTAGAACCTACAAAAATGCCTTATGCAAATTTTGATTGGATTTTTTGGGCAAATGTTTTATGTGTGGCTGTTGTTTCAACTACCTTTGCCACATCAATTTATTTTATTGGAATTGAAAAATTAGGTACAAATGAAGTTAGCTCTTTTATATTTTTAGTACCATTTTTTGCAATTGTTTTAAGTGTAATTTTCCTAAAAGAACATATAAGTTATTCAATTATTTTAGGTACAATTATGACCTTAATTGCTGTAAAAATACTAAACAATATCAAAATATTCAAAAAGAAAGAAAAAATTGCATAATCAAGAAAAAAAGCTAAATACCTTTACTCTTTCAGGACTTATTATTGGCCCTATTTTAGGCTCTGGAGTTATATTACTTCCATCTATGCTTTATAATATGATAGGTAACTATTCACTTATTATTTGGGCTATAATTTTATCTTTGGGCTTTATTTTTGCACTTGTTTTTGGAAAACTAGCAATTTTATATCCAGGTGATGGTGGAGTTTCATTAGCAACTAAAGAGGCTTTAGGTAAAAAGTATCAACTACTTACTTCTTTTTATCTGATTTGTGCTGTATTTTTTGGACCTGTGGCTGTTTTATTAATTGCAGGGCAATTTATAAAACCTTATTTTCCCGATACTTCTGTGGTAACTTTGGGTTTTTTTATCTATTTAGTAACTTATGCTTTATTGCTATTTAGAATTGATTTTATTGGGAAATTAATGCTAATTGTAAGTTCTGCAATTACAATTATATTTCTAATTTCTAGTATAAATATCTTACTTCAAACAAGTAGTTTTTCTTTAGTGATTCCATCCCTTGAGTTTTCACAAATTGGCTACTCTTTTTTATTAGCCTTTTGGGCAATTGTTGGATGGGAAGTAATAGGTAACTATTCAAATGAAGTGAAAGAGACAAAAACTCTTACAAATGCTGTAATTTTTTCAGCAATCATAGTGTCATTGGTTTATATTTTGATTTGTTTAGCTATTTTGTTTGGAGATTTTGAGAAAAAAGGAATTGAAGCTTTTAAATTAATTTGGTTAATTGAGCCTATTTTTAAATCATATTCAAATCTAATATTATCAAGCATATCTATGATTTTGTGTGTTGGAACTTTGATTTTATTTGTAGGTGGAGTTGCAAGACTCATATCATCTTTAAAACTAACTACTTATACCTCAAAACATCTAAGTAATAAAACACCAATTGGTGCTTTAAATTTATTATCAATGATTTATATTATTACACTTATTTTAGTGCATTTTGAAGTTTTATCACTTGATAATCTAGTAGCTTTTGCAGATGGATTTTTTATTGCAAATGCAATTATTGGACTTATAACTGCTATTGTCATATTTAAAAAAGGATTTCTTAGAAATTGTTCAATATTTTTAACTTTTTTATTTTTTATAATACTTCTATTTTCAAATATTTTTATATTAGTGCTTATTATTTCACTTTTTATTTTCACATTTTTCAAGAAGTAGTAAATACTACTTCTGTTGACTTACATACTCATTTGCAATTTTTTCACTTGTAGTTGAAAAGTTTGTTAATCTTTTCATAACTAAAGTTGCTGTTAAATCCCCTGTTACATTTATAGTAGTTCGGCACATATCTAAGATTCTATCAACTCCTAGAATAAGGGCAATTCCTTCAAGGGGAACACCAATACTTTGTAAAATTGTAGCAAGTATTACAATACCAACTCCTGGAGTACTAGGTGTTCCAATAGATGCTCCAACTGTTGTAAGTGCTAATACAAAAAGTTCTACAAAGCTTAAATCAATAGAAAAAACTTGAGCTAAAAAAACAGCCGCACAAACTTGATAAAGTGCTGTTCCATCCATATTAATAGTTGCACCCAAAGGTATAACAAACTTTGAAATAGATGTTGGAACTTCAAGTTTAGTTTCTGCTGTATTTATAGACAAGGGCATAACAGCCGCTGAACTCGACGTTGAAAAAGCCATAAGCTGAACCTCTTTTATTTTTCCTAAAAACTCTAAGGGTTTCATTTTTGAAGCTAAATAAACTATTATTAAATAAAAACACAAAATTAAAACTAAACCAAAAATAACTGTAAATATATACATAAGCATTGAAGAAATAGCATCAAATCCGATTTTAATAGTAATACTACAAATCAATCCAAACACAGCATAAGGAGCTAATTTCATAGCCCACTCTACAATTTTCATAGAAAAAGCTTGCAAGGATTTAGATAAATCAATCAAAGGTTTTGATTCTTCCTCTTTTAGGCTCAAAAGTGCAACTCCAATAAAAATTGCCAAAATTACAAAGGCTAAAATATTTCCAGAAAGCTCAGCTTTTGCAACACTTACAGGTATTAAATCCACTAATAAATCAGGTATAGATATATTTTGAGCCTCTTTTACAACTTGAATATTTGCTACTGACATTTGATTTATCATCTCTTTTGAAACATAAGAACCTGGATTTATAAAAGTGGTAATCAAAATCCCTATACTTACAGCAAATAGCGTTGTAAAAACAAAATAAGGAATAATTACTAAACCTAGTTTTTTAAGAATTGCAACACTTTTTGCGCTTGTAATTCCTAAAATAATAGAACTTAAAACTAAAGGAATTACAATCATTTTTATTAAAGCTAAGAAAACATTTCCAATAAGTGCTATCCAAGGAGCTAATTTTAGTGCTAACTCATTTGAAATTAAAGCAAAAGCAGAAGGAGAAAGAAGTAAACCGATTACTATTCCACTTATCATTCCAAGTATTACTTGAAACCACAATTTACCTAATAGATTTTTCATTTTAAACCTTTTTTATTTTAAAAAATAATGCATATAAAACTGGAACAAAACCAAGGGTAAACATAGTTGATATCATTAAACCAAAAATAATTGATATGGCCATAGGCTCCCACATAACTCCTCCACTATACCACAAAGGAACTAATCCTAATATTGTTGTTAGTGTTGTTAAGATAATTGGTCTAAACCTACTAATACTAGCTTCAATAATTGCATCATAAGAGCTAAAACCATTTTGCTCTTCTTCTATTTTTATTCGCTCTATTAATACAATTGCATTATTAATTACAATTCCTGAAAGGGAAATAATTCCTAAAAGTGTCATAAAACCAAAATATGAATTTGTAATAAATAAACCAAATGAAACCCCAATTATTCCCAAAGGAATTGCAGTTAATATAATAAGTGGTTTTCTTACAGAATTAAACTGAGCAACCATTAAAAGTAATATTGCCATAAAAGCAATTGGAAGGTTTACAGCAATTGAATCATTTGCTTTTCCAGAAGCTTCAAACTCTCCTCCAAATTCATAATAATATCCCAAGTCAAAAGATTTTGAATACTCATCAAGCCATGGTTTTATAGTTTCAAAAACAGCTAAAGCATTGTAACCATCTTTTATATCAGAACCTACAATTATTGTTTTTAACCTATCTCTTCTGATGATTTTTGATTCTTCATAAACTACATTTACACTAGCTACTTGAGATAATGGAATATTTTTACCACTGCTTTGAGAATAAACATTTATAGTTTCTAATCTATTTATATCATCTTTTGTATTTTCATTTGAACGAATAATTATCGGAATTAACTTATCTTCTTTTCTAAAAGTTGTTACTTCAAATCCACTAAGGCTTGTTTGTAAAGAAAGTGCAATATCAAGATTTGAAATTCCTTCTTTTAAAGCTTTTGCTTCATCTATTTGAATAGTTAATTTTTTATTTCTAAGTCCCCAATCATCTACAATATTTTTAACTCCATCTATTTTTGCTAATTCTTGTTTTATTTTTGAACTTAACTCAAAAAGTTTATCGGTATCTTTTCCACTAATTCTAATTTCTATTGGTTTTTTAACAGGAGGTCCCATTGCTAATGTTTTTGCATTTACTTGCATATCAGGGAAATTTGTTTTTGCAAAATTTTCGATATCTTTTCTAATTGGTGTTAAATCACTATTCTCTTTTGCATTTATTAAAATTGTACTATATTCAGCACTTGCAAGTTCTTGCTCATAAGATAACCAAAATCTAGGTGCACTCTCTCCTATAAATGAAACAAAGTTTACAACTTCACTCTCTTGTGCTTTTGACATATATTTTTCTTTTATATATCTTTCAATTGTTTGTACATTATTTTTAGTAGTTTCAATAGCAGTTCCAACAGGAAGATTTATTTCAACAGTAAAAGTAGATTCACTTGATGGTGGGAAAAATTTCTTTGGAACATAATCTAAAAGTTTTAATGAAGCAACAAAAACAACTACTACAAAAATCACTACCACTATTTTATTTGTAAGAACAAAATTTAAAAAGCCCCTATAAAAAATCTGAAAATGACTCTCTTTATGCTCTTTTTGTAAATCTTTTTTCAAAAAATATTTACTTAAAACAGGAGTTAAAGTAAGAGCTAAAACCCAAGAACATAAAAGCGTAATTGTTACAACTTTAAAAATAGAATTTGTATATTCACCCGTACTTGATTTTGCTAAAAATATTGGCAAAAATGCAGCTGAAGTAGTAAGTGCAGATGTTAAAAGTGGAATTTTTAATTCATTAGCACTTTGAAGTGATGCTTCAACTACATTTTTCCCCCTTTGCATTAAAACCATAATAGATTCACTCATTACAATAGCACTATCAACTAATAGTCCCAAGGAGATAATAAGAGCAGCAAGGGATACTTGGTCAAGCCAAATATCAAATATTGACATTATTATAAATGAAGTCAAAATTGACATAGGAATTAAAACAGCAACTATAAGACCAGTTCGTAAACCAAGAGAAAAAAGCATAACAATAACAACTAAAGCCATAGCTTGAAGTAGATTATTTACAAAATCCCCTACTATTTTTCCTACTATTTTTGGCTCATTAAAAAGTCTATCAAGTTTTACACCCAAAGGAAGTTTTTCTTGAATTTCTTTTGTAAGTTTGTCTATTTGCTCTCCAAGTTTAATAATATCTCCATCTTTTTTCATAGATATTGCTAAAACCAAAGATGCTTTGCCATCTTTTTGTACTATAAATGAACTTGGATTTTTATACTCATATTTTATCTTTGCAATATCTTTTAGATAAATTTGTTCTGATGTATTTAAAGGAATTATTGTATTTCCAATTTGAGTTACATTTTCATAATTTCCCGATGGTTCAATTGAAAGTCTATTTGTATCAACTTTTATATTTCCACCTGAAAGAACTATATTTTTGCTCTCTAAAATATTTTTTAAATAACTTGCACTTAAATTTAATCTCGCCATTTTAGAGTTATCAAATTCCACATACACAACTTGTGGTTGGATTCCTAAAATTTCAATTTTTGCAACATTATCAAGTCTTAAAAATATATCTTTAGTATCATTTGCAATATCTTCAAGTTCTTTGGGACTTAATCCATCACTTGAAATAGAAATCATTGAACCATAAACATCTCCAAATTCATCATTTACTATTGGTTTTGATGTTCCACTTGGAAGCTGTCTTGCCCCATCTTCTACTTTTCTTCGAAGACTATCCCAAATTGGTCGCATATTTTTATGTTTTTCTAAAATATTTACAAAAATAATAGATACACCACTTTTTGAAGTTGATTTAATAAAATCAATTTCACTCATTTGTTGTATCTCTTTTTCTAATTTATCAGTTACAAGTTGCTCAACTCTTTTAGCACTTGCACCTGGAAAATGTGTTACCACTGTAGCAGTTCTTATGATAAAACCTGGGTCTTTTGCCCTTGGTAAATCTAAAAAAGAGATAATCCCATAAATAAAAAGTAATAGTGAAAAAACAATAGTTACCTTGTCATTTTTTAAAGCAAATGAAGTAATATTCATCTTAATTTCCTAACTCTTTTATATTTGCAATCACAACTTCCATATTTTCAAAAACTTCACTCATTCCAGCTTTTAAAACTAAATCATTTTTATCTAAGCCTTCTGTTATTTCAAATCCTTCTTTTATTAGATTTGCTACTTTTATATCTTTTCTTTTTACAAAATATTTTCCATCTTGATTTTTTAATACATAAACAAAATAGCCATTTTTATCATTTAAAACAGAATTTGAAGGAACTAAATATTCGATTGTTTTTGTCTTATCTTCCACATCAAAATAAACATCAGCAGACATTCCAGCTTTTATTAGGCTTGAACTATCTTGCAATTTTGCAATTACTAAATAAGTTTTTTCAGTTTGTGAAGCATATTTTGATATTTCAGATATTTTTGCTTCAAAGGGTTTTGAATCAATAGAATTAAAAAGAACTTTTACACTGCTATCTTTTTTTATTTTATTTATAAAAACTTCAGGAACTTGAATTCTTACTTCATCTACTAATTTATCACTTATTAAAATTATTGGTGTTCCAAGAGCTATATTTTCATTTTCATTTACATATTTTGCACTTATATATCCATTTATTGGAGCATATAAGTTAGTATAAGAAAGTTGTAATTTTGCATACTCTAACTCTTGAGTAATATTTTTAACCTTTGCACTACTTGCCCAAAAAACAGCTCTTGCATTATCTATATCACTTACACTTGAGTTTTGATTTATATATAATTTTTTTGTTCTTTCATAAGTACTTTTAGCATTTTGTAAACTTGCATTTGCTTCACTTAATGCATATTCTATTTGAGAAACCCTTAACTCATAAGGTTTTGAATCAAGTCGTGCAATTAAATCACCTTTTTTTACCTCATCACCTATTTGTGATTTAAAATAATTTAGATTTCCTTGTACTTTAAAACTAAGTTTTGTTTGATTACTTGAACTAGCAGTTGCATTAAACACCCTATTTTGATTTTCATCTTTTAAAATAGGGTTAATTGCAAAAACAGATTTAACAACATCTTCAACTTTATTTTCCTCTTTTTTTTGGCAAGCTGCAAAAAATAAAACCAAAACTACTAATATATTTAATTTTAAAAACTTTCTCATTTATTAACCTTTAATCGCATTTAATATTTTTTCTTCAATCTCTTTTTTCTTATTTTCATCTATTAAAATATCTATTTTCCCACTAAAAAAGTATATTGATGATAAATCAACCAAATAATCAATAGTAGAAATATTTTCATTTAATTTTGAAACGATATAAGAGTTTTGAGCATCAAGAAGGGAGATGATATTATCTCTTCCATTTCGATACTTATCTTGTATCAAATCATAATTCTTTTTTGAAAATTCTAAAGAAGTTTTTGCATAAGATATTTTTTCATAAGCTTTTAGAAGTGAGTCATAATCTTGTTCTACATTTTTTTCTATCAAACTTTTTACATTATTGTATTGGAGTTTTAAATTTACAAGTTCAATCTCATTTTTTTCTATACCTAAACTTTTACTTCCACCTTCATAAAGTGGCAAAGTAAGATTTATTACAGCTTGATACTCTTTATCATCCCAGTATCTTGTACTTTGTGAACCCTCACCGTATCTATCTACAATTTTTTTAGCACTTCCTTCAAAGGCAATTGTTGGTAAATATCTTGAATTTTTATTCATTTTTAATTCTTGATTTTTTACATTTATTAACTCAGCAATCTGTTTTAATCGTGAATGGGAATAAATAATATCATCTAAAAATAACTCTTGAACTTTTTTGTTTGAGATATATTTAATTGCATCACTATTTAAAAGTTTAAAATTATTTGAGTTCATTCCATACTCTACAAAAGAGAACTCTTTTTCTATTTGAAGTAAATTTGACAACTCTATTTTTAAAGATTTTAATTGCTTTTTAGAGTTTGAAAGTTCCATATTTGCATTTGCTAGTTCACTTTCCCATCTATAAACATCACTTCTATCTTGAACTCCTATTTCTACTCTTTGTTTTGCAAAATTTAGATTTTGACTTATAAAATTGTGTTTTATTTTTATAATATCATTGTAGTTATTTGCTTTTATTACATTTAGATACGTAACTAAAACTTTATAAAGTATCTCATCATTTTGAGATTTAATACCATTTGAGTTTGATAATTCTAATAGTTTTTTGATTTCTATATTTTTCAAAATTTTATCTGAATAGATAACTTGTGTTAATTTCAAACCAACTTCAGCTGTACCTTGACTATATAAACCATTACTATATTTTGCCCTATCTTCATCTATTTGAATTAAATTTGAATAAAAATCAATTTGTGGTTTATAATCACTAATTGAATCATCTATATTAAGTTTATCAATTTTTGTGTTGTTTTTATTTTGTTGAATTTCAATATTATTTTCAAGTGCTAAAGAAAAAATATCCTTTAAATCTAAAGTTTTTTGATTGGCTGGAATTATCTCTTCTTCAAATATTTCTTCATTTATTTTATTTTCAATATATATACTATTTGATATTTTTTTCTCTTTTAAATACTCAAATATTGCTAAAGCAGAAGCTCTTATAAGTCTATTTTCATCATAAACAGAAGATATAAAATTGTATGAAACTATATATGAATTACTATTATTTGTATATTTATTTTTACTATTTAAAATTATTAGTTTTTTATCATTAAACTTTTTTTCACAATCATTCTTACAAATTTTAATATTATAATTTATACTATCATTACTTGAAAAAAGGCTATTTGCTTCTTTTTTTATTGCATTTATATATTTATTTGTATTTTCATCTAAAAGTAAATCAATATTATAACTTTGAGCAAAAGATGAAGTTGCACTTAATAATGCAAAAGATAATAAATATGATTTTAAATATTTCATCTCTTTTCCTTATCATTTTTTAAAACATTTAAAATGGTTTTTATTTGTTCATTTTCAAGGCTCTTTTTTGTTAAATATGGTTTTATAAAATAAAACATATTTAATGCACCTTTTTTAGCATTATCAATTAAATCATTTGATAATAGATTCCAAAAAGATAAATTATTACAAGCTATTATCCAAGAGTTTGAAACAAATAAATCGATTTCTTCATCTTGCATTTCTATAATGTATCCATATTTTATTTGGTGATGTACAAGTTTTTTAATCATTTCTATTTCATTTTGAAGTTGCTCTTCCATTATTTTTTTGAAACTAGGAAAAGTCATTACTAAAAGGTTTAATTCAAGATGTAAAAATCTATATTTAATATCAGCTTCTAAATTATCTAATAAAAAGTTTTTTAACAAAAATATTTCATCTTGAGAATAATCTAAAGAACTCACCTCTTTAAATACTATTTCTAAATATTGCAAAAATATTGCAGTTAAAATCTCTTCTTTATTTTTAAAGTGGTAGTAAAGATTTCCAACACTCATATTAAGCTCATCTGCAATATGCCTAGTTGAAGTGTTTAGACACCCTTTTTCATTAAAAAGTTTTATTGATACTTCAATAATTTTATCTTTTGTAGTCATTATTTTTTACCTTAGAACAAATGTTCTAAATAATAGAACAATTGTTCTAAATTAAGGCTTAAAAAAAGGTAGCCCTAAAAGCTACCTTTAAAAATTTATATATTTTTCTAAAACTATCTAGGATATGAGCAGTTATTTATATCTAAACAAATTCCGTTTATATATTCAGGACAATCAGTTGCTAACCAAACCATTGCTTTTGCAACTTCTTCAGGTTGTGCAAATCTTCCTGTTGCTACTGTTTTTTTGAACTCTTTTTTTCTCTCTTCGCTATTATCTTTTTGCATATCAGTTTCTGTAGGACTTGGAGCTACACAATTTACAGTAATTCCATGAGCACCTAACATTTTTCCATAAATTTTTGTAGCATTAATAAGTGCTGCTTTTGCCATTCCATACCAAACATCTGGATGTCCAATTTGACCAGCTATTGAAGCTGTATTTACAATTCTTCCATAACCTCTTTTTTTCATTCCAACACTAAATATGTTCATTAATTCAACTGGAGTGTATAAATCTACATTCATAATATGATCACGTGCTTCTTTTGGATAGTTGTCATAGGTATATTTTGGTTGCATATATCCAGCATTATTAATCAAAATATCTATTTCTCCTACTTCTTTTGCAAGGGCTGGAAGTCCCTCTACATCTGATAAATCATACTCAATAGCAGTTACATTTGCAACTCCAACTAAAGGACAAGTATCAAAATCTCTAGCAACAATTATTATTTCATATCCAAACTCTAACATAGCTCTTGATACTGCTAATCCTATTCCTTTATTTCCACCTGTTATTAAAACTCTTTTTGACATCTTAAATCTCCATTTATTATCTTGAGACCATTATATATATTCATGGGTTTTAATCATCTTAATAACATTTGTTTTATGATAGAATAAACATTAA
The DNA here is from genome assembly GCF_013177675.1 of Arcobacter acticola. Taxonomy (NCBI): domain Bacteria; kingdom Pseudomonadati; phylum Campylobacterota; class Epsilonproteobacteria; order Campylobacterales; family Arcobacteraceae; genus Arcobacter; species Arcobacter acticola. Next base: position 2,269,498 of record NZ_CP042652.1, read on the forward strand.
AAAGATAATAATTGGAATTAAAATGACTTATAAAAATGAAAAACAATTAAGGGCACCTCTAAAAATTAGTCAATATTCATAAAAATTGAAAATATTCATAAAATCACTGATGATGTATACTTTGCAATAAAGCGACAAAACCCTTTATGTAAGGCTTTTTGTAGGACTTTTTAGCTAAAATATCTATATAAATATAGGTACAAAGGTTAAAAAATGGCAGGACTATTTGACTACGAATTTCAATTGGAAAAAATCAATAAACATCAACCACCGCTACAAAAACTAAACAAGATTATTGATTGGGAGATGTTTAGAGAAACAATTGAATCAGCTTTAGAAAAAGAGGATAGAAAGTCAAATGCAGGAAGAAAGCCATACGATAAATTGCTAATGTTTAAAATTTTAATACTTCAACGATATTATAATCTTTCAGATGAACAAACAGAATTTCAGATCAAAGATAGATTATCATTTTTAGATTTTTTAGGATTGCAAATCGGTGATGATGTACCAGATGAAAAGACTATATGGTTGTTTAAAGAGCAACTAAAAGAGAAAGGTTTATCCAAAAAATTATTTGAACTATTTACCTCTAAACTTATCTCAAATGGAATAGTTGCCAAAGAGGGGACAATCGTTGATGCTTCATTTGTAAATGTACCCAAACAAAGAAATACAAGAGATGAAAATAAACAAATCAAAGAGGATAAAATGCCACAAAGCTTTGAAGACAATCCAAATAAAAAAGCTCAAAAAGATTGTGATGCAAGATGGACAACAAAAGGAGGTCAAAGAGAATATGGATATAAAGATCATGTAGCCTCAGATCAGAAAACTAAAATTATCACTAAATATGAAGTGACGCCAGCTTCAACCCATGATTCACAAGTGGTTAAAGATTTGATAGATGGAGATGATAATACCCTCTATGCTGATAGTGCTTATAAATCTGAAGAGACTGAGCAATATCTCGAAAGTAAAAATGTGAAATCAAAAGTTATCAAAAGAGCCTACAGAAACAAACCCTTAACCAATGCCCAGCATAAAGAAAATTATAAACACTCTAAAACAAGAGTAAGAGTTGAACATATATTTGGAACACTTACAACTCAAATGCATAATGCACTTAATCTTCTCTCAATTGGAATAGATAGGATAAAGTCCACAATAGGACTTACGAACCTTACCTACAACTTAGTCAGATACGAACAGATGGTTAGATTACAAAAGGTAAAATTGATATGAAAAGAGTTGGGAAATGGATGAAATATCCAAAATATTAGGGTGATTTCCACAAAATTCTTAGTAAAGTTCAGTTAGAATTGGGCTGAGATTTTTTAAAAATCAAAAAAAGTAAAAGTTGGGAGCTTTAAAAGGTATTTTTAGAGGTTCCCATATGAGATATTTGCATCTTTGTGTAAAGCACCATAATTTAGATTTTCTAAAGAATATTTTGGTTTTAATAAAATTTGTTTTTCTCCATCAGGAAAATCTACTAATACTTCATCAAAATCAATTTTCACTTTTCCTTCAAAATCAACTCCATGAATACCATTTATTGCCAATTGACTTCCGTAATTTGGTTCTGGAATAAAACCTTTTTTTTCTAATAAACTCTTATGTAAATCACTCTTAATTAAACTAGGTGAATCAATAGATAATCGAACAACTAAAGATCTAGATTCTACATTTTCATTAAAAAGCGTTCCTCTTCCATTTGCAGGATGACAAGAAACACAAGTATTTGCATTAAAAAGTGGTCCTAATCCATCTCTTGCTGTTGTAACACTTGGAGCTTCAACCCAAGGAATTACAAAAAAACTTCTTCCCAAAATAAACTCATCATACTGCTCATCATTTAAACTAGGAAAAGGTTTTAGTAATAAAGAACTATCTTTATCACTTGATAAAAATTTACTATTACTATCAACTGCAAAAAGCCCTGTAGCAAAAATTGCTACAAGGCTTTTTAGAATAATAGTTTTTTTAAATAAATTAAATTTTTGTTTCTTCAGGATCAGTAACATCATCAGTACTTAAATCTATTTTATTAGCAGCAGCAACATTAACCATCTCATCACCTAGTTTTCTAAGTTCATTTTTTAGTTTTACAATCACTTTTGATTGAGCACTTTCAGGTCTTATTTGATAATCAAAATGCTCTTTAGTACGTGCAACCTCATCAATACTTGCAATTTTGGATTCAATTGAAACCATTAATTTTTCAATTCTAGTTTTTGTTTCTTTATCAACAGCATCTAAAAGTGATTTACCATATTTTTTACCATTGTAAGAAGCTGTTAAAATATTTTTAAATCCTAAATAGTTAGTTGCTATGTCTCTATGTGTATTATCAGAAAAACAAGAGTGTTCATCTTCTTCACTTGGAGTTAAAACAGCAACTGCAATTCTTTCATTTGCAAGTTCAGATTTTACGAATACACCCATTCCTGCAATAATTTGTTTTAAAGCGTCATTTGAATTTATATTTTTAGAAGCATTTTCACCTGTTAATTGACCTTTTAAAGCTGCTTGATATAAACCAGCATTTCCTTTAATCTCTTTTTGCCAAGCACTAGCGATTACTTCTAAATCATTTACAACTTTTTGGCTTGCTGCTTGTAAATAAGCTAGTCTTCTATCTGCATTTTTTTCACTTGTAAAATCACTTAAAGCTCTATTTCCAGCAGTCATAGCTCCAGGAGTTACACTATCTTTTAAGAAGTTAGAATAATCTTGATCTTGTCCCCATAATAAAAACTCAACTGCATGGTACCCAGATGCTACATTTGCATCTCCACCATTTTCATTTAAAGCAGAGATTGCATCAACTGTAATTTTTGTTACATCAACAGCACTTGATTCCTCTCCTCCTGGATTAAAAGTACCAACAGTGTCAATAATATTTCCAGATGTTTTAGCACCATTTGCATCAATAGTATAATCAATCATATTTTCATCAAGTGGCCAAGCATTTATTTGCCCTTCTAATGCACCATAAGCTTCTGCAACCCAACCATCTTCTGCATCAATTGGTCCATTTGCAAGTCTGAAGATTTCTGTTTGACCATAAGACTCTCTTGAAGTTAACCAAGCCTTTTTTGCATTGTCAAGATTTGCTTGTGTTGGGCTTTTTGCAAAAGCATCAATAGCTGTTTTTAAAGATTTTGCATCTTTTAAAGCATCACTATAATTTGCTAATGCAATATCTGAATAAGCATCTAAAATAGAAGCACCTTTTACTACTTCTGATTTCGAAGTTTGTGTATTTGAAGCTGCATTAGAACTTATTGCAAGAGCTGTTACAAGAGAAAGCGATACTAATACCTTTTTAGTTAAATTAATCATTTATTTCCTTTTTTTGTTTTAATATCAATATTAATATTAATTATCATTAAGGAATTAAACCAAAACTAAACTTTCATTTTTCTTAAAATGATAATAATTATCATAACAATATTTAAATTTATACTTTAATCAATAATTCAAGCTTTAAAACTTATACTTATTGAAACTAATTAGAAGGAAAATAAAATGAAAAAGCTATTATTTATACTTTTTATTTCTATTTATGTAAATGCTGTAAATCCTATTTCATTGCAATATATGGAAATTGATGTTGTACATACTTATTTAGATGGAAAAAAAGAAAACTATAAAATACAAAGGAATATAGATAAAAACTGTATGGATATACCTATGAGTCCTGAAAGTTTTAGTGGGGAAAATATTAAAGACAATATTTCAAAAGAGTGTAAAAGAACTTTTATAACAACAAAAGGAGTGATTCAGCCTCTTTATATAAATGATAAAATCAAAACCTTAGCAGAAATAGAAGTACTAGACTTTATTTATAATAAGTCTTCAAAAGAACCAAATAAATATGCTTTAATTGATACTAGAAAGTTTTCATGGTTTGAAGATGAAACTATTCCTTCTGCTTTAAATGTGCCCTTTGAAGATTTAGTTTATGATGAAGACTTTAAAGATGAATTTGAAAAAGCATATTCAAATTTAGGTATAAAAATAGTTGATATAGAAAAAAATAAATTTGATTTTACAAATACAAAAACTGTAGTATTTTTTTGCAATGGCCCATGGTGCCCTATTTCTTCAAAAAGTATTGATTATCTTTTAAAACTTGGTTACCCAGAAAATAAAATGATGTGGTATAGAGGTGGGATGTTAGACTGGAGTGCTATGTCTTTAACTACAACAAAAAAAATGAAATAGAGAAAAACTCTATTTCATAATATTTTATTTTTAGAATAATGATTTTAGATTTTTAATAAGCTCATTAGCTTTACCATCTTCAAGTTTTCCACCTAAAGCTTTATTTATTTTTTCTTCAATTTTATCTTTATTTTTTTCCAATTGTTTATCAATTTCATTTTTTAATAAATCCTTTGTATCAAATGAAAATTTAGGATTTGAAGTATTTCCATTTACATTAATATTAAATGAAGTCTCTTTAATTTTTGCTTCTAATGTTGCATCAATAGTATTATTTTGTGTATCAAAAACAGAGTTATTGATTGCAATCTCAGTATTTGCACTTTTCATATTTACAGTTGAAGTTAATATATTTTGATTAATATCACTATTTATACTAACTGTTTCATAAATCTCTTTTGTTAAATCAAATTTTGCTAATTGGTTAATTAAAGTAGAAAATTCATTTTCTAGGAAATGCCCATTTACAAGGTTTCCACTTAATGTTCCTTTTTTAACTAATAAATTATAGTCTACCTTGAAAGTTCCTTTTGAATCAAAAATTTCTGGTTGATATAACATATAAGTTAATTCTTTTATTCCAATATCACTAAGTGTTGCACTTAAATCATCATTCTTTAAATTAAAGTTTAATGCTCCACCTAAAATACTTGATTTCCCATCAACAATTAAAGAGTTTTCTTTACTTTGAATATTCCCACTAATATCCATAGCTCCTCTTAATTTTGTTTTTGTAAAATCTACTAAGTTAGTTAATGAAGCAATTTTTACTAAGTAATCACTATTTAAAGAAGCTTCATTAAAATCAAAAACTGCTTGATTTATATTTAAATCTAATAAATTTGTATTTAAACTAGCTTTTGAAACAGCCTGATTTGGAACCAACGAAGTATCAACATTTAAATCAAAAGTTACTATATCTTTTATCTCTTGTTTGAAAACAGTATTTACAACTTCATTTATTATTTTACCTTCAGTGATTTTTGTATTTATCAAACCATTTAAAGTTTCAATCTTAGCATTTTTGATATCTCCATCAATATTTAAATTTCCTGTTGCATAAACAGGTTCATTTAACATATGAAGAAGTTTTTCAATTTTTGCATCTTCTATTTTGAAATTTATATTTTCAAGATTTGAATCTTTTAGTTTTAGATTATATGTACTTGTACTTTCAAAAATATTTGAATTACCAGCAATTGAAATATTAGAATTTTCTAGAAAAATATTTCCAGAAGTATAGAAGTCTCCATTTAATTTTTTACCAATAACACCTTCTAACTTATTTAAATTTTTTACATCAATTCTATAATCACTAAAAGATTTATTTTTTTCTAAATCAATAACAGTTTTATCTAAAAATATATCAGCAACTGAAGATATCAATTCTGATTTTACTTCTACTTTTTTTCCTAATAAAGAAGCATTTATATTTGTTTCTATATTTATTGAAGTATTAATTGATTGTTTAAATTCTTTATTTACTACATCATTATTAATTTTACCTTTTGAAATATTTGCTTTTACAATACCGTCTAAGTTTGTAACATCAATATTTTTTATATCAGCTGTGATATTTAAATCACCAGTAGCATAAATAGGTTTATTTAATAAGCTCAATAACTCTTGAATTTTTGCATCTTTTAAATTTATATTTATATTTTTAGGCTCAAAATTAACTAAATTTACATGATAATCAGTTTGACTAAGTGCAATATTTGTAAAACCTTGAATAACTGCGTTATTCTTATCTCCAACAAATGTTCCATTTGTAGAAAATGGTCCTTTTAAATCTTGTTTTGTTAGGTTTTTTAAAGTTGCTAAATCATTTATTTTAATGTCATATTTTAAATCTACACTTTGTTTGAAAATAGCTAAATCACCTGTGATTAGTATTTGAGAATCATCATTTATTTTTGCATCAAAATTTATTGTATTAAAAGTTAATCTAAAATCATTTACTTTTAATTTAACATCTTCTTGTCCATCATTTACTTTGTTTTCAATATAAGAAGCAATAATTCCGTTACCATATTTTGTAAATAAAGTCCCATAAACTGAACCTATTATAAGAATAATTATAATCGTTAGAAATAAAAATAGCTTTTTCATTTGTATCCTTTTTTAATAATTGAGATGATTATAACAGAATTTCGTAAAAAATTAAATTATAAATTTTAGCTTTTCTTTAGCTTAAGTTATATATAATCATCGCCACAAAGTATTAAGTAGGGATACGCAAGCCGAACGGACTTTGAAACTAATAAAATATAAGGATCTAGAATGAAAAAAATCGTTCTTTTAATGTTAGCTATTGCTGCTGTTGCATTCGCTGCTGATGGTGAAGTTGCTAACCAAACTTTAAAAGCTTACTCTGTAGTAGCTGCTGGAATTGGATTAGGTCTTGCTGCACTTGGTGGTGCTATTGGTATGGGTAATACTGCTGCTGCAACTATTGCTGGTACTGCTAGAAACCCAGGTTTAGGTGGAAAATTAATGACAACTATGTTCATTGCATTAGCGATGATCGAAGCACAAGTTATTTATGCACTTGTTGTTGCTATGATTGCATTATATGCAAATCCATTTTTAGGGTAATCTTTAAATCTACAGATTTAATAAAACTCGAAAGGTCAAGAAGTTTATCTTCTTGACCTTTTTTTTTAGACACTTTTTTAACTCTAAATTTATGTTATAGTATTCTTTTAGTTTAATCAAAAGGATTTACTATGCAAGTAAATAGTATAAAATCAAAATTATTAATACTTCTTTTTATAAGTATCTCATGTTCATTTATTATATTGGGTTTTTATAATGCCTATAATAACTATAATTCAGAATATAATCTGATAAAACAAAAAGAGTTAAATCAAGTAAAAGAAACATCAAAATCAATTAATAATTATTTACAGTCTAAAATAGATATAGTTGAAGCAGTAGCTCAAGAAGTATCTACATTACCTTTAGATGTAAAAAATAGTGAAATAGTTAATAAATTACGTTTAGGAAATCTAGCAGGTAATTTTTCTGGATTATATTTAGGAATTCAAGAAAATGGTAATTTCTTACAATTTGATGGAACTTTCAGAACACCACAAACCCATGATTATGATTCAAGAGCTAGACCTTGGTATAAAAAAGCTATTGATGAAGATAAAGCAGGAGTTAGTGAACCATATATTGATTTTTCAACAAAAAAGTTAGTTATATCAGTATCTGCTCCTATAAAAAAAGATGGAAAAAATGTAGGGGTTATTGGTTCGGATATTTCTCTTGATACAGTTGTAAGTACAATTTTAAATATTTCTCTTGATGAAGAAGGGTTTGCATATCTTATTGATGAAAATGGTAAGACTATTGTTCATAAAGATGATAAACAGTTTAATATCCAAAATAAAGTTTATGAACAAATTAAAAGTGACAATAGCTTACATTTTGCAGAAGCTTTAGATAATGGTAATTTACAACTAATTGCTTATAATAGTATTCCTATCACAAATTGGAAGTTAGTAATCCAATTAGATAAAAATACATTATCAAAAAAAATCAATGAAAATTTATTAAAAGAAGTGTTTTTATATCTTATATTACTTATTATTATTTTAACTATTTTATTTTTTGCTCTTATTAAAATCTTAGTTCCACTAAAAACTCTTGAAAATGGATTAAACTTTTTCTTCAAATATTTAAAAGGTGAAGAAAAAAATATTAATAAATTAAATATCAATACAAATGATGAGTTTGGAAATATGGCAGCAGAAATTGATAAACAAATGGAAATAATTGCCAAAAATCTAGATCAAGATAGAAATCTAATTGAAGAAGTTAAAGAGATTGTAAATAAAGTAAAATCAGGTAATTTAAATTCTCAAATAATGTCTAAAACATCAAATACTTCTTTAGATGAATTAAAAAATATCTTAAATGATATGATAGGCACAATTAAGAACAATGTAAATGAAGATATAAATGTGATTTTATTATCACTTGAAAAATATGCTAAATTAAACTTTGTTGATGAAATTCCAAATCCAAGTGGAAATGTTGCAAAAGGACTAAATAATCTTTCAAATATTATTAACCAAATGCTATTAGAAAATAAAAACAATGGATTAACATTAGATAAAAGCTCAAAAGTTTTATTAGAGAATGTTAATACTTTAAATAAATCTTCAAATGAAACAGCTGTATCTTTAGAAGAAACAGCAGCTGCTTTAGAAGAAATTACAAGTACAGTAATAAATAATACCCAAAGAATTTCAACAATGGCAAGTCATTCAAAAGAACTATCAAGCTCAATAGAAGAAGGGCAAAAACTAGCTAGTATTACAGTTGATTCAATGGATTCAATAAATGAGCAAACAAAAGCAATAGCAGATGCAATAAGTGTAATTGATCAAATTGCTTTTCAAACAAATATCTTATCTTTAAATGCAGCCGTAGAAGCAGCAACTGCTGGTGAAGCAGGACGTGGGTTTGCAGTAGTTGCACAAGAAGTACGAAATCTAGCTTCACGAAGTGCAGAAGCAGCACGTGAAATAAAAGATTTAGTTGAAAATGCAACAAATAAAACTAACAGTGGTAAAAAAATTGCAGATGATATGATAAATGGTTATATAAAACTAAAAGAAAATATAGCTAAAACAACGAAAGTTATCCATGATATTTCAATCTCTTCAAATGAACAAAAAACAAGTATAGAACAAATAAATGATGTAGTAAATAGATTAGATAGACAAACACAAAACAATGCATCAATTGCCACACAAACTCAAGATATTGCTATAAATACCTCAAATATTGCAAAGAAAATTCTTGAAACAGTAAATGAAAAAGAGTTTAGAAACAAATAAATCTCAACTTCTTTTACAAAAAACTCATCATAATACTTAATCTTAGATGAAGTATTATGATAGTAACATTTCAACCTTATTTTTAAAGCCTTAGAAGTAAATGCTTATAAATAATGTGCGGATATGGTGGAACGGTAGACACGCTACCTTGAGGTGGTAGTGCCCTACGGGTGTGCGAGTTCAAATCTCGCTATCCGCACCACATTGATTTTTTTTAAATCCCTATTTTATAGGATTTAGAAGACTTTTTAAGATTCATAACAAAAAATTAATTCCAACCTATTTCCAACTTAAAACATCCAAAATAGAGAATTAATTATAATAGTAAAACCTATGATTCATAAAAGTTTTTACTTAATCATTTAATATCTTTAAATTTTCCTATTTTAATATCTTTAAGTTGTACTGCACCTACTTTATTTATAAAATCTAACTCTATTTCTTCATCCAAACTCATATAGTATATATCTAAAGGATAATAAACTGACAATTGATTTAAATCATTCTTCTTTTTTAGAAGCTCATCTTGAGATTCATATAAAATCAATAAATCTATATCATAAATTACATTCTTATTTTTTAAAATAGAACCAAATAAATATATATCATCGGAATATGAATAACTTTTTAAAACTTTTAAAATTCCAACTACAGTCATAATATTAACTATTCAATCTACCTAATAATTGTCTCCAAGTTAAAATTTTTAATCCTAATTCTTTTGCAACATCGTTAGCAATACTACTAATTCTAGCATTAGGATTACTAGCCAAAATTACATCAAATGTACGATATTTACTTTTAGCTTCTCTAACTTTCTCAGCAGTCAAATCATAATTATTTAGAGCTAATATTGTATCTTCTTTAAATCCTATTTTTATAACCTTATATCTTCTATTATCAAGTCTTATTATACTATATACATTCGTATGTTGCTTTAATCCTTCCATAATAAATTTAGTTTCTGGATTTTGATATTCTGTTAAATTTTCATTATTAATAGCTCTCATAATATCTCCAAATCCACCAATTCCAAATCTTTTTACTTCTGCATAAGCTAAAACTTCACCCTCTATTAACGGTTCCTTTTTTATATTAAATAAAAATTGTGTATTATCTTTAATAACTTTTTCTATTAAATCCATTGTTATATATGATTCAGAGATGACTGCTACATTATACACCTCTGAATTCTGACATCTAATTTCTACATGATTATCATCTATAATTTCAATACTCTCTACATTATCATTACTTGATACCTTTTCTTGACACCAATTTACTATCCAATTATTCATTCAGGCTCCTTAATACATTTAATATTTCACGAGGGAATTGTTGTCCATTAAAATCTGATTTCCCCGTATGTTTTGCATTAAAATCTTTAGTATGAACTTTATAAATCTGAAATTCTTCTTTTTCTCTATCAGTTAAAAGAAAATAATTCTGTTCAAATAAATCAATAATCTTATGATTATTAGGAAGGATACAACTTTCTATTTTTTCTTTCCATGCATGAGCAATTTCACTTTCTGCATTATATTTATAATCATTATTTGGACCATAAATACTTAATATAGATTTATTTTCATTAAAATAAGGTTCTAAATTATTAAATAATTCTTTTCTTTTTATTCTTCTATTTAAAGAAATCTTTTTATTCTCTAAAAGAATTTGTTTTAAATCAAGAAAAGTCCTATCCTTTGAATTTCTTGGTTTTGCAATTCCATTACTACCCATGTGTGCTTTATCTGATATTTCTTTATATCCTTCATTCCATAATCCACTTGCACTTACTCTATCTACAACTCTATCTAAACTACCTATAATATAATTAAAATCAATATACTCAGATATACTTGATGAAATAAAATTTTTATTTAATTCTTCTAAAAAATCGCTATTTTTTCTTAATTGTGCTATTTGTGGATGAAAAGAATATACACCAAATGCTAAATCAGAACCTATATTAGGAGTTGCATACAAAACTACTTTAGTTACTTTTATTTCATTTAACTTTATCATTTCCAAATTGTCAACTAAATACTTTTTTGCAATAAGTCCACCCATACTATGGCAAACTAGCACTATTTCATTATAATTAGAAAAGTGTGCATTAATTTCACCTTCCAAATCTTTACTTAAAGATTGTATTTTAGGGTATTTATTAAAATAAGGTACATGAATTAAACTAGTTGGATATTCATAGAACGCAACATCCCAAGAAGACAATTCTTCATCTTCATTAATAAACTGTTTAAAATTACCAAATGATTCTTTAGTTCCACCTAAACCATGTATAAATAATATTAATTTTTCCACATATACTCTTTTTATTAATTAATCTAACTCTCAATAACTATTATAATACATAGTCAGTCCTATAAAAAAGGCTTATTAAACTCTTCTTTTTTCCACTTTTTACAAAAGTCAATAAACTCTTGAGCATCATTATCTATTTTTTGAGATTCTTCAATTGCAAGTTTCATCACTTCCGCTAAAGCTTTAATAAATTCTGTAAAATTAATTCTTACAATATTTGAATCTTCATCAATTGAAAAATAATCAATACATCGAGATACTTTAGTTTCATATTTTTCGCCATTTTCATCTTTTTTTGTTCTTGTAAATATATCTTTTATAGTTATTTTTCCATCAAGTATACATAATGAGAAATTATCATCTGATTGCAGCCAACTACCACAAAAATAATCTTCTGCTTTAATATTTACTTTACAACTTGTATCTGAAGTAGTTATATCTTTATCAAGATTTTTTTCAAGTTCCAAAATCAGTGCAAAAAGTTCTTGAAGGGCTTTTCCTGTTATTTTTTTTCTATTTTCTAATTTTTCAATTAATGTTTTCATTTGTATTTTGTATAAATGAAACTATTAAGCATAAAATAAGATAGTACATAAGTTTAGTATAATAGAAATTAGATTATTTCATATTTTGATTTTTGCTTTTACTTATACAATAAGCCTAATAACTATATAATTGCTTTCGCAATAAATCCATAAGGAAAACTCTATGTTTCAAAAACTTTTATTAAAAATATTAACTATTTTAATAATTCCAATATTCTTATTCTCAGATAATATTCCAGAGACTCCAATTAAATTAATAGGTAAAGATACCTCTGTTACAAAACCAACAATAGAACCCACAATAGTTACAGAAGATACAACAAAAAATTTAGAAAATCAAATAGATATTCAAAATAAATTAATTAATGAAGTTATACTTAATATAAATAATGAATCATATCTAACATCCTTACCTGAAAAAAGTTTTTATGAAAATGAAATTTTATTTTTAACAAATAAAATCAATGCAAACAATATTCAAAATAACACTTTAGCTGCACAAAGAGATGAATTAAAAGTTGCTTATTTAGATGAAAAATCTTATTATGAAAATACCCTAAAAGATATAATTATCGGAAAGCAAGAGTTTAAAAATAAAAAATACTTTGAAGAAATCTTACAAAATAATATAAATAAAATACAAAAGTTTAAACTTGATCCTTATACACTAATTTATAATAATGAATTAAAAAATGATTCTAAAGTATCTACAGAATTTATAGATAGTTATATAGAGTTATATAATCAAAAACATACTCAATTATTTGTACTTCAATACTTATATTCAAATATGCAAAAGATTAGAGCTTCAAATTTCTTTATTGATGAATTTAATCTTAAATATATAATAAATAAAATTGACAATATAAAATCAATTTCTTATTTTTCATCACTCATTTCTTATCACTTAAATTTTTCTATTGGTGAAGCTTCTGTTGTACTTTTAATTATCATATTTTTTAGATTATTAAATAGATACTTAATTGCTTTAATAATAAATTTTATTTCAAAAATATTATTTAAAAATGATCAAGAAGCCGAAGAAAGTGTACTTTACTATTTAAAAGAGGCAATTAATTCCCCTTTGATTTATAGTTTATACCTTTTTTCAATACAAATTTCTATTTTTATTTTAATAAAAGACCAATCATTAATAAATCAGATAATGCCATGGATAAATACAATTTATATGGCTCTTTTAACATGGGCTATGTATTCTATTCTAAATAATAGTATTTCAATTTATGCTCAAAACTTACTTGAGAAATATCAAAATGTAAGAAAAGAGATGATTGTTTTTATTTTAAAGATTGTCAAAGTTCTACTTATTTTAGTTGTAATTCTTTTTTTATTTACCCAACTTGGAATTGATGTAAAAGCAATCGCTGCATCACTGGGAGTTGGGGGTATTGCAATAGCGCTTGCTGCTAAAGATACTCTTGCTAATTTCTTTGCTTCATTAAATATTATGACAGATAACTCATTTTCCCAAGGTGATTGGATAAAAACAGATGATTTTGAAGGAACTGTTGTTGATATTAGAATGAGAACAACAAGAATTAGAACATTTGATAATGCAATGATAACTGTTCCAAATACTCAAATTGCAAATGCGCATATTTTAAACTGGTCAAAAAGAATAATAGGAAGAAGAATAAAAATGAGTATTGGAGTAACATATGAAAATAAAATGTCAGATATTGTATGTTTAAAAAATGATATCTTAGATATGTTATTAAATCATCCAAATATTGCTTCAAACAAAAATATAGATATTTCAAGAACAAAAGCCTTTGAAGCAATAAAAAGAGAAGATTTAGAAGGTATTAAAAATACTCTTTTAGTGTATATTGATGAATTTGGAGCAACATCTATAAATATCTTAGTTTATTGTTTCTCAAGAAGTCCTGTATGGGAAGACTGGCTTGATACAAAAGAAGATGTAATGATAAAAATAGCTAGATTAGTTGAGAAAAACCATTGTGAGTTTGCTTACCCTACTCAAGTTGTACATTTAAAACAAGAGCAAAAAATAGAAGACTTAAGTTAGAAAGTCTTCTATCTTTCAAGTAATATATCAGCTTTAGTTCTAAGTTTTTTTTTATACAAAAACTCTTTTTCTCTAGCTGTAAATTTCTCCTCTTTTTTCTCTTCAACTTTTGTTTCTTTTTTTTGCTCTTTCTTAAAATCTTTTTTTGAATCTTTCTTAGAGTTTATCTCTTCTTCTTTTTTAAACATAGTTAAAAGTAAATAAACAGAAAAAACTATATTAAACACTATTATTAGCCATTTTGAAATAAGTGCTATTTCTAAAAAAGCTAATTTATCTTTTAATTTTAAATACTCAACAACATCTGAATATATAGCATTTGCAAATAATGCAATAATCAAAAGTAAAACAATTAAGATTACCCTTCTTCTGAATTTAAATAAATAGTACCAAAAAAGTGCAGATTTAACTTGTTTAAACATCACATATTCCTAAACAAAGAAATTTAAACCAAGAGCAGCAAGGGCAACTACAAGGGATTTTGTTTTTAAATCATCTACAATTTTTCTCTCTTCATCTGCAATTATTATTTCAAGTTGTTCATCTGTGTAATCATCAAAACTTTTGTGATTTTCAACAAGTCTAGCTTTTGTTGCAAGTACAGCTTTTTCTCTTATTTTTAAGTTTACAGCCTCTTTTATTTGTAGGCTTTTTATTTTTGGATAATCAAATGCTTTTGTAGCATTTTCACTTGCTATATTTAATAATTTGTTTGAATTTTCTTTTAAAGTATCTTTTATTCCCATGATTTTTCCAATTTATTTTCTTTTATTTTATCATTTAACTATTAATGAAAACATAATCAAGAAAATATCAATACAACTTTGATAAAATAAAAAGAAAATATAGGGTTAAAAATGTCAAAAGCAACAGCAAGACACATTCTTCTAAATAATGAAAAGTTAGCAAGAAAACTAAAAAAAGAGATAATCAACAATGAAATTACCTTTGAAAAAGCAGCAAAAAAATTTTCAAAATGTGGTTCTGCAAAAAGAGGAGGGAGTCTTGGGACTTTCCAAAAGGGAGATATGGTTAAAGAATTTGACAATATAGTCTTTACTCAAGATTTAAATAAAATACACGGACCAATAAAAACTCAATTTGGTTTTCATCTAATAGAAATAATGGCTAGATACTAGCCATTATTAAAAATCCTCAAATACTTTTTTAAAACTTAATATTTCTAAAAAATCTTATAAAACATATTCCCATCTTGGATAAACAGAAGCAATAGTCTTCATATCATCAATTTTAAACACATTAATAATCTTAAATCTACCACTTGTTAAAAATGCTTTTATTCTCATTTTGTATTCCTTGATTTTTCTAAATAAATTATAGCCAAAATTTTATAATATTTTACTTAATTTTATATGCATATATATATTTATATTATTTTTATGATATACTTATGCATATTTTTAATTGGAGCCAAATGGATAAAGATAATTTTAAATCATTATTAAAAAAAGCTAATTTCAATAAACGCACCTTTTCAGAACATTTAGGATTGAAATATCAAAGTGTAAATTCATGGGGAAACAACGGTAGAAGCGTTCCTTATTGGGTTGAATCATGGCTGAATTTATATATTGATAATCACAAATGCAAGCAAATAAAAGAGATGTTAAAAAATACAGGAGTATGCGAATGAAAGTAGTTTTATCGATAGCCGGAAGCGATAGTGGTGGCGGTGCTGGAATTCAAGCTGATATAAAAAGTGCTCAATATCATGGTGTTTTTATGACAACTGCAATTACAGCTGTAACTGCTCAAAATACAAAAGGAGTAAGTGGAATATGTGTGCTTGAACCCTCTTTTGTAAAAGAACAAATAAACAGTGTACTTAGTGATTTTAAAGTTGCAAGTATAAAAATAGGAATGCTAGGTTCAAAAAAATTAGTTTTAGAAATAGAAAAAGCTATAAAAAATTTAGATATTCCTATTATTTTAGATCCTGTTTCTATTTCAAGGGCTGGATCTAAATTAATAGATGAAGAAGCTGTAAATAGTTTAAAAGATTTATTTAAATATAGTTATTTAATAACACCAAATAAATATGAAGCAAAGCTTTTTTTTGATGTAAGTTGCATTGAAGATATAAAAAAACTTCAAAAGCCACAAGCAAATATTTTATTTAAAAATATGATTGAAAGCCAAGATAAAACAGTTGATGTTTTATTAACAAAAGATGGAGAGATTAAAGAGTTTGAAAGTTCAAAAGCAAATGAATTAAATACCCATGGAACAGGTTGTAGCTATAGCTCTTCAATAGCTTCTTTAATTGCTAAAAACTACTCTTTAGAAGACGCAATTAAAGTATCTAAAGATTATATTTACAATGCTATAAAAAACGCGCCTAATCTTGGAGCTGGAAATGGACCTATAAATCACTCACTTAATGATTTATAGGCCATAGCAAAGCCTTATTTAAGCAGATTATACATAAAATACGCAAATCAAAAAAGGGATAAAATATGGAACCACAATATGACAAAATAATAGTACTACTAATTGTACTAACAGCAGCATTTTTAACATGGAAAATGGTAAAAGATTTTTATATCACAAAATTACATAAAGTTTTCGCACATTTAATTGCTGTAATAACATCATCCTTTATGTTATTGTCATCTATGTTTTTATTTTTACCAAAAAATTACCAAAGAGGTACAGGTCCAGAAGTTGAAATAACATTTACAGGTATTCTAACAGTTATAGTAATGCTTGGTGTTTTATATTTATTCTTCAAATATGTACCTAATAATAAAAAATAAAATTAAAAAATAAATGATATAGGAATAGAAATGCAAACATTTTTAGAAGAGGCAAAAAGAACTAGCCGAACTATTGCAAACCTAAGTACTGCCGTTAAAAATAAAGTACTAAACGATATGGCTGATGCTTTAATGCATCATTGTGATTTTATAATTGAGCATAATCAAAAAGATATGAGTAATGCAATATTAAATAATTTAGATGATGCCTTACTTGATAGACTTCTTTTAACAGGTGATAGAGTTCAAGGAATGTCAGATGCAATTAGACAAATAGCATCACAAATGGAACCTGTGGGAAGAATACTTGATGGTTGGGTTACAAAAGATGGTTTAAATATTCAAAAAGTATCAATTCCAATTGGTGTAATTGGTATAATTTATGAAAGCCGACCAAATGTAACAAGTGATACAGCAGCTTTATGTTTTAAAAGTGGAAATGTATGCGTGTTAAAAGGGGGGAAAGAAGCAGAACACTCAAACAAAGCAATTGCTGTTGTTTTAAAAGAAGTTTTAGCTAAAAATAAACTTCCAGAACAAGCTATTTCACTTTTACCTGATTCATCAAGAGAAGGTGTTGCAAAACTTATAAAACAAGATAAATTTGTAGATTTAATAGTGCCAAGAGGTGGAGAAGAGCTTATAAAATATGTAAGTAAAAATTCTTCAATTCCTGTTATTAAACATGATAAAGGACTTTGTCATATTTTTGTTGATAAAGACGCAGCTCCTGCAAAAATCATAGATATAGCAATAAATGCAAAATGTCAAAGACCAGGTGTTTGTAATTCAATGGAAACTTTATTGATTCATGAAGATATTGCACCATATATTTTACATGGATTAGAAGATGCATTTAGTGAATATGGGACTATTTTAAAAGGCTGTGCTGAAACACTTAAATTCATAAAAGCAATTCCAGCGACTCTTGAAGATTATGACACAGAATATTTAGCAAATATACTAAATATTAAAATAGTAAAAAATGTTGAAGAAGCTATTGTTCATATTCAAAGACACGGTTCTGGACACTCTGAATCAATTTTAAGTGAAAATTATACAACCGTAAACAAATTTTTAAATGAAGTTGATGCAGCTTGTGTTTATGCAAATGCAAGTACAAGATTTACAGATGGTGGAGCTTTTGGATTAGGTGCTGAAGTTGGGATTTCAACAAATAAACTTCATTCAAGAGGACCTATGGGAATCAATGATTTAACAACATTTAAATACAAAATTTATGGTTCTGGTCAAATCAGATAATTTTTAGATAAAATGTTAGAAATTTGTGTTTAAACAAATAAAATAAATTAGTAGAGAGAGAATGACAAAAAAATTATTATTAACACTTTCAAGCGTAATTGCTGCGGTACTATTTTGGTACTATTTTGGAGCGGTATCTATATTAAAAGATGATACTAGCTCTTTTTCAAAACTTCAATGTGTATCTTATGCACCTTTTGCAAAAGATGAATCACCATTTTTATTTGATAATGGTTTGGTTATTTCAAGCAATAGAGTAAGAGAAGATCTAAAACTTTTATCTAAATATACAGATTGTATTAGAACTTATTCAACTGTTGGATTAGAAATGATTCCAGCAATTGCAAGAGAAAACAACTTAAAAATGCTTATGGGTGCATGGGTTAGTAAAGATAAAGTTCAAACAAAACAAGAGTTAGATACTTTAATTAAACTAGCAAGCGAAAACCAAGATATTGTAAAAGCAGTTATTGTTGGAAATGAAGTTTTATTAAGAGGTGATACATCAGATGTACAACTTTTAGAGTATTTAAAACAAGTAAAAGCAGCACTTCCAAATATAAAAGTTACATATGCTGATGTTTGGGAATTTTGGTTAAAACATCCAGCAATTAAAGAAAGTACAGACTTTGTAACTATTCATATTCTTCCATATTGGGAAGATGAACCAATGGGAATCAAAAGAGCAATTAATCACTTAGCAGATGTTAGAGGTGAAGTCGAAAGTATCTTAAAAGATAAAAATATCTTAATAGGAGAAACTGGTTGGCCATCTGAAGGAAGAATGAGAGAAGATGCACATCCAAGTAAAATAAATCAAGCTTTATTTGTAAGAGAGTTTGTACAATTAGCAGTTAAAAACAACTGGGATTATAATATCATTGAAGCATTTGATCAACCATGGAAAAGAGTAAGTGAAGGTGCTGTTGGTGGTTTTTGGGGATTATTTGATAAAGATAGAAATGATAAAAATGTTTTTGCAGGAGATGTATCAAATTTTCCTAACTATAAATATTTAGCATTTGGAACACTTGCACTTATATTATTGTTCTCATTTTTATTAAAAAATAAAGAAATATCAACAAAAAGATTAATAGCATTTTCATCTGTAAATACTATATTTGCAATACTATTTGTTCTACAAATTGAACAATATAATTTAACAACAAGAACATTTTTTGAAGAAATATGGGCATTGTTGATTTTAGCAGTACATATTGCTATTTACTATTTCTTCCTATTAAATATTGTAAAAAATAAAGAAAATGACTCAATTCCTATTTCATTATTTTATTCATCAGCAATATTAATGCTAATTACAAATATTGGTTTAGCTTTTGATGGAAGATATAAAAATTTTGAAATATATGTATTTATGATTTCTGCTATTTCATTTTTATGGGCTTACAGAAATAAAATTTCAGAATTAAACTTTGGTAAATTTGAAAAAGTATTATCTTTACTTGTGATAATCTCTTCAGCTTATACTATTTACAATGAAACCATTGTAAATATTTTCTCTAATGTGTGGATTATTATTACTTTAGTTTTTGCATATATTTTAAATAGAGGAAGTAAAAATATCTCTTTTTGTCAAATTAGAGAATTAGCTATTTATATAGGAATTTTCTTTGCTGCATTTTTAGCTTTAAAATATGGATTTGTGGATAATAAAGCAATCGCTACACAATGTAATCTTTATGCAGGAACATTAACTTGTAAAGTAAAAGATTTTATTGGAGCATTCTTATACTTTGGATACTTAGGAATAACAGCATTTGTTGTTGCCTTAATAGCTCTTGTTTTAAATAAAAGAACTACTACAATCATAGCTCTTGCGGTTAGTTCATGTGCAATTGTATTATCTAATCCTTTCTTAGGATCAATTGCATTTATTATTTGTATTTATCTTCTTACAAATAAAAAAGATTAAAAGAGTTTTACTAGCTTGTAGAATTACAAGCTAGTAGCTTTTAAGTAGTTATTTTTTTGATTTTTCAGATTGTTTAATAAGATTTGAAATAGTTTTATTTTCTTCTTCAATACTTGAAGATGAAGCTTCTTCCGTATAATTATCTCCAATTATTTCTTCCATTGCTTTTACTGGAAAAGGTGGCAATTTAAATTTATCTTCTTTAATTGTTATATTAAATACTGCAAGTTTTGCCTCTTGAATTTGAACAAGACCTAGAGATTTTGTGATTAATTTTAAAGGAACTGAATTATAAACCCAAATTCTATCTTCACCTAATTGCCAAACATCACAATCATAACCTAAAACTTTTTCAACACCTAAATTTTTTGCACCCATTGAAATAAATGCTTCTTTGTTTTTTACATTTAACGTAGGTTCTTCATCATCTATAACCATTTTTTGAGTATATGTTACTTCATCTGTAAAATCTACGTTATAGATTTTATCTCCCATAATTTTAGTAACTGTTCTTTCTTCTTCTATTTCTTTCATTACAGTTTGTTGAATCTTTTCATCTGTTAATTCAACATTACCAAAATCTTTGAAATAAAGTTTACTTGTTCCACTCAAAGCAGCAGAATTCCCACCAACATCACCTTCTCCTACAATTTCGTATTCTACCATACCTGATTTTATATCATATCTATTTGCAGCAGCAAATAAATTAACAACACCTACTAACAAAAATATAAATATATATTTTGATTTCTTCACCTTTTCATCCTCTAATAAATTGGCGGAAGTATACAGATAATAAGATAATTTTGCAATAGATTTCAAGCTATTTTTTTTGATAAATTTAAAATAAATACC
The DNA here is from genome assembly GCF_013177675.1 of Arcobacter acticola. Classification (NCBI taxonomy): domain Bacteria; kingdom Pseudomonadati; phylum Campylobacterota; class Epsilonproteobacteria; order Campylobacterales; family Arcobacteraceae; genus Arcobacter; species Arcobacter acticola. The sequence continues at coordinate 2,290,329 of NZ_CP042652.1, forward strand.
ACCAAAGGAACACCATTTTTTATTAGCATAAAAAAAACAAAGGAGTTTTATATGTCTTATTCAAAAAAAAGATATTTAGTCTATTTTTTTATTACCTTATTTATTATGGTAATACCTTTTATCACACTAAATAATAATCACTTATTGTTGCTATCTTTTGATAAATTACAGTTTCATTTTTTAGGTATAGTTTATAATGTAAGTGAACTTTATGTAATGCCGTTTTTACTTATGTTTTTATTTATTGGTATTTTTGCCATTACTTCTATTTTTGGTAGAGTTTGGTGTGGTTGGGGCTGTCCTCAAACTATTTTTAGAGTTATATACAGAGATTTAATAGAAAGTACAATTCTTGATTTAAGAAGAATAAAAAACAAACAAAAAGATATTAATTATAATAAAAGAAGCAATCAAATCAAAAAATATATAGCTATAGTTTTATGGAGTATTATTTGTTTGATCATAGCTTCAAATTTTATGCTTTATTTTGTAGCAAGTGAAGATTTTTTTACATATATTCAAAATCCAAGTGAACATAGTTTTATGATTATATTTATTATATCAATTGCTGTTTTTTTAATATACGATATTGTTTTTATGAAAGAAAATTTCTGTACTTACATATGTCCTTATTCAAGAATACAATCTGTTTTATATGATGATAATACAAAACAAGTAAGTTATGATTATACAAGAGGTGGAAAAATCTATGAAAACAGTGTTAAATCAATATTTAAATTAAAAGATTTAAATGCCAATGATGAGTGTACGACCTGTGAAGCCTGTGTTAAGATTTGCCCTACTCATATAGATATAAGAAAAGGTTTACAAGTTGAGTGTATAAACTGTCTAGAGTGTAGTGATGCTTGTGCTAATGTTATGAAAAAGTTTGATAAACCATCATTAATAAATTGGGGAAGTACAAATAAAGTAATAAATAAAAAAAATATATCAATTTTTACAAAAAGAAATATCACATATTTTAGCTCTTTATTTTTATGTATATTTTTAGCATTTTATTTTTCTTTAGATAAAGAGGATTTTTTAGTAAATGTAAATAAAACAACACAACTTTATAAAACAAAAGAAAATGGTGTAATTGCAAATAACTATGTTTTAACATTTCATAATACTCAAGATAAAACTCTAATTTTTCATATAAAATTAGAAGATGAAAAAAATTATAAAATCAAAAGATTTGAAAGTTTTGCATTAGATGCTGGCAAAAAAATCAAAAAAGTTCTAATTATTGAAACAACAAAAGATTATGTAAAATCAAAAGATAATGCAAATATTAAAATAGAAATAAAAACTTTAAATGAAAGTTTAAAAGTAATTAAAAATATATCTTTTATTCATCCATAAAATCAAAGAGCTTTTTCAATAAAGAGGGAAAACACAGCCCCCTCTTTTTGGTTTTCTACACTTATTTTTCCCAAGAAACTCTCTTCAATTATCATTTTACTTAAATATAAACCAATTCCAAATCCTTGCTCTTTTGTAGAAAAATATGGCTCAAATATCTTTTTTATATTTTTACTTTTTATTCCACCACCATTATCTGCTAAACTAATAGTAACCTCAGCACTATTTGAAAAAACAAGTATTTTTATTTTTGGATTTTCAATATTTTTTAAAACATCAATTGCATTTGAGATAATAGAGAGTATAACTTGAGTAAATTCACTTTTAACTCCAAAAATTTCCACCTCTTCAAAGGTATCAAATTTTAAATCAAGTTCTATATTGTTACTTTTTAAATCAGCCGATAAAATTGTAAGAGCATTTGATATTGCTTCTTTTACAGAAAAGTTGTTTTTATCTTTTGAATTTGTATAAAACTCTTTAAAATCTTCAATTGTTTTTGATAAAAATTCAAGTTGGTTATTTGCTTGAATAAACTTCTTATCAAAATATATTTCATCTAAACTATTATTTTCAAACTTTTTCTTTAGATTTATTAGAATATAAGAGATGTTATTTAAAGGTTGTCTAAATTGGTGGGTTATATTTGCTATCATCTCTCCTGATTTTACAAATTTAGATTGCTGTAAAACCATTTTTTCAAAACTTTTATTTTGATTTTTCAAATCATTATATTTATACCCAACCGAAATAGTAAATAAAATTGCTTCAATTGCAAATACACTTAATACAATATCAAAATACCCTTTTTGTATGTAGTAATTTTTAAAATCAAAAGCAAATAATAAAATACAAAAAATCGACCAACCAAGAACATATATAAGTGTTGGTTTAAAACCTTGCTTTAAATTAAAAACAATAGATATAAATAAAATTGCATATATAATAGTATAAGGAATATACTCAAAAAGCATATAGTGATAAAAAGCTGTTAATATAACCACATTTAAAAGTAAGGTATTAATTATTAGCTCTTTATAGTTTGAAATTTTTGGCAAAAACTTACCTTCATAAAAAGTAATTGCAAAAAGTACAGCACTAATACTAGCAATTAATAAAGATAATTCTTGAATAAAACTACTAATTTCAAAAAGATTGCTAAATGCTGCAATATAAACTAAAGAAAAAATCTGCATAAAACAGTAACTTATATAAAATATCTCTTTTGAGTATATATATCTAATAAAAGTATATACAATAGTCATTATTAATATTCCAAAAGTAATCCCATAAAATAAGATTAAGTTGATATCATATTGCAATTTTATATCCACTATTTGTAAGATTAAGAATTAAATCTTTTGGTATTTTTGTTTTTATATTTTTTACTAATGTTTTTAAAGCATCTTTTGTCATAACACTATCATTCCAAACATAGTTTTCAATTTCTTCATAACTTACATATCTATTTTTATTTTTAATTAATAACTCTAAAAAATTCAACTCTTTTGCTCTTAGTTTTACCATTTCATTAGATGAAATAAGATTTTTATTAAAAGTATCAAAAAAGGTAATTTCATCTAATTGAATAATATTTGTTTCATCTTTTTCTAGAGCATTTATACATAAAAACAAAGCTTCTTCAAACTCTTTTTCACGTACAGGTTTTACTAAATATTTTACTAAACCTAACTCAATTGCTTTTAGTAAATAGTCTTTATCACTAAAAGCTGTAATAATTATAACTTGAGTTTTTTTATCTTTTTGTCTAATTCTTTTTACAAATTCTAAACCATTTAATTTTGGCATTTGAATATCTGTGATTATAATATCAGGTTTGTATTTTTCATATAATTGTAAGGCTTTAATCGCGTCACTAGCATCGTAGATTAACTCAAAATAGTTTTCTAAGTATTCTATACCATTTTCTCTAGCTATTTCATCGTCTTCCACATATAGAATTTTTATATTTTTGTAGTATTTTTTTAACATATAATATTATATCTTATATATGATTATGTTAATATTCCATTATGAGAGAATATAAATCACAAACAAAAGAAATAATAGCAACAACAACATTTTCAACACCTATTGGTGAAATGTTTGCAGCAGCATCCAAAAAAGGCATTGTAATGCTTTGTTTTTTCACACCATTTAATATAGAAGCAAAGATTCAAACACTAAAAGACACACTAAATGCGGATGTTATTCCTGCGAATAGTGAGATATTTGATGCTTTAAAACAACAATTAGATGAATATTTTAATAAACAAAGAACTACATTTGAAATTCCATTACAGTTAATCGGTTCTCCTTTTCAAGTAAAAGCGTGGAAAGAACTATTAAATATTCCATATGGAAAAACAATATCTTATAAAGAACAAGCTTTAAATATACAACAAGATAAAGCCCATAGAGCAGTAGCAAATGCGAATGCACAAAATATGATAGCAATATTAGTTCCATGTCATAGAGTAATTGCAAGTAATGGAAAACTTAGTGGTTACAATGGTGGAGTTGAGAAAAAAGAATTTTTATTAAAATTAGAATCAAATAATGATTAATAAAATTATTTTTAGACAATATGATATAAGAGGTATTGTTAATAAACAACTAACAAAAGAAAATAGTAAATTAATAGGATATTATCTAGGTCTTACTATAAAAGAAAAATATCCTCAAATCACACCATATATAATAGTTGGTTATGATATAAGAACTCACTCACAAATGCTTTTTGAAGCTTTGATTTCAGGAATAAATCTATCAAATTGTAAAGTTTTAGATATAGGACTTGTAGCAACTGGAGTAAACTATTTTGCTTCATTTCAAGAGTATGAAATAAATAATAAAACTATAAAACCAACTGCTTCTATTATGATAACAGGAAGTCACAATGCAAAAAAATATAATGGCTTTAAAATAACAATAAACAATGAACCTTTTTTTGGTGATGAATTAATAGATTTATATGAAAAAATATCAAAAGACAGTGAAATAAAAATAGCTGATAATTTTGATGTGATTAAAATAGATGCAAAATCTTTATATATAGATTATATGTTAAATCAATTTTCACATTTAAAAGACTTCCCTATTCCTTTTATAATTGATTGTGGGAATGGCGTAGCAAATACTGTTTTATGTGAAGTTTTAGATAAATTGAATCTAAATTATAAGGGTTTACACCTAGTTCCTGATGGAGAATTTCCAAATCATCATCCAGATCCAACAAATGAAAAAAATCTTGAAGATTTAAAAGTATTACTAAAAGATGAATATAATCTGGGATTTGCCTATGATGGAGATGCAGATAGAATTGCAGTTTTAACTCAAAAATATAATATCAAAGGTGATATGTTAGCTTTACTTTTTTCAAAAACTATGAAAAATCCAGTTATTATTGGGGAAGTTAGTTACTCGCAAAATATCTTTGATGAAATGAATCAAACAACAAAAACTATTATGGATAAAACAGGTTATTCAAATCTACGATTAAAACTAAAAGAGTTAAATGCAGACCTAGCAGCAGAAGTATCAGGACATATATTTTTCAATGACAGATATTATGGCTTTGATGATGCGATTTATGCAACATTTAGAGTATTAGAATTAATACAAAAAGGTATAGATTTAGACAAAGAACTAGATAAACTTCCAAAAGTGTATACAAGTTCTAATATAGAGATATCTGTGTCTGAAAGTAAAAAATTTTTAATCATTGAAAAAATTGAAAAGAAATTAAAAGAAGTTCAAAGGGGATTTCCAATTATCAAAGATATTTTACAAATAGATGGTCTTAGAATAAATTTTGAATACGGCTGGGCTTTAGTTCGTGCTTCAAATACAAATGCTCTTATTATGACAAAATATGAAGCTACAACAGAAGCGACAGCTATTGGTTATCAAAAAGCTGTTGAAAATTTAATACAAGAGGTAAGAGATGAACTTAATTGCATTACAAATTAAAACAAGTCCTAATTTTGAAGAAAATCTAATACACTTAAAAGAGCTTATTAATTCATGTGAAGAAGATTCACTTATTTTAGCTCCTGAGTTAGCTTTAAGCGGGTTTTCTTATGACAGAATGATTGAAACTTCTAACTTTTCATTAAAGGCTGTAGAGGATATAAAAGCCCTTAGTGTTAATAAAATCATCGCTTTAACATTTATAACTCAAAAAAATGATAGTTTTTTTAATACTTTACATATTTTTCATAATCAAAAAATTGTTCATACACAATCTAAAAGGCAACTTTTCCCACTTGGAAATGAACTTGAACATTTTAATGCAGGTAATGAAAATGACATAAAAATCATAGAAATAAATGGAATTAAAATTGCTACATTAATATGCTTTGAACTTAGATTTCCAAGACTTTGGGAAAAGGTAAAAGGAGCTGATATTATATTAAATCCTTCCATGTGGGGATTAAAAAGAAAAGATCATTATGAATCTATTTCAAAAGCTTTAGCTTTAGTAAATCAGTGTTTTGTTATTGCTTGCAATAGTGCTGATGATAATATGGCAAAAGGAAGTGCAATTATTAGTCCATTTGGAAATGTGATAAAAGATGATTTTTCTGAAATAATTAAAACAAAATTTGATTTTGATGAGATTAAAAAAACAAGAAAGTATATCGATATTGGATTAAACCAAGAGCTTTGAATAAATCAAATTTATTCAAACTCTTAATGAATCTCTAATTTCATCTAAAGGAATACCATTTTGTTTAGCTAATAGAGCTAATCTTGTTATTCTTTTTATATGTGAAGGAATGATTTTATATGTTGTAAAAGTACTTGCTTTTACACCTATTTCTTCTGCAAATCTACCTTGAGAAGAAAATCCAATTTCTTTGATAATTTTTTTAAATTCTTTCTTTTCCACTACTTTTTACTTCTGACAAAAATTTTTGAAATTATAGTTGCACCTACCTAAAAATCACATTAATCAGCCTTTAAATCCAAGTAAATTATAGGCAAATTTGACAACTTTATACTTTTAAAGTATAATTCCGACTTAATTTAAGAAAAAACAAAGGAGAAATTACTCCAATCCACTAAAAACAAATTTTTAATAATAATCCTAAAGTAGTATCTAAATCCCATCTGTTTTCTAATAACTGATTTTTGATAGATTTAACTTTATTTAGGTGTAGAATATTTATAACAAAGCTTCTTAATATTGTCATAGTCATTGGATTTATATTTGCAGTATGTAAATCTTCATAAAGTGATTTATCTTTATAAAAGTGCATTGTCTCCACTTTCCAATGATTGAGTTGAAGATTATGGAAAAATTCTGCACTATTTTTAAAGTTTGCAATTGCAAATGATGTTGTTACTATTTCTTTTATCTCACCTGTTTTTTTATTATTTGAGTATATTGTTTTATCAATTTTAATTATAGTTTTTATATGTGTCATTCCATTATGGTAAAAGCAACTATCATTTGTAAAAGTAGACACTTTTCTTTGAACAAGATATTTACTTTCTTGTTTTAACGAAGATATATAGATATCTGTAGGTATTTGTGTATCGGATATTTTAATAGCTTTTTGCAAAAGCTTTTTTTGATTTCCTTTTAATTTAGAATAATACTTATTATCATTTGTCTTTTCAATTTTATCAAGTGTTTTTTTTACTATTCATAGCATCAAAGGTATATATAAAGCTATCATCTAATTCATCAATAAGTTCTCTTAATGCGGGTACTTCATTTGATTTTTCTACAATTTTTTTATGAGCTAATATTATTCCACTATTTGCTAATACTGCATTTAGTACTTGTGTTGATTGTTTTGCATTTACACTACTACCATTCATAACTTTACCATCAACAGCTAATTGTGGTAAATTAGAAGTATCAACCAATTCATTTATCCATATTCTAAAAACTTTTTCTAACTCTAGATAATTAACTTCAGCTAAAATCTCTGCAATAGCACTTCTTCCTGGTGTTTTTATAAACTCTACACCTAAAAGTTTTTTAATTTTATCATCTTGAATATGCTTTGTAATCCATACCCATATCTCTTTATAATTAACTGCTCCCATTAATTGTGCAATAACTGACAAAAACAAAATATGTTCCAATTTATGAAGTTTACCTTGACCTTTTCTATGATCTGGTATCTCACCTAATAGTTGCAATAATCTATTTTTAGAAGCTATTTCCTTATAACCTTTTTTAGATCTTTTCTCTGCTAATTTCTCTCTAAATCTATTTGCCATAATATCTCTTTTTTATGCTTATTATAGCTGATTTTATCTATTTACTTAATTAAGAGTTTTTGGTGGATGAGGATAAGGAGAAATCAATGAAATTGAAAGTTTTTTTACTTATTCTAATGTTTATATCAAATATTTTTGCAGCAGATTTTGACATTAAAAAATTAACTCAAGATGAAATTGAAACGCTAAAAGAAATCAAAAGAGAAGGTCAAGAACACGGACTTAGTTACTCTTTAATGGCTATAGCAATAAAAGAATCTAGCCTAGGTAAATACTTAGTTAATGTTGATACTAAAGATTATGGTTTATACCAAGCACATTTAAAAACAGTTATCGACAGAGAAAATGTAAAAGATAATTCATGGAATAGAAACAAATTTGCAATGAAATTAATTTCAGATTTTAAATTTGCAACTAAAAATGCAATAGACGAACTTGTATATTGGCAAAAAATTCATAAAAATGATTGGTCAAAAGTTTGGAGTAGTTACAACGGCGGTTGGAAATACAATAGTAAAGCTGCGCGTGATTATTCACAAGAAATAGCTTCAATAATACGAGAATTAAAAAAAATCGACGTATAATACTTTTTTTAACTAGGAATCTCCTAGTTATTCCCTTCTTCTTTATCATCCACTATTAAAAATCTTTTTTATTTTAAACACAAACAAAACAATCTTTATTAGCACATACTTAGTTTATTGATAATCATTCTTAATATTAATAATACTTTAAGATTACTTACTATACTATTCAATAATGATTATCAATACGAAGGATTTAAAATGATTGATTGTATAAAAAATAAAAATGACTTAGTAAAACCAACTGGTTGTACTTGTTAATAAAGGATTTGAAATGAGTGTATTAATTATTGGAGGAGATCAGATCTCTCAAATATCTTCAATGCTAGAGTCTTTAGGTGCTAAAACAATAAATCATTGGGATGCAAGAAAAAAGTCATCAGCTCCAAAGAAAAAAGTTCCATTAAATACTGATTGCATAGTAATGTTAACTTCTTTTTTAAATCACAATACTATGCTTAAATATAAAAATGAAGCAAAGAAGAAAAATATACCATTTATCTGTGCAAAAAGATCAATTTCTTGTGTGTATGAAGAATATGTAAAAATTATGGGTATTAAAGATTGTAAAGAGTGTTATGCAAATTGTAATTTTGGAGATAAAGATGTTAAATAAAAATTTAATTGGATTTAGTGATAAAGAAGAATATTTACCAAAAGATTTTGATGAGTTTAATTCAATAATTAGATTAAGACAAATGTTTTTAAATCTAAGTAATAATATTTTACATTCATATTGCCATTTTTCTAAATATGAACAAAAGAAATTATCAAGTTTATCTTTGCAAGATGCTTTTATATATAAAATAAAAAGTATGAGTCCAATTAGTTATATAAAAACACACAAATATAAAAATAGAAGTTTTAAACTTTGCATTAAGTCTACAAAAATAATTAATAACTATTTAAATGCAAATAATAAAAATTCAATTGTTATTTCAAATAATCATTTACTTCCCCTCGCAAAACTTATATCCCTTTGTTTTACAAACAATAAGATGCAAGTACTTATTGATAAGCATTTATTATTTCATGAGTTTGTATTAAAAAAGATAAAGAAACTTCATGCAGATAAAACTGTTATTGATTTAGGAAATGCTATTTGTATTAAAACAAAAGATTTTGTTGGCTTGAAAATTTACACTTCATGGAAAGATATAATTGTAAATAAACCAAATATTCAAGACGAATTAGAAAGTGCAATAAAATCAATTAAAAAAGGTGAATATTATCAAATATATTTAGCTTATCCAAAAAACAATGACTTTAAAAAACAAATCCCTATTTATGTGGATGAATTAAAAAATAAAGAGTATCAAATAAAAGCAATACCTTACTCTTTAAGATCAATTATAAAAAATTAATTAAAAATAAGGAAATAAAATGGCAACAGCAATATTTTTTGCAAGTAGTACAGGGAACAGTGAAGAGATAGCTTCTAAAATAGCTTCTTCATTAAATAATATTGAAGTATTTGATTTATCAGGAACAAAAATAGAAAAAATCAATGATTACGATAAAATAATTTTTGGTGGATCAACGTGGGGAGATGGAGAATTAAATGATGATTGGGAAGATGTTTGGGGTGATTTTTGTAAATTAGATTTTAGCTCTAAAACAATTGCATTATTTGGATTAGGTGATCAAGAAAGTTATAGTGACGAATTCTGTAGTGCTCTAGGATTAATCTATGAGCAAGTAAAATCAATGAATGCAAATGTTATTGGTTTTACATCAAGCGAAGGTTATTATCATGATGCTTCAAAAGCACAAATTGATGATAAGTTTGTTGGATTAGTAATTGATGAAGATAATCAAAGTGATTTAACAGATGAAAGAATTAAAAATTGGGTAAATGAAATAAAAGAAGATATTTTATAAAAATATTTTATCAAAGAGTAGTATAAATATACTACTCTTGACAAGTTTCACAAGTTCCATATAACTGCATTGAATGACTAGTTATTTTAAACTTATTCTTTTTAGCTATTTTATCTTGTCTTTTTTCGATCTCATCATCAATAAACTCAATGATTTTACCACAATTTGTACAAATCAAATGATCATGATGTGATTTTGCATTACTTTCATATTTTTTACCATCTGTACCAAAAGCAATAGAAGTAATCAAATCAACTTCTTCTAAAAAGCTAAGAGCTCTATAAACAGTAGCTATTCCAATATTTGAGTCTGTGTGCTCTTTTTTAATCTCATTATATACTTCTTCAGCAGTTAAATGATCTTGAGCATCTAATAAGACACTTAAAACAATCTCTCTTTGTTCTGTATATTTAAGTCCTTTTTGTTTTACTATCTTTTTTAATTCATCTATTATTTCTTCATTACTATTTTCATTTAACATTAAAGTACACCTTAAAAAATTTTATACTGATTCAGTATATCTAAAGTTAACAAAAATTACAAATATATTTTATTGATACACATCAAGTATTAAAAAGTTAAATTATATTATAATAATCATTATTAATACTATAAAAGGTAAATGAATGACATTAAATGAATTAAAAATTAAAGAAAGTGCTGAAGTCATATCTATAAATTGTGATAAAGTACTTAAGAATAGACTCTATTCATTTGGGATTATAAAAGGTGCTATTGTAAAAATAGAAGAATTAACCCTTACAAAAAGTACAATTGAAATAAAAATCAATCAATCTAAAATAGCTCTTAGACTAAGTGAAGCTGAAAAAATTGAGGTTAAATATGCATAATAAAACAATAAAAATTGCTTTAGTTGGACAACCTAATGTTGGAAAATCTATGCTTATTAATTCAATTTCAAATGCAAGACTAAGAGTTGGAAATTTCTCAGGTGTAACCGTTGCAAAAGAAGAAGTTTTTCTTAAATATAAAGACTATCAAATTCAAATAACAGATTTACCAGGAGCTTACTCTTTAAATGATTATACTCTTGAAGAAAAAGTTACTAAAGAATTTCTAGATAAAGAAGATTATGACATTATTTTAAATGTATTAGATTCAACAAATCTGCAAAGAAATCTTCTTTTAACCTCAGAATTATTAGCTCTTGATAAAAAAATGATACTTGCATTAAATATGAGTGATGAAGCTGATAAAGAATTAATAACTATTGATGAACTACAATTAAGTAAAATTCTTGGAAAACCTTGTATTAAAACAAGTGCTGCTAAAAAAAGTGGTATAGATAGACTTTTAAATGAAATTGTTTCAAAATTTGAAAGTGAAAAACTTCCAACAAAATTATGCTTTTCAGATGTAATAGAAGAAGAGGTTGAAACTATTTCAGCTTTATTACATGATTGTGGATACAAAACAACTCAAACATATAGACAAATAGCAATCAAACTATTAAAAGAAGATAAGCAAACATATAAGCAGTTCCATGATGAACCAATTTGGGTAAAACTGCAAGCTGTTTTAAATGAATCATTTGAGCACCTTTATATTCATTTTAATACAAAAAATATTGAAGATATTTTTAATGATGAGAAATTTGCTTTTGCAAGAGGTGCTGTAACTGAAACTGTAAAACAAAAAATTATTGAGAAAAAAACATTAACTGAAAAGGTAGATTCAATTTTAATAAATAAATTTGTTGGATTACCAATATTTTTATTTTTAATGTGGGGATTATTTCAATTAACATTTGAAATAGGAACCATTCCTATGGATATTATAGATGCTTTTTTTGCAAGTATTATTGATTCAACAAAAGTAATTTTAGGAGATAATCAAATTTCTTCAATAATAGCAGATGGAGCAATAGCAGGTGTTGGTTCTGTTGTATTATTTCTACCAAATATTGTGATTTTATTTTTTGGTATTGCTTTACTTGAAACTACAGGTTATATGAGTAGAGTTGCCTTTTTACTTGATGGATTTTTTCATAAATTTGGTCTTCATGGAAAATCATTTATTCCCTTAGTAACAGGGTTTGGATGTTCAGTTCCTGCATATATGGCAGCAAGAACACTTAAAAATGAAAGAGATAGATTATTAACTTTATTTATTATAGGATTTATGTCTTGTGGTGCTAGACTTCCTATTTATGTACTTTTTGTTGGAGCATTTTTTGGTGAAAGTAATGCTGGGAATATACTATTTTTAATATATATAAGTGGTGCATTATTAGGATTATTTGCTGCAAAACTATTAAAAATTGTTGTATTTAAAAGTGAAGATGAACCTTTTGTAATGGAAATGCCAAAATATAGACTTCCATCATTTAAACTAATTTGGCATACAGTTTCAAATCAAGCAATGATGTATTTAAAAAAAGCAGGAACATATATTTTAGCAGCATCTTTACTTATTTGGTTTGCAAGTAATTATCCAAAACATTTAGAGGTAGAAGAAACATTTAATCAAAAGATTGAATTAGCAAGCACAGAAGAAGAAAAACAAAACCTTACAAATGAATTAGGCTTATACAATCTAGAAAACTCTTATTTAGGATATATTGGAAAATCTACAGAAGTATTTTTTGCACCTTTAGGATTTGACTGGAGAATGACAGTTGCCCTTGAAACTGGACTTGCTGCAAAAGAGATTGTGGTTTCTACATTATCTATTTTATATGGATTAGGTGGAGAAAACGATGAAACATCAGATAGTTTAATTGATAAAATCAAAAACAATATTCCATTTGCATCTGCAATTGCATTTATTGTATTTGTTATGATTTATTTGCCTTGTTTAGCTGCATCTATGGTTTTTGCAAAAGAGGCTGGAGGATGGAAGTATTTGGGATATTTATTTGTATTTACAACTACCACTGCATGGGTTTTATCTTTTATCGCTTATAATGTAACAAAACTAATAATAAGTTAAGATTTTATCTTAGCTTATTATTTCTACTATAATTTATTTACTTTAATTCAAAAGAAGAACTATATTCATTTTGGTTATAAAGGATTTTAAAATTCCATTTACCACCTTCTCTACCATCAAGATATCTATAATCATAAGCTGAGACATCTCCTGCTGGAATGTTCATTTCTCTAGTTCTTGAGATTTCTCCTGTTGGGCTAACCCAATTTATAACTATTTGCTGATCTTTTGTATCTCTAATAACTTCAAATTTACAAATAATTGAATTTTCATCTTCTAAAATCAAACAATCTACATTTGGATTATATACTTGTGTAACTTCTATTGTTTTTTCTTCTTCTACTATTGCATTTTCTGCAAACATTACATTTGCTAATAGTAAAAAAGAAACCATATATTTAATCATTTTTTTCTCTTTCTTCCTGTTCTATATCCATAAATTTCATTAATAAATATTTAATTGGAGCATAAAATGTTGTCATTGAAACTATTGTAATTATTAATTGAGCTATTTTAAATAAAGAACTATTCTCCCCCAAAATAAATAACACTAAATAGTAACTAATAAGCATAGAGATTATAGCACAAATTACAATACTTATTATTACAATAATATTATAATTCATTTTTTCTCCATATAGGTCTTTCATCCAAATAAGCCCTATTCTCTAAAACTTCAAAAGGTTCATATGCTTTTTTATATCCCATTGAAAAATGGTCTTTTATCCAATATCCCAAATAAATATAAGGAATATTAAGCTCTTTTGCAATTTTTATTTGTGCTAAAATAGAAAATTTTCCTATTGATAAATCTGCATAATCATGATCATAATAACAATAAATCGAAGATATTGACTTATCTAAAATATCAACTAAGGCAACACCAATTAATTTATCATCTCGTACATATAAAAATTCTTTTGCGAAATTTTCTTTTCCTTCAACATAAGATTTTATGTAATCATTTGGATCAATAGGACTATAAGGCCAATCTTTTTTATCATTCATAAATTTATGATACTTATCATAAAGACTTAGATGTTCCATAGTCAAAGATGGTGGTCTTATATAAAGTTTAGTTTCTTTATTTTTAGCAATTACTCTTTTTTCTGATCTAGAAAATTTATAGTTAGCAACATCAATTCTTATAGAAACACATTTTGTACAAGATTTACATTCTGGTACAAAATGCATCTTACCAAATCTTCTCCACCCTCTTTCTAACATACCTTGGTATTGAATTGAAGAGCAAGAATGAATATATTTGTATCTAATATCAGATATTTTTTCATCAAAATAAGAGCATGTTCTATTCTCTTCTAAGAATTCAATATCTGGACTTTGAGTAAACATAATTATTCGTTTATTTTTTCTTTTATCTCTTTTGCAATAGCACTAATTTTCTTAATTTTTTCATCGTTTGATAAACTATCATCAAGTATGTGTTTTACAAAAGCACTTCCAACTATAACTCCATCAACCCCAACAATTTTCTCTTTACAAGTCTTTTCATCAACACCAAAACCAATATATAAAGGTGTATCTGAATATTTTCTTACATTATTAATAATTGAAGTTAAATCCTCTTTTTGACCACTTCCTGTGATTCCAGCATAAGCAACCATATAAATAAATTTTTTAGCATCTGCTACTATTAATTTTATTCTTTCTTCACTATCTGTTGGTGCTACAAATGAAATATTTGCTTTATTGTATTTATCAAATAAGCCTTGGAAATTTTGAGCCATTTCATAAGGAAGATCAGGAATAATTGTTCCTTGAATATTATATTCTTGAGCATTTTGTAAAAATTTTTCCATACCATAATGATAAAACGGATTTAAATAACCCATCCATAAAGTATCAATATCTTTTGCAATTTTTGAAGATACTTCAAATAAATCTTTTAATTTAAAACCATTATTTAAAGCAATTAAATTTGCTTTTTCAATAATTGGACCATCTGCTACAGGATCAGAGAAAGGTATTCCTAACTCCAGTGTATCAACACCTGCATCTTTCATACTATATGCTAAATCAATTGTAAAATTGTTATTTGGAAGCGACGACGTAATATAACCTACTAATTTTTTCAAAATCGTAATCCTATCTTTAAAATTTAAATTATTTTATCTAAAATCTACTTTTAAACTATTAATTATTCTTTTTTATCTTCTGTATTTTCTTTAGTATCTTTTTTACTTCTTTTTAAAAGTACATTAATAATATTTTGAATATTAATAAAAAATCTTGTTGTATATGAAGTTTGGCTATTTATAATTTCTTGCCCTAGTTTTATATCTATCGCTTCTGATTTTTTCATTGATAAAAGCTGAGAAGGAAATACACTTCTATGTCCTGTCATTAAAAAAGCAATAATAATTGAAATAGCAGCATAATGCCCAACATCCATCCCAAAAAGCTCAACTGCCATTATCATAGCAGCAATTGGGGCACTTGTTGTTCCTGCTAAAACACTTACAAAGCCAAGTGCTGCAAATAATGGAATATATCCATCTACTAAATATCCAAAGAAATTTCCACTTGTTGCACCAACATAAAATATGGGCGTGATAACTCCACCACTTCCACCAAAAGCCAAGGTTATAGAAGTGAAAATAGTTTTCATAATAAAAGCATACCAAGGTACATTTTCATAGGCTTCAATGTTATAGGATAAGGAGTCTTTTATTGTATGAAAACCAAGTCCTAGATAATCTTCTCCAATAATTAAAGTTAAAATTACAAGAAGCATTCCTCCAAAAAAAGCTTTTAAAATATAATTAATTTTTATCTTATCAACATATTTATGTAAAGTACTCAAGGTAGTGATAATAAAATCTGCAACTAGTCCAAAAAATATTCCACCTAAAATAATTTTTGATAATAAAACATAATTAAAATCAAAACTTGAATAAAAAGCAATATAAAAATATGTATAATTAATACCAAGCATCTTTGCTACTAAAAATGCAGAAAAACCAGCCACAATTGAAGGTAATAAAATATCATACATTAAAGCACCAACAATTAATATCTCAACTCCAAAAATAGCACCTGCAAGTGGAGTTCCAAATACAGAAGCAAATCCTGCACTAATTCCACAAATTACAATTTTTTTTCTATCTCTATTTGAAAAATTTAGTTTCATTGCAATAAAAGAAGCTAATGATGCTCCAATTTGAGCACCAGGACCTTCTTTACCAACAGAACCACCTGCAAAAATAGTAAGTACCGTTGCAAAAAGTTTTGTAGGAACAACACTAATATTTATTTTTCCAGAATTTTTATGAACAGCTTCAATTACTTTTTCTGTTCCATGACCTTGGGCACTTGGAGCAAATTTTTTCACAATAAAAACCGTTATTGCTAAAGCAAAAGGCAAAGTATAGTAATAATTAAAAGGTAATAATTCCCTAGAATTTTCACAATATTCTAAAAGTTTTAGAAATAAAGAAACAACTGCACCAATCAAGGCACCAATTAAAGATGATAAGATTATCCATTTTGAGATACTGGCAAATAAAATAGTTTGTTCGGCTAAGTGTTTTGGGATATTTAAGTCATTTTTCATAAGAAAGCTTTATATTTATTTTAAATTTATATTTAGTATTTAATTTTAACTAAAGACTTATTTACTTGTACTTTAAAATAGTTCTTTTTATACTAAATATTCAAATTCTAATTTTTAATAGGCTAAGATAATCAAACCTCAGCCTAAATTTTTTTATTAAACTATTTTTTTGCTTTTTTTTCTAAATCATAAAAGTAATTTGTGGCTTCTACAAAACCATCAACACTTCCACAGTCAAATCTCTTACCTTTAAATTTATAAGCTAATACCATGCCACTTTTAGCTTGGGTACATAAAGCATCTGTTATTTGAAGTTCACCGTTTTTACCAGGTTTAGTTTTAGATATTACTTCAAAAATACTTGGCGTTAAAATATATCTTCCAATAACAGCTAAATTTGAAGGAGCTTTATCATTATTAGGTTTTTCAACCATATTTGATACCATAAAAACTCCATCTTCAATTTTACTTCCTTCAATAACACCATACTTATGAACATCCTCTTTTGGAACTTCCATACAAGCTACTATACAACATTTATATTTCTCATATAATTTTATCATTTGAGTTAAAACACCATCACCTTTTGGATTAACACATAAATCATCTGCAAGAATTACAGCAAATGGATCCGTTTCACCCACTAACATTCTTCCTTTATATATTGCATCACCTAGACCTTTCATCTCATTTTGTCTAGTATAAGTAAATGTACATTTTTCAATAATTTTTCTAATGTCATTTAACATCTCTTCTTTAGATGAACCTTTTATTTGATGTTCTAACTCATATGATATATCAAAGTGATCTGTTATGGCTCTTTTACCTCTTCCTGTAATAATAGACATAACATCACATCCACCTGCAATAGCTTCTTCAACTCCATACTGAATCAACGGCTTTGTAAGTACCGGTAACATCTCTTTTGGCATTGCCTTTGTTGCTGGTAAAAATCTTGTACCATAACCTGCTGCTGGGAATAAACATTTCTTAATCATTCTTTCTCCTTTATTTGTTTAATTATTTATTTAAATTGTTCCTTTTAACCACATAATTTGATATGGTGCGAGTTTAAATTCTCTTTTTTGCTCATTTTCTTCTTGTGATAAAACTCCATAATTTGTAGATAAAATATCATACAAAGGAAGTTTTATATTTTTAGGAAGGATACAAATTACTTCCTCATTTGAAAAATTATGAATAGCTATAATTCTTTCAACACCTTTAGCACATACATTATCTATGGCAAATATTTTTTCACCCATATCTAGAAAATTAAATTTTCCAAAAGGGTTAAAAGCTTCTTCATTTATTCTTATGGATATTAATCTTTTATAACTATCAAAAACACTTTTTGCCAAGCTTCCTTGTTTTGATAATTCATTTTCTAACCAATCAATATGATATTTTTCACGATTTATAGTTCTATTTACACCTGTATGCTTCACACCATCTCGATAATTTCTAGACCCAACTAATGAATGAAAATAAATACCTGGAACTCCTGGCATTGCCAAAACTGTAGCTTGAGTTACTAATAATCTTTTTAATCTAATTGCATCATCTTCATTTGGATTAGTAAGAGCATCTATGTAAGAACAATTTAGCTCATAAGGAGTTTTTGTTCCATCTTCTTCTGCTCTAAAAGATACTAATCCACCATGCTCTTGTACTTTTTGTACAATAAAATCAACTTCTTCATCTTTTAAAATATCTTTTACAGGTCTAAGGCCTATACCATCATGACTAGCCGTAAAATTAAAGAAACATACCTTATCACTTGGAAGTGTTAAAGTCTTTGCCCAAGAATTTAAAGTTTTTGTATTTCCATTTAAAATAGAATGAACTAAAAGTGGAGGAAGAGCAAAGTTATAAACCATTTGCGCTTCATCATCACCACTTCCGAAGTATGATACATTTTCATGGTGTGGTACGTTTGTTTCTGTGATTATTATAACTTCAGGTGCAACCTCATGTAAAACATCTCGCATTAGCTGTATTAACTCATGGGTTTGAGGAAGGTGAACACATTGTGTTCCTATTTCTTTCCAAATAAAAGCAATGGCATCAAGTCTTATTAGTGTTGCACCTTTTTCTATATAATAAAAAAGTGCATCTAGAACATTTCGTAAAACCCTATGACTTTTGTAATTTAAATCAACCTGATCCTTACTAAAAGTAGTCCAAATATTATGAATTTTTCCATCATCATCTACAAATTCACTTAACAGTGGACTAGCCCTTGGACGTACAACTTTACTTAAATCAATAGATGGATCCAAATCAATAAAAAAGTCTTGAAAATAAGGGTCTCCACTTAAATATGCTCTAAACCAATCTGAAAATTGAGAAATATGATTTATAACACCATCTACCATAAGTCTATAATTTTTACTTATCTCTTCAATTTCTCGCCAAGATCCCATATGAGGATCAACAGCACTATAATTTACAACTGAAAAACCATCATCTGAAGAATAAGGATAAAAAGGAAGAATATGAACTGAATTAATTACACCTTTTAAATGATTATCCATAAAATCATTTAATGTTTTAAGTGAAGCTTCATGATTTTTACTTACTTGGTCTCCATAAGTTATCAATACTATATCTTTTTGACTTAAGTGATATTCTTGGGATTTGATTCTTTGTTTGTATTTAAAGATTAAGTCTATAATATCATTGATAGCAAGTTCAGCAATAGAAGGTGGATAGAGTTTGTTTAGTCTTTTATTTATTTTATGATTGGGGCTTGATATATGTTTCATTGGTTATCCTCACTGACGTATTTTGCGAACTTATCTGAAAACTCAGGTAAAACAGAACGAACTGTAATCCAAGGAGATAATGCTGGAATTCCCATAGGATCTTCGTAATACTCTTTTGAAGCTTCTTTTATGGCTTTTTCAAACTCCATTACTGCTTGTATTTCTTTTTCTCTTATGTACTCTAAGTTATTTAATTTACTTAAAGCATTGTATTTTGATATTTCAAATCTTGCTTCTTGGAAATAAGTTGCTAATAATGTTTTAAAAGATGCTTCACTAAAAACAACTCCTTCTTGAGCCATAACTCTAAAAAGTGTTTTAGCTATATCATTGGCCATTTTATATATTCCACCGCCACTATCAGAATTTCCTAATTCTTGATGTTTATGTTCATAACTTTCCATAATTTCAGTTTGACATATTCTTCTATTTGAAGTATTTTTATAGACCTCACTTAAAGTTGAAACTTCTAATCCCCAAGTGGGGGAAATAGCAATACCTCTTCCTAAACTTCTTATAAAAGAGAATTCACCCGATAAGGCATATCTAAAACTTTCCATATAATCTAAATATCTACTAGAACCATAAACCTTTGTAAGTGAATTTATTAAAGGTGTGTATAAAAGCCTTGTAGCTCTTCCATGTAGTTTATTTGTTACCCTTGAATAAAATCCTTTATTAAATTCAAAATCAAGTCCAGGATGAATAATAGGATAAAAAAGTCGTGCAGGAATTTCTCTATTATAATTTACAATATCACAGTCATGAAGTGCAAAAGCATAAGCATCTTTATCTGTTAATCCATAACCAATCATTGTCCAAACATTTCTTCCTTTTCCAGGAGTATTAAGTCCGGGAAAACCTTCATTTGTCAAATCTTTATATAATTCTTGAATTTTAGGTCCATCATTCCATAACACATCAACCCTACAAGGTAAAACTGACATTAGTTGCTTAACTTCTTCAAACTGCTCTTTTGTTGCCTTATCTAAACCTAATATAATTTTATATAAATATTTTACACCCTTTAATTCTTCAATAATTTTATGCATCGCAGGAGTTTGGAACTCTGAATATAATGCAGGTAAAAGAAGAACCATTTGATGTCTTTTACCAAATTCTTCAAGTTCACTTTCCATATGTTCTATACTTCTATTTCCAAGATCTTGTAAAGTTGTTATAACTCCATTTTGAAAAAAATCAGCCATTGTTTTTCTCCTTTAAAACTATTATAAAATCCATTACATTTGTACCCGTAATTCCAGTTACAAAATCATATGAAAGCTTATTAAAAAATGTATTACTATCACAATTTTTTAAATACTCATTTGCATTAAGATTTAATTTTTTTATTTTTTCAGAAATCTCAAAATCAACAAAAGCTCCATTTGCATCACTATTTCCATCAATTCCATCACTTCCTGAACATAAAATAGAAATATTTTTATTAAATTTATTATCAATTAACAATCGTAAAGCCAATTCTTGATTTCGTCCACCTTTTCCATTTGCTTCAACTATAGTTGTAGTTTCACCACCAAATAATAAACAAAAACTTTCATATTTTTTATCATATTCTTTAATTATATTTGATATGTAAGAACTAGCTTCTATAGAGTTTTTATCAAGGGAAGTAGTTATAATTTTTGTCTTATCTACTTTTTTATCTATATATTTTTTGGCTTTCTTTAAAGCTATTTTATTATTTCCTATAATGTAGTGTTTGAATTTTCCATTATTCATAGGAGCAGAGCCAATTGTATTTAAGTCATCTCCAATAACATCACTTAAAACTAAAACAGAACCTTGAGCTTTAATACTATTAGCTAGTTTTCCGCCTTTTATTTGTGAAATAGATTTTCTTACACTATTTAAAGCTTTAATATCTATACCACTTGATAATAGTGCTTTTGATATTTTTGAAAAGTCATCTAAATTTAATCCATCAATTGGTTTTTCAATCATTGCAGAAGCACCACCTGAAAGCAAAAATATAAAATAATCATCTTCTTGCAAATTAGATACTTCATCAAGTAATAAAGTTCCAGCTTTTATACTTTTTTTAGAAACTAAAGGATGACTTGACTTAAAATGTTTTATGTATTTTAATTTTCCTTTTGATGTAGAAATTGCTAAACCACCTTTTATTTTATCTTCTAAAATTTTTTCACACTCTTTAGCCATTGAAAAACCAGCTTTTCCAACAGAGAATATATATAATTTTTTGATTTTATTTAAATCTATTTTCTCATCTACTATATTTAAGATATTCTCTTTAATAGATACATTATCTTTAATAATTGTTTTTGCTTTTACCTTATTCAAGGCTTTAAAATATATTTTTTCTAATTCTTTTCTAGACATTTTTTAACACCATTTCGCTCCAACCTGTAGAGCCTTTGTAAGTTGATTTTTGAATATTTTTAATTTTACAGTTTATATATCCACCTTTGTGGTTTTTAATTATAATTGGAACATCCACATTTTCAAGCATAGCAATATCATTTTGTCCATCACCTAAGGCAATTGTTTTAGTTTTTGTATTAAATACCTTTTCAAATATTTTTACTGTTTCACTAACTGCTCTTCCTTTATCTTGATTAATTCCAATTAAATGATAAAATCTTCCACCTTTAGTAATTTTTATTCCATATTCGAAAGCAATTTTTTCTAAAGCTTTTAATTTAGATTCATCCTTTAAAATAAATGGCTCTGTGAAATCTCTTTGTTTTGCTAAATCTGCAATAGTAGAGTCTAATTTTGTGTATTTCATTAGCTCCCATTTATTCATATCCGAGAAACCTAAAATCTCAAATTCTTCTTTATATTTATTATAAAATTCTAAAATTTTCTCATAGGATAATCCCAATTGATAAATATAATAATTTTCATACTCATCTAAAAATGAAAAGTCCAATTCTTTATAATTTTTTGGAATAAATAATGCAGCACCATTTTCTATAATAAATGGCTCATTGATTTTCAACCTTTCATGTAAGGTCTCAACCTCGACTTTTGTTTTACTTGTAGTAAATATTAAAGGTATATTTTCACTTAAAACTTTTCTAACTCCAAGAAGGGAATCATTATAAGAATAGTCATCATGATTTAAAAATGTACCATCTAAATCTGTAAATATTATGATTTTCATAATTAATAATAGCATTTAATAACCAAAATTAAAAGTTATCCTTGTATAAAGAATATACAGTAGCAAAATGCGCACTTATGTTATTTTATTTATTAAAAAGATTTTTGTGATAGAATATCTATCTAGATAAAGTACAGGAAATTATATTATGAGCATAATTACAAACGATTTTGAGAAAATGAATATTACAAAAATCAAAAATTCAAAAAATAATAAAAAATTAACAATGATTACAGCATACGATGCACTATTTTCAAAGCTTTTTGCAGAAATTGCAGATATGATTTTAGTGGGTGATAGTTTAAATATGAGCTTTGCAGGGAAAGCAGATACGCTTTCAGCAACACTAGAACAAATGATATATCACACAAATGCAGTATGTGCAGGAGCACCAAAAGCTTTTGTTATTTTAGATATGCCATTTGGAACATACATAAATAAAAATGAAGCCCTAAAAAATGCAGTTGAAGTTTATAGACAAACAAAAGCAGCAGCCATTAAAATAGAAGGCGGAGCAGATAGAGCTGATATTATAGAACACTTAACATCAAACTCAATTGCTGTTATGGGACACATTGGTCTTATGCCACAATATGTGAGAAGTGAAGGTGGATATAAAGTAAGAGGAAAAAATAAAGAAGATGAAGAACAGTTAATAAAAGATGCCATTGCAGTTGAAAAAGCAGGAGCATTTGCTATTGTTGTAGAAGGTGTAATGAGTGATGTTGCAAAAAAAATCACTGAAGCTGTAAATGTGCCTATTATTGGAATTGGAGCAGGAAATGTAACTGATGGTCAAGTTTTAGTTTGGTCAGATATGTTAGGTTTCTTTGAAGATTTCAAACCAAAATTTGTAAGACATTATATGCAAGGAGCTTCAATGGTTAAAGAAGCAATAAACCAATATAGAAGTGATGTTCAAGATAGTTCATTTCCTTCAAAAGAAGAAGAATATTAACATGGCAAAATTTAAAGGATTACTTTAAAAATGGAAAGAATAGTAGAAGTTGAGTCAGTATCTTTTGAAGAAGATAATGCAGAAGTAAGCTTACGTCCTTCAAATTGGGACGATTATATAGGTCAAGAAAAAATCAAAAAAAATTTAAAAGTATTTATTGAAGCCTCTAAAAAAAGAAAAGAAGCATTAGATCATATACTTTTTTATGGACCGCCAGGACTTGGGAAAACAACTTTGTCATATCTTATTTCAAATGAAATGAATACAAATATTAAAGTAACAGCTGGGCCTATGATTGAAAAATCAGGTGATTTAGCAGCAATATTAACAAACCTTGAAGAAGGAGATATTTTATTTATAGATGAAATTCATAGACTTTCACCAACTGTTGAAGAGATACTTTATCCTGCAATGGAAGATTATAGATTAGATATTATAATTGGTTCAGGACCAGCTGCACAAACTGTAAAAATTGATTTGCCAAGATTTACTTTAATTGGAGCTACAACAAGAGCTGGAATGTTATCAAATCCTTTAAGAGAAAGATTTGGTATGCATTTTAGAATGCAATTTTATAATCACGATGAGTTATCAAAAATTGTTAGAAAAGCAGCAGATAAACTTTCAAAATCATGTGAGAATGATGCAGCGTTTGAAATTTCAAGAAGAAGTAGAGGAACTCCAAGGGTAGCACTTCGACTTTTAAAAAGAGTAAGAGACTTTGCAGAAGTTGAAAATGAAGATTTTATTCATATTTCAAGATGTAAATATGCCTTAGATGAATTAGGAGTAAATGAAAGTGGCTTTGATGAAATGGATATAAATCTTCTTGAACTATTAATTTCAAATCGAGGAAAACCAATGGGACTTTCTACAATGGCTGCTGCTCTTAGTGAAGATGAAGGAACAATTGAAGATGCTATTGAGCCTTATTTACTTGCAAATGGATATATAGAAAGAACTGCACGTGGAAGAGTAGCTTCATTAAAAACTTATGAAATGTTTAGACTTTCATATCCAGGAAGTGAAAAATTAGATGATAATGTAAACCAAGGAAAATTATTTTGAAAGCAGTTTACTTTTTAGTTGCTATTGCTATTGTTATGATATTTTTTATGGTGGAATTATTTAGTCCATTTTTAAAATCGATTTTCGTATCTGTTTTACTAGCAGTTGCAACAAGTACTGCAACCCTATATTTAGAAAACAGACTAAAAAGTAGAATAATTGCAAGTTCAATTATGACTATAGGGCTAACAGCACTATTTTTTATTCCAATTTTATATTGTATTTTTTCATTTGCAAACTTTTTTAATCAAGTGGATCAACAAGTATTGATTAATAATTTAAGTGATATGAAAATCTTCGTTCAAAAAATGATATCTGATTTAGTTTTTCTAAATGATTTTTTAAATGATTTAACTTCAAAAATTGATATTGGTAAAACTGTAGAAAATATATTATCAATTAGTGCATTCTTAGGAAAAAACTCTGCTAAATTTATGATAGATATGGTAATGATATTAATATTTTTCTTTTTCTTCACTTTGTATTCAACTTCAATTGCAACTTTTATGAAAGAATTATTACCAATAAAAAAAGACGACTCTACTATTTTATTTTATGAGTCATCAAATGTAATGACTGTTGTACTTTATTCTATTTTAATTACAGCTATATTTGAAGGATTTTTATTTGGGTTTTTCTTAACATTTTTCGGATATGATGGATTACTTTTCGGAGTTTTATATGGTTTTGCATCACTAATTCCAGTTGTTGGAGGGGTTATAATGTGGCTTCCAATTGTAATTTATGAAGCAACAACAAACTCATTACCAAATGCAATAATTATTGCAGTATATTCCATAGTGGTAATTTCTATAATTGCAGATACATTTATAAAACCAATGATTATCAAATATATAAATCAAAAAGTAGTAAAAACACCAACAAGTGTAAATGAACTTTTAATTTTCTTTTCAATAGTAGCTGGTCTTTCGACTTTTGGTTTTTGGGGAATGATTATAGGGCCGGCAATGGTGACATTTTTCATATCAATTATGCATCTATTAAAAAAATATTCAGATGACTTTAAAGAGCATGTATCCTATGACTAGAATACATAATCAAAGAAATTAATTATCTCCACTTTCTCTTTGTCCACCAAAAGATGAAATACCGTAATCTAAATTAGCAACAGATTTAAATCCTAAATCTTTCATAATTCTTTGACAATAAGCGCTTCTACTTCCGCTATGACAATAAACTACTACTGAAGTACTTTTTTGATCTGTGATTCTTTCTAAGGCTTGATAAAATGAAGTTGTAGGAATTAAATAATCTGTACCTTTTATTCTTGTTCCAACCCATTCCATCCATTCTCTTGTATCAACTAAATTAAACTTTACAAAACCTAATTCTCTAGCTTCTAATAATGATTCTAACTCTTGAGAATTAACTTCATTTTTAGTTAAAAGTTTTTCACATTCATCTTTTGATAAACCTCTTGAGTGTGTAGCAATAGCATCATGTGTATCATTTTCTTTTTCAATCTCTTGTGCTTTTTCAACAGTACAAAAAATTCCACAGTGACATGAACCTTTTGATGGTATTTCATTTGTAAGAGCTGGAGTACACGGACATAATCTATTTTCACTTGTTTCTTGCTCTTTTGCAGTTTCACCAATAACCATAAAACATGGACAAAATCTTTTTCCATAAATCATTTTATTTCTAGAAAGACCCATTTGAATAGATTCATTAATCTCATCATCTGGATTATAAGAGAATCCATGATCAGCAACTACTTTATCTGTAAATTGTTTTGTTAACTCAAGTTCCAATTGAAATTCTTCACTATTTATATCTATTTTTCTAATCATTTTTTATCCTAGTATTTTCTTATTTTATATTCTTAACTTAAATATCTTTTTTAATAAAAGTATTTAAATATAATTTTTCAACTTTTTCTCTAGCCCATGGAGTTTTTCTAAGAAATTTTAAACTCGATTTCACAGAAGGCTCATAGTTAAAACTATTAATATTTATCAATCTTCCTAATTCGTTCCATCCATAGTATTCTACTAATGAATTTATTATCATTTCTAACTTAATTCCATGTAATGGATTATTTGGGTTTTCATTCAATTCATTTTCCTAGTTAATATTTTCTTATAATAAAAGTATAACATAAAGTGGTGCTCACAATCGGAGTTGAACCGATAACCTCTTCCTTACCATGGAATTGCTCTACCATTGGAGCTATGCAAGCGTGTAAAAATAGGAATGTAAAAGGATGGGAATTGTAGCAAAAAAGAGCATAAGGAGTTATAAAATCAGTAATGAGTATCTAAATTAGTATAGTTAAAAAAGTTTGTTTAGAAGAAAGAAGAATAGTTAGACTTAAAAGCCTAACTATTAAAATTAATGTGTAAACTACTTCTTGTAAATAGTACCAGTATTAACTTGTACGCCAATTACATAACCATCTAACATAATGTATGATTTAGTCTTGTCTTTTTCGTCTGGAATAATAGATACACCATATGAATTGTGTTTGCTAACTTTGTATAAAGGTTCCATTTTTTTTTCCTTTTTAATTTAATTGTACTTTATAATTGTTAAAATTATATAATAAATTAGACATAATAAGGTTACTTAATAGATTATTTTATATACAGTAATTAGAAATTATGCTTAGAAGTCAGAATTTAGAGTAGAGTAATGTAGTTAGTTTATTGGTGTATATTGGTCTATTAGTGTATTAAAGACCTGTGCTAAGTATTAAGCGCTAAGTAAAAAACCAGAATTCAGTGCTCAGAATTCAGTGCTCAGAGTTCAGTGCTCAGAAAGTCAAGCCAAAAAAGATAAAACCCAAAAAAACAAACTAAAAAAAAAGCTTCTACCTAAAAATACTTTTTAAAGTATGAATAAGTAAAAGCTTTGATTAATAAACTCAAGAGCTGGCAGCGGCCTACGTTTCCACCAGGGGACCCGGCAGTATTATCGGCGATGAAGTGCTTGACTTCCAGGTTCGGAATGGGACTGGGTATTTCCACTTCTCTATAGCCACCAGCAAAGTTGAGTGTTAAATTTAATTTTGAATGCTTAATTTTGAATTTTGAATTAAAACCCAAATTAAGTAAATTATACTTAACACTCAACTCTATACTAGAGTTAAGAAAAAATAATGTTAAAGTCTTAAAATAAACACAATTTGTTTATTAAATATATCCTGCGCTTATGCATAACCATAAAAGCTACGGTTCCGAAACTATAAAAGTGAAGCAGTTCACTTTTAATAACGTTTCTCATATATTTAATAAGATAGTAAACCAAAGAATATAAAATAAGCCAAACGTTCTATTAGTACTAGTCAGCTAAACGTCTTACAACGCTTACACATCTAGCCTATCAACCAGTTAGTCTTACTGGGAACTTCAGGGAAAGTTAATCTTAGAGTTGGCTTCGAGCTTAGATGCTTTCAGCTCTTATCACATCCGTACGTAGCTACCCAACGATGCTCTTGGCAGAACAATTGGTACACCAGTGGTACGTTCATCCCGGTCCTCTCGTACTAGGGACAAATCTCTTCAACTTTCCTACGCCCACGGAAGATAGGGACCGAACTGTCTCACGACGTTCTGAACCCAGCTCGCGTACCGCTTTAAATGGCGAACAGCCATACCCTTGGGACCTACTTCAGCCCCAGGATGCGATGAGCCGACATCGAGGTGCCAAACCTCCCCGTCGATGTGAGCTCTTGGGGGAGATCAGCCTGTTATCCCCGGCGTACCTTTTATCCTTTGAGCGATGGCCCTTCCACACAGAACCACCGGATCACTATGACCGACTTTCGTCTCTGTTCGACTTGTATGTCTCACAGTCAAGCTAGTTTATGCCATTATACTCAACTGGCGATTTCCATCCGCCATGAACTAACCTTTGTAAGCCTCCGTTACTTTTTAGGAGGCGACCGCCCCAGTCAAACTACCCACCAGACATTGTCCTGAACGAGGTTGACTCGTCGCAGTTAGTAACTCAAATATTCAAGGGTGGTATCTCAAGGATGGCTCCATATGTACTTGCGTCCATATATCATAGCCTCCCACCTATCCTGCACATGAATATCCAAGCTACAGTGTCAAGCTGTAGTAAAGGTGCACGGGGTCTTTCCGTCTTTCCGCGGGTAGGAGGAATTTTCACCTCCACTACAATTTCACTGGATCCCTGGTTGAGACAGCTCCCATCTCGTTACGCCATTCATGCAGGTCGGTATTTAACCGACAAGGAATTTCGCTACCTTAGGACCGTTATAGTTACGGCCGCCGTTTACTCGGGCTTCAATCAAATGCTTCGCTTGCGCTGACATCATCAGTTAACCTTCGAGCACCGGGCAGGCGTCACACCTTATACATCCACTTACGTGTTAGCAAAGTGCTGTGTTTTTGGTAAACAGTCGGGA
Source organism: Arcobacter acticola (assembly GCF_013177675.1). Classification (NCBI taxonomy): domain Bacteria; kingdom Pseudomonadati; phylum Campylobacterota; class Epsilonproteobacteria; order Campylobacterales; family Arcobacteraceae; genus Arcobacter; species Arcobacter acticola. The sequence goes on from NZ_CP042652.1 coordinate 2,319,266, forward strand.
GGGACTCTTTGTTGCAACCTCTCTAGCTTTTGGAAGCAAGTTCCTATACCAAAGTAGGCACACCTTATACCGAAGATACGGTGCTAGTTTGCAGAGTTCCTTAACCAGGGTTCTTCCACGCGCCTTAGAATACTCATCCCACCCACCTGTGTCGGTTTACGGTACGGGCAACATACAATATACTTAGTGGCTTTTCTTGGCACGACAGTATCATCGATTCTCCCTCTCCTCCGAAGAGTGTCAGGAGCCTGTAAGATCTCGGCCTCATGTAACCCGGATTTGCCTAAGTTACAGCCTACGTCCTTCGACCCACTATTCCATCAGTGAGCTCGACTAACTCTATGCGTCCCCACATCGCGCTTGTATGTTGGTATTGAAATATTAATCAATTTGCCATCGTCTACCCCTTTCGGACTCGACTTAGGACCCGACTAACCCTACGATGACGAGCATCGCGTAGGAAACCTTGGGTTTTCGGCGTTGAGGATTCTCACCTCAATTATCGCTACTCATGCCTGCATGCTCACTTCTATCCGCTCCAACGCTCCTTACCGGTACATCTTCAACGCTGAATAGAACGCTCTCCTACCACTCAATTAAAAATTGAATCTAAAGCTTCGGTGCACATCTTAGCCCCGTTATATTTTCCGCGCAGAATCACTAGACCAGTGAGCTGTTACGCTTTCTTTAAAGGATGGCTGCTTCTAAGCCAACCTCCTGGTTGTCACAGTAACTCCACATCGTTTTCCACTTAGATGTGACTTTGGGACCTTAGCTGTTAGTCTGGGTTGTTCCCCTCTCGACGATGGATTTTATCACCCACCGCCTGACTCCTGTGATTCCACATATAGTATTCATAGTTTGATAGGGTTTGGTACCGCGGTAAGCAGCCCTAGCCCATTCAGTGCTCTACCCCTATATGCTACAACACAAGGCTATACCTAAATATATTTCGGAGAGAACCAGCTATCACGAAGTTTGATTGGCCTTTCACCCCTATCCACAAGTCATCCCAAGACTTTTCAACGCCTGCGGGTTCGGTCCTCCACTGGCTCTTACACCAGCTTCAACCTGCTCATGGATAGATCACTTCGTTTCGGGTCTGCAGCATCTGACTAAGGGAACCCATTAAGAACATAAAGTTCTTAATGGGGACCCTATTTCGCCCTATTAAGACTCGCTTTCGCTACGGCTTCGTACTTGACTTAACCTTGCCAGACACCACAACTCGCAGGCTCATTATGCAAAAGGCAGTCCATCACCCTGATAAATCATAGGGCTCTGAATGATTGTAAGCTAATGGTTTCAGGTTCTATTTCACTCTCCTCGCTGGAGTACTTTTCACCTTTCCCTCACGGTACTTGTTCACTATCGATTTGTAAGTAGTATTTAGGATTGGAGGGTGGTCCCCCCAGTTTCAGTCAAAATATCACGTGTTCCGACCTACTCAGGATACCATTAGAGCTATTGAAAATTTAAATTACAGGAGTTTCACCTTCTATGCTACACTTTTCCAAGTATTTCATCTATCTTCTTTAGTCTCATATCATGGTCCTACAACCCCCAATGCAAGCATTGGGTTTGTCCTAATCCGCGTTCGCTCGCCGCTACTGACGGAATCTCGTTTGATTTCTCTTCCTCTGGCTACTGAGATGTTTCACTTCACCAGGTTAGCTCCCCGCAGGGTAATATAATTCTCATTATACTGGGTTGCCCCATTCGGAAATCCTCGGATCAAAGCTCTTTGGCAGCTCCCCGGGGCTTATCGCAGCCTAATACGTCCTTCATCGCCTCTTACAATCTAGGCATCCACCATTAGCCCTTAATAGCTTATTAATAAACAGAATTAAATTCTGTCGCATTTTTGATAATTATTCTTTGGCTACTATCTTATTAAACATATTTAAATTAATGAATCTAATCATCAACTCTTACATCTTAATAAAATTAGTTGTGTTCTATCTATTTCAAATTATCTTAAAAAAACAAGTTTTTTCAAGGTAACAATTTTTAGATAATTAAATTTTTGTTTTTAAATTATGTTCTTTCGAACGTAAATTAAACGAAAAAATTAAAGACTTTAACATTATATTTTTAAATATCATTTTAGATTTCTCTAAAAGTTTTGATTCGAAAATCAAATATAAATTCAAACTAATTTGAACTTATATTTAATTTTACTCTCAAGCTAAATTATTATAACTGAACTTTAAATTCTATCTTCTGAGCACTGAACTCTGATTACTGAACTCTAAAATAGGTGGTGGAGAATAGCGGGATCGAACCGCTGACCTCCTGCGTGCAAAGCAGGCGCTCTCCCAGCTGAGCTAATTCCCCTGGGACTAATAATTTTGAATTCTAAATTCTGAATTTTGAATTAAAAAAATTAATTCAACATTTAAAATTTAACATTCAACATTATAAGATTATCATGGTGGGCCTACCAGGACTTGAACCTGGGACCTCACGATTATCAGTCGAGCGCTCTAGCCAGCTGAGCTATAGGCCCCTACTACCTATTTAAATAATCTTTATAAACCGAATATATAAAATCTTTGCCATTTTCTTTATTTGATATTTGAAATCAGAAACGAATCTGATCTCTTATCTCTGAAAGGAGGTGATCCAACCGCAGGTTCTCCTACGGTTACCTTGTTACGACTTCACCCCAGTCGCTGAATCCACTGTGGAAGGTAGCTATTTTAGCATCCCCGCTTCGAATGAGTTCAACTCCCATGGTGTGACGGGCGGTGAGTACAAGACCCGGGAACGTATTCACCGTAGCATAGCTGATCTACGATTACTAGCGATTCCAACTTCATGTAGTCGAGTTGCAGACTACAATCCGAACTGGGAGATATTTTTGAGATTTGCTCCACGTCACCGTATTGCTGCTCTTTGTATACCCCATTGTAGCACGTGTGTAGCCCTGGACGTAAGGGCCATGATGACTTGACGTCATCCTCACCTTCCTCCTACTTGCGTAGGCAGTCTCATTAGAGTTCTCAGCCGAACTGTTAGCAACTAATGACGAGGGTTGCGCTCGTTGCGGGACTTAACCCAACATCTCACGACACGAGCTGACGACAGCCGTGCAGCACCTGTATATAAGTTTCTGCAAGCAGACACCAATCTATCTCTAGAAAGTTCTTACTATGTCAAGTCCAGGTAAGGTTCTTCGTGTATCGTCGAATTAAACCACATGCTCCACCGCTTGTGCGGGTCCCCGTCTATTCCTTTGAGTTTTAATCTTGCGACCGTACTCCCCAGGCGGTACACTTAATGTGTTAACTGCATTACTGCAAGGTCGAGCCTCACAACAACTAGTGTACATCGTTTAGGGCGTGGACTACCAGGGTATCTAATCCTGTTTGCTCCCCACGCTTTCGCGTCTCAGCGTCAATAATGTTCCAGTAGATCGCCTTCGCAATCGGTATTCCTTCTGATCTCTACGGATTTTACCCCTACACCAGAAATTCCATCTACCTCTCCCATATTCTAGATAAGCAGTTTCAAAAGCAGTTCAATAGTTGAGCTATTGGATTTCACTTCTGACTTACCTATCCGCCTACACGCTCTTTACGCCCAGTGATTCCGAGTAACGCTTGCACCCTCCGTATTACCGCGGCTGCTGGCACGGAGTTAGCCGGTGCTTATTCATATGGTACCGTCATTATCTTCCCATATAAAAGGAGTTTACGCACCGAAATGTGTCATCCTCCACGCGGCGTTGCTGCATCAGACTTTCGTCCATTGTGCAATATTCCCCACTGCTGCCTCCCGTAGGAGTCTGGACCGTGTCTCAGTTCCAGTGTGACTGATCATCCTCTCAAACCAGTTAAGCGTCATTGTCTTGGTGAGCCATTACCTCACCAACTAACTGATACTGTACAGGCCGATCCCAAAGCTATAAATATTTCCCTTGCTGACTTTTGTCATAAAGGCATATAGAGTCTTAGCAGACGTTTCCATCTGTTATCCTCTTCTTTGGGGCACGTTACCTATATATTACTCACCCGTGCGCCACTTAGCTGACAATTATAGCAAGCTATAATCCGTTCTCGTTCGACTTGCATGTGTTAAGCACGCCGCCAGCGTTCACTCTGAGCCAGGATCAAACTCTCCATAAATTGAAGTTTTTGAACTTGACTTCTTCTGTATTATTTTACTAATTACAAAATTATCACTCATAAGTTAATAGACAAGTTTAATATGTTTTACCATACTTTTCTTGTTTTATATATTTAACATTATTCTTATTTTTAATCTGAATAAATTGACAGATTTAAACAACAAGAATTACATATTCGGTTTACAAAGATTACTTTATAAACGTTATAATTTATTTTAAAGATCATCACATTCAAACTATCTCGTTACCATCACACTTTCGTTTGATGCGTTCCAGTCAAATTGGACGGGAATTATAATAGATTCCTCTGGGTTTGTCAAGACCTTTTAGCTGAAATTTGGCTTAAATTTTTGGATTCAATTTCTTCTTTGTGTTTTTTTGGGGTTTTACTTGCTTTTTATTGGGTTATAATGGGATTTGAGTGTTTTTATTTGGTTTTTTATGGATTTAATTAGTCAAATCATATAAATATGAACTTATTTCTTCTAATGTTTCTTTGTCATAACCTAACATTGGCATTAATTTATATTTTTCTATTGCATCATCCATAAGTGATGTTTCTTTATTTGGATTTAGTACCCAGGTACTCATATAATGTATAAAATCTTTTTTCAAAGGAAAAGAACTTTTATATATTTTTTGTATTTCTATTATAGTAGGAGCTGATTTATTTAACTCATTTGTACTGTGACAGGTAATGCAGTTTCCATTAAATAACAACTCACCATATGATGAAGCAAATAAGTTTATTGATAAAAGTAATATTAGTAGTTTAATTTTCATACATAAAGTTTATAACAAGTAGGTTTAAAAAATTATTTAATGTATTCAATTTTAATCTTAATGATATTAGAACAAATTGTTATTTACCTCTAATATTTTGGATTATTTTTACATTATTTATGTATAATATTTACATAATTAATGTATAATTTAATCTTTTTGTAAGGAAATTTTCACAATAATGTAGTAACAAATAAATATACAGGAGCAAGAAAACATTAATTCAATAAATAAAAAACTTGTTATAAAGAATGTTTTTAAAGTCTTTGGAGAAAATCCTAAAAAAGCTTTAAAAATGCTAGAAAGCGGTTTATCTAAAGATGAAATCTTTAAGAAAACAGGAATGACAATAGGTGTTCAAGACGCTAGTTTTGAAATAAATGAAGGTGAAATTTTCGTAATTATGGGCTTATCGGGCTCAGGTAAATCTACGCTTGTAAGACTACTTAATAGATTGATTGAGCCAAGCTCAGGAAAAATCTATATTGATGAAACTGATGTAACAAATTTAAATGATAAAGAACTAATAGATATCAGAAGAAAAAAAATATCAATGGTTTTTCAATCTTTTGCACTGATGCCACATATGAATATTATAGATAATACATCTTTTGGATTAGAATTAAGTGGAATATCAAAAACAGAAAGATATACAGCTGCACAAAATGCCTTAGAGCAAGTGGGACTTGGCAATTATGCAGAATCTTATCCAGATGAATTAAGTGGTGGAATGCAACAAAGAGTTGGGCTTGCTAGAGCTTTAGCTAACAATCCTGATATTATGCTTATGGATGAAGCATTTTCAGCATTAGATCCATTAATTCGAACAGAAATGCAAGATGAACTTTTAGTGCTTCAAGAAAAAGCTAAAAGAACTATTGTCTTTATTTCACATGATTTAGATGAAGCAATAAGAATCGGTGACAGAATTGCTATTATGCAAAATGGTGAAGTTTGCCAAGTAGGAACTCCTGAAGAAATTATTAATCAACCTGCTAATGATTATGTTAGATCATTTTTTAAAGGTGTTGATGTAACTTCAGTTTTAACAGCATCACATATTGTTAAAAAATCACACTCTACAATCATAAATAAAGAAAGTACTGGAATAAAATCCGCTTTACAATATATATCAGATTTCGATGAAGACTACTGTTACTTTGTTGAGAAAAGTGGAAAATATATAGGATTACTTACCTTAGAATCATTGAAAAAACAACAAAAATCAAATGGTACTATTCATGATGCGATAATCAATGAACAAACTATTAATGAAAATCTTCCAATTTCTGAGTTTATATCAGATATTGCTAACAATATTTATCCTACTGCTGTTATTGATAATAATGGTAAATATAAAGGAACAATTTCTAAAAGTAGATTACTAAAAGTTTTTGATGAAGGAGTAGATAATGAGTAATGATCCATGGGGAAATGCCTCAACTGCACAAGAAAATAAAGAATCCTCTGTTAACTGGATGGAAGCTGAAACTAATGTTCCTATTGAAGAAGTGAAAGATTTTGATATATTAAATCCTTTTAAAGATGCAGTAATTCCTTTTGATGATTGGACAAATAAAGGGATTGACTGGCTTGTTGAAAATTTTAGAGAAGTTTTTTTAGCTGCTAAAGCACCTGTTGATATTGTATTAAGATCAATTGAAAGTTTTTTATTATTTTTAAATCCATATGTAGTGATTCTCTTTTTTATACTTTTAGCTTTACAATTTTCAACAAAAAAGCTAGCTCTTGGAACTTTGATTTCCTTTCTAATTATTGGATTTATTGGTGCTTGGGATGAAGCTATGATTACATTATCTTTAGTTATAACAGCTGTTCTTTTTTCTATAATAATAGGTCTTCCCCTTGGAATTTGGAGTGCAAGAAGTGATACTGTCAATAAAATACTAAGACCAATACTTGATGCAATGCAAACAACACCAGCTTTCGTATATTTGATTCCAATTGTAATGCTATTTGGAATTGGAAATGTACCTGGAGTAATTGTTACAATTATCTTTGCTCTTCCACCTTTGATTAGATTAACTAATTTAGGTATTAGACAAGTTCCTGCTGATTTAATCGAAGCTTCAAGATCATTTGGGGCAAGTTCTTCTCAAATGCTTTGGAAAGTTCAAATTCCTGTTGCTATGCCTACAATTATGGCAGGAGTAAATCAAACTCTTATGCTTGCACTTTCTATGGTAGTAATCGCATCAATGATTGCAGTTGGTGGTTTAGGACAAATGGTTTTAAGAGGAATTGGAAGATTGGATGTAGGACTTGCAGCTGTTGGTGGATTAGGTATTGTTTTATTAGCCGTAATCTTAGATAGATTAACCCAAGCAATGGGACAAAAAGATAAAAATGACAAAACTAAATGGTTTCAAAAAGGACCAATTGGTTTTATGTATAAATTAACAAATAAAGGAAAAAAATGATTAGTAAAAAAATATTAATAGGTGGATTAAGTTCATTACTACTTGCTTCAAGTTTATTTGGAGCAAAAGTTACGGCACTTAAATCAAATATTGCAGAAGAAACATTTCAAATGTTAGTAGTAAATGGAATTTTAGAAAAGATGGGTCATGAAATTGTAAGTACAAATGATGTGAATTATGATATCGCATTTCAAACAATTGCAAATAATGCAAATAGCGAAGATGTATATTTCCTAGCTTCTATGTGGGATCCTTTGCATAATTCAAAATTAGAAGCTCTAGGTGGAGATAAAAATATTGTTACATATGATAAATTTATTGCTAATTGTGCGCAAGGTTACCTAATTGATAAAAAAACTGCAGATAAATATAATATCAAATACTATAATGATCTTAAAAAACCAGAAATAGCTAAACTTTTTGATACTGATGGAAATGGAAAAGCAAACTTAACAGGATGTAATGCTGGTTGGGGATGTGAAAAAGTTATTGAACATCAATTAGATGCTTATAATTTGAGAGATACTGTTGAACATAATCAAGGTGAATATTCTGCATTAATTGCAAATACTATTGCAAATTACAAAACAGGTAAGCCAATTTTATATTACACTTGGACTCCATATTGGGTGAGTGGTAAATTAGTTCCTGGTAAAGATGTTGTATTTTTACAAGTAACTCATTCGGCTAATCCTAATACTCCTTCTACAAAACTTTCAAATGGTGCTGATTATGGATTTAATGTAAATAATCAAAGAATTGCTTCAAATGCAAGTGTAAAAACTAAGCATAAAGATATTGCGAAACTATTTGATATTATTAAATTAGATGTAAATGATATTAGTGGTCAAAACATGCTTATGGCAAATGGTCAAAATAAAGAAAAAGACATAGAAAGACACGTAAAACTTTGGTTAGAAAACAATTCAGAAAAAGTTGATGCTTGGATAAAAGAAGCTAAAGCTGCTAAATAAGTACTCATAAAACAAGAGTTATTCAACTCTTGTTTTACCTCCTTTAAATAATAACTCAAAATAATCTCAAATATTAAAGCTATAATTTTAAAAGCTAATGATGACTACGATCAACTTGAATATGTAAAAAACTACACATGCCCTATTCCAAAAGATACTGAGGTTTTAATTGAAGACGCACATAAAATTAATAGCTCTTTTACTAATAGCCAACTAGCTTCTTTTCCTTGTTCTTATTCAACTGCTGAAAATCTTTTAACAAGGGCCAATGTAAATCAAAATGATGTGGTTTTGATTTCAGGAGCTTCAGGTGGAGTTGGAAGTGCAGCAATTCAATTAGCTAAGGCAAGAGGTGCAAAAGTTATAGCCATAACTAGCCCTTCAAAATTTGATGAAATAAAATCATTAGGAGCTTCACAAGTTATCTCAAGACATGATGACATAGTTGAAGTCTTAGGAAAAAGTAGTATTAATGTAGTTATTGATTTAGTTGCAGGTGAAGCATGGGGTAAATTCTTAGAAGTTTTAAAACCCAAAGGAAGATATGCAGTTTCAGGAGCTATTGCTGGGCCTATAGTTGAACTTGATATTAGAACACTTTATTTAAAAGATTTAAGCTTTTTTGGTTGTACTGTTTTAGAAGCTGAAGTTTTTGGGAATTTGATAAAAAGAATTGAAAATAAAGATATTAAACCTTTAGTTGCAAAAATATATCCTTTAGAAAACATCGTTGATGCTCAAAAAGAATTTCTAAAAAAGAAACATATTGGAAAGATAGTTTTTTCAATATAATTTTGAAAATCTAATAAGCCAATCTTTATCATATATGCTGACTCACTAATAATCAAGAGCTAGTTTTATACCTAAGGCTGCTAGTAAAGTCCCGGCAACTCTATCAATATATTTTTTAAACCGTAAATAAATTTTTTGAGATTTTTGCGTAGATAATAAAACTACAACCAGACAATACCAAATTGCATCTATAAAAAAAGCAATCAAGCATAATAATAGTTCGCTATAAACAGGTAATTCTTTTGGTAATAATGCTGCAAAAATACTTCCTATTATAATTGCTGTTTTTGGATTACTGATTTGTGTTATAAAACCAAATAAAACCGCTTTAAAAAAACCTTTTTTACTTTGCTCTAGTTTCATATCCATTGATAATGATTCATGTGAGTATTTCCAAATTTTATATGCTAAATATATTAAATATATTCCACCTAAAAGTTTAAATATTCCATATAAAAAAGGCACTGTTTCAAATAAGGCATATAATCCAAAAATTGCTAATAATGTAAAGCAAACAGCTCCTATTGATAATCCAATAGAAACGCCAATTCCTTCATTAAAAGGCTTTGAAACAGCAGTTTTTGCAACAAGAATAAAACTAGGTCCTGGGCTCATTGTTCCAAACATAAAGACAATGGCAATCGCCAAAAGAAAAGAATATTCACCCATAAAATCAAACCTCTGTTTTTGTTTTATTATAGTATAAATTTTCTTATTTGTAAGAAGCCGAATATACTAATTCGTAAGAATGTGTATAAATTTCTACGATATTTCCAAATGGATCTTCACAATATACCATTTTATATGGTTTTTCACCTGGGAAATATTCCCTAATTGGCATTCTTTGTTTTCCACCTGCTGCTACAATTTTTTCAACTAATCCTTCAATATCTGGATCTTTTACACAAAAGTGGAAAATTCCTGTTTGATATGGATTGAATTCATGTTTTGGTGTTAAATTTTGAGGGAATTCAAATAACTCAATACCTATAGTATCACTTGTTGATAAGTGTGCTATTTTAAAACTTCCCCAACCTTTTCCAAAAACATCAATGCACATTTGACCAATTGCTGTACTATTTTCTTCTAAAACTTCTGTTGGGCCCATCATTATATACCAACCCATAACATCACTATAAAATTTCACTGCCTCTTCTAAATTTGGAACTGTTATTCCTATATGTGAAAAAGCTCTTGGATAATTACTCATTTTTTTTCCTCCTTTAATTTATGTTATAATTCAAGAAATAATAACTAGATAATAATACTTTTGGAAGACGTAACCTTTAAGTTATTAGGTTACCTAAAAGTTTCTCTTAGGAAATAATCTATTAGAAATAGTAATAAAAAATTTACAAATTTAGGAAAAAATATGACTAGAGGCAATGAAAAAATCTACAAATACAATGAAAAAGAGTATAAATGTCCATTGGAAGCATCAATGGATTTATTAGCAGGTAAATGGAGAGCTCTAATTATATGGCATTTAATAAAAGAAGATTTAAGATTTTCACAAATACAAAAAATAGTTCCTGGTATTTCAAAAAAAGTTTTATCTGAACATTTAAGAATTATGGAACAAAACGAGTTAATAGAAAGAACTGTATTTCCAGAAGTTCCACCTAGAGTTGAATACAATATTACAGCAAAAGGTAAAACACTTTTTGAGCCCTTAAATTATCTTGAAAATTGGGCTCGAAAAAATATGAAGAAAAAATAAATTTTAATATTTTTTTATAAACTAACAATATCTTCTAAATAAATTAATTTTCTGCATCTTTTCTTTTTCACTTCATCTAACAACTCGTGATGCTATAAGCTCTAATTTGATAAAATAGAATTCTTAAAAGAGTATCAAAATCAAAAGGTTTAATAATAATGAGTGAAAGTAAAGATTTTTTACGTACAATAGTTGAAGAAGACTTAAAGGCAGGGAAGTATAAAGAAGTAATTACAAGATTTCCACCGGAACCTAATGGATTTCCACACATTGGACATGCTAAATCTATTTGTATAAATTTTGGAATTGCAAAGGATTATAATGGTCATTGCAACCTTAGAATGGATGATACAAATCCAACTAAAGAAGATACAAAATATGTAGAAGCTTTAAAAGACGCTGTTCAATGGCTTGGATTTAACTGGGGAGAAAATGTATATTTTACTTCTGATTATTTTTCTAAAATATACGATTATGCAGTTAAACTAATTAAAATGAATAAAGCATATGTTGATAGCTTAACAGAAGAAGAAATAAGAGAATATCGTGGAACTGTTACACAAGCTGGAAAACGTAGCATTTATGCACAGCGTACAGTTGAAGAAAATCTAGACCTTTTAGAGCGAATGAAAAACGGTGAATTTAAAGATGGGGAACATGTATTAAGAGCAAAGATTGATATGAGTGCTGCTAATATGAAAATGAGAGATCCACTTTTATATAGAATCAGACATGCGCATCATTTCAGAACAGGCGATGATTGGTGTATTTATCCAATGTATGACTTTGCCCATTGTTTATCTGACTATATTGAAGGTGTTTCTCACTCTATTTGTACACTTGAATTTGAAAATAATCGAGATATTTATGATTGGTTACTAGATACTCTTGAGCTTAAATTACCTCGTCCTTATCAGCATGAGTTTGCAAGACTAGGAATTAACTACACTGTTATGAGTAAAAGAAAACTTTTAGACTTAGTTAATGGTGAGTATGTTAGTGGTTGGGATGACCCAAGAATGCCAACAATTGCTGGATATAAAAGAAGAGGATATACAAAAGAATCAATTTTAAACTTCTGTGACCAAATTGGAATTGCAAAAGCAAATTCAATGGTTGATGTTGCACAACTAGAATTTTGTATTAGGGATGATTTAAATCAAAAAGTACCTCGTGTATTATGTGTAATGGATCCACTAAAAGTAACAATTGAAAATTATGAAGGTAGTGAAGAAATTGATGCTCCATATTACCCTCATGATGTACCAAAAGATGGTTCAAGAAAATTACCTTTTTCTAAAGATATTTATATTGAAAGAGATGACTTTATGGAAAATCCTCCAAAAGGATACTTCCGTCTTACACCTGAACAACCTGTTCGTCTAAGACATGGTTATATAATTGCTTGTAAAGAGGTTATAAAAAACTTAGATGGAAAGATAATAGAAATTAAAGCAGAGTATTACCCTGAATCAAAAAGTGGCTCAGATACAAGCGGTATAAAAGTTAATAGTGCAATTCAATGGGTAAGTGCAAAAGAAGCAAAAACAGTAGAACTAAGAGTTTATGATAGATTATTCAAAAATGAAGCACCGGAAGGGTTAGAAGATTTAAATCCAGATTCTTTAAAAATTATCAAAAATGCACTTGTTGAACCTGCAGTTATTACAGATAAAATTGATGAGAGATTTCAGTTTGAAAGACAAGGATATTTTTATGCTGATCCTATTGATTATACAAATGAAAAACCAGTATTTAATAAAATTGTAGGATTAAAAGATTCTTGGGCTAAAAAAACAAAAATAGTAGAACCAGAAGTTAAAAATACGCAAAAAGTACAAATGCAAAAAGTACAAGTTGTAGGCTCTATGGAACCTATGAATGAAGATCAAAAAGCAGCATTTGAAAAATATACAAATACACTTGGATTAAATAGCGAAGTAGCAAATATTCTTGCAAGAGATGAACATCTTTCTCATTTCTATGAAGAAGCACAAATACTAGTTAATAGCCCTATAACATTAGCTAATATTGTTGTAAATGAAGTAGCTAGAGAATTAAAACAAATGGAATTAAGTCAAGTAAAATTTACTCCATCACAAATTGCAGAACTTGTTAAAATGATTGATGATGAAACTATTTCTAGTAAAATAGCTAAAGACGTATTTGAAGAGATGGTAAAATCTGGAATTAATCCAACACAAATTGTAAAAGATAAAGGATTAGTTCAAATAAGCGACCCTTCCGAAATTTCACCTATTATTGATGAGATAATTGCGAAAAACCCAGATAATGTTGCAAAATTCAAAGCAGGTAATACTAAACTATTAGGCTTCTTTGTAGGGCAAGTATTAAAAAGTACTGGTGGAAAAGCAAATCCACAAGTTGTAAATGAACTTGTAGCTCTTAAATTAAAATAAAAAACAAATAATCAGGCAAAAAAAAAGCTTAGTAGAAATACTAAGCTTTTTTTATATCAATTTTTTTAATCAAAAGATTATCTATGCATTCCATGACCTGGTCCACCATGATGGTGATGAAAAGGAAAACATCCGCTTATTATAAATGTTGTAAAAATTGTTAGAGTTAATAAAAATATTTTTTTCATAGTAAGTCCTTTATTTATTATTCAAAATTATTGCATAATCTTTTTAACGAAACATTAATAATAAATTTTTAAATGATAAATTATTTAGAATAGTTTTTAGGGGTTTTATTTGAAGTGGCTCCGGCACCTGGATTCGAACCAGGGACCAAATGATTAACAGTCATCTACTCTACCGCTGAGCTATGCCGGAACTTAAAAAGGTTTTGTATCTTAAATTTATAAATGGCTCCGGCACCTGGATTCGAACCAGGGACCAAATGATTAACAGTCATCTACTCTACCGCTGAGCTATGCCGGAATCTATAAATTTACATTAAATTGAAGTAATGGCTCCGGCACCTGGATTCGAACCAGGGACCAAATGATTAACAGTCATCTACTCTACCGCTGAGCTATGCCGGATTATATGACTTCAACTTTAATGGGTCCGAATTATAGTAAAAAATGACTTTATTGTCAAGGGTAAAAGAATCTATTTTTGTAAATTCTTATAAAACTCAACTCCACTACTGTTAACAAGAGAAATAAACTTATTTTCAAGTAAATCATTTAAGATTAATTTTGATTCTTCATCAAACATATTTTGTATATCTTCTTTAGTTAAAGGTCTTCTTTTTAACATTGACTTTATTTCATCTTTATCATAATATTGAATAGACTTTGGTCTATTTTTATATATGATATTGGTATTAATATTTTCAAATCTATCTGCAACGCTCTCTAAGAACTCATAAGAGACAGGTTTAACATCATATGCAGGCGGTCTATCAATTGTTCCTATATCAACTCTTTTTGGATTGATTTTCTTTACTGCATCATATAGTAAAACAATTTCATCTTCTTTATCATTTAAATCTTTTACAAACAATATTTCTAATACAAAATCATTTTTTGTCTCTATTGAAAAGTTAACCATTGAAGGAATAATTTTTTCTATTTCAACATTTTTATTTACTCTATCTAATTTTTTAAAACATTTCTCACTAACACAATCTAAAGATAATTTAACAGTATCAATTTTCAAAAGTGCATCATATATTTCTTTTTTATAAATTGTGCTTCCATTTGATAGAATCAAAGTTTTTGTATCACCTTTAATTTTATTAATTTCATCTATTAGTTCATTTAAGTTTGGATATAAAGTTGGTTCACCATTTGCTGTTAATGTAATCACATCAATTTTTGGATGTTTATCAAAACTCTCTTTTATTGCATTTATTATTTCAGTAATACTTGGATTAGTATCCATTTTATCAACTGTTTTTGCACCTTCAAGTTCACAATATAAACAATCAAAATTGCACTGTTTTTTAGAGGGAGATAAATCTACACCTAAAGATATACCAAATCTTCGAGAAGGAATTGGTCCAAAAATAATAGAGTTTGAATATGACATGATTTTTCTTTCCATAGAATAAGTAGGAGAGCTCCTACTTAATTTTTTGTTAGATTATTTTTTACTTACTCTTTGACACTCTTTTACAAAGTGAATAGCATTTTCAACAGGCACATCAGGAAGAATTCCATGCCCTAAATTAAAGATATGACCTTCCCCTTGCATTATATTCTGTAAAGCTTCAACACACATAGTTGTAGCTTCCTTTGAATATAATCTACATGGCTCCATATTTCCTTGAAGAACATATTTACTTCCAAGTTTTTCTTTTGCAAGAGCCATAGGTGTTCCCCAATCTACACCAAATACATCAAAGTTTCCATATACTTTATCTAAAAATGCTGGGATTCCTTTTGGGAACATAATAACTGGAATATGAGGATATTTTTCTTTTAAATATTCTGCAATTTCAACCATATAAGACCATGAAAATTCATCATATCTAGCTGGTTCTATTGCTGCTGCCCATGAATCAAAGATTTGAACAACATCTGCACCTGCAAGTATTTGTTTTTCCATATAAAACTTCACAACTTCAGTTACTTTTCTTAGTATTTTATGTAAAAGTTCAGGATTTGAATACATCATTTTTTTACAAATATTGTATGTTTTTGTCCCCTGCCCTTCAATCATATACGTAGCAAGAGTCCAAGGTGCTCCTGTAAAGCCTATAAGTGCTTTATCATCTGGTAATTGTTGTTTTAATAACTTGATTGTTTCATAAACGTAAGTTAACTTATCAGCAGCAGCCTCACCACCAAGTAATGCATCAACATCAGCTTCAGTAACAATAGGATCTTTAAAAAGAGGACCTTCCCCTTTGATAAAATCTAAATGCATTCCCATTTCATTTGGAATTACTAAAATATCAGAAAATAAAATAGCTGCATCAACTCCAACTATATCTAAAGGCTGAATTGTAACTTCAGCAGCAAGTTCTGGATTATGACAAAGATTTAAAAAGTTCCCAGCTTGAGCTCTTACTTTCATATATTCAGGAAGATATCTTCCTGCTTGTCTCATCATCCATACAGGTGTATAGGGAGTTGGTTTTCTAAAACATGCATCTACAAATATTTTTGACATTTTTTATCCTTAAAATAGTCCCTATTCCAAGGGACTAATATTTATATATTTACTTTTTCAAAAGTAACAAAAAATTTAATGTTTTCCTACTTTTCCTAAAAAGAAAAGTCCTGCTGATAATATTCCAATTGATAATGCAAAATAAAGCATTTGTAATGCTCCATCATAACTTGTATGTAATACCTTTTGGAAAAAACTAACAATTAATACCATTACAATAACTTTTGCTATTTTATCTTTTAATTGATCTAAAGAGTGAATAGCTAGGATATTATTCCCTGATTTACTATTTTCAGCCGCATCAATTTTTGAAATAAATAGTTCATATAAACCAAAAGCAAAAATTAACATAACAACTGCAATCAAATATAAATCAACCGCACCAATAATTTTACTTACAATCTCTTCATGAAAATTTTCGGGATGTAAGCCATTTAAATATACATCTAATGTATAAACTAAAACTTCAAAAATATCTACTGAAGCTACAATAAAAAGTATTATAGCTCCAATAAGCCCAAAAACGACTGGGAACAAGACAAAAAGCCTTGTTTTCCACATTGCATTTTCAAAAAATTTTTCTAACATTTAGATTTCATTTTCCAAAGCGATCCATTTAAGACCAATTCTTACTGCATTTGTTGCAGCTCCAACTCTTACTTGATCAGCTACGTTAAAATAATGAATTACATTTGGTGAATAAATATCTTTTCTAATTCTTCCAACATAAGTAATATCTGTGTCAGTTGAAATAATTGGCATTGGATATCTATTATTTGCTAAGTCATCTATAACTTCAACATTTTCAAAATTATTTAATACTTCTCTTACTTTTTCAACATCAACATCAACATTTTCATTAAATGTAACTGTTAGTGATTCACTGTGAGATCTTAAAACTGGTACTCTTACACAAGTTGCTGCAATTTGCATTTCTTTGTGCATAATTTTTTGAGTTTCTTTTACCATTTTCATCTCTTCTTTAGTAAATCCATTATCAGTGGCAACATCAATTTGAGGGATTACATTAAGTGCAATCTGATGAGGGAAAGCTTTAACATCTGATTCATCTAATTTAAATGCAAAGAATGCTTGCATTTGTTTTACAAGCTCTTCCATACCTTTTTTCCCAGCACCTGAAACTGCTTGATAAGTTGAAACATCAACTCTTTTAATTCCATATAATTCATCTAATGGTTTTAATGATAAAACCATTTGAATAGTTGAACAATTTGGATTTGCAATAATTCCTGTTTCTCTCCATAGTTTTATATCTTCTGGATTTACTTCAGGAACAACTAAAGGAACTTTTGGGTCCATTCTAAAGTGACTTGTATTATCAATTACAACAGCACCTGCCTCAACTGCAAATTTTGCAAATTGCTCTGAAACACTTCCCCCTGCACTAAAAAATGCGATTTCCACATCATTTTCTTCAAAACAAGTTTCAGTTAATTCTAAAACTGTAATCTCTTTGTTCATAAATTCGATTTTTGAACCAGCACTTCTTGAACTTGCTAATGGTATTAATTTATTAATAGGGAAGTTATATTCTTCTAAAACTCTAAATAACTCTTCACCAACTGCACCAGTAGCTCCAACAACTGCAACATTAAACTTTCTCATTTTTCTACTCTTCCTCTTCTTCTAAATTATCTTTTTCTACAATATCTAACAGTGTAGATGGTTTATTTACTTCAGGACTAACTGAAATTGATTCTAAAATTTCACCATCTTCTGTATATCTTATAATATTTCCATTTTCGTCTAATTCAATTTCTTCATCTTCTTTTGGACATTTAGCAATAGATACAACTTTATCATTTTTATCAACATTTACGATAATTACACCAGCTGTATTTCTTCCTGCTTTTCTAATTGCTTGCATATCAACTCTAATCATTTTTCCAATTGAAGTTAATAACATTAAGTCTTGAGTATCATCTACTAGAACTTCTCCAACAACATTACCTGTTTTTGGTGATAATTTCATTGATATAACTCCAGAACCTGCTCTATTTGTAAGTCTATATTCACTTACTGTTGTTCTTTTTCCAATACCTTTTTCAGATACTGTTAATAATTCTTGTTCTTCATTACTTACAACATCCGCATCTACAACAAAGTCAATATCATGTTTGAACTTGATACCTCTAACCCCTCTTGTGCTTCTTCCTTGATCTCTTGTTTTCTCGATTTCAAATCTGATACATTGTCCCATACTTGTAAAAATCATTAAATATTGTGTTTCAACATCAGCAATTTTTGCAGTTACAATTTCATCTAAATCATCAAGTACAATTGCTCTTACACCATTTGATCTAATGTTAGAGAATTCACTTAATGAAGTTCTTTTAATTACACCATTTCTTGTAAAGAATACTAATGATTTTGATTCATCAAAATCAGGTGTTGGAATTATTTCCATAATTTTTTCATCAGGTCTTAAATTGATTAAGTTAACTACCGCTTTACCTTTTGCTGTTCTACTTCCTTCAGGAATTTTGTAAACTTTCAACCAGTATAATTGTCCCATATTTGTAACAAACATCAAAGTATCGTGAGTATTACTAACAAAGAATTTCTCAATAAAGTCATCATCGTGAGTAGTAACGGCTACTTTACCTTTTCCACCACGTCTTTGTTTTTCATAAGATTTAATTGGAACTCTTTTTACATAACCATTATGAGTAATTGTAACTACCATTGGTTCATTTGGAATTAAATCTTCAATATCGATTTCGTCATAAGAATCTTCAATATCAGTTCTTCTATCACTTGAGAATCTTTCTTGAATTTCTGTTAATTCTTCTTTGATAATCTCATTTAATTTATCTTCAGATTTTAAAATAGATTCAAGTTCAGCAATTAATATCATTAATTCTTGATATTCAGCTTCTAATTTATCCCTTTGAAGACCTGTTAATCTTCCTAATCTCATATCTAAAATAGCTTGAGATTGAATAGGACTTAATCCAAATCTGTTTTGTAAACTATCTTTTGCTTCTTGATCATTAGCACTTGCTCGAATGATTTTTACAACTTCATCGATATTATCTAAGGCAATTTTTAAACCTTCTAAAATATGGGCTCTAGCTTTCGCTTTTTCTAAATCAAAAATTGTTCTTCTAATAATTACAGTTTTTCTATGAGATAAGAAAATATTTAATAATTGTGGTAAATTAAATACTTTTGGTTCTTTGTTATAAACAGCTAATAAAATAATACCAAATGTGGTTTCCATAGGTGTTGATTTGTATAAGTTATTTAATACTATTTCACTCATAGCATCTTTTTTAAGCTCAATTACAACTCTGATACCTTCTCTATCTGACTCATCTCTAACTTCAGAAATACCATCGATTTGCTTATCTTTTGCAAGAGTTGCAATAAGTTCTATTAATCTTGATTTATTAACTTGATAAGGTAATTCATCAAGAACAATAATCTCTTTTTTCCCTCTTGTTTCAATATGATGTTTAGCTCTTATTCTTACTCGACCTCGACCTGTATTATAAGCATCAATAATTCCACGTCTTCCAAAGATTGTTCCACCTGTTGGAAAATCTGGTCCTTTAATAAATTGCATTAATTCATCTGCTGTAACATCTGGATTATCAATCGTATATAAAACAGCTTCTAAAAGCTCATTTATATTATGTGGAGGAATTTTTGTAGCCATACCAACAGCGATTCCTTCACTTCCATTTAATAAAAGGGTTGGTACACGAGTAGGAAGAACAGATGGTTCTTTCATTGTATCATCGTAGTTAGGAGTAAAATTAACTGTATCTTTATCTAAATCTCTTAGTACCTCTTCAGCTATTTTTGTCATTCTAGCTTCTGTATATCTCATAGCAGCTGCACTATCACCATCAATAGAACCGAAGTTTCCTTGACCATCTACTAATGGAGCTCTCATTGAGAATGTTTGAGCCATTCTAACTAAAGCATCATAAACAGAAGTATCCCCGTGTGGGTGGTACTTACCAATAACATCTCCAACAATTCTTGCTGATTTCTTGTAAGCTGATTTTGAAGTAATATTCAAATCATGCATTGCAAATAGAATTCTTCTATGCACAGGCTTTAAACCATCTTTTGCATCTGGTAATGCACGACCAATAATAACACTCATAGAGTAATCTAAATACGAAGCTTTAACTGAGTTCTCAATATTTATGTCTATAATATCTTGATTTTCGAAAAGGTTTTCCATAAAAAAAGGCCTTTGTAATATAAAATTGTATTATTTTATCTAAAAAGGACTTAGTATAAGTTGTAATAGATTTTTTTACTAAAAAAAAAGGGATAAAAGTCGAAACTTTTATCCCTTTATATGAACTTTATTTGAAAATTAGTTTTATGCTTTGTAATTAACTAATATAGAATAAATTTCATCTTTTAATTTTAACTTTTCTTTTTTCTTAGATTCAATTTCAAACTGATCTGCGTGAGATTTCTCAAGTTTTGCAATTGAGTCATCTAAAGCATTATGTGCTTCAAAAAGTTTATGGAAATGCCCATCTTTTTGTTTTAGTTCTGTGATTAGATCTCTATATTCATGAAACATTTTACATCCTGTTAATTTAATTTAGTCTTATTATACTCTTGGACTACTTAATATTTTATAAAATTATTAAATTAACTTCGATAGTCCGCATTAATTTTCACATACTCATAACCTAAGTCACAACCGTATGCTGTAAATTTTCCATCACCTAAACCAATATCACAAATTATTTTGTATTTATCTTTTTTAAGAACTTCACCAGCTTGTGCTTCAGTGTTTGCATCAAAACAAATTTCACCTTTATTAAATACAACAACATCATTATAAGATATAACTAGTTTTTCATCATCACAATCAATTCTTGAAGCACCAATTGTTGAAGCTATTCTTCCAAAATTTGGATCTTCTCCAAAAAGTGCTGTTTTTACTAGTAATGAATTAGATAGTGCTTTTGCAGCAATCATAGCTTGCTCATTTGTAGCTGCGTTTATAACTTCAAAAGCAGCTACTTTATTTGCACCTTCACCATCTGCTACCATTAACATAGCCATATCAAACATTACTAATCTTAGAACTTCTGCAAATGCTTCTTTATCATATGCATTTGAGTTTCCATTAGCTAAAACCATAACTGTATCATTTGTTGAAGTATCACCATCAACTGATATTGCATTAAAAGTTGTTTCACTATTTATTTTTAAAGCTTCCATAATATCAGAATAAGGAGCAGCTGCATCTGTACAAATAAAACAAAGCATAGTTGCAAGATTTGGGTTTATCATTCCAGCACCTTTTGCAACTGCACCTATTTTGAATGAGCTTCCATTTTCAAGTTTTACTTCATACATACAAGATTTAGCATAGGCATCAGTTGTCATAATTGCTTTTGAAAGATTTTCCCCACTTTTTGCACTTAAGTTAAATCTTTTCGCACCTGCAACTAATTTTTCTATAGGTAATCTGTTTCCAATTACACCTGTTGAACTCATAATTGGATTTACCAATTTCAAAGAGCCAAAATCTAATTGAGAAAATAAAGTATCAATATCAGCAATACCTTTTCTTCCTGTTAATGCATTTGCATTTTTAGAATTGATTAAAACAAAATTTGTTTTAAAATCTTCGTCATATTGTAAAAAATGCTTTAAAGGAGCAGCTTGAAATTTATTTTCTGTAAAAATAGCAGCAACAGTACAAGGTTTATCACTATAAATAAATCCTAAATCATTATTTCCATTTGGCTTAAGTCCAGCATGAATTCCATCACAATAAAATCCATCTATTTGATCAAAGTAACCTTTAATTGGCAAAATTGTAAACATTTTTATATATCCTCTGGTTGTTTAGTTAAATTTATAATTCTTTTAGCTCTAGCAATACCTTTTTGCGATCCAACTAACAATAACTTGCAATTTGCATTTATTGACATTGTTCCCTTTGGCATTTGAATAAACTTGCCTTTTTCTTCTGTAATTCCTATAATTGAAACTTTCAATCTATCTCTTAAATGTAAATCTTTTATTTCTCTATTTACTGTCCACGATTGTTCATCAACAAATACTTCTTCCATATCAATAGGAGTATCTCTTTTATATAAAAATTCATCTAAAACATTTTCCATATCAGGTCTTATTGCCATTGCACTTACTCTTTTTGCCATAAGTGATGGAGTTGCAACAACTTTGTCAGCTCCAAGTTTCATAAGTCTGATTTTTTCATTTTGTGTTTCTGCATTTGAAATAATTAAAAAAGGACTTCTACCTAACTCTTTTTCATAAAGTCTTACAGATGCTATTAATGTAATATTATCTGAAATATTTTTTGATAAAGATATTGCACCTTTAGCAGAAGATAAATGTGACTTCAAAAAAGCCGTTTCTTTATAGGGTTCATCTTTTACATAATATGGATAGCCATTTTCTTTTGCAATTTCTTCAATTTCTTCAGATGGGTCAACAACTACAAATGGAATATGATTTTCCCTAAATTGTTTAGCTAATTGTGCAGTATATTCATTATGATAAAAAATTACAAAATGTCTTCTTAGTCTTGCTATTTTATAAAGCATTTTTCTTTCCTTTAGTAATTCACGCAAAGGTCCATTTGAAATAACATCGATTACAATACCTACAGCGAAAATTAAACTCGCAAACCCAGCTAACATTAACCATACAGTAAATACTATTGTTTCATTTTTAAAATTTGATTCGTTTAATGCCCCAAATCCCGTATTTGTAAGTGTATATGCTGATTGAAAAATTGCATGCATTATTGTGTAGTCTTCAAGATAAACATATCCTAAAGTCCCTATCATCATAACAATTTGAATTAATATTAAGGGTAACCTTAAAGGTTTAAGTTGTGAGTATATTAGTGGATTTAAATCGTATTGAGGTTTGACTGTTCTAATTTCCCAGCCGATGGCCCTCTTCACCCTAGTAAAGATGCTCATGAAAGCACTTTTCTAGCGCCTTCTTATGAGTGTTTTTTAAGAGTTCTTAACTCTTTTGCAGAAACTTTTAATTTAGTTGTAGTTCCATCTTCTAATGTAACTCTAACTGTTCTAATGTTTGGTAAAAATCTTCTTTTTGTTCTGTTTTTAGCATGACTTACGTTGTTTCCAGACATAGGTCCTTTTCCTGAAATTGCACATCTTCTTGACATTTTGTCTTCCTTCTGTAGTGAAAAATATTTGCGTATTCTACCTTAATTTTCTTAAGTTTAATTTAAATATTGTCTATTATTGCATTAAATTTCAATAAATTATTTGCTAAACTAAACTCTGATGCAAGTTTTCTATTCTCTTTTTTAATTAATTTAAGGTCATCTTTCCCTTTTAATACGGCATCTAATTTGAAACTCATGCTTGAATCACTAGGTGAATCCATCGAAGCAAACACATCAACAATCTCTTTTGCATCGTTATTAATACTCAAAAATACGGCACATCTACAAAACATTGCTTTTATTACATTGCTAGCAAAAGTTTTATTATATGTAGGCAAGATAAATATATCTGAAGCCAAAAACAAGTCATCCATATTTTTATAATCTTCTAATAGAATTATTTTATCTTGGAGATTTTGATATTTTGGAATTTGAAATTGCAATGTTCTTATTTGTTGTTTTTCACCTGCAACTATAACTTTAAAGTTTTCATATGAAATTGATGAGCATATATCTAAGAATTCTTTTATACCAGAAGATTTGAAATTTTTTGCAGTAAATAAGATAATCTTATTTTTTACATCAATTTGTAATTCTTCACAAAGTTTTTCTTTTACATCTTTGTTTTTTTTATACTCAAGATCAACACTTGGATATATTACCTTTACTTTTTCATGAGAAATCTTTGTTTTTGCTATGATTTCATTCATAGATGAAAAACAATTAGCAATTGTCATTTTTGCATTTAATATATTTTCAATTGAATTTTCATCTAAACTACCACTATGAAAATATACATCTGCATACTTTTTCTTTGAGAAAAATTTTGAAAAGAAGTTTCCTTCTCTTAAAACCTCAATATTATCTTGATGTGATAACTTATCAATTAGGATATTCTTTGTTTTGTATGATATTGTTGTTTTATGGTTCATATTTATCTTCACTTTAAATTTTGTTATTATACTTAAAAGTGCTTTATGATAATATTTAAAGACTAATAAGAAAAGGATACATTATTTCAAACTTAACAAAAAAAATTATATTTCTTGATAGAGATGGTGTTATAAACTATGACCATGGATACGTTGGAGAAATAGAAAAGTTTGAATTTATAGATGGTGTATTTGAAGCTTGTAATCATTTTTCTAAACTTGGATATGAAATAATTGTAATTACGAATCAATCAGGAATAGGAAGAGGCTATTATTCAGAAGAAGATTTTATAAATCTTACAAATTGGATGAAAGATGAATTCAAAAAAAATGGTATAAATATCTTAAAAGTTTATTATTGCCCTCACTCACCTGATAAAGATTGTGAATGTAGAAAACCAAAAATAGGAATGATTACTCAAGCAATTAATGATTTTAATATTGACTTAGAAAAATCTTGGTTAATTGGAGATAAAATTTCAGATATACAAACAGCTGTAAATGCGAATATAAAAAACACTATTTTGATAAAAGAAGACAAGAAAATTGCTTCATTTACTGCTAATAGCTTATTTCACACAATAAATATAATTAAAAAACAAGGTAAATAATGACTTTCAACGATATCGATTTTAATAGTAAGACTATTTTAATAACAGGTGGTGCTGGATTTATTGGTTCTAATTTAGCATTCTACTTTCAAAACAATTTTCCAATGGCAAAAGTTGTTGTTGTTGATTGTTTTAGAAGTGGAGAAATATTTTCAAATGGAAATTTAAAAAGTTTTGGTCATTTTAAAAATTTATTAGGATTCAAAGGAATTGTAATAAGTGGAGATATTAACGACAAAAAATTATTAAAGAACTTAAAATTAAACTATAAATTCGATTATATTTTTCATCAAGCAGCAATTTCAGATACAACAGTTAGTGAGCAAGATTTGATGATAAAAACAAATGTAAATGCCTATGAAGATTTATTAAAAATTGCCATTAATCATAAAGCAAATATGATATATGCAAGTAGTGCTGCAACTTATGGAGATAGCGATAGATTTGAAGTAGGATATGAGCGAGCAAATAATGCATATGGATTTTCAAAAGTAATGATGGATAATATTACTTATGAGTATTTAAAAAAAGATTTAGATATTTCAATTGTTGGACTAAAGTATTTCAATGTATATGGACCAAAAGAATTTTATAAAAATAAAACAGCTTCAATGGTTGTACAATTTGCACATCAAATATTAAAAGGTTTAACTCCAAAATTATTTGAAGGAAGTGATAAAATATTAAGAGACTTTATTTATATTGAAGATGTTATTCAAGCAAATATTAAGGCTTGTAATCCTAAACAATCTGGTATTTACAATGTAGGAACGGGAAAAGCTAGAAGTTTTGAAGATATCGTAAATATTTTACAAAAAGAGTTAGAAATAGATAAGGGGAAAGAGTATATTCCCAATCCTTTTATTGGTGCTTACCAATTCTTCACTGAGGCAAATATCGAATCTACAAAAGAGAATTTAGGGTATAAACCAAGATATGAAATGGAAGATGGGATAAAATCCTATATACCAGAAATAAAAAGATTATTCAAAGAAGAAGTTAAATAATGATTAATTTTAAAAATAAAATTCCTAAAATATTAGTAATTGGTGATTTAATGATAGACCATTACTTATGGGGGAAATGTGAAAGAATTTCACCTGAAGCTCCTGTACAAATAGTGAATATAGATAAAGAGAACTCAGTTTTAGGAGGCGCGGGAAATGTTATAAATAATCTTCGTGCACTTGAATCTAATGTAGATGTATTAAGTGTTATTGGAAATGACACTACAGCAAAAGAGTTAGAGGCTTTATTAGAAAGTATAGAAGTTAAATCAGATATGTTGATTATTGAACAAAATAGAAAAACATCTAAAAAAAGTCGTTTAATAGCTTCTCAACAACAAGTTCTTCGATATGATAATGAAAGTATCGAAGATATTTCAAGTAGTAGTGAAACACAAATTATTAATAAATTATCAGCAATTATTTTAAATTATGATGTTGTGATACTGTCAGATTATGGTAAAGGTGTTTTAACAACAAAATTAACTCAAGAGATTATTTCTATTTCAAATAAAAATAATGTAAAAGTCTTTGTTGATCCAAAAGGTAAAGATTATAGTAAATACAAAGGTGCTTATACTCTAACTCCAAATAAAAAAGAAGCCATAGAAGCAACCAATATTCTTATAAACGATAATGAAAGTTTAGAAAATGCAATCAAAAAACTAAAAGATGAATGTGAATTAGAAGTTTCACTTATTACACTTAGTGAAAGTGGAATTGCAATATTTGATGATAATCTTAGAATTAAACCAACAGTTGCAAGAGAAGTTTATGATGTAACAGGAGCCGGAGATACAGTTATTGCTTCTATTGCATTTGCTATTGCAAATCATATGAAAATAGATGATGCAATACAATTTGCAAATCTTGCAGCTGGTGTTGTTGTAGGGAAAATTGGAAGTGCAACTGCCTCACTTGATGAAATCTATAAATATGAATCAAGTTTAAATAAATCAAACTCTTCTTCTCATATAAAATCATTTGAAGAAATTGAAATTTTGGCTAAAAACTTCATGATAAAAGAAAGAAAATCATATTTACAAATGGTTGTTTTGATATTTTACACGCAGGTCATGTTAAATATCTTGAAGAGGCTAAAAGTTATGGGGATATTTTAATTTTAGGATTAAATGCAGATTCTTCAGTAAGAAAACTAAAAGGCCCAACAAGACCTATAAACAATCAAGATGATAGAGCATATATTCTGGCCTCTTTAGAATCTGTTGATTATGTGGTGATTTTTGAAGAAGAAACTCCCTATGAACTAATAAAATTAATACAACCTCATGTTTTAGTAAAAGGTGGAGATTATGAAGGTAAAGAAGTAGTAGGACAAGATATTGCTCAAGAATTAAGACTAGTTCAATTTGTAAATGGGAAAAGTACAAGTAAAATAATCCAAAGGATTCAAAATAATGAAACAAACAATTAAAAACGAATTTTTATCTCACCTCGAAGTTATAAATTTAACAATTGAAACTATGCAAGATAAACTTGAACAAGCTTCTTTATTAGTAGTAGAAACACTAAAAAATGGTAATAAAATTCTTTTATGTGGAAATGGTGGAAGTGCAGCTGATGCACAACACATAGCAGCTGAACTAGTAGGAAGATATAAAAGTGATAGACGAGGTCTTCCTGCGATTGCACTTACAACTGATACAAGCATATTAACATCTGTTGGAAATGATTATGGATATGAAAAAATTTTTGACAGACAAGTTGAAGCACTAGCAAATAAAGGTGATTTAATTATTGGGATTAGTACAAGCGGAAATAGTAAAAATATTGTTAATGTATTAAAACTTGGACGAGAGTTAGATTGTAAAACAGTAGGTTTTTCTGGATATAAGGGAGGAATTATGAATGAATTTTGTGATATAAATTTAATCGTTCCTTCAAATAATACTCCTCGCATTCAGGAGATGCATATTTTATTTGGACATATTATTTGTCAGATTGTGGATGATGAATTGAGTTAATATAAATAAAATTAAGATTATTATCTTAATTATTTGATAAGTAAATAGAACAGTTTCTCAATTTTATTTCTTGACAAAGATATTATCTTATTCTTAAAATATTTATAATAGCTGAATAATTATTATGATAATATTCCAACCATTTAACTTTAAAAGATTATAAAAATGCCCATAATATTACAAAAATTAAAAAATATTCCTAGAATCGACTATATAAACTATTTAATATTACTTTATGCTTTTACTTTAAGTTTTCCAAGTGAAATAAAAAGAGTAATTGCAATATTTATGATAATACTATGGATTACAGACAAAACAAAATATGATTTTAAATTACCAAAAACAAATATATTTTTATTTTTTTGGATATTTATAGGATATTGTTTAGTATCTTACTTCTGGAGTGATGTTAGTTTTCATGAAGCATTAAAATATATTAAAAGATATTGGTACTATTTACCTATATTTATAATTTTCAAATATCTAAAAAAAGAATATTTTGAATATGCAATAAGTTTTTTTCTTTTTGGAATGTTTATTAGTGAAATTTTGTCTTATGGAAATTTTTTTTCTTTTTGGAAAATTGGTTTTGGTAGACCACATGATCCTACTGTATTTATGCAACATACACTTTATAGTATATTTTTATCTGTATGTGCTATTTTTTTACTTTCTAAAATAATTTATGAAGAAGACACTAAAAAGAGGATGATTTATTTATTCTTTTTTACTACAGTAACAATAAACTTACTTATAGGTTCTGGAAGAACAGGTTATTTTACTTTATCTATTACTTTAATTATTGTTATAATTTTTATTTATAAAACTAAATTAAAAATAATTCTTACCACGATCGTTCTCCTTTCAATAGTGTTATTTTTATCATACAATCTATCACCAAATTTCAAAAATAGAATTTCTTCTATTAACTCTGATATTACAAAAGTAATTAACAATTCTAACTACAGTACTCCAATTGGAGCAAGAATTGGTTTATGGATTATTGCAAAAGAAATAACAAAAGATAATTTATTATTTGGGTTAGGCATAGCCGATAATATAAATAAAAAAAATGAATATATAACAACTAACAAATTAACAAATTTTAATTATGTTGAAGAGTTAGTACATTTTCACAATAATTTTCTTGAGATAATTACTCAATTTGGGATAGTAGGATTAGCTTTATTTATTTATTTATTTTTTTTGATTGCTAAAATCGAAATAAAAGATAAAACTATTTATGTATTAAAAATTTCAACTCTAAGCATTTTTTTATTAGGTAGCTTGAGTGATATGTTATTTTATTTAAATGATACAATGTTCTTATTTTCATTTGCTATTGGAATTATACTAGCAAAATATAAATTAGAAGATCAAGATAGAAAATTACTTATTAATCAAGGATAAATACTGATTAATAACATTATCTTCATTAAACTTACTAATGTATTCAGCTTTTATATTGATAGTATTTTCTATAACTTGATTCATTTTTAATGCTAAATCATCAGAATCATTAACTTTTACTAAATACTTTGATAATTCTCCAACTAAAATTTCACTTGGACCTGATATACAGTTTGTTGAAACAACAGGGGTATCTAAGATTAAAGATTCAATTAATACTGTTGGTAGACCTTCTCTTTCAGAAGATAAAACTAAAAATTTTGCTTTTTTAATAATTGGATAAGGATTTCTTTTAAATCCCAAAATTATTACTTTATTTTGTAATCCTCTATTATTAATCATTTCAATTATCTCTTTTGTTGGATTACATAATAAAATTAATTTTAATTTAATTTCAGATTTTTTATAAGCATCAAGAAGAATATCATATCGTTTAACTGGCCTGAATGCTGAAGCACTTAATATATAATCCTCTTCAATTATATCAATCTTCTCATTGGCTTTTTTTATAATTTCTCCAAAATTAAAAGGATTATATATGCATATAATAGACTTATATTCAACTTCTAATTTATTTAAATCTTCTTCAATTTTATTTGAAACAATAATTAATTTTTTATTTTTATATATTTGTCTATAAAGTTCATATTTTTTCTTAGCACGAGCATATTTTCCTTTTGATTTAAATTCTTCAATTTCTTGAAAATAAGAAGTATGTATGCAAAAATAAACATTGTTTCTAGTTGAATATTGTAAAACTCTATCAGATCCCGGTAAATTTGATAGTATTAGATCAAAATTCTGATTTTCTTCTTTTTCAATAAAGACTATCTTCTTTTCTAGAAGATAATGTAATCTTTGATCACCCATAAATGAAAATAGTTTATGATATTTCCTATTCGTTGTTAAACTTATGATTTTACTTTTTTCCTTCTCTAATAAATCATAACAAATAATATCTTCCAATAAAAAAATATACACATTATGTCCAAATTTCTCAAACATATTAAATAAATTTAAAACTACTTTTTCAGCTCCACTTCCTGCAAGATTTGTAACAACTAATCCAATTAATTTATTATTTTGCATCATATTTTCCTAAAATTAAATTTATTTCATCAAACATAAATTCTATTTGTTGATTAGCCGTAATAATATAATCATCAATTTTATTTAGTTCTTCTTTTGAAAAAGAATTATAATCATTTTTTACTCTTTCAATATCATTTAGTTTTTTTATATCAATAATTCTTATTTTATCCAAACCTATATCACTCAATAATGATTCAATTTTAAAAGTATTTGAAGATAACGCAATAAAAGGTACTTGAAAATGTAAAGATAAACAAATTGCATGAAATCTTGCAGATATTAAAAAATTAGAATTTCTAATATTTTTTAATAAATCATCTTCATTATTTACAAGTATAAATCTTTTATATTTATATTTAAGACTCATAAATTTCTCGATGAAAGATCCATAATAATTAAAAAAATTAAATTTTAATTTTTTTAAAAAACCATTTAAGTTACTATATTTTTTAAATGGTGCAATTATTGGAATAAAAACTATTTCATTGTTTTCTGCAATTCTATATAATTCTTCTGATTTTTTAATATCATGGCTATCCGTAATATATATCTTTTTTTCATTTAATTGTTGATAATTTTTTTTCAAAGTATAAAAAGTCATATCAGGTACAACTACAGAATCAATGTTGTTTTTTTCTAACTCTTTTTTGCTAAATGTTTCTCTAACATAAATTTTCTCAAATTTTGAAACTAATTTTGAAAATTTTTCAGAATTATTCTGATAAGTCATATTTATCAAAAAACAAGGCTTATTCGTATAATCTACAATTTCTAATAAAGAATATGCATAATCACTATCATCATGTATTGTTCCCTCTGCATTTATTATTACTCCATCAGATTGATTCAAACTATTTAAAAAAGTTTTATTACTCTTCCAATCTTTTCCTATTGGATTTGTAGCAAGTAATTTTATATCTCTTTTTTCTAAATTTCTTTTTATATTTTCTATAACTATATTACAACCATGATGATTTTCAAATGAAGTATCATTTAATAAAACTACACTTTTCAAATTAATTTACCTTTATTAATGGGATTTTTTTCTCTATATAATTTTTATATAAATTTGTATACTCTAAAATTTGATTCTCTTTTTGTAATTGTGTTTTATCTAATTCAATCACATTAAGAAATTTTATATCATACAAATAGCCTAATGTTTCTAGAGCTGTTGATCGAATTGTTATTAAACCTAAAGGTTTCTTTTGATGTTGGGAAATTGCTAATTCTAAAATTGTAAGAAATTTTTTCAATTCAAAGCCATATTTTATAGATAATTCTCTTAAATAATCTATATCTTCATATCTATGAGGAACATAAATTATTTTATATTCTTTAAAATATTCTATTGTATTTTTTAATATATCTTCGAAATACTCTTTTTTTATATAACTATTAATTAAGTTTGAGCCTATAAAAAATATCTCCTTATTTTCAAGTAAATTATCAATTGATTTTTTAAAATCTCTATAATCATTTTTTATGATTTTATTGTTTAATAAATAAGAATCTAAATCAAAAAATGTAAAAATTTTTAATTTTTCAATAAAATTTAAATTAAATTTTCTTCCTAGTATATTATTTACTATAGTATTTTTAAATTTATTTTTATAAGTACTATTTTTAATATTATTTGCAATTAAAAATGTTTCATTCCCATCATCAATTAATATGTTATTTTTTGATTTTATCTGATTTACTGAATGTATAATATAAGATGTAATTAAGCCAAAAAAACAATATTCAACATTTTTATATTTTCTTAATAAATTAGTTAATATAAAAGAGTAAAAAATCCTAGTAAAAAAATTTAATTTAATAAAATAGACTTTTTCCCATGACAACTCTTTTAAAATTTCTTGAAAAAGATTTTTATCTACTTCATTTTTATATATACATATCAAAATATTGGAACCATTTATATTAAATCTCTTAATTGCTTCAATACAATTAAATAATTGAAAAGGAGTTCTTATTAAAGAAATTGATTGTTTATTCATCTAAATTCTTTCTTAATAAAATTTCTAAATTCACAATTAATATTTTTATTATTAAATTCATGTCTATTATCGTGTAAAGAGAAATTTTTTATTCTTATAATTTGATTATTTAATTCAAATTTTTTTAATATACTTTTATAATTTTCATCTGCATCTGAATATTCATTTCCAATTGTAAAAACCTTTTTTGATGAAGAAATAGCTTCACTTATCATTGAAGAACTTTCTTCTGTAACAAAAATAGCTTCACTTAAACCAAAGAAAGGTAACAAAATTTTTTCCTCTTTCTTGTTATATGCTACAAAATAAGAGTAATATTCTTTTAACATTTTCTCTAACTTATTCTCTATTTCAAGCGGCGTTCTTCTTGAAGTTGTGATAAGCCATTTAATATTCTTATCTTTTGATATTTTTTTTACAAAATTTATTAAATCATCATAAAATTTATTATCATATTTGTACCCAGCACCATTTCCACCTATTAACAAAGTATAATATTTTTGATTTATATCTAAATTATTTAATTTTAAAAACTCATTTGATTTTTCTAATAACTTCTCTTTTGTTATTGTATTTGGTGCAACATCTAAAATAATTTGATTTTTATACCCCAAATCAATTACAGTTGTAATATTTGTAAAAAGTTCTTCTTTTAAGCCTCTTAATGCTCCATTTAAAATATTTTTACATTTATAAATTTTTGCAAACCATGCGTTTAAATTTGAAGTATTTCCACCTGTTGAAATAATTAAATCTGGTATATTTTTTGGTATAGAATAATTCTTATAAAAAAAAGAAAGATATTTTAAACTATTTTGTGTAAAAAGCTTAGGAAAAGTATTTAATAAAAATCTCAATATTTTTCTAGTCAATTTTGATTTTATTTCTATTTGTATATACTCAACTTCTAAATCATTAGACATTTCTTTTAAATATAATACCAATCCCTCTGTTTGATTGTAGTGACCTGGTTTGTCATCTTTTATTACTAATACTTTCATTATCTTAAAACTTTTTTATAAACTGAAATAGTTTCATTTACCATATTTTCTATTGTAAATTTATTTTGTGCATAATCAAATTTCTCTTGAAAATCTGCTACTACTTCATTATAATTATCTTTTACATATCCTATTTTACTTGAAAGATCATTTACATCTGAAAAATGAGTAATATATTTTTTTCCAAGAAGTTTTTCCATATCAGAAACAGGAGTTGAAATAAATGGAGTTTTACAAAACATAGTTTCAACAAATGTGTAAGGAAATCCTTCATTATCAGAAGACATAACAAATAATGATGATGATGAAATAATTTCTTTAACTTCATTATTTACTAAATTACCAGTGAAAGTTACTTTATTCTCAATATTTAATCTTGTTACTTCATTTCTTAAATTATTTTCTTCTTCTCCTGAACCTACTAAAATCAAGTGTAAATCTAAATTCTTGATAGCTGATAATATTAATTCAAATCTTTTTACCTTTGTCAATCTTGCAACACTACAAATTATAAATTTATCTTTTTCAATATTATATTTAGAATAAAGATCTATTTTTAAATTTTCATCATAATTAAATGAAATTCCGTTGTATATAGTAACTTTATTTTTTGTTTTCAGATTTTTTCCAATATTATCTGAAACAGTAATCACAAAATTACTTTTTTCAAACGCTGATAAATTCTTTTTATAATTATGTAAAGTAGAAACTATTTTAGTGTTAATAAATGATTTTATTTTAGTCACCATTGAAGTTGCTTTATTAGCTTGAGTATGAATAATGTCAAAATTCTCTTTTTTTAGTATTTTATAAAGTTTAAATAAAATAAAAAAATTATTTCTGCTTTTTGATAAATCAAGGGGAATGAATTTTATATTTTCAAAAGATTCTTTAAAATCTTCATGAGCAATTACAGTTACATCAAAACCTCTATTTACTAACTGTTTTGATAATTCTATAGTGTGTTTTTCTAAACCACCATCTTCATTTCCTGCAAGAATTTGACATATTTTCATTTTAGCAAACCTCTTAATCCTCTTTTTAATTTAATTTTAAAGGCAAACATATTATCTTTACCGCTTATTGTAATTCTTTTTAACTCAAATAAATCTAATTTTGTCAAATCATCTATACCTTTTGTTGTAGTCGTTGCATTTGTATAAGCCAATTCTACAACTAACTTTATATCTTCTTTATCATACAAACCAAAAGGATAACAAAAGGAATTACATTTTGTATTGAACTTCTTTTCTATTTCTAATTTAGAATTTCTTATTTCATCTATTTTTTGTTCTTTATCTAAAGTTGGTAAATTATCATGTGTCATAGTATGAGAACCAATTTCAATCAAACCAGAATTTATTAATTCAACAATTTGTTCATCCAATAATTTTGGTTCATTTTTCAATTCACCAGTACTATTTTTCTTTTTCCTTTT
Organism: Arcobacter acticola; assembly: GCF_013177675.1. Classification (NCBI taxonomy): domain Bacteria; kingdom Pseudomonadati; phylum Campylobacterota; class Epsilonproteobacteria; order Campylobacterales; family Arcobacteraceae; genus Arcobacter; species Arcobacter acticola. Next base: position 2,353,857 of record NZ_CP042652.1, read on the forward strand.
TGATGACCACTCCCTATCATGTCTGTCAATAACAAGATAAATTGTAGCTTTAGCATTATATTTTTTTAAAATAGGGAAAGCATTTGTAAAATTATCTTCATAACCATCATCAAAAGTTATTGCAATTGATTTACTTGGTAAATTATCTTTTTTTTCTATTAATTCGCTCATAGTAAAAAAAGTCCAATTATTATAACTCAAATATTTTATCTGATTTTCGAACTCTGTAGGTGTTACTCTAAGACCATTAAATTTTGCATTTTTTTTATGCTTAGAAATCATATGATACATTAAAATTCTAGGATAATTATAATCTATAGTTTTAGTCCACCAGGCATACTTATATGAATAATATATAAAAATAAATACTGGTATTAAAAGTAATATCTCCAAATTATATTAACCTTTTATAAACTTCTATTGTTCTATTCACCATATTCCCTAAAGAAAAATTGTTAGAAATATAATTATATCCATCAAATTCTAAATTTCTAGCTTTTAAAATATTATTTGCTAACTCTTTTTCATCACCTACTTCGAAGAAAAATCCATTTTCATTTTCAATAATTATATCTTTTACACCACCATGATTTGTAGCAATTACTGGTTTATTCATACAAATAGCTTCAGCAACTGCTCGACCGAAGCTTTCTGGTTTTTTTGAACTGCTTACAATGACATCACTTAAAGCATAGATTTGTTCTATCTTGCTTTGACTTCCTGTAAATGTAATATTATCTTCTAAATTTAATTCTTTTATTAAATTCTTCAAAGAGTTTAAATAATCTTCTTTATCGCTTCTAACGCCACCAACTATTAAGCCTACTATATTTGGAAGCTCTTTTTTTACTAAAGAAATAGCTTTTATAAATGTTTCATAATCTTTTAGTTGAGTTACTCTTCCAACACTTGAAACTATAAATTTATTTTCTAAATGAAACTCTTTTTTAAAAGTATTAATAAAATCATTATCAATATTTTTTGGATTAAAAAGTTCTAAATCTATTCCTCGAGGGATTACTGTTATTTTAGATTCACTTGTTTTATAATGTTTTTGTATGTACTCTTTTATACTATTACTCACGCATATAACTGCATCTGCTTTTTGCATGATAGAGCTATAAAATCCAACACTGTTGAAACCATGAACAGTACTCACAACTTTGATCTTTAAACTTTTATTTGCAAAATATATAAGCCAAGCAGGAACCCGACTTCTTACATGAATAATATCTGGTTTTATTTCTTTTAGTATTTTTTTTAGTTTTGCTACTCTTGTGAAAACTGTAAAAATATTTTTACTACATACATCAAATTTTATGTGCTTTCCACCATCAAGATTTATTTGATTTTCTAGTTTTCCCCCTGCACTAATAACATATGACTCAATTTTTAGTTTCACATATTCACGGTTTAGTTCAACAACCCCTCGTTCAACTCCACCTTCATTTAGTTCAGGAAGTAACTGCACAATTCTCATATATTATAATTTCCAAGAAGGATGTGGAACTATTCCTTTTACATCAATAATAATTTTTTCATCTTTTATCAAAGAATCATACTGTTCTTGAGTTATTGTTTTAAATTTATCATGTCCAACAGCAACTACAATAGCATCATATTTTTTACTATTTTCAAATGGGTTTTCAACAAAGTTATAATCATAATAGTCTTTATCTTTTTCATCTATCCAAGGTTCATATACATCAATATTTGAGCCATAGTCTTTAATCTCTTTTATTATATCTACTACTTTTGTATTTCTAATATCTGGGCAATTTTCTTTAAAAGTTAATCCCATTATTAAGATATTTGAGTCTTTGATTATTTTTCCAGATTTAATCATAAGTTTGATTGTTTTTTCAGCGATATATTTACCCATACCATTATTGATTTGTCTTGCACCTAAAATAAGGTTTGGTTTGTATCCTAGTTCTTCTGCTTTATGTGTTAAATAATATGGATCTACACCAATACAATGTCCACCTACTAATCCTGGCTTTAGTTTAATAAAATTCCATTTAGTTGCTGCTGCTTCTATTACATCATTTGTACTTATATTCATAGTATCAAAGATTAATGCTAATTCATTTATTAAAGCTATATTTACATCTCTTTGAGTATTTTCTATAACTTTTGCTGCTTCTGCTACTTTTATTGAGCTTGCTTTATGAGTACCTGCTGTTATAATTGATTTATATAAATCATCAACTACATCAGCTATTTGGGGAGTTGAACCAGCTGTTATTTTAAGTATCTTAGTAACTGTATGTTCTTTATCTCCTGGATTAATTCGCTCAGGTGAATATCCACAAAAGAAATCTTTATTGAAAGTCATTCCTGATACAAGTTCTAGTTGTGGAACACAAACTTCTTCTGTAACACCTGGATAAACTGTTGATTCATAAATAACAATATCATCTTTTTTTAGAACTTTTCCAATAGTTTGTGAAGATTTAATTAAAGGAGTTAAATCAGGTCTATTTGAAGAATCTATTGGTGTTGGAACCGTTACGATATAAACATTACAATCTTTAATATCTTCCATATTAGTTGAATAAACCATACCATTTTCTATAGATTCTTTTACTTCAGTTTCTGTTAATTCTAAAGTTCTATCAAAACCTGAATTTAATTCATCAACTCTTGGTTTATTAATATCAAAACCTACTACAGAATATTTTTTACTAAAAGCATGTGCTAGGGGAAGACCTACATATCCTAGCCCTATTATGCATATTTTTTTATTCAAATTTTTTCCTTTAAATTAATTACTTTTAAAAACTTTTATATTTTCACTTTTTTAAGTAATTTCGCAAAATTAACTTTTTCATCATCCATATCTTCTATTATTTTTACTAATCTATGGTATTTTGTATTTTCTTTTTTAGAGTCTAAATCTACTATGTTTATTATTGCATTACTATTAGCTCTGACTTCACTTAACATTGATGTAGAATCTGTTGTAATGAAAAACTCATCACAAACAGCTATAAAATCTCCAATAGGATTTATATTTGGTTCTTCTGAGTATATAAGTTTATAGTCAAATTTATATTCATTAATTAAATTTTCAATCTCTTTTGACGTTCTTCTTGAAGTGGTTATATATTTCAAATAATCAGGATATTTCTCAAAAATATCATCTAACTCATCTTTTATAAGCTCATGTTCCATATCAAAAACATCATTATCTCCACCTATTATTATAGCTAAAGATTTTTTTCCTTCAACTTTTTTTACATATCCTTTTTCTCTAGGGAAAGAAAGATTTAAAGGAAGTGTTAAAATATTATCTAGTCTTACTGGATTATCATGTTCTTGCGCAATAATATAATAAAAATCTTTGTATTTATAAGATTTTGGAAGCATAAGAGCTATTGCTTTTTTATTATATTTTTTTGAGATGTATTTATTAAAATAATAAGTTCCTGAACCAGCACTTATTACAGCATCATAGAAATCACCATAATACTTTTTATAATCTGTAAATAAGAAATCTGTGTAATAACCTAGTTTATCAAAAAGATATGATAAAGCTTTATGAAATTTTGATTTAAATTTAACTTCCAAAATATCATAACTAACATCTTTTATTTTACAAAAAGCGATTGATTGATTTAGGTGACCGGGCTTCCCATCACTTATTATTAGGATTCTTTTCATATATTTCCCTATAATGACTTTTAAATCTTTTATGTGGCCAAAACCACTGTTTTTTATCTTCCAAAATTATATCAGATATTGCATTAGCTTCTAATTGGGAAATATGTTTTAAATCCTCTATTTCGTTATCAGTTTTTATTGGTATTATTGGTTCATATACTTTTATCTTATATTTATAATCATCTTGATTAAAAACAGCAATAGGTACAATATACGCACCAAACTTTCTTGCTAGCAAAGCACTTGAAGAAGTTTGGTAAGCACGTTTGCCTAAGAATTCTACTTCTTTTCCATCTTTTGAATTTGTGTTTTGATCAATTATCAAAGAAACAGATTCCTTTTTCATCATAGCTTTTACAAGTGTTTTTAAAGCACCACTTTTAAAAACTATTTTACTACCTGATGCTTCCCTTGCTTTTATTAAAAATTCATCAATTTCATTAAAATTTGATTCACGTGCTACTTGGTAAACAGGAAATAGAAATTTATTAAAATAGTAGCTCATCATTTCAATATTACCATAATGTGCAGAAATTAGAATAATGGGTTTGTTTTCTTTTCTAAGCTTAATAAGAGTCTCTTCATTTTCTATTGTTACAGTTTCTTTTAACTCTTTCTCACTAACATCTAAATTTTCAATCATAGATTGAACCCATAAAACCATATTAAAATATGAATATTTCTGAATTTCTTTTATCTCTTTTTTTGACAATGAATTTTCGAAAACTAAATTAAGATTTGCTTCAATTACTTTATTTGTTTTTTTTGCAAAAACATATCCCAAATATGCAATAAATCTGAAAAATGATCTTCTTATAAATCTTGGCATTTTTCTTAGTATAAAAACAACTATTAGAAAAAGTCTATAAACTAATTTTTTCATCATTAAATCTTTATAATCAAATCTTCTGGACTTTCCAATTTATCAATATTTGATTGTATTAAAAATGATTTATTTGATAAATCTATTTCTAAAGTATTATTATTTAACACATATTCAACTTTTGGTCTTGATAAATCTTGATTTATTGCAATATTTAATGAAATCATAAAAGACATCCATTGCATAACTTCTAAAGAGGGTAACAATTCTTGATATTTTAAGATATCACTTTTTGAAGGTAATGATTTCTTTGAGAACTTAATAGTATGAGCTACAACAACCCTTGATGTATGTAAAAAATCATAGTTTAAGCCATTTAAAATAAAATCAAATGCATTATCATTTGATTTATAGAAGTTAAGAGTTGATCCAATAGAATGAAGTTTAGAAGCAATAACTAATAAGGTTCTAAATTTATCATCTAAATTATGCATTGGTTTTAGAACATCAAATATTTTACCAGCATTTGAACCCAAATAGGCACTTTGTTTTTCATCAATTTGAAATCTATCAAGAAGAGATCTAACGCTTACATTAAAGTTTTCAGGAAATTTATGATTAGAGTTTCTTAATAAATCTGTTAAATAAACACCTTCTCTAACACCAACACCTGATGTTACAACTTCTTTTATATTTAACTCATCTAAAATTGTTTTAAATATAAATGTACCTTCTTTTATGGTATCAAATCTATCTTTTTTTACACCTACTGATTTTAAATCATCATTATTTCGTGCATTGATTATTTTATTAAATAAAGATACTTCATCTTTTACATTATATGTATATCCATGTAAGATATCTAAAGGATAATCATTTTTAGCCATTACAATTTTTGAAAAAGCTCTAATACTTCCACCAATTCCAACAACTTTTTTAGGAATTTCAATACCTAATTCAAAAATCTTTTTTAAATTATCTAAAATATTTTTCTTAGCACCTTCAATATCATCTTTATTGAAAAATAGCTCTTTTATTCTAACCGTTCCAATATTTAAAGATATTGATTTTTCTATCTTTCCATCTCTTATAAAAGAGAATTCAGTAGAACCACCACCTATATCCATAGTTATAAAAGTATTATCATGTAAAAGATTTAATGCAGCAACGCCACCATAATAAGCCTCTTTTTCTCCCTCAATAACTTTTATATTAAGTCCTAGTTCTTTTTGAACACGAGATATAAATACTTTTGAATTTGGAGCATCTCTTAAAGCAGATGTTGCAACACAGATAATTTTTCGTGATTTTAGTGCGTGAGATATATTTAAAAAAGATTTTAAAGATTCATAAGCTCTTTGCATAGGAAGATCTTGAAGGTTTCCATTATTTTCATAACATCCTTCAGATATTTTAACCCTACTTTTTGTTTCATTTATTAAACTAAAAGAGAACCTAGAGCTTTTTTGCAATACAACCATACGCATTGAGTTAGACCCAATGTCGATAATAGTTGTTACTTTAGACATTAAGCTTCTTCTTCCATTAATTGTTCATACTTGAATTTTAATTCTTCCATTGTTTCTTGATTATCTGGATCTATAATAATACAGTCTACAGGGCAAACTTCAATACATGAAGGCTCTTCATAATGACCTACACACTCAGTGCATCTATCCGAATCTATAATATAAATTGGATCACCCTCTTCGATAGCGTAATTTGGGCACTCTTCTCTACATGCATCACATGCAATACATTCATCAGTAATAATTAAAGACATACAGTTTTTTCCTAGTTGAATTATTTATGTGGAGTTATAACCTATTTCTCTTTAATAAATTCTTTAATTAGCTCAAATTTATCTTTATTTTTACATATAAGTAGAAATTTATCTGTTTTGTGAATGAAAAAATCATTACAAATATACATAGAAGCTGCAATATCAAAGATTCTAATTTCTCCTGCATATAACACAAATTCATAATTTCTTGTATCACTTAATGATAATGCAACTGCGCCTAAAGTTCTAAATTTTATATTATTTTCATTTAATTTTTCACATATTTCTGGATATTTATAAGCTCTTTCAAAAATAGCAATTTTTGTTTTTTTAACTTCTTTTATATTTATTTCTTTTAAATCTATTAGTGATATTTGTTTTATTTCTTCATCAAATGCTTTATATGTAACAAGTGATGAAATTAAGTTTGTTACAAATCCAGCAACTGTAATTCCATCTTTTTGGATAGCCACGGAAGTACCATAATATGGTAGATTTGAATAGAAATTATTACTACCATCAAGTGGATCAATTATAAAAGTATATTCTTTATTAGTGTTTAATAATCCACACTCTTCTGAGTATATATTGCCAAGTTTTTCAAGATGTTTAATAAAAATATTTTCTGCAAGTAAATCCATCTTCAAAGAATTATCTCCACCAAAACCTATGATATTTGTATATTCATAATCTTTTGAAGATAGATTTGTATTTATGTAAGTATGTAATTCTTTATTAGCAAGAATTACAGCCTCTATAAAAGTTTTTTTATCAAAGGCTGTAATATTATTCATTTGTTATTATAAAAGTTCTTTTACCATAATTCTAGCAGCATCTCTTCCATCAGCAGCAGCAGTAACAGCTAAGTGAGCACCTCTTTGGCAATCTCCACCTGCATAAACTTTTTTATTTGAAGTTTTAAATGTAGAATCAATAACAATTCCACCCCATGAATTAGTTTCAACATTTAATTCTTTTAAAAATGCTGGAACTTCAGGAGAGAATCCAAGAGCTAATATAACAATATCAGCATCTTCTAAATATTCACTACCTTCATTTATAACAACTTTTTGTCTACCACTTGAATCAGCTTCACTCATAGAAGTTTCTAATAATTCAACTGCAACAGCTAAATCATTTTCTAGTTTTATTGATTTTGGACTTACATTAAATACAAATTCAACACCCTCTTCTTTAGCATTTACAACTTCTTTTTTAGATCCAGGCATATTTGCTTCATCTCTTCTATAAAGACATTTAACACTAGCTGCACCTTCTCTAACAGATGTTCTAACACAGTCCATAGCAGTATCTCCACCACCAATTACAACTACTTTTTTATCTGCAACATCAATATAAGAAACATTTTTATTCCCAAGATTTCTTTTTTGAAGCCCTGTTAAAAAATCTATTGCAAAATGAACATTAGAAGCATTTGATCCATCAATTTTTATACTATTACTTTTTGTAGAACCAATTCCTAAGAAAATTCCATCAAACTCTTCTTCTAGTTCTGATATAGCTTTATCTTTTCCAATTTCACATTTTGTATGTAGTTTCATTCCTGCTTCTAATAACCAGTTAATTCTTCTATCAACTGTTGTTTTATCAAGTTTAAATCCAGGGATTCCATACATTAAAAGACCACCTGCTCTATCTTCTCTTTCAAACATTTCAACATTGAAGCCTTTTCTTAAAAGAAATGTTGCAGCTGAAATTCCAGCAGGTCCTGAACCAATTACCGCTACTCTTTTATCATTTTTATGAGTAGGGAATTTCGGTTTCATACCTTTTTCAAAAGCATCTTCTGAAATATAAGTCTCAATTGCTCCAATAGAAATAGCTCCATGACCTGTATTTAATGAACAAGCACCCTCACATAATACATCTTGAGGACAAATTCTTCCTAAAATTTCAGGGAAAGGAGATGTTTCATTTGATAAAGCAAAAGCTAATTCTGGATTCTTTGTTGCTGTTTGTTTTAACCATGCAGGAATAAAGTTTCCTAATGGACATCCTGTATGACAGTATGGATCTCCACACTGCATACATCTATCAGCTTGTTCAGTAGCTCTTGATTTTGAAAATACTTGATATACTTCATTAAAATCTTTTAATCTTTGAAGTACATCTCTTTTTTCAGGGTTAATTCTTTCAAATTTTGTAAAGTTTAACATCTCTTAATCTCCCTTGTCCGGATCTAATGGTAACACTGTCATATTTTTAGGTTTTACCATCCAGAAATTTCTAATTTCAGCTCTAAAGTTTTGTAAAATATTATCACTCATCTCACTATCTGTTTCATGTAAGTAATCTAATAATAATCTTTTTAAATATAATCTTTCTCTTTCAGTATCATCTGTATCAATTCTTACTGATTCAATTAATTCTTGATTCATTTTATCTACAAATGTTTTTTCAGGGTCATAGACAAAAGCTAATCCACCTGTCATACCAGCACCAAAATTGATACCTGTATTTCCTAAGATTACTACGATTCCACCTGTCATATACTCACAAGCATTGTCTCCAGTACCTTCAACAACTGAAGTACATCCAGAGTTTCTTACTGCAAATCTTTCACCTACATTAGCTCTGATATACAGTTTTCCACCAGTTGCTCCATATAGACATGTATTACCACCACCTGAGAAATCTTTTCCTTGTTGAGCTGGATTAATGATGATTTTTCCACCATTCATACCTTTACCAACATAATCATTCGCAGCACCATTTAGATATAAATTCATACCTTTTGACAAGAAAGCACCAAAAGATTGTCCTGCAATTCCATTTAAATTAATAGTAATTGAATTTTCAGGTAATCCTTTATCTCCATAAAATCTTGCGATTTCTCCTGAGATTAAAGCACCAAATGATCTATTTAAGTTAGAAATATCTGTACTTATTTTTATAGGAGAATTTGGATTTTCAATAGTTCTATGAACTTTTTTCAATAATTCTTTTTCAAATTTATTATTATCAAAAGGAGCATTTGTTTCTTTTTGACAAGTATCAATTCCATCAATTCTTCTTAAAATATTTTGGAAATCAAATTTTTGTGCAAATTTATCATCTATAACCTTTAATAAGTCAGATCTTCCAACAATTTCTTCAATTGTTTTATAACCTAATGATGCAAGAATATTTCTAATGTCTTCTGCAATAAATGTAAAGTAAGAAATTAATCTGTCAACTGTTCCTGTGAAGAAATCTCTTAGATTTTCATCTTGAGTTGCAACTCCCACTGAACATTTATTTGTATGACAAATTCTTAAAATTTTACATCCAAGTAATGTTAATGAAGCAGTTCCAAAGGCATAAGACTCAGCACCAAGCATTGCTGCTTTTACAACATCAAGACCTGTTTTTAATCCACCATCTGTTTGAACATGAACGAACTCTCTTAACTTATTAGCTTTTAAAGCATTATGAGCTTCAGAAAGTCCCATTTCCCAAGGATTTCCTGCATGTTTAATAGAAGTTAATGGAGCAGCTCCAGTTCCTCCATCTCCACCTGAAATAACAATTTTATCAGCATAAGCTTTTGCAACCCCAGCAGCAATTGTTCCAACACCAATTGATGAAACTAATTTAACTGTAATTTTAGCCAATGGATTAACTTGTTTTAAGTCAAAAATTAATTGAGCTAAATCTTCAATTGAATAAATATCATGGTGTGGTGGTGGCGAAATTAATGTAACACCTGCAACTGTATGTCTAAGTGTTGCAATTAATGCAGTTACTTTATGTCCAGGTAATTGTCCACCCTCACCTGGTTTTGCACCTTGTGCAACTTTAATTTGCAACTCTTCTGCAGATCTTAAATATGCAGGTGTAACACCAAATCTTCCTGATGCAACTTGTTTGATTTTAGAATTTTTAATAGTTCCAAATCTTTTTGAATCTTCTCCACCTTCACCTGAGTTACTCATTCCACCAATAGTATTCATAGCTGTTGCCATTGCTTCATGAGCTTCAGGAGAAATTGAACCAAGAGACATAGCTGCACTTGCAAATCTTTTGAAGATATCTTCTTTAGATTCAACTTCACTTACGTCAATAGCTTCTTTATCTGAATTAAATTCAAAGAAATCTCTAATAAACTTTTTATCTCTATTATTAACTAAATCTCTTAAGCCTTCAAAATCAGTAATATCTTCTTTTTTAGCAGCTTTTTTATTATGCATTGCATTTGTTGTAGCTGGACCATAATCATGGTATTCCCCACCATTACTATATTTATAAAAACCACCCAAATCAAGTGGGAACATAGTATTTTCTTCAACAAAAGCATTTTTATGTGACTTGTTAATTCTATCTTCAATATCACCATATGTTAATCCAGCTAAATCACTATGAGCACCTGTGAAACAATCATTAACGATTTCATCACTTAAACCAATAATATCAAATAAACCTGAGTTTCTATACGATGCAACTGTACAGATACCCATTTTTGACATGATTTTTAAGATTCCTGCATTTACTGATTTTTGTGTATTCTTTAATAACTTTTGTGTTTCGTATTTAGATGGTTTTTCTCTTTGGAAAAATGCAACAGTTGATGCAAACATCATATATGGATAAATTGCAGTACATCCAAATCCGATTAATACAGCTGCCATATGAGGATCATAAACTTCACCAGTAATAGAAATTATTGAAACATTATGTCTAATTTCCTCTTTTAATAATTTTTGATTAATGTATCCAACTGCTAATGCAGCAGGAATCACTTTTTCATTTTCATTTATTGATCTATCATCTAAAATAACAACTGAAACACCATCTTTAGATACAGCTTTAACTACATATGACGCTAATTTTTCCAATGATTTTTTTAAATCATTTTTAAAAGTAGTTGAGAAAACTCTATTTTTATAATACTCGTCATATCTTGGTGATTTTTCATCTCCAAATGAATAAACAATATCATATTTTTCTTTCATTAAAATAGGACTTGTTATTTTTAATCTTTTTGCATACTCAGGTTTTTCATCTAAAATATTATGAACTCTACCAAAACCTGTTTCCAAAGACATTACAACTTTTTCTCTATATGGGTCAATTGGTGGATTTGTAACCTGTGCAAATTTTTGTCTAAAGAAATCTGTAAAATTTCTATTAACTTGAGAAAAACATGCTAATGGCGTATCATCTCCCATAGAACCAACTGGTTCTTTACCATCTTTAGCCATTGGCTCAATTACTTGATCTAAAACTTCATATGTAATATTAAAGAATTTTTGTTTTTTCTCTAAATCTTCAATCTTATAATCTTTTACATTTAAAAAAGTATCCTCAATATATTCTTGAACATAATCCATATCATCATTTAACCATTTAGAATAGTGTTGTGCTGATTTTAAATAGTTATTAATATCATCTTCTTTTAGAACTTTCCCGTGCTTTAGGTCAAGTGCTATCATTTGTCCAGATTGTAATCTTCCACGCTCTAAAATATTGTCATCTTCAATTTCTAATGTTCCATACTCAGATGTAATATATAATTTATCATCTTTAGTAATAACATATTTAGATGGTCTTAAACCATTTCTATCAATTAAACAACCAATGTGTCTTCCATCTGTTAATGAAACAGCGGCAGGTCCATCCCAAGCTTCCATAGCAGTTGCAGTATACTCATAGAATGCTCTTAAATTAGAGTCCATGTGTGGAGCATTTTGCCAAGGAGCAGGAACTAATGCACGTGCTGCTTTAAAGAAATCCACACCATTTGCCAATAAAAATTCAAACATATTATCTAAAGATGTAGAATCCGAACCTACATTTTGTAAAATTGGAAGTAATCTTTTCATCTCTTCTTCAGAGAAAATTTCTGATTTTAATTGTTCTGATTTTACTTCAACATTAAATCTATTTGCTTCAACTGAATTTATCTCTCCATTATGTGCAATTGCTCTAAATGGTTGAGCTAATCTCCATAAAGGAAGTGTATTAGTCGAAAATCTTTGATGAAATAAAGAGAATGTAATTTTAAAATCTTCATCTCTTAAATCAATATAAAAATGCTTTATATGCGTTGGCATAATAAGCCCTTTATACGCAATTACTTTTGAAGAGAATGTAGGAATATAAAAATCTTTATTATCTACTAATCTATGCTCACACTCTTTTCTTGTTAAGTAAAGCATTGCATCAAATCTTTTTGATGACATTAATGTATTTGGTATAACAAATACTTGTACAATGTTAGGTAAACTATCTAACGCTTGTTGACCTAAAGCATCAATATCAACAGGAACTGTTCTTGTTAATAAAACCTTTAAATCATTTTTTTCACAGTATTCTTTAAATATATCTATTTCAGCTAGATCTCTTGTGAAAATCATTGCAACTGCATAAATTTCTGGTAAGTCAACACCTTTTTGTGTTGCTACTTTTCTCATAAAAGAATCTGGCATTGATAATAATAAACCTGAACCATCTCCAGTTTTACCATCAGCAGCCACTGCACCCCTATGCATCATTCTTTCAAGTGAAGTTATTGCATCTTCTAAATTTTTATGACTTGGTCTGTTTTTCATATCAGCTACTAAACCAAACCCACAATTATCTTTAAAAGAAGTTAATAAGTCTAAATTGCACCCCATCATTTCCCTTTATATTAATCTCACATATTCCTTAAGTAAAGTCCGATAATATACTATAAATTAGTTTAAAAAAAGTTAATAGCTAAAATAATAGAATCTTTACGATACCACATTATACAAAATATTTGAGCATTAATTTTTTCACACATGTATATTTTTTATACATATGTTGTTTTTGTACACTTTTTATTTATGTGTATAAAAAATTCCTTTTGTACATAATACTTACACAAGATTTAACTATAATTTTTGTATATCAAAAATTAAGGAGAAAAAGAGATATGAAAAAATTAGTTATAGGTACAATAGCAGCAGCTATGATGGCAACTGCAGGTTTAGCAGCAGATTATGTAATGAAAGTAAGTCATGTTGTAAGTGACAGTACGCCAAAAGGTAAAGCTGCAATTTTCCTTGAAAAAAGAATTGAAGAATTAACTGCTGGAAAAATTGATGTTCAAGTATTCCCAAATTCACAATTATATGGTGATGGTGAAGAAATGAAAGCTCTTGTAATGGATAATGTACAATTAATTATGCCAAGTTTATCAAAGTTTACGAGTATCGCACCAGAAATGCAACTATTTGACTTACCTTTCTTATTTAGAGATAAAGCACACCTTTACAATGTAATGGACGGAGAAGTTGGTAATATTTTAAAATCTAAAATTGATGCAAAAAAACAAATGATTGCACTTGATTACTGGGATGCAGGATTTAAACATTTTTCTACAAATGCTAAACCTATCGTATTACCTGAAGATGCTGCTGGTCATAAATATAGAATTCAAAGTTCAAAAGTTCTAGAAGCACAATTTAAAGCAATTGGTGGGAATCCTCAAGTTCTTCCATTCTCAGAAGTTTACTCAGCTTTACAACAAGGTGTTGTTGATGGAACTGAAAATCCATTATCAAACTTCTATACAAAAAAATTCAATGAAGTACAAACAAGTCTTACTTTAAGTAGTCATGGTTACTTAGGATACTTAGTAGTTATGAGTGATAGATTCTGGAAAAAACTTCCTGCAGATCTTCAAGCAAAAGTTTCTCAAGCTATGAAAGAAGCAACTGCATTTGAAAGAGAAGAATCTGCTGTAGAAGATGCAAAAATCATGGAATCTTTAAGAGCATATGCTAAAGATACAAACAAACTTGAAATTATTGAATTAACAGCTGATCAAAAAGCACAATGGAAAAAAGTAATGGCTACTGTTTATCCAAAGTTCTATGATGTAATTGGTGAAGATTTAATTCAAAAAGCAATTGACGCAAAATAAAAAAGTAAAAATATGAAAAAATTCTTTGATACTATTGATTTAATAGTAGGTATGATTAACCAAACAATGGCAGTCGTAGGACTGTCATTAGGGGTTATATTAGCATTTATTAATGTAATATTGAGATATGCGTTTGATATGAGTCTTACTTGGGCTGCTGAACTAACTAACTATCTTTTTATCTGGGCTGCACTTTTTGGAGCTGCGTATGGATTTAAACAAGGAGCGCATATTTCAGTAAGTTTAATTATTGAAAGGTTTTCGCCAAAAGTCACCAAAGGCTTTTTGATCTTTGCGAATCTAGTCTCTATTGGATATTTAGGTTTAATTTCATACTTTGGGTATGAATTAATACTGTTATTACAAGATTTTGGTGAAATGAGTGTGGATTTAGGTATCCCTATATGGATTCCACATCTAGTTCTTCCTATATCATTTGCACTAGCTGCATATAGATGCGCTGAAAAATTAGTTGAAATTTATTATACAGATGCAGACGATATAAAATTATATAATGAACATGAAGCAGTGATTCATGAAATTAAATCACAAGGAGATAAATAATATGGTTATCGGTACTTTATTTATTTTACTTTTCGCTCTTATGTTAATAGGAGTTCCAGTTGCTGTTTCATTAGGAGCTACAACATTAATAACTTCATTTCTTTTTACAGATATGGATTTAATGGGTATTTCATCTAAAATTTTTGATGGATTAAACAAGTATACACTTATGGCTATCCCTATGTTTATTTTAGCAGGTGCTTTACTTTCACGTGGTTCATCTGCAATGAGAATTATTAATTTTGCAAAAAGCTTAGTTGGACATCTTCCAGGTGGTCTTCCAATTGCTGCTATTCTTGCATCTATTATTTTTGCGGCTGTTAGTGGAAGTTCTCCTGCTACTGTTGCTGCTATTGGTTCTGTTATGTATGGAGCTATTAAACAAGCTGGATATAACGAACAATTTGCTATTGGTACTATTGCAACATCAGGAACTCTTGGAATTTTAATTCCACCTTCTATTGTATTTATCGTATTTGGGGTAACTGCTGATCAATCTATTGGAAAGCTATTCATGGCTGGAGTTATTCCTGGACTTATGATTGGTATTATGATGATGATTGCTACATATTTCTTAGCAAAAAGAAGTGGATTCAAAGCTACAAAACCTGCTACTTTTAAAGAACGATTTACAGCATTTAAAGATTCTTTTTGGGCTTTATTAATTATTGTTGTTGTTATTGGTGGAATCTATGGGGGTATTTTTACTCCAACAGAAGCCGGTGCGTTTAGTGTTATGTATGCATTTTTTGTTTCATTCTTTATTTATAAAGATACAAAATATAAAGATTTATATAGAATTATTTTAGATTCAGCACAAACAAGTTCAATGATTTTCTTCATTATTGCTAATGCAATGTTATTTGCGCACTTTTTAACAGATGAGCAAATTCCTCAACATATCACTCAACTGATATTAGAAGCTAATGTTGGACCATTAATGTTCTTATTAATAGTAAATATTTTACTTTTATTAATGGGACAATTTATGGAACCAAGTTCTGTGGTAATGATTACAGTACCTCTATTACTTCCAATTGGTATTGCTTTAGGAATAGATCCTATTCACTTAGGTGTTATTATGGTTGTAAATATGGAAATAGGAATGATAACCCCACCTGTGGGACTCAATCTCTTTGTAGCCAGTGGAATAACGGGGCTTAGTCTAAAACAAGTTATTGTTGCATCTTTACCGATGACAGGAATATTACTTATTGGATTAATGCTAATAACTTATATTCCAGAAATTTCTCTTTGGTTGCCAAGATTAATGTATGGATAAAAAATTAAGTAAGAGTTTATCTCTTACTTTTTTTATAATTTAGATAGACTTTCAAAAAAGGGTACTTATGACTACTTTACAATCTGAAATATTCTCTTTTACAATTATCGCTTTTGTTGTTATACTTTTAGCATTTTTCACCCAAAAACTTCAAAATAGAGAACCTAAAGAATAAACTTCTCAAAAATTACTCCATTTACTTTTTTTTTTATATTTTCATAATCTTCTTTATTTTTTATGGTCCAAGTTATTAATTCTAAATTATTCTTTTTACAAAAATCATAGACTGAACTATCTAATAATTTATAATCTAAAGAGATAAAGTCTGCTTTTGTTTTGTAGTATTTATATAAAAAAAGTATTTTATTATATTTTTCAAACTTCTTTGGATTTGATTCAAATATCAATCCTCTTTTTAAATGTGGGTTATTATTTTTAAACCAAGTTAATACATTTCTTTCAAAGGAACAAATAAAATATTCACCATCGTAATTGTTTAATAACTTAACTATATTGTCTTCTAATACTCCAATACTATTATGCTTTTTTATTTCTATTATAAGGGCAATTTTTCCATTTACTAAATATAAAACTTCTTTAAATAAGGGTATTTTTTCATTACTATTATGAAGGTTCAGTTCTTGTAAATGTGAGTATGTAACATTTTCTATATCTTTATCAACATTACACAATCTAAGCAAATTATCATCATGAAATACAACTACTTTTTCATCTTTTGTGATTGTCAAATCAAACTCAATCGCATAGTTATATTCAAGAGCCTTTGAAAAAGACAATAATGAGTTTTCAGGTATTAAGTTATTGTGTAAACCCCTATGAGCGATAAATCTATTTTTAAATAAACTCATAATTAATCTTTGTATTCTCTTCTATATTTTTAGGAATAATAATAGCAAACTTCGCACCCTCTTTTGTATTTTTCACTCTTAATTTACCTTTCATATTTTTATCAACAATAATCTTTGACATATAAAGCCCTATTCCTGTTCCATTACTATTTTCTTTTGTAGTAAAATATGGTTCAAAAATTTTTCCTTTTGGCTCAACTAAAACTCCACCACCATTATCTTCAATTGTTAAAATCACAAGAGTAGATTCTTCTTGCGCTTTTATTTTAATATATGGAGATTCAGTATTCTTTTCTATTAAAACATCTTTAGCATTGTTTATTATATTTAATAAAACCTGCTCATACTCATTTACATATGTTTTTAAAACTATATTTCTATCAATATCAATTTCAAGTTTTATATTATAGTTTTTTAAAGTACTAGAAACAATATTTATTACTATATCAACAACACAGTATAAATGAAATTCCTCTTTTTCTTTTTTAGGCATAAAGAAATTTCTAAAATCATCAATAGTATGAGACATAAAATCTAAAACCTTATCCGCTTCTTGAAGTTTTTGATTCATGGTATTTTCATCTAATGCTTTAATACTTTGTTTAAATTTTATATACATAAGTATAGAGGACAATTCACTTAAAGGCTGTCTCCATTGGTGAGCTATATTTGATATCATTTCACCAAGGGCAATAAATTTTGATTTTTGTACAAGAAGTTGTTCTTTTTCCCTATTTTTTTCAATCTCTTTTTGTACTTTTATCTCTAATGATTCATTTAATTCTTCTAACTCTTTAGCGTTGGATTTAACTTTATTTTCATAACTTTTTAATACCTCATCAATTTTTTGAGAAATTATTATTGATATTAAAATTGCAATTGATAAAAACATTACAAATAAAACTAGATTTTGAACAACTTGATTTTTAATCTTTATCTCTAAATCTCTTTTTTTTATAGCTATTTCACTTTCAATATCATCGGTATAAACTCCAACAGCTATAATCCAATTCCATTGCTCAAAGTATTTAAAATAAGAAAGCTTTTGTTTTACTTCATCTGAATAAGGTTTTTTATAAGTATACTGAGTAAAAGATTCTTTATACATTCTTATATCTTTTAAAAAATCTTCTCTGAATTTCTTTCCATTAGTATCTTCTAAATTAGTAGAAATCAAAGTTCCTACTAAATCAGGTCTATTTGGGTTTACCATTAATCTAGCAAAGTTATCTCCACCTTGAATATTTTCAACTTCATATACAAAAAAATAGTTACTTTTATTTTCTTCAAATGTAATATTATTTAATAATCTAACCGCATCAATTTTTAACTGTTCATCATCTAAATTTGATTTTGCTATATTATAATTTAAAATATCAATTACAGTATTTATCTCTTTTTTTAAAGTCTTTTTTTTATCTAGATAATACTCATTTACAAACTTATCCATTTCTTGCTCAAAATCATCATAAGTATTTTTTACATAAAAATAAGATATCGCAAATATCATTGAGGTCATTATTATTATAAAAGTAAAAATTATTGTTTTTGATAAATTTTTTTCTGTTATTAAATTCAATACGCCCCTTTTTATTTCATCTATTCTTTTATTATAGCGGTAGTTTATCATTTTTTTTAATTCTTAATTTTTTATTAATATCTAAGTAAAATAAAATCTCATAAAAAACCTTCCTCATATAATAAACCCTTATAATATCTAAAAAAATGTTTAATTACTTCAATGCATAAATTTTTTATGCTTTATTCTTAACCTAAATTTGATATGATAATATAAATATTTATAAGGATTCATAAAGTTATGCAAAATAATTTTACAAATAAACTTAATGCTTTTTCTGTTTTATATGTAGAAGATGAAGATGGAATCAGAAAAAATATTGAAGAAATCTTACGGCATTTATTTAAAGAAACCAATAGTGCTTCAAATGCAAGTGAAGCCTATGCGAAATACTTAGAATTTAATCCTGATTTAATTATTACAGATATAAAAATGGGTGCTGAAACAGGAATTGATTTAATTAAAAAGATTAGAAAATCTGATTCAAAAACTAGAATTATTAT
Source organism: Arcobacter acticola (assembly GCF_013177675.1). Classification (NCBI taxonomy): domain Bacteria; kingdom Pseudomonadati; phylum Campylobacterota; class Epsilonproteobacteria; order Campylobacterales; family Arcobacteraceae; genus Arcobacter; species Arcobacter acticola. The sequence continues at coordinate 2,372,817 of NZ_CP042652.1, forward strand.
AAGCTCTGCACATACAGATTTAGATTATTTGCTACAAGCTGCTGAACTTCACCTTGTAAAATATATAGTAAAACCTATAACTCAAGATAAACTAATGAATGCATTAGAAGCTTTTGTTAATACCTACAATGAAGATAAAATATATAACCTTGATCCAAATTGGATTTTTGATTATAAGGAATCAATCATCTCAAATGGAAATGAAATATTTACTTTAACAAAAAAAGAAAACACTTTTTTAAGACTTCTCATTACTAAAAATAGACTTATTACATATGAAGAGTTAGAAAATAGTGTTTGGGATGATGACTCAATTATGACAGCAAATGCCATGAGACTTTTTATTAAAAATTTTAGGAAAAAACTTCCTCAAAATTTTCTAAAAAATATTCAAGGCCTTGGATATAAATTAATTAAGGAATAAAAAGAGATAAAACTCTTTTTACTTCTCTTCAATTAAAAGTATCTCTTCTTCTTTTTTATACTCTTTTTTTACATCTAATTTACTTATTTCATCAAGTTTTATAAAATAAGCATGACCTAAATAAATAATATAATAAACAGCAGTAAAAAGTGTAGCAAAGGGAAACATTGAAATAAAATATAAAAACAGTGTTCTTAATCTAAAACTATTACCCTCTTTTGCATATATCTCTTTATACTCTTCTTTACTTAATATTGTTGAGCTAACATCAAAATTTAATAGCTTATGAAAGAAATAATACAAGGGCAATGCAAATGCAATTATATTTAATACAGGTACAAAATAAACAGGTATTAAAACGATAAATAAAACTATCATTACAAGACCACTTTTAGCCATTACCCACAATGGTGACAATAAACTACCATGTCCATGTAAAGTTAAATGAGAATAATATCTTTTATGTAAAATATCTAAAATCATAGGAGTTAAAAATCCAATTACAACTATTGATAAAATTACCGATGCTTGAAGAACTATTACCGTACCTATAGTATAAAGTAAGAATCCTGCAATCCATGATGTAAAAGAGTACTTAAATAAAAATACTATAAAGTAAGTTGCCCATACAAAATAAAAAGGTGCATTTTCATCAATTACTACTTCTTCTCCATTTTGAGAAGCTGCTGCAATTTCTTGAAGTGAAGTTATACCAAAATCAGCTGCCGCAAAAAATAGCATATATAATATAACCATAGTTACAATCAAGGGAATTAATGCAATTTTTAGCATAGAACTTGTAAAAAAGTCTCTTATACTTTTTATTATAATTTCTATTTCATTCATATTATTATTCCTTTATTTATCGAATCTAGTTCTATATTCACACTTTTGACAAAGTTCTTCTACAACAATATTTTTTCTAAAACCATTTTGAATTGCTTTTACTCTGTTTGAATTTAAAATATCACTTATTTGTGTAGTATTTGTATTTCCAAGATTTATACAAGCATTTTGGTCCAAACAACAAGGAACCACATCTCCACTTGTTAATATTCCAAAGTGAGAATCTAAACCATAACAAAAACCATTTGAAGAAACTATTTCATTTTCTAAACTCGGCCAGTTAAAATATTCATCAAAATTGAAAAATATTTTTCTATCTATCCTTATATTTTTAGGACGTTCTTTATATACATTTTCTAAATCTATATTTGTATTAAAAGTTTCATTTATTTTATCAAATACTTTTTTATTGAATTCTTTTGCACTTTTTTCTTCATCTAAATTCCAAATTCTAAAGTTTATAAAATATTCATGTTTTTGTTCTTGTGCAAATTTTACAAAATCTAAAATTGGATTTAGATACTCATCTAAAGATTTTTTATGGGAATTTGCATTATATGAATTTATAGAAAAATTTATTTGTTTAATTGTTGGATTCATCAAAGCTTTATAGTGCTTTTCATTTATATTATTAGCTGTTGTTGTGATATTTACTTTTAAATCATGTTTTAAACTAATATTTAAATACTCATTTAAATTTGATAGAACTAATGGATCACCAACCATATGATAAGCTAACTCTTTTGTATATGGTTTTAATTGAAAATTCAAATCATCAAATTTTTCTAAACTCATTGTTCCATTTGGAAGAATTTTTGGAGGACAAAATGTACACTTTAAGTTACAAATATTTGTAATTTCTATATGCACTTTCTTAAATTTTTTAATAATATTTTCCTTTTTTGATTTTGCAAATTGTATCTAATACTTGATAAATATAATCAATTACTAACTAGAGTTTAAATATAATCCCAACTACTATTTAAAAAGGTGAAAATATGGAAATGATTCTAAATGAAAATGATTTAGTAGTTGGTGCTTTATTTGAAAATGGAACAATTCAAGATTATGTTGATGAAAATAAAACTTATGGTCTTGTTAGAATTGAAGATTCAACTGTGAATTGGTTTTTATTTAATAAAGATGAGAGTGAAGCTGATTTACAAAAATTATATAAAAAAATTTTAAAAGAAGAGCATTTTATCCAGGATGATTTTGGAGAAGAAATCGTAGTTTTCAATAGAACAGGTAATAAACCATTCGAAGATTTCATCAAAAAAATTGATGAATATCTAGGAGATGAACTAGGAGAATTTATTTAGTATTTATAAATAGTTTTTTATAAATATTATCAAAATTTTCAATAGGAGGAAGATTAAATTCATCTTCTTTCTCTTGCGTCCAGAATAAATACTTATTTCTAAACTTAGTATAACTTGTCAAAAATGATATTTTAAATGCAGTTGCTATTACAATATTTGTTTGTTTATCTAAAAATTTATACTCATATTTTCCAAAAATTTTTGGAAGAAAACCATCTTGATAGCTTTTAGAAATAACAAATCTAGCTTCTTCATTTGGATTTGATATTAAAGAATTATCATACTTATAAGAGTTTAAATAGACTCTTTCAGTATTGTAAGTATATTTATTAAATTTATATGTAAAAGTTGATATGTCAATAAATTTCTCAATATAATTTTCATGCATACTAGCTATTTCTTCTTTTTCAGAAGAACTAAGTGTACTTGAATATTTTAAAGGATAAATATAAGCGCCAACAACAGATAAACTTTCGATTTTTGAATCTTTATTTTTAAAAGCTTGCGTATATATTTTTGAATCCATTTGAGATAATTCATAATAGTTTTTTACTACGTATTTAATTATTAAATCATAATATCCAGTACTAAATAAACATATCAAAAGTACGAAAAAAACAATTGCACTTTTTAATATTTTTGACACAATGAAACTAATAAAGAAACAAAAAGATATAAATGATAAGTTTGATATTATAAACATAAAGTTTTCTGGCATTAAAATCTGAAAAGATGGCATTATAAACCTATTTTACCAAATAAGGTAAATCTCTTTTTAAAGACTCTAGTAAATCTTCATTTAAAAAGAATTTAAAAAACTCTTCACTTTTATTGTTTTTATAACAAAATGCACATACATATCTATTTCTTTTTATCAGTTCAACTGCCTGTTCTAAAGCACTTTGAAAATCAACATTACTAATATAATACTCATACATAGTTTTTAAAAACTCTGCTTTAATTTCTTCTTTTACAAATACTACATTTTCTTGCATAAATTCTATTACATTTTCTTCATCTGATTTTATATTTAAAAACGCTTCTTTAACATCATCAAATCTCATATCAAATTTTGCACCAACTAATAATACTTCTTTTAAATTTTTTAAATCATTTTTTTGAAAATAATATTGTAATAATAGATTTAAATAATGTTCTTGTACATCAGTGTCATAATCTTCTATAAATTCAAAAACTTCTTCCGCTTCTAATATTTTATTAGTTTCTATTAGGGTGTTGTGAATTATTCCAATTTCCCCGATAATTTCATGTATTCTATCACCCATTAAAAAGTGTCCTTCATATTTTATTTTATTTATTAATTAGATTATATCTAAAATACATTTCAGAATAATTAGAATGTTAATGTTATAATAAATAACTATTTATATTAAACAAAAGAAGATTAAATGAAAAATATTCTAAAAATTATAATTATATTATTTGTATTGATAACAAACTTAACATTTGCAAACGAAAAATCAATAACAAAACCTTTAGAAAAAGATATTTTACGTTTAGAATGGAAACATCAATTTGAATTTGCAGGATTTTATGCAGCACTTGAAAAAGGCTACTACAAAGATATTGGCATTGATCTTGAGATAAAAGAGTTCGAAGAAGGTATTAATATAAGTGAAGAAGTTTTAAGTGGGAAAGCAACTTTTGGAATATCTTCATCAGCATTAATCCTAGAGAGACTAAAAAATAAACCAGTTGTTTTAATTGGTTCATATTTTAAACAAAATGCTTTAGCACTAGTAACAAAACCTGAAATAAAAACTCCTTCTGATTTAAAAAATAAAAAGATTTTGGCTGTAGATTGGGAGATGGGCCATACAAGCTTGGGAGTTATGCTAAAGGATTATGGAATAAATGAAAATGATTATACCTTAGTAAAACATGATTTTAAAGTAGATAAGTTCCTAAATGGTGAAGTTGATGCTATGAGTATTTTTACAACATCTCAACCTTTTGAACTTGATAAATTAGGAATAAAATACAATATATTAAACCCTGCTAACTTTGGAATTTACTCTTATGATGTTGAATTATTTACAAGTGAATTTGTAATAAATAAGGATTTAGAAAAAGTAAAAGATTTCGTTAATGCAACAAATAAAGGTTGGGCTTATGCATTTGAGAATAAAGAAGAGATCATTGATTTAATTTATGATAAATACACAAAAAGAAAAACAAAAGAGGCTTTGTTATACGAAGCAAATAAAACTGAAGAAATATTTAAAACAAATGTATTTAAAATAGGAGCTATTGTTCCTGAATTAATAAAATTAAATGCAGATATGTATGCAAATCTTAATTTAGTAGATAAAAATTTTAATATAAATACTATATTAAAAAACTATTATATAACGCAAGATAAACTTCCTATAATTAATTTCACAGAAGAAGAAAAAGCTTTTTTGAGAAAAAAACCAATTATAAAAGTACATAATGAATTAAATTGGCCACCTTATAACTACTCTATAAATAATAAAGCAGAAGGATTTTCTATTGATTATATGAATTTATTAGCTTCAAAAATTGGATTAGAAGTTCAATACATATCTGGCTTTTCATGGAATGAATATATAGAAAAATTAGAAAAAAATGAAATAGATATTATGTTAAATATTTCAAAAACTCCAAGTAGAGAAGAAAAATTTCAATTTACATCTGCATATACAAAAAATATAGATGCTATTTTTGTAAAGAAAGATAATAATAATTTAAAAAGTTTAAATGACTTTAAAGGAAAAACACTAGCAGTTATAGATGGATTTTATGAAGAAGATGTTCTAAAAAAACATTATCCAGATATAAAACTTTTAGTAGTTAAAGATTCTCTTGAAGGTTTAAAAAAAGTAGCTTTTGGACAAGCAGATGGAGCATTTGATAATTTTGTAGTTGGTAATTATTTTATCGAAAAAAATTTTATTACAAATATAAAACCTGCATTTGAAATAAAAAATTCTAACTTTAATTTAGATATGCATATTGCTGTTAACAAAAATAATACTGTATTAAAGAATATATTAGAAAAAGTTAAAAAAGAAATAACTCAAGAAGAATTAAACTTAATAAATGAAAAAATCTTTACTGCTAATAAAATTTCTAAAAATACAATTGCATTAACAAAGGAGGAACAATTATATCTTGATAAAAAACAAATTATTACAATGTGTATTGATCCAAATAGAGAGCCTTTTGAAAAACTTGATGTTAACAATAATCATATTGGTATTGCAGGTGATTATATTAAACTTTTAACAGATAGACTTGGTATTCAAATAAAAATTATTCCGACAAAAAATACAGAAGAAAGTACAGCTTTTTCAAAAAATAAAAAATGTGATTTATTAAATTTTATAAATCAAACTTCTTCAAGAGATCAATGGCTTGATTTCACAGATACCATATTTATTGATGAAAATGTAATTATTGGAAGAATAGAAATGCCAGAAATCAAAGATTTATCAAAAATCAATGCAACTATTGCTATTCCAAAAGGAACAGCAATGTATGAAAAGATTGAAAAAGAATTTCCTAACTTGATAATAGTTCCTGTAAATTCACAAAAAGAAGCCTTTGATTATGTTGAACAAAAAAAAGCTGATTTAACTATACATTCTTTAATAATTTCAGCATATACAATCAAAGAAAATAGTCTTTTTAATTTAAAAATTTTATTAAAACCTAAAGAGTTTGAAAATGAATTAAGAATTGGTATACAAAAAAATGAAGATATTTTAAAATCAATTTTAAATAAAGGCATATACTCAATAACACAAGATGATAAAAATAAAATCATTAATAAATGGGTTGTAGTTAAATACGAAGAAAAAATAAATTATACTTATTTATGGATATCTATTGCTTTTATGTTAGTAATATCCGTATTCTTTTTATATAGACAATATATCTTAAAACATAATAATAACTATTTAAAAAATGAAGTAACAAAAAGAACTGCTCAATTAGAAAATTCTAATTTAATTTTAAAAGAAAAAAAAGATGAACTCTATGAATTAAACAAAAATCTTAAAATAAAAATAGAAGAAGAAGTAGAAAAAAATAAATTAATTCAAGAAAGATTATACAGATCTGATAAATTAGCTTCAATGGGTGAGATGATAGGTAATATAGCTCATCAATGGAGACAGCCATTATCAATTATATCAACAATTGCAACAGCCATAAAAATACAAAAAGAGATGAATCTTTTAGAAGATAAAGAATTGATAGAAAATATGGAAATAGTAAATAAAAATGCACAATATCTATCAAAAACAATAGATGATTTTAAAAATTTCATTAGAACTGATAAAACAATAGAAAATTATAATTTAACTAATTCAATAGATCATTTTATTCATATTATTGAACCTTCTTTAAAAAGTCATAATATTGATTTAATATTAAACTTAGATGATAATATTGTCATTAATGGAAGTTCAAATGAACTAACACAATGCTTAATTAATTTATTCAATAATTCAAAAGATGCACTTGTAGATTCAAACCCTGATCGTTCTTTATTTTTTATTGAAACAAAATTAGTAAATAATATAATTTATATATTTGTAAAAGATAATGCAGGAGGAATTCCAGCTGATATTATTTCAAAGATATATGAACCATACTTCACTACTAAACATAAATCACAAGGTACTGGTCTTGGATTAAGTATGACATATAAACTTATAACTGAAGGAATAAATGGTAAGATAGAAGTTTCTAATAAAGAGTTCACATATGAAAATAAAATATATATAGGTGCTGAATTTGTTATAAGTATAGAAAAATAAAGACCTTAATATTTCTATATATTTATATATATTAAATAGAGTTACTTTTTATTGGCATTTTTTATAGTGCATACGCTTTAAGGCATTAGTTGATGGATTTAATTGATCTTTAAATTCTGAATCAATTCTATCAAATTCATCAGACTTATTATTTTCTTCAGAAACTATTTGTTCATCTGAAGTCATTTTATTTTGATTAGCTTGTGAGCATCCTATAAAAACAACTAAAATCAATCCCGTAAATATTAATGTTTTCATAAGAATTGCTTCCCCTTAAATAATTAAAAATTGTATCATATTATTATAGTTTTTATTCAAAATATGTTTAAGAATTAAAAGAATGAAAAAAATAAATACGGATATTTCTAGATTAGAAAGATTCTAACTTGTATAATAGGAAAGAAGACTAAAAAAAAGCTTCTAGCTAAAAGAACACTTGGTTCAAATAGCTAAAAGCTTGTATTGGTTGCGGAAACAGGATTTGAACCTGTGACCTTCGGGTTATGAGCCCGACGAGCTACCGTGCTGCTCTATTCCGCGGATTATGTATATGACATACAAAGTTAAATAATCAACAGTATCAAGTATTAATTAGATTTTATGTTTTGTAAGAAATGTGGATGGGGTACTAGGATTCGAACCTAGGAATGACTGCACCAAAAGCAGTTGCCGTACCACTTGGCGATACCCCAAGAAAATATGGTTTAAAAATGGAGCTGGTGAAGGGAGTCGAACCCCCGACCTGCTGATTACAAATCAGCTGCTCTAGCCAACTGAGCTACACCAGCATCCAAAAATCGTTTAATTAAAAACGCACGCATTATACACTTTTAATTCGATGGTGTCAAGAGAGGGACTCGAACCCTCGACCTCCGGCTTATGAGACCAGCGCTCTAACCAGCTGAGCTACCTTGACGTTTAAAAAATTGGTTGCGGAAACAGGATTTGAACCTGTGACCTTCGGGTTATGAGCCCGACGAGCTACCGTGCTGCTCTATTCCGCGTTATAAATAAAAGATCATTTAATCAATCAAGATTAACCGTGGAGCGGGAGACGAGACTCGAACTCGCGACAGTCTGCTTGGAAGGCAGAAGCTCTAGCCAACTGAGCTACTCCCGCATCACTTTTGGTAAAATAATAAAAACTAAATAGCATTACCAAATCTATTTAATAGTGGAGCGGGAGACGAGACTCGAACTCGCGACAGTCTGCTTGGAAGGCAGAAGCTCTAGCCAACTGAGCTACTCCCGCATAAAAATGTACTGAAATACATTTTTAAATCACAAAAAATGAAAACTATTTACTTAAAAATAGTGGTGGGTCATGAAGGACTCGAACCTTCGACCACTCGGTTATGAGCCGAGTGCTCTAACCAGCTGAGCTAATGACCCAATGGCGGACAGTGAGGGATTTGAACCCTCGGTACCGTTACCAGTACGTCTCCTTAGCAGGGAGGTGGTTTCAGCCAGCTCACCCAACTGTCCGCTGTTTCCGTAATTTTACTTTCATAAAATCAGGACGGAAATTATAATACTACATCACTTAAAACATACTTAAAAGACAAAGAGATCATTAAATATTTTTTAATATCTCTTCAACTACATTTTTTGGATTAGAAGATTTATATATTGGTCTTCCAACAACTATGAAATCAACAAGGTTTTTTTTAGCAAATGCAATATCAGCAACTCTTTTTTGATCACCACTGTCTTCACCAAAAGGTCTAATTCCTGGACATAGAGTAATAAACTCTTTTGAAGTATTATTTTTTATATCAAAACTTTCATAAGCAGAACATACAACTCCATCAACACCTGAATTATATGTATCAATTGCAAATTGTCTTGCTTTTGTTTTTATATCTTCATTATAAATTGCTTTAAAAGCATCATTATCAAAAGAAGTAAGTGCAGTTACAGCTAAAACTAAAGGTTTATTTGGAATATCTTTAATTCTATTCATAACAGTACTCATAGCTTCTACGCCTGAACTAGCATGAACGTTAAACATATCTACTAAACCAAAGTTTGCAATCTCTTGGGCTGCATCTGCCATTGTATTTGGTATATCATAAAGTTTTAAATCTAAGAAGATTTTAAAATTAGGATTAATAGCTTTTATTTTTTCTAAAAATGATTTTCCATCTCTAATGTAAGTTCTAAATCCAACTTTTAACCAAACATCAAAATCTTTTATTTGTTTTACTAGTTCTAAATTTTCTTCAGCACTTGATAAATCTAAAGATACACATAATTTCATAGCATTACTCATAAATTAAGCCTTTATAACTTTATCTAATAATCCATTTACAAATTTTGGAGCACCATCACTTGCTAATTTTTTTGATAATTCAATTGCTTCATTAATAACGATAGCTTTTGGTAAATCTTCAAATAATATTTCATAAATCGCAAGTTTTAGAATTGATTTTTCAACAGAACCAATATCTTCTAATGTTCCTTGATTTAAATGTGAAATAATTTCTTTATCAATAGCTTCAATATTTTGTATAGTTCCATTAAAAAGTTTTAAAGCAAATTCTTTTTGTTGATTTCTAATTTTTTTATCTTCTAAAATTTCATCAACAAATTTTACAATACCTTCATTTCCCAAATCGTAAGCATACAATAACCCAATTACAGACTCTCTTGCTTGTGTTCTTGTTGCCAAATTACTTCCCCATTTCGCTATATAAATCTAGCATTTCAATAATAGTAACCATAGCTTCTGCACCTTTATTACCAACTTTAGAACCAGCTCGCTCAATTGCTTGCTCAATTGTATCAGTTGTTAAAACTCCATTTGCAACAGGTTTACCGTGTTTAATTCCAACAGTTGCAATTCCTTTTGTAGCTTCAGCTGAGATATAGTCAAAATGAGGAGTAGCTCCTCTTATAACTGCACCAACACAACAAATTGCATCATATTTTCCACTTGCAAGTGCATTTTCTAATGCAAAAGGGATTTCAAAAGCACCTGGAACTAAAATCAAATCTAAATTATCATCATTTCCTCCATGTCTTTTAAATGCATCCCTTGCACCTTCAACCAATCTATCTGTTATAATATGATTAAATCTTCCATTTATAATAGCTACTCTTTCAGTACCTTTTAATCGCAAATTACCTTCAATAATTTTCATTTATTTCTCCAAAAATATGTGTATAAGGATTAATTATATCCTAAAGCCTCTTTAATAGCAAAAATGTCACTTACTGTTTTATATAAGTCTTCGATTTTTAGCATATTTGGTCCATCACTAAGTGCAGCACTTGGGTTTTCATGTGTTTCAAAGAAAAATCCATCAACTCCAACAGCAGCAGCTGCTTTTGCCATATATGGAACAAATGAAGAGTTTCCACCTGTTGTTCCACCTGTGCTTGGAATTTGAACACTATGTGTTGCATCAAAAATTACAGGAGCATATTTTCTTAATAAAAGCAGATTTCTCATATCAACAACTAATGCACCATATCCAAAAGTATTTCCTCTTTCACAAAGCCAAACTCCAGCTTTTTCAGAAGTCTCATAAGAAACTTCTGTTATTCCTCTTGTATTTAGAATTTTTTCAACTGGATGTTTCATTGCATCAGCTGCTAAGAATTGTCCTTTTTTAATATTTATAATTGCAGGTGTTTTAGCTGCTGCTACTAATAAATCAGTTTGTCTACATAAAAATGCAGGAATTTGTAAAATATCCATTACTTCACCAGCAGGTGCTGCTTGATATGATTCATGAATATCAGTTACAACTTTATATCCAAATTGCTCTTTTATTTCTTGGAATAGCTTTAATCCCTCATCAAGTCCTGGGCCTCTAAAAGAGCTTATACTTGTTCTATTTGCTTTATCAAATGAAGCTTTAAAATAAAATTCAACTCTTTTATCTTCACTTAATGGTTTTAATTTTTCAGCAATTCTCATTACTGTATCTCTATCTTCTAATACACATGGTCCTGTTAAAATTTTCATTTAATTCCTTTAAAAATTGTTCGTTTTTCTTTACCTGTTATTGCATAATAAAATTCATAAGCATTTTGACAAATATATTCTATATCATCTTTTGCATGATTATCGCATGCCAATAAAATTTTATCGCCTATTTTAATTTCATTTTCCCATTCAGGGGTTAATATTATATCATTTTCTCGTTGAAGTAACAAAGGAACAATATTATTTCTATGTTCTTTATTATGTAAAGATATTCCTAATAAACTTAAATACGCTATTTCTTCTGACTTTAAATAATTAAAAATTTGGGGAGTTGTACTTTCACTTATCTCAACTTCCAAAAGAAGTGGCTTAGCATCGATTTCTTGTAAAAGCTTACTAACTAGTTTTGATGCCCATTCATTGTCTTTTTTTATAATCATCTTTAAAAATTTATCACTAAGTGGGTTTACTAAAGCATTTGTAACTTTATTTACCAAAATCTTAGAAGGTGTAAAAATATGATTTATATTTGCATTCTTAAATAAAAAATCATCCAAAATATCATTTTCTCTAACTATGGTTACAATATTAGGATTTAACTTTTTAGCCGTTGCTAAAATAGATAAATTAGTAGTATCATCTTCAGTTGCTGCAACTATTGCAACTGCATTTTCTATTCCAACATTTAACAATAACTCTTTGTCATCTGCATTTCCGAAAACTAAATGAGATATTTCATCTGGAGTAAATTTTCTATCTTTATTTTTATCTAATTCAATCAATTTAACTTCCACATTGGTATCTGTTAATTTTTCAAAAATCTTTCTTCCCATTCTTCCATATCCACATATAATATAAAGACCTTTGGGAAAAATCGGTAAAGTTGCATTTAAATCATCAATACCATATAACCATTTTTCAAGTTTAAATAGATTTGGGGCAGAAAGTGCCATATTAATTTCTGATGAAATAATTGAAAAAGGATTAATAACAACCTCAGCATTTAGATCTTTTAAATTCTCCGTATGATTTGTAGTTGTAGATTTAACAGCAACTTTGATGTTTTTATTTAATGTTTTTGCAATTAATGTAATCTTCAAATTTAAAGCATCGTCTTCCAATAGAGATACTATTGCTTTACAATTTCTTTTATTTAAACCTGCTACTTCTAAAACTTTTACAGAATAGTTTTCACTAAATAATACAGGTACTGTTGGTGTAAAATTTTCTAAAAGTAAATTATTTATTTCCATTTTATCTTTTGTTATCACAACTGTTCGTAAGCCTTGATTAAGAGCTTTTGTAATAATTTTTCTTGTGATTTGGTTATATCCAAGAACCACAATAAATTTTTCATTTAGATTTTTTATTTGTCTTAAAAATTTTGTTTTTTCTATTTCTTGTAAAAATAGTTGATCTTGCAATAAAGTAAGTAATGAACCAATACTATAAAACCATCCTAAAACCGTTAAATATGTTGAAAAAGTAACCCAAATTCTTTGAGTGTAAGTAAAAGGGTAAGGTAACTCACCAAATCCTATTGTAGTTGCTGTATACGAAATAAAATAAAAAGCATCAAAAATAGTCATATGATAAGTATTTCCATTTAAATCCATACCTGGAATTAAAAGGAAGCCTATCATTGAAATAGTATATGTTATTAATATTACTAAAAATGGTTTCCTCATTTTTTGTAATATTATAAATAAAGAATTATTTCTCAATATATTTACCTATTCTATCTCTTAGATTTTAGTGTATCACCAACATAAAGTGCTACTGAAGTTATATTTGCTAATAATGCTCCACCTGATAAAGAAACAACAACTGACATAACTGAAGAATCCATAGTAGATGAATAAGCAACAACTGTCCAAATAATAGCTGCTGTGATTAATTGAATATCAGCTACTAATGAAGTTGCTAATAATACAGAACCTAACTGAGTCTTATCACCCAGTTTTAAAATTGTAGCAATTAAGTTTATTATTATTGCTGCAAATAATTCATATTTACTATGGCTTTCTATAGATTGAATATCTCCATAAAAAAATCCAAAATTTAAAGTCATTGCAAGGATTATAAAAAATCCTGAAATTACTTTATCTAAGTTCATGGTATTCGTCCTCCAAATCTTTTCCTAAATCTAATTTTCTTTTAAATACTTCATCTATATTATCATGCACTCTTGAATCTTTATCTAAAAATAGTAATCTATGTTTATTTAATTGATTAATATTTTTAAGTCCCATGATTGCTAATAAACCTTTTACATTTTTTAAAAGATTTTTATGATAATTTGCCACATAAGTAGCATGTCTAAATACAAAATATTTTCTTCTTTTACTCTTATTTTGAGTTGCAAGTCCAACTGGACAATCACGACCTGTTGTACCTGAACAATAACGTGCCCTAATACATCCAGCACTCATCATAAATCCCCTTGCAATTTGCAAGAAGTCAGCTCCTAAGCTCATAATAATTACAATATCATCAGGTGTTAAAATCTTACCACTTGCAACTAGTCTTACCTTATCTCTTACTCCATAATCTATTAAAACTTTATTTACTAAATAAACAGAATCTCTAACATTAAGACCTACTCTTTCCATCATTTCAATTGGAGCCGTTGCACTTCCACCACTTCCTGCATCAATTGTAATATAATCAGGATAAGCATCATTTCCTTGATCTATTCTTTTTTTAATCTCTTTAGCATATGGTTCAATATTTTCAATATCTGAAATTACGATTTTAATACCAACTGGTTTTTCAGATAACTTTTGAAGTTTTCCAACAAAATCAAATAATTCTTCAATAGAATTCGCATATGGAAATCTATTTGGTGAGAATACGTCTTTATACGCTTCAACGTTTCTATAATATGCGATTGCTGGAGTTACTTTATGCCCTGCAAGTTTTCCACCTGTTTGTTTTGCACCTTGAGCCATTTTGATTTCAGTCATTTGACAAAATCTCATAACTTTTTGATATCTATCAGGATCAAAATTCCCTTCTTTATCCCTAGCACCATAAAGACCTGAACTAATTTGGAATATAATATCAGGCATATCAGATGGAACTTCTTTTGGGAAACTTTCTAAAGGAGCATCCCAATTTGGTCTATAAAAAACTTTACTTTTCATATCTAAAATATAAGTTTCTGCTTCTGGATCATTTTTAAAAACTAATTTTCTATATACATCAGCAGCAGTTGAACCATTAAAAAAGAATTTAACATAGTGTTTTATTTTTTTCTTTAAAGGCGTACTATCTACTATTTTCATATATGCAGAATCATAATTAACATGGGTAACAAAAAAGTTAGAGGTTACACCTCCTTCTCCTGAGTTAATAGGAAAACCACCAATTTGAGATCCTTGAACAAAAGCTCTTGTTCCTTCAGGAGAAATAGAACCATCACTCATAGCAGATCTAGCAATTATACTTTTTGCGGTATAAGGTTTTTTTCTTCTTTCACCAAAAGTTACTTCAAATTTATCTTCAACTTCATTATCATTTAAAACAATATTTGCATGTCTAATCATAAATTTTGGTTTTGGTAAAGGCTGAGATGGTGAAAAAGATGCATAATTTGGCAAATCTCTTGCAGCTTTATAAACCCAATCAAGTTTATCTTTTGATTCATAAAACTTTTCATCACCAAAATATTGTCTAAAAGGTTCTCTGGCTTCTTCAAATACATATCTTAATCTTCCAATAATTGGATAATTAACAAGTAACTGATGTTCTCTTTGTACATATTTATCATGAATATACCAAGCAATCATAATGATTGCAAAAATAATCCAAAACTCTTCCCAAAATGTAAAATCTTCTAAAAAACTCATTTTATTCCTTTTTACTTGATACTAACAAGCCACTTAAAATTATCAATAGTATACCAAAAACTATTGAAATACTAGGAAAGTTGTCTCCTAGTATTAGTCCAAGAATTATTGAGAAAAGTATGTTGCTATAAGATATTGTTCCAATAATTCCAGCTTTTGCACAAGCGTAAGCTTTTGTCATGTAAATTTGGGCAAAAGTAGCAAAAATACCCAATAAAATAATATATATCCAATCATTAGCCTGGGGCATTACAAAAGTACCCAACATAAAATCTAAAGACTCATTTGAATAGAAACTTGAAATTATCATTAAAATCAAAGGTCCAATTGTTCCAACAGTCATAAAAGATAAAACTATAGCTCTTGAATCATAATAATTTCTAAGCTCTCGCACAGATGTATAAGCCAAAGCAGCCCCTACTCCTGAAAGTATTCCTAAATAATCTGTTTTTTCTAAAGAACTTCCATCAAACTCTGTTATAAATACAATTCCTATGAAACCTACAAAAACTCCAAGCCAACCTTTTATTCCTAGTTTTTCTTTTAGTAAGAAATATGCAATAATTGCTGTAAAGATTGTAGATGTTTTTGAAAAAGTCATTGCTTCCCCAAGTGAAATCTCTGCAATATTATAAAAGAAAAATAATAAAGCTATAAAACCCGCCATTCCTCTAAATACCAATAACCAAAACTTACCACCTATTTGCTTTAAAGGTGAATTATATATTGATATTAAAATTAAAAAAACTCCAAATATATTTCTAAAAAAAACAACTTCTACAGAACTCATAGAATCACTAAGTTCTTTTGCAGCAGCTCCCATAAATGCAAACAATACAGATGCATAAAGCATATATTGAATACCTTTATTTACTTGATTTTCCATAAAACCCTTTCATTATAAAGTGGCAATTGTATTTATAATCCTATTAAAAAAAGATTATTAATGCTTTTCATATTAAAGCAACTTTTAGATATTATATTAGCTATATATAAATATTTGTGGGGTAACATGGAATACTTAAAAATTGTTGGGGGAAAAGATATTTCTGGAAGCGTAGAAATATCAGGAGCAAAAAATGCAGCCCTCCCTTTAATTGCTTGTACTATTTTAGGAAAAAATGAAATTACAATTGGAAACTTGCCAAACGTAGTTGATATCAATACTTTTTTAAAATTAATCAAAAAACTAGGTGGTAGTTTTGAAAAAGATAATCATACTGCAAAAATCAATACAACAACAATAAATAATACAACAGCTACTTATGATATTGTAAAAACAATGAGAGCTTCTATTTTAGTTTTAGGACCAATTCTTGCAAGATTTGGACACTGTGAAGTTTCACTTCCTGGTGGTTGTGCAATTGGACAAAGACCTGTTGATTTACACTTAAAAGCTTTAGAACAAATGGGTGCAAAAATCGAAATTTTGCACGGTTACATAAGAGCTACTGCACCAAATGGATTAAAAGGCGCAAAAATTGTATTTGATAAAGTTACAGTTGGTGGGACTGAAAATACAGTAATGGCAGCAGCATTAGCTCATGGAACAACTACAATAATAAATGCAGCAAAAGAGCCTGAAATTGTACAACTTTGTGAAGTATTAGCAAACTCAGGAGTAAATATTCAAGGTATTGGAACTTCAAAAATAATTATTGAAGGAACAGGACAAAAACTAATAGATATAAAACCTTTTGATGTTATTCCGGATAGAATTGAAGCTGGAACTTATATGTGTGCAGCAGCAATCAAAAATCAGAAATTAAAAATTGATAAAGTTGTTCCTTTACATTTAGAAGCAATTATCTCAAAACTTGAAGAGATGAATTTTGAAATTTTACAAGATGAAAACAGTGTTACAATTCTTCCTACAAATGAAATTAAACCTGTAAATATCATTACAACAGAGTATCCAGGATTTCCTACAGATATGCAAGCTCAATTTATGGCATTAGCAACTCAAGCAAATGGAACTAGTACAATTGATGAAAGACTATTTGAAAATAGATTTATGCATGTTAGTGAACTTTTAAGACTGGGAGCTGATATTCATTTAAATGGTAATACTGCAACTATAAATGGTAAAAAAGGAACTCTAAATGGGACTGATGTAATGGCTACAGATTTAAGAGCATCATCTGCTTTAGTTTTAGCGGCATTAGTTGCTGATGGAGAAACAAATATTCACAGAATCTATCATCTTGATAGGGGTTATGAAAACCTTGAAGGGAAACTTTCAAAAATTGGTGCTGATGTAAAAAGGTTTACAGAATAGGACATTTTTTTAATGATAAGTATAAAAATCATATACTTATCATTTTTTTTAAGTATAAATTAAATAAAATCTAACTAATTACAAAAAAGGCTACTATTAATGAAACTAGAAATCTCTTTATTCAAATTTGATAAAAATTCAGACTATTTACCATACTACACAAAACATTTTTTGAAAATAGAAGATGAAAAAAATATCTTAGATATATTAAAAACCATAAACAAAACAGCAAAATTTGGTTTTAAAGATTGTGAAAATTTTGATTTAGTTATAAATGGTGTTTATGTAAAAGCATCTATTAAATTAGAAGAAATTTTAGAAAATTTTGGAAAAGAACTTACAATTGAACCTATTTCAATTAGAAGGGCAAATAATGATTTATTAATTGATGATAATGACTTTAAAGATAAAATCAATGTTTTAAAAGAATTTATTGATGAAAATGATATAGTAAATTATTCTAAGTTAAAACAATATTATTATGCTTCAAACACCCTAAACTACAATAATGATTATATTGGTGATTCAGTGCTAATTTTTGCACATGATTTAATAGAACAAAAACCAGCATATGAAAACTATATACTTCATGCTCTAAATGAAGTTGAAATTGGTGCACAATTTCATACTAATTTAGAAAATAGAATTTATAATTTTGATTTATCAATTGAAGAAAAAATAAAAAATATTCAGAAAAAATTAGATTTATTTGAAGAATTACCTAAACAAAATTTTAGAATCAATAAAACACTAATTATTGATTTTGGGGATTTTGAAGATAATTATGAAATAAAACATGATTTTAAAGATTTTAATATTGCATATTATCCTTCAAAAAATAATGAAAAAACTCTAGAGTTATTAGAAAAATTAAATGCAAAGATTTTAAATCTTGATACTTTAAACCTTGATTTAGCAAAAAACACATTTAATAAAAATCCAAAGATTACATATTGTGTAGCTTCAACAATATTATTAGATGCTTTTGATACAAATGCTGATTTTTTATTAGTTGATACAATTGAAGACTTCTATATCTTTGATTACAATAGAAAACAAATTGAGAAAATTTCAGGAAGAGAAATCATATTGCCTGTAATTTATATAAATGAGCTACAAAAACTAGCATCAGGTAAACATGATGAAGCTAGAAAAACACTTGAAAAACATCAAATAAACCCAGAAATAATATAATGAAAGAAATACCTTGCGATTAGAATTAGATTTTGTTATTTATGCTAGTTTATTAATTGCTGCATTATTACCATTATATATTTATAGAAAAAGAATATTCCGTGCTAAATACAGTGATAATGGATTTTCTTTTTTTATAAAAGACTTAAAACTGCATATGTCAGAATATCATCCTAAAATAAAAATTGATTATTCAATAATTGAAAAAACTCAAAATGAACTAGATTTAAGAGTAAGAGAAACAATTATTGTTGAAAATATTGTTACTCAATTCTTTAACTATAAATATGAAAAAAGAACACAAGAATCTATTCCAAGAGATAAACTCTGGTCGAATTACATTGAAAAATCAAATTCAAATCCTAAATACCCAAATGATTGGACACAAAGAAAAGAAATATCATGGAAAAGAGATGATAAGTCTTGTAACAGATGTGGAACAAAAATCTCTCTAGAAGCTTCTTATACTTGTTTTGTCCAAGATATAAAAGATGGAGGAGGATACAATATTGAAAATATTATAATCTTATGTTCTGATTGTAACAAGGTTATAAATTCTACAAATCCAAAAAATACAATCAGTTCTCTTTCTTTAAATGATTCCTTAATGGTGTATGTAAAATCTTAATTAATTTAGTATCCTAATATCTCCGCAACTCTTTTTTCATGTTCTGTTTGACTATCATCTTTAGTAGTTTTATTATCTGTATTTTCTAGTTTTTCTAATTTCTCAGTTAGAGCTATTATCTTTTTCTCTCTATTTTTTGCATCTATTTTCTTTTTTAATGATTCTTCTTTTAATCTTACTAAACTATCTGCTAAGTATTTGTCTTCAAGATTCTTAAGTTCACTTAACTTATTTCTAACAAAAGTTATATCTTTTGTTTTTGGAATTAAATAAGGAGTTACAATAACTACTAAGTTGTTTTTTTCTGTATTATTTACAGTATTTTTAAACAATTCCCCAAATAAAGGAATATCCCCTAATATAGGAACTTTTTGATTTGTAGATTCAATCTTATTTTCTATTAATCCACCAATAATTACACTTTCTCCATTATTTAGAATTGTAGTTGTTTTTATTCGTTTCTTCGAAGTATCAGCATTTCCACTTATTGTTTGAGTTGTTTTTACTCCTTCTAAAATTGTTTCAATTTCCAAAGTAACTTTTGTATCATTTGAAATTCTAGGTTTTACTTTTAATGTTAATCCAACATCTTCCCTTTCATAGTTTTCTTTTATTGTTCCACCATCAGTTACACTTGAAGAAACTTTTATTGAAATTGTTTCTCCAACATAAATAGAACTTTCTTTATTATTTATAGCTAATATAGATGGTTCTGACACAATATCTAAAGCTCCATTTTGTTTAAGTAGATTTAATGATGCTCCTAGTGCTAAACCTGAAGTTAAGTCAGGAATTATTAAGCCATCAATAAATAAAGAAGGAATTTCGCCATTATTCAAACTTGAAGAGAAACTTGATAAAACATTACTACTTGCACGTGCACCAAAAATTCCATACGAAACACCAATTTGATTTACTAAATCATCATTTACTTCTATAATTCTAGCTTGAACATATACTTGAGTTTTTTCTTTATCCAATTCTTTAATTAAACTATCTATACTAGATATTTCGTCAGGAAGGCCCATGATAATAATAGAATTTGATTCTATATCCAATGAAAAGAGAGGTTTATCAGCAGAATTAATAAACTCTCTTTTATTAATAATTTCATCTAGAATTTTAATTACATTTGTAGCTTCAACATTTTTTAAAGGGAAAATTCTAATCTCTTTTTTTCTTGAAAGACTACTAATATCAATTGATTTAATATGCTTAGATAATATTTCTAGATTTTTCTTTTGACCAATTAATATTAAAGAATTACTGTATCCATTTTCAATTATTACAGTTTTTTCTTCTTGATTATTCATCATTGTTAGAGAAATTAAATCTAAACTTTTTTTAGCATCACTTGCATTTATATTTTTTAACTTTATTATTAAATTCTCTTTTTTTAACATTGAAGACTTTACTACTCTTAATATATCCTTCTCACTTACTAATGAATAACCTTTTTCCTCTAATACTAAATCTAGTATTCTAATTAATTCATTTTTTGATACTTCTTTATTAGGAATAAAATCAGCAGTTCCTTCTATTTCATCTGTAAATAATATGTTTTTATTTATAACTTTTGATGTAATCTTAATTAAATCACTTATTTTTAGATCTTTGAAATTTATATTTATCTTATCATTTGCATTAATTACATAATTGAAAGAAAAGATAAAAAAAAGTACTAATAATACTTTCATATAACAACTCCTTGATATTTATTTTTAAATTAAATAATATTAAAAGTTACTATACTACTAAAATATTTCTTGAAAGTAAAGCTTTAAGCTCTTCAAATTGCTCAATTGTTAGTTCAATTTGCAAATTTATTTGATTTGTAAACTCTTTTGATTTTATATTTATATTTTCTTGACTTAAAAGATATTCAAGTTTTGATAATTCAGAATAATCGCAAATTAAAGTTTTTGTTATTAGTTTTTGATACTCAACAAATGAAGCTATTTTTATAACTTCATTTACACTATCTCCATAGGCTCGAACTAATCCACCTGTTCCTAGTTTTATTCCACCAAAATATCGCACTATTATTACAGCTGTATTAATTAGTTCATTTCCAGCGAGTACTGCAAGGCTTGGTTTTCCACTTGTTCCTTTTGGTTCTCCATCGTCACCACTATTTTCTACAATTTGCTCAAATTCATTTAAATATCTATATGCATAAACATGATGTCTGGCTTTTGGATGCTCATTTTTTAGTCTAATCATTACTTCATCAAACAAATCATACGGCATTAAATGAGCTATGAATTTTGATTTTTTTTCTTCGAAAGTGCAACTAAACTCTTTTTGAACAAACTTCAACTATAATTGCCCCCATGAGATTGGATTTATATTTAACAAAAACCTTTAATATTCAAAGCAGAAACAAAGCTTGTGAATTAATAAAATCAGAAAAAGTTAAAATTGATGGAATGATTATATCAAAACCATCTTTTAATGTGGAAGAAAATCATATAATAGAGCTATTGGAAGATGATTTTTATGTATCACGAGCTGCTTATAAACTTAAATATTTTTTAGAAGAATTACCAGACTTTATTTTGGAAAATAAAAATGCCCTTGATATTGGAAGTAGCACAGGTGGATTTACTCAAATACTTCTTGAAAAGAATGTTAAAAAAGTAACTTGTGTTGATGTTGGCTCAAACCAACTTCATGAAAGAATAAAATATAACCCAAAAATAAACTTTTTTGAAAATACAGATATTAGAAATTTTAAAAGTGAAGATATTTTTGAAATAGTAACTTGCGATGTTTCGTTTATTTCTATTTTACATATTATAGAAGATATAAATAGATTATCTTCAAAAGATATTATAATACTTTTTAAACCACAATTTGAAGTTGGAACAAATGTAAAAAGAGATAAAAAAGGTGTGGTTAAAGATAAAAATGCAATCATTAATTCAAGAGAGAAATTCTTAGATTACACGCAAAATTTAAAATGGAAATTAAATTACTCATCAATGAGTAAATTACAAGGAAAAGATGGAAATGAAGAAGAGCTCTTCTATTTTAGTAAATAAAAATACAATCACTTCAATAGCTATTGGGGGATTTGATGGAATGCACAGCGCTCATCAAGAGTTATTTAAAAACCTTGATGAAAATGGTGCGATTTTATCAATAGAATCAGGTTATGCAAACTTAACTCCTAAAAGATATAGACAAGAATATAGTATTTATCCTATTTATTATTATGTATTAGAAAATATTAGACATCTAGAAGGTGATGAATTTATTAAACTAATAAAAGAAGAATTTCCAAATCTTAAAAAAATAGTAGTTGGTTTTGATTTTTGTTTTGGGAAAAATAGAAAATATTGTATAGAAAAACTAAAAGATTTGTTTAATGGTGAAGTTTTAGTAATTGATGAAATAAAAATAGACGAAATTCCTGTTCATTCAAGAATAATAAGACAATATTTAAAAGATGGCAATATAAAAATGGCAAATAAACTTTTAGGGAAAGAGTATAAATTATATGGTCAGCAAATAAAAGGACAAGGATTAGGAACTAAAAGTTTTGTGCCAACAATAAATCTAAAAGTAGATGAATTCTTACTTCCTCAAGAGGGAGTTTATATCACAAAAACCATTTTAGATAATAAAGAATATAAGTCAATAACTTTTTTAGGACATAGGGTTACAACAGATGGATCTTATGCAGTTGAAACACATATTTTAGATGAAAACATTACAAATGATAATTATACCACTCAAGTAAAATTTTATGAGAAAATTAGAGATAATAAAAAATTTGATAATTTTGAGGACTTGAAAAAACAAATTTTTGATGATATAGAATTAGCAAAAAACTACTTTAAATAAAGAAATATTTATTAAATTTATGATTATTAATATTTATTAATATGCATTTAGATAAAATATCTACCATGGTAGATAAAGTATTTAAAAAATCAATTATAAAACAGTTTGAATTTGATGAAGAAGTAGCATCAGTATTCGACGATATGTTAAATAGATCAGTTCCTTTTTACAAGGAGATGCAAAGATTATCAATAAATTTTGCATGCAATTTTTTAGAAGAAAATGACAAAGTGTACGATTTAGGATGTTCAACTGCATCAACATTGATAGAACTAAGTAAGCATTGTAAAAATAATCTAAAACTAATTGGTATTGATAACTCAAGTGCAATGTTAAATCGAGCTAGTAAAAAAGCTAAAGCATTTGGAGTTGAAATAGATTTAGTAAATGCTGATTTACATGATGTTTCTTTTGATGATGCAAAACTTATTCTTTCTAATTATACTTTACAGTTTATAAGACCGCTTCAAAGAGAAAAATTAGTAAAAAAAATATATGATTCATTACAAAATAAAGGTATTTTTATTTTTAGTGAAAAAGTGATATCTTCAAACTCAACTTTGAATAAACAAAGCATTGATGAATATTATGAATTTAAAAAAACACAAGGTTACTCAGAATTTGAGATATCTCAAAAAAGAGAAGCTTTAGAGAATGTGCTAATACCATATACAGAAGAAGAAAATAAAAAAATGATACTAGATGCTGGATTTACTCATTGTGAAACAATTTTTAAATGGGTAAATTTTGCTACATTTATTGCAATAAAAAAATAAATTAAGGATTTATATATGTTAAAAATAGGCGAAATTGCTCCTAGTTTTTGTGCAGCTAATCAAGATGATGTTGAAATTTGTTCAAGAGATTTACAAGGAAAATGGATAGTTTTATATTTTTATCCAAAAGACTTAACTCCAGGATGTACAACACAAGCTTGTGACTTTACAGATAAACACTCATCTTTTGATGATTTAGATGCTGTTATTTTAGGAGTAAGTCCTGATGATACTACAAAACATAGAAAATTTATTGACTCAAAAGATTTAACAATAACTTTATTATCTGATACAAGTAAAAAAATGTGTGAAGATTTTGGAGTTTGGCAACTAAAAAAATTTATGGGAAAAGAGTTTATGGGAGTAGTTAGAACTACATTTATAATTGACCCTGATGGTAAACTAGCTGCAATTTGGCCAAAAGTTTCTGTTAGAAAGAAAAAAAGTGTAAAAGGTGAAAAAATAGAAGTTTTACACGTAGATGAAGTGAAAGAAAAACTTCAAGAATTACAATCAAAATAATTAGGAATAACGATGACAAAAATATTTAATAAGATTTTATTGCTTAGTGCTACATGCCTTCTTTCAAGTAATTTACTTGCACAAGAAACAGTATGTTTTAAGAATAATGTAGAAAAACCTTCTTTAATTGAAAATACAGCTTTAGATGGTGGTGTTTGTAATGGAAACCTTTCATTAAATCAAATGAAAAAAGATGGATGGAATGTTTTAGACATAAAAATCACTCCTAGTGAAAATAAATTTAATTATAGTTATTATCTAATAAAAAATGATAATCAAAATATAGCATTAAACAATTCAAATGATTCTAAATACAATGTAGAGAACAATTTTTCTGTTAAACCAATGGGAACAAAAATTGAAAATATTGATGATAATAAAAGTACAATAAATATTGGAAATTTGATCATTGGTCAAACAGGCATTGTAGTTCATATTTATGATAATGACAAAAGATTAATTGTATCAAATGCAAAAGTAATTAGTTCAAATAGTAACTCATCGATTGTAGAATTTTTTAAATTTGATGATTTAAAACAAGATGCACTTCCTACTACGAAAAGAATGGTAGAAAAAGGAGATGTTTTAGTATTAAATTATATGTATAATTCTTCTTTATTAATTACTCCTACACAAGATACATTTCAAGCTGTAAGAAATAATTTCAAATTAAATAACTTCATACATTCTGATATATTTGCAGCAAAATTAAAAATAAATAATAAACCTTTCCCAACAAAAGAAGATTTTCAAGAGTTTGCAATTGAGCAAAATCTAGGAACAATATTTT
Organism: Arcobacter acticola; assembly: GCF_013177675.1. Classification (NCBI taxonomy): domain Bacteria; kingdom Pseudomonadati; phylum Campylobacterota; class Epsilonproteobacteria; order Campylobacterales; family Arcobacteraceae; genus Arcobacter; species Arcobacter acticola. The sequence goes on from NZ_CP042652.1 coordinate 2,398,039, forward strand.
ATGTTTTAAATAAAAAAGTTTATATTTTAGATACAAAAACATTCACAATTTTAGATACTTATCCTCTTTCTTATGATGAGAATGAAACTAAAATGCCATTTTATACAAGAGTTGAAGAAATCGAAAGTTCAATACTTGATTTCTCATTTTCTGACTTATTATTCTTTAATGATAAAAAAGAGTTAAGTTATGATGAATATTATGAAGAAATTCTAGGATTAAAAAAATGATTCAACAAGAACATTTAGATTACGTTACATCTATTGTAGGTAGCGAAAATGTTAAAAGTGATAAAGCTCACTTAATTGCATTTTGTTATGATGCCACAAGAACTAGATTTGAGCCAGATGCTGTTGTTTTTCCAAGAAATGAACAAGATATTTCAGATATATTAAAATATTGTAATGAGCATAAAATTGTAATTGTTCCAAGGGGTGCAGGTTCTGGATTTACAGGTGGAGCACTTCCATCAAATGGCGGAATTATTCTTTCTCTTGAAAGACATATGAATAAACTTCTTGAAATTGATATGGAAAATATGGTAGGAGTTGTTCAACCAGGTCTTATTAATATGGAGTTCCAAAAAGCAGTTGAAGCCGTTGGATTATTTTATCCTCCAGATCCAGCAAGTGAAGAGTATTCAACGCTTGGTGGAAATGTTAGTGAAAATGCAGGTGGTATGAGAGCTGCTAAATATGGTATTACTAAAGATTATGTAATGGCTTTAAGAGCTGTTCTGCCAAATGGAGATATCATAGTTGCAGGTAAAAAAACTATCAAAGATGTTGCTGGTTATAACACAGCTGGTATTTTAATAGCAAGTGAAGGAACTTTAGCCATTATCACAGAGATTACATTAAAACTAATTCCTAAACCAAAATTCAAACAAACTTACATGGGAGTTTTCCCTAGCGTTGATACAGCAATGACGGCAGTGTTTAAATCACTAGCAGCTGGAGCAAATCCTGTTGCAATGGAATTTTTAGATGCACTTGTAATTAAAGCATTAAAACAAAAGTTCCCACAAATTTCACTTCCTGATAATGCAGGTGGAATTCTTGTAGGTGATGTTGATGCTAGTTCTTTAGCAGAAATCGATTCACAACTTCAAACACTAAAAGAATCTTTTGCAGCAAATGGTTCAACTGAGTTTATAATTGCCAAAGATGAAGAAGAAGGTAAAAAACTTTGGTTTGCAAGACGAAATGCAAGTCCAGCAACTATGATTTATGGAACTAAAAAATTAAATGAAGATATTTCAGTTCCAAGAAGTAAATTACCAGTTGCCCTTGATGGTATTTATAAAATTGGTGAAAAGTATGGCTTCCAAGTTCCTTGTTTTGGTCATGCAGGAGATGGAAATATCCATGTTAATGTAATGGTAAAAGATAAAACAAATGAAAAAGAGATGGAAGATGGACACAAAGCTATTGAAGAAATTTTTCAATATGTAGTTGATTTAGGTGGAACATTAAGTGGCGAGCATGGAATTGGAACTTCAAAAGCTCCTTTTATGCATATTGCTTTTACGGAAGCTGAAATGAATCTATTTAGAAATATTAAAAAAGCATTTGACCCAAATAATATTTTAAATCCATTTAAAATGGGATTATAGTTATTCAATGAATGAGATAGATAATAAAGATGGTTTATTTAAAAAGGTACTAAAGGTTGTAGATTCATTTTTTAATGATGATACAACTTATTATGCAGCCTCATTAAGCTTTTTTACTATCTTTTCTATTCTTCCTATTATTGCTTTATTAATAGCATTTATTTCAAACTTTTCAGAGTTTGAAAGCTATTTAGAAATATTTACCTCATATATTTTTAACATAATCAACCCTACACATTCAACTGAAATAATAGACGCACTAAAGAACTATATATCAAATTCAAACAAACTAGGTCTACTAGGTACTGTTTATATGTTATTTGTATTTATAATGTTTTTTAAAGATT